>CAWFOS010000023.1:0-147837 GCA_963817495.1 uncultured Alphaproteobacteria bacterium | reverse complement strand
CTTATTTCCGCTTCCATAACAAGGCGGAGGGCATCAAGAACCTGTATCTGGCCGGTGCAGGAACCCACCCGGGCGCTGGCATCCCCGGTGTGATCTGCTCCGCAAAGGTGGTCGGCAGGCTCGTGCCAGTCGCTGCCTAGCGGGATGTTGAGCTTGCTGCCCATGGTTTGACAAGCTCACCATGAGGGTTAACGCGTTGAAAAACTCGGCCTCATCCTGAGCTTGTCGAAGGATGAGGGAAGAATTTCTCGGTTTTTCAGCATCGTGCTGGTATTGACGCAGCTAAGTCGCCGTGCATCGATGCAAACAGTTACAATAAAAACTGCAGAAACGTCTCCTCGATTTCTCGACGGAACTGCCGCCGCTTGGAACAAAGCCTTGGCGGCAGGTTTCGTTGGATATCTGCATGGCTAAAAGCCATGGATCCTGCCTTGGCCGAGAAGGGATCGCGAACGAATTGAGGAGACGTTATCATGTCTATCAAGAAACTCACCTTCGCTGCTGTCGCGGCGCTTGGGCTTTCGCTGGGGGCGTACTCAGCCTCGGCCGGTCCTGTGAGTGAGGGCGCCGCGTTGCCGGCAGCGCAGGCGCCAAGCGCCTTCACGCTTGTCGGCCACGGCGGTGGCGGCGGAGGAGGTGGCGGCGGGGGCCACGGCGGGGGTGGATTCGGCGGCGGCTTTGGCGGCGGCATGGGTCACGGCGGCGGTGGCTTCGGCGGCTTCAGCGGTGGCATGGGCCATAGCTTCGGCGGAATGGGCCACGGCTACGGCGGTATGGGGATGATGCATGGCGGGATGGCCGGACGCGGCGTCCACGGCGGGCGCATGGCCTTCAATCACGGCCACCGCGGTTACTGGCGCAATGGGCGCTTCTACCCGTTCTACGGTATAGGCCTGTGGGACTATGGCTATGGCTATGACGGTGGCAGTTGCTATTGGAACTGCCGGGCGGCAGGCTATGGCCCGGGCTTTTGCAGCGTGAACGCCTACAGCTTCTGCTACTGAAGCAGGACCTGATAACTTGCCGGGGCCGCGAAAGCGGCCCTTCGCGCGTCTTGGGGCCCCGCTTCCGTTTTTTGGCGCTGCTCCTCGAGGTCGAAGACGGCATCCGCCCAGCCACGCTAGCGTCATAAAGGGCTGGTTTCTTTTCGGGGCATGGTTTCTTGTAAAGTTGGCGTACAGGACAGGGCTGCCGGGTGGCGGCGTTACGGAACGGGTCGAGTGCCGGGGCCGGTCCTGGCAATCCTCGCGCTTATCGCGGCGCTGCTTATCGGCGTGGCGCATCCTCCCGCGGCCCGCGCTGAGAGCGGCCCCGTCATCGGGCAAATCCGGGTGACGGGCAATCAACGCATCGAAGCCGAAACCGTCGAACATGACCTGACCTTGCATGCCGGGCAGCGCTACGACGCCGCAAAGGCGGACGAAAGCCTCAAGGCGCTGTTTGCGACGGGGCTGTTCCGCGATGTCCATATCAAGCTCCAAGGAAGCGCGCTCGTCGTCGACGTCGCAGAAGCTCCGCTCATTCGCAATGTGGCATTCGAGGGAGCCAAGGAAGTCACCTCGGACACGCTTGCAAAAGAGGTTCAGCTGAAAGCCGCCGGACTATACACCCCGGCGCGCGCCAAAGCCGACATGCAGCGGATTCTCGAGGTCTATCGCCGGCAGGGCTATTACGGGGCGCAGGTCGAAGCCAAGATCATCGAACTCGACCACAATCGCGTCGATCTGGTTTATGAAATCCGGGAAGGCGCGGTGACGAAAGTCGCCGGGATCAATTTCATCGGCAACGCCTCCTTCAGCGACGCCGAACTCAGGGGCGCGATCACGACGACGGAGTTGGGGCTTCTCGATTTCCTGAAGCCGACCTCGATCTACGATCCGGATCGCCTCAATCTCGACCGCGAGCTTCTCAGGCGCTTCTATCTGAGGAACGGGTTCGCCGACATGCGCGTGGCATCCGCCGAAGCCGACGCGGACCAGGAGAAGAAGGGCTTCTTCCTCACCTTCGTTGTCGAGGAGGGGCCGCGCTACACGTTTGGAGCCATCGACGTTCAGTTGACGCTCAGGTCGTTGAACGCGGAAAGCTTGCAAAAGCGCGTCCTCGGCAATCCCGGAGACATCTACAATGCGGATCTCATTGAAAAGAGCGTCGAGGCATTGACGGCGGCAGCGGCCGAAGAGGGCGAGCCCTTCGGCCAGATCCGCCCCCGGATAGACCGCGATCCGGGAACGCGGACGATCTCCGTCGTCTACGCCGTCGAGCGAGGTCCGCGCGACTATATCGAGCGGATCGATTTCACGGGCAATTTCACCACCAGGGATGAGGTCATCCGCCGCGAATTCCGGATCGCAGAAGGCGATGCCTATAACAAGGTGATGGTCGAGCAGGCCCGGCAGCGGCTCATGAAGACCGGCTTTTTCAAGGACGTCAAAATAACGAAGGAGAAAGGGTCTGCGCCCGGCCGCACGGCTCTGACTGTCGCCGTCGAAGAGCAGCAGACGGGCGAGCTTTCCTTCGCTGCGGGTTATTCAACCTCCGCCGGCATCATCGGCGATGTCACCTATACCGAACGCAACCTGATGGGGACGGGCCAGTATCTCCAGGTGAAGCTGGAGGGAGCGTTTCGGGGACCGAAGGATTGACGGTGAGCTGGACCGAGCCGCGTTTCCTGGACCACAATGTGTCCTTCGGTGTGGACGCCTTCATCAAGAATGCCGACTACACCCAAGCCACGGGTTACACCGTTGCGGGCTACGAGGATTTCAGGGTCGGCGGCGGGCTTCGCTTTGGCGTTCCGGTTACGGACGAGTTCAGCGTCGGCTTCAACTACACCTTGATGCTGGACGACGTTTATAATCTCGACCCGAACGCCTCCCTCGCGGTGAAGCAGATTGCAGGCGAGGCCGTCATTTCCTCGGTCGGCTACAACATGATCTACGACACGAGGAACAACAAGAAAAAGCCCACGCGCGGGTTCTACTTCAAGGAAACCCAGGACTTCGCGGGCGCGGGCGGAGACGTCAATTACATCCGCTCCACCGCCGAGATGAGGGCCTATTATCCCGTTTCCCAGGAGATAACCCTGGCGGCCCGGACGACGGGCGGCACCATTATGGGCTGGGGCGGGCAGGGTGTGCGCGTCGTCGACGCCTTCTATAAGGGAGGCGAAACCATCCCCGGCTTCCAGCCTGCGGGCCTTGGTCCGCGCGACGCGGCAACCGGCGACGCGCTCGGAGCCACGACCTTCTACTCGGCGACGACCGAGCTGCGTTTCCCGCTTCCTTTCGTGCCGCAGGACCTTGGCCTCAGCGGCGCGGTCTATACCGCCGCGGGCAGCGCTTTCGGGACGGACGCGCAGAAGTTCGCCGCCGCTTACGCCACAGCGCACGGCACGACGAACAACCTTGTCATCTCCGATTCGTCAGCTCTGAGGTCGTCCGTCGGCGCAAGCCTCATCTGGGATTCGCCCGTCGGCCCGTTGCGCGCCGACTATTCCTCTGTCCTGAGCAAGGCTGCGTCCGACAAGACACAGGCTTTCGGCTTCGGATACAGCGGATGGTGATGAGCTAACGCCCCGCGAGGCTACGAAAGGGGCAAACTGTGCCGCGTACGCCGCATCTATTTACCCAGAATCCGGTTATTCAAGCTTTTATTACCTAGCTCGGGTTGACAGGGCGAGCCCGGCAGGCGACTTAAAGCGTGCTGAGCGATGCAAGCGGGAGAGACCAGCCATGCTGGCGCCGAAGGAGCAACCGCCCCGGAAACTCTCAGGCAAAAGGACCGCGCGCAGACAGCACTCTGGAAAGCAGCCGCGCAATTCGCGCGTCTCACCGAAGGGGTAGATCCGGACAGTCCGGGTGAAATCTCTCAGGTCCCGTGACAGAGGGGGCGCAGTGCCGCGAAAGCGGAGCGCCTTAACGTCACGGAACCGACCATGAGCGAGACAGAAGTCCTCATCAAGCCTGAAGCAAAGCTTTGCGTGACGCCGCTTAACGCGCTCCATCGCGAACTTGGCGCAAAGCTCGTGCCCTTCGCGGGCTATGAAATGCCCCTGCAATATGCGAGCGGCATCGTCAAGGAGCATCTTCACGTCCGCGGCGCAGCGGGCTTCTTCGACGTGTCGCATATGGGACAGGCGCGGCTGAAAGGGCCGGATTTCGGCGCCGCAGCCGCTGCGCTCGAACAGCTCGTCCCCGGCGATGTGCTGGGCCTCAAGCCAGGGCAGATCCGCTACACACAGCTTCTCAACGAAAGCGGCGGCATAATCGACGATCTGATGGTGACGCGCGACGCCGACGGCGAAGGCATATCGCTCGTTGTCAACGCGTCCCGGAAGGACATCGATCTCGCGCACATCGCGGAGCGGCTGCCTGTGAGTATGAGGCTTGAGCCAGAGTCGGATCGTGCGCTTTTCGCGCTGCAGGGGCCGCAAGCCGCCGCCGTGCTTTCACGATTGATCCAAGGCGTCGACGCGCTCGGCTTCATGACGTGCGGCATATTCCGGATGCGGTCGCGGCCTGTCGTTGTCTCGCGCTCGGGCTACACCGGCGAAGACGGCTTCGAAATCTCGGTCGAGGCCGACGATGCGGAAGCGCTGGCCCGCGAGATTCTCGCCGAGCCGGAAGTCTTGCCGATCGGGCTCGGCGCGCGCGATACGCTGCGCCTGGAAGCGGGCCTTCCCCTGTACGGCCAGGACATGGATGAAACCGTGTCGCCGGTTGAGGCTGCGCTGAGCTTCTCGATCGGAAAGCGCCGCCGCAATGAAGGCGGCTTCCCTGGCGCTGAGCGCATCATCCGGGAGCTGAGGGAAGGCCCCTCGCGCATCCGCGCCGGCCTGAAGCTCGAAGGACGCTCGGCCGCCCGGCATGGGATGACGATCACGGATCCGGCTGGAAATTCCGTCGGCGAAGTTACAAGCGGGGCGTTCACTCCGTCAGCCGCCGCCGCCATCGCGATGGGCATCGTTCCGGCGGCATTGAGCAAGCCTGGCACAGAGCTTGCTATTCAAATTCGCGCCGCCGCCATCCCGGCGCGCGTCACGAGCATGCCCTTCGTTCCTCACCGTTACGTCCGCAAAGCATAGAACAAAAGGTCAGACAGCAATGGCGCTCACTAAATATACCGAAGATCACGAATACATTATCGTTGAAGGCGATATCGGGACTGTCGGCATCACGAATTTTGCGCAGGAAAAGCTTGGCGACGTGACGTTTGTCGAGCTTCCGGCGGTGGGCGGAAAAGTCAAACAAGGAAATCCGGTCGCGGTCGTCGAGTCCGTCAAGGCGGCAAGCGATCTCTACGCGCCAGCGAGCGGCGTCATCACAGAAGTCAACGCCGCGCTCAACGATAATCCGGAACTCATCAATCAGGACGCCGAGGGAGCAGCCTGGGTCCTCAAGATCCAGATCGCCGACGCCGTGGAGCTGGACACGCTCATGGATCGCGATGCCTACCTCGCTTACGCCAAGTCGGAGGGCTGATGCGCTATCTTCCCCATACCGAGGCCGACCGCCGCGCCATGCTCGGCAGGATCGGCGCACCCGGCATCGACGCGCTTTTCGCAGACGTGCCGGCCTCAAAACTTAAGGAGGAGTTGCCCGATCTGCCGCGCCGGCAGAGCGAAATGGCCGTCGAGCGCGCCCTTTCAGCCATGGCGGCGCGCAATGTCCCGGCCGGTTCCGTGCCGTTTTTCGCGGGCTGCGGCGCTTACAAGCATCATGTTCCGGCGACGGTCGATTATGTGATCCAGCGCTCCGAGTTCATGACGGCGTATACGCCCTACCAGCCGGAGATCGCTCAGGGCACGCTGCAATATCTGTTCGAGTTCCAGACCCAGGTTGCTGCGCTGACCGGCATGGAGATCGCGAACGCATCCATGTATGACGGCTCCACAGCGGCCGCCGAGGCGGTGCTGATGGCGCATCGGCTCACGAAGCGCAAGAAGGCGGTGCTGTCGGGCGGCCTGCATCCGCACTACCGCGCCGTGATCGAAACGGTTTCTCATCATTCGGGCGTCGAGGTGGATGCCGCGGCGGCCGATCCTGCGGCCACGTTCGATGTGGCCTGCGATGCCGACACCTCCTGCATCGTCGTGCAGATGCCCGATGTTTTCGGGCGCGTGAGCGATCTCTCGGCCCTGGCTGCGAAAGCGCATGAATGCGGGGCTTTGCTGATCGTCGCGGTGACGGAGGCTGTCTCGTTCGGCGCGCTGAAATCGCCGGGCGCGATGGGCGCCGACATCGTGGTGGCGGAAGGCCAGTCCATCGGGAATGGCCTGAATTTCGGCGGGCCTTATCTCGGGCTTCTCGCCTGCCGCAGAAAATTCGTGCGCCAGATGCCGGGCCGGTTGTGCGGCGAGACGGTTGATGAAGACGGACGCCGGGGTTTCGTGCTGACTCTGTCGACGCGCGAGCAGCACATCCGCCGCGAGAAAGCGACGAGCAACATCTGCACAAATTCCGGGCTGTGCGCGCTCGCCTTCTCGGCGCACCTGACGCTGCTCGGCGAGTTGGGCCTGCGCAAGCTTGCCGCGCTCAATCATGCGAACGCCGTTGCGCTTGCCAAGGCTCTCGCCGAAGTTCCGGGCGTCGATGTGATCACGCCCGCTTTCTTCAATGAGTTCTCGATTCTGACGCCGAAGGCGAGCGGCGCGGTGATCGATGCACTTGCGGATCGCGGATCATCGGCGGCGTTCCCGCCTCCCGCCTGTGGCCCGGCGCGCCAGCGCTGGAGAATCTGATCGTCGTCGCGGCGACGGAAGTGACAACCCCCAATGATATTGCCGCCTATAAGGCCGCGCTTAATGAGGTGCTTCATGGTTGAGATGCCGAAAGACTTTTCGCTGGACCATGCGGAGCCAGCGAGCGAAATTCACACCTTCACGGGCAACCGCGGCCTTGCGATTGAGGAGCCGCTGATCTTCGAAATCGGCTCGACCGAGACGAGCGGGGTCGATTTCGACAAACCTCAGGAGACCGAGACGCGGCTGGGCGGCCTGGAGCGGAGCGAGCCGATCGGCCTGCCGGGCCTTTCGGAGCCGCAGGCGATCCGCCACTATGTGCGCCTTTCGCAGAAAAACTACTCCATCGACACCGGCATCTTCCCGCTCGGCTCGTGCACCATGAAGCATAATCCGCGCTTGAACGAGAAGGTGGCGCGGCTCCCAGGCTTCGCGGACATTCATCCGCTGCAGCCGGAAAAGACGGTGCAGGGCGCGCTCGATCTTATGACCGAGCTGAGCCGCTGGCTGGTCGAACTGACCGGCATGCACGCGGTCGCGCTCTCTCCCAAGGCGGGCGCGCATGGCGAGATGTGCGGCATGATGGCGATCCGCGCCGCGATCGAAGCGCGCGGCGAGGCGGCGACCCGGCGGAAGGTGCTCGTTCCCGAATCGGCCCACGGCACGAACCCGGCGACGGCGGCGCTTCTCGGCTTTACCGTGCGCGCGGTCGAGGCGCGCGAGGACGGGACCGTCAGCGCGGAGGCCGTGCGCGCGAAGCTCGGGCCAAACGTCGCGGCGATGATGCTGACGAACCCGAACACCTGCGGTCTGTTCGAGCCCGAGATCGCCGAGATTGCGGCGGCGCTTCACGAGGCAGGCGCCTATCTCTATTGCGACGGCGCGAACTTCAACGCCATCGCGGGCAAGGTCCGTCCGGGCGATCTCGGCGTGGACGCGATGCACATCAATCTGCACAAGACGTTCTCCACGCCGCATGGCGGCGGCGGCCCAGGCGCCGGGCCGGTGGTTCTGTCGGAGGCGCTCGCGCCCTTCGCGCCCTTGCCCTTCGTCACGAAGGATGGCGAGCGACTATCGCCTGATCGAACACGCCGAAGATGGGCCGGAAGCCGCAGCCCCGTTGGGAAGGCTGACGGCGTTTCACGGCCAAATGGGCATGTTCGTGCGCGCGCTCGCCTACATGATGAGCCACGGCGCGGACGGCATCCGGCAGGCATCCGAGGATGCCGTGCTGAACGCCAACTATGTGCGCGCATGCCTCGGCGATGTTCTGTCCTCTCCTTTCGGCGACCGCGCGTGCATGCACGAAGCGCTGTTCGACGACCGCTTCCTGAAGGGCACGCACGTCTCCACGCTCGACTTCGCGAAGGCGCTGATCGACGAGGGCTTCCATCCGATGACGGTCTATTTCCCGCTTGTCGTCTCGGGCGCGATGCTTGTGGAACCGACCGAGTCGGAATCGAAGCAGAGCCTCGATCAGTTCATCAGCGGCGATGAGGAAGCTGGCGGAAGCTGCGAAAGCAGGCGATTCCGCGCGCTTCTCAAAGGCGCCGCGCTTCGCTCCGCGGAAGCGTCTCGACGAAACCCGGGCCGCCCGCGATCCGATCCTTACCTACAGGCCCGATTTTTCTGCCGCTGCCGAGTAGTCGGCGGACGTCACCCCGGAAACGCCGCAGGCGTTATCCGGGGCCGTAAAACGTTCGGCCGCCAAATCTTTTGCGATCCCGGATACGGCGAAAGCGCCGTTCCGCGATGACGTGCTGCGGGGGAAATGCCGGCCGTGTTGCCTCACGACTCCGAGTCCTGCAAAGAGACGGGCGTCGCCCGCGGCTCCCCGGAGAAAAGCTGCTTCATCCCCGGCTTCAAGTATTTCGCGAAGACGGTGTACGGAATTGTGACGTGAAAGTCGCTTCCCGCGTAAGGGCCTTCCAACGCGGGGGGGAAATGGATCGTCAGCCCGGCCGCTTTCCCGATTTTCGTGGAAGGGCAAAGCGTGAAGCGCTCATAAACGCTGAGATCGGGCTTCGTCAAATCGAGAAGAGTGTCGCTCTCTTCCTCTTCGCCGGTCTCCTCCTTCAGGTCGGCGCGTGCGTAGTTCGCCATGGCTTCGAGGGTGCTGGAGCGGTCGGCAGCCCCTTCGACAATGTCGGCAAGCGCCAGTTCCCTGCGCGCGCTTATGTCGAAATTGACTGTGCGAAAGGTGATCGCCGGTCGCGCGTCGCCCTGTGTTACGGTCGCAACCTCAAGGTAACTCACGAGCGAAGGGGTGCGGAACTGCTCGAGATAGCTGACCGCCTCGGTGTAAGGCTTCCACTCGCCTTCGATGGGGTTCGCGTTCGCATCCTGCTCTGCGTTTTTCAGGAACTCGGCCATCTCGCTTTTGGCGCGCGCAGCGAGAATGGCGAAAAGCGCCTCGTCCCAGCGCTTCATGTGGAGGGGGAACGACGTCTTCGCGTAGCCGAACCTGTTCTCCTGCTTGAACGCCACGACCCGGCTCGCGTTGGAACTCACGATAGAATAGCCGACACAAAGCAGGATCGCCCAAAAGCAAAGCGCGGCCGGGGAAGTCGCCAGTTTCAGGGCCTTCATGGCGGTTATCCGGGCTTGCGCACGACGGCGCGGATGATCGCGGCCTTGCCGCTGTGGCGATGCCCTTCGGCAAGCTCCACCACCGCCTCTTCAAGGTGAAGCATTGAGGTTCCAGCGAAGTCCTCGGCGAGCTTGGCCTTGGAGTAGAGCATGTCCGCCGTCCTGGGGCCGCCCGAGCGATATATTTTTTGCAATTCAAGCTGTTCGGGCCGGAACGCCTCCAAGATGAGAATGCCGCCCGGCTTCAGCGCGTCCAGCATGGCCCGGTGCATTGTTGGCCTGTCGCTGTCGAAGAAATGGATGTAGAGCGCGGCGGCGATGTCGTACGCGTTACGCGGCCAAGGCCACGTGAGAAGATCGGCAAGCACCGCGTTGATTTCGACGCCGCGCTCTTTCGCAAGCCTCCCGGCCTTCGCAACGCCCAGCGGCGAGACATCGACGGTATCGACGGTTAATCCTTGCTCTGCAAGCCAGACGCCATTTCGGCCTTCGCCATCGCCGGGCACGAGCGCGCGCAGGCCGGGCTTGAGATGGTGCGCCTGCGAGACGAGAAACTCATTCGGCGCTGTCCCGAACGCGAAGCCTTCGCCCTTGTAGCGCTCGTCCCAGAATGCAGCCTGATCGTTCATTGCTTAAGCCTATGCTCCAGCCGCGCCACGAGATCCATGCGCTCATGTAGAATAGCAAGAATCAAGGCAGGGGCATTCTGTCTCGGCAAACAAAATACATAGTGGCGTTCACAGTGCGCCATGCGCAGAGCCGGATACAATGCGCTCATGTCTTTGCAAGGTTTCTTATCGGTGGCGAGAGCTTGGATGCACTCGCGGAGTTTGGCGGCGTATTTCTTGGCCTGTGCTTCACCCCAATTCTTGCGGGTATAGCGGAGGATCTCGCGCAATTCGTGCTCCGCCGCGGGGTGAAAAACGTAAGAGGCTTTCAAACTGTCCCGCTCGCGCGGAACTCCTCCTCGACAATCTCATCGAAAGTCTTGCCGGAAATGGCGCCAGCGGAGCTTTCGGCGATTCTCCGCTCAATGAGCATTTTCAAATCCGCCCAAGCTTTTTCGTCGTCACGCTCGGGCGGAAATAGCTTCTCCAGCGCATATTGCTTGATGGTTTTGCCCTCGAGCGCGGCGAGCGCTTTGAGGGCCTTGTGCTGGTGCTCGGTTATGTCGATGGTCAGGCGGCTCATAGCTATATCCTCGTCCCACATTATTACAAATGTGGGTCTCCGTCCATAAACTTGCGATGGCGTTTCCAAGACGAAGCCGCCGGTATTATTCGGCTGCCTGCTTCACATAGCCGAGATGCGCGTTCAGCTTGCCGAGCAGATCCGCCGCCGCGTCTGCGATATTGGTGCCGGGGCCGAAAATCGCAATCGCCCCCGCCTTGTAGAGCGCGGGGTAATCGTCGGGCGGAATGACGCCGCCAGCTACGACGAGGATGTCCGGGCGGCCCTGCTTTTCCAGTTCCTGCCTCAACTCCGGAACCAGCGTGAGGTGGCCCGCCGCAAGCGAGGACACGCCGACGATGTGCACGTCGTTTTCCACGGCTTGTCGCGCAACCTCGGCCGGCGTTGCGAACAGCGCGCCGATATCGACATCGAAGCCGAGGTCGGCGAAAGCCGACGCGATCACCTTCTGCCCCCGGTCGTGCCCGTCCTGGCCAACCTTCGCCACAATAATACGGGGCCGCCGCCCATCGTCCTTCTCGAAGGCTTCGCACATCGCAATGACGCGCCGGACCTTGTCATCCATCTGCCCGATCTCCTGGCGGTAGACCCCTGAAATGGCGCGCGTCTCGGCGCGGTGGCGGCCATAGACCTTTTCCAGCGCCTCAGAAATTTCGCCCACCGTCGCTTTCACGCGGGCCGCACTAACGGAAAGCTCCAGAAGATTGCCGGTTCTGTCCGCCGCAGCCTTGGTCAGCGCCGCGAGCGCCGCCTCGACCGCCTTCGGATCGCGTTCGGCCTTCAGCCGCTCGAGCTTCTCGATCTGCTTGGCGCGCACAGAGGAGTTGTCAACCCTCAGCACGTCGATCGGCGCTTCGTCGTCGGGCTGATATTTGTTGACCCCGACGATAACCTGCCTGCCGCCGTCGATGCGGGCCTGCGTGCGCGCCGCTGCTTCCTCGATGCGCATTTTCGGCACACCGGCGTCGATGGCCTTCGCCATGCCGCCAAGGCGCTCGACCTCCTGGATGTGCTCCCACGCCTTTTTCGCAAGCTCGCAGGTCAGCCGCTCGACATAATAGCTGCCGCCCCAGGGGTCGATCACGCGGGTTGTCCCCGTCTCGTGCTGGATGAAAAGCTGGGTGTTGCGGGCGATGCGCGCGGAAAAATCGGTCGGCAGTGCAAGCGCTTCGTCGAGCGCGTTCGTGTGCAGAGATTGCGTGCCGCCATGCGTCGCCGCGAAGGCCTCCACGCAGGTGCGGACCACGTTGTTGTACACATCCTGCGCGGTAAGCGACCAGCCGCTCGTCTGGCAGTGCGCGCGCAGGCTCATCGACTTCGGGCTTTTCGCGCCGAGGTCCTTCATGAGCCGCGCCCATAGCATTCGCCCGGCGCGCATCTTGGCGACTTCCATGAAGTAGTTCATGCCGACCGCCCAGAAGAAGGAGAGGCGCGGTGCGAACGCGTCGATATTGAGGCCGGTCGCCATCCCGGCGCGGACATATTCGACCCCGTCGGCGAGCGTATAGGCGAGTTCGAGATCCGCCGTCGCGCCCGCCTCCTGCATGTGATAGCCGGAGATCGAGATCGAGTTGAACTTCGGCATGTTCACGCTGGTGTAGGCGAAGATGTCCGAAATGATCCGCATGGAGGGCAAGGGCGGATAGATGTAGGTGTTCCGCACCATGAACTCTTTCAGGATGTCGTTCTGGATCGTTCCTGAAAGCTGCTTGGGCGCAACGCCTTGCTCCTCGCCCGCCACAATGAAAAGCGCGAGGATGGGAAGCACCGCGCCGTTCATGGTCATGGAGACGCTCATGTCCGAGAGCGGAATGCCCTCGAACAGCGTGCGCATGTCAAAAATCGAATCGATGGCGACGCCCGCCATGCCGACATCGCCGCGCACGCGCGGGTGATCGCTGTCATAGCCGCGGTGAGTCGCAAGGTCGAAGGCGATGGAAAGGCCCTTCTGCCCCGCCGCGAGGTTGCGCCGGTAGAAGGCGTTGGAATCCTCGGCTGTGGAAAAACCTGCATATTGCCGGATCGTCCAGGGCTGCTGGACATACATCGTGGGGTAGGGGCCGCGCAGGAAGGGCGGCAGCCCCGGATAGGTGTTGAGGAAGTCCAGCCCTTCGAGGTCGGCCGGTCCGTAAATCGGCTTCAGCGTGAGGCCTTCCGGCGTCTCTGTGGGAGAGCCGGTGGCTTCAGCCCGAAGATGCGGCGTTTGCCACTCGATCTTCGAGAAATCCGGCAACGGAGATTGTGTCATCGCAAGCCTTCCATAGCCGCTTAGTAGGACCGGGTCTCGACTTCGGCATAAACCTCGAAGCCTGCTTCTTCCGCCTCGAGGTCGGCGGCCTGGGACAACTCCTCGACGCACAGGACGCGCTGCGCTTCCTGAAGAACGGCAAGGGCGTTGCACCCTTCGTAGATCAGGCGGTCGATGGCTGTTTTGTCTGCTGCGTCAAGGGACTTCAAAGTGGAAGCCGGACCCGCGAGATAGACGAGCACCGCGCCCGCTTTCTTGAGAGCGGAAGCGGCCCCCGGCATCGCGGCATACGTGGCGTTCGATGCGCAAAGGCATGCCGCCGGCGCGGGACTCTGCCTGAAGGCCTCCGCAAGTGCGTCGATGGTGTCGAAGCTCTCGGCAGGCGCGAGAACTTCAATCCCGCCTGCCGCAAAGAAGCCCTGCACCCAGTTTGCGCGCGCGCGGTATTCATCGGGCTTTCCAAGCGCCGCGAGAAAGACCGGCGGCCGCGATCCGATGCTCGAAAGCGCGATATCCGACCTCCGGCGCAACGCCTCGAAGGGCTCGGCGTCCCGCTTCGCGGCGTCGAGCGGCGCAAAAGCGATGTCTCTTACAGTTCGCGAAGCCGCACGCAGATCGAAAAGCGTCGCGCCAGCCGCGGCGGCGGCAACGAGCGCGGCAAAGCGCTCGCCCTTTCCCGGAGGCGGCAATGCCAACTCGGATGTCAGCGCCGGCCCGCTTCCTATTTGTCCTGGCGCTCCGGCGCTGGCGCCACTTCCGACAGATTTGGGAATTCAGAAATGCCGGTCAGCTTTTCCTTGCGGCGCGCGATGGCGCGCTCTTGCATGTCAGCCGGGCGGCGGAGCTTCTCCGAAACGAACCCGCTTTCAAGCGCAGAGCCAAGTCCGCCATGCGCCTCGACTTCCCGGAATAGCGTCCAGGCGTGGGCCGCAAGCTCTCCGGTCAAAGATTCCACATAGCTGCAGCCCGCAGCCGGATCGGCGACGGCGGCAAGCCATGCCTCTTCCTTCAGGACAAGGCCGGTGTTGCGGGCGAGCCGCCGCGCAAGCCCGGTTGTGTTCCCGGCAGCCTCGTCGAAGGGCAGGACCTCGATCCCGGCTGCGCCGCCTATCGCGGCGCCGAAGGCAGCCGCCGTGGCGCGGAGGGTGTTCACGTGCGGATCGTAGGCGGTGAGAATGCGAGGCGGCATTTTGGCGAGGAGAAGCAAATCCGGGTTCGGGCTTTCTCCCGCGGCGGCGAGCGCTCGCGCCCAGAGAAGGCGCATCGCGCGGAACGCTCCGATCGTGAGGAAGATGTCCGATGACGCCGAGAGCTGAAATCCGACGCAGCGCGCGGCCTCGGAAACCGGCATGCCCGCCTGAGCAAGCGCACGCCAATAGGCCACTCCGGCGGCAAGCGTGAAGCCCAACTCTTCTGTAGCCGAACCGCCCGCGCCATTCCAGGCATGGCCGCTTGCGAGGAACGGCACAAATGACGGCGCGCGCTCATGAAGGTGGAAGGCCGCGTCCGTATAATCGGAAAACAGCGCGCGCCGGTCGGCTGGAAGTTCGCCCGAAAGCGCGAAGGCCGTCAGGGGATCGAAGCCTGCCGAACCCGTAATCTTGTCCACGCCTGTCGATGCCAGGAGGAGAGCGGCATCCGCAATCGGGGAGCCGGGGGCGATATAGAAGAACTCCTTGGCCGAACCAACGAGAGGTTCCAGATCGTCCTTCATCTGGATGCCGGGACAGGCGTCGAACGCGATAGAAAATGCGGATGCCCCGCCGGTCAGATCGTCTGCAAACTGCTTCTCGCCGACCAACGGCTGGATGATCGACCAGCCGCGATTGCCGAAGATTGCCGGAGCTTCTCCACGCTTCGTGTAGAGCGGCTCGGTGCGAAATCCCTCGTAAAGGGGGGTTTCAAGGGTTTCAAAAGGGGCGCTGCCCAGCGCTTTGGCAACAATAGCGCGCCAATCCGCTTCGGACGCCGGGGGAAAATCGCTTGCGAGGGAGAAATCAGTCATGGCGCGCATGATAATGATGCGGCTACGCTCAGTCCACCATACCATCGCATTGCAGGTCTGCTATTTGGCCGCGGTTACACAACCTGCGCATCGCCTGATCAGGTGAATACAACCCGGTAACCTCGAATGCTGGTCGCGGTCGACGACGGGAGAAAATGCGGCTAGCTTCGCCTTGGCATGTCGAAAGTGGGAAAGTGGCGCTGTTACTGCTCGGAGCGTAACCATGTTTCACGTTCGTTTCAGCGCACTCATTTTTATCAGCCTTCTCCTGCCTGCCGCCGCTATTGCGGACAAGCGCGTTGCGCTCGTCATCGGCAACTCAGGTTATGCCATCGCACCCCTCTCCAATCCCAGAAACGACGCCGACGATGTGGCCGCCGCTCTCCAGCGTCTGCACTTTCAAGTCACGAAAGCAAAAGACCTTGACGCGCGCCAGTTTGATCAGACCATCGAACTTTTTGAGGACGAAGCTAAGGACGCTGACGTTGCGTTATTTTTCTTCTCGGGCCACGGCGTGCAAATCGATAAGCGCGGCTACCTCGCCCCGGTGGATGTCAAGGCGGAAAGCGAAAGCAGCGCCCTGCGCGAACTTGTTTCGGTTCAGGATGTGGTGGCGAGGGTCGAGAATACGGCGAAGGCGAGCATCATCGTTCTCGACGCCTGCAGGGACAGCCCATTGCAGGAACGCCTTCGCCGGGTGGCTCGCGATCAAAGGGGGATGATGCCGACCAAAGGGCTTCCGGCTCTTTCAGTCATCGGCAGCAATACGTTGATCGTGTACGCCACCGTGCCCGGCGAAATCGCGAGCGATGGAAGCGGCTCGCGAAACAGTCCCTTCACGGCCGCTCTCTTGCGACACATCGAAACGCCCGGTCTCGAGATAGAGCTGATGTTCAAGCGCGTGACGGCCGATGTCCTGAGGGAAACGAGAGGAACGCAGCAACCGGAACGATTATCACGGTTACAGGGCGAGCTTGTACTTGCCGCGCTGAAGGGGGAAGCTCATATCCGTTGGCCGCAACTCATGATCAAGGCAACAAAACCTCTTATGATCGGCTTAAGCCCGAACACGAAGGTGCTGCTGAGGTTCGTTGAATACTACTTAGCCTCGAGTTCCTCGTGCCTTTTCCCGAGAAAGATAACCGCTCTGCCGCCGGAGGGGATCAGCCAACGGTTGTGCACAGCGAAACCTATCTCCCTGACGGCACTCAAATTACAGCCTCTCATCCACAGGTCACACCGATTACAGGTGATGCTCGTGCTGGGCTTCCCCCACCTTTCGGCAACGCAAAGATCGACCTGCCGCGTCGGTGGCCTTGAACCGCCTTCGACCTTCCCCAGAAATGATCGAAGAGTGTAAGCCCAGATTCGCCTTTGCGCCTTTCTGCATGTGCATAGCCACGCCCTTGTGCCGCAGGGCAATCTTAAGCTGTTGTTGAATCGTTCGCTGCTTCCTTTATAACGCGTCGAAACCCGAGCGCACAAAGTATGCCAAAACGGACTGATATCGACTCCATCCTCATCATTGGGGCTGGCCCGATCGTGATCGGCCAGGCCAGCGAATTCGATTATTCCGGCACGCAGGCCTGCAAGGCGCTGAAGGCGGAAGGGTATCGAATCGTCCTCATCAATTCGAATCCCGCCACGATCATGACGGACCCGGATCTTGCGGAACTCGACCTATATCGAGCCGATCACGCCGGACATGGTCGCCAAGGTGATTGAGCGCGAGAGGAAGGAGCACCCCGGCGAGCGTATGGCGCTGTTGCCCACTATGGGCGGCCAGACGGCGCTCAACACGTCGCTTCGGCTTGCGCGCGACGGGACGCTCGACCGGTACGGCATCGAGATGATCGGCGCGAAGGCGCACGCCATCGACAAGGCCGAGGATCGCCAGCTTTTCCGCGAAGCCATGCGCAGGATCGGGCTTGCGACGCCGAAATCCATGCTGGCCCACAATCTTTCGGAGGCAATGGCGGCGCTTGACTATGTGCCCCTCCCGGCGATCATCCGGCCGTCTTTCACGCTCGGTGGAACGGGCGGCGGCATCGCCTATAACCGCGAAGAGTATATGTATATCGCCGAGCGCGGCCTCGAAGCCTCGCCCGCGATCCAGATCCTGATCGAAGAATCGGTGCTGGGCTGGAAGGAATATGAGATGGAGGTTGTCCGCGATGCGAAGGACAACTGCATCATCGTTTGCTCCATCGAGAATGTCGATCCGATGGGCGTTCATACGGGCGACAGCATCACCGTCGCGCCGGCGCTGACGCTGACCGATCGCGAATATCAGATGATGCGGAATGCCTCGATCGCGGTTCTGCGCGAGATCGGCGTCGAGACCGGCGGCTCGAACGTTCAGTTCGCGGTCAATCCGGTGGACGGTAAGCTCGTCATCATCGAGATGAACCCGCGCGTCTCGCGCTCATCCGCGCTGGCCTCGAAGGCGACGGGCTTTCCCATTGCGAAGGTCGCGGCGAAACTCGCGGTCGGATACACGCTCGACGAACTCGACAACGACATCACGAAAGGCGCGACGCCCGCGTCGTTCGAGCCGACGATCGATTATGTGGTGACGAAAATCCCGCGCTTCGCCTTCGAGAAATTCCCAGGCGCGCCGACGACGCTCACCACCTCCATGAAATCCGTGGGCGAAGTGATGGCGATTGGCCGCACCTTCGCGGAGAGCCTGCAGAAAGCGCTGCGATCCATGGAGACGGGGCTCTCCGGGCTCGATGATTTCGTTCTGGAAGGGCTCGGCAAGGGCGACGACAAGAACGTCATCCGCGCGGCTCTCGGCACGCCCTCGCCCGACCGCATCCTGAAGGTGGCCCAAGCGCTCCGCATGGGCGTCGATCACGAACAGATCCATTCCCTGTGCCGCATCGATCCGTGGTATATCGCGCGGCTGCAGGAAATCGTGGATATGGAAGCCAGGGTCCGCGCCCATGGGCTGCCCGAGACCGAACGCGCGTTCCGCGATCTCAAATCCATGGGCTTCTCCGATGCGAGGCTCTCCGCGCTTGCGGGTCTCACGGAAGCGGAGGTAGCGCGCAAGCGCCGAAGTCTCGGCGTTCGGCCCGTATACAAGCGCATCGATACATGCGCAGCCGAGTTTCCCTCGCCCACCGCCTACATGTACTCGACTTATGAAAGGCCGTTGTCCGGCAGGGAGATTTGCGAGGCGAACCCCACGGAACGGGAGAAAGTCATCATCCTCGGCAGCGGGCCGAACCGCATCGGCCAGGGGATCGAGTTCGATTATTGCTGTTGCCATGCCGCCTTTTCGCTCTCGAAGGCGGGCTATGAAACCATCATGGTCAACTGCAACCCTGAGACGGTTTCGACCGACTACGACACTTCGGACCGCCTCTATTTCGAGCCGCTGACGCCTGAAGACGTGCTCGCGATCATCGAGAAAGAAGCCTCGAACGGGAAGCTGAAAGGCGTGATCGTGCAGTTCGGCGGCCAGACGCCGCTCAAGCTCGCGCAGGCGCTTCACGCCGAGAATGTGCCCATCCTCGGCACCTCGCCCGACGCCATCGATCTCGCCGAGGACCGCGACCGCTTCAAGGCGCTGGTCGAGAAGCTCGATCTCTTACAGCCCGAGAACGGCATTGCCTATTCGGTAGAGCAGGCCTTGCTCGAAGGCGACAAGATCGGCTTTCCCATCGTGGTGCGGCCCTCCTACGTTCTGGGCGGGCGCGCCATGGCGATTTTGCCGCATCAGGCTGCGCTGAAAGAGTATTTCGAAACGACGCTCGCGGCATTCGTCCCGCCCGATATTCAGCACCGGTTTGCCGGCAACCGGCACGCGCAAGTCAATTTCGTGTTGGGGCAGAATGCGCTGCTCCTCGATTCCTATGTGCGCGACGCGACCGAGGTTGACGTCGACGCGATCTCGGATGGTGAGGATGTCTTCATCGCCGGCGTCATGGAGCACATCGAGGAGGCGGGCGTTCATTCCGGCGACAGCGCGTGCTCCCTTCCGCCTCACTCGCTCGACGCGGAGACCATGCGCAAACTTGAGCGGCAGACGGTGGACATCGCCCGCGCTTTGCAGGTTGTCGGACTTATGAACATCCAGTTCGCGGTCAAAGGCGACGAGCTCTATGTGCTGGAAGTCAATCCGCGCGCGAGCCGCACGGTGCCGTTCGTCGCCAAGGTCATAGGGCAGCCCGTGGCCGCCATTGCGGCGCGTGTGATGGCGGGCGAAAAGCTTGCGAACTTCAACCTCATACGCCCCGAGATTGCCCATGTCGGGGTCAAGGAGGCCGTTTTCCCCTTCGAGCGTTTCCCTGAGATCGATCCCGTGCTGGGCCCCGAGATGCGCTCCACGGGCGAGGTCATGGGCATCGACCGCAGCTATGCCGTGGCTTTCGCCAAGAGCCAGCTCGCAAGCGGCAGCCGTTTGCCGACGACGGGAACCTTGTTCGTCTCCGTCAAGGACGTCGACAAGGCGCGCATCGTTCAGCCTGTCAGGGAACTTGCGGATATGGGCTTCAAGGTGCTGGCGAACTCGCGGCACTCTGCGTCACCTTGAGGCCAATGGAATTGCTGTCACGCGAATCAACAAGGTGCTGGAGGGGCGGCCCAACATCGTCGACGCGATGAAAAACCGCGAAGTGGACATCGTTTTCAACACAACCGAAGGTGTCAAAGCTCTGGCTGACAGCTCGACCATCCGGCGAACCGCCTTGATGTACAAGATTCCGTACTACACGACGATCGCGGGCGCGCTTGCGGTTACGAAGGCAATTGCGGCCATGCGCGCTGGCATCCTTGAAGTTCAGCCGCTTCAGAAATATATCGCGTAGAATGTGCCTGCCGGTGCCGAAAGGCTCCAGGCGGGCCTTCTGTTGCGTAATCCCACTTAATAATGGATGAAAAAGTTCCAGAGTATGAACTGGACTGGGGAGATTGGGGATGACCGAAAAAGTGCCGATGACCGCTCAAGGCCATGCTGCGCTTGAGGCCGAACTTAAGCAACTGAGGACGGTCGAGCGCCAGCGCATTATCAAGGCGATCGCGGAAGCCCGGTCTCACGGCGACCTCTCCGAAAATGCTGAGTATCATGCGGCGAAAGAAGCGCAGGGCATGAATGAGGCGAAGGTTGCCGACTTGGAGGACAAGCTTTCGCGGGCCGATATCATCGATATTTCGAAACTGTCCGGCGAAACGGTGAAGTTCGGGGCGACTGTTACGCTCGTCGATGAGGACACCGAGGAAGAGGTCAAATATCAGATCGTCGGCGATTTCGAAGCCGATGTGCGCGCGGGGAGGATTTCCATTGGGTCTCCCATCGCTCGCGCCCTGATCGGCAAGAAGGCGGGCGACTCCGTCGAAGTCAACACGCCCCGCGGTGCGAAGTCCTACGAGATCCTGAAGGTCGCGTTTCTGGGGTGATCTGGGAAAGGCGGTACCTCTACCCGGCCGCTCGACCCCGTTTGGGCTGACGCGAAGAGCTGAGCGTCACCAGAAAGGATAGCCTGGGCTCGGAGAGGCGGTCTGCTATGGTTTCCTGTCTTTCGCCGGACGTGCTTTATTCGATAGCGGCGCCGGGCTCACTCTTCGCCGTCTTGATGGTGAAGGCGGTCTTGACCGAGCTCACATTTGGCGCTGCGGTCAGTTCGCGGATGATGAAGTTCTGAAAGGTCACCAAGTCCGGCGCAACGCACTTCAAAAGGAAGTCCGTGTCGCCGGAGAGCATATAGGCTTCGCGGACGATATCCCATTGGCGCGCGCGCGCTTCGAACGCGAGCAGGTCGGGTTCGGCTTGGCTTTCCAGCCTCACAAACGCGAACGCGGTGAGATGAAAACCGAGGCGGGGAAGATTGAAAACGGCGTGGTAGCCCGCTATGACGCCGGAGCGCTCCAACTCGCGCACGCGCCGAAGGCACGGAGGCGCTGAAAGACCGACCCGGGAGGCAAGCTCGACATTCGTGATGCGCCCGTCCTTCTGCAGCTCGGCAAGAATCCGCCAGTCCGTCGCATCCAGTTTTGCGGGGATCGTGCAGTCGTCCAATGTTCGTACCGAAGCCATGGGGATTTCCTTTTTTGCATTGGTTAATCCCATCTCTTGAAATAGTTGGTGCAGGACATGCTGCATTGCAACAATAAAAGAACCTGAATGCACAGACTGCGGCGAAAAGCTCAATCATGGTAGACTGAAGCGTAGACTGAAGTCTTAGCTGTAAGCGACAACTTGACATATTTGTCCTGGCGGGGATCATGCCGACGCCCATCTGCCGAAGCGATACAACTATGAGAGGAATGTGAAATGGCCGCACGTCACGAACGGCTCGTGATCATAGGGTCCGGCCCAGCCGGCTATACGGCCGCGATTTACGCGGCGCGGGCCATGCTGCGCCCCATCCTCATCGAGGGCATCCAGCCCGGCGGCCAGCTGACGACCACCACCGACGTGGAAAACTATCCCGGCTTCGCCAATGTCATCCAGGGGCCCTGGCTCATGGAACAGATGCGGGCTCAGGCGCTGCACGTGGGTGCGGAGATCATTCAGGATTACATTTTGGCTGTGGATTTTTCGAGCCGGCCTCTGCTCCTGACCGGCGACAGCGGAACCGTCTATCACGCGGACGCCGTCATCATCTGCACTGGCGCGCAGGCCCGGTGGCTGGGCGTTCCGAGCGAGCAGCACTATCGCGGCTATGGCGTCTCCGCCTGCGCGACGTGCGACGGCTTTTTCTACAGGGGCAAGGACGTCCTCGTCGTCGGCGGCGGCAATACTGCAGTGGAAGAAGCGCTTTTCCTCACCAATTTTGCCCGGTCGGTAACCGTGGCGCACCGCCGCAACTCGTTCCGCGCGGAAAAAATTCTGCAAAACAGGCTTTTCGCGAATCCAAAGATCAAAGTGATCTGGAATTCGACTTTGGACGAGGTTGTGGGAACGGAAGGTCCCAAATCGGTGACAGGGGCGAAGCTTCGCGATATCTTGACCGGCGAAATAACACAAGTGCGGGCGGATGGCGTCTTCATTGCCATCGGCCACGAGCCGGCGACAGCGCTCTTCAAACATCAGGTGGAAATGACGCCCAGCGGGTACATCGTGACGGCAGCGAAATCGGCCGCAACCAATATTCCCGGAGTTTTCGCTGCAGGCGATGTCACCGATGATACATACCGTCAGGCCGTCACAGCGGCTGGCATGGGATGCATGGCCGCGCTCGATGCGGAGCGTTATCTCGCAAGTCTGGAAACGGTAGCGCAAGCGGCTGAGTAAGGCTGCCGCGCGCAAGGCGAGAAGGGTCGGCAGCGTGCCAATGGACTGGGACAAGCTTCGGATTTTCCACGCTGCAGCGGAAGCGGGAAGCTTTACGCATGCCGGCGAGGCGCTCAGCATCAGCCAGTCAGCCGTAAGCCGTCACATCAGCTCCCTTGAACGCGACCTGAATGTTCCGCTGTTTCATCGCCATGCGCGCGGGCTCGTTCTGACCGAGCAGGGCGAGCTTCTTTATCGCACGGCGCAGGAAGTCTTCAGCAAACTCGCAACCACGCAGATCCTGCTTGCGGACTCGCGCGGAAAGCCGAACGGGGAACTCAAGGTCACAACGACCACGGCGCTGGGAGCGGGCTGGCTGACCCCACGGTTGAACGAGTTCACGAAGCTTTACCCGGATATCCGTCTTCAGCTCATTCTGGACGACGAGGTTCTTAACCTGACCATGCGCGAGGCTGACGTTGCGATCTGGTTTACTCCGCCCACGCAGCAGGACCTTGTGCGGCGGCGACTTTTTACCGTCCACTTTCATGTCTACGCCTCGCCCGAATACGTCAAACGGTTCGGCAAGCCCAAAAACCTTGAGGATATAGACCGCCACCGCATCATCACATATGGCGGCGCGCTCCCGAGCCCGTTCAAGGAGATGAACTGGCTTGAAACGAAGGGCCGCGAAGGAAAACCGCCGCGCGAACCCGCGCTTCGAATCAACAGCCTGATTGCGATCCGCGAGGCTGTCTTGCAGGGCGTCGGCATCGCTGTTCTTCCAGATTATCTGGCTAAGGATCACCCCAGGCTGACTAGCGTTCTCGAAGAAGTGGAAATGCCGGTATTTGATACATATTTTGTGTATCCGGCAGACCTTAAGGATACAAAGCGGGTCAATGTCTTTCGCGATTTCCTTGTCGCCAGATCCAAGGAATGGTCATTCTAAGTAATAATAGACAGTAGTCTGATATTATTTTTTTCAAAGACGTATCGCTATTTGCACAATTCGATGTCCGCCCAAAATTGGACAGAGAATGACCTTTGACTTCGGCAAAAGATAGCTAATCCTCATCCTGAAAAATCGCCTACGGATGGAACCTTCTGTCTTCCTTTCGTTTTTTCGGAAGGGAGAGCCTATTCCCAGGCTAGATGGAGGATTTGGTGCCAGCGTATTTTTCAGGAACAGCAAACGCTCTCAGAAAGGGCGTGACAAAGATGTCGGCAGAGGCCGCCATCAAGAAGATAGAGGGGTGGGAAGAAGCCCTGCAGGAAGTGGATATACCAGGCGCCCGCGCAATTCTGCGAGACCTCGGCGCCTTGAAGCGTCAGCTCGATCAAGACGAGCCCGATGGCGAGCGCATACGTACGATACTTTCGCGCCTCGCGGATGCAACAATCAAGATTTCGGACAAAGTTGAGGATCGCAACGCGGACAGGATCCGCGATCTGGGCGAGGCGCTGGAAACCGCGTCGGAGGAAGATGAGGAGGAGGAAATGGATAGAATCTCAAGAATCTCGCCGGTCAACTTCGCGGGCGGTCAGCAGCTCGCGGCCTTCATCGCAACGCTATCGCGATGAGGATGAGGAGGTGCATCGCGGGCCGAGCGGCCGCGTCACGAACCCGGAGCACGACCACCGCTTGCGGGGGCATGAGTCAGACCGGCTGTTTGAATCGCGTCACATGGAGCACGGCTACGATGGACGGGGCCGAGTGACGGACCCCGAGCACGACCATCGCCTCCGCGGCCATGAGACCGAGCCGCTGTATGAATCGCGTCATATGGAGCGAGGCTATGATGGACGTGGCCGCGTGACCGACCCGGATTATGATCATCGCCTGCGCGGCCACGAGACGGATCGTCTTTATGAAGTTCTCGCCATCGCGGCGATGACGGGCGCGGCCGCGTGACCGATCCGGATTATGATCATCGCCTGCGCGGCCACGAGACCGATCGCCTTTATGAATCTCGTCATCGCAGCGACGACGGGCGCGGACGCGTAACCGACCCTGAGCACGACCACCGCCTGCGCGGCCACGAGAGCGATCGTCTTTATGAATCCCGCCATCGCAGCGACGACGGGCGCGGACGCGTGACCGACCCTGAGCACGACCACCGCTTGCGCGGCCACGAGAGCGATCGTCTTTATGAATCTCGCCATCGCAGCGACGACGGGCGCGGACGCGTGACCGACCCTGAGCACGACCACCGCTTGCGCGGCCACGAGAGCGACCGTCTTTATGAATCCCGCCATCGCAGCGACGACGGGCGCGGACGCGTGACCGACCCTGAGCACGACCACCGCTTGCGCGGCCACGAGAGCGATCGTCTTTATGAATCCCGCCATCGCAGCGACGATGGGCGCGGACGCGTAACCGATCCGGAGCACGATCATCGCCTGCGCGGCCATGAATCGGAGGCTCTTTATGAATCGCGCCATCGCAGCGACGATGGACGCGGCCGCGTAAGAGATCCCGAGCACGACAACCGGCTGCGCCGCGACGACCGCGGCCGCGGCGTTTCCATGACCGGAAATGGTGGCTCTGGCCGGTACGAAGAGGATGAGGACGAGCATGAGGGTTATCGGAGCCGCAGCTCGTCATCGCGGGGCCGGTCGCGCTACGAGGATGAGGATCGCGAGTCAGGCGGCCAGGGCAGGGTGAAGGATCCTGAGCACGACCATCGCATCCGGCAGAACCGGGGCCGTTAGTCGCAACCGGCAAGCAAAAAGGAAGCTCTCACCGAAAGGCGGGAGCTTTTTAGCAATCTGTCTCAAAGCAACGTTAATATTGGTCATGTCCGTAGCCGGAGAGGGCGCGGGCATCTCTTGCAAGCAGTAGGGATTGGCCCATGTTAACCGTAACCCATTCCAGGACCATCGAAAACCTGAGGTGGACAACAACCAGGAGGATAAAATTCCATGAAAGTATGGACCAAGCCAGTCGCTTCTACAGTTGATGCTGGCTTTGAGGTTACTCGCTACTTGCCGTCCGCGCTCGATGTGGCTGCAAAGCGCGCTTGCAAATAATCGCGGGAGTTTCAGCAATCGGGGGATTGTGCTGTGATTGTCAAGGTTCTCGGGTCGGCAGCCGGAGGCGGGTTTCCTCAGTGGAACTGCAACACCCGGCTGTCGCGCATGGCATGGGATGGCGTCGAAGGAGTTCGCCAACGAACCCAGTCGAGCATCGCGGTTTCCGCGGACTTGAAGCGTTGGGTCATTTTCAACGCCTCGCCCGACATCCGGCAGCAGATTTGGTTGAACCATGAGCTTCAGCCGCGGCGGGATGGCTCCAAGCGCAACTCGCCCATCGAAGCCGTCGTTCTGACCAATGGCGATATCGATCACATCGCCGGTTTGCTGAGCCTTAGAGAGCGTCAGCCTTTCCGGATTTACGCGACCCCGCGCGTGCTCTCCATCCTGAGCGCGAACAGCGTTTTCGATGTCCTGGCGAGAGACGTGGTCGAGCGCGTTCCGCTTCCGCTCAACAGGAGGATCGAGATTTCGAACACCGGGGGGCTCAGCGTCGAGGCCTTCGCGGTTCCGGGCAAGATCGCGCTTTACCTGGAAGATCCATCGAAGAGCGGATTCGGCACAGAGCAAGGCGACACGATCGGCCTGAAGATCACATCACCCGGCTCGGGGATGGTGGTTTATATCCCGGGTTGCGCCGAGATCGACGATCAGGTGCTTCGCCGCGTCCACGGCGCTGATTGCCTCCTCTTTGATGGGACTGTCTTCAACGACACGGAACTGCTCGATCTCGGCGTCATGGATAAGACAGGCCATCGGATGGGACACATGTCGATCATTGGCGAAGACGGCTCGCTCCATGCCTTCGACAAGTCCGCGATTGCAAGGAAGATCTATATTCACATCAATACGACGAACCCCATTCTGGAACCGGGATCGCCTGCCGAGGCAACCGTGATGGAGGCAGGCTGGCAGGTCGCCTATGACGGCATGAAGATCACTGTTTGATATTTCTCCCGCATCATAAGAAGAAAACAGGGAGGCAATAGAAAATGGAAACCGCGCAAGTGGACTTTGATACAACGGTCCCGGCGGCGGGGTTGAGCGCTGGGCAGCTTGAGGAGTTGCTTCGCGAGATCGGGGCGCGGCGCTATCACAATCTTCATCCGTTTCACAAGCTGCTGCATGGCGGGAAACTCTCCAGGAAGCAGGTGCAGGCCTGGGCGCTGAACCGCTTCTACTATCAGTCGATGATCCCGCGGAAGGACACCGCGCTGATGTCCAAGATGGCCGACCGCGAGCTTCGGCTGGAATGGCGCAGCCGCTATTTCGACCATGACGGCATCGGCGAGGACGAGGGCGGCATCGAGCGCTGGCTGCGCCTGACGGACGCGCTCGGGCTTCCGAGGGATTACGTCAAGTCGACCAAGGGCATTTTGCCCGGCACGCGCTTCGCCGTTGACGCCTATCTGCATTTTGTCCGCGATCACAGCGTGCTGGAGGGCATCGCGTCATCGCTCACCGAGCTTTTCGCGCCGGGCATCCATTCCGAGCGCATCTCGGGCATGCTCGCCAATTACAGCTTCATCGATGAATTGATGATGGGCTACTTCCAGCGGCGGCTCAATCAGGCGCCGCGCGATGTGAAGTTCGCGCTGACCTACGTCAAGGCCCATGCGCGGACGCCCGAGGCGCAGCAGGCTGTCGTCGACGCGCTGATTTTCAAGACGCAGGTGCTTTGGGCGCAGTTGGACGCTTTGCATTTCGCTTATGTGGAACCGGGGCTTATCCCGCCGGGGGCGTTTCGGCCGTGACCCGCGAGCGGCTTCTGGTGACGGCCGTCAGGAAGCCCTATCTCCCGAAGCATGTGCGCGTTCACTTCGACGCCACGCGCCAGCGTTTCGCCGTGTTGGCGCCGGAGCGCGTCTATTGGCCGGACGAGACCGCACTTGCAATTCTGAAACTTTGCGACGGCGAGCGGACGATCTCCGCAATGGCCGCGCAACTGGCAGGCGAATATGCGGCGCCAGTGGAAACCATCCAAGCCGATGTGCTGGAGTTTATACAGTCATGGACGGATCTGCGTCTGTTGAGACTATTGAAAGAGTGAACACGGTTGGCCGGGCAGGGCCGCCGCTGGGGATGCTGGCGGAGCTTACGCATCGCTGTCCGCTGCAATGCCCCTATTGTTCCAACCCCATCGCTCTCCTCAAGGCGTCGGACGAACTCGATACGGAAACGTGGCTCTCCACGTTTTCGCAAGCCGCGGACCTTGGCGTTTTGCAAGTTCATCTGTCGGGCGGCGAGCCTACGCTGCGGCGGGACCTCGAAGACTTTGTCGGCGGCGCTCGCCATGCGCGGGGTTTATACGAACCTGATAACGGCTGGGGTGACGCTGACCTCGGACCGCATCAAGCAGCTTGCGGATCGCGGCCTCGATCATGTCCAACTCAGCTTGCAGGGTGTGGACCCGGAGATTTCCGACAAGATCGGGAATTACAAGCAGAGCCTCGAGAAAAAGCTCAGCGTCGCGCGCTGGATTCGGGAAGCGGGCCTGCCCCTGACCCTCAACGCGCCGACTCATCGGCACAATATCGGGCAGACGCGAGCGTTGATCGACCTCGCGCTTGAGCTTCAAGCCGATCGGCTTGAGATCGCCCATGTGCAATATTACGGCTGGGCAGCCAGCAACAGGGCCGCGCTTCTGCCCGATTACGAAAGGGTGCTTGAGGAAGCCGCCATCGTCGGCGAGGCGAAGGAAAAGCTGAAGGGCATCCTGAACATAGACTACGTGACGCCGGACTATTATGCGCAGTTCCCGAAGCCTTGCATGGGTGGCTGGGCCAAGGACGTCATCACCATCAACCCCGAGGGCAAGGTGCTGCCCTGCCACGCCGCGGAAAGTCTTCCGTTGCCGTTCGACAACGTGAAAAACAAGCCGCTCGGCGAGATCTGGTATGACAGCGTGGCCTTCAATCGGTTCCGGGGCTTCGACTGGATGAAGGAGCCGTGCCGCTCCTGTCCCAGAAAGGAAATCGATTTCGGCGGCTGTCGCTGCCAGGCTTTCGCGCTGACGGGAGATGCAGAAGCGGCGGACCCCGCATGCAGCCTTTCTCCGCATCATCATCTGATGGCGGAAGTCGCGGGCGAGGCAACGAACGCCGAGCCGCCGCCGTTTATCTACCGGCGTATCGGCCACGCTTAGAATAGGGCCTTGAGGGAAGTCGTCATGAGGAACCGATTTCTGAGGTTAAGGTCTTTTCCTCCCGCGATCGCGGCGGCTTTGGCCTCATTACTCGCCATAGCAGTCGCGAACGCCAAGGCCCCGGAACTCGACGATTACCCGACGAACGCGCGCTGAGGCGGCGCCAAAACGGAGTTTGCCGGGCGCGCCGATGGACCGCCGGGGCCAGGCTTTTTGTGTGTTCGTTGCGAAAGGCGGCATCTTTTTCGAAACTTCGGATCAGTTGCGCTTGTGGCTCTTGGGCGAGGATCTTAGGAAAAAGCGCCTTGCTGATGGGTTAATAGATATAACATATTGATTTGTAAAGGAAAAAAATAGAGCGCGTCTGCGCCGTCGCGCTGGCGAAAGGCATGTCGCTCGTTAACACATTATATTTAACGGACATTTGCGCGCCCACTTTCGTCCAAAAATACATTCGATTAACCTTCTTCATTTAGAAAGAAATAACGATAAAAGGTATTCTTTTTCAAAGACTTAAATACAATAATCCGCATCCCGCGGGCCGCTCTCAGCGGGTATTTTCCGGTATTTTCGCGGTGCAAAATTCAGGGCGGAAGTAAATGCCGTTAAGTATCTCAGGTTAACGCATAATCGGCGCATCAACGGGCCGTTTACCACGATGGCGTGCGGGCGGTTTCCTTCGCAAGCTACCGTAGCTCCGGATTAGGCCGAAGAACGAAATTTTGGGTATCGGACGGACTTGAGGGTAACGCCGAAGTGGTACGATGAAGCTCCAGCTGGTCAAGGGCTTTCTACGGCCTGGAGCCTGAGTGGAGTAACCTGCGACCGCTCACTATGACTTCAGAGCCGATGGAGATTCCTTTCTCCAATTCTTGCGGGAGCCTTTCGCTCCGAACTCGCGAAGCGTGGACAAGCACCCAGAATTTATGATCTCCTACAGGCCTTGCCGAACAATCGTTTCCTGCATGACTTAACTTCCGCGTTGAATCGTCTTTTTCATTTGTTGGATTTAGAGACTGGCGTCGCTTCTCGAATGGGTGAATGTGCATCCTCACTGGTGCTCAGGAGTTCGCCTTGTTTTTGCAGCTCAGCAATTCTCTTTCCGGTTTCAATTCTTAAGCAAAATGCTTTCTGAGCGACTGACTTCGAGGTTCAATTGCCCAGCGGGTGTTTTCAGATCGGCCAGGTACACGGGGCAGGTCTGATCTCTTTGATGTATCCATTCGACCTGTTGCATCATTAGGGAAACTTCTTGGTTTGGGTTACTGATTTTATTTCTAATGGTGTTGTACAAATAACCCATTTCTCGATCAACTTTTGACAACTCCACATCATGACAGATTATTTCATCTTGGAGCGTATGAGCTTTGGAAAGCGCTGCCCTACAGTCAAAGCTCGGAATCGCCTGTTCGTTTGTAGGTACCGCTAATTTCTGATACGGAACATAGGACAGATTGAAAGCGAGCAAGGTAATTGCTGCCACCGCGGCTGCTGCACCCGCTATAGCGTAGAAGACGGGCCTTCTGTTGCTCTTAACCCCTAATTGAGCAAGCCCCATGGGAGCAGCACCCTCAAGCGCCGCACAGATTTGTTCAACGGAGACTTCGTGGTCTTGAAAATCAATTGTATGAAGATCTCCGAATCCAAGAGGCGGTTTCGCTCCCGATATCGACACAGGAACGAGCTTCCCCTTCTCACGAGCCCTGGATGCTTCATCTATTACGAAAGCAGATGAAGTCGAGTTGCCGGTCCACACTACGATGACTTTTTCAGCTTCTTCCAGCTTTTGCGCAATCTTAGACCGGAATTGCTCGCCCCCCAGGAGATTCCAGTCCCACCAAACAGAGTGCCCTTTTTTTGTTAGTCGATCCGCAAGGTCTCTCGCGAAATTCCGATCCGCTCTGGCATAAGAAATAAATACGCGAGCCATGGCCATATACCCGAGCTATGTACCCCAAAAAAAGATACACTGGTGCTGGATAACTAGCAAAGCCTATGTCTTCGATCGGAAACGCTGCGACGATCCATCTCTCGAAAACGGCAAATTGCGCGATCGAGATTGCGCTCGGCGCACTAATCCGCTGTACGGCCTCAAGCTCGCAGCAGCTCGCTCTTGAGGCGTTTGCTGCCATTAGTTTCTCGTCGAGAGCGGCCAGCGCAGGCGACACGGCAGCGCGCGCGCCCGGAAAGCGCTCGTTTGCCGGAAGCCCAGGCCTCCCGTTGAAGCCCGGGCCTCCCGTTAAAGTGTCATCATCGCAAGCTAGAATAGCGGCGGCATATCTTGGAAAGAATTGATGGATAGGGATCGTGTTCTGGGCCGTGAAGCGGCGGAACGCGTGGAAGCTGGTCAACGAACTCGATCGCCTTACCATCGAAAGCAGCATGAGGGAAAGCCGCCTGATGTCCGTCACTATTCTTTACTCAATCTCCGATCAGGACTCCGCCAAAGATGGCGATGTCGCATACCATGAAGAGGCGGTGCTGCCAGACTGGGCGGACCAGACCGGCACCGGCATAATCGCCGCGGAACTCGTCGTCCAACAGCATTTCTCAGATTTCGAAACCTGGCGCGATGAATACAGCGATGACACCAAGAGCGCCTGCGTCCGCGTGGCGATCATCGAGCCGGATTGGATCGCGGGAACCTACGAGGTCGACTTGGCTGTCGTTTCCGACGCTCCCCTTGGGTCGCGGGTAAAGGCAATCAGAGGGCGGCGCATCAAGAAGAAAGAGGCCGAGCCGCCTTTGCGGGGGCAACAAGCCGCGGCTGGGGAAGGCTGACCGGCCTGCGCCTCATACGAGCGCATTCTGGATCGCGCGGCTCAGCGCGAACAGGCGCTGCTCGATTTCGATGGGGACTTCGCAGGCGAACGCCGTCACCTTGCGGCGGTCTTCGAAGATGCGGGTCTCCCACTCGACGCGCCGGGCAACGCCCGCCGGACCTGCACGCGCTAAGCCCTTCGCTTACGGCTTTGCGTGACAAAGCGCCTGGACCCAAACCGGGTTTGAGAGGGTTACACCTTTCCGGGCGCGAGCGGCGCGAGGACTTCTCCGCAGCCCTTGCGCCGCCGCTTTTTAAAACTGATTGCTGATGGAGCACAGCTTGAGTGATTTGGAAATCGTCTCGCAATCGCGCTCGTTCGGTGGAACGCAATATTTCTATGGGCACAATTCCACGGAGACGCGCGCGCCAATGCGCTTTTCGGCGTTCGTGCCGCCCCAGGCTCATGGTGGAAACCGCGTTCCTGTCGTATGGTGGCTCTCCGGCTTGACCTGCACCGAGGAGAATTTCACCGTGAAAGCTGGCGCGCAACGCGTGGCGTCCGAACTCGGGCTCCTCGTCATTGCGCCTGACACCAGTCCGCGCGGCGAAGGCGTGCCAAAAGATCCTTATGGCGCTTATGATTTTGGCCTTGGAGCCGGTTTTTATGTCGATGCCACGGTCGAGCCGTGGTCCCGCAACTACCGCATGAGATCCTACATCGAGAAGGAATTGCCAGCGCTCGTCGAGGCCGGGCTTCCGGCGGACATGTCGAGGCAGGGAATTATGGGGCACTCCATGGGCGGGCATGGCGCGCTCACAATCGCGCTGCGAAACCCCGGCCGCTTCAAGGCTTTGTCCGCGGTCGCCCCGATCTGCTCACCCATGCGGTGTCCCTGGGGCGAGAAGGCGCTTGGCGGTTATCTCGGCGCAGACCGTGAAGCCTGGAAGCCGTATGACGCCTGCGCGCTGATCGAGAGCGGGGCGAAGGTTCGCGATCTCCTTGTCGATCAAGGCGCCGCCGACGGTTTCCTTCAGACGCAGTTGAAGCCGGAGCTTCTGAAAGAGGCTTGCGAGAAGGCGGGCATTCCGCTCACGCTGCGCATGCAGGAGGGCTACGACCATTCCTATTTCTTCATCTCGACCTTCATCGAGGATCACTTGCGCTGGCATGGCGCGAGACTGACCGCCTAGAGCAACGCTCTCCGCCGCCGCCATCCCTGGATGGCGAAGCCTTATCCGTGACCGTAATGCGTTGAAGCGCCGCGCTTTTTGCGATCCCGGCGCTTCGCTTGGCCGGGATGACGGAACGCAGCGGCAGCGCCAAGCCCGGCCATCTTTGTCAGTAAATCACGACGGAGCGGATGCTCTTGCCTTCGTGCATGAGGTCGAAACCCTCATTGATGCGCTCCAGCGGTAGCTTGTGCGTGATCATCGGGTCGATCTCGATCTTCTTGCTCATGTACCAATCGACAATGCGCGGCGTATCCGTGCGCCCGCGCGCTCCTCCGAAAGCCGTGCCTCTCCATATACGGCCGGTCACAAGCTGGAACGGCCGGGTCGAGATTTCCTTGCCGGCTTCCGCGACGCCGATGATGATGCTCTGGCCCCAGCCGCGATGGCAGCATTCGAGCGCGGTCCGCATCACGTTAACGTTGCCGGTGCAGTCGAAGGTGTAATCCGCGCCGCCGCCCGTAAGCTCGACGAGGTGCGCGACGAGATCGCCCTGGACGTCCTTCGGGTTGACGAAATGGGTCATGCCGAAACGGCGGCCCCATTCCTCTTTCCCTGGATTGATGTCAACGCCGATGATCTTGTCCGCGCCCACCATCTTCAGCCCCTGGATGACGTTGAGGCCGATTCCGCCAAGCCCGAACACGACGCAGTTGGCACCCGGCTCGACCTTCGCGGTGAATACCACCGCGCCGACGCCGGTGGTGACGCCGCAGCCGATATAGCAGGAGGTCTCGAACGGCGCATCCTCGCGGATTTTCGCAATCGCGATCTCTGGCAGCACGGTGAAGTTCGAGAACGTCGAGCAGCCCATGTAATGGTAGATGGTCTGCCCCTTGTAGGAGAAGCGGCTGGTTCCATCGGGCATGAGGCCCTTGCCCTGGGTGGCGCGAATTGCGGTGCAAAGGTTGGTCTTGCGGCTGAGGCAGGATTTGCACTGGCGGCATTCCGGCGTGTAGAGCGGGATGACGTGATCGCCGGGCTTCACGGTCGTGACACCCGGGCCGATCTCCCGGACGATGCCCGCCCCTTCATGCCCCAGAATTCGACGGGAATATTCCCTCGCTGTCGAACCCGTCGAGGGTGTAGGCATCGGTGTGGCAAATGCCTGTGGCCTTGATTTCGACGAGCGCTTCGCCCGCCTTCGGCCCTTCCAGGTCAACCTCGACGATTTCGAGCGGCTTCTTGGCTTCAAAAGCAACGGCGGCGCGCGATTTCAAGTCAGCCTCCTTTTGTAACGCTCCCCAAGCGCGTTTTCTTATTGATATAGATAGATTTTACGCCTGCTGCTTCAATCTGGGCTCGCCGATGTTTCTGAATGCAAGCTTCAGCTACATTGCGCCTGCCTCGACGGGCCATTCCGCCTTGAAAACACGGCCTTTTGTGTCGCGCGCTTCCGCGCGAAAGCGCTCGGCTCCATTCGGCCTATAGGTGAAACGGATGTTCGGGTCCTCCGAGATGGAAATCGCGCCGCTCATCGTGAAGATGAGGCTATCCCCCTGCCAAACATTGAGGTCTTCGACGAAATTCGCCGGGATGTAATCGTGCGTGATCTGATCCATCTGCATCCCGGAATAGTTGGGATGGCTGATCATGATTTGCGCCTCGCGCAAGTTCCCGGCGCCTTCGCCCGGCCCCGAGAACTGCTTGAACTTGAGTGCGCCGATGTTTGCCGCGGCGGCGTCGGCATCGTTGGGCGTCGGCGCGGAGCATCCGCCCGAGGCCTTGACGTAGTTCTTCACGACGTAGGTTTTGCCGTCGCTCAGCTCCGCCGCTGCGTGAACGTAGGTGTACGAATTGACGCGAACCCTGGTTGAAATCGCGGTCACGCCCGCGGCAGGCCCCATCTCGAACACGCCCGCGAGAGGAGCCGGGTTCTCATCGATCACGAGCGTGAAGCGCCGAAGCGTTCGCGGGTCCCCTTCCGGAAGCGTCAGCCTCATCGAGACCGGGACGATGGCGGCATCCTCGGCGCGCAGCGGCGTGTCAAGCGCGAGAAGGCCGGTTCCGTCTTCCAGCGCCACGCCGTCGAAGATGGCGTCCTTGATTTCCGTCCAGGTCTTTTCCGTAGGCGAATCTGCGTCGCTGTTCTGCGCATAGGCTGCACCCGGCGCCCAAAGGAGAACGGCGATCGCGATTGCCGCCGCATGCCAAAGAGACCGATTGATTACGCTCGAGGGCATTTCTTATTTTTCACTCCCACTCCAGCTCGGCGAACGCGGCGGTCGCATTGCGCGCGTTGTATTCCTCGAAAAGCTCCCCACGCGCGTCTTTCCCGGATTGCGCCGCGGAAGCAGCTTGCGAGATTTGCGCGCCTTTCGCCACCAGGGAACGAATATTTTCGGGGAGCCGGGTTAAATAGCGCCTGTCGCCATTCAGCGCCTGGGCCAATCTCCCGGCGCCGCGCCGTTGGCCAAGCTTTGAGCGTAACGCGGCGGTTTCCGGGGTCAAGGTTCATCTCTCCGTCAACGAGAAGGCTCGGGGACACGATTTTTACATCCCTGATCGGCGCATCGCCGGACTCGCCGACGATCCAGGATGCCTGCGTGATGGTCATCATGCGCCGAATATGAAGACGGCCTTGCGGCTGCGTCAATCAATTTTATTCAAAGGCCTTATGATTTACGTGTATTCAAGACAATTGCTATCATTAACTATTTATGAACGGTAACCTTTTACTTGGTCCTCTTAGGTGTATATTTAATCACTGTTCTATATCTGAGTGCTGATAATGGTTCTGCGTATCCACAGCCCGCCTTGAAACGACATCGGAGCCGCGGCGCTCCCTTATCGCCGGACGCAAAAGAAAGGCATGTATATCGCCCTCGGATTGGTCTGATATGCCGATAGAAAAGTTCAATGAGTTGCTAGGCAGGCTCGGCGGAGTGGATACCGACAACAATCAGCCGGCCGGCCCGGCTTTCAGGGTTTCGAGCGGTGTGGCGGCCGTCATGCTTTCGCTTGGCGCAGGCGGAGCCAAAGATTTCGGGCGAAGCCACGGCTACTACGAAGAGATGCTGGATGGCGCGCCCCCTGCGCCTCCGCTCTCGTTTTCCGAGCTCAAGCTGCAAGTCGCCCAGGCCGCCTCACTTGACGAGTTGCGCCGCCTGAGACGAAAGTTCGCACGTTGCAGTCACCCGGATTGCCATCACGCTTCGAAGGATGCCGCCGCGGCGTCCGAAATGGCGGCCGCAAATCGATTGATCGACGAGGCGATTTCTTCCCTGCGGCGGCGAATGGAGGGAGAGCGCTCGCCCATAATCAAACGCAGTTGGTGAAATGTTACTTCAAGTTTTCGCATGCCCCCCAATCCTGGCTCCATACACCTATGCCAGATTCGCGGTTGTGCTTGGGTCGGGGTTTGTTTTTGTACAGGGTGATGGGGCGAATGTTTTATCGAAGCGTTTTTGAACGAGACCTCAACGCAGCCCTTGAAGGGGATGACTGGTCAAGAATTGACGATCTCGCGGAGGCGAACGAGGATGTGGTGCTCGATCTTGCCGGCGTCGATTTCATCGATAGCCATGGCGTGGGTGTGATCGTGTCGCTCATCAGGCGCCTGAGGCTCAAGGGCCTTGCGCTTAAGGTTCGGGGCTTGCATGGCCAGCCGCTCCGGCTCTTCCTCGATTTGCAGCTCATACCGGTTTCCGGCGTGCGGCGGCAGGAAGGATGAGAGATTGCAGTTCGCCCGCGGGGGCGTCCGCTAGGACTCGGTCTGCGGCCAATCAAACATTTCAAGGACTGCATCTTCATTGAGCGCCGTGTCGATCGTTACGGTGAAGTGACCGCGCGACTGGCCGAGCCGTCCGCGAAAGAGGCGGTCGCCTTCGCATTCGAGGATGACATTCTGGTCCGTTCCGCTCAATTCGATCATCTTGCCGGGGGCTAGCCGCAGGATGTCATCCAGCGAGATGCTTTTGCCTTCGATCACGGCGTTCAGAACGATCTCGGCCCTTGAGACCCGGCCCGTGAGCGCACTTGTCCATCTCGGATCGTAGGAGGACGGCAAGGGCTTGCGTTCGCGCTCGAGCTTCTGCCGGATGGGGGTCATGGTGCTTTGAGGAATGAGCACATACATGACGCCGCCCTGATCCAGAACCTGGAAAAGCACCTTGGCCTCGATCATGATCATGCTGTTCTGGCCGAGCGTTGTGAACTCCAGCGATGTCTCGGTGCGCTCCGGCATAAGGGAGATCTCGCAGACCGCGCCGAAAGCATCTTCGAGCGCCTTTGCCGCGAATTCGCAAACGAGCTTTCCAATTCGCGTCTCAAGAACCGTGAAGGGGCGCGTCCCGTCGAAAGGAACATCGGTTCCATCTCCGCCGAACATCGCCTCTGTGATCGCGAAGACGAGGCGGCGCTCCAGCCCCAGCACAATTCTGGCATCCCATTCGCGGCAGTAGAAGATGACGGCCACGCTATCTGCGCTCGCCTCAAGGAGGTCCCATGAATCGCCTGAAGCAACCTGATTGACGAATGCCGTAAAAGCGGGCGAGCAGTAATCCCGGAAATTCTCGACGCAGGTCGCGGCCATTTTCTCGAATATGGCGTTGAGAACAGGCAACCGGTCGAGTGAAAGTTTTGCGATCTCCTTCAGCTTTTCGGTAATGCCGACGGTCTCGACTTTTTTCAATTCGTTGATCACAAGTCCTCCGGCGAGTTAGTCTTCTGGATCCGCGAACGCCAGGCTGATGACGCCCTGATCGGCGAGCTGAAGCGCGAAGTCGGCGATTTCCCGGCGCGCCTTTTCGACCTCCTTCTCAGTCGTGGGCGGCGCTGCGGCAAGGTCTTGCTCTATGACGCGGCGCGTCCGCGAGGGGACGGATGACAGGATGAAGTCCCTCAGGGCAGGGTCTGCGCCGTTGAGCGCTGGCACGAGGCGTTCCGCCTCGATCGCCTCGAACAGGGTGACTCTCGTTCTCGACGGCAGTTTGGCGATGTCGTCGAAGGTGAAGAGCAGCCCGCGAACCGTTTCCGCCGCCTTGGGCCGGGTCGCCCCGAGACTGTCGAGCACCTCGTCCATTTCTTTCTTGCTGAGCTTGTTGATGATTTTCGCGACACGCTCGTGGGTGTCCTGGCCTGTCGCTTTCGCGACCTTCAACAGCAGTTCGTCGCGCAAGACCTGCTCCAGAAGACGCAGGGATTGCTGCGTGACGAGCTTATTGGTGAGGAGCCGCCTCATCACTTCGTTTCTCAACTCGTTCGGAAAAAGAGCCACGACCTCGGCCGAAAGCGATGCCGATGCCTTGGAGAGGACATAGGTGATGACCTGCGGATGCTCCTTGTTCAGAAACTGAGCCAGCTGGTGAGCGGGCAGCTCGACAAGGCGGGGCCAGACCGCCTCGTTCATCCTTGCGCGAACGTCCGCCATGATCTGCTTGACCTGCTGCGGGGACATGATCTCCTCCAGCAGCCGCTCCACGTGTTCGGACGACCCTCTCAGTCCTCCGTCGACGGTCACCTTGGTCACAAACTCTTCCGCGATGCTGTCGAGAGCGGCTTGCGAGACGGTACCGAGGTCCGAGGCTGTGCGCGCTATGGTGCGGATGTCGTCTTCGTCAAAGTAATTCAGGACTTTGGACGCGTTGTCCTTGCCCACCGCCAGCAGGAGTGCGGCGGCCTTTTCCGTACCGGTCATTTTGCGCTGTGCGCTCGGCACTGCGATATGCGTTTCTGTCATGCTCAAACCCGGATAGCGCGCACCTTGAGCGCAATGGAGCCGATTCGACTTGCGCCGGCCTCGCTGGCCAGGAGCCGGGAGGCGCGCCATGCTCCGCCGGCCCTTCCCTGAATAGAGCACCGGCCGCTTTAATGAACCTTAAGTCCTGCCGTGCCATCTACCGGGGGAGAGGCCTGGCAGCGTGTTTCTTTTGCGTAAGCTTCACGAAAGCGTTTCAGGAAAGGTTCAAGTTCTTTGATGGCAGCCCAAGGAGCCGTAATCTTGACTGAGCCTATCCGGGTTCTTGTGGTCGATGACTCGGCATTCATGCGTAATGCGCTATCCCGAGAAATCAGCTCCGACCCGCGCTTCGCGGTTGTCGGCACCGCGTGCGACGGGAGGGAGGGCGTTCAAAAGGCTCTCGACCTTAAGCCCGACGTTATCACCCTCGACGTTGAGATGCCGGTGCAGGGGGGGCTGGATTCCCTTCAACAGCTCTCGGAGCAGTCCTCCGCTGCCGTGATCATGGTCAGCTCGGCAACGGAGGCAGGGGCAAAAACGACGCTGGAAGCGCTGTCGCTTGGCGCGATCGATTTCATTCCGAAAACGCGGTGCAAGTCGCTGTTGCACGAGAAGCTTGTCGCTGCGGCAAGCGTGAAGCGCGGACGAACGCGAGCGGTGCTTCAGCAACAGGTGCAGAATGGGCTCGTGGAGGCGATTGCAGTACCCAAAGGGTTCGTAGCGAAAGCCATCGTCATCGGAAGCAGCACCGGCGGTCCGCAAGCCCTGGCCGAGCTGTTTGCGCATCTCCGCCATCCATTGCCGGCGCCTGTGTTCATCGCTCAGCACATGCCGCCGCCATTTACCACTGCTCTCGCCCATCGCCTTCAAGTCCAGAGCGGCCACTCAGTTGTCGAGGCGAAGGATGGCGACACAGTCGAAAACGGGGTTGTCTATATCGCGCCTGGCGGGCTGCAGATGAGAATCGCCGAAGGCGTCATATCGATCCGCCGGGACGGGGGGAAGAGCATCTATCAACCGAGCGTCGATGTGCTGACGGCGAGCATTCTCGATGCCTACAACGCCAGCGTGCTCGGAATAATGCTGACAGGGCTTGGGCGCGACGGGGCGAGGGAGTTCACCAGACTCAAGAAGGCAGGAGGTTGGACGATCGCGCAGGATGCCTTGAGCTGCACGGTCTTCGGAATGCCCAAGGCCCTTATCGATGCGGGCGGCGCCTGCGAAGTCGTTGCGCTGAAGTCGATAGCGTCCCGCGTTTCCGGCATTCTCGCCAGGGCTTAGCGAATCGACAACGCCAGGCGCATCCGGGGCTGCAAATCCGAAGGCTGACGAAACCGTTAAAATTAGACGCAATTTCAGACGCCTGCGTCAACAGCCTAAGAATTTCCTCTGTATAGAATGGCCCGAAAGGCTACGCCCAAGGTGATGCGCCAGTCCGGCGCAAGGCTGATGCGGTAGCCACAACCGGGAATGTAGAGGTTGGTATGGGCTTATACAGTTTGATGACGACGAGCGCATCGGGGATGTCCGCTCAATCTGCGTTGCTGAACGCTATCAGCGATAACGTCGCCAATGTCAGCACCACGGGCTACAAGCAGGCTACGACGGAGTTTTCATCACTGGTGCTGAACTCCGACTTGCCCTCGGACTATCAGTCTGGAAGCGTGATCGTGGACCCCCAGGTAGAGATCAGCGGGCAAGGCGTGCTCAACTCAACGACAAGCACGACCGATCTTGCGATTCAGGGAAACGGCTTCTTCATCGTCAATGGCCCGAGCAATCAGCCTGTTTTGACGCGCGTGGGCTCCTTCACGAAGAACGCCGCCGGCAATCTTGTGAATGCCGCAGGATACACGCTGCTGGGATACCCGGAGGGAAGCACTGGTGTCGCGAACAGTTTCTTGGGACTGGTTCCGATCAACCTGAACAGCATAGCGCTGCAGTCGGCCCCCACGACCTCGGGCAAGCTTTATGTCAATCTGCCATCGAACAACTCTACAACCGTGCCCGCGTCCTCAGGAAATCTACCGTCTCAGAACAACTCAACAAGCACCCAATACACACAGAAGACGTCCCTTGTCAGCTATGATAACCTTGGTAACCAGGTCACGCTTGACGTGTATTTCACCGATGAAGGCAGCAACACGTGGGATGTCGCCGTTTATAATGCGGCCGACGCAACCAAAGGCGGCTTCCCTTATACGGATCCCGCCACCGGCCAAGCTGATCAGCCCCTGAACGTCTCCAGCACGACCAACCCAGTAAACAGCGGTTCCACCTCATACGTTCCCTCCGCGACCCTGAATTTCAGTCCGACAACCGGTGCGCTGGAGGGTATTTTCGATCCGACAAGCGGCGCGACGACGGGTCCCACATCGCTCACTTTCACGGTCCCGAACGGACAGCCGATGACGCTTGATCTGTCGCAAACGACCCAACTGGCGACGAACTACACGGTGCTGGCTGCCAGCACAAACGGCAATGCGCCGAGTCAGGTGTCGGGCGTGGCCATTGCCGCCAATGGAACGGTGTCCGTGACGTATCAGAATGGGTCAACGATTTCGACTTTCACGGTTCCGCTCGCCAACGTCCAGAGCCCCGACAAGATGGCCGTCATAACGGGAAACGCATATGTACCCGGCATGGGATCCGGGGCTGTGCAGATCGGAACGGCCACATCGGGCGGTCTAGGTTCGATCCATTCCAGCACATTGGAATCCTCTACCGTCGATATCGCCACGCAACTCACGGAGATGATCGCGGCGCAGAACAATTATCAGGCCAACTCGAAGGTGTTTAATACCGGGTCGCAACTCCTGCAAGTCCTGATCAACCTGGGCCACTAAGCAAGGGAGGGGGTGAAAGGTAGTCATGTCTCTCAGCACGGCATTGGATGGCGCGAACGCCGGATTATCTGTGGCTACGGCACAGATTGCCGTTGTGTCTCGTAATATTGCCAACCAAAGCAATACGGCCGCGACCACCAAGATCGCGAATGTCGTAACGACGAATGGTTTACCAATCGTCGCATCGATCACGCGCGCCTCGAATGACGCTCTCCTGACTAGCCTCCTCTCGGCAAACTCGGCACAAGCGCAACAATCTGCAATCTCGAATGCACTGACCCAACTGCAAACCACACTTGGAACGGGGTCGGACGCCTCCAATTCTCCAACTGCGCTTCTGGGGCAGTTCACCGACGCACTGCAAACCTACGCGGCTTCGCCGCAGAATACCGCCAGTGGACAAGCGGCGGTTACAGCCGCTCAGAATCTGGTAAGCGCGCTCAATAACGATAGCGCGACTGTGCAGAACGTCAGGGAACAAGCCGATTCAGCGATGGCGAGTTCGGTCAATACGATTAACAGCATCCTTACCCAGTTCCAACAAGTTAACCAAACCATCGTCCTGGGCACCCAAACTGGAGCAGACGTCACGGATGCGCTTGATCAGCGCGATAGTCTGCTTCAGCAGCTCAGCACCCAGATCGGCATTTCAACTGTAACCAATGCCAACAACAGCGTCTCTATATTCACGGATAGCGGCGTCACGCTTTTCGATCAGGCGCCGATGTCCGTGACCTTTACGCCGACGGCAAGCTATTCGGCTTCGACCACTTCTGGAAATGACGTCTATGTCGACGGCGTTCCGGTCACGCATGCCGGGTCGTCGATGGCAATCCACAGCGGGGCGCTTGCTGGCCTGGCGAATGTTCGTGATACTCTGGCTAATACCTATCAAGCGCAGCTTGACGAAACGGCGCGCGGCCTGATCACCGAATTTCAGGAAACGGATCAAAGCGGCGCTAATCCGCCTGCGGCTGCCCAGGCTGGTCTTTTCATTAAGGGCGTCAACCTTCCCAATGGCGGTGGCCCCGACCTTACTATCCCTCCGGATCCTTCGGTTGCGAACAGCACTATTACGGCCGGCCTTGCCTCGACGATCAAGGTTGCAGCCTACGCAATCTCAAATCCAACTTCGCTGCGGGACGGCGGCATTTCGAGCGACGGCGCGGCACCCTATGTTTACAACCCAAACCCTCCAGACCCAAGCACTGGCGTTGCGGGCGATACCGGCTATTCCACCCGGTTGACCCAACTCATATCGAATTTATCCCAGCCGATGGCGTTCTATACCTCCGCCGACGCGGGAACCCAGATCAGTCTGGCGAGTTTCGCCTCAGCGTCGGCTTCCTGGCTCGGGGCGAAGGTCAGCCAGGCTTCCAATGCAGCGAGCTATAGTGCGGCCGTGCAAAGCAGCGCTTCTACGGCGCTTTCAAACGCGACCGGTGTGAATCTCGATACTCAGCTCAGCAATATGATCGCACTGGAGCAATCATATCAAGCTTCTGCAAAGCTTATCACCACCGTCAGTTCGATGTACACAAGTCTTTTTGCTGCGATACAGTAGGCACCCTATGCTAAACTCCGTTTCAACATACTCGTTGCTTGCGATACCCAGCAATGCTGTGGCAAACACCCAGAAGCACATGGCGACGCTGAGACAGAAGTGACAACCGGTGTTCTGGCCAATCCGGTGGAGAGTCTGGGAAGCCAGGTCGGGTTGGATCAGTCGCTTCAGGCTCAGTCAGCAACCTTGGCCAAGTTTTCAAAGCACAAACACCATCGCTCAATCGACTTTGACGGCAACACAGAACGTGCTCACGTCAATTTCGTCGGACGCTCAGAACTTTACCAACGCGCTTTTAGCACAACGCGCAAAGTTCGGGCGATTTCAGCACGCTACAAACTCAAGCCCAAGCGTACCTCACTTCGCTCACCACGCAGTTGAATACTACGGTGGGCGGGTCCTACATCTTCGGAGGCATCAACAACTCGGAACAGCCGATGGCCAATCCACCTCAATCGAGCTGGAGTACCACTGCTTCGAGCACCCCGATGACCGTTCTAATATCCCCCGGTCAAACCGTCACGATATCGGCAAGCGCAAATAACCAGTGCTTTCAGCAACTTTACAACGCGTATGCCGAAATAGCTAACATGGCCACCGGCAACGCATCCACCCAGCAAACGGATCTGACCAATGCGCTGAGTGCTCACGAGCAGCGCGATTGCGGGAATTACGAGCCTTCAGTCAACGCTGGGTATTTCGCAATCTCAGATAACGAACGTGAACAGCCAAATGCAAACCCAGGCGACCTTTATTAACAACTGTGTCAGTCAGCTTCAGTCCGTGGATTCTTATCAGGCTGCGACGACTCTCTCCAACCTCACGACGCAGTTGGAGACAGCCTATAGCCTGACCGGCCGCATTTCCAAGCTGAGCTTGGTCAACTACATTTAGGCCATAGCTCAAATATCGTGGAAGGAAAGCGATGTATCGCAGCTCTTATAGCGAAGTCCTCCAGGAGGCTCCGAAATTTACTCGGGCCAATGAACGCGCCGTCATTCTTCATTCGATTTGGCTCTTGGAACTCGCCGACAACGCTGGTCCAAAGTCACGTGAAGCCGTAGAGGCTTTGCTTTTCCTGCGGCGGCTGTGGGAGTTTTTTATTATCGAACTGGGTCAGTCCGAGAATCAGTTACCACCGAAGCTGTGCGCGGACCTCATCTCGGTCGGCATCGGACTGCTAAGAGAGGCAGAGGCTATAAGGCGCGGCGAGTCGTCAGACTTCGCCTCCTTGAAGGAGATTTCCCAATCCATTGCTGACGCGCTCCTATGACAAAGCCCCTATGTATCAACCTTAAATCCGGCGAACGGATTTTCATAAACGGAGCCGTTCTACGGGTTGACAGGAAAGTATCCATCGAGTTCTTGAACGACGTAACCTTCTTGCTGGAGGCTCACGTCATGCAGCCCGAGCAGACGACGACGCCGTTGCGCCAACTCTATTTCATCATACAGACGATGGTGATCGATCCGGCAAACTCGGCCACAGCAAAGCATCTCTTCGATGACTCATGCCGTTGTCTTTACGATACAATAGACGGCGATGAGCTGCATGCCGCGTTAGGCGAGATACAGCAATTGGTTGAAGGGAAGCGTTATTACGACGCTCTCAAGATGTTGCGAGGCTGCTTTAAAATCGAGGACGATATTTTAAAGACACCAAATCTTCACGGAGTACAGCAATGACGGTAACATCGACTAACAGCACGGGCGCCAGCAGCACGAACTCGTCCAGTTCACAATCGTCATCGAGCACGGCGGGAACTGCCAACACGCTCAACTACACCGAATTCCTCCAGCTGCTTGTGGCGCAGTTGCAAAATCAGGACCCCACGAATCCTACAGACCCGACCGCAGTTTGTTTCACAACTGGCATCATTTTCGGCGGTTGAGCAGCAGGTGAACACCAACTCGAAGCTTGATGCCTTGCTGACCCAAACAGAGTTGAGTTCAGGCCGGGTCCGTTATCGGGTTGACCGTCACTTCAGCGGATGGAACCGTTTCGGGCCAGATCGGGTCGGTGCAAATAACCTCAAGCGGAGCGACGGCAGTCCTGACGAACGGTCAGACGCTCGCCCTCGGCACTGGCGTCACAATTTCTTGACATTCACAGGGGCGATATGAATCAGGCCGACGCTCTCGATCTTGTGCGCTCCGCCGTTTGGGCCGTGATACTGGCAAGCGGGCCTTCCATTGCGGCGGCGATGGTGGTGGGGCTCCTCATCTCTCTTCTGCAGGCGCTTACGCAAATACAGGAGGCGACTCTCACCTTCATTCCAAAGATCGTCGTTATATTCTTTGTCGCCATGCTGACAGCGCCCTTTATCGGCAGCGTTCTGTACGGGTTTTCCGAGCAGGTTTATTCGCACATCGAGCACGGTTTTGAAAACTGAGTAAGAGGATCTGGTACTTTCTGATGTTAGCTCAGGCACGGTGATGTCCACATCTCTCGTACCAGCAAGCCAGGCCAGCGCTCGGGAGGGCGGCAACCGCGACTTCGGGTTTGCGGCCGGCATCATGCTGATTTTGACCGTCCTGTTTCTGCCGCTGCCTTCAGTTCTGATCGACATGGGGCTCGCGCTTTCGATTGCGCTTTCGGTTCTGATCCTGATGGTTGCCCTGTGGATCCAGAAGCCGCTCGAGTTCTCGGCGTTTCCCACGGTCCTGCTCATTGCGACATTGCTGCGCCTGTCCCTGAACATCGCAACGGTGCGGCTGATTTTATCGAATGGCGCGGAGGGCGCTGCTGCGGCAGGTTACGTCATCGAGGGCTTCGCCAACTTCGTCATGGGCGGAGACTTCGTTATCGGCGTCATCGTGTTCTTGATCCTTATTACGGTCAATTTTCTTGTCATTACCAAAGGCGCAACCAGAATAGCGGAAGTCGGCGGCCAGATTTACCCTCGACGCAATCCCCGGCAAGCAAATGGCCATAGACGCGGATCTGGCCGCGGGCGCGATTGACGATAAAGAGGCCTCGAGACGCCGTCGTGAACTCGAAGAGGAAAGCGCCTTCTTCGGCGCCATGGACGGCGCGTCGAAGTTCGTGCGCGGCGATGCCATCGCGGGCATGATCATAACGGCGATCAATATTTTCGGCGGCATTGTCATCGGCGTTCTCAGGCATGACATGTCGCTCTCCGCCGCGGCGGACGTTTTCACGAAGCTCTCGGTTGGCGATGGCCTGGTGACGCAGATCCCGGCGCTGATTGTGTCGCTCGCTGCCGGCCTGCTTGTTACAAAAGGCGGAACGCGTGGACCGGCCGAGAAGGCGGTACTTGATCAGCTCGGAAACTACCCTCGCGCGCTGTTCGTCGCCGGGCTTGTGTCATCTGCGCTAGCTCTGGCGCCTGGCTTGCCATTTTTGCCCTTTGCGCTCTTGGCCGGAAGTATGATGTTCACATCCTACGCGGTCCCGCGACGGAAAGCAGAGGTTCTCGCCAAAGAGGAGGCCCACGCCGCGCGCGGTCGCGCCGAGGCAGACGAGGAAGCGCGGCAGTCTGTCAAGGAATCCCTGAAGCTCGCTGGAATAGAACTCTGCCTCGGCAAACAGATCGCAAGCGTGCTTTTGCCCAGTCACGAGGAACTTGGACAGCGCGTCGGGAATATGCGCCGGAAGTTCGCAAAACAGTATGGCTTCATCGTTCCGGAGATCAAGCTCTCGGACGACATCTTCATGTCGCCCAAGTCCTACCAGATCAAGATCCACGGAGCCGTTGTGGCAAGCGCCGAAATGCGGATCGGAGAGGTGCTGGTTGTCACGGGCGATGGACCTATGCCTCGCGTTCCTGGCGACGAAACGCGGGAGCCCGCTTTTGGCATGAAGGCGATCTGGGTGCCGGAAGTTTTTTCCACCACGCTTCGCAGCGAAGGCTTCACGCCAGTGGACATCATGTCGGTGCTTCTGACGCACCTTGGGGAAACCATCCGCAACAACCTCGCCCAGCTCCTTTCTTACAAGGACTTTCGCAAGCTCCTGGATGGCCTCGATCCTGAGTACAAACGGCTGCTGGATGAGGTCGTGCCGTCCAATATTTCCAACTCGGGTTTGCACGCCGTTCTTCGAAGGCTTCTTTCGGAGCGCATCTCGATCCGTAATCTCAATCTGATCCTGGAGGCTGTCGCCGAAATCGCACCTCACGTCGGCAGGACCGAGCAGATCGCGGAGCATGTGCGGGCACGGATGGCGCAGCAGATTTGCGCCGACTTCTCTCAGGACGGCATGCTGAAGATCCTGCGGCTTGGGCAGCGCTGGGAGCTGACCCTGCACCAGGCGCTCCGGCGGGATGTCAAGGGCGAGGTGATCGAGTTCGACATCGATCCGGCCCTGATCGAGCAGTTCAGCGCCGAACTGTCGAAAACCGTGCGTGACCTTATGGACAGGGGGACGGTTTTCGTCCTTGTCGCCGCCCCGGATGTCCGGCCCTACGTCCGGATGGTGACGGAACGGATATTTCCGAATTTGCCGGTGCTTTCGCATCTGGAAATAGCGCGTGGAATGCCAATCAGTCACGTCGGTTCGATCTCATGATTGCAGCGGCGCTTGAGGCATTGCCGGGCGTCGCCTTGTCCGCCTTCATGGTCTTTTGCCGGGTTGGCAGCTGCCTCATGCTGATACCGGCGATCGGCAGCGCCAGAGTTCCCGTCCAGGTGCGCCTGATGCTCTGCCTCGGCGCCAGCGTCGCGGTGTCGGCCGCACTTGGCGAGTTTGAGGGGTTGCGCGGAAGCGTCCCTCCGCTCGCGAAGCTCGCGAGCCTCGGCGCCGTCGAGATAGGGAAGGGGTTATTCATCGGCATCATGGCTCGCTTCTTTTTTGCAAGCCTTCAATTTCTCGCCGAAGCGGCCGCCAACGCCATCGGCCTTGGCCAGATGGAGACCTCTGCGGACGATGGGGAATCATTGCCTGCGCTTGCGTCGCTTGTGACGCTCGCGGCGTCCACCCTTTTTGTCGTAACCGATCAGCATTTGGAAGTTATACGCGCACTGGTTCAGTCTTACGACGTGCTGACCTTCGGGGCGACCCTGGATCCGAGAGTCGAGATGATAAACGTCGTTGACGCTCTTGCGGGCGCAACACTTTTGTCTTTGCAGGTATGTTCGCCGTTCCTTGTTTATACCATCACGATCAATTTCCTCTTCGGAGTACTGAACCGGCTCGCGCCTCAAATTCCGGTCTCCTTTATTTCCGGGCCGTTCATTGTGGGTGGCGCCCTCGTGCTTTTCTTTTTCCTGTCCGATGAAATCTTCACAATCTTCATCGGCCAATTCTCTGACTGGCTCGCCTCGGGACGTTTGCAATGAGGAACAGGATAAGGCGGGCGCGGCAACTCTTGCAGGTGCAAAGCAGGCTGCTCCTGACCGAGCGTCTGGAACTGCAAACTCTTAGAGATGCGCTGGCTGAGGCGCGCCAAGAAGAACAGAAGGCGATCTCGCTCCTGAACCAGGAATCATCTCAAACGATTCCTGCCACCCTTCTGGTTCGCAGGGCTATCTCGTCCACAGCGAAGATCAAGAGCTGCGAGACCCTGGTGGAGGCACAGGTCGAGAAAACCCTCGACCACGCAAGGAAAGAACAGCTCGTTAAGAAGAAGCTCGATTCAGCACACGAAATCTTGTCGAAACATGAATCGAACATCGCGCTTCAGACGGCAATCGAGTCATACCTGAGCTCAAGCCTGAAGCAAGAATGATAGGATAGGTAATGTGGCGATTTTGCTGCGTATTCTGGCGAGGCTCAATTAAAGGGTGGAAGCATCTTATGGCAATAAATCCCGGCACAGATCTGCTCAGCGATGCGTTGGCGGCGGCCGATCCCCAGCGGGCAAAAGCGGCTGAAGAGAGGCTGGCTCGTCTGGCTGTGCAGGATGGCCAGGATCTCACGGCTGGGCCTCAGTTTGAAGAAGTCCTGGCCTCGCAGAGTGCATCGCCGCCGCGTCTTGCCACGTCAACAACCGCGTTGTTCGGAAAAGCCCACCCGGTTGGACGCGGCGATCCTTACGAGCAGTTCGAAGTTAGCGTTCTGAAATCGCTCTTCGAGTTTATGTTGCCAGCAAAGGCAAATTCGGTTTACGGCTCGGGATTTGCAGGCGAGGTATGGAGGTCCATGCTTGCAGACGCGCTCGCTGGCGTTGCCGGGCGGGCAGGGGTCGCCGGGATAGCGCGCAACCTCGAAGCAAGAAAGCACAGGGTAAAGCCCGGCGCCCGATCCAAAAGCTCGTAATTGAGGAGGATGCCGCCGTGACTAGTTCACCCGTTATATCGGAACTAACGAAGGCAACCCTGTACCGGCTGGAAAAGGCTTTGGACCAGGAAAATAAGGCCTTGGCTGCATTCGATTCCCGGAACCTGATCGAATACAGCCGCATAAAAACCCAGAGCCTTTTAGATCTGCAGAGATCTGCAGCAATGCTCACCCGGGAGAATACCCCGCCCGAAGCTCTTGGAGCTGCTAAGTGCGCTTCGCCAAAAGCTGGAGTTGAACCGCTGGCTTCTTCTTCTGCATCTTGAGGCGGCGAGGGAGGTTACCGCTGTCATCACATCGGCCCTTCGCGAGGCCGAATCCGATGGCACCTATTCAAGGATGAGCGGCACGCAAAAGGTGGCCAGTTGATCCGTTCTCTGCTCGCCTCGATCTGGATCGTATCGATAACGCTCGCCGCAGCCTATTTCGGACATGCGATGCAGGGCCCGCAACCGGCCTCCGAAGCCGCGCAAGCTGCAAAGGCGGCCACTGCCACGGTCAAGCTCGGAACCTTGACCGTGCCAGTTGTAACGAGAGGCACGCTTCAAGGATATATTTTAACGGAAATTTCCATTTCAGCGAAGCCTGATCTGCTCAAGAACTCTTCCGCAACCGGCCGATCCGCTTCTCGTCGACGAAGTGTTCAAGAACTCTTTATACCGAGGAGCAGATCGACTTTAAGCATATCGAGAAGACAGATCTGACGATATTGTCGCAGAAAATTCGCGACAATATCAACAAGCGGGCAGGCGCCGCAGTCGCCGAGGACGTTTTCATCCAGGGACTGCACTATATGAGCAGGCAGGACGCGAGCGTCGAAGGCCAATCGCATCATTAGCTGACGCGCAGGCAGAACGCCTCTCCTCTATCTCCTGATTGCCTCAATCTCAGATTGTGAATCGAACTCACCGTTAAGCTCTGCACGCTAAGAATAAGCCTGGCTGCTATCTCAGGTAGCAGCGGGGAAATAATGAGGGCGAAGCAATGGTGTTCTCCCCACGGCTGCGAGTGAAAACGCTCCTACTGCCGGCATCTTTGGACCTGGGAAATGCCCAGGACTGGAAAGAGCGGCTCATGGCGGCCCTGACGCTCAATCCTGTCCTGAAGCTCGACGGTTCCGAAACCACGCATGTGGCGACGCCCGGCATCCAGATCTTATTGGCGGCTGCGCAGTCAGCGAAATCAAAAGGCGGAAAAGTTGTTTTGATGAATCCCTCATCAGCTCTCGAAGCGGCATTCGAGGATCTTGGCCTTGCGCATGTTCTCAGCGAGTGGAGGCCTCATCATGCGTAAGCGCATTCTGACCGTGGATGATTCCAAGACCATGCGCGACATGGTCTCCTTCACCTTGAAGAGCGCAGGCTTCGACGTTGTCGAAGCCGAGGATGGCGCGAAGGCCCTCGACCTGCTTGCGGGCACGGCCGTGGATGCGATCATCACCGATATCAACATGCCGAACATGGATGGCGTGACGCTCGTCAAGCGTCTTCGCGCGCAGCAGAAATTCAAGGCCACCCCGATCCTGATCCTGACCACCGAGGGTGGCGACGACAAGAAGGCGCAAGGCCGGAACGCCGGGGCCACCGGATGGATCGTCAAGCCGTTCGCACCCGAAAAGCTGCTGCAGGTTCTCAACAAGGTGTGCCCGTAAGGAAAGCGGAAGCTGCGACGATGTCTGCGAACGTATCAACGTCCCCTGAATTCGAGCGCTTTCGGGCCACCTTCTTTGAGGAGTGCGCCGAAATTCTGCCGGAACTCGATGAGCGCCTTTCGTCCTTGCACGTGGGCGAAGTCGATTCAGAAACCCTGAACGCGATTTTCAGAGCGGTCCATTCGATCAAGGCGGGGGCGGCTGCGTTCAATTTCAGCGCGCTGGTCGAGTTTGCGCATGTCTTCGAGGCGCTGCTCGACAAGCTCCGCGATCACCGCATCCGCCAGACCGAGCATGTGTTCAACGTCATCGTGAGAGCGGGCGACGTGCTGGCGGAACTCGTGGAGGCGGCGCGGGCCGGCTGCGCCGTGCCCGAAGGTTTCAGCGCGGGTGTCGCCGCAGAGCTGCAAGAGGTGCTATCCGGCGCCCAGGACAAGCCCGCGGCGGCTCCGCTCGACGAGGTTCAGCCTGATCCCATCATCATCGAAGGGGCGATAAGAAACTACCGGATCGCCTTCGAGCCGCATCGCGAACTGTTCCGGCATGCCAATGAGCCTCTCCTGATCATTCGCGAGCTGAAGCGGCTAGGCGAACTCAGCGTGGAGTGCAACTGGGCGGAGTTGCCGAACCTCGCCAGCCTCGATCCCGAAGACGCGCATCTGTCCTTTGTTTTCAATCTTCGCACGGACGCATCCTATGCGTCGGTTGCCGAAGCCTTCGAGTTTGTCGATCAGGACTGCTTCCTGAAAATCGAGGGCGAGAGCACTGACGAGCAAGCGCCCGTCGCTCATGAGCCTTCTCCCAAAGGGACGGAGCCGAAGCCCGCAGACCCATCCCCCACAGCGATCAAGCCGCTGGGCGGAGCGCACTCCACAAAGGGCGCCACCTCCATCCGGGTCGATCTGGCGCGCGTGGACCGGCTTGTGAACATGGTCGGCGAACTCGTGATCACGCAGGCCATGCTTGCGCAGCAGCTCGCCGATCAGGGAGGCGGGCAACGCCAGCAATGGGTTCGAGGCAGCGAGGAACTCGCCGCGCACACAAGGGAGCTGCAGGAATGCGTGATGGCCATCCGCATGCAGCCCCTGCGATCGGTGTTCGCGAGAATGCCGCGCCTCGTCCGCGATATCGCATCGAAACTGGGCAAGCACGTGCGGCTTGTTACCTCCGGCGACCAGACAGAGGTAGACAAGACCGTCATCGAGGAACTCGCCGATCCGATCACGCACATGATCCGCAATGCCATCGATCATGGCATCGAACCGGAGGAGGCGAGGCTTGCCGCGGGCAAACCCGCGATGGCCACGATCGAACTATCGGCGGCCCAGCGCGCCGGGAACATCCTGATCACGATTGCCGACGACGGCGCAGGAATCGACCGGCAGAAGGTGCTCCAGCACGCAATCGCCCGAAGCGTTGTCCGCGAAGACGCCAAAGTCAGCGATGACGAGATCCACAATCTGATCTTTGCGCCCGGCTTTTCGACCGCTGCGGAGGTCACTCAAGTCTCCGGACGCGGCGTCGGCATGGACGTTGTCCGCCGCAACATCACCAATCTCGGCGGCCGCATCCAGATCAGCTCCACGCCGGGGAAGGGCACGCGCTTCACGCTGGTGATCCCGCTGACGCTCGCGGTGCTCGACGGCATGCTCGTGGCTGTCGGCAAGGAGAAGTACATCCTTCCCCTGGCCAGCATCGTCGAAACCCTGCGCCCGGACCAGCGCCAGGTCCGCACCGTCGCCGGAGGCGCTCAGGTGCTGGCGGTCCGGGGCGAGTTCATCCGCCTCATTCCGCTTCACCGGGTGCTCGACGTGCAAGGCGCGGTCTCGGAGCCCTGGAAGGCGCTTGTGGTTGTCATCGAGACGGAAAATGGCTCGAAAACCGGGCTGATCGTCGACGAGCTGATCGGGCAGCAGCAGGTCGTGGTGAAAAGCCTCGCGGAGAACTCCGAGCCTGTTCCCGGCATTTCCGGCGCCACGATCCTCGGCAATGGCCGGGTCGCTCTCATTCTCGATCTTGAAGGGATTTGCGCGATGCAGGATCGGGCATTTCTGAAAGGCGCCCGCGAGGACTTCGAGCTGCCGGAATGGCGTCAAGCGGCAGACGAACATCGAACGCAAGAGCTGCCCATTGCCGCCGGCCGGATGAGCGCACCGCAACCGGGCATCCAGGTGGCGCCCTAATGCATACGGACACGGAGACCGCCATGAATGTATCTGTAGCCCCGCACACTGCGAATGCCGTACGGGCAGCCAACACTGCGGCGACGGGTGGCCTGAAGCAATTCATCAGCTTCCGGATTGGAGGCGAGGAATACGCCATCGACATCATGGCGGTTCGCGAGATCAAGGGGTGGGCGGAGACGACGTCGCTGCCCAATCAGCCCCAGCACATCCTTGGCGTCATGAATCTCAGGGGAACCATCGTCCCGGTGTTCGATCTGCGCTGCCGCTTCGGCATGGGTCTGACGGAAGCGTCCCGGTCGCATGTCGTGATCATCGTCTCGGTGCTGGACAGGATTGTCGGCCTTCTCGTCGACGCCGTCTCGGACATCCTGACGATCGACAGTTCCGAGATCCGTCCCGTCCCGGAGATGGATCGGGGCATCGCCGCCGACTTTCTATCCGGCATTGTCTCCATCAACGAGACGATGGTCGTCATTCTCGCACTCGAGGAACTGTTCTCGCGATCCGTCACGGAAAAGCCTTTCCAGGATTGCGACGAACCGCAGGCCGTTCAATGAGATACGCAAACCGATAGCAAACAACGCATAGGCCCCTGTCGCGCGCTGAAGCTCGCGAGGCGGATGCAGAAAAGGATAGCACGATGTTCTCATTTGGCGCCAAAGGCCGAAAATCAAAAGAAGGCCATCCCTCGAGCGGCGTAGCCGAACGCGAATTCGGCGCACAACTGAGACGGCTTGCAGATGTCGCATCGAATGCGCTGATGCTGGTCGATCGCGACCTCAAAATCACCTATATGAATGAGGCGTCCAAGGCGCTCATAAACAAAAATCGCGAGTACTTTCCGGCCGGGGTCAGAGATATGGACCCCGATAGCCTGATCGGATGCTCCGCAGACATTTTCCACAAGAACCCGTCGCATCAGCACAGGCTGGTCGCCGATCCATCGCGGCTGCCTCACCGGGCGGACGTCAGGATGGGGCCGCTGACATTCGCCCTTTGCGTCAGCGCGACATTCGACACAAACGGCGCTTGTAACGGCTATGTCTTCGAGTGGGCGGACGTCACCGAGTTTCGCGAACTGACCGCGAATGCGAAGGGCCAGATCGAGGCCATCAGCAAGGCCCAGGCTGTCATCGAGTTTGCGCTCGATGGCCACGTGGTGACCGCGAACGAAAACTTCATGAAGATGATGGGTTACAATCTGACGGAGATCAAAGGTCAGCATCACAGCATGTTTGTTGACCCGGCCTATCGCGGAACTTCTGAGTACAGAATGTTTTGGGAAAAACTGGGCCGCGGTGAATATGATGCGGGTCAATACAAGCGTATTCGCAAAGGAGGCCAGGAAGTTTGGCTGCAGGCGAGCTACAACCCCATTCTCAACGAGAAGGGCAAGCCGATAAAGGTCGTCAAGTACGCGACAGACATCACAGAGCAGAAGCTCGCGAATGCCAATTTCGAGGGACAAATCGGGTCGATCAACAGGGAACAGGCGGTGGTCGAGTTCGGGATCGATGGCAAGGTCCTCACAGCGAACGCGAACTTCCTGAAGACAATGGGATATACGCTGGAAGAGATCCGCGGTCAGCATCACAGCATGTTTGTCGACGGAGCGTTCCGGCAATCACCGGACTACCGGGCCTTTTGGGATCGCCTTGAGCGCGGCCAATATAATGCCGGTGAGTTCAAGCGCATCACAAAAGGAGGCCGTGAAGTCTGGATGCAAGCCAGCTACAACCCGGTCCTCGATTTAAACGGGAAACCGTGGAAAGTCGTCAAGTATGCAACTGACATCACTGCACAGAAGCTTGCAGAGCTTCAGCTGAAGCTTGCTGTGCAGCAGACCCACGAGGTTATCGAGGCGGCGCAAAGCAATGATCTGACCCAGCGGATTCCGCTGGAGGGAAAAGCCGGCGAGATCGGAAAACTCTGCGCTGGCGTAAACGGCCTCCTGGACACCATGACGGGTCTCGTAGGTTCGATCCTGGTCTCCTCTTCCACAATCGCGTCCGCATCCAGCGAAATCGCCGCCGGGGCCAACGATCTCTCGCAAAGAACCGAGCAACAGGCCTCCAACCTTGAGGAAACGGCCGCCTCCATGGAAGAGATGGCGTCGACCGTGAAGCAGAATGCCGATAATGCCCAGCAGGCCAACCAGCTTGCGATCAGCGCTCGCACAACGGCGACCCAGGGCGGCAGTGTCGTTGGACAGGCCGTGGAGGCGATGGCGCGCATCGAACAGTCCTCCAGCAGGATCTCCGAGATCATCGGGGTCATCGACGAGATCGCCTTCCAGACCAATCTCCTTGCGCTCAATGCGGCGGTGGAAGCCGCTCGCGCGGGCGATGCCGGCAAGGGGTTCGCTGTGGTAGCGTCGGAGGTCCGCTCGCTGTCTCAGCGCACCTCCGTTGCCGCAAAGGACATCAAAGGCTTGATCGTGGAAAGCGGCCGCCAGGTGAAAGACGGCGTCAAGCTCGTCGACAATGCGGGCAGTTCTCTCAGTGAAATCGTGAAATCCATCAACCACGTAGCCGACATCGTTGCCGAGATCGCCGCAGCCAGCAAAGAGCAGGCGACGGGCGTGGAAGAGATCAACAAGGCCGTCGTGCAGATGGATCAGATGACACAGCAGAACGCTGCTCTTGTCGAGGAAAGCGCCGCCGCGAGCCGCACGCTCCAGGAGGAAGCGCAGACCATGTACGAGAGGATGTCCGCATTCTCGGTTGACGATGACGCCCGCCCGGATGCGAAAACTGCGCCGGCACGGAGTGGGGCGCAGAAGGCTCAGGGAAAACGCGTCGGTGGCGCGTCTCCATCAAAGTCCGCCCAAGGGCGCGCGAGCAAGGCGGCCAATGGAACCGCGTACCAGCCTCAGCCAGCCGACCTGGAGTGGAGGGAATTCTAAGCTTCGGTATTCTTCTTGTGTGAGATGTTTTGTGTGAGATGTGAAGCGTATGCAGCCCGCAAGCCAACATTCGACCACCGGTCAGGAGTTCCCGTTCACCGCAGCGGATTTCCGCACGATCGTTGAAATCGTCTACGAGCGCAGCGGCATTGTGCTCGCTGCGCACAAGCGGGATATGACCTATTCCCGCCTCGCCCGGCGTCTGCGCACCCTGGGGCTCAGATCCTTCCGCGATTATTGCGCGCTGTTGCAGGGCAATAACGGCGGCTCGGAGGTCGGGTTTCTGATCAACGCGATCACAACGAACCTCACAAAGTTCTTTCGTGAGTCGCATCATTTCGATCACCTTCGGGATCACGTTCTCCTCCCCTACGCGGACGCGCAGGGCGGGCAGAAACCGCGCATCCGAATCTGGTCGGCGGGCTGCTCGTCCGGGGAAGAACCGTACTCCATCGCCATGACGGCGATGGCGCTGCCGAAAGACAACCGGAACTGGGATCTTCGCATCCTCGCGACCGACCTCGATACCTCCATGCTGAAAAAGGCCAAGGCTGGCGTTTATCCTCGCGCCTCATTGGAGAGCGTCCCCAATGGAATGCGCGAGCGTTTCTTCGAGCGGAAAGCGCAGGATCCCGATAGCGTCGTGGTCGCACCCCCCGCCCAGCAACTCATCACGTTCCGGCAGCTCAACTTGCTGGGGCCGTGGCCCATGAGCGGGCGGTTTGACGTGATTTTCTGCCGTAACGTGATGATCTACTTCGACGCAAAGACGAAGGCGACTCTCATCGACAAATTCCACGGGCGCCTTGTCGACGGCGGCTGGCTTTATGTCGGCCACTCCGAATCCCTTCTCGACCATCAGACCCGGTTCAAGCTTCGCGGCCGAACGATCTATCAAAAGATAAGCTTATGATGGCGCTCCATGCACACAAAAGCAACAGCGGGAAACGCGGCATCTATCTCCAGGAATTCGGCGCACACGCGGTCCGCATTCTGCCAGGCGAGACATATACGACCGTGCGCAAAGATGAGGCGATCATCACCGTGCTCGGCTCCTGCGTCGCAGCCTGCATCCGCGATCCCAGGTCGGGCCTCGGCGGCATGAATCATTTCATGCTGCCCGAGAGCGTCACCGGGCAGTGGGGAGATGAACTGAGCGCGGCCATGCGCTACGGCAATTTCGCGATGGAAGCGCTGATAAACGCGGTTCTGAAGTCCGGCTGCTCGCGCGGCGATCTCGAAATAAAGCTCTTTGGCGGCGCGTCCTTCACGAACGGACCGTCGATGATCGGCCAGAAAAACAGCGACTTCGCCTTGCGCTATCTGAAGGAGGAGGGCTTGCGTGTTGCGGCGGCCGACCTCGGAGGTGTTTTCGGCCGGCGCATTCACTACCACCCAGCTACCGGCAAGGTTGCGCGGCTATTTCTGAAAGGTGCGGGCAAAGAACAGGTTGTCGCGGAAGAGCGCCGCTATGGCGCAGAGCTACGGAGAATGCCGGTTGATGGCGGTGTATTCAGCTTTTCGATTGAGGGCTAAGCGATGGGACATTCCACACCGGTTCGCGTCCTTATTGTCGATGACTCCGCCCTCATGCGCGAGCTGATCCGGGGCATTCTGTCGTCCGACCCCGATATCGAGGTTGTCGGCGCCGTCTGCGACCCGCTCGCCGCGCGGCAAAAAATCAAGGAAACCAATCCGGATGTCCTGACGCTCGATATCGAGATGCCCCGCATGGATGGCATCACGTTTCTGGACAAGGTCATGACGCTGCGCCCGATGCCGGTTGTCATGGTTTCTTCGCTGACCCAGGAGGGCGCGGAAGCCACTTTGAAGGCGCTGGAAGCTGGCGCCGTCGACTTCGTTTCGAAGCCCGCGCTTAATCTGCAAGCGGGCTTGGAAGAGAAACGCGCCGAGATCATCGCAAAGGTCAAGGCGGCAGCCAATGCTCGTGTAAAAAGGCGGACGCCTGCGTCATCGGGGCAGCGCGCAACTCCGCTTAGCCGGGTGGCGAACTACTCGTCCACCGAGAAGATTGTGGCGATCGGCGCATCAACCGGAGGGGTGGAGGCTGTCAATCAAATCCTTCAGTCGATGCCGCCGGACGCCCCGGCCATCTTGGTAACCCTGCATATGCCGGAAAACTTCACGGCCAGCTTCGCACGGCGTCTCAATAGCGCATGCGCCATCCGCGTCGCCGAAGCCAGCGATGGGGAGCGGATTCTGCCCGGCCATGCCTATATCGCGCCGGGGAGCACACACCTGCGCCTCGGCCGCTCGGGGGCGAACTATGTTTGCGTCGTTCGAGGCAGGGAACGGGTCAGCGGCCATTGTCCCTCGGTCGACGTCCTGTTCCAATCGACTGCTGAGGCCGCCGGGAAAAACGCCATCGGCGTTATTCTTACCGGAATGGGCAAGGATGGAGCGGAGGGGCTGCTGTCCCTGCGCCGCAGCGGCGCCAGCACACTCGGTCAAGACGAGGATAGTTGCGTTGTCTATGGAATGCCAAAGGCAGCCCTTGAGCGCGGCGCCGTCGAGGTCGAAGCCCCTCTCAGCCGCATCGCTCAGGAGATCCTTGGACGCTGTACTGCCGGCGGCGCACGGAATATTCGCATTTGAGGTTCCTTTCCAGGCCCCTCAGACAACAAAAGATTGAGCCATGAACTTAGCGCTTAAAAAGGCCAGCGACCAGGGATGGAGTTCCGGCTCTGGCCCCGAAGCCCTTGGCGCATCTCTCGCCGCGAAGCAGGCTGTGCAGGAGCTGATCGGTTTCGCCGGTGCGCAAAGCAAGTCTGCCGAAGCGCTGATGGGTGAACTCTCCCTGACGTCCAAGGACATCGAAAAGAGCGTGCAAGGCCTTGTCGCCCGGTTCCAGGATATGGCGTCAACGGCCCGGGAGCAGACCGGAACAGTCCATTCCCTCATGTCGTCCGTGCAAACGATCGAGATGAATGGCGAAGCCGTGCCGCTATCGGACCTCGCGCAGGGTATCGGAGATGTTGTTTCCACGCTCGTCGAGAAGATCATCCATCTCTCGTCCCGCAGCATCGCCATGATTTACGCGCTCGATGACGTGCAGAACGAGATCAAGGCGATGCAGGCGTCGATCGCGCAGATCGACAAAATCAACAAGCAGACGAACCTGCTTTCGCTCAATGCAAAAATCGAGGCGGCTCGAGCAGGGGCCGCCGGGCGCGGCTTTGCCGTTGTGGCGACCGAGGTTGGTGAACTGGCGCGCGCCGTCAACACCCTATCGGATAACGTTAAGCGTCAGATGTCTTCGGTATCAGAAGGGCTTCGGCGGGGCGATAGTCTGCTTCATGAAATCTCCACGATCGACATGTCGGAGGAAAACCTGAAGGCTCAGGAGCGCATCAAGGTCATGATTGAGCTTCTTCTGGCCCAGAACACCACGATTGCGGATGCCTTGCGTAAGACAGCGAAGACGTCGGAGCAGATGGAGTACGCTGTCTCCGGGGCGATCATAGATATGCAGTTTCAGGACAGAGTGATGCAGCACATTCAGAATGTGACTGGTGCGCTGGCCGTCTTCAGCCGCGCCGGCGGAACTCCTCGCGGCAAAGTCACTGGCTGAATTTGAGGTCCTGCCTTTAGCATCTGCCGAAACTTCTCTCCTTCATGAAATCGCTGACCAGTTCACGCTCAGCGAACTGCGGGAGCGATTTATGACCACCTTGAATCTGCCACGATCTCCGGGCGAGCAAAACGCTGCAAACACGAAAGCGGCGGCGAACTCGGACGTAGACCTATTCTGATGGAGGCTTGATGAAGCTCAATATACATGTAACGGAAGACCGGTTCGAAGCAGGAATCAGCGAGAAGTTAACATCGTCGGATCTTTCTGCATTTCGCGAGCTGCTTTCCAAAATCAAGCAAAGCGCCTGCAAAGGGGTCGTGATTGATCTCGGCAATCTCGACTGGATCGATTCGGCAGGCTTAGGAATGTTGATCCTGACGAAGGAACTGGCAGAGAAGGAGGAACTGGATCTCGTTCTGCGTTCGCCCACGGGTCACGTCAAGTCCTTGCTGGAACTCGGCCGCTTTGACAAGATCTTCAATATCCAGGCTTAGCGCTCGCGCTACTCTGCCCAACGGATCGTCATCCCGGCCAAGCGAAGCGCGAGCCGGGATCTCAAAAAGTAAGACGTTTCAATTTACTACGATCCCGGATAAGGCTCGCCTTTCCGGGATGATGCGGTGGCGGCGATCCGTTGGCGTGTCTCGCGAACTTTGCTTAGTTTCAAGCTTTTCAGCAGCTTGCCAGCGCGGGTACTTCCACCAGCAGATCGGGCGGGCATTTCAGATCGAGAAGTCGAATAAACGCGCGACGTCGAGGATCGGCGTAAGCTTGGAGTCGTGAAGATAGAGATCGCGCGTGAACAGGGATTGCCTGCTGGTAAAGTGCGGGGGAATTTCGGTTCGCGCCGACTCGGGCAGCGCCAGAACATCGCCCACGCGATCGACGAGCAGGGCGAAATGCTCCTTCCCTGCCTCAAGGCCGATTGCGAACCTCTCGCAGGTCTCGCTCGTGGCCGGAACTCCCAGTCTGCGGCGCAGGCTGACCGCCACAACAATCTTGCCTCTCAGATTTATAAAGCCGGTAACTTCCCTGTGTATCAGGGGGATGGGCGTGATGTGCCCGACTTTGAATATTGTCTCGGCTTCTTTGACGTCCAGGCCGTAAACATGCTTATCCACGAAGACGGTGAAGAAGTTTGTCGTGTTTACAGTCTCCTCAGATGCGGCAATGCCGGCGTCCTTGATGCTGTTCGGAGTTGTGTTCATCATCGGGATTGGCCGAAGCTGGCGTTTTGTTCGAAAGATGCCACGTTCAAGTTGGCAGGCTTGAACCCCTTGCTGGGGGACTTGTCGAGATGCCGGTCGATGGCCTTGAGGAGGTGGTGGCGATCAAACTTGCTAAGCGTGCCGTCTCCCGAGCCCTGATGACGGTCATCATTGAAGATCAGGCAAAGGGCATCCGGTTGCCGGGACAGCGCGGCTTCGTCGATGTGAGGGGCTGATTTCGCATCCAGAAGGATGACACCGAAGTTCACATGCTGCAGGAGCTTGTTGGCCTGCTCCGCTGTTTCTACCGCCGTGACCTTGTGGCCTGCCGAGGCCAGCAAAGGCGTCAGCAATTCGTGCATTCCAGGTTCGCTATCGACGATCAGAAGCTCCGCCTTGCTCCTGGTGGAAGTGGCGGCGGTTTCCTGGAACGCCGTTCGATAATAGTATCCGACATCGATGAACTCGACGGCGCTTCCGCGCAGGTCCACGGTGCCGAGCAGAGCAGGCGAACTGCTTATGAGCTGGATCTCAGCCTCGCTTTCGACGATATCCAGGACGCTGTCGACCCAAAGGCCAAAAGTTCTGTCGTAGAGGGTGATGACGAGGATCAGGCATTTGTCCAAGGTCTGGTTTGCTTCTGCGACGCGCAGGACGGGAATAAGCTTTTCCTGGTGGCGATAGAGGTGAAGCCCGTCGGCCTGGCAAAGGTCGCGCGTTGGAACGCGAAGGATCCTGGAGACCGCAGAACGTGGAAGCACCTTCGGCGCTCCCGGCCCGGCCTTGAAGAGGATCATGCTTGACGTCGCGGCGGCGCTTGCGGTCTCGCTCATTTGCGAAGGGAGCATATTCGAAGTCTTCAGAATGTTCATGGCGGCGCCGATGCCAACCGGATCGATGATCAAAATCACCGTGCCGTCGCCGAGGATCGTATTGCCTGAGAACATCTTCAAGTTTGCGAAGAGTGCGCCGAGGGGCTTGACTACGATTTCCTGGATGTCGTCGATGTCGTCGACGATGATGCCAAGTTTCTGGCCGCTTAGTCCAAGCACGACGACAAGTTTATCCTCCATCCTGCCCGTCTGCGGAAGCTCCAGCACCTCTGAAAGAGCAACGACGGGAATTAATTCGTCGCGAAGCTGGAGCAACAGCGAGTTGTCCATCGTCTTCAGATTATGCGTTTCTTCGTCCACATTCACAGCTTCCACGACATATTGTTGCGGGACCGCGAAGCGCTGATCGCCGGCCCTCACGATCAGCGCGGGGGCAATCGCGAGAGTCAGCGGAATCTTGAGGATGAATTTGGAGCCGAGTCCTTTCGTGGATTGCAGCGAGATGGCGCCGCCGACCCCTTCGATGTTGGCGCGGACGACATCCATGCCCACGCCTCGGCCGGAAACCGTTGTGACGGCCCTCGCGGTCGAGAAGCCCGGCGAGAGGATGAAGCGATAGACATCCTCGTCGCTCATGCTTGCGACGGTTCCCGCATCGTAAAGGCCGCGCTCGACCGCTTTTGCCCGGATGCGGCCGGCGTCGAGACCGCGTCCGTCGTCGGCGACTTCGATGTGGACCTGGCCCGAGTTCGTAGAAAGCGGTTATCGATATCTGGCCGGCTTCCGGTTTGCCGGCCGCGATCCTTTCGGCGGGGCTTTCGATCCCGTGATCCGCGCAGTTGCGAATCAGATGCGTCAACGGATCGCGGATTGTCTCGATCAGTTGACGATCGAGTTCCGTGTCGGCCCCCTCGATGACAAGGTTGAATTTCTTCTGCAGCTCGACCGACAAGTCCCGAATCATCCGGGGCACGCTGGCAAAAAGGCGCGTCATCGGCTGCATGCGGGCGCGCATGACGGCGTCCTGCAAATCGGATGTAACTGTGGATAATCTCTCGAGCGGGCTCTTGATCTGGCTGATATTGTGCTGGCGAGACAGATCCATGATCTGATTGCGTGTCAGAACAAGTTCGGACACGAGGTCCATGATCCGCTGAATGGCGGCGACGGAGATGCGGATCGTATCCGGCGCTTTTTCCCTGTTGGGCGATTGCTCCGGATTATTCGCGACTTGCACGCTTTCGCGAGGTTTTTCGGAGGCTTCCAGGTCATCGGCAACGCCGTTCAAGGGGCCGAATGCTTCGGCACTCGATTGATCCTCAGTTCTCGCGCCTTCGGTGCAAGCTGGCTCTTCACTGACGCCTTTCTGTTCCGCGATCAGTTGGCCGGCGCCTTCACCGGTGACGTCACCGGCAAGATAGGCCTCGATCCTGGCGGTGATGTCACCGTAGTCGTCCGCAGGCTCCTCTCCGAGTTCGGCAACGCGCGAAAGCAGGTGCTTTATGCGATCCAAGGATTCCAGAAGAAGCGAGACAGCCAGGCCCGTAGGCGGCGCGCCATCGCGCAGCGTATCGATCAAGGTTTCGGCGGCGTGAGCGATGCCTTGAAGACTGCTCAGTCCAAGAAAGCCGGAGGTTCCCTTGATCGTATGCACGAGCCGGAATATTTGCGTCACGGCATCGGAATCTGATGGATTCTGTTCGAACAGAACGAGATAGTTTGCGATGCCATCGATATGATCCGAAGTCTCGCTCAGGAAATCGCTCAGCAAATCATCCATAGCTGATTGCTTTCTGGAAATTACTTTAAACGCGCATCAACCGGTCCGCCATTTCCTGCGAAGTCTCCGGCGGCAGTTCCAGCCCGTGGTTCACGAGATCGGCGGCTTTCTCGATCTCCGCTCTCATTGTCGTTGAGATTTCTTCGCAGAATAATTCGATGTCCTCAGCACGCATCTCTTCCGATCCACGGAGCTGATGGCCGATCACAAGAATCGCCTTGCTCGCGAGTATGTTTATTTTTGCGATCTGCTCTTCGAACTCCTGGCGGAAGGCTTTGTCGAGGGCCTGATATATTTCAATCGCGAGGTGCCCGCCTAACAGGGGCGAGGTCCGGAAATACTCCTCATAAGTGCGAGGATTCCAGGCCAGAAGCTCCTCGATCATTTCGGGCAGGAGGATAGGCAGGTTCTCAACGAGCAACAGTATTTCATTATACTGGTTCAAAAAATCGTTGGCGATTCCGGAGCTTGGATTGACCAGATGATTCGCCTGCTGCAGCTGCTCTTCGATCTCGAAAATCCGGCAGCCGAGAAGGTGGCGTAACGTGGGACTGGGTGTCATCTCAACTTGATCCTGGCCTTAAGCGATACGCATCATTAGCGTGTATTTATTAATTATTCCCGTATGAGTAGAGCAGGATCGGATTGTCTCATTATTGGAAATCCGGCTGGGCAGGGAGCCTGACATCGCGGGCAAGCTTCTGCGCAGAGGTAAGCCTGCCTTAACCTAAGCGGCCCATATATAAACGCAGCACAACCTATGGTGTAGGAAGCTTGCATGTTCGCTCGCTTAAAAATCAAATCGCGCATCCACCTTCTTCTCATTCTGGCGGCATTTGGGTTTCTTGCATCGGCGGGAATTGGCCTTTGGTCATTGCGTTCGCAGATGCTCGAAGATCGGCAGAAGCAGTTGCGCAACCTTCTGGATTTGACGCTCTCGGTCGCCCGCGCAGATATGATGGCCGCCGGAGGGCCATCGACCCAGGCTGGCAGGAAAGCATTCCTGTCGGTGCTTCAATCGACCCGGTTTGGCGATCAGAAAGAAGCCAACTATATATTCGCCTTCGATTACAATGGCATGACGCTCAGCCACATCGATTCGGATAAAATAGGCCGCAACCTGATCGAGTTGACCGATGCGAATGGCGTCAAGATTATTCAGGATCTTGCTCAGATCGCGAAAAGCCCGTCGGGAACAGGCTTTACGAACTACCTTTTTCCAAAAGGCTCTGGCGGGCCGGTCACGCCCAAGCTCACACTCGTTCAGAACCTCCCCGATCTTGCAGGGTTCGCCGGCGTTGGCCTCAACATGGACGATCTTGACGCCGACTTTTACCAGCGGGTGTACCTGGGAGGGAGCATGCTTGCTGTTCTTCTTCTGGCTACCGGCGCAGTTGGCTATCTCATTGGGCGGTCGATTTCGAAGCCCTTTTCCGATCTCGCCGGGAATATTGCCCGGCTCTCGAATGGGGATCTGAACATCCCATTGGCGAATGCTTGCGAGAAAACCGAGCTTGGCGACATCGCCCGGGCAGTAGACGTGTTCCGCACGAACGCAGTTGAACAGAGAGACCTGCAGGAGAGGCTCAAGGAGGCTGCAAAGCGCGAGCGTACTCGGCAGCATCATTTCGAGGAACTCGTGCAGAAGTTCCAGGCGAGGGTCACCGCTGTGGTCGCCACATTGAGCAAGCAGGTGGATCAGTTGCGCACTGCGGCGGGTACGCTGTCGGAGGCGGCGGAGACAGCGACCTTCGAAGCGGCGACAGCGGCTCACGTGTCGGCCGGCGCCGCGGATAGTTCCAATGCCGTGGCGGCGGCGACCGAGGAACTTTCCTGTTCAATCAGGGAAATCTCCGATCAGGCCCACCGCACGAATGCAGTGGTCGAGGCTGCCACCCATGAAGCGAAGCGCACCAACAAGGATGTTGCGAGCCTCGCGAGCGCTGCCGAGGAAATCGGTTCCATCGTTGCCGTCATTCGCGGCATCGCCGACCAGACCAATCTACTCGCGCTCAACGCCACCATCGAGGCGGCGCGAGCCGGCGAGTTGGGGCGCGGCTTTGCCGTGGTGGCAGCCGAGGTCAAGGAGCTTTCGGCTCAGACGGCCAAGGCGACCGACGCGATAGCCGAGCAGATCCAGGCGATCCAAAGCTCGACAAGCACGGCCGTCAGCGCCATCCAGTCCGTTGCTGGGAAGGTTGCCGAAATCCAAAGCTTCACGGGCGCCATTGCAGCCGCCGTCGAGGAACAGACTGCCGCGGCCCAGGAGATCGCAAGCAACGTCTCGCTCGCGGCAGAAGGCAGCCAGAAAGCCGCGAAAAGCTCCGGCGAAGTCTCCCAGGTTGCCGGCCAGACGAAGCAGCAGGCGGCCTCGCTGTCCAGCGTTTCTTTGCAGCTGTCCGATGCCACGTCTGAGCTGTCCGTCGCATTGAACGACTTCGTGGCTGCGGTCAGAGTCGATCTCGACGCAAGCAGAGCCCGGCCGGAGCCCGCATCTGCGCCTCAGTGGAAGGCTGAAGTTCTAGAGATCGCGTGACACGTGAAGTTGATTGAGCGCCGGCACTGAAGCAGCCCGCGTCCAAATGGATGCGGGCTCTTTCTTGATCATTCCGATTAGGGCGGGTTGATCCTACCGGGCGCTCAGGCTCGACTTGCAAAAGATCCGCTCGGTCCTTGGGCATCTGCTTGGGTCCTGATCCTGCTTTTGCATCTCGCAGCCATTCGCATCGCCGCATGCTGGATCATAGCAGCACTTTTTGCGTTCCCCTGTCCATCGGACGGGACGGCGGGATGGAAAAGGGCCAGCTTGAGCATGACGACCGCTTTCGAACCAGAACAACGGTGCTCTCGCCATCGCCAAAGGCTGAGAGCAGCTATATTCGACGTGGATGGAGTTTTGCTTGCGTCGCCGCATGAGCGAGCCTGGCGCGAGGCGCTTGACGGTTTCGCAGACCCAGCGCGATTTACGCCGGACCTTTATGAAACCTGCGTCGCGGGCAAGCCACGCATGGCGGGCGCTCGTGCGGCGCTGGAAGCGCTGGGTGTGGCCGATGCCGGACGGCAGGCGCGTCCCTATGCCGAACGCAAGCAGAAGCGGCTTGAAGAGTTGATCGGCGCTGGCGAGTTTTCGGCTTTTCCGGATGCTCTCCGCTTCGTTCAATCCATCGCAAAGGTGGGGCTGCCGATGGCTGTGGCTTCATCCTCAAAAAATGCGAACGGCATGATGAGAGCGGTGCACCTGCCCTCGGGCCGAAGCCTGTTCGACATCTTCGAGGTCAATGTCTGCGGCTGGGATTTGCCGGAGGGCAAGCCCAACCCGGCGATTTTCCTGCTGGCGGCGCAAGGATTAAGGATCGAACCGGAAGCCTGTTTTGTTGTCGAGGACGCGCCCGCCGGAATCAAGGCGGCTGCCGCTGGCGGCATGGCGCCGGTGGGAATCGCGCGGTCCGGGGATGCGCCCCTCCTGCGTGCTGCCGGAACCGATTTCGTGGTGGCAAGTTTGGACGAGATCGCAATCGATGAACTGGTGCGTGGACGTGTCTGCTGGAAGCCATCATGACCGAGCGTGAGCGATTTGTGGATCATTTTGAAACGTCAGTGGACCCGGCCTGGCGTCTCGCCACCGAGGGTTACGATCCGCTTCGCGAAAGCAGCACCGAATCCCGCTTCACCGTCAGCAACGGCTTCCTCGGCGTGCGGGGCGGGCGGGCGGTGACTCCCGGAGCCCGCTGGATTGTCCCGCCGCGCACCTACGTGGCTGGTCTTTTCGACACGCCTCCCGCCCAGCAGCCCATTCCAGTGCTTGTTCCGGCCGCGAGCTGGCTTCAGGTCCGCATCTCCGTCCCAGGCAAGCCCCTGGTGCATCATCCTTTCGATGTGCCGTCCCATCGCATGACGCTCGATATGAGGCGCGGTCTGGTTCTGACGGATTGGAGCCATTGCCAGCCTGGACAAGTGCACATGCGGCTCCAGACGCTTCGGCTGGTATCCTTGAGCGAGCGTGCAGTGGGATTGCAGGTGATCCGCCTGGAGGTTGAGGAAGGGGAGGCGGAGCTTACGCTCGAAGCAGGTTTCGAGGGCTTGGATCTCGGGCTCATCTGCACTCGGATCGATGGCCAGCTTGTCGAGTGGCGCACCCAGGTCTCCGGAAAGCGCCTCGCAATGGCAACGGCATTGGGCTTGGAGCTTGACGGCCGGCCGCCTTCCGCTGAGGCATCTGGACCGCTCAGATATTGCTGGCGCTGGAACGCTCACAAAGGGCAGGTCGCTTGGCTTGAGCGCATCGTTGTTCTGGTGCGCAGTGACAACGCCATGGAGCCTGGCCCCGCGGCGCGCGGGATGCTTGACATCGCTCGAGAGGCCGGGTGGCGCGGCATCCTAAGGGCGCACGAGGCTGCGTGGCGGGAACGATGGGACGCAAGCGACGTCATCGTTGAAGGGGATCCCGCGGCGCAGCAGGCTTTGCGCTTTGCGGTCTATCATCTCAACAGCGCCGCCAATCCAGGCGACGACAGCGTTTCGATTGGCGCGCGCGCCCTGACCGGTGACGACTATCACGGGCATGTCTTTTGGGACACGGAAATCTATCTGCTTCCGTTCTACACCTGGACCTGGCCTGAAGCGGCGCGCGCGGCGCTCATGTATCGCTTTCACACCCTGAACGGCGCCCGGCAAAAAGCCGCCGGCATGGGCTGGCGCGGCGCTCTTTATGCGTGGGAGTCCACGGATACTGGGCTCGAAACGACGCCGACTCAGATCATCGGACCCGACCGCCGGGTGATCCAGGTTCTGTGCGGGACGCAGGAGCAGCATATCAGCGCCGACGTCGCCTACGCAGTCTGGAATTATTGGAAAATCACGGGCGATGACGAGTTTCTTCATGCCGCTGGCGCCGAGATCATCCTTGAGACGGCGCGCTTCTGGGCCAGCCGGGCAGAGCTGGGGGGAGACGGGCGCAGCCATATCCGTGGCGTGATCGGGCCTGATGAGTACCACGAGGACATTGACGACAACGCGTTTACCAACGTCATGGCGCGCTGGAACATCCGGCGCGGTCTTGAGATTGCATCAATGCTCCCGGAGCGCTGGCCCGAGATCTGGGCGCGACTGTCGTCAAAGCTGCATCTCAAGCAGGATGAGTTGGACGAATGGCGAAAAGTCGCGGACGCCATCGCGGACGGGCTCGACGCCAGGACGGGGCTTTTCGAGCAGTTCGCCGGGTATTTCGGACTGGAAGACATCGACCTCAACGAGTATGCAGGCCGATCGGTGCCGATGGACATCGTTCTGGGCCGTGAGCGGACGCAAAATACGCAGGTGGTCAAGCAGGCCGACGTTGTTGCGCTTCTGGCGCTGCTCCCGGAGGAATTTCCCGGCGGCGCGGGCTTGAAGAATTTTCAATACTACGAGCCCCGATGCGGGCATGGCAGCTCGCTCAGCCTCTCCATGCACGGCGTTGCCGCCGGCAGGCTCGGCGAAACTGAAAAAGCGCTGCGATATTTCCGGCAAAGCGCGGCGATCGATCTTTCCGACAGCTATGTGGGAATTGGGGGAGGCGTCCACATCGCTGCGCTGGGGGGAAACTGGATGGTCGCTGTGCTGGGCTTCGCCGGCCTTAAGGCGCGTCGCGATGGCATCGCGCTCGACCCGAACCTGCCGTCAGAATGGCGCAGTCTCGCTTTCACTGTTCAATGGCATGGCCGCTGCGTGAACATCCGCGTTGATCATGAGCGCCAGATCCTGGAAGCAGAACTGAAAGATGGGGGGCCGATGACGCTTCAGCTCAGAGGCGAGTTGCACGTGCTCAGCCGGGGTGAAACGCTTCGACTGCCCTTCATGAGACAGGAAAGCTAAGCCGGGTTTTCCGGACGCGCCAATGGATTGCCGCCCTGGCTCCGAGCCCAGCTTGCGAGGGCGGGCCTTTTGTGTGCTCGTTGCGAAAGGCAGCATCTCACTCGACCCCTTGGTTGATCAGCTGCACTCGCGTCTGCCAGCCGCTCCGTTTGAGGCGGGATCTAAGAAGAAACTCACCCTGCCGCAACGCGGTCGGGCAGCTGCCGCAACGCGGCCGTGGCTTTTAAGGCCATCAAGCAGCCTTCGCTAGTGGTTGAAGTTCGGCCTTAAATCCGAGCTTGGCCAGCTGGGCGACCAAGCGGTTGGCTTTTTGTTCGACTGGACGGCGATCAAAATAGCCGCCCCCAAGATCCTGATGTTCGACGCCATTTTTCAGAATGTGATAGATCGCCGTAAGCATGGAGGCGGCCACCGCGCAGATCGCTTTCTTCGGGCCGCGCCTGGCTTTGAGGCGATTGAACTGCGCTTTGTAATAGCTGTCCTTCTTCCTGACGGCCGCCCAGGCGCATTGGACGAGCAGCGTCTTGAGCCAGGGGGCGCCCTTGCGCAGCCGCGTGGATTTGCGTTTGCCGGCGCTTTCGTTCTGGCCCGGGGACAGGCCCGCCCAGGAGACGAGATGCCCAGCCGTTGGAAAGCGGCTCATGTCGCAGCCAATTTCGGCAAGGATGGAGATCGCCGCCAAGCTCGCTATGCCAGGGATGGCGTCCAAAAGCGCGATCATGTCGCGAAAGGAGCTGCGGCCCGCGGCCGCCTCCTTGTCGATCCTGGCGATGGCTGCAGCCGCGTGGGCGTCGATCTGCGCGATGGACAAGCTCAAAGCGTCGTATTGACCAAGGTGCAGCTTCAGCATGAAGCGGTGATGATCGGTCAGCCGGCCGTGCAGCGCGTCGTAGAGCGCTTTGGGCGAGGCCTTGATCCCCCGGTCCGCCAATTTGGCCAGCTTTTGGGGATTGCGCACGCCTTCGATCATCGCCTCGATCATCCGCCGCCCGGAAACGCCCATGATGTCGCTGATCACCGAATCGAGCTTGATGTTGGCTTCTTCGAGCGTCTTCTGGATCCGCTGCGCCTGTCTCGTCTGCTCGCGGACCAGCTGCTTGCGCGCGCGCATCAGCGAACGCAGCTCCTGGATCGCTTCTTCCGGGACAAAGCTCGCCTTGATCAGGCCAAAGGCCGCCAGATCGGCGATCCAGGTCGCGTCGTTCACATCAGTCTTGCGGCCCGGCACGTTCTTGATATGGGCCGCATTGGCCAAAATCAGCTCGAACTTGCCGTCGCTTAAGATGTTCCATACAGGCTTCCAATAAACGCCCGTAGCTTCCATCGCCACATGGGTGCAACCGCTCTGCGCCAGCCAGGCCAGCAAGGTCTCCAAGCCGGCTGTGGTTGTCTCAAAGGTCCGGCATTCCCGCGAGACCTTCCCGCCGGCAACGATGCGCACACAGCAAACGACCGTCTCCTTGTGAACATCAAGCCCGGCGACACGCTCATGCATGACTTCCATTACGCTCTCCCTCGACTGCCGCCAGCGTGGGGACCTCATGAAAAAGAACTCTAAGAAACGTGCTCCCAGAGCATTGCTGCTCCTTGGCTCCATTGGGGGTTATCGAGGCGCCCCCGGTCCAACTTAGGAACGGGCTCGCGCGCACCATAGATGAAACGACCTCTGTACCAGCGGCCAGCCCAATATAAAGCATGACACAGGGCGCGACGCATTTTCAGTCATGGGGGTCGCCCGCAGGTCGGTGAAAAACTTAGGAAAAAGCGCCTTGCCAGGAGGTTAACGAGAGTAACGCGTTGAAATATATGGTGAAAAGCGAAGGACGCTTCCGCCGCCGGGGCTGCGGAAGGACAACTACGTGGTTAATATGTGGACCGAGAAACATATTTAACGGACTTTAGCGCGTCCCATTCCTGGGAAAAATACATTCGATTAACCCTATTTATGGCAGAGAAGAAACACAATTTTTTCAGCGGTTTAGGTGTATTTACGTGTCCGGTCGGACGCGGGCTGCCCCAATTTTGGCACATTTTTGCCCCCAGATTCAGGCGGGAAATAAATCCTTGCGCGCCGCTGTTAACTACCTTGGGTTAATGCAGGCGCGCACCAGCTTGACCGGCAAGTGGACGTGAGATTGAGCCGCTTCGTTTTGCGCCGGAGTAGGCTGACAGCGGAAGAGGCGGGTGTTAAGAAATTCTCAAGCGGCGATGTTTGCTTTCAGATCTCAGAGCGGTCGGTTCGCCGGAACGTTCATATTAGCAGAGTAAGCTAAGGCAATCGAATGTCCTTTGTTGACCCGCGCATCATGGCCTCCTTGAAGCACGTCTCATCAGGGGACTCTCTTCGAAGGCCCATTCATGTCCGCACGATAGGCGGGTGCGCGCCGCCTCTCACCCGAATTTCTTTTCGCCCGCGACCCAGGTCTCGCTGATCTTGATCCCCAGGATCTTATCAGGGTCCGTCTTGTAGGGATCGCTTTCGAGGATCGTGAGATCGGCCTCCTTGCCGCTCTCGAGTGTTCCGATCGTGTCCTCAAGTCCGATCTGCCGGGCCGCGTGGATGGTGATCGCCTTCAACGCCTCATCGATCGTGATGGCCTGATCAGCGCCGATAACCGTATCATCGATCCCGCAGCGGCGCGTGACGGCGGTCTGAACGAGGCGTAAGGGGCCGGTCGGGGCCGCAGGCGCGTCGGTGTGGAGTGAGAAAGGGATGCCCGCGTTCGCGCAGGCGCCCGCGGGGACCATGAACTTCGCCCGCTCCGGCCCGAAAATCCCGTCGCGATAGGCTGCGCCATAAAAGAACAGAAGGTTCGGATGAAAGCTCGGCTGTACGCCGAGCCGCTTCATCCTGTCGATCTGGTCCTGACGCGCCATCGTCGCGTGCTCCAGCCGGTTGAGCCCTGTGGCTGGGTTGGCGCCATATGCCTCTTCGATCGCGTCGAGCGCGTCACCGATCGCAGCGTCGCCGTGACAGTGAATGAGGATCGGCCATCCGGCGTCTTTCGCAGCCCGGCACAACCCCGCCATCTGAGACGGGGAGTAATTGGTGTTGCCTTTTTGCGCGCTGTGCAGGTAAGGCATCGTTTGCGCGCCCGTCTCCGACTGGTTCGACCCGTCCGCCCAGAACTTTATCCCATAGAGCGAAAGCCGGCTGCCGGGTATTTTCCTCGCCTTGGCGCCGGGCCCAAGCGAGGTGAAGGCCTTGCTCGCCTCGATCGCGTCTGTGCAGAAACTGGCGCTCAGTCGCACGTCGAGCGTGTTTGACAGCTTGGCGAGCGGCTGCACCCATTCCGGCTTGATGGTTCCGGGCTCATGCAGGGTCGTGTTGCCGACGGCCGCAACCTGCTTCGTATAAGCAACTACCGCCTTCTCAATCAGCGCCGGTGAAATCGGAGGAAGGGCGGCAGCCAGGATGCGCAACAGCGCAGGTTCCTCGAAAATCAAGCCATTCAACTTGCCGTCGGGTCCACGCCCGAAGCGACCGCCGCCGGGCAGGTCGCCGATATCCTCCGGGATCTTGGCATCCCTGAGCGCCATCGCATTGGCGGCTCCTTCGTGTCCGGTCACGTAGAAGACGAAAATCGGGTGGGCGGCCGAGATTGCATTCAACTCCTTCATCGACAGATCGCCGCCCTGCAGCAGGCTGTCATAAGCGCCGGCGCGGATCCACTGACCGGGCGGCGTCTTCGCGGCCTCCGCCGTCAGCGCGGCGATCACGTCCTCGCGGGTCTTATATTTTTCGTATCCAACGCCGATCAGGAGGTCGGCGAACAGCGCGGAGAGGACGGTGTGGTGGTGCGGATCGATCAATCCCGGCAGTAAGGCTCGGCCCTGCAAGTCAACGATCCTCGTTGTGCGGCCGCTGAGCGCGGAAACATCCTGCATCGAGCCGGTCGCCAAAATCTTGCCCTCGCCGAGCGCCAGAGCCTCGACCGGTTCTTGCTGGCCCGTCATAGGAAGGATCACGCCGTTGCGAAAGATCACGTCCGCGCAGCCAGCCGTGCGGGCCGGCCGGCTGGCCGTCACGCCTGCGACCGCTGATACGGCAGCGTAGGCCATGAATTGGCGCCGGCTGGGAGCGGCAAGAAAAATACCGGATGTCAGCCTCTCGGCGATCTGCGAATTCACACACCAGCGGCACATAGGCAGCTCCAGCTATGAGGGGCAATGCTTCATGCCTGAGCACTGCCTCGCCATTCTTCACAGTGAGAAGTCATGCGGGGCATCGCGGCGCCATGTCCTGGCCGCCCAGACCACGCAGATTGAAGAGTGTCATATATACAACCTTAAGTCGAAGGCCGTGGCAGAATTTTGATCTTTTCGGAAAAGACCGCATTAGGATCTCGGAGCCGCCCTGAGCCACATGGGATCGCAAGAAAACCGGCGCAGCCGCTCTCGACCCAAAGGGTCGCATGCGCGTTTACCGCAAGCGTCGTCGGCGAATCCGGGAATGCTTGCGTAACTGCGCGCAACGCCCCCGTTCACCGTGACTGGCGTGCCGCGCCAGGATCGGAAGCGGGCAGCGAGCGGCGCAATTCGTCGTGGAGGCGCCTTAAGCGAGAAGCGCCCTCAGCATGTCGTCAAGCGTCTCCTCCGGCCGGACATCGGCCGGCCCCTGAGAAAGATACTTGTAGGCCGCGGGCACCAGCCGGATGGCCCTGTCGAGTTCCGGATCGTTGTTCGCTTTGTAGCCGCCGATCAGCCGTATGTCCCGCGTTTCCTCGAATTTGGCGATGAGCGCCTTGAGCGCGCTCACAGCTGCGCGCTGTTGCGGCGACCACACGCGAATGGCAAGCCTTGAAACGGAGCCGAGAATGTCAATCGCCGGAAAGCGGCCCTGGTCCGCGATTGCCCGGTCGAGGACGATATGGCCGTCGAGAATGCCGCGGAGCGTGTCGGCGACGGGGTCGTTATGATCGTCGCCCTCGACGAGCACGGAGAAGATTCCCGTGATCGACCCTCCATGCGCGTCGCACCCGGCGCGCTCCAGGAGCTTCGGCAGTGTCGTGAAGACGCTGGGCGGAAAGCCCCTGGACACAGGCGGCTCACCGGACGCTAGCGCGATTTCACGGGCAGCTTGGGCATAGCGTGTGATGGAGTCAAAGATCAGCAAGACGCGCCGGCCCATGTCCCTGAAATATTCAGCCACGCCCAGCGAGGTCTTGGCTGCAAGGCGCCGCATCATGGGGCTTTCGTCGCTTGTGGACACGACGACGATCGCCTTGCCGATGCCGTCGCCAAGCGTGTCTTCCACGAACTCTTTTACCTCACGGCCGCGCTCGCCGATGGCGGCAAAGACGGTGGTATCGAACTGGTTTCCCCGCGCCAGCATCGAGAGCAAGGTCGATTTGCCGACGCCGGAGCCGGCGAAAATGCCGATGCGTTGCCCGGCGCAAAGAGGGGTGAAAACATCGATGGCGCGCACGCCGGTGAAGACGGGCTCGCTCAGCCGCTCGCGATGGAACGCGGCAGGGGGCGGACGGTCGAGCGACATTGGCAGGCTGCCTTGGATCAGCGGAGGGCCGCCATCGAGGGGCCGGGCCAAGGCGTCGATCACCCGGCCTTTCCAGGATTCATCGGGGCAAAGTGTAAACGCCTGCGTAATCCTCGCTCTCGCGCCAATCGCAGCCCGGTGTGCATCCTCGAAGGGCCGTACCAGGATCGTCTCGCTCTCGATCCGAATGGCTTCCGCGACCGCGCGGCCCGATTCCGTTTCGATCGAAACCCAATCGCCAAGCTTTGTGAACTTCGACAGTCCTGCAATGCGGATGTGGCTGGCGGTGAGTTCGGCCACGTTGCCCCAGATGTTGACAGGCGACTCGCGTTTGACCCTTTGGACGCATTCCGCCAAGGCCTCGAGCGAGTCCCGGCCTCTCTCGGCGCGGCGCGGAATTTCTTCAAGCGTCATCGGCGTTGCGTCCGCATACAGGATTACGATCCGAGCGTCTGAATGGCGTTCTTGAGGCTGCTTTCTACGGATTGAATTGTAGTGCTGACGCCATCGAAGGCTCTTTGCACGTAGATGAGACGCGTCATCTCAGTCATGGGGTTCACGTTCGATTGCTCGACGAAGCCTTGTATGACGCCGTCCGAAGCGCTGTCCACGATCGGGGTTCCGGAGACGCTCGATGTGAAAGCGCCGCCCTCGACCCGCGAGAGTTGAGCGTTGCCCGGGAGCCTGTACAGGCCAAGAACGCCAGCCCTGTTTCCTCCCTGTGTCACTGTTCCGTCCTCTGCGATATTGGGCTGGCCTGCGGCCGGGTCCAACTGGATCGCAGCGCCGCCTGCATCGAGGATCTGAGCGCCGGTCATGGAAACGAGATTGCCCGCCGCATCCATGCGCATGCGGCCATCCCGCGTATAGGCCGGGCCGCTGGGCGTCGAGATCGAGAGCCAGCCGTCGCCTTTGACCGCAACATCGAGAGGATTGCCGGTCTTGACGAACTGTCCGGAGCTTTGCTTGATGAGTCCGCTGCCCGAAGATACGAAGGCAACCTGCGGGTCGCTCATTTTCGACAGCACCGCGTTGAATTTCATCTCGCTTCCGCGATAGCCGGCAGACGTGCCGTTTGCGGCGTTCTGGGCGATGGTCTCAAGTCGGCTTTGAAGAGCGACCTGCGCCGAAAGCGCAACATATAAACCCGATTGCATCGTGTTCTCCATGCGCTCGAAGGCGACGCATGACCCTGTTGCGGAAAGCTATTCTCGGAATCGACGTGCTATGCCGCAGCCAGCGCCTTATCGATCTTGTCCTTGAGCACCGGCGCGCTGAATGGCTTGACGAGATACTCGTTCACGCCCTCCTTCTGGGCGGCGATGACGTTGTCCGGCCTTGATTCTGCGGTGACAAGAATGAAGGGCGTTTTCGCGGTCCCCTCAGCCGCCCTGACATTCTTGAGCAGTTCGTAGCCAGTCATCGGCTCCATGTTCCAGTCCGAGATGATCAGGCCATATTTCTTTTCCTGGATCATTTTCAAGGCCATCTCGCCGTTCGAGGCTTCATCCACATTCTCGTAGCCGATTTGTTTCAGTAGCTTTCGAACGATCCTGACCATGGTGATGTAATCGTCGACCACAAGGATCTGTAGATTTGCATCCATGATGTAACCCCCTTAATAGTGTACGCCCCTGAAGCGCAGACTTAGAAGCGCCGCAACTGCTCGTAACGGTATTCTGCGCAACGTTCACTTAGTGAACTTGTACGGAACTGACGTCCCACGAACCCAAAGCTTTCGGCGCCGCCGTTTTGGCCTTAGCCGCTTCGCTTTCACAAAACGCAGCACTTCGGGAGGTCCAGGCTCCGAAGCCGCTTGCGGCCAGATGCGCCAGGACCTTGCAGACATAGCGCTTTTGAGCCGGGTCATTATTCTTGCCGGCGTTGTAGCGGCCCACGGCGAGCGTCCAGCTTCCTTCGCTCTGCCTGAGTTCTTTCAGGAACCGGGCAGCGTAATCGACATTCTTGTGAGGATCGAACATCTCCTCGACGGAAGAAAAGCGGTCTCCGTGGTAGAAGTAGTTCAACTGCATACAGCCGATGTCGATCAACCGCATGCCGGAAGCCTTGGCTGCGCGGAATCTTTGCAGGGCCTGCTGCTTGTCGAGGGAATAGACCGTATCGCCCTGAAGGTTGAGGGCATTGGCATGCAGGTGCCCGTTGATCCCGGTTTCCGTCAAACCCACGGCGAAGAGAATGCCCAGCGGGATGTTGTATTTCTTCGCGGCTTGCATCATTTCGCGTTCGCAGAGATCGGGCTCGGCGGCTGCGGAGACGATGGCGCTAAACGTAAAGAGAACCGCTGCCACTGAGGTCTTCAGTGCGCCCATTTCCTGGCCCTTGATCCTGATGCCTGTCGGTTGATTGCCCGTTGTAGCCTTGTGAATTTCCCTGCTGCTGGCCGCTGCCATCGGAGTTGAGCTGGCCGGAGAAGTTTTGTGCGTTCGGCGCCGCCTGAGCTGTCTGAGCAAGCTGAGAAGTCTGCGGCGCCAGCTGTATCGACACGTTTTGGACGGAATAACCTGCAGATTCCAGAAGCTTTCCAAGAGCTCCATCCTGGCGCAACAACTGCATCGTCCCTGGCTCCTCAACTTGCAACTTTATCGCAAGCTTTCCGCTCTTGAGCGATAGCTCCACGGCCACATTCCCAAGGTTCTGGGGAGAGAGCGCGAGGGTAATCGTTTTCAAGGGTTGCTGCCCCTCCAGCGTGGTCTGCACCGTATCCGTGCCGGACTGGCCGTCAGTGGACGACGAGACAGCGCGCTGAATTCCATCAAAGATTTGCTGAGCAGGAGACGCGCTGCCTGCCCCGGGGGCAATCGATGCGCTTGCCTCGAAGGTCTGTTGGGCTTGGGCCGGGGCCGCAGCTGTGGGACTGGAATTCTGGTCGCGGTGGGATGCTGGGTCCTTGGTCGATCCATCGGATGTGGCGCCGCGACCCGTACTTGCTGCGACGCTCGATCCCAAGTTCGGAACACCGCTTGTGGGGCTTTCAGCCGGCGCGTCTGCGGAGCTGGAGCCATCCTGAGGCGTATCAGGCTGTTGCGCAGGCTGGGCGGACGCCTGCGTCCGTGGACGCATAAAGGCAACTGGCTGTGGAGACTCTGGCTGGCTGGATGCAATGGCTCCTGGTGCAGCAGTCGAGGGAGCTGCGTTGGACGTCGCAGGCTGGGAAGTGAACTGCCGCTGCAAGGTCGCCAGATCCGCTTGCCCGGCGGCCCCCGAAGCAACCTGCTGTGGAGACGCTTGCTGGCTGGATGCTACAGCTTCTGGTGTGATTTTTGCCTGAATAGCAGTCGAGGGATCTGTGCTGGACGCTGCAGGCTGGGAAGTGAACTGCTGCTGCAAGGTCGCCAGATCGGCTTGCCCGGCAGCCCCCGAAGCAACCGGCTGTGGAGACTCTGGCTGGCTGGATGCCACAGCTTCTGGTGTGAGATTTGCCTGAATAGCAGTCTGGGGATCTGCGTTGGGCGTCGCAGGCTGCTGCTGCAAGGTCGCCGGATCAGCTTGCCCGGCAGCCCCCGCTTGATTAGAAGGGCTGCTGGTTGCGGTCTGAGAGGGAAGGGCATTTCCCGCCGTTGCAGCAGGATTTGGCGCTTCGGGGGCAAAATGTGTCTCAGAGCGCACAAGCACAGCTGAATTGGGAAGCTTCCGATCAGAAGCAGAGTCGACGCCCGTATCCTCGGCTGATGCGGAAGCTGTGGGCAGTATGCTCTGTGTTCCGTAGGGCCATGCTCCCGATGCGGAAACGGAGATCGCGGAGACACTCCTGTCCGCGCTTGACATCGATATATAGGACGATACAGGGTCTGTCAGAACGCTTGCCGGGATTAACTGGCCCGGATTGGGCTGATTGCCGGCGCCTGACTCAGAGCTTGCATCCTGCGAAGACGCTGGAAGACCATCCTTTGCTTTTGCTGCAGACGAGGCCGACCGCTTTCTGGAAGCCGCTCCGGCCTTGGTGCGCGTCTCCACGCCGAGCAGACTCGCAAATGTCGTCGCTTGGTCTTCCGACGACGGCTGAGACGGCGTCTTCGCAACCGCCTGGCTGGCGGCGGGTCTGGACGAAACGCTGGGTATTGGCGATGGTGTCTGAGGCATCACCTTGCCTTCGCTAGAATTGCATCCGCATGAGCCAACGCCGTCTTTGCTTCCGCTACCCGGGCGCCGGGGAGGAAATCGCGGTCATGTTTCGGCGAATCGGAAGCTGAAGCATTCAACCTGGCGCGACTTAACAGCACTGGGATTGCCCGAAGCTTGGCGGCAAGTGAGAGCGAAGCGGCAAGCAGTTCCTTGTCCTTCTGGTCCAGATCCGTTTTTCTGACAGAATGCAAGGTTTCTTCTCCGCGCGCATAGTCTTCGGTCACAATGAGGGCTGCCCCGGCATAGAGAAGCAGCCGCTGCTTTTCCGGCGTGCCCTCGGCCACAAGGGGCATCGCGGCCTGCGCCGCAGCGTTTGCCAGTTCAACTTTCCCCAATATGACGGCCTGCTGGGCTATGGCTGCCAGAAAACAGGGCAGGCATCGGCCCCACCCTTTAGGATGAGCAGCCAGCAGCTCCTGCAAAACGACCAACCCGTCGCCTCCCGGAAGTCGGACGATATGGACCGCAAGCTGGGTCTCAAAGCCCGCCACATAAGCGGACCGTCGAAAACGGATGAGATAGGAAATCGCTGCGTGGGCAAGCTTTTCGTTATTGCTTGTCCTTGCCGCAAGAACGGCGACCTGACGCAGGGCAGCTTCCTCGACCAGAGTGCCTGGAAGAAGGAGGCGGGCTTGTTCGAAATAGTCGAACGCGCGTTCTGGGCTCGTGCGGGACGCGAGCAAGGCTTGCGCAAGGCTCAGATGTCCTCCTCGCATGGCATCGAAGGTGGTCGCGTCGAGCGAAAGCAGGATCGATTCGGCTTTCGCCGTATCGCCCTTCCCGTAGGCCATCACGCCGTCGAACAGCTTCTTCTCTTTCGTCTTGGGTGTGAGGTTCTCCCCCAGCGGCGCCAGCATGGAGACGTTCCCGCCGCTCAAGACGAAGATTTCTGCATGCTCCCTCAGCTCCTGACTGTCCAATCCTGAAGCCGCCGCCTCGCGAAGGAGGTCGCCATACTTTTCCCGAGCCTCCCCGAGGCCGGCGGGCGAAGCGGAGCCCCGGTTGGCAATCTTGTCGAATTGCAGGGTGAGAGCGCGGATCTGGGCAGTCAACTGGGGAGGCTCGTCATCCGCCAGGGCACAGGCCGGGAACATCGGCAAGGCGGCGAGGAGGACTCTGGCCAGCTTGGGCATCATGATTCCGCGCCCTTTATCAGGATCTCGATGCGACGGTTGTCTGCAGCAAGAGGATCCGTCCTATTCCTTAAGTTTCGGTCGGCGTAGCCCTCAACTGCAAGAAATCTGCTGTCCTCGATCTTTGCTCTCAGCAGCATGAAATAGGCCATGTTGGCCCGGTTGACCGAGAGGCGCCAATTCCCGTGAGAGTCCCCGGTATATTTGCGCCCATCGGTGTGCCCCCTCACGACGAGCTTGCCGGGGTGCTTATTGATCAGGTTTCCGATTTTCTCCAGCACAAGGACGAGCTGCGGCGAAGGTTCGGCGGATGCGATCTTGAACATGCTGAAGTGCAGGTCGTCGGTCAGGCTCACGAGGACGCCTTCGCTGGTCGCCTTTGTTGTGATGTTGGGACGGAACGAAGGCGGCAAGGATTCCATAAGCCGGTTCAGCTCTTTTGCGAGTTGGGCCGCCGTCTCCTGAGCCTTCGCGCTCGGTTGTTGGTCGCCTGCCTCAGCCGGTGTCCGGGGCGCAGCGTGCTTTACGTCGGCGCCGGGATCCATCTTGGCTTCCGCGCGAGGGGGCAGGGGAGCTGCGTCAGGTGGCGCCACCCGGCCGACAGGCTGACTCAGCACCGGGTCAGTGACGAAGGGGTCGTGGGAACCGCCGCCCGACATGGCGCCGGACTGTCCTTGCGACATCGCCACCGCCATCGCGCCCTCAGCCTGCGAGGCCAGCTGGGTCAGCACACCGAAAGGATTATGGAAAAGCTGTTCGTCTTCAGTCTGACGTTTTTCGGTGTCCGATTTCTGATCGGTCTCGGATTTCTTGCTGGGCTTTTCGGTATTTTTCTCGACTTTTTCGGGTGCGGTTTTCTCCTCCCCGACCCCGCCGGCCTCGTTTTCGCGAACGCCTTTCGCGGGATTGCGGTCGGTCAGTTTGACGGGGTTGAAGTAGTTCGCCAGTCTCGCGATTTTCTCCTTCGAGCTGGAGTTGACGAGCCACATCACCAGGAAGAAGGTCATCATCGCCGTCATGAAGTCTGCGTAGGCGATCTTCCATACACCGCCGTGATGGCCGTCGTCGCCAGGGTAGAGTTTCTTCTTGACGATGATTTGGGTTGGGGCCGAGGCTTCTTTACCCTTCTTCCTCTGGGGGGGCATGGCTATTTACTCCTACACACGCAAGCCATTCATTCAGCCTAGTTTCAAGTACTGTCTTGTTCGCGAATACTGTTACTTCAGGATAATCTCCGGTTACCGTTGTGAAAGGGATGCTCGGTGGAATCTGCTTGCTCAACTCGGCGACGAGGTCGGAAGGGCCGCATATTTTCAATCTTATCGCATCGTCATCTGAAGTTAGTTCCTGGATTTCGATGGCAAGTTTAGCTAAAGCTTCATCGACAAGCTGTTTTTCAAGCAGGGGTCTTAGGATGCGGGCGACGGCTTCCCCGATCTCGCTCTTGAGATTTGCAAATGCCTCGGCGGTCTGCTTCGCAAGGACTGCGGCTTGTATCTGCGCCCAGGTCTTCCTGGCCTGATCGAGCCTGAACTTGCAGTCCTCTTCCTTCTGCGCGATGGCGGCTTCACAGGCTTCCTTGGCCTTTTCCATGCCTTCCATCAGGCCTTTTTGATAGGAAGCCTCGGCCGCCGCGCGGATGTCGGTCTCGCTTGGGCCGCCACCTGCCGGATTATCTTGGATCCCGTCCCGGCGCGCGAGGTAAAGGGTCAAGGGAACGGCTGCCATCTCAGCTCTCCCTGATCCACTGCTTCAGAACCTCCGCCGCCATTTCCTCGTTTTCGTCCATTGCCTTTTCGGCCTGTTTCAGAGGAGATGGCCCCTTCGGAGCAGGCGGCGCGGCAAGGGTTGGCTGCGCCGGCTGAGCGGCATCGAGGCCCAGCGTCGGTTCGACTTGCGCAAGTTGTGGCTCCTCAGGTGCTTGAGGCGCCTCCAGAGCGGGTTTCCGGCTCTCGATAATGAGACGCATGGCCGGGCGAAGCCCAACGGAAACGAAGATGATCGTCGACAGCAAGATGGCCGCTGCGATGAGGGTGTTCCCGCTCTGGCCTACGAGCTGGTCCCAGAACGTGGCGGGCGCCGCGAGGGGCTCCAGATCTGAGCCGCCGGCGAAATCGACGGCCACCACGGTCGCCTTGTCTCCCCTCGCCGGTTGCAGCCCTGCCGCCGAGGCGACGAGCTGCTCGATGGATTTTACCTGCTCGTCGATCGCGGCTGGCTTGCCTTCTCCCGCCGACGCCAGGAGAGGCTTCCGGTTGACCACAACGGCGACTGCGATGTTTTCGATCCTAAATCCGTCGCTGACGGTGGTCGTGGTCTTCGAGCTGATTTCAAAATTGTTGGTTTCCTCTTTGCGCTCGCTCGACTTCCGCGATTGGTCCTGCGGCTTTGGCGCGCTCTGATCGTTGGGAATGTTCTGCTCGACGCTCACATTCCATTTTGTGTTCGAATTCTGAGAGTTCGAAGTTTCCTTCAGCGTCCGCGTAGAGCGCTCGACCTTGGATTCCGGATCGAAAGCGGTCTCGTTCGTCTCCTTTTTGTCGAGATTGAGGTGGGCAGAGACGCTCGCTTCGAAGTTGCCGAGCCCAAGCATTGGAGTGAGGGTCTTCCGGATGTTGTCCGTGATTTCCTTGCTCACCTGCTTTTCGAGTTCGAGCATCTTGCCGCTTGTTGCGCCGGCGCTTTCGCCGCCTGCGGCAAGAATTGTTCCGTCGGTCGAGAGAACGGCGACACTGTCGGGCTTCATTCCGGGAACTGCGGCGGCGACGATCTGGCGGATTGCGGCTGCGGAAGGCGTTTCAGAAGTCTCGGGGCGGATGACGACGGAAGCGGAAGGAGGCTGCGGCTCGCGGCGGAAGGAACCGGGGTCGGGCAGGACAAGATGCACGCGGGCGGCCTTGACGCCTCTCATGGCCTGAATGGTGCGCGCGATTTCTCCTTCCAGCGCCCTCAGCCGCGTAATGTTCTGCATGAAAGACGTCAGGCCCATGGAGCCGAGCTTGTCGAAGAGTTCGTAGCCAGCCGTCGAACTGTTTGGGAGACCTCGTTCTGCCAAAAGCATCCTTGCTCTCGCAGCTTCCCCGCGCTTCACAAGAATCTTGGTTGCGTCGGTATTGACGTCGTACGCAAGGCCCGCATCGTGCAGGACGCCGCCCATGCGGGCCACTTCCGGCGGTGTCAGACCCACATAGAGCACTTCAAGGTCGGGCCTGGAAAGGTAATAGCTGCCGAACCCGACAATCGCGAAAATCGCAATGCCGACGCTCGCAAGGGCCGCGAGACGCCGCGGCCCAAGCCCCTTCAAACTGGCCCAAAGACGTTCCAGTTGGTCTCCGCCTGCCATTAATCCCCTCGAAACGATTCCGAGGGGATCATTCGGGGCCTACCTTGCGTGTAGCAGGAGGATTAACGATTATCCCCCTGCAAAATCAGCCTTCTACTGGAAGAGTTTCAGGATCGCCTGCTGCGACTGGTTCGCGATGGACAGCGATTGGATGCCGAGCTGTTGCTGAACCTGAAGGGCCTGGAGCTTGGTCGAGGCCAGGTTCATGTCCGCGTCCACCATCGTGCCAACGCCGTTGTTGATCGACGTCTGGAGGCTGGAAATGAAGGACGATTGGGTCATGATGCGCGATTGCGCTGTACCAAGGGTCGACGCTGCCGAGGCGACATTCTGAATCGCGGCATCCACCTGCGTTTGATAGGCGTTCAACTTCGCCAAATCCGTGGCCGAATTGGTCAGCTTCGAAATGTCGATATTGGCGAGTGAGACACCGGTCCCGCCGGGCGCCGTGTTGGTGGTGTTCCCGTTCGCGTCGGTGTAGCTGCCCTGGGAATTCAGGTCGACGCTGTCGAGGAAGCCATTGTTGGAAGCCAGGTTGACGCCCGCAATCGAGACCTTGTCGTATTCGTATTCGCCGGCCTTGCTGTCGCTATTGTTGACGACGTAGAAGGAGTAGGTGCCGGACGTCGCGTCGTAGGTCGGCCCCGTCACACCTAAAGCCGCCGAACCCGCTCCACCCTGCGCAATGCCGCCGACAGTGTCGCCCGCAGCAAGGGTTGCAGTGGCTGCGCCGTGGGTGATGGTAACCGTCCCGCCGCCTGTTTGGAGGCTGGCGATGTTGACCGACACGTTATTGATGTACTGATTGGCGGTATTACTCGCATCCTGAGTGGCGAACTGTATGGTGTTCACCCCAGCCGCCAGCGTGGTGGTGCCGCTGGTAAGGGCGCCATACGTCGCTGTCGTCGGGTTGTAGATTTGGGTATCGAATGTTGTGGTGCCGGTGGCGGTTATGTTGGTGTCGGCCCCCGTAGCGGTGTCGGCGATCGAGGCGGTGGTGCCCGTCATCGTAGAGGCGGCGCTCTTATCGACAGCGGTGCCGCTGTCGAACAATGCGCTGCCTTGCGTGTCGATGTTGATGTAGCCGATCGAAATCTGCCCCGTCGAATTGCGCGAGTAGGAGGATACGAAGCTCAGCGTGGGATTATAGTTCGCGGCGCTCGAGTTTACGGACAGGAAGTTCTGCCCATTGAAGTTTGCGGAGGTCGCGATATTTTGCAGCTGGGCCTGATCCTGAGAGATCGACTGCTGGATCGTCGCCATATTGGCATTCGGCTGCGCGGCCTCGAGGAGCAACGACTTGATGTCGCTGAGCCTCGTTTGAATTTGAGAGAGAGCGTTGGAGGCAACGGACAGCGAAGAGTTCCCCAGATTCAGTGAGTCGGAAACCGTCGAGAGGGCGTTGCTGTCGCTGCTGAGCACGGATGAGATCGAGAAATAGGCGGCGTTGTCTGCCGCGCTTTGGACCTTCAAGCCCGTTGAAATCTGGCTCTGAACCGTATTCAGGCCCGAGATGGTGTTCTCGAGGTTCAAGAGTGCGGTGTTTGCGGCGACGCTGTTCAGGATACTGGTCATGGGAGTGTCCCTGTGTGAGGTGAAAATTGGGACATACCGGAGTGAAACCGGCATACGGGGACGGCTTCATACCTGCGAGACACTCACAATCTAAACGTGCTTTCGCTCCCGTATAACAACCAATAGGCGCTCAATTCTTTAATTTGAGGTTAGCGGCGCCGGAACTCACTCCGCACGGTGAAGAAACTCTTCAAGTAGTTCCTCCAGGCCTTGCCGTCTCCGAGAAGCATTGATTTCCGTTAATGGAAGGATCGCAGCAGTCCGCCTATGAGAAGATTCCAGCCATCGATCAGAATGAAGAACAAAATCTTGAAGGGCAGCGATATGGTCGTAGGCGACAGCATCATCATGCCCATGGACATGGCCAGCGTCGCGACGATGAGGTCGATCACCAGGAACGGGAGCATGATCAGAAAGCCGATCTCGAAGCCTCGCCGCAATTCTGAAATCATGAAGGCCGGGATCAGGGTGCGCAGCGGCGTTGCGTCCAGTGGGGTGCTCGCGTTTTGAGTTCGCGCCATTGCGGCGAACAGGTCGATGTCCTTTTGCCGGACATTCGCCGCCATGAAGTCCCGGAAAGGATCGCTGATCTTGTGGAACGCCTCTTCCTCCGACAATTTGTTATCCATCAAGGGCTTCACGCCGCTTTCCCAGGCCTTGTCGAAGGTGGGGCCCATCGTGAACAGCGTCATGAACAGCGCGAGGCTGATGAGGACAAGGTTTGCGGGCGTTGTAGCCATTCCGAGGCCAGCCCTGAGAAAGGAAAGGGCGATGATGAACCTGGTGAAGCAGGTGACCATCACCAGAATTCCTGGCGCCACAGACAGCACTGTGATCGCGAGGACGAGTTGTATGATCCGGGCCGAGGTCAGATTCGATGAACCGGAAAGGAGGGACGACAGATCGCTTTGCTGAGCCGCAGCGGGAAGCGCTGTTGCCATCAGGAGCGCAGTTGAAGCGAAGAACAGGGGCGCGAGCCCGCGGCCGGCAAAAGTGAACATGCCTATGCGGGCTCCAAAGCACTCAACAAACGCGGCATTTTGCATCCGATTCTCAGCGAAGCTACCCAAAATCACGCAAATCTTGGAATTGATGAAAGCAGTTGTGAAAAGCGCGCACGCCTACTGAATGACAAAGGACTGCAGGAACAGATCTCTCACTTTGCCCCCTCCCAGTTGAACGGAGCGCTTTTTCAAGTCCTCCCTCAGATATTGGAAACCTGTAGGTCCATCCAGCTCGGAAAGCGACACAGTTCTTAAATAGCTCACTAGATCGTCTCCGATCCTCGCGGCGAGCGCCGCGCTGTCGGGCGTATTCGGCTCGAGGACGACCACGGCCTCCATCCGAACGTAAAGACTCGAGGGCTCGCGCAGATTGGTGACGATCGGCGCTAACGGTTTTACCTCGCTCGGTTTTGGCGCGAGCGTTTTTGCGGGAGGCGCCACCGTATCGGTGGCAGCCGGATTTCCGCCTTTGGCGCCCAAAAAGCCGAAGGCGAAGCCTCCAGCGATTGCGGCCAAAGTACCGATTATGGTGCCAAGCATTCCGCCCCGCGAACTTTCTTTCTCAGTCATGCTACCTCAACGTGTCTGCATCAGAAGGGGCTCAGCCTGTTATAAATTTGCTGCGCCCAGCCGGGTTGCTGCACCTCCATGGCTCGGCCGCGGCCGCCATAGGATATCCGGGCTTCGGCGATCTTGTCGTAGGAGATGCTGTTGTCTGCCGAGATGTCTCCCGGCTGCACGATGCCCGCGATAATGAGTTCGCGAAGCTCAAAATTGACAAGCACCTCCTGCCTGCCGCTTACGACCAGATTGCCGTTGGGCAAGACGCAGGTTACAACTGCGCCAATCGACAAGGTAATGGTCTCCGAGCGAGCAATAGCGCCTTGCCCGTTTGCCTGCGTTGTGGACTGGATTTTGGGATCGAGTTGTCCTGTGCTCTGCTGGTTTATCCCCTTGTTCCAGGTCAGATTGGCCGTGTTCGTGATGTTCATTTCCACATTGGATTGACGCGAAACGTTCGTGGAATTATTGAATACAGCCTGATCGTTCATGGAGATCTTTACGGTGACCAGATCTCCAACCCTTGACGCGCGGGCGTCCTTGTACAAGTCCGCGGCACCGTCTTGCCACAGCGAGGCGCGGGTCACGTAGGTTGGCGGAGTTACGGGCATGGAGCCAAGGACTGTATTGTCAGGTACGATCCCGGTCCCCACAGGTGACAGCGGCGGTGCTCTGTTGACTTCTTCCAGTGTCTGGAAGCAGCCGCCGAGCATACTCGCCAACGCCACCAATCCAAGAGCCGCCCGCATCATGATTTCCCATTGTCCTGAGGCTTCCCGGCCTCTTGCTTTCCCCCGTTCGGCTGCTCTGCAGATGCATTCCGGGGCACGTCCTGTTCGGGAGCCTTGTCGCTAGGCCGGACTGCTCCAATCATGACTGAAACCAGACGCGCCGCCTTCGTGGCTTCCATCTGGTCGAGGATAGCGCTCGAAGCCCTGGCGCTGAGCTTGAGGAGCAGAGCCGAGGCGGCCTCTTCATCCATTGCGGCGAGCTGAAGCGCGGCCGCATCGGGTTTTATCTTCGAGTACAGCTTGACGAGGTTGGCTTCGGCTTTGTTGATGAACTCGTCCCGGCGTTTGAGCCAGTCCTGAAACTCAGCCTTCTTCCCCTCAAGAAGGGCCGTCTTCTTGGCAAGTTCCTCCTCCAGGCGCACAAGCTCTGCTTTCTGATGAAGGAAGCGGGCGTCCAAAGCGGCATCCGCAATGTTCTCGCAATACGACTTGACTGCAGGAGTTTCCGGTGACGGCGTTCCGGCGTTGCTGCCTGGGGGCAAGCTGGCATCTGGCGCCCCTGGCGCCGTCACTTGAGCCTGCCAGGCGTTTTGCGCTGGAACAGGGCGCGGCGCTTTTTGCGCTGGCGCAGGGCGTGGCTTCCGGGAGGAACCGAACCCTTCCTCCGCCTTCCAGCCCCATGTCGGGGTTTTTTCCGCGCCGGTTGCGGCTGTCGCGGTGGCGGCGACGGCGAGGGCGGCCAAAACCAGCAGGGGAAAAAACCGATCGCGTGTCATTGAACGACAAGCTCCGCCTGAAGGGCCCCCGCGGACTTTATCGCTTGAAGGATTGCGATAATACCGAGCGGTTTCAGGCCCATACGGTTCAAGCCGGAAACGAGCGTCTGGAGATTTGGGCCTGCTATCATGTATAGAGCGCCGCCGGCCTGATCTGCGTCGATTTTCGTCCGCTGCTCGGTCTCCGTTCTGCCTCGTGAAAAGGGAAGCGGCTGAACAACTTGCGGCGTCTCTGTTACGCGCACCGTTATACTGCCATGCGCCACGGCCACCGGCGAAACTCTGACGTCTCGCCCGATCACCACCGTGCCGGTCTTCTCGTCGATCACGATCTTGGCGGGCGTATCGGTTTCGATCGGCAGTTCACCCACCTCGGCTATGAACCGCGCCGCATCGAGCCCGGGGGGCCGCAACAGGACGATGGCCCGCAAATCCCTCGCTCGCGCCGCGCGCCCGTCATAACGGTCAAGCGTGTAGTCGTTGATGACATCGGCCGCTCTCGTGGCAGTGGCAAAATCCGGATTGATCAGTTCCAGCGTAAAGGACTTTTCGTTTTCGAGTTCGGCGGGCAGCTTGCGCTCGACCAGCGCTCCATTGGCGATCCGGCCGGCTGTCGGCACTCCCTGAGTGAGTGTTTCCGCTTTGCCGGTGGCTTGATATCCTGAGACGCTTACTTGACCTTGCGCCGCCGCGTAAATCACGTTGTCGGCGCCGGACAGCGGGGTGAGCATGAGCGTTCCGCCTGCAAGGGACGTTGCATTGCCGAGAGAGGACACGGTTACGTCGATCCGCGACCCCTCCGAGGCGAACGCCGGGAGCTCAGCCGTGACGATCACGGCCGCGGTATTCTTGGTCTGGACTTGGCTGTTGCCTCCGTTAGCGCCCCCGTTGCTTCGGATGTTCACCCCCAAACGATCGAGCATGGACTGAATAGACTGGCTCGTAAACGGCGACGAGCGTAGCGTGTCTCCAGTGCCGTTCAGGCCGACCACCAGGCCGTAGCCGACCAACTGGTTGGGCCTGACATTCTTGATAGTCGCGATGTCCTTGATGCGCGTCGTCGCTGCCTGCGCGGAACCCAGGGCCGTAAGGAGAATCGCGATAAGGAGGCCCCGCACCATCAGTAAGCCCGCAGACTTCCATCCGGCTGAACAAAGGCGCGAATGACGACGCCTGAGTCCGGATTTCGAGCGCTGATCATCTCGCCGGCGCTCCCCGATTCGAGTGCGAGCGCGATGCCCGTTATTGTGACCGTTCCGGATTGGAAGATGATTGGAACGGTCTTGCCTTGGAACACGATATAGGATTCGCGCAACGCAACTTTTGGAATTGGCTGGCCGGGAAGAAGGGTTCGGCGAGCGGTTTTGCCGATCAGGCTTTCCTCATCGGTGACGAGAGGCCCAGCCCCTCTGATCTCCTCTGCGGGCTTGGACGTGAGCATGTCACCGGTGATGACGTCGCCTGGGTATATGGTTCGCTTTGGAACGGGAACGAGCCCAGCTGCATCCCCCGCAAGAACAGGATCAGCCAGCGAAAGGAAAAGCCGTTATCGCAGCACCTAACCAAAACGAGATTCGCATGACAAGCGCCTAAAGGTTATTCTTGGTTATGACCTGATACATCTCGTCGCTAGCTTGAATGATCTTTGAGTTCATTTCGTAGTTTCGCTGGGCCGTTATCAGGTTCGTTATCTCCTGGACCGGGTCGACATTGGAGGCCTCGAGATAACCCTGCTGTATCGAGGCAAAACCAGGTTGCTGCGGCGCCGCGGTCTGAGGATTTCCTGACGACGTGGTCTCTTGGTAAAGGTTGTCTCCCAGTGCCGACAGCCCGGCTTCGTTCGGAAAATTGGCGATCGTGAGCTGCCCAACTTGCTGGTAAATTCCCGTCCCCGGATCGACGGAGACAACACCGTCCATAGTGACCTGAACGCTCACTGTAGTCGACGGCAGCGTGATATTCGGGATAAGCTGATATCCGTCTTGAGTAACCAGTTGGCCTTGGCTGTTCTTGCTGAAATTGCCCGCTCGAGTGTATAATGTCTGGTTATTAGGGCCTGAAATCTGGAACCAGCCGCGGCCATTCAAAGCCAGATCCAGCTGATTGCCGGTTTGGGTGAGTGACCCTTGGATGTTAAACTTCTCGACCGCAACGGTTTGCACCCCGAGTTCGATTTGCATCCCCGACGGAATGGGTTCTCCGCCGTTACGACTCAGGACACCGGCCGCACGTTCGGTTTGATACAGCAGGTCTGCAAACTCGGCTTGGCTGCGTTTGTAGGCGGTCGTATTGCTGTTTGCGATGTTATTCGCGATCACCTCGACATTCAGCTGCTGAGCTGCCATGCCCGAGGCCGCGATTGAGAGAGCACGCATTGAATTCCTTCTCCTCAGATCGTCATCTTGATCAGATCCTGGTAGGCCGACACGGTCTTATCACGCAGCGCAAGAGCCGCTTGCAGCGACGTCTGCGCCCGCATGACGGACTGCACAACATCCTGTACTGAAGCTTGCCCCTGGATGCCTTTCATCGCTGTATCTTCGCTGGCCTTGAGAGTGGTGGCAGTTTGCTTGGCTAAGTCACGCAATACATTTGCGAAATCGGTCCCGCCTGCAGAGGCGGCGGTGTTGGGAGCAGCCCTCTTCATCGGCTGGCTGACGGGTAGTGAGCCAAAAGCCGAGAGGGACGACAGCGGATCAATCGCCATTGCTAAGCCTTCAGAAGATCTATAGTTAACGAGACGAGGCTCTGAGCCTCTTTGACGACTTGCACGTTTGCATCATAAGTCCGCGTTCCCTCGCGGATATCCGAGAGTTCGACAAGCATGTCGACGTTGGGAAGTTTGACATTGCCGCTCTTGTCTGCAGCCGGATGGCCCGGCATCTTCTCGATTCGATAGGGTGACCTGTCCAGTTCCGGGTCGCCGACCAGGACCGTGTTTGCTCCTGAGGCTTCATCCAGTTCCGACTCGAAGGAAATCACTTTGCGGGTGTATGGGTTCGCGCCAGGGAAGTTTCCCGTGGACTCGGCGTTCGCCAAGTTTTCAGATGCGATGCGAATACGCTGGGACTGGGCGAAGAGCCCCGAACCGGCGACCGAAAATGTTGCGGCGAGATTGTCCATCTGATCTAGCTCTTAGTCACCAGGGTGAGCATTCCGTTGAATGATTTCATGACCGCAGTATTGAGGGAGTACGCGCGACCTATTTCGCCCCCCTTCATCATCTCCTGCTCCAAACTTACATTGTTGCCGGACAGGAAGACGTCGGATTTACCTGCGGAGGTTTCTTCGGATGCAGGTTCGAACTCCCTTTGGGGGATAGTCATGTGCATAGGCGAGGTTGTAATAAGTTGCAGGGATGCCGTCTGCAGGTCTTCCTCGAAGGGTTTCAAGTCGGAAGTCCTGTAACCGGGCGTGTTCGCGTTCGCGACATTCTGGGAAACCAAATTCTGTCTCGCGGAAAGCCAGGACGCCTGACGAGATGCGAGATCGAGGACATTGCTTATTCCCATTTCAGGATCCATTTACCGAGTCAGTTTGCAGCAAGACACTGCACCTTAACCAGTTGTTAACCAGTGATCTTGCGTGGGGCTTGTCAATTCGATCTTGGTGGGCGGCCATCCCCCGGTTTGCGCTTCGGCTGCCGATTTTTGGAGTTGAGGTAGATGATAATTTCGGCAACTGCCTTGTAAAATTCCTGTGGAATAAGCTGGTCCACTTCAGTCGCTTCAAAGAGCGAGCGCGCCAGGGACTTGTTCTCGACGATCGGAATATTGTGTCTCTGCGCTATTTCTTTTATTTTGAGGGCAAGTTTATCTTGGCCCTTGGCCAGGAGCTTCGGCGCGGAATCTTGATTGCGGACATAGCGCAACGCCACGGCATAGTGAGTGGGGTTCGTGACAACCAGCGTCGCCTTGGGGACATTCGCCATCATCCGGCGCCGTATGCGCGACCGCGCAATCGCGCGCAGGCGCTGCTTGAACGCGACGTCCCCCTCCGTCTGTTTCATCTCGTCCTTGATTTCCTGCTTTGTCATCATGAGGTTCCGGTGCCAGGTCCTGCGGGTCATGAAGATGTCGATCGCAGCGATCACACAGGCCATGAGAGCAGAAAAGAATGTGACGCGAAGACAAAGATGCCGGATCACTCCAGGGATAGCATCAGGCGGGCTGTGAATGGCGAAGAATCCGTTGCTGATGCCGCCTATCGCGGCATAGGCGGCAAACGCTGCGACGCCGATTTTGAGAAAACCCTTGAGGAACTCGAGGACGCCCTGCGAACTGAAAAGGCGGCCGAGCCCAGCGGACGGTGACACTCTGGAAAAATCCGGCATGATTCGGCTTACGATGAGCCTTGGGGCGTTTTGGAGAACCGCCGCCGCCAATCCGGCGATGAGGATAGCGGCAACAAACACGGCAAGAAAATTCAAAACGATCGTGGCAGTTATTTGCAGGAGGCGGACTGCGTCCTCGCCGTTGTCGAGGCGCCAGTTGCCGGGGTCTTCGAGGTAGACGGCCAGGGATCGCGCCAGGTCCATGGAAAGCCTCGGGCTCGCGGTGGCCAGAAACACGGCGGTGACGATGAGCACGATGGCCGAGCCTACCTCCCTCGAAGCGGGGCCACCCTGACCCTCGAGAGCGTCCGAGCGTCGCTTCTCGGTCGGTTCTTCTGTCTTGCTGTCTTTTTCCGGGTTGTCGGCCAAGGATGCCCCTTCTCACTGGCCTAGTACGCCCCTCGGGAAATCCTGCCTCGGTTGCGGCTCTGGTTCCAGGATTTCCCGAGGGCAAGGCGTACTAGCAACTTAGTGTTTCTAAGTGTGGCGTCTCGCAATTGCCTACCGACTTCGCGTCAAGCTCTCATAGGCAATTGCGAGACATAAGCCACACTAGAATCTTATGTTTGCTAGTGTCCCTTTGTCTCCGAATTGCCGTGCGGCGCTGCAAGCTGGGCGGCAATTCGGAGACGGGACACTAGTACAGCTTTTCGGAGGCAAGTTCGCCTGAGAGCTAGCAGCGAATGGGGCGCGAAACTTGCCTCCGGCTGTACTAGTGGAACGAGCCTGAAATTTGAGTCCGGGCCTGCCACGAGTACGCACAGAAACCTCAAAGCCAAAACCTCTGCCAGAATTTAAATGTTGCCAATGGTCCTTTGATTCCAGCTTTCGCCGGTGTCGGACCAGATATTAGCAAGCTGCTAAGAAAGCGTTAGCGCTTGGCTTCATCCCTTGATGGCTCGGGATAAGCCTCGGTGTTCTCGGGGCTTCCCATGCTGAGCGAGTTGAACCATGGGAAGCATCGCTTTTTCAGCGACTCGTTAGACTTGAGGCTGAGTGTTATCGATCATTTCGGTAAGAGTGACGCCGAAGCGCGACCCTTCCTCATCCAGTACTACGATTTCACCCCGGGCTATGATCCGGCCGTTGATCATCACATCGACGGGCTCGCCGACCCTCCGGTCAAGGGGGATGACAGCGCCGCGTCCAAGCTTTGTCAGTTGAACAATTGGCATCGACGCGCTGCCGAGCAGAACTTTCAGCGTAACGGGGATGCGCAACACGCGATCGAGGTTTCCAGTTGCTTGATTATCCGGATCGTTCACTTTACGCCTCCCAAAGGTTCGTTGTCCGGCTGCATGCCATCGATCTCAGCAATGAGTATATAAAGAAGTGCTAAAGAGATCTCCCTAGGCTGCTTGCTTCTTGGCGTCAGGAGATCCCGTCAAAGCGCTTTCCACCTGATCGATGCTTGGCCTTTCGTAGGCAGAAATCATCTTGCGGCCATGTTCAACAGCGACAGATGCCATGGCGCCATTCATGAACGCAAGGATGGTCTGTTTAACAATAAGATAGAGCCGCATTTTCTTCTCTCTTACGATTTTGATTTTGGCGGCAACCGGCGAAATTACCGCGTAGGAAAGGAATATGCCGGCGAAAGTGCCAACCAAGGCCGAGCCGATCAGTTCGCCCAGCACCTCTGGCGGCTGATCGATCGCCGCCATTGCCTTGATAACCCCTAACACGGCGGCCACGATGCCGAGCGCGGGAAATGCCTCTGCAATGGTCGAGAGCGCGTGATAAGACTTGAGCTTATCGTGGCGGAGCGTCTGAATCTCTTCATCCATAAGGGCCTCGATCTCATCGGGCCTGGCGCTCCCCATGATGTGCAGGCGGGCATAGTCGCAAATGAACTGCGTTAACTCCTTATTCTTCAAGACTTCCGGAAATTTTTGGAAGATCGGAGAATTGTCCGGCTTTTCTATATGGACTTCGACTTCATTCTTGGGCTTCGACTTGAGCTCCCGCATCAGGGCGTAGAGAACACCGAGCACGGCCAGATAGTCTACTTCTTTTGGCTCGGCATTCTTCAATGCTTCGACGATGCCCTTGCCCGAATCTTTGATGACCTTCACCGGGTTTGCGACAATGAACGTACCAAGCGCGGCTCCACAAATGATCACGTATTCGCCGGGCTGCCATATGACTCCAATATGACCGCCCATGAACATGAAACCGCCCATCATGCAGCCAAGGGTCACAAGCAGTCCCAAAGCAATCGTCACAACCAGTCTCCTTGCACAGTTGCCTGCGTTAGCTTGCCCAACTTGCATGAAGCTGATTGCGGAAGCCTCCATGGAAAAGTTCAAGTTTGCGCGACTTGCAGAAGCAGCGTGAGCTGCCGGTCCCGGCGGTTCTTAAAAAGCCCTTATCTGAGGCCCCGCATGCTGGAATCGGGCTAAATCCTGCCGGAGGATCAATGCACGAGGTGCCGCTACTCACAGCCTCGCCCATGTGTGCCGCATCCGGCCCGCCAAGGGGAGGTTCGCACCGCTTTAGGGGCCTCGGGCGGCGCGGCTTTCACGATTCCGCGAGACGGGAAGCCCGGCGGGCCGTTCAAGGTTTGCTTCGGTACCGCTTGTGAAGGAGGAGTCACCACAATGAAAGTACGTCCGCTGATCGTCGCGACCGCGCTTGCCGTCATGTTCGCAGCACCGGCTGTCGCCAAAGGACCCGATCAGTCGTTAACCCCGCAGGATGCTCAAGGTTGGGCCGGAAAGCCCGTCTACAGCAACGATGGCAAGGAACTCGGCAAGGTTACGCGCCTTGAAAGCGGCCCCCAAAACAAGGCCACGCAGCTTTACACCGATATCGGCAGCGCTACCGGCTCCGGCCGGCATCAGGTCATTTTGCCGGCCACCCGGTTCAGCCTCGAAAACGACCGCGTCGTTCTCGACATGACGGCGGCGCAGGCAACCAAGCTTCCGGCGATGAATTACTAAAGAAAATAAGAGTGCGGGCGCTTGGCCCGCACCGGCCTGGCACGCGCAAACGCCAGAGCGCTTCGACCTCATTTCCTGTTTTCCGGCCCGCTCAAATCTGTCGTGGATGAGCCGAAACCCGGCTCTATTTCGTCGCAAAGCGTGGGTAAGCCGCGCCCGACGGGATGCAATTCCCGGACGCGGCGCGAATCGGGCGCTGGCGTCCGGGCGGACGGAACGGGGGAAGACCATTCACCGCGCCACGATCGTTTTTGACCTCGATGGGACGATCGCCGACACCGCGGCCGATCTCATCGACGCGGCGAACGCCGCCCTGGCCGCCGAAGGTTTCCGGCCCGCAAGCGCGGAGGCGATCCGGCTGGGCGTTGGATATGGGGCGAAAGCGATGCTGGAACATGCGCTGCGCTCAACAGGGGAAAGCGCCGATGCGGCGCAGATGAAGCGGCTCGCCGAGCGGCTTGTGCATCATTACGAAGATCACATCGCGATCAAGACTCGCCTGTTCCCCGGCTTTCTTGAAGCCGCGGACCAGCTGCGCCGCCGGGGCGCACGGTTTGCGCTCTGTACGAACAAGCTTGACCGGCTTGTAACGAGGTTGCTGTCTGCGCTTGGCATCGCCGCTCTTTTCGATGCGCGGGCCGGCCGCGATACCTATCCGTTCCACAAACCTGATCCGCGCCATATTACCGAACTTGTATCGCAGGCAGGGGGAACGTTGCCATTCGCGATCATGATCGGAGACAGCGAGGCCGACATCGCCGCCGCCAGGGGCGCGGGCATCCCGGTCCTTGCCGTTCGGTTCGGCTATGCGGCTGTGCCGCCCGGAGACCTTGGCGCGGACGCGATCCTTAACCGCTTCGAAGACCTGCCCGGCCTGATTGGCACCTTTCTCCCGGTCAGCAGCGGTGTTCAAGGTTCGATATGACCTGAATGGCGCAGCTTATCTTGCTCCCCCGGTTACTATATAACCGTCGAAAGCGTTGCAGGATGCGCGAAATTACTTTTTCAACTTAAGCTGGCGTTAAAGTGCTTATTAATCTCAAGATGAGATGGCAATCTATTCTTCATCCATGGACAGGAAAGCACCGGCACCTACAGCCGAGGGGACCACGGTATGTCAGTTGGGCGCTTGCCTCAATAGTTGCATATCCATAAAAACTTGCAACCTAAAGAAGTGTTCCAGGGGTTTTCTCCCCAGGCCTTTGCTCTTCACAAGTAGCCGCTGAAGCGACCCCCTTTCGGGAAGAATGTTTTCATGGATCTGTCAGGATTTCCGCGCGCCTTCACCCTTGACTTCGGCTGCCCCCCGCAACATCCTGCGTCCGGCCGGCCCACCGATCATCATCAACTCGGCGGCGTGAGTTTGGTCCCGTAGCTCAACAGGATAGAGCACCTGCCTTCTAAGCAGGGGGTTGGGGGTTCGAGCCCCTCCGGGATCGCCATCGCAAATCAATGAGTTAAATGTGTACATAAGGAGCGTATCGCCTTGCTTGTACACAGTAGGAGCGCCCGCTTACGGATATCGCCCGCGTCTTAGAATCGGTTGTGATTTAAGGGATGCGGCCATGATTTGGAGGGGCCGCCGATGTGGACGCCGGAAAATCGCACGCTCTACGACCGCAGCCATTTGCGTTACCCAAGCGATGTGACCGATGAGGAATGGGAACTGATCAAGTCTCAAATTGCGCCCGCCAAGCGCGGTGGCCGCAAACGTGAAGTCGACGAGCGCGAGATCGTGAACGCCATCATGTACGTGCTCTCCACCGGTTGCCAATGGCGGGCGTTGCCGAAGGATTTTCCGCCGAGAAGCACGGTGTGGCATTATCTCGATTTGTGGAGCTACGATGGGACGCTGGAGCGCATCCATCACGAGCTTTACGTGAAATGCCGCGAGAAGGCAGGACGCGAAGCAAGTCCAACAGCCGCGATCGCCGATAGCCAAAGCGTGAAGAGCGCAGAAAAAGGGGGGCCCAAATCGATGCGATCGGCTACGATGCAGGAAAGAAGATCAAAGGTAAGAAGCGGCATATTCTTGTAGATACTATTGGTTTATTGCTTCATGTCATCGTTCATCCAGCAGATATTCAAGACCGCGATGGCGGGGTTCTGCTGCTTTCCACGCTATTTGGGCTGTTCCCATTCCTGAAAAAGCTGTTCGCCGATGGGGGCTATCAAGGGCCGCAATTCGAGCAGGCCGTCGCCAAAATCCTGCCGGAGCTGCAAGTGGAGATCGTCAAGCGGTCCGATCAAGCCAAGGGCTTTAAGATCCTGCCGAAACGATGGGTCGTTGAACGAACCTTCGCCTGGCTTGGACGCTGTCGCAGGCTCGCCAAAGACTTCGAGAACCTGACCCGGATAGCGCTCACCTTCGTCAAGCTCGCGTCTATTCGGTTCATGATGAGAAGACTATGTAAAAACGTTTAAACTTATTGGACGGACTCTTAGAGGAATTAGCCCTCGTGATCGCCAAGCTCCGGTTTATTGAGGTGGATCTACAACGCGAAATGAAGCGTCAACGCGCCACCAAGAGCGCTAATCCTGATGGGTAGCTTAGTCAGACGCGCGCCGTCATACTCGCATACATACGAGCGCGTATTTTAAGCAGCGCGCCGTTGTAAGCCGGATCACGCTTGAGCCCCGCAATGAATACCTTACGCTCCGTGCCGCCCATGCCGAGAAGCTTACCCCTTAAATGCTCCAAGATTTCATGAGTGCAAGTTTGCCCGGTGCCTCTAAGCATCAGCTCATAAGCCTCAACCCACGGACTAACATCGACAGGTCTTTTAGGGTTGTTATTGGGCATTGCTATTAATCTTTCGGTTTCAGAAGTGCTTATCTTATTAGATCACAGGTTGAAGCTAAGCCGCCTAGCCCATTCGAATCCTACGAAAAACATCGTAGAGGCCGATTGTGTACGAATGTATATTGGTTTTACTTCGTAACGGAATTACGGAAAATACTCATAGACTTTATATTGACGCTAGCACTCTCGGGAATAACCTTACGCATAGGCCACAGCATCGCAGGAGCCCAAGAACTTGATAGAGTGCGAATCTGGAAGGCACCCATAAAAAAATGATCGGCGTGATAAGTCATTAAATGGATCGAGCAACCTTAAAACAAAAGCTAGCGGAAGCCGAACAGCGTGTGACGCTCGGCGAGATTTGCATCGAGACAGTGCGCGGTATCATTGCGGAGCTTGAACGCGATGGCTGTGCTGGCTCCCACGCAAAACAGGCGCTGGCCAACATGCTTGAAACGCAAGCTACGCGTCTCAACGATTGCAGCCAGCTTTCGAAAAGGCTTAATCCAAAACGAGTTGAGTGCGCTAGTCGCAGATAGCGCCGCGATGGGTGCAATGTGCACCGCACCTGCAACCTGCAACTCCAGAACGGAGCTGAGCTTCGTTGTGTGCGGCAAGGCTACGCCGCGAACTGTAGAGCGCGCCGGATACCCCTCGAATGAGACTGCTACGTAGCGCCGCAGAGGGCGCCGCCTATGGCCGCTCACATTCTGAGCCCGGGGGGGTCCTCTCTGCCGCCCTCCTTGTCTGTGTGTGCTATACACACAGAACTACTGCCGGTTGGTGCTAGCGGACCATTCCGCAGTAAGCCTTCGCAATTCCTTGCAAATGCGAATAGCGCTGTGAGGCGTCTTTCAATGCTTCCCGGCACTTCCGCAGCCGCTTGACCGCGAGTCAAACTGACGTGCATTCCCGCGAAGTGCGGAGCGCTCAGGAGAAAACCTCAGACAACCTCGCACATCGGCGCGCCGATGCTGTCGCACGTCGCGACAAGTACAAGGCGGCGGCGGGCGAGACTGAACAAAGCGCACTCGATAAAATCGAGCGGGCGAAAGCGGAGCATTCCTCGACATGGAACAATAGCCAGCATTGCGACGCTCTGGCACTCAGCAAGCGGCGATTTTCCCAGCAACGACGGGCGGCTCCTCCCCCTCTTTCCCGTCCAGGCGCGGCATAACACGAACATGCCGCGCCTTGATTTTCAGGGATTGAGATGGGCTCAGTTCTCAAGCGCGCGGGAATGTCGCGCATCTGAATAGACTGGGCCGTCGACGGCGTGTCCGCGACGGCCCCATGTTTTGCGTGCGGGCTTGCGCGGTTAGTAGTCCATGCCGCCCATGCCACCCATACCTCCAGGCATCGACGCTTGGGCTCCTTCCTTCCTCGGCCGCTCAGCGACCATCGCCTCGGTCGTAATCAGGAGACCGGCGATCGAGGCCGCGCCCTGCAAAGCGTTACGCACAACCTTGGTCGGGTCTATGACGCCCTGGCTCGGGAGATCCCCGTACTCGCCCGACTGAGCATTATAGCCGAACCCGTAAGCCGCCTTTTCGAGGATCTTGCTGGCGACCACCGCACCGTCTTCCCCAGCGTTGGCTGCGATCAGGCGAGCCGGACAGGACAGAGCCTTGCGGATGATATTGATGCCAACCTTCTGGTCCTCGTTCTCAGGCTTGAGCTTGTCGAGGACCACTGCGGCGCGCAAGAGCGCCACGCCGCCGCCCGGCACGGTTCCTTCTTCCACGGCCGCCCTTGTCGCGTGCAAAGCGTCTTCAACCCGGTCTTTGCGCTCCTTCACCTCGATCTCGGTGGCGCCGCCGACTTTGATGATCGCAACGCCGCCCGCAAGCTTTGCCAGCCGCTCCTGCAGCTTCTCTTTGTCGTAGTCGGAGGTTGCGTCCTCGATCTGCGCCTTGATCTGATGGATGCGGGCCTCGATGTTCTTCTTCTTCCCGGCGCCGTCAATGATTGTCGTGTTGTCCTTGTCGATAGAGACGCGCTTGGCGCGGCCAAGCATGTCAAGCGTGACATTCTCGAGCTTGATGCCGAGGTCTTCGGCGATCAATGTGCCAGCTGTCACGGTGGCGATGTCTTCGAGCATGGCCTTCCGCCGGTCGCCAAAGCCCGGCGCCTTGACCGCCGCCACCTTCAGGCCACCGCGCAATTTGTTGACGACGAGCGTGGCCAGCGCCTCGCCCTCGATGTCCTCCGCAATGATCAAGAGCGGCTTGCCCGTCTGGACGATCGCCTCCAGCAGCGGCAGCATGGACTGGAGCGAGGCGACCTTCTTCTCGTTGATGAGAATGTAGGCGTCCTCCAACTCGACAACCATCTTCTCAGCATTGGTGACGAAGTAGGGCGAGATGTAGCCGCGATCGAACTGCATGCCTTCGACCACGTCGAGCTCGGTGGCCAGCGACTTGGCTTCTTCAACCGTGATGACACCTTCCTTGCCAACTTTGTGCATCGCCTCGGCGATCATCTTGCCGACCTCGGCGTCGCCGTTCGCTGAGACCGTGCCGACCTGGGCGATCTCATCGTTGTTGGTCACCTTCTTCGATTTCGATTTGAGCTCATCGACAACCGCCTGCACGGCAAGGTCTACCCCACGCTTGAGGTCCATCGGGTTGGCGCCAGCCGCTACCGACTTGATGCCTTCTTTGACGATGGCTTGCGCGAGAACGGTCGCGGTGGTGGTGCCGTCGCCGGCAACGTTGGAGGTTCTGTTCGCCACCTCCTTCACCATCTGCGCGCCCATGTTCTCGAACTTGTCCTCGAGTTCGACTTCCTTGGCGACAGTGACGCCGTCCTTCGTGATGCGAGGGGCGCCGTAGCTCTTATCAAGCACGACATTCCGGCCCTTTGGGCCGAGCGTCACCTTGACGGCATTGGCGAGGATGTCGACGCCGCGCAACATCCGGTCGCGGGCATCCTGGGCGAATTTGACGTCTTTAGCTGACATGGGTGGTTACTCCATATTTTGAGGGGCCGAATGGTAGTACCGCTTCACTTCGGTGACGGCATTGAATTTGAAGGCGGGAGAGGCCGCAATCAGGCCGCGGCGCGCGCGGATGCTTTACCCTCGATGACTCCGAAGATATCGCTCTCTTTCATGATGGCGAGTTCTTCACCATCGATCTTGACCTCCGTGCCTGACCATTTGCCGAACAGCACGCGGTCGCCCTTCTTGACGTCAAGAGGCACGAGCTTGCCGCTCTCGTCGCGCAGGCCGGGGCCGACGGCGACGACTTCGCCTTGCATCGGCTTCTCCTGGACGGTGTCGGGAATGATGATGCCGCCGGCGGTCTTCTTATCCTCTTCTAGGCGACGCACGACGACCCGGTCGTGCAGAGGGCGAAATTTCATAGACTCTAACCTCATGTGTCATAACGGAATTGCCTGAAGTTTCTGATTTGGCTAAATCACGCGCAACAAGCGTAGCCGAGAGGGCTCGACCATCCGTAGGTAGTGGGAACGCTCTGTGGCAATAGCAAGGTTTGAGCGCCAATTCCTCAAAAAAGGGTCTTCGCTCATATAAAACTTACAAGTCTTGGCTCCCGCCGCCCGTGGCCGGCGGAAAAGACTTCCGCGACGCTGGGGCTAGCGCTTGCGGCAACTGCAACGTCACACAGAGCGGCCGCTGCTCCGAGAGGCATGCAGCTCGCTCACGTTGAGCGCGTCACCAACTGAGCCCGCCTCGTTTTCGCGCTTTTGCGGACGCGGTAATTTCATGATCTGTGGGATCGGTCATCGTGGGCGCTTGGAGCTGCACATGAAGAATAATGAGGTCAAGCAAGGCGAGTTATGGCGATATTTCTTGTAATTTTACGCGTGATTTTATTTTTTTATATTAAGCTTGTCTTGTGCGGATGTTTCACATATATGTTTCTTATGCGAAAATAAAAATATGCCCTGTTTCAGCAAAACTATAGCTTCTATCGATTTTATTTGTTTAGCTCCAAAAAAGGACTTTCAGGATGAGTGCCGCTCTGAAAATGGCTGCCGCAAATACCCACGACATCGTGGACACAGTCCAATGCGCGTGGCTAGCCGCCTATCATTCCGGTCCAGTCGGGTCTTGTTAAACCCTAACCTGGAGGAGGCAGATTTGTCTCACAAGTTTACCATCGGCCAAACGGTCCATCTCGCCCCAAGCCATACGCGTAATGCCGTTGCAGGCGATTACGAGGTCCGCCACCTCATGCCGTCGTCGGACTATCAATCTGAACCGCGTTACCGCGTAAAGAACCTGGCGGAACGGCACGAGCGCGTTGTCACCGAAAGCGATCTGACGCTGCCGCAAGAGACTGCAAACCTCTGAGAAAAAGTCTCACGTTGCGAAATGTCAGTGGACTATCGATGTCTTTATCAAGCATTTTGTGTATTGGTTCTGTATAAAATTGAGGTCGTCGATGTCTACTCAACCCTATCTTAGAGCAGCGGATGATGGGACTTATGAACTTCTGATCCCTTTGGGGAAAGGTTCCGTACATATTCTTCCGTACTGCTTCCACACTGAGATAGACGCAGCGAAATGGCTCGCCAGCCGTAAAGGCCGAGAGCAAATCCAGCATATCCGTCCGAAAGTTGAAGAAACGGGAGCGTATCAGCTGGCATTATACGCCTCAAACGAAGCCGGCCATGTCCCGAGCGCATTGAGTCCCTAGCCCACCTTATTCGCCCCACAGCGCGATTACCTGGGAGGCGGTCACTGGGCAGCGCCCCGCGGTTCCAGCGACGGTCACACCTCGCGGGCTGATTTGAGCAGGAACGCTGTGAACGCGCTGGAGGTTGTCGGTCGATCCGGGCTCAAGGGGGCTTTGCGCCCCTCGGGTCATGGCCCGGATTTCTGCAATTCGAACGCAACGAGGCTGAACAGCTCCGCTTCCGGGCAGCATGAGGCGAGCGAGACGCGGATGCGGCTTGCGGTTTCAGTAATGCGGCCGGCGATTTTCAGGAGGCGCAGGCCGGATGGTGGCGAACTCGCTTTGCCGGGCGGGGTTCCAGGACGGCGCGCAATCGCGCAGATCGAGCAGCAGCCAATAGGCGGCGGTGTGCAGAATGAGGCGGAACTGGTTGGCCAGCGGCGAACGGCAGTTCGTGCGGTCTGAAGCGGTTTGCGCCTTATGCTGCTTGATCAGGTTTTCGGCTTGGCCGCGCGCGCAATAGAGCGTCGCATAGATATAGTCCGCGCTGCCCTTCTTCAGGGAGGTGACACCGTAACGGATATCGAGGCCCCGGCGCAGCATGTCGTCTTCCTGGCTCGCGCTGGCCTCGATGCGCGCCACGGCGCGTCGTTCCCTGGCCCAGCATTTCGCGGCATAGCGCGTCTCGGCATACCCGCGAAGCAGGGCATGCTGGCCCTCGGCCCGGCGCACCCGGATGTCATCGGCGGCGGTCTCCACGAGCCTGTCGAGGACGGCATTGCCGGAAAGCCCGAAGATGTAATCGTTGCCGTTCGCCTCGCACCAGCTCATCGCCTCCTCGCGGCCGTAATGGCTGTCGCCGCGGATGGTGATGCGCGTCTCGGGCCAATGCCGGCGGATGCGGCGGACGAGGCGGCGCAGCCAGCCGCGGACTTCCTTGCCCGAAGGCGTCTTGCCGGGGCGCAGGATCACCGCCACCGGGCGGCCGGTGGCGGTGTCGTAGATGTGGATTGGCAGGAAGCAGCGCTCATCGTAATGAGCGTTCCATTCGGCCAGCTTCTGGCGGCCATGCACGATATCGAGCGTGTCGTCGATGTCCAGAACCACCGAGGCCGGCGGCTTCGAGTAGCTTCCACACCAGATATCGATGAGCGCATAGGTGAGCCGGACGATCTCTTTCAGCGTGGGCGCATTCTCCCGGCGCGAGATCGTGGGCTGGGAACACAAATCCGCGCCCGTATCCGGAAACCGTCCGCAGGCGAGCTTGAAGGCTGGATCGGATCGCAGAACGTGGAAATCGTTGCCGTCCGGGTAGCCGCAGGCAATCGCAAACATGCGCGCTCTCAGCACATCCTCGACGGTGTGGGTGATGTGCGCCGGGTCGCGCGGATCGTCGATCAGAGCGGCGAGCGTTCCGGCCACCGCCCGGCGGCGCTCGGCAAGCGAAAGCAAGATCACGCCGCTGTCAGAGGAAAGACGGCCGCCATCGAAAGCAGCTGTCCCTTTCTTGCGCGACACGGCTGGCAAGGAAAAAACAAGCGGGCTATTGTCCATCATGGCGGGCGTGGCTGGGCTGTTTAACGTGCGCAGAGTGGTCTCGACACCCATTTCCTACGCAAGTTCAACGCCTTGCGCTACTCCCGCCAACCAGATTCCTCCGCCGCATGAATAAGAACGGATAGTTTTCAGCATAATTCTTGCCTTTCCCGCAAGCTACTACGGTCACAGGCTTCCTCACCAAGGGGGAGTTGCATCACTTTTAGGGGTGCGAGTTGCTGCGGGTGGGCGCTGACAGCTCAATTCTTGCCGCGCAGCGTGAATCTCGGAGGAGCTTTGATTGTGGCCGCAGCTTTGAGCGTTTTGTCGTTGATCTCCGCTGCCAGCTTGTTCCCATCCCGCGTGAGCACGGGCGCGAGAGCAAGGGATGCAATAAAAAAGATCAGCGCCACAGTAGCAGCGGATTGCATCTCCTGCGCAGCCCCGGCCAGAGGCTCCCTTTGTGGGCGCCGCCTCCATTGGCCGTTGATCGGACGATAGGCAATGCGATCAGGGCCCTAATCTGAAGGCCGGTTATCATCTCGCTGCACGCTTCGTTGGAATTTAGTATTTTACCATGGTCGAAGAGAGCGCGTTAGCGTGGCTACCCGACAGCCAACAGCTTCCTCATTTTTGAGTGGATCTGCGAAAATAAACTTGACCATGACTGTTGCGGTATACCGGTTGTGACCGAGCTTGCCTGATTTGGCTTGCCTGCACAAGGTGTGATGTCCCTCGGCCCTCGATGCGTTTATCACAGCCCCTGTTGGCTTGCGGCGCGACGATCGGCCCGCGACCATAGCGACAACCAGATCGCGCTCGCGGGAAGCCTTGCCATCGATCAGTTTCTCGAAGCCCAGCCGCCGCATGGCCGTGCGCACGGCCTCCACATGCCCATGCGGCAGCGAGCGGATGCATTCGAGGCCACCGTCCGCAAGCGCAAGCTGCTCGCCGCACCAGGCAGGGCGACCGCAAGGCGGCGTTAGCCATTGCGACCTCGTTCTGTTTTAGCTGTGCCCCAGGTAGCTGTGGAACACGCCCGCCGGGTCGTATTGCTTGCGCAAGTTCTGCAGGCGCTCCCAGTTCGCCGCGCTGAAGCATTGCGGATAGCGCTCGGGTTGGCCGCGCCCCTCGATTTCGTTCACATAGTGACCGACGGCGAAGGGGTCCATGATCGGCAGGTTTTCGAGCAGCCATGCGTAGTTGGCGGGGTCGTCCTTCTCGTCGTCCCAGATGGAATAGCAGGCGACGAAGGTATCGGCCGACCAGGAGAAGCAGGAGTCCTTCTTTTCCTCGAGCCGCAGATTGAGCGCGGTCAGGATGTGGGTATCCTTGGCGGGCGCCTTCTTGAAATGGTCGGCGAGCGCAACAAGCGCCTTGCCGCCCTCGTTGGTCAGGATGTTGTCCACGGCATAGCGCGCGCAGCGGCCGGGCGGATCGTTCAGGCTGAAATAGCGCGCGTAGAGGCCCTCGAAGTCGAAGGGCTGGTACTCCATCTTGATCGCCAGTTTGGCGCCCTCCGGCAACTGCTCGAAGGGCTTCAGGGAAGCGCGCGCATTCTCTTCCGTGTCCTCGAAGGCGAACGCGGTGAAGAACACGATCTTCGACTTCCCCGGCGGCGCGTCGGCGGGAACCTCGGGATGGTGCATGAGTACCGCGATGGGCTCGACGTTGTCGCAGACGCGGTTCGCCTTGCGGATCGCATCGAGATTGTTCGTCACCTTTTCCACCTCGGACAGAGGGAAGATGTAGGTGCTGGCCAGGATGGATTTGGGGGCCGGATAAAGCTTGAGATCGAGGCGCGTGACGGCGCCGAAGAAGCCGGGGCCGACGCCGCGCACCGCCCAGTAAAGGTCGGGGTTCTCATCGGGGGTCGCCCGCAAAAGCTTGCCGTCCGCGGTCACGATCTCGGCGGCGGCGATGGAGTGCACCGCCATGCCGCCGCGCCGCGGCCAGTTCCAGCCCATGCCGCCGCCCATGGCGAAGCCGCTGAGGCCCACAGATGGACAGTGCGGCACGTTGAAGGCGAGGCCCTTGGCGCGCGTCGCCTGAATGAATGGCAGGCTCCTGACGCCGGGCTGGATGGACGCGACTTGCTTGCCCTCATCGATCACGATGTCGTCCATACCAGAAAGGTCGATCAGCATGCCGCCGTCGCGTACCGACGAGCCGTTCGAATTGTGGCCGCCAGCCCGAACGGCCACCTTCAGTTTATTCTCCCGGGCGTAGTTGACGGCCCCGATCACGTCCTCGGCCGACTTCGCCTGCACGATCATGTCCGGGTAGCGCTTCGGCTTCGACATGTGCCAGACCATGGCCTCGCGCCACAGCTCATAGTCCGCGTCCTGATGGCGGATCACCTTGCCGGCGACGCCTGGGATCGACAGACGCGGGGTCTTGGCCGCAAGCGCTTTCGGCGCGCGGAGCGCCATCACGGCGCCGAGGGCGGTCATGCTTGCCAAGTGTTGGAGCGCCTGGCGGCGGGACGATGAAAACTCGGTCATATGGTCCTCCTTGCGCTTATTCCAGGCTTTCGAAATAGGCCGCGATATCCACGATATCCTGATCGGTCAGGGGCTTGGCCATGGCGCTCATATTGGGGTCCTTGCGCTCACCCGAGCGGAAGGCGCTCAGCTGCTTCTCGATGTAAGGCGCCTTCTGGCCCGCGAGATTTGGGTATTGCGGCGCCTTGCCAATGCCGTCGGCGCCGTGGCAGGCGACGCAAGCGCCAACCTTGGCGACGATCTCGGGTGTGATCTCCATGGCGCGGGCGGTCGGCGCCGCCATTCCGAGGACAAAAGCCGGCAGGAGCAAAAGCGCCGGCTTAATCCGATTGAGTATCCGCATGACTATGCTCCCCTCCCGTTGCGCGTTCGCACGATTGATTGCCCGTTCTCCTATGGCCGCAGGATCGGCTTGACGACGCGCCCGGCTTCCGCGTCGGCAACAGCCTGTTCGATCTCGTCAAACGCGTAGAACTTCACGATCTTTTCCAAGGGCAGGCTTCCTTGCCGGTAGAGATCGATCAGCTTCGGAATGAAAATGTCCGGCACGCTCTGGCCCTCGACGATGCCCATGACCGTGCGGCCGAAGAAGATGCTGTTCATGTCGAGCGTGATCTCCGTGCCTAGCGGCGCCGCACCCAAAAGGCCGCACAGACCCGGCACCGCGAGGCAATCGACGGCCTGGCGGAATACCGCTGGGATGCCAGTGCATTCGAGCGAGAATTCCGCGCCGCCGTGCCCCTGGATCGTCTCGACCGGATTGCACTCTTTCGGATTATAGGCATGTGTCGCGCCGAGTTCGCGCGCGAGCTTGAGCCGGTCGTCGATCAAGTCGATGGCGTAAATCGCTGTGCAGCCAACGGCCTTCGCCGCCATGATCGCGGACAGGCCCACCGAGCCGCAGCCAAAAATCGCGATGCTCGAGCCGGCAGGCGGCTTGAGCGCATTGATGACCGCGCCCGCGCCGGTCTGGATGCCGCAGCCGAGCGGACCCATCAGATCGAGCGGAACGTCGTCCGGGATCTTGACCGTGTTGGCCTCGTTCGTCAGCGCATAGGCCGCAAACGACGACTGGCCGAAGAAGTTGCCGAAGATCGGTGCGCCATGGTGGTGGATCGTAGGCGAGCCGTCGCCGCGCGCGCCGCCGAAATTGCAGCCGAAGATGTTGGCGCAGTGCGTGGGATCTCCGCGCAGGCAGGAGGGACATTGGCCGCAGGCGCGGTAGCTCATGACGACATGATCGCGCGGCTTGAGCTTCGAAACCTCCGCGCCGACCTTTTCGATGACGCCGGAGCCCTCATGGCCGAACACGGCCGGAAAGCGCACCGGATAGAGCTCGTCGCGGCAGATGAGGTCCGTGTGGCAAACCCCGACGCCCACGATCTTGACAAGCACTTCGTCGTCGCGTGGCTCTGCAAGCTCCACCTCGGAAATCTCGAAGGCGCTCGCTTTCGAGCCGACAACAGCCGCTTTCGTTTTCATGACGCCCCCTTGGTCTTCTTTGCCGCCCGATAAGGCCGCTTCTCCGCGCCCGCTGGCTTCTTCCAGGCGCCCATGTCCTGCATCAGCGCGATCTGGCGGTCGATGACCTTCTCCTTGTATTCCGCGTGCTTCATCGGCTCGCGGTCGAGGTAGAGGTTCTTCGGATAGATCTCGCGGTCGTAGATGATCTGGGCCAGCTCGCAGCGGACGTCTTTCATCCAGTTCGAGACCTGCGCCGTGGCTCGATGATGGCGCAACTGCTCGATATCGATGACGCCGGCAACGTAGGTGGAGCCCGCGCCGTATTCCTGCTTGCCGACGATGGCGCCGCGGTGGTTGACGATGTACGAACGGCCGCCGAAGGTATCGATGGGCGTCGTCGAATCCGGGAATAGGTAGTAGGTGCCCATGTTCGGCGAGAGCACATACATGTTGTTTTCGAGCGCGCGGGCGCGGGACGAAATTTCGAAGAAATCGTTGCCGGTGCCCGGATGGGGGAAGGAGGCGCGGTAGGCGATCTCGCAGCCATTCATGGCGAGGCCCCGGCCGTTTTCCGGGTAAGAGGCTTCGTTCGCCATCATGACGCCGAGGCGGCCGATCTCGGTATCGACCACCGGCCAGAATGCGTCGAGCGTCCGCCCGTACTTCTCAATCCACCAGTCGAAGACGTCGTGCGGCGTCATACTGTGCTCGACCGGATAGAGCGTCGCGAGCTTGTAATGCTTGAGAATGACCTCGCCCTTGGGGTCGAGCACGAAGCCGACGTTGAAGAAGCGATCCTTCCAGTCCGGATGCTTCGCCTTCGCCTGCGCCATGATGAACACATCGTACTCGCGCGCAAGCTTGCCGAGCGCCTGCGTCTCGGGGCCGGGAATGTCGATAGCGCAGCTATTGGCGAAAGCGACATGATCGAGATCGAGGACTTCGTCGTTGAAGCCCTGGAGCCCGCCCTCGGGGATGACGAGCAGGCGGACCGGAATGTCGAGGCGCGAGAGCCAGGCCGCGGCCTTGGTCAGATGGCCCAGGTGCTCGATATTCTTCATGATGTCGGCGCGGGTGCGGATGCCCCACACGGTGGGGATCAGGCCGACGCAGTTGTAGGGAGCGATCATGGCTGCCTTCGAAGCGATGTCAGAGGACTAGCGTCAGGAGGTCGGGATCTGCACGGTGACCCACTTCCACTCGGTCAAGGTGTCGATGTCGATGTCGGTGCCTTCGCGCCCCATGCCGCTATCGCCGACGCCGCCGAAGGGCACATGCGGCTCGTCGTGCAGCGTGGGCGCGTTGATATGGACCATGCCCGAGCGGAGGCGCTGCATGAACGTCATCGCCTTGCCGATGTCGCGGGTGTAGATCGCGGCGGAGAGGCCGTAGCGGGTATCGTTGGCCCGCGCGATGGCCTCTTCCAGGTCCGCGACCGGGTAAACGGAGGTCACGGGGCCGAAAGTCTCCTCGCGGCACACCGTCATGTCCTCGCCGACGCCTGTGAGGATTGTCGGCGCGCAGCGATTGCCGGTCCAGGTGCCACCGGTCAGCACGGTAGCGCCCTTCGCCTTCGCGTCGTCGATGTGTGTGCGAACGCGCTGGCGCTGGCGCTCCGAAATGATCGGCCCGACCCAGGTGTTCGGATCGCGCAAATCGCCCATGCCGAGCGCCTCGGCCATGGCCTTGAAGCGGCTGCAGAACTCGGCCTCGATGCTCTTCTCGACGTAGATGCGGCTTGAGGCCATGCAGGCCTGCCCCTGGAAGAAGAACTGCCCGAAGGCCGCGCCTTGTACCGCGGCGTCGAGGTCCGCGTCGGCAAGCACTACGAGCGGGCTCTTCCCGCCAAGCTCCAGGACCACGCGGCGCATGAGCGGCCCGCACAGCCCGGCGATGTGCCTGCCGACGCGGCTAGAGCCCGTGAACATGACCACTTTCACGAGCGGATGGGTGGTGAGCGCGTCGCCGATCTGATCCCCGAAGCCGGTGACGATGTTGAAGGCGCCTGCGGGAACGCCAGCCTCCTGATACACCTCTGCAAGCGTGCTGGCGACGACCGGAGCCTCTTCCGAGGTTAGCATCACCACGGTGTTGCCTGTGGCGAGCGGGGTTGAACTCAGCTTCACGTTCTTCAGAAGCGGCACGTTGAACGGCGTGATGGCGGCAATGACGCCAAGCGGCTGGCGCAAGCTCATGCTGAAGCGGCCCGGCACATCCGACGGCATGGTCTGCCCGGTGATGCGGCGCGCGACTCCGGCCGCCGCCCGAAGACAGTTGATTGCATACTTCACTTCGAATTGGGCCTTGCCGAAGGGCGAGCCGACCTCGTCGATCAGGATGTCGACGAACTCACCGCGGCGCTGCTCGATCAGGGCCGCCGCGCGCGACAACCAGGCTTCGCGTTTGGAAGCAAGCGTCTTGCTGGTGGTCGCGAAGGCCGCCTGCGCTGTCTCAACGGCGCGATCCACATCCGCGGCGCTGCCTTCGGCGACTTCAGCGTAAGCGTGGCCGTTGTCTGGATTGCGATCCATGAAGTAGCGCCCCGAAGTGGGCGCGACGCGCGCTCCGCCGATCCACAAATCAACCAGCTTTTTCTTTTCATCGCTCGATTCTGACGTCACCCTATGCTCCCCGCTTGCAATTGCCCGCGCCTGGTGCCCAGGCGGAAGCTCAACCGGGCTGCCGCGAGACGAACCGAGCGTCAGCTTAAGTGAATGCTCTGTGTGCGGCAATCGACAGGCCCTGTGGCAAAGCGCACTTAGGATTCGCCGTTAGGAGGCGCATTCGCCGGCCAACGCCGCGGAAGCCCGCAAGAAACGGTGTCAAGCCGCCTTGACCCCGCGTAGGAAGTGCTCAACGACATTCCCAAGGCTGCCAGAGAGTTGGGCCAGTTCCCGCGCCGCCCCAAGAACCTTGGATGCGGCCGTTCCCGTTTCGCCGGCGGTCTGGCGCACCTCGCTGACATGGCCGCGAAACTGGGTTGTGCCGGCCGCCGCCTCCTGAACGCTTTGCGCAATCCTATGGGTTGCCGCGTCCTGCTCTCCAATCGAGGTCATCACAGTGTTGGAGATGACGGACATTTCGGTGATCTTCTGGGAAATCACCTGAATTGCGCTCGCCGCTTTCTCGGTGACGGTCTGGATTTCGGAGATTTGGGCGATAATTTGCTCCGTCGCCTTTGTGGTTTGGCCAGCCAGTTTCTTGACCTCCGCCGCAACAACGGCGAAGCCCTTGCCAGCAGCACCGGCGCGCGCGGCCTCGATGGCGGCGTTCAATGCGAGCAAGTTGGTTTGTCTCGCCAAGCTGCTGATAAGGGCGACGATATCCCCAATCCGGTTGGCGGCGGAAGCGAGAGTTTTGACGACATCCGAAGTCTGCTCTGCATCGGTCACGATGCGGTCGACGATGCGTGTTGACGCTTTCACCTCGGACGCGATCTCGCGGATCGAGTTGGACAGCTCCGCCGTCACGACAGCCACCAGTTGCACGCTCGCGTATGTTTGCCCAGCAGCGTTCTCCACGGTGACGATCTGGCTTGCCGTATGTTCGGCGGTCGTGCTCATCGAATTGGCTGTCCGCTGCATTTGCTCGGACGCGTCGGAGAGGTGCTGAGTGAGAGCGGAGGCCTTTTCCTCGAAAGCGATCAGCGCGTCCTTCAGGACCTGAAGCCCGTCCGCCATGATGCCGAGTTCGGTATGCTCGCCGCGATGGGGTATTTCCGCCGAAAGATTGCCTCCGGCCAATTGGCATACGCTCATGCTGATGCGCCCGAGAGCTGTTACGATGCTGCTTCCGATCAGCCACGCCAGCAGCGCTCCCAGGCATAGCGCCACTGTGGAGGCCAAGACCCCGAGCCGCCAACTCTCCCCGGAGATGTCGCGCATGGAGGCAAGCGCGCCCTTTCGTTCCGATTCGCTGATCTCGCGGACTTGCTTCAGTCGCGCTTGCAGCGCGTCGCCTGCGGCTTTTCTTTCGGCCGCGAGGCGGATGAAACCTTCGTTTGTCGAGATGAGAAGGCTCAGCGCCTTTTTCGTATGCGCGAGCGGTTCGGCGGCGGCCGCAAGGAAACGCTGCACGCGCTTGCTGCTCGCCGTCGAGCCTTGCAGGGTTTCGACGGCCGCTTGCAGCGCGTCCAGTTCGGTTTGGGCCGCGGCCGCGTCGGCCGGGTTGCGCGAGGCGAGGAAACGGCTTGCCGCGGCGGAGGCGACCTGCACGGCTTCCAGCAGACGAATGGCCGTTGTCACGGTCTCGGGCGCCGCGTTCTCGCGCAGAAGCGCCGCAGGGATGGCCGACCCGATGGTGCGGAGCGCGGTGATTTCCTTGTTGAATTGTGAAATCGCCGTTCGACGGCTGTCGATGGTTCGGATTGTGTCCGCCGAGGCTGCCTGATATTGCGACTCCGCCTCCAGAGCAGTCGAAACAGCGGATGCCCCGCTCTTCCAGCCGGCGCTCGTTTCTTGAAGAACGCGCGCGCCCTCGGCGAACTCCGACAAAGCTTTCCGCGCGGCGGCTAAATCGGCGTCGTTTTCACTGACCGCATAGCGCAGCACGCTGTTCTGCGCCTCGACCGCCCTGGAGACGAAACCCGCCACGCGCTCCGCCACCAGAGAGCTATTGGACACGGCGTCCGCCTCCTGGTCGACGTGCGCCTGGCCCCTCAACAAGATGGCCACCGCGACAAGAAAGACCGCGATGAGAAGGCCGAACCCGCCAAAAATCCTGTGCGTGATCGACAACCGGCGACTCATGGATGGCCATGCCATTGTTCACGTTCCCAAAATCAAAGCGTTGAACGCGGAAAGAACAGCGCAGCTTTCCGCGAGCGTCCCGAAACCCCTATTGGCCGGCGCCCGTCTGCCGGATGCGCTGGATGATTTCGGCGCCGAAACGCTTCTCATAGTCAGGCATCGCGGAAGCCATGGCCTTGGAGAACGCCGTCCTGTCCACTTCGGCCGTGACCGTCATGCCAGCCTGGCGCAGCGCGGCGACGCCTTTCTCCTGGGCTTCGGCCGCGTATTTGCGCGAGGCCTGAGCGCCGGCGCGAGCGGCTTCGGCAAGGATCTTTTTGTCCTCGTCCGGCAATTCATTGACCATGTCGGGCGAGGCCAGGAAGACCGCCGGATCGTACACGTGGCCGGACAGCGTCAGATATTTTTGCACCTGAGCGAACTTCGCCGACAGGATGGTTGCGATCGGATTTTCCTGGCCGTCGAACTGTCCCGACTGCAGCGCGCCAAAGACCTGCGGGAAGGGCAGAAGGGCCGGATCGGCGCCCAGCGCCTTGAAGCCGGTAAGCATCACCTCGGATTGCGGCAAACGCAGTTTCAGCCCTTTCAGATCCCCTGGCGCATGAATTTCGCGTTTGGAGTTGGTAAGGTGGCGCATGCCGTTTTCGCCCCAGGCGAGCGCCACAAGGTCTTTAGCATCGAACTTCTTGAGATAGTCCTGCCCGATCGGCCCATCGAGCACCGCATGGGCGTGTTCGACATCGCGGAAGATGAAGGGGATGTTGAATACGCCAACCTCCGGCGCGACGTTCGGCAACGGCGCTCCGGTAATAAAGGCCAGATCGAGCGTGCCGAGTTGGAGGGCCTTCAGCATTTCGACTTCGCCGCCAAGCGCGGCGTTCGGATATTGCTCGACGGCGAGCCGCCCGCCGCTGCGCTTCGCGACCTCGTCGGCAAACGCCGTGGCGCCGGCTCCGAGCTGGGAATCCTTCGACAGGATATATCCGATTTTCAAGGTGCGGGCGGTTTGCGCCTGAAGCGGCGCCGCGCAAAACAAGGCCGCCGCCGTAACCGCGAGGACCTGCGCTGAACGGACGAGAAAGGCTCTCCTGCGCAGGGCGAGCCGGGAAGCGCGGTATGGCATGGGAACCTCCAAGAAGGATGTTCCGTACACTCTCAGAACACAGTTAAAAATACATGGGTGTCTGGAAACTATATTCCGTACGAACTTTTATGTGAACACCCCACCGGCAAAAGCGGTGGCTTCGGGGTTACGGCTGAAAGCGGGATCGGCCGGCCGGAGTGGCCGGCTATGCAACCCGGAAGCCGTCATCCGGCTCGGCTCCTCAATCAGCGTGTCGATAACGCGTGCGGCGTGTCGACGAAGTGAGGCCAGTTCCTACGCGACAATGTGCAAGCCGGCGTCGACGTAAATCGTGTCGCCGGTCATCCCCGAGGCGGCGCCGCCGACGAGGAACGCTACCACGCGGCCAACTTCAGCGATATCGACGAGCCGATGTTCAGGACTGCGTGCGACCGCGGCAGCAACGAGTTCGTCGAACTCGGCGATGCCGCTCGCCGCGCGGGTCTTCAGCGGCCCCGGTGAGACGGCGTAAACGCGTATGCCTTTTTCGCCGAGTTCCGACGACAGATAGCGGACTGTCGCCTCCAGCGAGGCCTTCACTGGACCCATTATATTGTAATGATTGACGACTTTGTCGGCGCCGTAATAGCTCATGGTCAAGAGAGCGCCGCCATTTGTCATCAGCGGCTCGGCGAGGCGGGCCATGTGAATGAATGAGTAGCAGGATATCCGCATCGCTTTTTCGAAGCCCGGGAGCGAACAGTCGACCACCCGGCCGTGCAAATCGTCTTTCGGCGCGAACGCGATCGAGTGGATCAGAAAATCGAGGCGGCCCCATTCACTCTTGATGCGGTCGAAGACGGCCTCAAGTTCGCCCGGCTGTTCGACGTCGAGCGGCATCATAAAACTGGCTTGGATGTGCTCACCAAGCGGACGAACGTGACCCTCCGATTTCTCGTTCGCATAAGTGATCGCCAGTTCGGCGCCGAAAGCCCTCAGTTTGGCCGCGCATCCGAACGCGATGCTGTGTTCGTTGGCGATGCCGACGACGAGCCCGCGCTTGCCGCGCAGCATGTCCCCGATACGGTGGTTCGGGTCCCAAACCTTCGGCAGAGGGTCGAGCGGGTTGAAAATGTCGTCTTGCATGAACAGCCTCTTCCGTACGGCACCATGCGCTGCAGAGCACTGGCGATCTTGAAGCTATGCTATAAGCGGGAAATGACGTCTTCGTGACGCGATCAGCAAAGCCGCCTTGCAAGCCTTCTGAAAGGGAGCAGAATTGGCTTCAGGGTTGGGCGTCTTCCACATGCCTTGCCGGTACAGCAAGAAATTCAAAGTTGTTCTGGGAGGCAAGAAACTTTGCAAAGTCGCGCGTTAGGCGCTTGAACTTGATCTCTCCAACGAACTGTCTCTTTTTCGTCTTCTTGATAACAGAAGACGGATCGAAATAGCCTTTGGCATTCTTCCATGTCAAAACAAAAGGCGGGCGCCCTTCTCGTGCGAGAAGGTAGGACATGATAAGCGCGCCGGTTCGATGATTGCCCTCGATGAAGAGTTGGGGGGCGCTCAAAATACGGTTGTAAACGCCCGCGGCGCGCCGCCATACGTCTTTTCCCCGGTTGAGCGAATACCAGTTCATGACGTCGCCAATTCCGGCTCCGGGCTCTTCATAAAAGCGATCCTCTGCGGCTTCCAGCATCCGATGATGCCTCGCAAGTCTTTCGGGGTTCGCACCGCAAAGGACGAGGGCGTTGAGCTTCAGCCAGTAACTCGAATGGCCCATCTCGAAGATGTCTACCCGCTCCGAAATAAGCTCATCGACGAAGGCATATCCGTCGAGCATGTTCAGGAGCACCTCGTCATCGAGGCTGTCGCGGCGATCCAGAAGGCCGCGGTTGATCTCGGGGAATGCTCGCTGGAGTTCCCGAAGGGCCGAGTCTATCGCGGCGAGATTGAGTACGCTCACCTCGGGCCTCCAGGTATGGAACGATGCGAAGCGATCCCTTTACTTGCGTCCTGCCGGATCAGGGATCGGCGCCGATGGTTTCTGATCGCCAGGCGATGCCGTCACCCTATCAAGCACAGAAGCCTTTTCCGGGGCTGCCGTGCTGCTTCCACCGAAACGAGCGAGCGCCGCTCTTGCCTGTTGAATCACGGGCTCGGGCAGCGTCAGGTACCCATAATACGGCGCATAGCTCTGCCCTTCGTCATATGCGAAGTTCAAGAAGGACATCAGGGCGCGCGCCTTCTCCGGCGGATAGCTGGGATAGAGGAAAATCCAGCTGTACGTGACTATTGGGTAGGCCTTCAGCCCGGGTGGATTAGCCGTCGCCGAATCCAGCGCATCGAGGCCTACGTCCATCGTCGGCGTGAGCGCGGCGGCTCCTGATAGCGGCGTCGGCGCAACGAATTGGCCGGCCTTGTTCTCGAGCACGGCCATCTGCAGCCCAAGGCGAAGGGCAAAGCCGTATTCGACATATCCGATTGCGCCTTGGCTTATCTTGATCTTCGAAGCTACGCCCTCGTTCCCCCGCGCGAGCATCACGACATGCGGCCACTCAATGAGCTTGCCGACGCCCGGTCCTGCCGACCAGGATTTGCTCACGGCCGCTAGATGATCTGTAAAGGCATAGGTGGTTCCGCTCGAATCCTGCCGGCCCACCGCCGCAATGTTGATGGCCGGTAAGTTGAGCTCCTTATTCGCGGCGCGGATGCGCGGATCGTTCCAGTTTCGGATCTTTCCGAGAAAGATGTCGGCGTAAACATCTTGGGGCAGTTTGAGCCGGCCTTTGACGCCAGGAAGATTATAGGCGAGCACAATCATGCCGACTGTGCTCGGCACTTGCACGACGCCGCCGTCGATCTTCTTTGCGTCGGCTGGCGAAAGGAGATTATCGCTGGCCGCAAAATCGACGGAACCGGACAGAAAGCGCGAGACACCTTCGCCGGAGCCGACGGCATCATAGTGAATGCCAACGTCGGGCTGGGAACTTTCGAAGTAGCTGATCCAGCCATTCATGAGCGGGGCCACAAAGGTGGAGCCAGCTCCACGGAGTTCCACCCCACCAGCAAAGGCAGGCTGCATCAAGGTCGCGACGATGATTGAGAGTGCGCCCGTCAGCATAGCCGCGATTTTAGCCGCCGACATTCTCGGGAGAAGCATTATTCGATCCTCTAAACTGGCTTAGCTGAACTCGCCCCGAATGTATTCCTGGGTCAGTTGAGCTTGAGGCGCTTCGAAAATTTGTTCCGTGTCGCCCATCTCGACAAGGTAGCCGGTGCGGCCGCCCTTCGAGATGTCGACGGAGAAGAAGGCAGTCTTGTCGGCCACACGGCGGGCTTGCTGCATATTGTGCGTGACGAGCGCGATTGTGTAGTCCTTCTTGAGCTCCAGCATCAGCTCTTCGATGCGCCGCGTCGCAATCGGGTCCAGCGCCGAGCAGGGCTCGTCCATCAGCAGCACGGTGGGTTCCGGAGCGATGGCGCGCGCAATGCAAAGGCGCTGCTGCTGTCCACCGGAAAGCGAGAGACCACTTTGTTTCAACTTGTCCTTCACCTCGTCCCAAAGGGCAGCGCGGCGAAGCGACTTCTCAACTCTTTCGTCCATGTCTCCCTTGAAGCGATTGAGCCTCAAGCCGAAGGCGACGTTGTTGTAGATGCTCATCGAGAATGGGTTCGGCTGCTGGAAGACCATGCCGATGTGACGCCGGACAACGACGGGATCAACCTTCTTGTCATAAACATTATGGCCCAGGAAATGCACCTCACCTTCAAGCCGGAAGCTTTTGATGAGATCGTTCATGCGGTTGAGGCTGCGCAGAACGGTGCTCTTACCGCAACCGGACGGTCCGATGAACCCAGTGATCTTTCCCTTTTCGATCGGCACGCTGCTATCGCGCACGGCAAGGAACGCGCCGTAAAATATCTTCTGAACGTCACAGCCGATAGCGATGTCCGGTGCTTTTTGGGGGGTCTCTTTGGGGGTTAGAACCTCAACGTACGACATGTTCCCACTCCTCAGACCTGCGGACGACCGATAAATCGGCTCAGGATGTTGAAGCCCAAGACGATGATGACGAGAACGAGCGACGCCGCCCATGCGAGCTCGATCTGGTTTTCGAACGGCATGCTCGAAAAGTTATAGATGAGGATTGACAGGGATGCTGTCGGCTCTGTCAGGCTGCGCAGCCAGTAGTTGCTGAATAGCGCCGTAAAGAGGAGCGGTGCGGATTCGCCAGCCACGCGGGCCACCGCCAGAATGATGCCTGTGATGACGCTCGGCAGCGCGGCGGGCAGCGTTACCTTCCACACCACCTGTGCGTTCGTGCAGCCCATTCCGATGGCCGCGTCCTTCATTCTTTGCGGCACCATTTGCATGGCGCCTTCCGCAGTGAGCGTCACGGTGGGCAGCATCAAGACGGCAAGCGCTATGCCGCCAGCCAGGGCGGAATATGTGCCCATCAGCAAAACAACGGCAGCGTAGACGAACACGCCTGCGAGAATCGATGGGAAGCCCGTCAGCACTTTGGACAGAAATCTGGCGGAGTTGGCAATCTTGCTGTGAGGGCGCAGCTCGGCAAGGTAAATGGCCGCGAACAGGGCGATGGGTATGCTGATGAGTGCAGCAATTCCGACTGTGACGAGCGTGCCCTGAATTGCATTGCCGATGCCTCCGCCTAGTTCGAAGCCTGCCGGCGGCAGCTCGGTGAAGAGCTCGAGGCCCAGCCGCGCCCCGCCCTTGACGACCAGCATGTAGATGACCGAGAAGAGCGGGATGGCGCCAAGAATTGCAATCAGCCATGCGCCGGCGGTCAAAAATACGCTTCTCAGCGCGCGCAGCTCAAAAGGGTTGTAGTTGAGGTTGACCTTCTGAGCAGCAACGGCGCCGGGTTCATTGGGTCTGCCGGCAACGAGTGAGGTGTCAGCCATGCGCTATGCCTTCCCCATTTTCCGCGATGTCCAGACCAGGATCAGCGTCCCTATGACGTTAACCACCAGCGTGATGGCCAGCAGGATGAGCGCGGCGTACATCAGCGCCTGACGTTCGGTTTGCGCCGCTTCCGGAAAATTTGACGCAAGCAGGGCCGCCAGCGTGTTGGCGGGCGAGAAAAGCGAAAGCGAGATCTGATTAGAGTTCCCAATCAGCATGGCGAGCGCCATCGTCTCGCCGAGGGCGCGGCCAAATCCGAGAACCAGCGCGCTGGAAATGCCTGCGGAAGCGGTCGGGAGGATGACCTTCAGGATGGCCTCCCACTTGGTGGTCCCCATGCCGTAGGCCGCTTCCTTGGTTTTGTAGGGAACGAGGCCGATGGCGTCCTGCGAAATCGCCGCGACCGTCGGCAGGATCATGATCGCGAGAACGATCACCGCCGGTAACAATCCCGGCCCGCTCAGCGAGGACGAGAAAAACGGAATGGAGCTGAAATGCTCGTTCAGCCAGTTGGCGCCCGGGCGAATGAAAGGGATGACGACGAAAATGCCCCAAAGGCCGAACACGACGCTCGGGATGGCGGCCAGCATCTCGATCAGCGTGCGGAAGGTCACGGCCAATCGAGGCGGCAGGAAATCTTGCGTCAGGAGAACGGCGATCGTTACGCCGACAAATCCGCCGATCACCAAGGCCAGCAGCGAGCTGTACAAAGTACCCCATATCTGCGGCAGAGCACCGAAATGAGACTTCTGCACATCCCATTCCGTATTTACCAGGAAGCTGGCACCGTATTTCTGAATGGCCGGAAGCGCCTGATACCCGATCTCGTAGAGGATGTAGGCCACGAGCGCGATGATGGACAACGCGCCCAAGGTTGCAATCCAGAAGAAGAGCCGGTCAACCACATAAGCTGCGAGAGAAGGCGACTGCGCCAGCGTCCGACTATTTTCCGGTAATTCAAACGTTACAGACATGGAAACCTACTGGCGCGCGCCTGCGAGGAAGGGGACTTACTGAATTTTAGCCGAAGCGGCGCGCACCTTCTCCACGACGCCTTCTGGGAGCGGGATATAGCCCATGCTGTCCGCGATCTTCTGGCCTTGGCTCAGTCCATAATCGACGAGCTTGCGAAGGTACTCAGCTTTCTGTGCATCCTGCTTCTCGTAGAAGAGCATCCAGGTGAAGCTGACGATCGGATAAGACCCCGCGCCGGACGGATCCTCGACCCAGGCGATCAAATCCGCGGGCAGCTTGGCGTTGGCAAGCGCAGCTGCGCCAGACGCATCTCCTGCCGAGATATAGTTGCCGGCGGCGTTTTGCAGCAAGGCGGTATTCGCCTTGGTGAGTTTCGCGTAGCCATACTCGATATAGCCGATCGCCCCTGGCGTTTGCTTGATTGTTGCCGTCACGCCGTCGTTCTTCGGAGCGGCAACCAGTTTATCGCTTGACGGCCAGGAGACTGTCGTCCCAAAGCCAACCTTCTCTTTGAATTCCGGGCTGATCGCCGAAAGGTGCTTCGTGAACACAAAGTTCGTGCCGCTGGCGTCCGACCGGCGGACGACCGTAATCGGCAGGTCAGGCAGCTTCATATCCGGATTGGCCGCCGCGATGCGCGGATCGTTCCAATTCTTGATATTGCCAAGGAAAATATCGGGGTAGACGTCGCGCGGAAGCTTGAGATCCTTGGGCGCACCAGGAAGATTATAGGCCAGGACGATTTCGCCGGCCGTCATTGGGAGCAGGACAACGCCGTCTTTCACCTGGGCGATCTGCTCCGGTGTCATCGCTGCATCGCTTGCGGCGAAGTCCACCGTCTTATTGATAAGGTCCTGAATGCCTGCGCCGCTTCCCTTGGCCTGGTAATCGACGGTTACGCCGTCCGTCTTGCGGCTAAAATCCTTGAACCAGGCCGAGTAGATCGGAAAGGGAAAGCTGGCACCCGATCCAACGAGCCGCATATCGGCTGCTTGGGAGACTTGTAAAGTAAAGGCGAAGGCGGCTGCGGTTGTCAGAATTGATTTCAGCTTCATTGCGAAGGTTCCCCGAGGCCGGAAAGGACATGTCTTGAGCATAGCTGGACGCTGCTGGAAAGTTCGACAAGCAGGGTCTCCCGCACGCGGCTAAACGGCGGATGAAAATATTAAATACAGGTTTTCACGACAGATCGATGACAGGTTGCAGGCTCCGGCCGCATCGACCTGAGGCTCGGCGTCATGCTCCTGTTATCTGGCAACTATAGCCTCAGCTTCGAGTGGGCTCGCCGAGCTTCCCAGGGAGCCTTGCCTTTGCCACGCGCCGTTGCTTGGCGCGGTAGCTTCTTGGGCCGGCAATCAGGTGCCTGCTATTCTGGCGGGAAGCCCAGGCGTAAGCGAGGCAGTTCCCCAAGCATCGCTAGCGCAATCACTTAAAGGTACGAGGTCTGCGATGGAGCCGACATTTAGCCCCGAAAAGGCGCAAGCGCGCATGATGCAGGATGCGTCCACCAACGCGGAGCTGATCCAGCGCCTGTCCTCTTGCTATTCGCGCCACATGGAGCGGATGAGCCGCGACCACGGACAACGGTTGCAAGCACTTCTCAAAGACGGGGCCTCGCTCGGCGCCCGTCTCAGCGACGCCACGAAAGCCCGAAATATTTTCCAGGACGCCAACGCTTACTGGATGGACGCGGCCCGGCGTTATTTTCTGACGCTCGATGTGCTTCGTGAGCGCGGCAATAACGACATCGAGCATGAAGCAGCAGGCACCCCGCCGGTGCTCGACTACCATACCGAAGTCGTTGTGGATGGGCGCACGCTGCCTCATCCGGTCAATTATATGCTTCTCCGGATCATCCCGCCGGAAGGGGTCCAGGTTTACGACTGGAAGCGCCCCTACATGATCATCGACCCGCGCGCGGGTCACGGCGCGGGCATCGGCGGCTTCAAGCAAGACAGTCAGGTCGGCGTCGCGCTGCATGATGGGCATCCGGTCTATTTCGTCGTCTTCCGCCCGCATCCCGAGCCGGGACAGACGCTCGCGGACGTCATGCGCGCCGAAGCCGAATTTGTCAGCGAGATCGTCCGCCGTCATCCCAAGGCGGCGAAGCCCATCATCGTTGGCAACTGCCAGGGCGGCTGGGCCACGATGGTCCTTGCTGCAGCCAATCCCGACATTTCCGGACCGCTTGTGATCAACGGCGCGCCGATGGCCTATTGGTCTGGCCGCATCGGTGAGAACGCGATGCGCTACAATGGCGGCCTGCTCGGCGGGATTGTGCCGGCGCTCTATTTCGCCGACCTTGGCCATGGCGAATTCGATGGCGCCCATCTCGTCTCGAACTTCGAGATGCTCAATCCGGGCCGCAATTTCTTCGGCAAATATTACGATCTCTTCGCCGATCCGGAGCGCGGCCGGGCAAGGTTTCTCGAATTCGAGCGCTGGTGGGGCGGTTTCCACTTCATGAACGAAGCCGAGATCCACTGGATCATCGAACAGCTCTTCGTGGGCAACCGCCTTTCGCGCGGCGAGGCCCGCATCGAGCACGGCCGTCAACTCGATCTCAAGAAGATTCGCTCCCCGATCATCGTCTTCGCGAGCTGGGGCGACAACATCACGCCTCCGCAGCAGGCGCTCAACTGGATCGCCGATACCTATGCCGACGAGCAGGAGATCAAGATCCGCGGCCAGCGCATCATTTACATGGTGCACGAGAAGGTCGGCCATCTCGGCATTTTCGTCTCCTCCTCGATCGCGAAGAAGGAACATTCCGAAGTTACCTCGACCATGAAGACAATCGAGGCTTTGTCGCCCGGCCTTTATGAAATGATGATTGAGGAAGAGATCGGCGAAGGGGTCCACGCCCGCTTCCGGGTCAGCTTCCAGGAACGCAAGGTGTCGGACCTCGTCGCTACGATCGACGATAATGACCGTTCCGAGGAGAAGGATTTTGCCGCTGTCGCGCGCTTGTCAGAATTCGGCGCCAACGCCTACGAGATGGCCTTCAGGCCCTTTGTTCAGGCTGCGATTACGCCTCAAATCGCAAAGGCCCTCCAGGAAAACCACCCCGCGCGCGCCTCGCGCCTCATGTTTTCGGACCGCAATCCCCTGATGCGGCCGGTGTCTGAAACGGCGAAGCAACTTCAAAACAAGAGCAAGCCGCTCAACGGCGGAAATCCATTCCTGGAGATGGAGCGGCTTTGGGCCGACTCCGTGATCCAGGGCTTCGATGTCCTGCGCGACATTCGCGATACGATCTATGAGATGACATTCCTGTCGATCTATGGGTCGCCCTTCATGCGCTGGCTTGGAGCCCCGTACGCCTTCACACGCACGATGAAAGACCCGAAAGAGCTGCGCTACCTGCCGGAGGTCCAGGCTATTCTCCTCGGCATCGACCGCGGCGGCTTCCAAGAGGCGGTTATCCGCATGCTCATCCTGCTTGCGGAATTGCGCGGGTCGGTCCGCCGTGACCGCCTCGAAAGATCGAGCAAAGTGCTGACGAGGGACGAGCCTTTCGCTTCGCTCGGCGTGGAACGGCGGGCCGCTCTCATCCGCGAGCAATCCATCATCGCCGAATTCGAGCCAGACCGCGCGATCGAGACCTTGCCAATTCTCCTGCCAGGCTCCGAAGAACGCCGCAAGGCCATTGAGGTTGTCGAGCATATTGCGGGCTCCATGGAGGAAATGGAGCCGCGCACGCTCAAGATCCTGCAGAGGTTCCACGCTGCGCTCAGCCTGCCTCTGATTACGTCGTCCTTGGTGACCCACGATCCGCTGGCCCAACACGAAGTGGCGATGGAGGCAGCGGAGTAACCGCAGCCATCCAACCAGTTTTCTTGGGCGCGACGGTGCATCCCCGCAGGAAACGAACTTTTGAAGTTTGAGAAGTTACCTTCTCAGACCCAAGTGGCTATAAATCTTCGCAGTGCATCGTTGCGATGTTGGACAGGACCGCGTGTATGAGTAACGACAATTCCAAGTCATCAGATGCCCTCCAGCGCCGCGTGAACGCCGATATGATCGACAGCTTTGACGAGGAGCTGGAGATGGAGCTCGACGACGACCGCGTGTCGGCGATGCTTGAGCCGACTGAGGATTATCAGAGCCCTGAATCCATGGACCGGCACCTTTATTTCAGGGAGTTGTTCCGCCTTCAGCGCGAGCTGATAAAGCTGCAGGACTGGGTGCAGCACAAAAAATTGAAGCTTGTTGTCGTTTTTGAAGGGCGCGACGCGGCCGGGAAGGGCGGCGTCATCAAGCGTATCACGCAAAGGCTCAATCCTCGCGTATGCCGGGTCGCCGCATTGCCGGCTCCGAGCCCCCGGGAAAAAACGGAGTGGTACTTCCAGCGTTACGTGCAGCATCTGCCTGCGGGCGGCGAGATCGTTCTCTTCGACCGGAGCTGGTACAATCGCGCGGGCGTCGAGCGGGTCATGGACTTCTGCACCGAGGAAGAGGTTGAGGAGTTCTTCCACAGCGTGCCCGAGTTTGAAAAGATGCTGGTCCGCTCGGGCATCAAGCTTATCAAATATTGGTTCTCCATCACCGACGATGAGCAGCATTTCCGTTTCGAGATGCGCATCAATGACCCCATCAAGCAGTGGAAGCTCTCGCCGATGGACCTCCAATCACGTGTCCGGTGGGAGCAGTACACGAAGGCCAAGGAGGAGATGTTCAAACGGACCCATATCCCCGAGGCGCCGTGGTGGATTGTGGAAGCCGTCGACAAAAAGCGCGCGCGGCTGAATTGCATTCACCACCTTCTCAGCCAGGTGCCTTATGAGGAGGTGCATCGCGATCCCGTGATCCTGCCGCCTCGGGTGCACAATCCCGGTTACTATCGCGAAGACCTTCCAGACGAGATGTACGTGCCCGCGATCTATTGATCACGCGCGGGTGCCGATTGGGGCGAATTCGTCCATTGCACCTAAGTCGAAGGCAGCAGGTCACAACTCCGTTAGCTAGGGCTGTGGCATGTTGCAAGACTGTCATATTTGTAGCCTAAATTGCTGTGCAGCAAGTCTTTTAGGACGAGAGGTGATTATGATGAACGGGCTGAACCATGATGGAAGTGGCGTGCCGCATATCGAACAGGCGATGCACGAGACTGACGGCCACGTTCAGGACGAGGCGGCCGATGGCGAGATGACCAAGGAAGAGGCCAACATCCTCACCACAGTTGCGACAGTCGGCGTCGTTGGAGTCGGAGTTGCGGTGTTCGAGGCGGCTCTTCTCCCCGGCCTTGTGCTCGGGGTTGCCGCGATGGCCGCACCCAAGCTTCTGCCTCGTGTTGGTTCCGCACTCAATCCTATATTCAAGACGACTGTCCGCGGAATTTACAAGATCGGCCAGAAGACCAAGGAGATGGTCCACGAGACGCACGAGCATGTGCAGGACATCGTTGCAGAAGTGGATGCGGAAGCCAAACGCGATGTAACGGCCGCCGGTGCTGAACCGGCGCCGAAAGTTTAATGTCTGATCAACCCCCTTCTGATTCGGGCGCGGCGCCGGGTGCCGGCGCCCCATCAGGCGATGATGTGGCCGCACCGCATTCGGGCCTTAATTCCGCGAAACCTAACGATTTCAGACCTCAGCCGGAGACGATGACAGCAACGCTTGACGCTGAGGCTGCCTCCTCAAAGCCGCCAAAAGAGAAGAAGAAAGCGACGAAGTTCAAGCTTGAAGTCGCCCACCAAACGCATGGACGCGTGCGAATGAAGGTTCCGGCCGCCAAGGGCAATCCGGAACTTCTGCGTGAGATCGGCGAAACGTTCAGTGTGATCCCGGGTATCGAGCGCGTAACGGTTAATGAGGTAACCGGCAGCGTCATTCTGCACTACGACACCGATCACCACGCCACTTTTCACAACGGGCTTTCTCAACGATTTCTTTCCGAGAACCAACCTTATCGTCCTCCGGTGACTGAAATTGACAGCCTCGCACAGAAGATCGAGAGCGAAGCGGAGTTTCTCGCCAGCCATTCCGAAAGCGCAAAAGCCATTGTCGATTTTTTCAAGCATCTCGACCATAAAATCAGGGTCGCAAGCGGCAATGTGATCGATTTCAAGATCCTTCTTGCAACGGGCATTATCGGCGTGACAGTTTTCGAAATCGGGGCCAGCGCGGCGACGCCGATCTGGTTGACGCTCACAATCTTCTCGCTCAATCACTTCATCGAAATGCACCAGCCGCAAGAACAGCGAACGACCGGCCCCGCGCCCGTAGTCTTCAAGACCGCCTGAGCGATAACGAACAGGGTAAGCACTGATGCAATTCGCGATCCGTCACTTCATGCGTGGGCGGGTGCGTCTCTATGTGCCGGCGCTCTGCGTAAAGAGGTCGCTGGCAGAGTCTGTGCTCGTCTGGCTGCGCTCCCAGAGCGGAGTGAGTAGTGCCCGGATCAATTACAACTGTGCGAGCCTCGTCATCGAATTCGACCCGGCGTATGAGGATATCTTCCGTCTGCTTCTCGGCCGGCTTCGGTTGATGACGCTCGACGACCTCGCCGCCATGATCAAAATGGGCGCGAGGGAAGTGGGCCGGCACGAAGCGAAAGAACTTGTCGCTAAGCAGGAAGTCACTCCGCCGAGCTATCCGCTCGCGTTTCCAACCGTGTCCCTCGCGATCGCTTTTGCCGCAAGCCCCTTGCTTCGCGCCGTCAATATCCCTTTGATGCTTTGGAATGCCTATCCGATTGCGGCGCGCGCTCAGCGCGTCTGGAGCAAGGAAGGCCGCCTCAACGTGGACTTCCTCGACACGCTTGCTGTAGGCGCGTCTCTCATTCAGGGGAACCAGGTCGCAGGTTCGCTGATCACATGGCTGGTCAAGCTCGGCGACTGGATCCGCGACTTGACAGCGGCGGGTTCGCGGCGGGCGGTCGGCGATCTCCTCGAGTTCCGCAATAGGACTGCATGGATTGTCCGGGACGGAAGCGTCGTCTCCATCCCTTCCGAGCAGGTTCAGGTCGGCGATGAGGTTGTGGTTTTTGCCGGCGAGATGATCCCGGTCGACGGAGAGATCACCCAGGGTGAAGCGCTGATCGACCAGAAGACGATTACGGGCGAGGGCCTGCCCGTTGTGCGCGGCGTGGGCGAGGCGGCATTCGCCGCGACGGTGCTCCGCGAGGGCCGCATAACCATTCGCGCAGAAAGCGTAGGCAGTCAGACGGCTGCGGGACAGATCGTCAGCCTTATTGACAGCGCGCCTGTCGGCGACACGCGTATGCAAAATCACGCGGAGCGTTTGGCCGACCGGCTTGTTATGCCGACGCTTGGTATCGCAACCGGCGCTGCGGTTCTTTCCGCCGATGTCAATCGCTTCCTGTCGCTTGTCATTGTCGATTACGGCACCGGCATTCGTGTCGCCGCCCCGACGGCTGTGTTGTCGTCCATGACAAACGCTGCACGGGACGGGATTATCATCAAGAGCGGCCGCCACATGGAGCGCCTCGCCGAAATCGACACGGTGGTTTTCGACAAAACCGGCACGCTGACGCGCGGAACTCCCGAAGTCATCGACGTCATCGGCTATCAGAAACATATTGCGGGCGATCATCTGATCGGCCTTGCCGCGGCCGCCGAAAGCCGGTTGCAGCATCCCGTCGCCGACGCTCTGCGCCGGAAGGCCATCGCACTCAACGTTGATGTTCCGCCCTGCGAAGAACCTCGTTTCGCAGTCGGGCTCGGCGTCGAGGGACAGGTCAACGGGTATTACGTCCATGTCGGCAATGAGCGCTTCATGCGCCAGAACGGCATCCGCGTAGATCGCGCCGTTCTGGACTGCGCCAAGCTCGAAGAAAGCGGTTACTCCTGCCTCTATGTCGCGACGGATGGCGCATTGGCGGGGCTTGCGCCGTATGCGGATCAGGTTCGCCAGGAAAGCCGTGCAATCATTCGGCAGCTCCACGGGCTTGGTATCAAGAACACCGTCATGATGACGGGCGATAATGGGGTCGTCGCTCGGGCCGTCAGCGAGAGGCTCGGACTTGCGCGTCACTTCTCGGACATGCTGCCCGCCGACAAGGCCGAGGTCGTCCAACTCCTCCAGAAGGAAGGCCATATCGTCGCCATGGTCGGAGACGGCATCAACGATTCGCCGGCGCTGAGTTTCGCCGATGTCGGCATCGCGATGAAGCATGGCGCGGAAGTCACGCATAAATCGGCGGACATCGTGCTGATGGAGGATTCGCTGGAGAAGCTGGTCGAAGCGATCCAGATTTCGCGCGGCGCGGTCCGGCTCATCAAGCAGAACTACGCCATCGTCGTTGGCATGAACACGCTGGCGCTTGGTCTTGCGCTTCCAGCCGGCCTTATCAGCCCGTCTGTCACGGCGCTGATCAGTAACGGCTCGGCCATTGTGGCAAGCCTCAATGGGATGCGTCCCCTTCTGCGCCAGCGATGACACCTGCCGATCCCAATGCGCCGCTCTCGCCCAAGCATCTTGAGGTCCTGGCGCGCTCAGTGGGACGCCTCGAGAATACAGGCCTGGCGAAGCATCTGGCCGATTTAGCAGGGCGGCCTGTTGGCAAAGCCCTAATGAGCGTCCCTGAGCCGATGAAGTCGCGGCTCGACAAAGCCGCCGAAACCGCGATCCTGCGAGGCCTCGACGTTGCCGTGAAGTCTCTCAAACCGGCGAAGAAACCACCCATGACCAGGGTGGCGACAATGCTTGCCGGTGTTAGCGGCGGCGTCGGCGGTCTCCTCGGCATCGTCGGGCTGCCGGTCGAACTTCCGTTCACCACCGTCTTGATGTTGCGCGCAATCGCGAATATAGCCCGTCACCAGGGGGAGGACTTGGCGCAGCTTGAAGCTCGCCTCGCCTGCATCGAAGTGTTCGCCCTCGGTGCGAGCCCGGCGAAGAACAAAACCGCGCTTGGTTATTATGCATCAAGAGCGCTGTTCGCGCGGCTGTCAGGTGAGGCCATGAGCTTCTTCGTTGAGCGCGGGGTTGCGAACGCTTCCGCTCCGGTCATCAACCGATTCGTCTCCGAAGTCGCGGCGCGCTTCGGACTCGTCGTTTCCGAGCGGGTGGCTGCAAGTGCCATTCCGGTCGTCGGCGCGCTGGGCGGCGCAGCCGTGAACGTGGTTTTCATGAACTATTTTCAGGAGCTTGCACGAGGACATTTCGCCGTCCGCCGCCTGGAACGCCTTTATGGCGCCGAGGTCGTTCAGCGGGAGTACGAACGCTTGGCGGACGCCAACGTGGCGACGCGCGCGCTGGCAAAAACCCCCTCAAGGTTCGACACCGGCGAGTAAGCGTGCGTGCGAATAAATATGATCGATACGAACCGTCATAATTCATGACGCTTTTGCCATCGCAGTCCTTCGAAGCACGGCAACTACTTATAAAGTTACTTATATGCATTTTTGCAAAACGAACCCAATCTTAACCGGCCGTAAACTCTCAGTCGGACTTGCTTCTTGTCAAGCGTCGGCCAGTTGCGGAATGAAGGCGAGACAAGCTCGCGCGATCACGATCTCCTCATCCGTTGGGATGACATAGACAGCCGCCTTGCTGTCGGGAGTTGAAATGCAGGTCTCCCCCCGTGTCGCGTTCTTCCCGGCGTCCAGCTCAATCCCCAGCCAGCCGAGCGGCTCGATCACCCGCCGCCGGACCTGAACGGAATTCTCACCAATGCCGCCGCAGAACACCACGGCGTCGATGCCGCCCAGAGTTGTAGCCATGCCAGCGACCTCGCGCCTGATGACGCCTGTGAAGTAGGCGATTGCGTCCTCGGCCTCAGGCGTGCCCGCCGCTTCCAGGTCGCGCATGTCGTTCGTCAGGCCGGAGATGCCCTTGAGCCCCGATTCCTTGTAGAGAATCGTCTCGATCTCCTCGACTTCGAGGCGCTTCACCTCCAGGAGATAGAGCACAATGCCCGGATCGATCTGTCCGCAGCGTGTGCCCATGGGCAGGCCGTCGAGGGCGGAAAAGCCCATGGTGGTCTCCACCGAGCGGCCGCCCGACAGGGCGCACATGGAAGCGCCGTTGCCGAGATGGGCGATCACGACCCTCCCATCGGCCACCTGCGGCGCGATCTTGCGGAGCGCGCCTGCGACATAGTCGTAAGAGAGCCCATGATGGCCGTAACGCCGGATGCCCTCTCGGTAGAGCGATCGCGGCAACGCGTAAGCGTCCTGGACGAAGGCCTTGCCCTCGTGGAAAGAGGTATCGAAGCAGCCCACCTGCACTGCTCTGGGAAAGGCTTTTCGGGCGGCCATGACAGCCTTCAGATTATGAGGCTGGTGCGAAGGCGCGAAGGGAGTATATCCGGCAAGCTGCGCAAAGACGCGCTGATCGATCACGATCGGCTTCGGAAAGGCGGGAGCGCCGTGGGCGATCCGGTGCCCAACCGTGATCACCGCATTGCTATCGAGGGAGAGGCAGCCAAGCGCAGCCTCCAAGCCGTCGGCGTGGTTAGACTCTTCAGGCAGCGCGCGATCGGCCACCACCGCGCCGCTCGCGTCCTTGACCTTGATCCACGGCCCGGTGCCGATGCCATCCACGAGCCCGCGTGCAACGATCGGCGGCTCGTTGCCGGTGCCGTCAGGCAGGCGGTAAAGGCCGAACTTGATGGAGCTCGACCCCGCGTTGAGGGTGAGGATATGCGGGATCATTCCGCCGCCATCGCAAAAGCGGTCCCAACATTTTTCCAATGCCAGTAGAGGGCCGCGACAGCGCACGAACCGAGGCGCACGCGCTCGTCGTCAGCGCGGCTCGTCAGGATGACAGGCGCCGAGGCGCCCAGCACGAGACCACCGCCCTCGGCGTGGGCGACGAAGGTCAGCTGCTTCACGATCATGTTCCCCGATTCGAGATTGGGTGCGATCAGCACATCCGCGCGGCCCGCCACAAAGCTCTTGATGCCTTTGGTCTTTGCCGCTTCGAGGCTCATGGCGTTGTCCATCGCGAGCGGGCCATCGACGATGCCGCCTTCGATCTGGCCGCGTTCCGCCATTTTGGCGAGAGCCGCGGCCTCGACGGTGGAAGGGATCTTCGGGTTTACGGTTTCCACTGCGGACAGCACGGCCACGCGCGGTTGAGCGATGCCCATGGCGCGGGCGACGTCAATGGCGTTCTGCACGATGTCAACCTTCGCTTCGAGGTCCGGAGCGATGTTGATGGCGCAATCGGAGATGAGCAGGGGATGATCGAGGCCGGGCACGTCCATGACAAAGACGTGGGAGATGCGGCGCTCGGTGCGAAGGCCGCCGTCGTGCTTGACCACGTGGCGCAAGAGTTCGTCGGTATGAAGATGCCCCTTCATCACGGCCTGCGCCGTGCCCTCATGCACCATAGCCACCGCACGAGCGGCGGCGGCGGAGTGGGAGGAGATGGGGACGATCTGCACCCCGTCGAGGCTTTCGCCCGCCTCGCGAGCCGCCGCCTCAATGCGGGCGCGGTCGCCGATGAGGATCGGGGTTATAATGTGTTCTCGCATGGCGAGAAGAGCTCCGCCCAGTGAATGGGGCTCTTCCGGCGCCACCACCGCTGTCAGCAGCGGGGGCAACTGTTCGGCCTTGCGCAACATCGCCTCGAAATGGCGGTGCCGACGAACGATCAGGCCCGGCACCTCGGCAGGGGAGAAGGTAACGCGCCCGGTGGGGGCGGCCACGATGGCCTCTCCATCGCAAAGGCGGGCGCCGTCGGCCCGATCCACCCAGGTTTGGAGAACTACCTCCGGCTCCGCCCGCTTTTCCTTCACGCGCACGCCGATGACGAGTTCGTCGCCATCGTGCGCAGGCTCATGGAAATGGAGAGATTGGTCGTGATAGACGGTGCCGGGACCGGGCAGGACGTTGCCGAGCACGGAGGAAACAAGAGCGCCCACCCACATGGCGGGGGCCGGCGCGCCGTGCTTGCCGGAAAGATGGATGGGGTTGCGGTTGCCCGAGGCGTGGGCGAAGACGATAAAGTCGTCGGCTACACACAGCCTTCGTAACGTCGCCTCGTCTCCGGGCTTGAGTTCTGCCCATGTCTTGTTCACAGCAGGGGCTTCCCTGTTCATTGTGTGGTCTCCATGAGCTGAACGAGAGGATCCTCGGGCACACCGGCTATTGAGGGCAGTCTGCCAGGATCGGCGTTGGGGATGAAAGCGTCGAGCGCGAGTTCGTTCGTGGTCCAGGCGTTGCCATCGGTGATGGAAGTAATAAGCGGGTTCCGGAAAGCAGAAAGGGAAGGCCGCGTGCCCAAACGTTCCTCCTTCCGGCCCTTTAGAGATCGAACGAATACTTCACCGGCAGCAACATATCTCCGACGGAACGCGCCGGAAGCGTCGAGGCCACGCTATCAATCTTAGATTACAGTATTGTGGCACTTGGATAGAGCGGCGAAGCCCTTATCCAACAGGTCGATCTGGTGTCCTCAATGCCTTTCTGGCGTGCCTCAAGCATCGGTGCGGGGGTTCGGCCGGTATCCTTAGCCAAAGTGACACATTCGTATTTTAGACCTTATTGCCTTGGGCAATCCGCGACCTGCCGTCCCGCAGTTCCGCAGAACTCACACGAGGACAAAGCCGCACATGGAACGAACCGCAGTTACACGCAGGGATGCAATGAAGGGCGCTGCGGCGCTCGCGCTCGGCTTGGCATCGGACGCGCAAGCTGAGGTCCCTCAAAGCATTCCCAGTTCCGGCGCCCCGGTTGCCCGAACAGTCAGCGGGATCGTTTACGAAAGCAGCACAGGCGAGCCTCACCGTGCCGGACTACCGGGTGTGGCGGGCGTTCTTGTCTCGAATGGCCGCGAGGTCGTCCAAACGGATGCGCAAGGCCGGTACACGCTTCCCATCGATGACGAAGCGGTCATCCTCGTCATCAAGCCCTCGGGCTATGCCGTGCCCGCCGACCCGGCCACGAACCTCCCTCGCTTTTCCTTCATACACCAGCCAAAAGGATCGCCGGCCGATCTTAAGCTTCGCTTCCGCGGCGTCGACCCTACCGGACCGCTGCCGGAGTTGGTCGATTTTCCGCTTATCCGGCAAGCGGAGAAAACCACGTTCGATGTCCTTCTCTTCACCGATCCGCAGCCAGAAAGCCATGTGGAGCTTGATTTTGTCCGCGACGATGTCGTGAATGGGGTTGTTGGCTCCGACGCTGCCTTCGGGATCACGACCGGCGATATTTTGTTCGACGATCTTTCGATGTATGGCCGCTACAATCGCATCATCGGGCAGATCGGGCTTCCCTGGTGGAACATCGGCGGCAATCACGACCTGAACTTCGAGGCCAGGGACCGCACCTATTCGCGCGAGACCTACAAACGGACCTTCGGCGCGCCTTACTACGCCTTCCATCATGGCGACGCGCTGTTCCTCATGCTCGACAACGTCGCCTATCTAGGGCCGGATCCGAGCCGCCCGGCCGATCGCCCCGGCAAATACATGGGAGAGTTTGGGACGAGGCAACTCGCTTTCGTGGAAAATGTCCTGAAAGACACTCCCAAAGACAAGCTCGTCGTGGCGTGCATGCACATCCCACTTCAGAGTTATGTCAACGATGACCCGACCAACTACACGGCGGATCGCAATGACTTTCTAAGACTTTTGGCAGGCCGCAATGTGTTGAGCCTTGCAGGCCACACCCACACAACCGAGCATCATTACCTTGATATCGAGGGCGGCGGCCGCCATCACCATCACATTCTGACTGCCGTCTCCGGGTCCTGGTGGAGCGGGCCCTTTGACTATCGCGGCATTGCATGCGCGCTGAGCCGCGACGGCAGCCCGAACGGCTACCATGTCCTCAGCATCGACGGGACAGCCTACAAGACAAGTTTCGTCGCGGCGAAGGAGCCGCAAGGACGGCAGACGCGCATCATGCTCGACAGTATCTTTCACCGCTCGGGACGGGAGTTGCAGCGCGATTTCCGCATGGGACAGATGCTCGGCTCGCCAGTTTCAGTCGATACTCTCTACGCTACCGAGGCCATTGTGAACGTTTTCGATGGCGGCCCGAAAACAAAGGTGGCCCTTACGATAGGAAAAGCGGCTCCCATCGCGATGACGCGCGACGCGCGCCCGGATCCCCTTTCGAACGAGCTTTTTGCGCGAAACGAGGCGACGAAGAAGCCCTGGGTCAAGGCAGAAATCTCCTCCCACATCTGGTCTGCCAGACTCCCGAGCGACCTGGAACCCGGATCGCATACTCTGACGGTCACAGTGCAGGATGAGTATGGACGCACATTTTCGGAGCACGCTGTTGTCGAGGTCGTCTGCGCCTGAACGGTGTGATCGATGTTCGCTGGTGTTTTTCGCCTTTGACGCGCCTCAAACCTCATGGTGTTGCACCCGGAACTTTCAACTGTGGCTGAGTTCCCGCCTGCACTTCGCGAAAAGTTCAGACACAAAACTCAAGCCGTTCACAGGGGAGGAACCGCACAGAAGTGCAATTGCGAAGCCGAGGAGGCTTGCTGACAAGCTGCGTTGTTCGTTTGGCAGAAGATTTATGACCAGTGTCGGACAGCAAAAGAGACTTAAGCGCATCACAGTCTCCCAGTCCTCAGGCAACTTCTCTTTGTGTTTTAGTGCGATCAAAAGGGGTAGCCAGTAATTCTCAAATTTTGAGTATAGAAACGCTCTGCGCAGTTCGCCGGGATCCCAGTTGTGATTTATGATTATTCGATCTGACCTGATGGTAGCGAATAACTTGAATGCGGTCTCGGCGTATTCCGGCGTGTATAACCAATATGGGTGTGCGAATACGTTATGGAACGTTGCTTTTATTTCTCCGAGCAGTGCAGGAATGTGCCTACCAGCGAAAGCAGGATCAAAGTATACAAAGTGCACGCGACCCTCGCCAGGGGTCTGTCTCACCCATACATTCGCATTGTGCGCGTCGCCATGCGATACAATGCAGGGCTCGGCAGCAAGGCGGCGGGGAGACAACATCTGAAGGCTGCGAAGAAAAAGTTCGCGCAAGCTATCAGTATATTCGATGTCGTTAATTACCCAGCGCAAACTCTCGAAACGATCCCACGAGACTTCTTTGCCCTCTATGCTCAGGCTTCTTCCTTTATAAAATTGCCGGTAACGGCCGCCGAGTTGGTCAGTCACCCCTTGATCAACGAGGCGATTATAGAAAAGTTGATGGATCGGTTCTTCGCAGGACGCCGAATTGGGCTCCGATAGCGTTGACAATGCAGCGTGTGCGGAGATCTCATCAAGCTTGACCTGTGCTTCAAGGAGTTCTGTAATTGTATAGCTTGAATCTCCCCCCCTCTCCAACTGCAAACAAACGTCCGCCAACTTTGGATCTCTGCTAAAAGCGTAAAGCAGGAACTGGCGGCCAGGCTTCGTTGACGCCAGTACTGGCATATCAACGGGTAAACCTGCTTCGGAGAGAATGCTAGCCTGATAATATTCCTTTACGTTGCTGCTTTCCTCCTCCTCCGTATGGAACTTAAAAAATAGCGGACCTTCCCTTTCTGTTGTAACGACTCCATTTACGGAATTGAGGCTGTACCGGTCTCTATAAATAGTGGCTTGAGTCACATCGAGGCCAGTCTCTTGTCCGATGAGGCGGGCCACCATGCCTTCAGCCAGGTCCATATTGCCCTTTTTGACTTGAGACTTTATCTCAAATGCGGTCAGCTCACACATCTAGCCGAGGTGCCTTCTAACTAAATGCTTGGAGGATTGTCTCGATACTCGGAGACTGAAAGCGCGTGCCCGTCGAAACCCTCGTACCTGGCCAGGATTTCCGCCGACGCTGCCAGCGGCCCATATCCTGATTGCGAGACGTGGACAACAGAAGTCCTCTTCAAGTAGTCATAAACAGAAAGCGGCGAGGCCGTGCGAGCTCCCCCGCTGGTCGGCAACACGGCGTTCGGACCCAGTATGAAGTTTCCCAAGCAAATCGCACTGTGCTCCCCCAATAAGATCTCTCCGGCATTGGCAAGCTTCTCAAGATAGGGGAACGGGTCTGAGCTGTGTACCTGAAGATGCTCAGGAGCATAGTCATTTACAAATTCAGTCGCCTGATCGATGCTATCGCAAAGAAGAATGCCCCCCCTCGGCCCTGTCAGCACCGATTGGGAAAACGCCCGCCGATTATCTGACATCCGGCCCCAGATATGAGGGATATAGCGATCCACCTTATCGGCTATCGTTTGGTCGTTTGTAACGAGGAATGCCGACGAATCTGGTCCATGCTCGGACTCATTCACGAGGTCGAGAGCGGCTTTCCAAGCATTTGCGGTTGCGTCTGCGACAACGATGGACTCGGAAGGTCCAGCCGGTGGCCCTGGATCGATCTGCCGGGACAAGATTTGCTTTGCGGAAACCACCCAAGGGCTGCCCGGCCCGACGATTTTGTCACATTTGGGTATTGCGGCGGTGCCCAACGCGACGGCAGCGACGGCCTGTGCGCCGCCGCACTTATAGACTTCGGTGATGTCTAATGAGTTGGCTGCAAATAATGTCCCTGCATCGACCTTTCCATCCGGACCCGGGGGGGTTATGACAATGACTTTTTTCACGCCGGCGACGACGGCGGGAGCTGCTGTCATCAAACAAACGGAAGGAAAAGAGCCTTTGCCCCTCGGTACATAGCAGGCGACACTCGATATGGCGTTGAAGCGCTCTCCCGCCAAGACTCCCGATGAAACAGGCGTCATCGTGATGGGCTTTGGCATTTGGAACCGGTGATACAGGAGTATGTTGTCTCGCGCTTCGAGAATCGCTCGTTTAACGGATGGTTCGAGTTGCGCTTCCGCCTGCTGGAATTCCTTTTCCGAAACGCGCATCTCTTGAGGAGAAACTTGGGCGCCATCGAATTTGGCAGTAAATTCACAAACCGCCGCGTCCCCACGTTGCCGCACGGCTTCAATAATTGGTGCGACCTTCTCAAGATACGCGCCCAGATCGGCCTCGGTTCGTTTCAGCAGGCCAAGATATTCTTCCCGACTGAGAGAAGAAAACTTCAATCTGCGAACATTATTCTCTTGAGGCACGTCTTGCTATCCTTTTACATTCAGCCATGAAAGGCTCGCGTATATGCCTGTTGCGAGGGCTTAGCGTTTAGGCATTGATGTCCGCATTGATGTCATACATCGAGGAACGGCGTCAACAATCATAACCCCGCGTTGCCCGACTTGCGGCTAAAGGCCTGCAACGTCTCAAGGCGCCACATGTGCGGCAACGGGATACCTCCCAGCCTCAGATCTCGTGGGGCAACCCTGCCTCTTCTCCTGTGAGAGAGATTGTGGTAACCCTGACCACGGGCCGATTACTCTGAAGCGGTATTGCCTGACGGATGGCAGGCTTGCTGTTCACAATGAAGGTGTGAGTATTTGCGTGGGCACGGGGCCGAATAGAAGGCGCAGCGCAAGCATGCTGCTCATATGTTTCTTAGCTCTTGTAAAGAGCGCATTGGTAGACCGTTTGCGAGCATCACGCAACAGAATCTAAATGAGGTAGAATCGGCAATGAGCGTTCTTCCAATCAAGAAAATATCTTCACAATAAGCTATCATTGGACCCCGAGCTAATGAAGGAACCATTTGTCAGTATCAGAGACAGGTTATTTTTGCCAAGCTCTACTCAGGCAGTGCTTTGGGATCTTGATGGTACGCTTGTCGACTCTTTTGCCCTTGACTTGAGGGTCTGCTCAAAAATCATTTCAAAATATGCCGGCAAGGAATTGATTATATCCGAAGTGCTGCTTCGAGAAGGGTTCCCCTTGAGCGGCAAGGATTTCTGGCGCTTCCTGTTCGAGGGCATGGGGCTGGCGCCGGAGCCAGATTTGGTAGCGAAGGCATTGGAAGATTGGCTCGCCCTGCGTCTGATCGAGCCCTTTCCGCTGCACGAGGGGATTGCAGAAATCCTCTCCGCGTTGAAGGCAAGGGGGCTGCGTATGGCGGTGGTGTCCAACAATCCGGAGGCCGAGGTTATCAAGATAACCGGGAACAGCGGGATGTCGCCGTGGTTCGATATCGTGGTTGGCAACGATGGACAGAGACGCGCTGAAAAGCCTGCCCCAGATAGCTATATCTTTGCTGCGGAGCGCCTCGAAATTCCCATCGCAAACTGCGCCGTGATTGAAGATTCAGTTTTGGGGCTCCAAGCCGGGCGGGCTAGCCGGGCCTTCACAATCGGTGTGGCATCTGGCGCGGAAGCTTTCAATCACCTGGCTGCGTCAGCTTATGCGGACGTGTGCTATACATCATTCAGAGCCTGCTCCTGCTCGATGGACGGGAGCGGCGCTACTGTGAGGCTGCCGGATAGCGGCGTTGCTCTTCTGCTTCAGTCAGCGCTGGGGCACTGCGGACGCGTCGTGCGCATCGATTGGAATAATAACGACTGGGCGCTTTTGGCGAGGCGCCTGAATGAGTGCATGCAGACTGGCTCTCCCAGGCCTAGAGTCGCGCAACCTTAGCCCCCGAGCGCGTTTTAGAGAGTCCGCCATCCTTCTTGCTTCTGGCCAAGCGCCCTTCGGTAACAACGATGAAAAGAAATCACACGTCAGCCATGGAAAAACAAACCAAGGTACGCCCCAGACAGGCCATCCTATCCGTCGAAAGCTACGTTCCGGGGCGCAGTGTGGTGCGTGGCCGCTCGAACGTGCTCAAACTGTCAGCGAACGAGTCCCCTTTCGGCCCGAGCCCGGAAGCGCTGAAGGCGTTCGCCAACGCCGCGGCTGGTCTGGGCCGCTATCCGGATGGCTCGGCTGGGCAGCTTCGAGAAGCCATTGCCAAACGGCATGGCCTGCCGGCGGAAAACATCGTTTGCAGCGCAGGCTCCGATGAGATGATCGGTCTCCTTGCGCAAGGTTTTCTCGGCCAAGGAGATGAAGCCATTTACCCTGAATATGGCTTCTTGATCCACAAGATTGCAATTCAGGTCAGTGGCGCAAAGCTCGTTACAGTGCGGGAGCGCGATTATCGCGTCGACGTGGCGGCCATACTCGAAGCGGTCACAGAGAAGACGCGCGCTGTCTTCATCGCCAATCCGAACAACCCGACGGGAACATACATCAACAAAGTGGAACTGCAGCGTCTTCGAGACGGGCTTCCAAGCCATGTTCTTCTCGTCCTTGATTCAGCTTATGCCGAATACGTTTCCGCCAGTGATTATGACGATGGCGCGGCACTTGTCGCCGCATCCGGCAACACCGTGATGATGAGGACGTTTTCGAAAATCTATGGATTGGCTTCCGCCCGCATTGGCTGGGCATATTGTCCTGAGGACATCGCACAGGTTTTGAACATAATCCGGCCTCCCTTCAATGTCTCAGGGCCGGCCATGGCCGCGGCTTCGGCCGCTCTTTTCGACATGGAACATTTGGCCCATGCTGTCCATCATAACGAGGAGTGGCGCGAATGGCTGACGCGGGAGCTAACGGCCATCGGCCTGAGGGTCACCAAGAGCGTGGGAAACTTCGTGCTGGTTCACTTTCCGACCCGGGAGGAGAAGACCGCGAAGGTGGCTGAGGCGTTCCTCGCGGGGAAAGGCATCATTTTGCGCCCTGTTGGCGCTTATGGTTTGCCGAACGCGCTTCGTTTAACTGTGGGGCTGGCTGAAGAAAATGAGTTGGTTGTGGAGAGCCTGAAGCTTTTCCTGGCTGGATAACCCGACCGCCCACTTTCGGCCGGTCTCTGGTCCCGCGAGAATACGTCCAGCGAGTGTGTCTGCCAGCGCAGTCGCCTTGAACGGCGGCGGGCAATTAACTACACTGAAACCAAGATGAAGGAACGCCCGCATGGGGCGGGAAGCCGGTTTGTAAAGACCCGGACCCTTGTTCCGGGAGCCGCATTCTGACAGCGAGGAGGCCGTGCGCAGCAAGATCGTGACAGCCGACGAGGCCATCGCCCTGATCCGCGACGGCGATACGCTTTCCAGTACCGGCTTCGTCCAGACCGGCTTCGCTGAAGCGCTCCTCTCGGCCGTGGAGCGTCGCTTCCGGGCAACCGGCACACCTCGCAACCTGACGCTGTTCGCTGGTGCAGGGCATGGCGATGGCCAGGATCTGGGTCTCAACCATCTTGGGCATGAGGGGCTCTTGAGGCGCGTGGTGGCGGGCCACTGGGCGATGATGCCAAAGGTTGGCAAACTCGCGCTGGATAACAAAATCCAGGCTTATAATCTGCCCCAGGGCATCATCTGCCAACTGTTTCGCGACCTTGCCGGGGGCAAACCGGGCACATTTTCCAAGGTCGGCCTGCATACCTTCGTCGATCCACGCTACGGCGGCGGACGGATCAATGCCGCCACCGCCAAAGACATCGTCGAACTCGTAGAAGTGCATGGCGAGGAATGGCTGTTCTACCATGTGGGCCGCGTCAACGTCGCCTTCATCCGCGGCAGCACCGCCGACACCTTCGGCAACATCACCATGGAGCGCGAGGCGCTGACCCTCAACAACCTCGCAATGGCGATGGCGGCCAAGAACAGCAACGGCATTGTAATCGCCCAGGTGGAGCGCATCGCCGAGCGAGGTTCCTTGCCGCCCCGGCAGGTAAAAGTGCCCGGCATCCTCGTGGACTGCATCGTGGTGGCCGAGCCGCACGAACACAGGCAGACGGTCGCCACACAGTACAACGCTGCGTATGCTGGTGAATTTCGCGCCCCGCGCCCGAGTTCTCGTTTCGACCATCCTTGATGAGCGCAAGATCATCGCGCGCCGCGCCGCCTTCGAGTTGCCGCCCAACGGCATCATCAACCTGGGCATCGGCGTGCCAGCGGGCGTGGCCTTGGTGGCCAACGAAGAGCACATTTCTCATCTGTTGACACTGACGGTGGAGTCCGGCGTGATCGGCGGCATTCCCTCTGCTGGCAGCGATTTCGGCGCAGGCATCAACATGGATGCGGTGCTTGATGAGAACCAGCAATTCGACTTCTACGACGGCGGCGGGCTCGACATGGCCTGCCTCGGCATGGCCGAATGCGATGAAGCGGGCAATGTGAACGTCAGCCGTTTCGGCGGCAGGCTGACCGGCGCGGGCGGTTTCATCAACATCAGCCAGAATGCGCGTCTTGTCGTATTCGCAGGCAGCTTTACCGGCAGTGGCCTCAAAGTGGCCGTGGAGAACGGCGAACTTCGTATCCTCGAAGAGGGCAGGCAGAGGAAGTTCCTGAAGCAGGTCGGCCAGATCACCTTCAATGGCCAGTATGCTTATGACCGGGGCAAGCCGGTCTACTATGTCACGGAGCGATGCGTGTTCCGCCGCGTGCGGCGAGGCTTGGCGCTGATTGAGGTCGCCCCCGGCATCGATGTTGCCCGGGATATCCTCGCCCACATGGACTTTGAGCCGATCATCGGCGAGTACGCGATCATGGATGCCCGCATCTTCAGCGCTGGCCCGATGAACCTGGAGGGGGAGCTTCTCAACCTGTCTCTGCCGGAGCGTGTGACCTACGACGCAGAGCGGAACATCCTCTTCCTCAATTTCGAGGGCATGTACGTGCGCGTCGCAGGCGACGTGAAGGCGATCTGGGACATCTGCGAAGAGCGCTGCCGCGGCGCGGGCAAGCGGGTCGGCGTCGTCATCAACTACGATCGCTTCCGGATCAACCGGGAAATGTACGACGCCTACGCTGAAATGGACCGGTACTTCCTGGCCCACTATTTCACGAATATAACGCGCTATGCGACGAGCGCTTTCATGCGCGCCAAGCTCGGCGAAGCTTTCTCGCAACGCAACATCGCACCCCACATCTTCGAGCGCAGGGAAGAGGCACAGGCTTTCCTGGCGGCGCTCGACCGGGAGAGCGGGAAGGCAAGGCAGGGTCACGAATCCAGGTTACAGTCCTAAGCTCCAGCCCCGCGCCCAGCGAATGGGCCGCGGCCGATGCGGTCATGGTCCACTGAGAGCTGCGGGTCCCGCGCTACCTACGGCTAGCAGGCCGCGCCGCTATTTCGGGGCCTCGCCGCATAAAATGGCTAGAATAGCTCTAGAAGTCCAGCATCTCCGCTTGCTATGTGCGAAATATTACTATTTTCCGAGGCTGATTTGCGCTGCATCTCTATCGAGGCAAAAGCTCGCTCGATATCTCCTCCATGAAAACCGTCTGTCTCTACGAAATCTTTCAGGCTGGCTGCATGGTCGACAATTTGATGGAGGACACCAGTTACGCCGTTTAATCTTTGGCGCGCCACGTCTTGAAACTGAATTGAACCGTTGAGTTCAATTACAAGCTGCGCAATGCTTTCGCTTTCTTCCAGCATCTTGGTGAGAGTTCCGCGCTGCTGGTCAATCAAGAACCTCATGTTCTGCTCAAGTTCGTCGATTGTAGACGCTATGGAGTTCAGATCCTTTCGTTCGAGACCTTGCCGCGCGTCAAAGGCCTCCACGCTTCCGGCAATCGCATCATTCAACGTCTGAAGACCTTCGCTGATGTCTTTCGCCGCCTGATCTGTCTGACGCGATAGCGCTTTGACCTCGGCGGCAACGACAGCGAAGCCCTTGCCGGCCCTTCCGGCTCGCGCGGCTTCGATGCTGGCATTGAGCGCAAGCATGTTGGTCTGCCGCGCAAGTTTGCGAATGCCCTGGACAATAACGTCAAGCCCGCCGGCGATATCGGAGATGCAAGAAAGCTGGCCGCGGCTCTTTTCCATTGCAGCCATCCTGCTCGCCAGGAAATCCGAGAGGAACTGATTATTAGCGTGAAGGCGGAGTTCTGTTTGCTCAATGATCGGCAGAATTCCGTCGCGCGAACTGATCCTAAGGAATGTGATCAGGCCGGTTATCGTGTCGTCGACCTTCTTCAACTGGGTCATGATGTTGATCGCGACGTCTTCGGTGTTCGTGACGACGGTTTGGACATGATCGCAAAGGGTGTGAATGATGGGATTGCAGGCCGATATCTCCTCACCGAGCCGCGTCAGGACGGCTGGGGGCAGAGGCGCGTCCGTTCGGCCTAGCGCGGGGGGCAGGGCAGTTTGCTCGCAGCCGCGCACAAGGGGCGTGACAGGCTCGTCGATGGTCCGGCTCAGGCGACGCCAGGCCGCCAGAAGAAAGGTTGCAATGAAAAAGGCCGCCGCCATGCGAGCGCCTGCGGCGTTGAGGTTGTCTTCAAGTCCAAAAGCGTAGTCGCTGAGCCCAGTTAAGACCGCCGCGGCGGAAGCAAACGCTGCGATCGCAGCGATCTCGCGCCGCCGCCGCATCGCTCATGCTCCGGGAACAAGTTGCTTGACGATCTGCAGCATGGCTTGAGGCTGAACTGGCTTCACCATCCAACCCGTGGCGCCCGCCGACTTGGCTTCGTTGCGCTTTTGTTGCTGGGATTCCGTCGTCAGCATCACGATCGGCATGAACGCGAAGCCGGGAAGCTGACGAACTTCGCGGATTAACTGTATGCCGTTCATTGCTGCCATGTTCAGGTCCGTGATGATCATGTCTGGCTTGCTGCCGCCCTTGAGAATGACGAGAGCTTCCTCCGCATTGTTGGCTTTGGAGACGCCGAGGCCCGCTTTCGACAACATACCCTCCATGCTCATCAGCATGGTCGGAGAATCGTCCACGATCATGACTGTCTTGGCCATACTCACTCCTCCAAATTCATACGCAACGCGAAGGCCACTCGTTAACGCTCTCACAAATTCACACAGGCGCTGCCCCAAGGATGGCGCTCACCCAGTTCGCCATTGCGGGCGAAGCGGGCAGAATAAGGTTTTTCGCCGCCGCCGCCGCCAGAACCTGCAGGACCGCCGTATGAACGTAGACGCAGTCCGTCATGTCGACCCTGGCGCCGCGGTGGGAGCGCAGGAATTCTAGCAGAAGTAGAGCCTCCTCAACCATACACTCGTCCTCGCAATATATAGTTGATGCGTCATATCGAATTGCCATCAAAGTATTTCCTTCAGGTTCAGGACCAGGAGAACCCGCCCGTCGCCCAGAAGCGCGGTTCCCGCATAGCCCTTCAGCCCGGACAAGAAACCGTCGAAGGGCTTCAAGATAACGTCGATGCTTTCTCTCAATTGATCGACGGCAAGCCCCACCAGCGCGCCCTTCACGCGGACGACAAGAACGGCGAGGCCAAGTTCGCTCTGCCTGCCTGAACCATCGGAAATTCCGAGCAGCCGGCTCGTACGCACCAGGGGAACGATCATGTCTCGCAGGACGAAGGTTTCCGATTGCTTGATCGAGTAAATCTGGCGCTGCGATAGTCTGACGGTCTCGACGATGACATCCATGGGGATGCCGACGAGGGCGCCGCCGACCTCGACCATCATGACGCGAGTCACCGCCATGGAGAGCGGAAGCGCGAGGCGCACCGTAGCGCCTTCGCCAGCTTTGGAGGACATGGCGACTTGCCCCCCCAACTTCTCGATATTGCTGCGCACCACGTCCATGCCGACGCCGCGCCCCGACAGGTCGGACACCTGCGTCGCCGTGGAGAAGCCGGGCTGGAAGACGAGGTTGATCGCCTCCTGGTCGGAAAGCCGCGCCGCTTCGTCCTCCGTGATTACGCCTTTCGAAAGCGCGCTCGTCTTGATCTTCCTTGGGTCGATGCCGCGCCCGTCGTCCTCCACCTCGATCACGATCTGGTCGGACTCCTGATAGGCTCGAAGCACGATCGACGCATGGCCCGGTTTTCCGGCTGCTTCGCGCTCCTCGGGCGTTTCGACGCCGTGATCGAGGCTGTTGCGCACGATGTGCATCAGGGGCTCTCCGAGCGCCGCGATAATCGCCTTGTCGGCCGCCGTGTCTTCGCCCTCCATCTTAAGCTCAACCTTCTTTTCGAGCTTGCGGGCGAGGTCGCGAACGAGCCTCGGGAACCGGTCGAAGGCCTCCGAGACCGGCTGCATGCGCACCGCCATGATGGCCGTTTGCATTTCCTGCGCGAGCCGGTCGATTACGCCGTACTGATCCTTGATTTCGCGCGCCATTTCGCGGGAGCCATAGGCTTCCTCGGCGCGGCGGGCGAGGAACGGGAGGCTGTTTTTCGAGACGACGAGCTCGCCGATGAGGTTCATCAGCGTATCGAGCTTTCCCTGATCGACTTTCAGGACCTTCTGCGCTTGCGACTTGTGGCCCGCCCCGTTCAGCCGCGCGCCGTCCGAAGCGGGACCGTCAAATGGGGCGGGCGCATGCAAGGCGGCGCGAGCCTCCAAGCCGCCGGGATCGCCGCCGCCTGCCGAAGGCCGGGCGTCGCCCTTGGCGGCGGCCGGTTCCGCTTGCGTCACCCAGTTCTGAAGGAAGCCGGTAAGCGAGGCGGGTGTATTCGCTTCGGCGGCGGCTGCGAAGTCGCGTGAGAGGCTCGCGTCGCCGAGAGCGGAGAGCACGTTCGACAACGTTGTCTTGACAGAGACAAGACGCCTCTTCTGCTCCTCCTCGCCGCCTTTCAGCGACAGCACTTTCATCTGTGTCAGAGCGATGCGAAGCGCGAGTTGCTGCATGGGGCTTCCCGAAGCGCCGTGGACGAGCGGCGCCGCGTGCTCCGGCTTGCCTTCGCCAGGAAGGGAACCGGGAGGAAGCTCGATGATCGAGACCTGATCCATCACATAGCGGAACAGGTGGACCACCTCGTCGCGCGGCGCGAGCGTGAGCGCCCGGAAAATGAAATTGCAGCGGTAGGGATCGAGTTCGTCCAGCGATGGCCAGGGCGCGCAAAGCGACGCCGACAGAACACCAAGCTCAGGCGTCTGGCGCATCAAATTCGCGGGGTCATCGCCGCTATAGAAGCAGGCTTCGTGCGGGCGGTATTCGACCCCGACGACCGCCTTCGACGATGCCGCTGCGGTAGCGGCAAAGGCCTCATAGCCAGGCGCGCGGCGAACCTCGTCCAGCCAATCGAAAGCGCCAGCCTGACCCGCCAGTTGCCTCCGCGGACCGGCGGCCTCGCCTTCCGCGTCGGGCAGGAAGTCCCGCAGAGCACGCGCAAGTTTCTGGGAGGCGTCGGCCGCGGCGACGGGCAGTTCCTCATGCTTCTCGAGGTCGCCGATCCAGACGCCGACCTGATCCAGCATATCGAGAATATGATCGGTGATATCCGGGCTTAAGCGAAGCGCGCCCGCACGCACCGCCGAAAGCACATCCTCACCCGCGTGCACCAGGTTCGTCAGCGGCTGGGCGTCGAACAGCCCGGAGGAGCCTTTCAGCGTATGGATTGCGCGAAACACCTCGTTGACGCCGGCCTCGTTCTCGGGGTCTTTCTCGAGCTTCAAGATACCGGCCGCCGATTGCTGGATCAGTTCCTGCGCTTCGGAAATGAACCGGGCGAGCAGCGGGTTCATGACGCGCGCCCCGTGAAGAGAACGGCGGCGTCCGCGAATTCATCGGGGCGGACGGGCTTCACCATGTAGAAATTCGCGCCGGCTTCGTAGGCCCGGACTTTATCGTGCTCCTTGTCCTCAGTGCTGACGGTCATGACCGGGATGGAGATGCAATCCGGGTCCTTGCGCAACTGGGTAAGGAATTCGTAGCCGTCCATCTTGGGCATGTTGATGTCGACAACGATCAGATCGAAGCTGCTGCCCAACATGCGCTCTAGGCCCTCGACGCCGTTGGCTGCCTCTTCGACGGCGAAGCCGGCCTTTTCGAGCACATCGCGGTAAAACATCCGCATGGTGATGCCATCGTCGACAATGAGCACCTTTTTTTTACCCGCCGCGCAGGCTCCCTCAGCGTTCGTCAGCATCGCCTTCATCCTTAAGGTTTCTGGTAGACGATGGCGTCGGAAATCCTTCGCGGCCTAAAGAGCGAGGACATGCGGCTCATGCTCTCCGAATGGCCGAGACAGATAAAGCCGCCGGGCGCCATGCACTCGTATAACGTCTCCATGGCTTGGCGGCGCGCCAGATCGTCGAAGTAAATCAGGAGGTTTCTGCAAAAGATCACATCGATATTGGAGTAGTTGCGCATCAGCGCGGGATCGACGATGTTGATCACCGAAAAGTCGATCGACTCACGCAGCGTTTCCGCGATCTGGAACCCGTCCGCTACGGAAGAAAAGTACTTGTCCCGAAACTTCTGCGGAATACGCGACAGGGCGCGCTCCCCATAGACGCCCTTGCGCGCCTCCTGCAATACGCGGGAATCGATGTCCGAGGCAAGGATCTCGATGTTGAAGTCGTCGGCTCTTTTCCATCCTTCGAGAATATAGATCGCAATGGAGTAGGGCTCTTCGCCGGTAGAGCATGGCAGCGACCAGATCCTGATCGTGTCATCAGGCCTTTTGTTTCCGGAGACCTCCGGCAGGATGCCGGTGACGAGGGCGTCGAACTGATAATCTTCCCGGAAAAAATACGTTTCGTTCACGGTCATCGCGTTGACGAGCCGCTGCATTTCCTGCCCGGCGGTCTCGAACCGCACCATCGCGAAATATTCGCGAAAAGTCGGGCACTCCGTCGCCGCCATCCTGTCGAGCACGCGCCGCTCGACGAAGTATCTCTTGCTCTCCGAGAAGATGATGCCTGTTTTTCGGTAGAAGAATTCGCAGAACTTCGCGAATTCCTGCGGGCTCATGGCAGGCGGGGCTGGCGAAAGCGCCGTTGGGCTGGCCGATTTCATTGTGCCTCGCCTATGCGTTTGAGCGCCGCGTCGATGGCGAAGGTCATGAACGGCTGATCGCCGAAACGGAGCCGCAGCTCCTTAAGCGCAGGGATCGAAGCGGGCGTGCCGACCTCGGCGAGACAATCGACGGCGGCGGCGCAGACATTCACGTGTTCGTCTTCGAGGATGACCTGCTGAAGCCACTCGGGCGCGTGCGAATTGGGAAGCACTGAAAGGATGTTGACGGCGAAAATGCGCACATCGCTTTCAGGATCGCTGAGCAGCGCCTCCATGTAGGGTCCGATCTCGTCGGGCATCTCCTGCAGCGCCTCGACCGCCTCGTTGCGAAGCGCTGTGTTTTCGCTGCGCAAGTAGCGGGTCAGGCCTTCCACGGCAGCGCCCGAGCGGCCCTGAATGAGGGCCGTCATGATCACGCTGCGGACGCTGACCGCGGGCTCGCGCTCCAGGTGATCGCATAGAATGGGTATGCCCTCGGGGAAGCGAGCCAGTTCGCGCACTGCCTGACGCCGCCGCGCGGGCTCGCCCGACCGCAATTCCTCCGCAAACTCAGCCGCGGAGGCGCTTAAGGGACGCTCGGCTTCTACCTGCGGAGCCGCGACTCTTTTTGTTGCCCTAACGAGCGCCATGCGCACGGCTCCTATTTGATGAAGTAGCGGGAGACGTCCAGGCAACGAGCTGGCGGGCGATCCGGCCGCTGGGCAGAACCAGACCCGCGCCGCCACACCGGATCAACTCGCAGGGCATGCCGAAGACGACGGAGGTGGCCTCGTCCTGCGCTATGGTGCGTCCGCCCTTGCGTTTCAGCTCGGCCATCGCCGCGGCGCCGTCGTCGCCCATGCCAGTCAAGAGGACGCCGATGAGCCGGTCGGCGGGCATAGCTTCCATGGCGCTCGCGACGAGGCGGGTGACGCTCGGATGCCACAAATGCTGCTGGCTCGATGGAACGGGCGTTGCCAGCCACGCCGTGCTGCGCCCCAGAACGACGAGATCGGCGTCGCCCTTGGCGACGTAGATTTTTCCCGCCTCTATGGGCATTTGATGGGACGCTTCCTGGACCTGCATCGCGCAAATGTTGTCGATGCGCTTGGCGAAGACGTTCGTGAAGCTGCCGGGCATGTGCTGTGCGACGAGAACCGCCCAAGGGAAGTCCGCCGGCAAAGCGGGAAG
>CAWFOS010000022.1:0-138849 GCA_963817495.1 uncultured Alphaproteobacteria bacterium | reverse complement strand
ACCAGATGCTCTACCGCTGAGCTACACGCGCATGCGACGCCTCTATACAAGCGGAGCATCCGCATTCGTCAAGCTTTTTTGGCAAAGGGTTTGCAAACTTAAGCTCCGAAAAATGTCTCATAGAGGAGCACGGCGTTCAGGAGGAGGATGAGGCTTGCGCTTGCCGTTGCCATAATCCGCGTGAGCCGCGTATTGGCGAAGCGCCCCATGATCAGCTTGTCGCCCGAAAGGATCACAAGCGCGATCATCGGGACAGGGAGCGCAAGGCTGAGGATCACCTGGCTGACCACCAGCGCTTTGGTTGCGCCGACGCCCATCGCGACCACCACGAACGCCGGCGCCATGGTTACGAGTCTGCGCATCCAGATCGGGATCGACCTGCGGAAAAAGCCCTGGAAGATCATCTGCCCGCCCATGGTCCCCACAACGGAACTCGAGATTCCCGATGCGATAAGGGAAACGAGAAAGGCGGCCGCCGCGCCGCCGCCGAGCAGCGGCGTCAGCGTATGATAGGCTGTTTCAATTTCGGCCACATCGGGATGGCCTGAATTGAACGCGGCGGCTGCCATAATGACCATGGCGAGGTTGATGCCGCCCGCCACGCAGAGCGCGAAAACCACCTCACGGTTGGAGAACCGGATGACGCGTGCGCGCTCCTCGTCCGAGAACAGCATCGTGCGCGACTGGGTCAGCCCGGAATGCAGATAGATGGCATGGGGCATCACGGTCGCGCCCACGATGCCGACCGCAAGCATAAGCGCGTCCGCGTCGGCAATCTGCGGCGTGATCAAACCAACGCCGGCAGCGCCCCAATCCACGGGCACGATAAGCACCTCGATCACGTAGCAGATGCCGATGATCGCGACGAAGGCGCCAATAGACAGCTCAATCCTCCGGAAGCGCGCTCCGCCGAACATCAAGATCGCGTAGGTGAGGATTGCCGTGATGGCCATGCCCGATAGCATCGATATCCCGAAAAGCAGGGAGAAGCCGATAGCCCCGCCAAGGAACTCCGCCAGGTCGGTCGCCATGGCTGCGACTTCGCTCGCTATCCACATCAGGATGGGGATAGGCTGTGGAAAATACGCCCGGGACAGTTCGGCCAGATTGCGTCCGGTCACAATGCCGAGCTTGGCGGAGAGCGCCTGAAACAGCATGGCGACCAGGTTCGCAGCCAGCACCACCCAAAGCAGGGCATAGCCATATCTCGATCCAGCCTGAATGTTGGTAGCAAAATTGCCCGGATCGATATAGGCGATTGAGGCAACGACAGCCGGTCCAGCAAACAGCCACGTGCTCGCAATTCGGCTGCGGCGCCCCGCAACCGCTTCGCGCAGAGCTATAGCTGTGCGGCTGTTGAATGTGGGCGCCATATTCACGTGACCGGTTGCTTCGTATGCCATCTTGATCTTTGTCAAAAAATCCTATAGCCAATGCTATAATACGTGGCATACGCTAATCAAGGGGCTCACGTTAAAGTTGATCGTCCTAAAGATTCGATGAGGACGGGCTCGCGATCTGCTAAGCTATGCGAGTCCCCAGGACACGGCGTTCCACCATGGCAGGACATAGACGAACCGAAACGGACACCCTGATCTCCGCCGACATCCAGTCGGAAAGTTTCCGGCAAAACCGGCAGGCTCGGCGGCTGGAACTGGTGGAGGACTATGTCGAGTTGATTGACGATTTGCTCTCCGCGCGTGGCGAAGCGAGGCAGGTCGACATTGCGGAACGCCTCGGCGTCGCTCAGCCGACGGTCGCCAAAATGCTGAAGCGGCTGACCGAGGACGGGCTCGTCATGCAGCAGCCCTATCGCGGCGTGTTCCTGACGCCCATGGGTCAGCGCCTGGCCGCGGAGGCCCGTGAGCGCCATCGCGTGGTTGAAGCATTTCTGCTTGCACTGGGCGTGAGCCCGGACAACGCCCGGCGCGACGCGGAAGGAATCGAACATCATGTCAGCGCCGAGACGCTCGACGCCTTCCGTGAGTTTGCACGCCTTCGCTCTACCGCTGAGCTACACGCGCACGCTACGCCTCTATAGAAGCGGAGCATCCCCTTTCGTCAAGCTTTTTTGGCAAAGGGCGCGCTGAACTCAAGTCCCGAAAAACGTCTCATAGAGGAGCACCGCGTTCAGGAGCAGAATAACGCTCGCGCTTGCCGTTGCGAGGACCTTCGTCAGCCGCGTATTGGCGAAGCGCCCCATGATCAGCTTGTCGCCCGACAGGATTACGAGCGCGATCATCGGCACCGGGAGCGCCAGGCTGAGGATCACCTGGCTGACCACCAGCGCCTTGGTTGCGCCGACGCCCATCGCGACCACCGCGAACGCCGGTGCCATGGTCACGAGCCTGCGCACCCAGATCGGAATGGACTTGCGGAAAAAACCCTGGAAGATCACCTGCCCGCCCATAGTCCCGACAACGGAGCTGGAGATTCCCGATGCGATGAGAGAAACGAGAAAGGCAACGGCCGCGCCGGCGCCGAGAAGCGGCGTGAGCGTGTGATAGGCCGTTTCAATCTCAGCCACATCGGGATGGCCGGAATTGAAGGCTGCGGCGGCCATAATGACCATCGCCAGGTTGATGCCACCCGCCACGCAGAGCGCGACAACCACCTCGCGGTTGGAGAACCTGATGACTCGCGCACGCTCCTCGTCCGAGAACAGCATCATGCGCGACTGGGTCAGCCCGGAATGCAGATAGATGGCGTGGGGCATGACGGTCGCGCCGACGATGCCGACCGCGATCATCAGCGCCTCGCTGTCGGGGATCTGCGGGGTGATCAAACCAACGCCGGCGGCGCTCCAATCGACGGGCACGATGAGCAACTCGATCAGGTAGCAGATGCCGATCACGGCGACGAAGGCGCCAATCGAGAGCTCGATCCTCCGGAAGCCTGCTCCGCCGAACATCAAGATCGCGTAGGTGAGAAGAGCCGTGATGACCATGCCCGACAGCATCGATATCCCGAACAGGAGCGAAAACCCGATAGACCCGCCAAGGAACTCCGCCAGGTCGGTCGCCATGGCTGCGATCTCGCTCGCTATCCACATCAGGATGGGGATAGGCTGTGGAAAATATGCCCGAGACAGCTCGGCCAGGTTTCGTCCCGTCACGATTCCGAGCTTGGCGGAGAGCGCCTGAAACAGCATGGCGATCAGGTTCGCGGCCAGCACCACCCAAAGCAGCGCATAGCCATATCTCGACCCGGCTTGGATGTTCGTAGCAAAATTGCCCGGATCGATATAGGCGATCGATGCAACGACAGCCGGGCCAGCAAACAGCCAGGCGCTCGCAATTCGGCTGCGCCGCCCCGCAACCGCCTCGCGCAGAGCCGCAGCTGTGCGGCTGTTGAATGCCGGGGCCATATTCACGTGACTGGTTGCTTGGTATGGCATCTTGATCTTTGTCAAAAACTCCTATAGCCAATGCTATAATACGTTGCATTCGCTAATCAAGGGCCTCACGTTAAAGTTGATCGTCCTAAAGATTCGATGAGGAACGGCTCGCAATCTGCTAGGCTATATAAGTCCCCAGGACACGGCGTTTTCCATTATGCCAGGACATAGACGAACCGAAACGAACACCCTGATCTCCGCTGACATCCAGTCGGAAAGTTTCCGGCAGAACCGGCAGGCTCGGCGGCTGGAGTTGGTGGAGGACTATGTCGAGTTGATTGACGATTTGCTCTCCGCGCGTGGCGAAGCGAGGCAGGTCGACATCGCCGAGCGCCTGGGCGTCGCGCAGCCGACGGTTGCGAAAATGCTGAAGCGGCTGACCGAGGACGGGCTTGTCATGCAGCAGCCCTATCGCGGTGTGTTTTTGACGCCCATGGGTCAGCGCCTTGCTGCCGAGGCGCGTGAGCGCCATCGCGTGGTGGAAGCCTTTCTGCTTGCGCTTGGCGTCAGCCCCGACAACGCCCGGCGCGACGCGGAAGGGATCGAACATTATGTCAGCGCCGAGACGCTCGACGCCTTCCGTGAGTTTGCACGCCTTCACGCGAAGTAAGTTTGCACGTCCGCTAACCTGAGGGGCAGGCCTGCTTCACGACCCCGAGGGTTAGTTTCATATCTTTCACATGATCACATGAGATGCTTACGATAATCTGATCGCTATCCCTGTAACCGAGCTGATCAAGATGACTCTTATTGATCTGATAAGATCGGTGACTCTCTTGTAGCGGGATCTGTGACTGGAAGCTTGATGCATCGGGAGAGAAGGAAGTCGCTTCTTTCACTACAGCCTGACATTGACTTCCCGCCGCATAGAGGTCGTCGATGCGCACGCCGAAAACGGTCGCTAGCGTGTGTAATTGGCTCTCGGTAATACGCTGCACACCGCGCTCGATTTTTGAAATTGTCTCCGCATTTGGTTCACCAATTTTGGCAGCAAGCGTGCCCTGGGTCCATCCCCGCTTTTCACGCAAATCCTTTATGCGATTTGCCCTAGCAGACTCCCTGAACTTGACCAACGGATCTTGACTGTAATTCCGTCTCCGTACTGATTCGCGGGGGCGGGACATGGCGGGCAAATCTCCGGTTAAGGCGAGTGGCGAGCAGCGGGCGGCGCTTGAAGTTTTGGCGCTTTCGCGTAATCGCGGCGAGGCGGATACAGTTCGCTTTTGGCGCGGCGATTTCGCGCGCGGCGGCGTCGAGGCCATCGCGGCGAGCGTGTATGCAGGCCCACCGCCGCTGAAGACCGAGGCTGCGCTGCGGGTTTGCGCGCCGTTGCTCGAAGCACCCGTCGCAAACCGTGCGAACTGGACGATCCCACGCCTCATCGCCGAGATCAAAAAGCGCGAACTCGTCGATATCGGGCCATCGCAACTCTCCAAGGCGCTGCGAAAAAAAACTTCCGGCGGCGGCGGCCACGGCACACGCTGAAGGGGCGGCAAATCGCCGACGAGATCGAGCGCGTTGGGCTCCGGCTTCAGCTGCGCAAGGCCCAGGCCGAGGCTGGCGACATCGTGCTGCTTTACGGCGACGAGAGCGAGGCGCTGACGCATCCTTATCTGGCGCGTGCACAAGCGAACGTTTATCGTGAGCGGCAAGCGCTCACTTTTGGCCGAACGCGGCGCCGGTCTGCGCGTGCCGGCGCCGGGGCAGGCCAAGAAGGTGGCCATGATGGGTTCGCTCGATCATGTAAAACGCCGGCTCATCGTGCATACGAGCCGGACCAAGCGCAGCGCCGGCTTCATTGCGCATCTGGATCAACTCGATCGCCTCTTTGGCCCCAAGCCCGGGCGCGTGACAATACCCGTCGTGCTGGTCGAGGATAATGGGCCGATCCATGTCAGCAAAATCGCCCTGACGGCGCTCGATGCGCGCAAGCACTGGCTGACCGTCGAGTGGCTGCCCAAATACTCGCCAGAGCTCAATGACAGTGAGGTAGTCTGGCACGACCTCAAGGCGCGTCATCTCGCCCATAAGACCTTCACCGATGTCGAAGAGCTTGATCGCGAAATCCACGCCGCCGTCAAAGCCTTGAACCGTGAGAGAAATATCGATTCGTTGGTCAACTGGCGAAATCTCTGCTTAGTTCGATTTGCCTGCTTCATTGATAGAATTCCTACACAAGTATTTAATTAATAGCATCCCTACTAAATGACGCTAAAAGTCATTTTTGGCATAAAAGAGACTTCATTGGTGACTTAGGGAGCTGCTTGATGAAATGATCTCTCCCAGCGGCGATGATTTTCATAGCCTTCCTGGATATACGGCGTGAACAGGGCCACGTTCAGGATGATCCAGTTGAAGATATTGGCGGGAAAGCGAAGCGGCCTTACAAAATCGACGAAAAGGATGACGCGCGTCTTGTCCGTCCTGTTCCAGGCCTCATGCTCGTAGGCGTCGTCGAAGATGAGCCCGCGTCCCTCCTCCCAGTGACAAATCCGGTCACCGACCCGGATGGCGATCTGGTTTCGCGGTTCGGGAACGATCAGCCCGAGGTGAAAGCGAAGCACGCCATTATAGAAGCCGCGATGCGGCGGCAGATGCTTTCCGGGCTCGAAGATGGAAAACATTGCCGTTTTGAGGCCCGGGATCTTTTGCAGCACGCGCCAGGTTTCCGGGCAAAGCGCGATATTCTGGTCCGACTTGAGGCCATAGCCCATCAGCAGAAACGTCTTCCATCCCCGGTCCTTGCTGATCGGGGCCACATCGGCGGCGATGTCCTGGAAACTTGGAAGATCGTCTTTTCGGGTAAGCAGGGCATCCAGCTCGCGGCGAATCACATGCCACTCGCGCTCGATGTCAGCCGCCCAGGGAAAAATCGCGTTCTCGTAGACGCTCGAATTGCCGAATGTCGCATAGCGCACGTTGAGACGCTCGGCCAAGCCCACGATCGCTAGCAAGAAGCGGATAAGCCAGCCTGTGCGATTGGGAGCCTTGATCTCCTGGATTACGACCACCGTGGCTCCAGCCGGAATGTTTGAAAACGCTGCCGAATTAAATAGCTAGGCTACTAAATAGCTAGGCTACGGAAATGTTCCTGTTTTGCTTGATCAGTTTCCTTTGAAGCTATCCAGATAACGATCGATTGCAACCGGCCAAACGAGCTCGCTTTTGACTCTGAGCTGAGCCGCAGCTCCCAGCCGCTTTCTAAGCCCCTCGTCATCGAGCAGCGAGATCAAGCTGCCCGTGATCCCGCTCTGGCTGGCGCCGTCGCAGAGAAGACCCGTTTCGCCATCGAGCACCGCGTCGCCTGCGCCGCCGTCGCGGCCGGCGAGCGAAGGAACGCCAAACCATCCCGCTTCGGAATAACTGAGCCCGAACCCTTCAACCGACCGGCCTTCGCGACGGACCGGCATGGCGAAGACATCCGCCATGGCCAGCAAGGCCGCTTTTTCGGCGCTCGTTATCCGGCCGAGGAAAAGAACCGCCTGGCGGACATTCAGGTCTGCGGCCAGTTGTTCCAGCCGCTCGCGGTCCTCGCCTCCCCCGGCGATCGCATAGACGCAGCCCGGATGGCGGGCCAGCACGTCGGGCATCGCGCGGATGACGGCATCGATACCCTTGCGCGGTTCCAGACGGGCCACCGTGGCTATCACCGGACGGCGCACGCCGATACGATCCTGCAAGGCGGCCATTTCACCGGCTTCGGGCCCGGCCATGGGCGCGATGGGCGGATGGATGATTTGAAGTTTTTTCGCGTTCGCTATTGAGGTAGGGAAGGACGAGACCGGCGGTGTACCCGCGAATTGGCGATGACGGCGCTGCATCGCGAGAGCGCCGAAGAGATCCGCCGCTTCTTGGAGGGCGAGGCCTCCGGCGGATATTCCATGCCATGCGCGAGCATTGTGACAGGCATCTCGATGTGAGACGGAAGGGCCTCGACGCTCTTCCATGAATCCACGAAAATGCCAGCGATGCCGTCGCGCCGCCGCCTCACAATACCGTCGAGGCAAGCCCGCTTCCGCCAACGCCGCCATGGCCGTGGCCCAGCGAAGCGGATGATATCGTAGGGCTTGGGCGGTGCAGGATGGGCAAGCTTGTGCCGGATGCGCTCCGCGAGAACGGTGACAGAGCGCCCGCTCGCCGCGCAATGATCGGCAAGGCCAGTCATCAGCCCTTCGATGCCGCCGACATCCGGGTAGAAGCATTGGGTGACGATCAAACATTCGGATTGCATGCACTCTCCCCGGGCTCTTTTCCAACCGACCCGCCGAGGCAGTCATAGTCGGCGGCGTCTTTCGCATCAAGCCGATGAAACAAAGCTCTTTTGGAGACCGCTTGCGGGCGGAGCGCCTCGTGGAGGAGCATGCTGCCCAACAATTTTTGGCCATATTCTTCAGACCGAGCTCAAGTTGAGCAGCTTGAAAAGATTCCAGGTCGGATCGATGAACGCAAAAACACGGGTGTGCGTTGGAGTTTGCACAATTCGACGCCCCACGATGCTGGAGAGATGTCTTCGATCACTTGCCGCCCAAAAGAACACGGACGGCTTGGACATTCATATCCTTGTTGTGGATAACGACTCGGCCCCTTCAGCCGAACCCGTGGTTCAAAGGGTCTCGCCAGACTGCCTATTTCCGATCCATTATCATCACGAGCCGCGGCGCGGTATCCCTATGGCGAGGAACCGCGTGCTGGAGGAAGCGCTTCTCCTCGAAGCGGAATGGCTTGCCTTTATCGATGATGACCAGACCGCATGGCCGTCATGGCTCGAAAGACACCTTCAAGTCGCCAGCCCGCGACAAGGCCGACGCCGTGCAGGCGCGCGTGATCATCACCTACCCCGACCCCGCTCCCTTCTGGTGCATCCCCAGGCCCCAGGACCTCGTCGATGACGCCCCCGACGGACCGCTTGAAAGCCGCAGGCGCAAGACGGTTGCCACCAATGGCGTGATGATGTCGACAAGACTCGATCCGCGCGGACGGCATGGGCTTGCGCTTCAACGAGAGGCTGGCCTTAAGCGGCGGGGAAGACGGCGAATTCTTCGAAAACGCCAGTCGCCTTGGAGCAGTGCTTGTCGGCTCGCGCCGACCCGTCGTGACAGAGGAATCGCACAGCGCCCGCAGTTCCTATCTGCGCTACTCGCTGCGGGGGTTCGCTTATGGCGGATCGTTCGTTACGCGGTACCGGCTTCAGCACGGGCTTTGGGCGGCTGTGAAGCGATACAGTGCGGTCTCGGCCCTTCGCGCCCTTCGGGGGGTCGGCCAGCTCTTGATTTCGCCCATCTTCGTTCCTCTCGCGATGAACCGTTTCAAGTTCACAGCCCTTGAAGGCGGCCGGAATATTTTCTTCGCGGCAGGCACGATCGGCGGACTGTTCTCGCTGCAATATGACTGGTACCGTCAAATCGACGGCAACTGATCCAAGCGCCGTGCCGTCGAACGCGGCCGAGGCCAAAGCCTCCCCTCTGCTCTTGGTGCTTGGGCGCTTAACGCTCTGAAGTCATTTCACATTTGACAAGCGCATTCAGTAGGGGAGCTGGGTCTTTGGCCATGGTGCGAATCAGCATTGTGGATGTCTCGTAACTCAATCCGCATGTCGTAAGCTTTACGAGCATGAGGCATGCCTGCACACGCACCTCTGATGAAGAAAGCCGCCAAGCTTGCGCATTTTCATTGGCCATTCTAATGCAAGGGTCAACGTCAACTTGAGCAACAGCCTTCCCTTGATCGCCTATGCTAGCCAGCGCCAGCGCTGCTACCATAATTTTGGCTGCTTTCATGTTCCGCCTCGTTATGGTTACGTTTCAGCCGTTCCTGTACGATACTGTCTCCCGAATGCACGTCCGGCAAATTTTACGCCGCTGCGCGCGCCGCGGACGTGCCGTCGCCGAGCATTGAAAAAACGATTTCTGCCGCCTTGCCGCTCGGCGTTCCCTCCGGCAGGAACATCTTCTCGCGGATCTTTGCTAGTGCTGCGGCCTGAGCGGCCCGTTCAGGCGTATCGCTCAAAAGGGGAGCAAGGGCCGCGCTGAGCTTCGCGGGCGTGCAATCTTCCTGGATGAACTCAGGAAATGCGTTTGCGCCGAGCACGAGATTTGCCAGAACCACGGAATGGACTTTCAGGAGAAATCGCAGGCGTGCGGCGACGGGGTCCACGCGATAGGCGACGACCATTGGCGTTCCCGTTACCCCGAGTTCCAGCGTCACGGTTCCGGAGGCCGCCAACGCAGCTCGCGCCAGTCTGAACGCCGTGAACTTGTCGCTCTCCCCTTCGACGAGATGCGGCTGTTGCGGCCATGATGGAAGCGCCTGGTCGATCAGCGGACGAACCGAGGGCACCGCCGGAATGATGATCTCGAACGGTCCGGCCTTCTGCCGCAGAGCCGCCACCGCTTCCCCAAACGGCGTCATGAGCCGGGAGACTTCCGACGGGCGGCTGCCTGGAAGCACGACAAGCACCGGCAGGCCGGGCGTCAGGCCAAGCCGTGAGCGCAGGCTTTCGGTGTCGAGTCCATCGATCCAGGAGGCTCGCTCGATCAGCGGATGGCCGACATAGCTGCAGGCCGGGCCGCCCAGACGTGCGTGCGCGTCCGGCTCGAACGGCAGAAGGGCGAGGAGGTGATCGACATAGGGCCGCATTTTGCGAGCGCGCCCCGGCCGCCATGCCCAGACGCTGGGACTGACGTAATCGATGATCGGGACCCCTGGCCGGCGCTGGCGGATGCGCTTGGCGATCGGGTGCGTAAACTCGGGGCTGTCGATGATGACGACCGCATCAGGGTTGAAGGCGAGCACCGCATCCACGGTGCGATAAACGCGCCGCACAAGTTTGGGCAGGCGCGCGAGGATGGCGGCTGGCCCCATGACCGCGACATCGGAAAGCGGGAAGATGGAGGAAAGCCCGGCCGCCTCCATGTGCTCGCCGCCGACGCCCGCGAAGGCAAAAGCGTTTCCGCCAGCCCGGTTTTTAAGCGCCTGGATGAGCTTGCCGCCAAGCACATCGCCAGAATGCTCGCCCGCCACGATAAAGATGCGCTTTCGCTGATCCATGCGCCCCGCCGATCCCTTGCCTCTCCAGGCTAGCTTCCCATCACGTCCGCCGATGAGGCGCCGTAGAGGAAAAGACCGAGCTTGTCCGCTTTTTCCACAAGCCCTTGCTGCTCCGCGAGCAGAACCGCCCCCGCCGCGACGGCAATTCCTGCGAGGCCCGCCTCCGAAGCGAGTTCCACCGTGCGAGGACCGATAACCGGCATATCAAGGCGCAAGTCCTGCCCCGGCTTTGGCGCTTTCACGAGCACGCCCTTGCGCGTTTTGAACCCCCATTTGTTCAGATCGCGGCAGCGGCTCAGCATGGCATCGGTCCCTTCCGCCGCTTCGACAGCAAGCACGTATTGCCGCGCAACCACGGCTCCTTGCCCGATGTCGAAAGAGCCGAGCGTGCGCGCCACCTCAAAACCAAGCCTCATATCGTCGAGCGCGGCTGCATCCGGAGCCGCTGCCGAAAAAGCGCCCGCCGGAGCGAGGAGCCGCGGGGCAACCTCATGCACGGCAAGCACTTCAAATCCGCGTCCCTCGAAGAAACGCGCGACACCCCGAAGCACCGTGTCGTCGCCCCCTTTGAAAAGGCGCAGGAGCTGAGGCAGATGGCGGAAGAAGCCTCTATCAACTCTTATTTGAAACAGGTTGGGCCTGCTCAGACTCCCCACGAGGACGATGCGCTTGCAGCCTTCCCGGCGAAGAGTGCGAAGCGTGAGGCCTACCTGGCCAATACTGGCATAAGCATGAGGAAAGCCTTCGATTTCGGCGGAAGCGTTTCCCGCAAGGCCGATAATGAAGGGGCTGTATCCGCCTTCTTCAGCAGCTTGGGCGACAGCCAGCGGCAGCGACCCGCCCCCGGCGATAATCCCGATCCGAGAGGAACGCGACGCTCCTCCAACGCGCTTTTGGTCCTGAACCTCCCGCGCGGCGACGGGGGTCATGCCTGATTGCGCGGAACGCAGAAGGATCGGTCCGTTTTTGCCCGCATAAAGGCGACAATACGTTGGACCGGCGCGTCGTTCGGAAACATCTTCTCGACATCGTCGAGCCGTTCCTGCAATGTTCCCTGCTGCGAAAACAACAGTCCGTAAGCCTTGCGTAGAGCATGGATTTGCTCGCGGTCGAAGCCCTGCCGCTTCAGGCCCACGATATTGAGGCCCGCAAGGTTCGCCCGGTTGCCGAGCACCATGCCGAACGGAATGACGTCACTTTCGACGCCCGACATCCCGCCGACGAAGGCATAAGCGCCGACGCGCACGAACTGATGCACCGCACATAACCCGCCAAGGCCCGCATGATCCTCAACGGTCACGTGGCCGGCCAGCGTGGCGTTGTTGACGAGAAGGACATGATCGCCGATCTGGCAATCATGCGCCACATGCGCGCCCACGAGGAACAGACAATGGCTGCCGATGCGCGTGACGTGGCCACCGCCTTCGGTGCCGCCATTGATGGTGACGTGCTCGCGAATGGTGGTGAAAGGGCCGACGATGAGTTCGCTGCGCTCGCCCTTGTATTTCATGTCCTGCGGAGGCCCACCGACGACCGCGAAGGGATGAATTTCGCACCCCTCGCCGATCTCGGTTCTTCCGGTAATGATGGCGTGCGAATGCACCTTGACGTTCTTGCGAAGCGTAACATCCGGGCCGATCACGGCAAAAGGCCCGACCTCAACGCCCTCTTCCAGGATCGCCCGCCGGTCTATCGCCGCCGCTGCATGCACGATCATCTCGGTCATGGTTTTCTTATCCGTTCTCTTGAGACCGGCCAGCCTCTTGCCCCGGATCAACAATCATGGCGCTGATCTCTGCTTCCGCTACGAGTTGGCCGTTTACCTTGGCCTTACCCTCGAAACGCCAGACACGTCCGCGATTACGCTTTTTCGTCATGTGGTAATGGACGGTGTCGCCGGGCACCACCGGTCGCCGGAACCGCGCCCGGTCGATCGACATGAAATAGACAAGCTGAGGCTCGTAGGAATTGGAAAGGTTCGCCACGCAAAGGGCGCCTGCCGTCTGAGCCATTCCCTCGATCAAAAGCACGCCCGGCATGACGGGGAAGTTAGGAAAATGGCCCTGAAAGAACGGCTCGTTGATCGTCACGTTCTTGATGCCAACCGCCGAGTTGTCGCCGTCCATGTCGACGATCTTATCCACGAGCAGGAAGGGATAACGATGCGGAAGGAGTTTGAGGATGCGTACGACATCGACCGTGCCGAGCTCCTTTTTCTCAGCCTGCGCCTCGCCTTCTGTTTTGGTCTCAGATTTCTGCGACATAACCTTAGTTTCTAATCGTTGAAATCGTTGGAGCTCTCGACCGGCGATTCCCGCTTCGCCAGCCGCTTTAGGAGCGCCACCTCCCGCGCCCACGAAAGCACAGGCTTGGCGGGATAACCGCCCCACCGTTCGCCACGCGGGATATTGGAGTGAACTCCGCTTTGGGCCCCCACTTGTGCACCCGCTCCGATGCGGATATGTCCAACCGTTCCACACTGCCCGCCCATGGCGACGAAGTCTTCCAGAACCGTACTGCCCGATATGCCCGTCTGCGAAGCGATCACGCAGTGACGGCCAATGACGACGTTATGGGCGATTTGAACGAGGTTGTCGATCTTTGTGCCCTCGCCAATGATGGTATCCTTGAGCGCCCCGCGATCGATGGTGGTGTTGGCGCCGATCTCGACGTCGTCCTGGACGATCACACGCCCAACCTGGCGCACCTTGTAATGTCCGGAGGGCCCCATGGCGAAGCCGAAGCCATCCTGGCCGAGCCGCGCCCCCGCGTGAATGATGACGCGGTTCCCGATCAGAGCATGCGTGATGGATGCTCCGGGGCCTACGAAGCAATCGCGGCCCACCGTTACCCGGTAGCCGATGACCGCGCCCGCCGCAATCCGCGAGCCTCGTCCAATCTGCGCCTGTGGCCCGACGATGGCGCCAGCCTCGATGACCGCTCCTTCTTCGATCAGCGCACTTTCGTCGATGGCTGTCGAGCCGCCGGCGACCTTTGGGTGCTGAGCGTCAGGAAAGAACATCTCAAGCGATTTGGCGAATGCGCGGTAGGGATCGCGGGAAATCAGCGGAATGGACGTTGCCGGAACCCGTGGCGCAAACTCCTTGGAGACAAAAACAGCGGCGGCCCGCGTCTCTTTCAGAACCGGAAGGTACTTGCGGTTGTCGAAAAAAGAAACGTCCGAACCGGAAGCTTCGTCCAGCGCCTTGACCAAGCGTATCGATTTGCCCGAGTCCGCCAGCCGAGCCTCCGGAATTTCGGCGCCCGTGTAAGATGCTAGCTCTAAGAGAGAGAACGGCCCAGCTGGGGCCCAAAATCCTGGATGGTCCATAATGCGCTTATACAGCAAAACGCTAAGCGAGCTAGCCCGCTTAGCACTTTTTCACACCCACCTTTGAGGCGCCGGCCTTTCGGCTGAAGCTTGTTTAGAACTTCGTTGCAGCGCCGAACCTGAAGATCTGGGTCTGATCGAAAGACTGCTTCAGAACTGCCCAGCCCAAGTCTGCGCGCAGAGGCCCGATCGGGGAATTCCATATCAGGCTCGCGCCAACCGATGCCCGGATCGCATCGGAATCCTGGACAGTATAGCAGGGGGTCGTGGCGCAAACATAAGCAGGGTGACTCGCAAGGTACGCGTTCGCGTAATGCGCGGCGTCTGTCCCCCAAACAGAGCCCGCATCGGCGAAAACCGCGCCGCTGAAGCCAAGATCGTCAGGAACGAAGGGAAGGGGGAAGCGAACTTCGGCCGTGCCCGCATAGAAGTTCGTGCCGCCGTAAGGGTCGCCTGTAATGGCGTCCCGGGGACCAAGGCCGGATGGGGCGAAACCACGGATCGTCTCGCCACCCTTGAAGAAGTCGTCCACCGTTCGAACGTCCATACCGTTCCAGCCGGTTATATTTCCGCCGATCGCGCGGCCAACAAGCGTAATCTCCTTCGTCAGCGGATAGTACGCCCTTCCCTCTGCGATCGACCGGACATAGTCGACGTCGCCGCCTACGCCAGCCAAATCCTGCGACCAGGAGAAGAAGAAGCCGCGAGATGGATTTTTGCGATTGTTACGTGTGTCGTAGATCAGGTTGTAGCCGACCGACGACGTGATCCACACCCCCGCCACATCCAGGACCGCGAGCGGCGCAGTCGACTCCAGGCCGTAAATATCCTCATAGATGAAGGTGTAATTGGTATTCAACCAAAGATTGTCGAGCAGGGCAAAGCCGAGCCGGAGGCTGCCGCCAGCTCTCAGGTCTTCATAACCGGCATCCGTGTAGCCGGACGACGCCGTGTAGTTGGAGTTACGGGCGAAGACATCGACGCCGAAGGACATGTTGCGGTCCAGGAAGCGAGGCTCGGTCCAGCTCACATCCGCGCCGCCGCTCACGAAGCTCCCCGTCACCTTGACTTGCAGATACTGACCGGTGCCAAGGAGATTTCGCTCTGTGTAAGACACCTCTCCGATGACACCCTCAGCCGACGAATAACCCCCGGCGAACGAAAGCTCGCCAGTCGATTGCTCTTCGAGAGCCACATTCAGGATTACGCGGTCTGGGGCGGAACCAGGCTCCTTGTTGATCTTCACATCTTTGAAGAACCCAAGGCCGAGGAGCCGCTGGCGAGCCTGATCGACCATGATCTTGTTGTAAGCGTCGCCCTCCGCAACACGGAACTCACGCCGGATGACATAGTCCTCGGTGCGGTAATTGCCGACAAAATTGATGCGTTCGATGTAGACGCGCGGACCTTGCTCGACCACGAAGACAACCGAAATGGTCCTGTTCACCGGGTCGCGCTCAATCCTCGGCCGAACTTGCCCGAAGGCGTAGCCTTGCTCCGCAACGGCTACCGTGAGCGCCTCTGCGGTCTTATCGACGAGTTCTGCGTTATAGATATCACCGGCATGCGCGAGCAGACGGCCGCGCACAGAATCGGGGCCGAAGGCTGGGAGCGTCGATTCGATATCGACTCCGCCGAAGTAATACATCGGCCCCTCGTCGACGGTGAATGTGAGGAAGAACCCCTTGCCTTCGCGGTCCACATCGGCAACCGCCGAAACCACCCGCATATCGGCGTAGCCGTTCTTCAGATAATAGCGGCGCAGCAATTCGCGATCGAGGTTGAAGCGGTCGGGATCGTAAACGGAGGTCGGCTTCAGGAAGTCGAGAATACTCGATTCGGTCGTTGTGATAACGCCGCGCAATTCGGAGTCCGAGAACGCCTGGTTGCCGATAAAATTAATTCCGACGACCTTGGTTTCCGGGCCTTCGCGGACATCAAAAACCAAGTCAATCCGGTTGTTGTCGAGTTCGATGATCTGGGCATCGACCTGGGTCGCATAGTAGCCTTGGCGCCGGTAAACGTCGAGGATGCGCTGGACGTCAGCCTGCACCTTGGCGCGGGTATACATCGAGCGGGACTTCAGCTGCACTTCCTGCGAGAGAGTATCGCTCTTGACCTCCTTATTGCCTTCAAAGGCAACCCGGTTGATCAGCGGATTCTCGACGAGGTAGATGACAACGACGCCGCCTTCCGGAGCTATGCGAACGTCCTGAAACAGGCCCGTTGCAAACAAAGCTCTCAGACTTTCATCGGCCTTGTAAGCGTCGTAGCGCTGACCGGCCGTGAATGTCAGATAGGATTTGACGGTTTCCGGCTCAATCCGCTTGTTCCCAACCACCCGGATATCGCGGATGACAGCCCCTCCTTGGGCAAACGCCACTGTGGAGTGGATTGTCCCGACTGTGATCGTCACCGTGATCACCGCCGCGATTAAGACGAGGGCCGCTTGAACCCTTCGGGATATGCTCGTGCGAAGCATCGCTCTAGTCGCCCCTATGACGCCGGATCTCACCTCAGCATTTCAAACTGCCACTGACTAGCACTTTGTGACGCCGGGGTGGCCTGTCCCACCTATCGGTCTATTTCCAGACAATCTGTTGCCCCCCGGCATCAGACGATCAGAAGCACTCCTTCTACTTACGCTATCATGTTTTTACGCAGTTTTGCGCTTTATTGCGTTTATCTGCTTTACGCTTTCTTACGGCTTATTTGCGGCAAACGCTTTCGGCCCTTTTTGCAGGCGCCTGGCCGCGCGAGATGTCGGCTATGTTATTCCAAGTCACGAAGACCATTAGCATGAGAAGCAAAATGAATCCAAATTGAAAACCGATTTCCTGTGCTCTCTGGTTCAATGGGCGTCCAAGTATGGCTTCCGCGCCATAGAACAAAAGGTGACCGCCATCCAGGACCGGAATTGGAAAAAGGTTGAAAAGTCCGACACTTACCGAAATGAAGGCGATGAGCGGAATGAGATTGACGAATCCCTCCGACGCAAAACTTTTCGCCACCTCGGCAATCTTGACGGGACCGCCAAGCGAGCTTGCGCAGGCATTTCCGCGAATCAACTGATCGAAGAACTGAAATGGCCCCTCTGTGATTCGCCACGTCTTCTGCAGTCCTATGCCAGCCGCTTCGAATATGCCGGCACTGACAACCTTCGCATCGTCCCTCTTGTTTGTGCCCATGACGCCAAGACGCCCCATGCATTCGCCCTCGGTCAACTCCGGGATCGCCACGAGATTCAGCTGTTTGCCTCCGCGATCGACCCCAATGTCGATGGGCGAGCGGGCATTCAGCTTCACGGATATGCTGAAATCCTCGAAGCTTTTGACGGGCTTGCCCGCCACGGAAATAATCCTGTCTCCAGCCTCCAGCCCCGCCTTGGCAGCGGGAGTATCTGGCTCGACACAGGTGATTCGCGCTTCCTGGTAGACGATCCCGGTGGCGAGCGTTATCCCGATGAAGATGACAACGCCCAAAACGAAGTTTGCAAACGGCCCCGCCAACACAATGAGAACGCGCCGCCAAAGGTCCGAGGTATGAAAATTACCCTTCCGCTCCTCGGGGGTTAGCGTCTCGAGTTCCTCCGCGGATGGCATGCTGGCGATGGTTTCGTCGCCCTTGAATTTGACGTAACCGCCAAGGGGAACCCAGGCGAGCCGCCATCGAGTCCCGCTGCGGTCGTGAAACCCGGCGATCTCGGGCCCGAAGCCGATCGAAAACGTTTCGACCTTGATTCCCAAGGCTCGCGCCGCCCAAAAATGCCCGAGCTCGTGGACGAGGACGACCACGCCCAGCACAACCAGAAACGGCACAGTCCACCAGAAGACCTGGGTGATCGCGAACGACAAATCCTGAGGCATCATGAGAGTGACCTTTGGGGCAGGCAGGCGCCTTGCGGCGCACCAGCCTCTCGACGTGGGAGCACGAAACGGGAAGACGCTCGAAGAAGCATCACATAAGGAACGTCATCGTATACTTAAATAGGAACGGAATGAGCGGACACCGCCGCACCAACGCTAGACTGGTCGACAAGGGCGCTCTTCGCAATCTCGCGGGCGCGCTTATCGAGATGCATGACCGCTTCCAGGCTGTCGGGGAGCACACCCGAAAGTTCGGACGCCGCCTTTTCGAGCGTGCGCTCGACCAGCGCGGCAATGCCCGGGAAAGACGTCGACCGGTTAAGAAATGCTTCAACGGCGACTTCGTTCGCCGCGTTAAGGATGGTGGGCGCGGCTCCCCCCGCCATCAACGAATCTTTTGCAACCCTGAGAGCTGGAAAACGGGCAGCATCAGGCGTGTCGAAGGTCAAGGTGCCGGCGGCGGCTAGATCGAGCCGTTTGAAATCGGCTTCGAGACGGTGCGGCCACGCCAGGCTGTAGGCTATCGGGGTTCGCATGTCGGGAAGGCTTGCTTGAGCGATGACTGAGCCATCGCTGTAATAGACGAGCGCGTGAATGATGGATTGCGGATGGATCACGGCCGAGAGCTGATCGGCCTCCACATTGAAAAGATGAAAGGCCTCGATGAGTTCGAGACCTTTGTTCATCATCGTGGCGCTGTCGATGGTGATTTTCTGGCCCATCGTCCAGTTCGGATGTTTGAGAGCGTCTTCGGGGCGCGCCGCTGCGATCTGCTCAAGTGTCCAGGTGCGGAAAGGGCCGCCCGAAGCAGTGAGCACGATCCGCTCGACATGAGCGCAATCCAGGCTGTCGAGCGACTGGAACACGGCGGAATGTTCGGAATCCACAGGAATGAGCGTCGTTCCGCAGCGCGCCCGCTCTTGCATGAAAAACGCGCCCGCGGAAACGAGGCATTCCTTGTTCGCGAGAGCCACCGTCGTTCCTTGGTGAAGCGCCGCCACTGTGGGCGCGAGCCCGGCCGAACCGACAATCGAGGCCATGATGAGGTCGGCGGGCCGGGCGCCTGCCTCCACCAGCGCCGCGCTGCCCGCGCCGCACTCAATGCCCGTCCCTTCGAGGTACGTGCGCAACTCGCCGGCCAAGTTTTCATCGGCGAGCGCCGCATATTCAGCTTTGAGCGCGATGGCGAGGCCAGCCAGCTTCTTTGCATTGCGATGAGCTGTGAGCGCTACCGCCTGAAAACGATCCGGGTGAAGCGCAAGCAGGTCGCAGGTATGCTGCCCGATCGTTCCTGTCGCCCCGAGTATGCTGACGCGCTTCTTCTCGCCAGAGCCCTGCCCGTTCTTTTTCATGTTCGCTCCACTCTCCCCAGTGGTTCTTAGTGCCAAACCAAGAGCGCGCGCCCCGGCTTCGACCAATCCGGCCAACCCGCCACCGCTGCGATGAGACCGGCTCCGATCGCTGCAAAAACAAGCCCGTCAAGGCGATCAAGCACCCCGCCATGCCCGGGAATGAGACCGCTCGAATCCTTCACCCCGAAAAAGCGCTTGATGAAAAACTCGCCAAGATCGCCTCCCTGCGAGATGAGCGCAAGCAGTATGCTAAGCGCTGCGATCGTGGGAATCGATGTGTGTCCGAGCCATGCGGCAAAAAGCACGCCCGCGATGCAGGCGAAAACCGCGCCGCCGACAAAACCCGACCACGTCTTGTTCGGTGAAATCTGCGGCGCCAGCTTGGGGCCGCCGATCAATCTGCCGGTGAAAAAGGCGCCTGTATCCGCGGACCAGACGACAAGAAACAAGTACAGGATGGCATGGAATCCGTAGTCCGGGTCTTGCCGGATTGCGATCAACGCGACCGCGGGAAGGCCGGCATAATAGACCCCCGCAGCAGACCACCAGGGATCGCTTCGATAATCGAGCTTCAGGTGAAGGCGGAATGCCAGCCACGTCGCGCCGATGATGGCCGCGACAGCGGCTAAAGGATGATGATTCAAAGTGAGGTAGCCCGCGGCAACGATGGCGGCGGACTGGAGCGCGAAGATAGCGTCGATCCCAATGCCGCGAACCACGCGCCCCCACTCCCAGCTCATCAGAGTCGCGGCGAACAGGATCAGTCCGGCAAAGGTTTGCGTCCCTGCATAGGTCAGCGCAAGCGTCAGCGCTACAAGAACGAGCGCTGAATTGACCCGGAGAATCAGCTCTGAACTGACAGGCTTTGCCATCATCCTTCGCCGTTAAGAGGCGGCCGCGAATAACGCGGACACTACCCGGCAAGCCCGCCGAAACGGCGTTCACGCTGCTGGTAAGATGCGATCGCGCTCTCCAATGTCTGTCTTGTAAAGTCAGGCCAGAAATTATCAACGAATAAAAATTCGGAGTAGGCGCACTGCCACAGCAGGAAGTTGCTGATGCGCTGCTCTCCGCTTGTTCGAATGAGGAGATCGGGGTCGGGAATGCCAGCGGTGTCGAAGTGTTCCTCGAACATCTCCTGGGTTATGGCCTCGGCTGCGACTTCCCCTGATTCCACCCGCTGCGCCAAGCGCTTAGCGGCGCGAACGATCTCATCCCGGGCCCCGTAGTTGAAGGCGATGATGAGCTGAAGACCTGTATTGCCGCTTGTCAGCGCAACCGCCTCACGGAACATGGTCAAAAGGTCCGCGGGCACCCCCTCCTCTGAGCCAATAACACGCACCTTGATGTTGTTCTGATGGAGTTCAGCCAGATCGCGGCGAATATAGCGGCGCAGCAGCCCCATGAGGAAATCGACCTCAAGTGAGGGCCTTCTCCAGTTCTCCGACGAAAAGCTGAAGAGTGTGAGATGGGATATCCCAAGATCCGTAGCGGCGCGCACGCATTCCCGCACGCTCTCAACGCCGCGACGGTGGCCTTCCGCGCGGGGCAACCCCCTTTGCGCCGCCCAGCGGCCGTTGCCGTCCATGATTATGGCAATATGCTTTGGGTAAGGACGCTCTTTCCCGAGCGCAAAAGCGTGTTCCTGCAATCTCACTCTTGGTCACCCATTATTCCCTCGCGATCAAACCGCGGTCTTTCAGCCATATAGCGGGACACTAAAGTAACCTATTCATAGCTGGACGCTTTTCTGCGCCCAGTTTTCACAATTTTTTTAAGGCCGGAGCCTGTATTAAGCCTGCACCGTGCAGTTTGGCACGCTACACCTGCGTAATTTCCTGCTCTTTACTTACCAGAAGTCCATCGATCTCCTTGATCAGACGGTCTGTAAGATCTTGAACCTTGGTGTGAAGCGACCCGCTGTCGTCTTCGCTGATCTTTCCGTCTTTCTCAAGCTTCTTGATCTGCTCCATGCCGTCCTTGCGCACGTTCCTGACCGCGACGCGAGCCTGCTCGGTGTACTTTTTCGCGATCTTGACGAGTTCCTGGCGGCGTTCCTGGTTGAGTTCCGGGATAGGCAGGCGAAGCGTCAGCCCGTCAACCACCGGGTTCAGACCAAGATTGGATTCGCGAATCGCCTTGTCCACCGCGTGCAAATTGCTCTTATCCCACACCTGGACCGTGATCAGGCGCGGCTCCGGAGCGTTGATCGAAGCCACCTGATTGATCGGCATTTTGGCGCCGTAGGAAGTGTTCACCACTAAGGGATCGAGCAAGGTGGTGCTCGCGCGGCCCGTTCTGAGGCCACCGAACTCCGACTTGAGCGCGCTCAAGGCGCCTTTCATGCGCTTCTCAATTTCCTTAATGTCGAAATTGCTGGCTGCCATGTCCGTCCCCTTTTATTCTTGAGACACTGTAATCCTTGCGCTCATTTATGCTGCGAAATCGCTTCCGACAACGCTGTAGCGGGTTTCACCGCGCATTACTTTTCCAATAGCGCCTTTCTGATGCAGAGAGAACACCACGATTGGTATTGCATTGTCGCGGGCGAGCGCAATAGCGGTTGCGTCCATCACTTTCAGGTCCCGGCCAAGCACCTCGGAAAAAGTGAGCCTGTCGTAGCGCTCGGCGCGAGGATTGATCTTGGGATCCTCAGAATAAATCCCATCCACCTGGGTCGCTTTGAGGATGGCATCACAGCCAAGTTCGGCAGCCCGAAGCGCCGCCGTTGTATCGGTCGTGAAAAACGGGTTTCCGGTTCCCCCGGCGAGAACAACAACGGCCCCTCGCTCGAGGTCTGCCGCCGCGTCGTCTCGGGAGAACGTCCGACAGACTGTGGGGACGGGCAGGCCCGAATAGAGCGAAACGGCCTGTCCCTGGCGCTTCAGGGCTTGTTCCAGGGCGAGGCCGTTCATGACCGTCGCCAGCATGCCCATGTAGTCGCCCTTCACGCGGTCGATGCCGTGATGCGCCGCGCCCGACATGCCTCGAAAAATATTTCCACCGCCGCCAACCACGGCCACGCGCGCGCCGCGCCCGGCGACGTCCGCGATGTCCCTGGCGATTTCGGCAAGGGTGTCCGCGTCGATGCCGTGACGGCCGCCGCCCATGAGCGCCTCACCCGAGATTTTTATCAGCGGGCGGGTATAGGGTAGTGGCTGCATCGTCTTTTCCTTCGGCGAGCGGACAGCGGCGGCGACGTGCCGCCGCCTCGATTGTGCTTGGCTGCTATTACTTGCCAGCGGCCGCAGCAACCTCGGCTGCGAAGTCTCCCTTGTTGGCCTTGATGCCTTCGCCAAGCTCATAGCGGACAAAAGCCTTCACCGCGATCGGGGCGCCCACCGCATTCTCGGCTTCCTTGAGCGCCTTCTCGACTGTCAGGTCGGGATTGATGACGAAAGCCTGCTTCAGAAGCACCACCTCCTGGTAGAACTTCTTGATCCGCCCCTCGATCATCTGCTTGATGACCTTCTCGGGCTTGCCGCTTTCCTTCGCTTGTTCGGTGAAAATGGCGCGCTCACGCTCCAGAACCTCGGCATCGACCTCTTCATCCTTCAAGGCGAGCGGATTGGTTGCGGCTACGTGCATGGCCACCTGACGGCCGATCTCGTTCAGCTTCTCGGGATCGCCCGTCAACTCGAGCGCGACAAGAACGCCGATCTTGCCCATGCCGGGCGTGGCCTGATTGTGAACGTAGGTGGCAACCACCCCATCCTTGACCTCCAGCGCAGCGGTGCGCCGAAGCGACATGTTTTCTCCGATGGTCGCGATAAGCTCGTGCAGGTGCTCGCTCACCGTCTCCTTCTTCTTCGGATATTCCATCGCTGCGAGCTTCGCCACATCCCCATCCGCCTTGAGAGCGAGCCTGGCGATCTCAGCCACAACCTTCTGGAATTCCGCGTTGCGGGCAACGAAGTCGGTCTCGGAGTTCACTTCCACAACCGCTGCGGCCTTCGCAGACGATGCGACGCCGACCAGCCCTTCGGCGGCAACGCGATCGGCTTTTTTCGCGGCCTTGGACAGGCCTTTCGCGCGGAGCCAGTCGACAGCAGCTTCCATCTCGCCGTCGGATTCTTTGAGCGCGGTCTTGCAGTCCATCATGCCGGCGCCCGTCTTGTCGCGCAGGCTCTTGACCATATCGGCAGTTATCGCAGCCATATGCCACCTCATAAGTTTTGAGAACGTGCGCCCGAAGGCGCTCGTCATTTGTTAGCTTGTGAGCTCGCGAGCCTGATCGACCCAATCGCCTTTCGCGATCTGGCCGTTGCCATGCAGCATGCGGTCGATCTCGTCGAGATTGTCCTGAGTAAATGCGGCGACCTGCCAAAAGTGGAAGATGCCGCGCTCATTGAGCTTCTTCTCCTGAGTTTTCGTGATCCCGCGGATCTTTTTGAGGTCGTCCTTCTCGCCCTGAGGCTCTGCAAGGCCCTCAAGCGTCGTGGAAGTCTCCTCGACTTCCGCAACAGCGGGCTCAGGGGCTTTGGCCTTCTGCTTAGGCGCAGCGGCTTCCCCATTCGGCTTCGCCTCGGGCGCGTGCCCGTTCTTGGCCGGTTCAACGACAGCATCGGCAAGAGCGGCTTCAGAAACCTCTTCGGCTTCTCCGATATCGATGCCCGCCACACCCTGGGCGCGCTCGATGCCATCAATAGCTGCTCTCGCAATCAGGTCGCAATAAAGCGTGATGGCGCGGCCCGCGTCGTCGTTGCCAGGGATCGGGAAGTTTACCCCGTCCGGATTGCTGTTGCTGTCGATGATAGCGATGACCGGAATCTTGAGCTTCTTGGCTTCGGCGATGGCGATCGCCTCCTTGTTCGTGTCGATGACGAACAGAAGATCGGGCACGCCGCCCATGTCCTTGATACCGCCAAGTTCCTGCTCGAGGCGGTCGCGCTCGCGCGTCAGCTGCAGAAGCTCCTTCTTCGTGAAGCCCTGGCCCTCGCCCGCTACAAGATCTTCGAGATAGCGCAGGCGCTTGATCGAATTCGTGATCGTTTTCCAGTTCGTCAGCATGCCGCCGAGCCAGCGGTGGTTGACGTAATACTGGGCGCAACGCTTCGCGGTTTCCGAGATGACGTCGGATGCCTGCCTCTTCGTGCCGACGAAAAGAATACGGCCGCCTTGCGCCACCACATCGCTTGTGGCGACAACGGCCTGATGCAAAAGCGGCACCGTCTTCGACAGATCGATGATGTGGATCTTGTTGCGCGTCCCGAAGAGGTAATCCTGCATCTTCGGGTTCCAGCGGTGCGTTTGGTGACCGAAATGGACGCCAGCTTCGAGGAGCTGACGCATCGTGAATTGTGGCAGAGACATAGCTATCCTTCGTCCGGTTAAGCCTCCGCGGGTGTTAATGGCCTTGCCATCACCGGATGCCAAAAAGGGCCGCGAACGGCCCAGCGTGACAAAATCCCCGCGTGCGAGATGCGCCCTGTATAGGGCTGAAAGCTGCCATTTGCAAGAGTTGCGCCAGCAAAGCCGGTGCAAATCGGGCGCGGACTGTTACTGCCTGTTTGCTAAAATCGGAAGCCGGGGTCACATGTGCAGGCAGAACCCCGGCCCGCACCGTTGGCCCATCGATGCAGCTGTTTAAAGTCCTCGGTCTCATTCTTGCTGGCGCTGTTCTTGCCTTCGGCGCCGCAGCGCTTTTTTTCGTCAGCCTTTTCGAGGCGCCGAAATTGATGGCCGGCTGGATTCCGGGACCGGTGGCCGGCAAAATCGGTCTTCAGGGCGTTGCGCTGTTGGGAGCAGCCGCCCCCGAATGCGCCGAAGGAAAGGGTGCGGTTGCGCTGCGCCGCATCCTGGACCGCCTGCAGGACGCTTCCGCCTACGGCCGGCGGTTCGAGCTTCATCTCATGGAGGGCGAGCAGGAGAACGCCTTCGCGCTGCCGGGCCGTCACATTGTTCTCGTTTCGGGGCTTCTCAAACGGGCAAAAGCACCCGAAGAGATTGCGGGCGTGCTCGCGCATGAAATGGGCCATGGGCTGGAAAAAGATCCCGAAGCGCTTTTCCTCCGAAACATCGGCATGAAGGTCATCGTCAAGTTCACGACCTGGGCCGAGGATAGCCGCGCGGCCTTCCGGGCCATGCTGCTGCAGCTGCGCTATTCCCGCGAAGCGGAGGTCAAGGCGGATGCCCATGCCATAGACATCCTGAGGCGCGCGCGCATTTCCCCGAAACCTGCCGGAGACTTTATCCTGCGCAGCGATGCCGAAAGCCCAACGGGGGAAAGCGCGTTGAATGATTTTGGCGCGCATCAGTTCGCTGAGGAGCGCGCGAAGCTATTTCTCTCTCAGCCTGCCTACGACGTGGCTCCTGTCCTGAGCGAACAAGAATGGGCTGCAGCCAAGTCTCTCTGCGCAGGCCGTCGCCTCCAGAACGCTCAATGACCTAATCGATGCCGCGTCGGGCGCTCCTGTCCGGATAGTTCAATGACTTGTGGAAAGCCCTCGCAAGAAAATGTGGGCAAACTTTGCAGGTCTGTGCACGCGCCTGCAATTGACCTATGAGCTTTCTCGACTCGGTTCCGTGATTCTTTCGAGGATAACTTAACCGATAGATTGGGCATTGTTTTTTCATATCTTGGGGCAAACATGAAATATGGGCTTACCACAACCGCCATCGCGCTTGCGATGAGCGTTGCCGCCAATGCAGCCACTACCATCCCGCCGACCCTATGGGTGGGCGATATGTTCATCACAGTAGACTCCACTAGCGCCAGCGGGGCGTGCGGAGGCGCCGGGATAGCGACTGGAGACTCGGTTCAAGCAATCTTCGCGCCGAAGAATCTACCAGGCAATTCCACCACCACCGATCAGTTCTCGGCCTTTTTTCGGCGCGGAAGCGCGATCTTGATCGTGCCATCATCAGGAACGTTCAGCTCGACAACATCACAGAATTCCGCATTTACCGTCATCGACGGTGTGACCACCCTGAACAAGACCTCGACCATGAAACCGGTCTCGGTTTCGCCCGCCGAGTCGAAGATCATCGCCACGACCCCTTCGGTGACCATTTCGTTCAGTGTTTCGGGGTTCCTGGTGTCCGGATGCAACGCAACTTTCAAAGGCGCCTTGGGCCTGCGGCCAGGGAATTGGCCACCCCTCATGAACTGAGCGAACATAGTCACCGCCGCGGGCGCGCTCAACCGGACTGAGGAAACTTCCTGCGCCCATAATGACGGGCGCATGCCGCCACGATATGATCCGGCAGGCGAAGGAGCCGGTCGATGCAAGGAAAATCCATACTCCTCATTATGGGCGGCGGCATTGCCGCCTATAAATGCCTCGATTTCATCCGGCGCGCCAAGGAACGCGGCGCAAAAGTCCGTTGCATCCTCACGCGCGCCGCGCAGCATTTCGTGACGCCGCTCTCGGCTGCGGTTTTGGCTGAGGAACCTGCCTTCACGGAATTGTTCGATCTCAAGAACGAGACGGAGATCGGCCACATTCGCCTTTCCCGCGAAGCAGACCTGATCGTCATCGCCCCCGCCACCGCGGATTTCCTCGCCAAGATGGCGCATGGCCTCGCCGACGATCTCGCCAGCACGGTGCTTCTCGCCGCCGACAAGCCGGTGCTCGCCGCGCCCGCCATGAACTGGCGCATGTGGGAGCACCCCGCGACGCGCCGGAACTTCAGCCAGCTCAAGGCCGACGGCGTGTACTTCGTCGGACCGAACGAGGGGCCGATGGCGTGCGGCGAGAGCGGTTTCGGCCGCATGGCGGAGGTGGACGAGATCCTGGCCGCCGCCGAGCGCGTTCTCGAAGGCGAAAGCGCGAAGCCCCTGGCTGGCCGCAATGTGCTCGTCACCGCTGGCCCAACCTTCGAGCCGATCGACCCCGTCCGCTTCATCGGCAACCGGTCCAGCGGCAAGCAGGGGTATGCCATCGCGGTTGCGGCGGCCAGCCTCGGCGCGCGTGTGACGCTGATCGCCGGTCCCAACGCTCTCCCCGACCCGCGCGGCGTGGTCACGGTTCATGTCGAAACGGCGCAGAAGATGCTGGAAGCGGCGGAAGCGGCGCTGCCCGCCGACATTGCGGTCTTCAGCGCCGCCGTCGCGGACTGGCGCGCCGCATCCGTTCAGTCGGAGAAGATCAAGAAAAGCGAAAGCGCGCCAGAGCTTCGGCTGATCGAGAACCCGGACATCCTGAGAACCATCGCGAAGCGTTCCACGAACAGGCCCCGCCTGGTCATCGGCTTCGCGGCGGAGACCGGCAACATTATTGCTCAGGCCGTCAAGAAGCTCGAAAGCAAGGGCTGCGACTGGATCGTCGCCAACGACGTTTCGCAGGGGGGCGTCTTCGGCCGCAACAGGAACGCCGTCCATGTGATCACACCTTCGCGGGTGCAGAGCTGGCCGGAAATGTCGAAGGAAGAAGTGGCGGACCGGTTGGTGCGGGCGGCAAGCGACTGGCTGGTCCAGCAGAGCAGCGACGCGGGTACTCCACAGCAATGACAACCGTGCGCTATATTGTCCTGCCTCATGGCGAAGGGCTGCCTCCGCCACACTACCGGAGCGAGCAGGCCGCAGGGTTGGACCTCCCGGCGGCCCTGCCAGCCGGCGAACCACTAACACTTTCCCCAGGCGCGCGCGCACTTATTCCAACTGGAATAGCCATTGAAATTCCTGAAGGTTTTGAAGCGCAGGTGCGTCCTCGTTCGGGGCTTTCTCTTAAGTATGGGGTCACTGTTCTTAATTCCCCTGGCACCATAGACGCCGATTATCGGGGCGAGATACAGGTTCTGCTCGTCAATCTGGGCACCGAATCAGTTATCATAAGTCGTGGTGACAGAATTGCGCAGCTTGTGATCGCCCCAATATTAGTGGTAACCTTGAAACGTGCAAAATCGCTTGCCGCTACCGGGCGTGGCAAAGGAGGCTTTGGCTCCACAGGAGCGTCCTGAGACGATGTCGCACTGCGCCACTCATGGGTCCTATGCATCGCGTGGGTTGTGGAATTATTAACCCTATGCCATATACGGTTGTGACCCAATAAGGCCAAACCAATTGGCCTCCAACCATCCAGAGGAGGTTCTCATGCCTGAATCTCACATCTGGGGAGGAAGCATTAGGAAAGTGTGGCTGTCGGAAAGCGACAAGTTCCGCGACCACCTTCTAAGACTTGACCGAGACAGCCGCCGGCTGCGCTTCGGAATGGCTGTGAGCGACGCCTTCATCATAGACTACGCATCTCGCCTCAACGAGATGAAGAGTATCCTCTATGGGTTCTTCGTCGGACACGAAATACGAGCTGCCGCCGAAATGTGCCAAATCGGAGACTCCTGGTCAAAGGATGCGGAAGGCGCATTCTCGGTCGAACACGAGTATCAGAACCGCGGAATCGGCACGGAACTGCTCGGTCGGATCATCCGCGCAGCGCGCAATCGCGGCGTAGCCCGGCTTTATATGAACTGTCTTGCCGAGAATCATAAAATGCAGCGTCTTTGCCGCAAATACGAGGCAGAGCTGGTTTTCGATCACGGTGAAGTCGTCGGGCGTGTGGTCCCGTCACTTGCGACGTACATTTCTCTTTGGGAAGAAGCCATCGATGACTCGAATGGCTTCGTTATGGCGGTTCTCGATCCGCCCGTCCCTGAGCCGGTCGCCTAAAACGCATCGCCCCTCTCTTGAGAGGGGCGATTGGCTTTTCTGGCTAATTCTTCGTCTTGTCGACCAGCGCCCGCTCGGCGATCCACGGCATCATCGCGCGCAGCTTCCGGCCCGTCTCCTCGATAGGATGGCTGTCGCATCTCGCCCGCATCGCCTTGAAGCTCGTCTGGTTGACCTTGTTCTCCAGCATCCAGTCGCGGGTGAACGTGCCGCTTTGGATGTCGCCGAGAACCGCCTTCATGGTCTCCTTCACGCGGGCATCCACAACGCGCGGGCCGCTCACATACTCGCCATACTCGGCCGTGTTCGAGACCGAGTAATTCATGTTCGCGATGCCGCCTTCGTAGATCAGGTCTACGATCAGCTTTACTTCATGGACGCACTCGAAATAGGCCATCTCGGGCGCATATCCGGCCTCGACCAATGTCTCGTAGCCTGCGCGCATTAACTCGACGAGGCCGCCGCATAGAACGCTCTGCTCGCCAAAAAGGTCGGTCTCGCACTCTTCCTTGAAGGTGGTCTCGATGATGCCAGCGCGGCCGCCGCCGATGGCACTTGCGTAGGAGAGACAGAGTTCGTGCGCGTTGCCACTCGCGTCTTTGGCGATGGCGATGAGGCAGGGGACGCCCGCGCCCTTCAGATACTCGCCGCGCACCGTGTGTCCTGGCCCTTTCGGCGCCACCATACCGACATCGAGATCGGCGCGCGGCTCGATAAGATTGAAATGGATGTTGAGCCCATGTGCGAAGAACAGCGCAGCGCCTTCGCGGAGATTATTGTGAAGGTGCTCGCTGTAGATGTCGGCCTGCAACTCGTCCGGCGTCAGCATCATGACCACGTCCGCCCATTTCGCCGCCTCGGCCACTTCGAGAACGCGGATCTTTTGGGCTTCGGCTTTCTTGGCGGAGTTCGATCCCTTGCGCAAAGCGACGGCGACCTCGGCAACGCCTGAATCGCGAAGGTTCAGCGCATGGGCATGGCCCTGGCTGCCATAGCCGACGATGGCGACCTTTTTGCCCTTGATGAGATTGATATCGGCATCGCGATCGTAATAAACGCGCATGGAGATTCCCTTCTTCGGAGTTTCTTTGGATCAACCCGCCTTTGATCGGAAACGATTAAAGGCGGAAAAGTTGATCGATTCTAAAGTGCTAAAGCAGCTTATCCGCGTCCAAACGGATGCGGGCTGCTCTAGTGGACAATCAGGGCGCGGCGTTTGGTGCTGATGCGCGAAAGACGCGAAACGCTCTGAAATTCGCAATCCGGCTTAAGCAGCTAAGCCCGCGAGGTCAATGGAATTACACGTGAGCACTGGGGCTCGTTTGCAAGCCCCGCGCATCCATGGATTTACAGGCTGCTGAAAAACCGTGAATCCTGTCCCCATCCTTCGACAAGCTCAGGATGAGGCGCAATCTGTTCGATGGGTGTGCCCTCATGGTGACCCAGTCGAACCATGGGCAGCATGGCTTCTTCGGCATCCTGCCAAGCCTTTGAAAGTCGACGCACCCCGAAACCGCACCCGTGGCAACGATCACATCGCGTCGGGACCGCGGGCGATGGCGGCAACGCCCGTTCGCGCCACTTCTACAAGCCCGAGAGGCTTCATGAGTGCGATGAAATTATCGATTTTTGAGACACGGCCTGTGATCTCGAAGACGAAATGATCCGTGGTCGCATCCACAACCGATGCGCGAAACGCTTCCGCGAGCCTGAGACTCTCGACGCGCTTCTCGCCCTTGCCCGCCACCTTCACAAGTGCAAGCTCGCGCTCGATCGGGTCGCCCTTCACCGTCAGGTCCGTCACCCCATGAACGGGAACGAGCCGGCCAAGCTGGCTCTTGATCTGATCGATGATCTCGACCGAGCCGGTCGTGACAATCGTGATGCGCGACTCGTTCGCCTCGTGGCTGACCTCGCTCACGGTCAGGCTGTCGATATTGTATCCGCGTCCGGCGAACAAGCCGATGACGCGCGCCAGCACGCCCGCCTCATTGTCAACCAGCACCGCTATCGTATGTCTTTCGATCCGCGAATATGGATCCCCCGACGGCATCGCCGAACCCCACTCGATCTTGTTCATTGCATTCCACCCTTGGCTCCGATCGCCGCCGCGGCGGCGATCGCGCAAACGGTCGTCAAACCATCATCTTGCCGGCGTCCGAGACCTCGAACGAGATGTCCTCGTTCGCCGACTTGTCGCCGAAGATCATGTTGTTGTGCGCTTCGCCCGATGGGATCATTGGGAAGCAGTTGGCCAGCTTGTGAATCCGGCAGTCGAGGATCACCGGTTTTGGCGTCTCGATCATCTGGATGATGAGATCGTCGAGCTCTTCCGGCTTCTCCGCGCGCAGGCCGACGCCGTGGAACGCTTCCGCGAGCTTCACGAAATCGGGCAGCGCCTCCGCATAGGAATGGGAGTAGCGTCCGCCGTGCAGCAATTCCTGCCATTGGCGCACCATGCCCATATACTCGTTGTTCAAGATGAATATCTTGATGGGCAGATCGTACTGCGCCGCCGTCGACAACTCCTGCACCGTCATCATGGTGGAGGACTTGCCCGCGATGTCGATGACGAGGCTCTCGGGATGGGCAACCTGCACGCCCACGGCGGCTGGAATGCCGTAACCCATGGTGCCGAGGCCGCCGCTCGTCATCCAGCGGTTCGGCTCGTCGAAGTGATAGTACTGCGCCGCCCACATCTGATGTTGGCCGACCTCGGTCGTGATGTAGGTGTCGCGATTTTTCGTCAGCTCGTACAGCCGCTGGATCGCGTATTGCGGCATGATCACGTCGTCGCGATTTTTGTATTTCAGGCAATCCTTCTCGCGCCAAGCGTTGATCTGCGCCCACCAGGCTTTGATCGCTTTCTTGTCGACCTGCGGCGACCGGGACCGCCAAACGCGCAGCATTTCTTCGAGCACGTAGCCGCAATCCCCGATGATCGGAAGGTCGGCGCGCACGTTTTTTGAAATCTGCGAGGGATCGATGTCGATATGGATCTTCTTCGAACCGGGCGAGAAGGCGTTGAGCCGGCCCGTGATGCGGTCGTCGAAACGCGCGCCGACGCAGATCATCACATCGCAGCCATGCATGGCGAGGTTGGCCTCGTAGGTGCCGTGCATGCCGAGCATCCCGAGAAACTGCGTCGACGACGCGGGATACGCGCCAAGCCCCATCAGCGTCGAAGTGATCGGAAACCCGGTCAGGTCCACCAGCTCGCGCAAAAGCCGCGAAGCATTCGGCCCGGAATTGATGACGCCGCCGCCCGTGTAGAAGATCGGCCGCTTGGCATTCGCGATCAGGTCGACCGCCTCCCGGATGGCCTGGGGATTGCCCTTCACCTGCGGGCGATACGTACGGTGAACGACCTTGCTGGGGGCGACATAGTTCCCCTTTCCGAACTGGACGTCCTTCGGAATGTCGATGACGACCGGCCCTGGCCGCCCGTTCTGAGCGACGTAAAACGCCTCGTGCATAACGCGCGCGAGATCGTTCACGTCCTTCACGAGGTAATTGTGCTTCGTGCAGGGCCGCGTGATGCCGACCGTGTCGCATTCCTGGAAGGCGTCGGAGCCGATCAGCGCTGTTGAAACCTGCCCTGTGATGCAGACGACCGGGATCGAATCCATCAGCGCATCGGCGAGCCCTGTCACCGCGTTCGTAGCACCTGGGCCAGAGGTGACGAGCACCACGCCCACCTTGCCGCTGGAGCGAGCGTAGCCCTCCGCCGCATGCACCGCGCCCTGCTCGTGACGCACGAGAAAGTGCTTGACGCTGGTCTGCTTGAAAATCTCGTCGTAAATCGGAAGAACAGCGCCGCCGGGATATCCGAAAATGTGCTCAACGCCCTGATCGGCGAGGGCTTGAAGGACGATCTCGGCGCCTGTCATCGCGCGTGCCATGCGAACTCCAAAGAAATTGCGGCCCCACCGGCCGCGTCATCAGTGGCATTGCGGTTACCCCCCTACCGCGCCGAGGTCAAGACATTTTGGAGAAAGATTGTCGCATCACGTTTTGTTCTTTCCTTTTCTTTCTCATAATGCACATTCCACGTTTTAAAATTGCTGTTTATCCAAGTTATCTGTCGCTTGGCGTAATTGCGCGTGCTCGTTTTGGCGCGCTCGCGAGCCTCCTCGAAAACAATCTCGCCTCGGGTGTATGCCATAAGCGGCGGCAGCCCCACGGCGCGCATCGCGGGCAGCGCGGGATCGAGGCCGAGCGCCGCAATCTCGCGCGCTTCCTCGATCGCGCCTTCCGCGACCATCGCGTCGAAGCGCGCATCGCAGCGGCGATAAAGCTCGGCGCGATCCACGCTCATCACGAGAGGGAAGGCGCGGGCGAGCGGCAGGAGCGGCGGCTGTTTCGCCGCCTGCCATTCGGCGAGCGGGCGGCCCGTGGCTTCGAGCACTTCGAGCGCGCGGACGATGCGCTGCGGATCGGTGGGGCGAAGGCGCGCGGCGGTCAGCGGATCGCGGCGCGCAAGCTCGGCGTGCAGCGCCTGCGGCGGCTCCGTCTGCGCGAGAAGCCGGGTGCGGGCGCGGACCTCGTCCGGGATGTCCGGGATGTCGGACAGCCCTTCCGTCAGCGCCTTGAAGTAAAGCCCTGTGCCGCCAACGATGATCGGCAACCGCCCTTTCCTTCCCGCCTCGTCGAGCGCCGCCTTCACATCCGCGAGCCAGAGCGCGGCGGAATAAGGCTCGCGCGCGGGGCGGACCCCATAAAGCCGGTGCGGTACGCTCGCCTCGTCGGCGGGCGTGGGCCGGTTCGTGATGATGCGCAGCTCGGCATAGACCTGCATCGAGTTGGCGTTGATGACGACGCCGCCGAACTCCCGCGCCAGCTCCAGCGCAAGCGCCGACTTCCCGCTCGCCGTCGGCCCGCAGATCAGCACCGCTTTTGTGTCGCTTGCCTCGTGCATGTGAGCTTTGCCTTCGCCGCCACCTGCGCTATACACGCTTCCACACTCATGAAGCATTGAATCTCGAGATTGCGCGAGCGTCTCTCCCCAGCTCTCAGGCTATGAGCGCGGCCTTGTCGGTTTTCCTCAGCTCCACGGGCGCGGATCTCAGCGCCTATCGCGCACAACTGATTGAGGACTTGCGCGGCCACGATTGGTTCCGGCTCGACGCGATGGAAGAGTGGAGCGCGCGCTCCCGCCCGCCCATCCGCCTATGCCGTGAAAGGGTTGCGGAGAGCCATATTCTCGTGGGCCTCATCGGCCATTACCGGGGATGGGAGCCGAACGGCGACAACGGCCAGCGCTCCATCACCGAGATGGAATATGACTGGGCCGTGGAAGGGAACAAGCCGCGCCTGATGTTCGTTGCTCCCGCGAGCTTTATGGGCGCGGCTCCCGCCTCCGACGGGGATGCGGGGGCGCGGCAAAGCGCATTTCGCACGCGGATCATGGAGGCCGAGACCGTTGACCAGCGCTGCTTCGCCTCTGCACATACTCTCGCCGCCGCCGTCCTGAAGGCGCTCTATAACGAGCTTTTCTATGAAATCGCCTCGCAAGCGGCTGCCGCTCCTCCAGCGCCGCCCGGCCAACTCAATGCGGTGCAGATGGCAGGCGCTGTCATTGCCGATGTGGCCAGGGAAAAAAATCTGAGCCTCGAAGAAATGCAGGCCCAGGGCTTCGGCCCGGATGAGATCGAAGCCCTGCTGACAAAGCAGAAGCTCGCCGCAACGGCGAGAATGGCGCATCACGGGGAGGCTGAGGCCCAAGCCCGGAAGGAGGCGGCGCAGGCGGCAAAGAAGCTCGGAGCGCTGGCTTATCTCTACGATACGGCGAAAGCGCTCGCCGCTTACGCAGAGGCGGCCCAGCTCGATCCTGGCGATTGGGAAACCCTCTGGTATCTCGGCCAGATTCAAGGGCGGGCGGGCAGCCTGAAAGACGCGAAAACCTCCTTCGAGCGCCTTGTTGCGCTCCATGCAACGATCGATAACCCCTATTACATTCACTGGAGCTATTTCCTGCTCGGCGATGTCGAGGCAAAGCTCGGAGCCCGCGAAAAGGCTTCGCAACACTATGAGCGCGGCCAATCGCTCGTTCTCGCGCTGAGCAGCCGGGACCCCAACAACGCCGAATGGCAGCGCGATCTCTCCGTCAGCTATGACAAGATCGGCGACATCAGCGCCGCCCGGGGCGACCGAGACGGCGCGCTCAAAGCCTTCAACGACGGACTCGACATTCGAAAAGCAGCTCGCCGCGCGAGACCCCAACAACGCCGAATGGCAGCGCGATCTCTCCGTCAGCTATGACAAGATCGGCGACATCAGCGCCGCCCGGGGCGACCGCGACGGCGCGCTCAAAGCCTTCAACGACGGACTCGACATTGCAAGGCAGCTCGCCGCGCGAGACCCCAACAACGCCGAATGGCAGCGCGATCTCTCCGTCAGCTATGACAAGATCGGCGACATCAGCGCCGCCCGGGGCGACCGAGACGGCGCGCTCAAAGCCTTCAACGACGGACTCGAAATTGCAAGGCAGCTCGCCGCGCGCGACCCCAACAACGCCGAATGGCAGCGCGATCTCTCCGTCAGCTATAACAAGATCGGCGACATCAGCGCCGCCCGAGGCGACCGCGACGGCGCGCTCAAAGCCTTCAACGACGGACTCGACATTGCAAGGCAGCTCGCCGCGCGCGACCCCAACAACGCCGAATGGCAGCGCGATCTTTGTATCAGTTACGAGCGTGTTGGAGACGGCGCTTTGATTGACTACCAAGCCGCCTTCGACACCTCGAAGAAGCTGACCGAGAAAGACCCAAACAACACGTTATGGCAGCAGGATTTGTCCCGGTACTATGACCGCGTCGGCGACATCAGCGCCGCCCGCGACGGCGCGCTCAAAGCCTTCAACGACGGACTCGACATTCGAAAGCAGCTCGCCGCGCGAGACCCCAACAACGTGGTCTGGCAGACGGACCTCGTGGTGAGCGCGTGGCAGCTTGCCGAGGCGGGAGCGAAGGATAAGCGCCAGCATCTGGCGAGGGGGCTGGCGATCCTGAAGCGGCTCGATGCGGAGGGGAAGCTGACGGCGGATCAGAAGGAGTGGATCGCGGCGTTCGAGGAAGCGTTGCGGGAGCCGGAACACGCCGAGCCTCACCGCTGAGATGGCGAAAGGGCGCACGCTCATGGTGAACGGACCGTTGCCGCGCCGATGCGTTAATGCGCGGTTGGTTAACGTCCGCGCGCTGGATTTATTTCCGGCCTGAATTTGCGCCCGAAATGCGTTAATTGGACGTTAAAAGAGAGCAGCCCGCGCCCGCCTTAATGCGAATAAGCCATTGGAACTGCTAAGATTTTCGCGTCCAAAAAACAGGGTTAAGCGAATGTATTTTTGGCGGGATTCGGACGCGCTAAAGTCCGTTAAATATAGTCCAGCCGCACATATTAACCACGCTTTCGCCCTTCGCAGCCGCGGCGGCGCAGACGTTCTCCTGAAATTTACGTATAGAATCAATAGCTTAACAGAGTTAACTTCCCGGCAAGGCGCTTTTTCGTAGGCGCTGTTTACATCTCTTGTTGAAGCCCTTATGTTCTGGTTATGTTCCAGCTTGAGAGGGTTTCCATGGATAACTTGCAATTCCAGCAGTTGATAGCGGAACTGGGGGAACTGACCGAAGTTCAACGCCAAACCATCGCCGCGATGCTTTCCGGCCACGGAGACCTGGCCGAAGTCACGTCCCTGATCGAAGCCCGGTTTGCCGTGCAAATTATCTGTCCCCATTGCCAGAGCAAGAATGTGGGATCGTGGGGCAGAGCCTGCGGTTTGAAGCGCTATCGCTGCCGAGATTGCCGCAAGAGCTTTAACGCCCTCACCGGAACGCCGCTGGCGCGGTTGCATAAGCGTGAAGCCTGGAAAACCTACGCTCAAGCTGTCGCGGACAGCGTGAGCGTGCGCAAGGCTGCGCGGAAATCGGGCGTCAGCGTGCCCACGGCGTTCCGGTGGCGGCACCGGTTTCTCGGCCTTGCCAAAGACAACAAAGCCGGAGCGGTCAGCGGCATTGTAGAAGCGGACGAGACGTTTTTTCTTAAGTCTTTCAAAGGGGCGCGCAACATGGGCCGGGCGCCGCGCAAGCGGGGCGGCACAGCATCCAAACCTGGGGCGTCAGACGAACAGGTTCCTGTGCTGGTGCTGCGCGACCGCTCGGGCGCCACGGCGGATGGCGTGCTCGAAAGCCTCAAGGTCGCCGAGTTCTACCGGGTCCTCACACCGGTTGTCGCCAAGGATGCCGTGCTCGTCAGCGACGGCGCGCGTGCCTATGCCTCTTTCGCCACCGAAAATGGCCTTGGCCATGTGGGGCTCTCCGCCCGCGACGGCGAACGCAGCCGGGGCGTCTTTCATATTCAAAACGTCAACGCCTACCACAGCCGCCTGAAAACCTGGATGCGCCGGTTCAACGGCGTGGCTACAAAATATCTCCCAAGCTACCTTGGCTGGCGCCGCATGTTCGAAAGCGAAGGCGATGACATCAGTTCGCAGCGCTGCCTCTTGGCTGCCCTGGCATGAAACGCTACAGCAGATGTAAACAGCGCCTTTTCGTAAGATCCCGCCCAGGCAATGCGGACGCAAGCGCAAGCCGATCCGAGGGGTCGAACGGGATGCCGCCTTTCGCAACGAGCATGCAAACCGGCCGAGGGGCTTTATTTCGGGCAATAGTCCTTTGCAGCGTGTCAGTAGGCCGACGGAACATAGAATGCGCTCAAAGCGCGCTTCCGTTCAGAATCCGGGGTGTCGGATATCTCCGGCATGGCAAGGGTCCGCGCTGGAAGATCCCGGTAGGGAACCTGGCTCAGAAGATGATGGATGCAATTCAACCGGGCCCTTTGCTTATCGTCCGCGTCGACAACCCACCAGGGGGCTTGAGGACGGTGCGTGCGCTGGAACATGACATCCTTGGCTTTGGTGTAGTCATCCCAGCGCTTGAGGGATTCGATATCCATCGGGCTCAGCTTCCATTCCTTGAAGGGACTCTGAAGCCGCGCCATCAGCCGGCGGCGCTGTTCCGCGAGCGATATGGAGAGCCAATACTTGATCAGCACGATGCCGGAACGCGTGATCATGTTCTCGAAATAAGGCAAGGTCTCCAAAAACTCTTCATATTCGGCGTCCGAACAGAACCCCATGACCCGCTCGACGCCCGCCCTGTTGTACCAGCTCCGGTCGAAGAAAACGATCTCGCCGCCTGCGGGAAGATGCGCAATGTATCTTTGAAAGTACCACTGTCTGCGTTCCCGCTCCGTGGGCGTGCCGAGCGCCACGACGCGGTACTGCCGCGGATCCATTCGATGGGTGACGCGCTTGATCATGCCGCCTTTTCCTGCGGCGTCGCGCCCCTCGAAAATCACGACGATCTTGAGCTTTTTGGCGTGGACCCACTTCTGCAATTTCACGAGTTCGCACTGAAGCCCGAACAGCGTCCGGACATAAATCGCTTCCCGAATGGCCGCATGCGCGGTGGGATCGGAAATCTCCCATACGAGCTTCGCAAATCGGGCCGGGTCGATAGGAGCCCCGCCCGGCAATGCCGGCAAGGGGCGATTCACTGACAGGGCTCTGTTTTCGCTGCCATTTTCGTACGTCATATCAGCCGTATAAGGCGTCACAAAAGCTTCAAGAATTGTTTGCGCAAACAATATATGCGAGCGGCGTTTTTGCAATCAGAAATTGTAACACATGAAAGCGGTCGCATCGTGACCTTGACGGCGCTTCCGCAAACCAAGGGCGAAGCGACCCCGCTCCGCCCGCCCCGTAAGCGTTTACACCCAGAAGCGGTCGCGGGATTTGAGCCGGCGCCACTCTTCCTGCGCATGCGCCCAGGCCTCGGCGGCTTTTTCTTCATGCGCACCGAGCACAATGCCGGCTGCAACGGCGCAGTCCGGTCCGTCGCCGCGCTCCGCAGCAATGGTGCGAAGCTGTTCAGCCATCCGAACGTCGTTCACATAGCCGAAAATGTCCTGCAACGTCTTAAGCTGCTTCACGAAAGGCTTGACCTCCTTGCTCGGGAAGAGCGGCGCAAAAAACTCGGTCATATAGCGCAGCTTCTTCAGAGAGCGGCGCATCTTGTGCTTCTCTTCAGGGTCGAGTTGCGCGATGGCGCGGCCGCACCTGGCTACCTTCTTCCAGCGCTTTTTCAAGGCATGTTTCGCGTAGTCCTCGACAGACTGCTGCTGGAGGGCCGTCTCTGCTTCGAGCACGGCCGGCCACAGCACCAGGCTCAAAAGGAGGCGCGACCATTGCTCACTTTGAAGGCACTGACGCGCCGAATCCTGCTTGGCTGCGCGATGAGCCTGAAGCGCGCTAAGAAGGGCATCAAAACCTTGCTGGTCTGGAACGGCGCTGGCAACGGGAGCATAGATGTCTCCGATCAAAACATCCGCATCCCTGAGTTCTCCGACATTGCGCGCCACTGCGCGGGCATCATCCTCAAGCTGATGAAAGGATGGCGTATCCAAACGCGCCTTCAATGCCCTGTGCGCGGCGCGAAGGCGCGTCAAGCCTACCCGCAACTGGTGCGCGGCTTCCGCTATTTCCGCGTCCAGCACCACGGTTCTATTGTTGATGATCTGTTCCCGCGCCGATCGAAAGATCTCAGCAAAGGCTGCGCCGCAGGCTTGGCCGGGCTTGATATTTATAGGCTTGGCCTTGGCCGGAGCAACTTCGGTGCGCACCTTCGGCATTTTAAGAAGAAGCCGATACCCCCGCTCCGCCTTGCTCATCGGAGACAAGTGCACGGCCCGCCCGGCGAAAAGCTCTTGTGCGATCCCCAGCAGAACCTTCGGATCGCCTTGGAGGAGTTCGAGTTCCGCCTCCAGAATTTGCTCTTTACGCCTTTTGGCGCGCGCCTCGCCTCGATCCAGAGCGAGTTCGACAAGGCTGTCGCCCGTTCCCAACTTATAGGAGGTTCGCGTCACGACGGTTTCGAAGGCCCGCGTGAGGGTTGAGCCGCTCAGTGCCCCAGAGAGCTTGCGGCGCAGGCCTTTGTCGCGGATGCACTTGAGATCGGGCTCGGCACTGGCGACCTGCGCCTCGACTTCTATGGGGTTGGAAAGGCCTGCCTCGAAACGTCTGTCCGCTTTAATTGTCTGGACGAAGCCTCTGTCATCATTACGAACCCGGAGTGCTACTCCGAGATCGCGAAGCCGAAGATCGGGCGTATCATAGTAAATTGATTTCAGAAGTTTCTCCGACCGATCGAGCTTGGGGTCGGACAACTTCGGATGCGCAAGAAGCCGCTCGTAATCCTCCTCGGATAAGGCGAGCTTCAATTCGAATTCACGGTTGGCAAGCATGGGAGGAGCATTACCTAATCGGTGCGAAGGATAACACATTCGATCGAGTTTGTGAGGCTAAATCTCTGGCGAGGTAGTCGAGAACGGTGTCCGGGCTGCACGTCAGGACGTTGGCAAAAAGGGCTGGGGCTATAGATGCTAAGCGCTCAAGAAAAGCCCAAAATGCGCCAAAGACATCGACGCCCGCCGAGGACCGTTGTGCAACTGCCTCCTTTGGAAAGCTCCACGCTCACTTTATCCGGAACGAAGAGTTTAACGTCGACACGTCTATGTTACTCGTGGAACCAAGGAAAGATTTTTAAGATATCCTGATCAGTTCCGCAGAATTTATCTGATTGTGTGCTGTGCGCCGAGATGAAGAGGCGAGCCCAAAAATCCAGATGCGGTTAGCCCCAGCATGGCGAGGATAAGGTGACTACGTACGTGCTCCCGGTTTTGTTTGTTCTCTTCGTTTGGTGGTTCAGCACAGGAGCCGTCCTCTATCTCAATAATCTGCCTAAATATACCTATAAATGGAGTTTCCTCGGCGCGACAGTCGTCCTTGTGGCGTCTATTTACGGTCTCATCGTTACGAGCCAGAGTGACACCCTCGTATCGGCCTATTTGAGTTTCACCTTCGGCCTCCTGGCCTGGGCGTGGACGCAATTCACATTCTATACCGGCATGATAACCGGTCCCCGGACAACGCCCTGCCCGTCGTCCTGCACAGGGGCCCGCCATTTTTGGCACGCCGTCGAGACGAGCATGTATCACGAGATTTTTGCAGCCTCGATTGGGGTCGTAATCTGCTTTTCGACGATGAATGGCCAAAATCATGTCGGCTCCTGGACCTACACAATTATCTGGCTCATGCACACGAGCGCGAAGTTAAATGCGGTGCTGGGCGTCAGAAATCTGAATGAACACTTTTTCCCGGAACAGTTGCGCTACCTGTCGAGCTTTATGAAAAAGAGGCCGATGAACCTTCTGTTCCCGGTGTCGATTACCGTCTCCACCATCGCGACCGCCGTCCTCGTGGACAAGGCGATGGCGGCCCAGAGCGGCTCATTCGAGTTGTTGGCCTACACCTTCTATATTGTGATCCTGGCTTTGGGGATTTTGGAACACTGGTTCATGATGCTCCCCATTCCGGCAGAAGCCCTTTGGAACTGGGCCGTCAAAGCCAAAGAGGCGCTGTCGGCGCCTGACCATGAGGAAGCGCTGCCGAACGCCTCTGAAGCAACCCATCAACCAGCACGCGCCCGTATTCCTGCCGTGGCCGGACAGGATATATAAATCGAGCCGTTGCGCGAGTGCGCCTAACCGCTTGGCCGACGTTCATCGGCATCCAAAAAAACGAATTGGTTAGCTCGGCCTCTAGCGAGGCCGATGCCGATTTTATGACCCGCCATGACATCGGAAGGCGCGGCTGGGTAAATCGCAACGAACCTGTTCACTCTTCGAAACCCACGGTTGCGGATGGCATTCCGCCGTAGATAAATACTTGCGCCTCGCGTTCCAGACCGTCGCCCATCCGGCCGAAGCCGGGGAAGGAGGTTCCGATGCAACAAGAACCGATAGAAGCCATCGCTCACCCGACCCCGCCTCGTAAAACGCGCTTTCATCTGCGCTGCGCGACCCCGGCGGCGGAAAAGCGATCTCCACACGGAGAGTTCACACATATCATGATTGACAAAGACGCTTGCGGGCTGGAAGCTTTTTCCCTGCCATGAAGCCGCCACGCTTCAGCATCAGCTTGCAAACGCGGAAGGCAGCGCCTATTTTGGCGACATCCCAACATCTGAGGTTTTCATGGCTCGCGTCACCGTCGAAGATTGCGTCGATAAAGTTACGAACCGTTTCGAACTGGTTCTTCTCGCCGCGCACAGGGCGCGGGCGGTCTCTTCGGGCGCGCCGATCACCATCGACCGGGACAACGACAAGAATCCCGTCGTCGCCCTCCGCGAAATTGCGGATCAGACGGTCTCACCAGAAGATCTCAAGGAAGATCTCATACACTCCCTGCAAGCCCACGTCGAGGTTGACGAGCCCGAGCCCGAAGCGGCTCCCGCGCTCCCGAGCGCGCGCCCGGTCAATGTCCTCGGCCCGGACGATCAGTATTCCGACGCCATGATAGACCGCATTACGGAAGAAGAGCTGCTGCAAGGGTTGGCTCGCAGCATTCCCGCTGAAGCAGCGAGCGGCGGACGCTCGAAAGGGTCATAAGCTGGGGGGAAGCCGCTTCTTGCGTTGTGCTAGGTGGAGATTGATTTTAAATATCTTGAGTTGAAATTAAAAGGCTGGCAAGGCCGTGCAGCTTGAAACTCAGACGAGATCGCAGCCGATTATGCGGCAATACGATCTCGTAGAAAAGGTTCTGAGCTACAATCCTAAAGCGAACGAGGCTTTGCTAAATCGCGCCTATGTCTATGCCATGAAGGCGCATGGCCAACAGAAGCGAGCCTCGGGCGACCCCTACTTTTCGCATCCTCTTGAGGTTGCGTCGATTTTGACCAGCCTGAAGCTCGACGACGAGACGATCGCGACCGCGCTTCTTCACGATACGATCGAGGATACGCAAACCACCAAGGACGAGATCGAGCGCTTGTTCGGCCCGAACATCGCTTCCCTTGTCGACGGTTTGACGAAGATCGAGAAACTCAATCTCGTTTCCAAGAAGACGCAGCAGGCCGAAAATTTCCGGAAGCTCCTGATCGCGATTTCAAGCGACGTCCGCGTGCTGCTCGTCAAGCTCGCAGACCGGCTGCACAATATGCGCACGCTTGAGCACATGCGGCCCGATAAGCGGCGGCTCATCGCGCAGGAAACGATGGACATTTACGCGCCTCTTGCCGGCCGTATGGGCATCCAGGAAATCCGCGACGAGCTTGAGGAGCTGTCCTTCCGGTGGCTTCACCCGGCTGCGTACGAAACGCTGATGTCCCGGCTCAATGTTCTGCGCGATCAGAACCGTGGGCTGACCGCCGAAATCGCGACCGAGCTGAAAGCCAAGCTCGAAGCACAGTCCATCAAGGCGGAGGTGTTCAGCCGCGAGAAGAAGCCCTACTCGATCTGGCTCAAAATGCAGAATAAACAGATCGGCCTGGAGCAACTTTCAGACGTTTACGGTTTTCGCGTCATCGTTCCCACGCTCCAAGACTGCTACGCCGCGCTCGGCGTGGTTCATACGACTTGGCGCGTGGTTCCGGGGCGCTTCAAGGACTACATCTCGACGCCGAAGCATAACGAATACCAGTCGATCCACACAACGATCGTCGGTCCTCGGCACCAGCGCGTCGAATTGCAGGTGCGTACAGCGGTGATGCACCAGATCGCTGAATATGGAGTTGCGGCGCACTCGGGCTACAAGCTGGCAGCGCTCGCCAGGCTGAAGGGGGACTCGCGCGGCACGAAAGGGCCGGCCCCTAGCGAAAGCTCGGCCTATCAATGGCTTCGCAAGCTCGTCGACAATCTGCTTGAAGGCGATAATCCCGAGGAGTTTCTCGAGCATACCAAGCTCGAACTTTTCCTCGACCAGGTGTTTTGTTTCACACCGAAGGGCCGCCTGATTGCACTGCCACGCGGCGCGAACGCCATCGATTTCGCCTATGCCGTCCATACCGATGTCGGCAATCATTGCGTCGGCACGAAAATCAATGGCCGGCATTTGCCGTTGATGACCGAGCTGAAGAACGGCGACGAGGTCGAGATCATCCTTTCGGATGCCCAGACGCCGCCCGCGGCCTGGGAAGGCGCCGTTATGACCGGGAAGGCACGCTCCGCCATCCGGCGAGCCACAAAGGAAGTCGTTCGCAAACAGTATCTCTCGCTTGGCCGCGACATCATGAGGGCTGCTCTCGAGCGTGCCGGGAAATCCGGAGACACCGATCTGGCGCCTGTCCTGCCGCGGCTTGGCCAGAAGAGTGTGGAGGATTCTACTGACGGCGGTCGGCCGTGGTGAGACAACCGCGGACGAGGTTCTGAAGACCGTGGACCCGAATCTCGTGCAGGAGGGCGCCCCGAAGCGCCGCACCATCACCCGCAACGATGAAGGCTGGTTCAATCTGCGCCGTGTGACGAGCTTCAAATTCCGGTGGCCAGGAATTTTGGCCGGCGAAGAGGACGAGGAAGGCGCCAAGGGCATTCCAATCCGAGGCGTGAACGGCTACTCCAGCGTTCATTTTGGTGAGGGCGGCGCGGTTCCCGGAGACCGCATCGTCGGCATTCTCGACCCAGGCAAAGGTATTACGATTTTCCCGATCCACTCGCCGCATTTACGCGACTATGAAGATCAACTCGACCGTTGGATCGACGTGACGTGGGACATCAGGGAAGGGGCGACCGAGCTTTTCCCCGCCCGCATCCAGGTTATAGCCGTCAATGAGCCGGGAAGCCTTGGGAAGATCGCGAGCGTGGTCGGCGCGGCCGGCGCGAATATCGACAAGCTCCAGATGGTGAACCGTGAGCGCGATTATACCCAGATGCTGATCGACGTTGAGGTTCTCGACCTTAAGCATTTGACGGATATGCTGAATGGAGTAAAAAGCCTGAACGTGGTGAGTTCAGCGAGCCGCGTCCTTTCCTGAAACACCCGCCCCATAGCGTGAGGCACCGATGCTGACAGAGGACGCCGTCCTCAAGGAATTCCGGGAAGCAGGCGCGCTGCTCGAAGGCCATTTCATCCTTTCTTCCGGACTCCATTCGAGCGCCTACCTGCAATGCGCGCGCGTCCTGATGGATCCCCGCCGCTCCGAGCGGCTCTGCGCATCCCTTGCAGAAAAGATAGGGGCTGCGGGCATCGCCGCAGACCTTATCGTGTCGCCCGCCATGGGCGGCGTCATCGTCGGATATGAGATGGGCCGGCAACTTGGCCTGCCCGCGATTTTCTTTGAGCGCGTTGCGGGTGCCTTCGAGCTGAGACGCGGCTTCACCATCGATGCCGGGCAGCGGTGCTTGCTCGTAGAGGATGTTGTAACCACGGGATTGTCATCGCGGGAATGCATGGACGCGGCTCGGGCGCTCGGCGGCAACATTGTCGCAGCCGCCGCGCTCATTGACCGCTCCGGCGGCCGCGCGGAATTTGAAATTCCGTTTATTTCCCTCATTCAGCTTGACATTCCTCATTTCGCGCCCGATCAACTGCCTGCTTCATTATCACATGTGCCGCCCATAAAACCGGGTAGCCGAGGCTTGAAGGTTTAGGGGCAGATGCCTCTGTCGGGAACCCGGAGTGGGGGCTGCGCCTTAACGTTCTGTTACCTCTGTATGGCTGGGAGACATGCTTTTTAAACGCCGAACACCGCTTTCCCCGGTCGAGCGTCTGCGTAATGCGGTTTGGCCGGCCCGAAGTTTCGAAAGGTCCTTCCGCTACATGATCTTCCGGCTGTGGCGGATAAAGGCGACGCCTCACAGCATAGCGATCGGCTGTGCCGTAGGCGTCTTTGCCATCTTCACGCCGTTCCTGGGTTGCCAGATGATGCTTGCCGCTCTTCTGGCGCTTCTCTTTCGGGGAAGCGTCATGGCGTCAGCCGTCGGAACTTGTGCGGGCAATCCCCTCACCTACCCCATCATCTGGGGATCGACGTTTGCGGTCGGGAACCTTTTTCTGGGCGACTCCGCAAACGCCGAGATCGGCAAGCTTTCGACAGGGGCGCAGGCCCTCGGCGTCAGCATCAGCGAGGCTTCGCCGGATGGCGTCGCAACGGCGTTCAAAGGCCTTTGGCCAATCTTGAAACCGATGGCGCTTGGTGCCCTCCCGCTCGGAGGCCTCACGGCGATCCTGATTTATTTCGTCGTGCGCCGCATGCTTCAGGCCCAGCAGGAGAGGCGCGCCCATAGTAGAGCCAACCATGAGGCTGCAGCGGCATCCGCGCGATGAGAAACATGCCTGCCGTTCGCCTTGGCTTGAATATCGATCACGTCGCTACGCTTCGTAATGCCAGGGGAGGCTTCCTCCCCGATCCCATTCGCGCTGCCCGCATCGCGGTGGAGGCGGGGGTCGATGGCATTACGGCGCATCTTCGCGAGGACCGCCGGCACATCCGCGATGAGGACATCCGCCGGATCATGGCCGAGATCGAGGCCCCCCTCAATCTCGAGATGGCGGCGACGGAGGAAATGACCGCCATCGCCGTCAAGACCCGTCCTCATGCATGCTGCGTCGTGCCCGAACGCCGCGAAGAAATCACGACCGAAGGCGGTCTCGACGTCGCTGGAAGCCATGTGACGCTTGGCCCGATCGTAAAGCGCTTGTCGGACAGCGGCATCCGCGTTTCGCTGTTCATCGACCCCGATCCGCGCCAGATCGACGGAGCCGTGCGGGTCCTCGCGCCCGTCGTGGAACTGCACACGGGGCAGTATTGCGAGGCCTGGATTGCCGGCGATCACGCGGCTGCCGGAAGCGAATTGAGCCGGCTGTCGCGAGCCGCCGAGCTTGCGGCGCAAGCAGGCATCGAGGTTCATGCAGGCCACGGCCTCGACTTCGACACGGCGACGCATGTTGCCGCTCTCCCGCAAATTCGCGAACTGAATATCGGCCATGTCATCATTGGAGAGGCGGTGTTCGCCGGCCTGCCGGCAGCGATTTCGCGCATGCGGGATTCGATAGCCAAGGGCGTCGCCGCTCGCGATCAGCAGGCACAGCAACAACAGCAGTAGCGGCATCGGCGGTGGCGCAGTGATCATCGGCATTGGCAGCGACATGATCGATATCCGCCGTATCGAAAAGACGATCGAGCGCTATGGCGACCGTTTTCTCGACCGCGTCTTCACGGAAACGGAGCGCGTGAAGTCGGATCGGCGGATGAGCCGCGCCGCGTCCTACGCCAAGCGCTTCGCCGCAAAGGAGGCCTGTTCAAAGGCTCTCGGCACAGGCCTCAACCAGGGGGTGTTCTGGCGTGACATGGGTGTGGTCAACCTGACGAGCGGACAGCCCACGATGAAGCTGACGGGGGGCGCGGCCGAGCGCCTGCAAAAGCTCTTGCCCCAGAACCATGTGGCGCAGATCCACCTCACAATCACCGATGACTACCCGCTCGCCCAAGCCTTCGTGCTGATCTCAGCCATTCCAGGGCGATTGTGAGATTTGATCCACGCTTTGCGGGACTTTAGCGGGGTCCAGCGGCCGGCAGGCACGATTCTATTCGCGAAGGCAATATCCAGACCATAATTTTGCTATTCTCTTGGCGCATAAGCACGCCATGACGATGACGTTTTCACGCCGTGCCGTGCTTTCGGGCGCCTTCGCTGCTCTGGCCTCGGGCGCTTTCGGCAACGATATATTTGCTCAGTCGGCGCGCATGCCGTTCGAGCAGTGGGTCGAAGCTTTTCGTTCCCGCGCCCGCGCGAAAGGTATTTCGGACGCGACCTACAACCGTGTCATGGGCTCGATCAAGCCCGACACATCCGTCTACGCTCTCGACAAGGATCAGCCGGAGTTTCACGAGGAAATCTGGCAATACCTGAACCGCCGCGTCTCTGACTGGCGCATCACCGTTGGGAAGGAACGCGCGAAGGAAGCGATGCCGCTCCTTCGGCGCGTCGAACACACCTATGGCGTCGATCCCTACGTCATGCTCGGCCTTTGGGGCATGGAGACGGCGTATGGCGATCTTGTCACCAACCCGAAGCACATGCGTCCGGTCATTCCGGCGCTGGCGGCGCTGGCCTGGGGTGAACCCCGGCGCCGTTCTTATTGGGAGCAGGAACTGCTCAATGCGATGGTCATCGTCGAGCGCGGATGGGCCGATCCGAAGGACATGATCGGCTCCTGGGCCGGAGCGATGGGCCATACGCAGTGGATGCCCGAAGTCTGGCTAAATATGGGCGTCGATTTCGATGGCGACGGTCGGATTTCGCCCTATGGCAAGCCCGACGACGCGATTGCCGGGACGGCGCAGTATCTCGCCAAACGCGGGAAGTACCGCCGTGGCGAGGGCTGGGGTTACGAGGTTCTGCTGCCAGCGGGGACGCCGGCCGGAGGCGGAATGCGCTCCATCGCGAGCTGGCATTCCCGGGGCGTGCGCCGGGCCAACGGAAAGCAGTTTCCGAAACCTTCCGAAATGGCTCGCCTTTGGCAGCCGGCGCCGGGCGGCCCGGTGTTTTTGCTGACGCACAACTTTGATGCGGTGAAGTCCTATAATCCGGCGAATACCTATGCTTTGGCGGTCTGCCATCTTGGCGACCGGATACGAGGCGAGGAACCGTTCGTGCAGCCGTTCCCCGGCAGCGAGCGGGCGCCCACGCTCGCCGAGGTGCAGGAGATCCAGCGCCGCCTTACCGCGCTCGGATTTAACACAGACGGAACCGATGGCCGCGTCGGAAAGGACACCATGAAGGCAGTCCACGATTTCCAGATCAAGTCCGGCATGGCGCCTGCGGATGGCTATGCTGGAATCAAGCTACTGGCTCGGCTGCGCGCAACCTCGTAGAGGGGTTTCACCGGCGGCGCGCCTGTAAAAAATAAATCATGGCCGGGCAACAGCCCCGCCATGATGATAGTCGGCCCGCGCGCTAGATATGCCCGAACCGTTTGGCGAGGAAGCCCATGACGAGCCCTCCGGCCGCAGCTGCGCTTGCCACCCGAAGCGCGCCATATTGACGGGCGGCATACTCGATCTGGCGGCCGATTTCTTCGGCTGGGATGGGCAGGAGTTCTTGCGTAATGACCTTACTTGGGCTTGGAGTTTCCTCCTCCCTTGTAAGTCCATAGGCGATAAGCGCGATCAACAAGGCCGCCAAGATCAAAATCCCCACCATGATCGCGGCTGCCAAGATCGGGTTTTGAATCCAGGCCTCGAGAGCCCAAAAAGCGGCCAATGTTCCGAACGCTAGAGCTGTCGCGAAGACTATCCCAGCCATCCCGAGCACGAGATATTTCCTCGTCAAATTTTTCACGGAATCGCCCGCGCCCCGGTTTCCCTCGCCGGCGGCTATCAGCCGCAGAATAAATCCAAGCATGAGCGTTACCTCTTCAACGGCTCAAAAGCGCCCCAACAAGGAAGCCCACGCCCGCGGCGACAAGCGTTGCCTGGACAGGCTTTTCACGGATTTGCTGCTCGATGTCGCCTACGTTCTGCTGGACCTTTTCCTTCACGTCGCTAAGCTTGCTTTGCGCCATCGAACCGTATTTTTCGGTCAAATCCTTCACTTGCCGGCGGAGCTCATCGACTTCGGTTTGCCCCTTGTCGGCGGCATAATCGGTTGTGGCGTTGATGTCGTGGATGGTGTCCTTAGCCATGGCGGTGTTCCCTTCAAGAACTTATATGAACCAGACGGGCTCAGATCGCCCGCTTTCGAGACTAGACAACGCCAGGGAACTGCGAGCGTTCCCATGAGCCCTTCCACTTCGTTCTGTGACAAGACGATGTGAACGCGAAAATCCATTCACGGCAATCCTTTATAGGAACCTACTTGACAGCACTCTTGCGGCGCTCAAGGCTGGAGGCCATCTCCGAAGGCCGTGATGAGAATGGAAAGGAAACGCACATGGCTGATGCTCAAAAATATATCGAGGATATCAAGAAATATGCGAGCACGGTGAATGAGGAAGCGGTGGCCGGCATCGTCAGGCATTGCGGCATTGCGCTTCGCAACCGCAACTCCTCGCTTGTCGCGGGCACCGATCCCGAGGAACTCAAGCGCGTTCGCGAAAGCTGGCTCAAAAAGAAGCTAGGCCTCACCGAAAGCGACGCAGACCTCGACAAGGCCATCCACAGCGTCATGCTGAAGATGAAAGCCGACCACGCCAAAGGCCGGGTGACGGTTTATTATCTCCTTGCAGAGCATTTCAACAAGCTCGACGGTCTCGTCAAACCTGCTGCTGCGCCTAAGACCAAAGCGTCTCCGAAGAAGACGGCCTGATTGCGCAGCAGGCCAACTTGACTGACCAGATGGCGACGCGATGATCATTTCGCCGATGTTTTGATCTCGCGCCCTAAAAATCGTCACCGCAACTGCGATGCGACGTTGTTACGGTGGCATCAGCTGATTGCCCTTTGCCTAATTGCCATGTTGTAAACGCTGCCGCTTGCAGCCAGAATGGATGAACTTGGGCTGGAAATTGCAGGCCTATCAGAAAGCTTTCTCCGCGTGCATCTTCACATAGCGGTGAAGTGGTGTGAAGCAGCAGCAGGGGCGATGCCTTACGAAATCGAACGAAAATTCCTGGTCCGGGACGAAAAGTGGCGCGCGGCTGCATGCCCGGCCCTATCAATCCGCCAAGGCTACCTCACACGTAATGGTTCGCTCTCCCTTCGTGTCCGGATCATCGATAGAGCCAGGGCGACGCTTACGCTTAAATCGGCGGTGGCCGAGATCCGGCGTCTCGAGTTCGAATATGACATCCCACTCGCAGATGGAGCAATCCTGCTCGGCTTGCGGGAGGGCGGACTGATCGAGAAGCTTCGCTACAAGCTTCCCTGGCAGGATCTCGTCTGGGAAATCGATGTCTTTCAAGGGGAGAACCAGGGACTCGTCGTCGCCGAAATTGAACTCCCGCACGAAGATAAGGTCTTCGAGAAGCCGGACTGGCTCGGAAGGGAAGTGACCTCCGACCGGCGCTACTCGAATGCGAGCTTGGCGAAACTGCCCTTCCAAAAATGGCCGGTTGAACAAGAGCGCCAGCTTAGAACGGCAATCTAAACTCGGGTGCGCATCCCGGGCTCAAGAGCGCCCGCTCCTCTTCAAATTCTCAAATTAGCGCCCAAGAACTCCTAAAGCCTGAGCCGTTGCGAGAGCACTCGGGTGCGCTTGCCTTTTATCGAGGATCGCAGCGCCTTCCATTTATGGGGCGCGGATTGGCGGCGGCTCGGTGCGCGCGCAAACAGCGTCATCGTGCCATGGCGGGTATAATCGCGCGTTATGGTGCACGGCCCGCTCATTCAGTCGCACGAGTGTGCAACCCTGTGATAGGAGACTAAACCTCTATCATCCTGCGAGAATGCCATGAAGCAATGCCAATCCTGCGGAATACCGCTTTCCAAAGACCCCGGCGGTGGTGGAACAGGAAGAGACGGAAGCAAGAGCCAGACCTACTGCAGCCGCTGCTATCAGAATGGCGAATTCATCGCTAAAGGCTGCACCGTGGAGCAAATGCAAGAGATTGTTGAGCAAGCCATGAAAAAGGAGGGCTACAGCTGGGCCATCAGGAAAATGGCCCGATTGCAGATCCCTCAACTCGCCCGCTGGAAGAAGCGGCCTTAACCTGCGATCAACGTCTGCTCCCTAACGCCGCCGCCACACACCCAAACGCATGCGCAATCAGGAAATGCAGTGCTTGCTGAGATCGAGCGTGAAGCTGTCGCGCAACTCGGGGACGCCGGTTGAACCGCTGGCAGCGTTATAGGCCGCGAAATATTCGCCGATGAGCGTGCCGCGTTTGAGGTCGAGCGTCATCCGCATGAACCCGTGATCTTTATCGTTGTACTGCACCATCTGGGCGCTTTCGCCCTCGGGATAGGCGAAGCCGGGAGGCGCAACGGAGAGCACGGGAAGTTGAGGCGGCGTATCGAAGCTGCCATCGCATCGCTCCGCCAGGGCCTCCACGGGCGCGTGCCCCCCGCTGCCGACGATGAGATAGGGGATCTCCCGCCCATCGGCGCAAAAATAGGTGAGCCTCTGATAGTGATGCGCGTGGGCGGAGAAAACCGCGTCCGGGTAGAGCTTGCCGGCCTCGAATGCCTCCTGCAGGATTTTTGCGAGCGGCTTGAGCATGCGCGTATGCGAGGTGGGGCCGAGATTGGGATTGCCGCGCTCCGGGAAATTGCTGCCGCCCGAAAAGGGCGGATAGTGGATCCCGAGGAAAACCGCGCGATCATCGTCTTCCTTCCGGATCATTTTCAGCGTGTCAACGAGCCAGTTGAATTGCGGCGTCTCATTGCTTTCAGGATCGTCGAGCTGCCCGCCATTGACGTCGTTGGAATAAAGGCAAACAAAATAGGCAAGCGGCGTCCGGAAGAGCCAATAAGGATAGGGCTGGATCATCGATTTGCGCTTGCTGCTCAGGTTATCGTTCGAAATGTGCCGGCCCAAAGTACAAAAGTTCATCATGAAATGGTCGATGGCGGATTTTCCGTCTTTGTCTTTGAGTTTGCCGTCGTGATTGCCGGGTATGGCGAAAATATCCCGAGGGTAATCTTTGTAGGTTGTATAAAACTGGTCGTTAAAAAGCTTTTGCATGTCCTCTCGTTGTGGATTTTTCTTGTCCGGACTCTTGTAGATGATATCGCCCAAATGGAAGAAGAATGCCGCCGCCTTCGCGGCCTCGCTCCCGCTGCCCGCGCGCGCATCTTCAGCCTGCGCCGCCATTGCCTCGGCAACGGCCTGGCCTGGAACGCCATTGCCATCATTGCCCGTGCAGCCAGTGAGGTGGAAGGACATCACCTCATTGTCTTTGATGCGGCTTGAGAGATCGGCATCCACGTCCTTGAGTTTGAGGGTGAGCGAACCCTCGGGTGGAGGGCCTGGGATCGGCGCCCAGCAGCCGTTCTCCACACATTTTGGAAAATTCAGCTTTTCGACCAGGGTTTGCTTTTCTTCGCCTGAGGTTTTCTTTGCCATTGTGTTTTCCGCTCCCATCGCCGCCCTTTTTCACAGCCTTCACGCGCGCCGACGTCGCAGGCGGCGAAGTTCCTAAACACCCGTAAGGCAATTTGGAGCCGCAGCCCTGAACCCAGCGTATAAACATGATGCTTCCTTCGAAAACAGCCGTCTTGCAGAACGTCTCACGCGAGATAAAGGTCTGCCCCTGCTCAAGCTTTGCTCCGGCGCAGGCTGAAACCTTCGCAGGCGCCAATCGATTGACGCTCTGCATTCTACAATATGAGGCCGTTGCGCAGCATGATCCGCCGCGCCTTGACCCGCAGTTGCCGACAGCCTCGTCGAGACTTTTCCGATCTCGACCGAGATCACTGGGGTCAATATGAACAGTCCTGCCGGTGGCATCCGCGAGCTTCATAGCAGCAGCCGGTCTCTTGATGGGGCAAGCGGCTATGCCCGGCTATAGTTTTTCATGCTCTAAAATGGCGTCAATCTTATATCTTATCCGAGCAGCCCGGTGGTTCAGCTCGTCGAAGCCAAGGTGCACAAAATGGCGCCGGGCGAGGAACTCGCCTCTGAGGCTTATTCTTTCCCAACGGGTCTATAAGGGAAGCTCTCACTATGCCGACTTGCATTTATCTGGTTCGCCATGGGGCAACCCAGCTGACAGCGGAAGATCGCTTCGCTGGCTCCTCGGATATCAACCTGTCGGCCGAAGGTCACAGACAGGTTGCAAGCCTCGCTCAACGGCTCAAGAACGACAAGCTTGATGCCATCTACACAAGTCCCCTCGCGCGCACGCTGGAAACGTCGCGTATCCTGGCATCTCCGCATAGTCTTCAACCCATCCCGGAGCCCTGTCTCAGGGAGATCGATTACGGGCATTGGGAGGGGCTAAGCCGCAGAGAGGTGGAACGCGATTTCGAGGCTGAGTACGCAATCTGGCAGGAAGACCCGTTCACCATCGCCCCGCAGGGCGGCGAGTTCGGCTTGAATGTCCTCAATCGCGTCCTGCCGGTTGTTCGCCGCATCGTCGAGACGCATCGCCATAAGAGTGTGCTGGTGGTTTCGCACAAAGGCGCCAACCGGTTGCTGATCAGCAGCCTGCTGGGCTTCGATATGCGCAGCTATCGGGATCGCCTCGATCAAAGCCCGGCAGCCTTGAACATTCTCGACTTCATGAGCGAGGTGCGTCCGCGCCTGCGTCTCTTCAACGATATCTCTCACTACGAAGGAATCCCGGCGCGCACCCTGAGCCGGCGGCTTTCAAAGTGGTGGGACCCTCCGGCGCAGCAGGAATGACCCGCCGCCCATTACGCCGCGCCTCCTTGAGACCCGGAAGTACCTTGCAGGCAGGGTGAACACGCAAGCGGGGCTCCCCCATATCCCGTGGGGCAAACCCGCCCGAGCTTTCCGGTGGAGCGCGGTAATTCTGCCTTTTTCTTCACTAGGAGTGCGCGGGAATTTGCGCTAAGTGTGGCTGGCGCACAAACAATGGACGCAAAGACGAGCCGGGGGAAAGGCCTCCGGTTAAAGCTGTTGGAAGAATAAAGATGTTCGAAATCTGTCGTGAAGAAGTGGAGTGGGGCGGGCGTACGCTGAAGCTGGAGACGGGCCGCATGGCGCGGCAGGCGGATGCCGCAGTGCTCGCGCAGTATGGCGAGACGACGGTTCTCGCCACTGTGGTCGGCGAACGCGAGGCTGACCAATCCAAGGATTTCTTCCCCCTCACGGTCAATTATCAGGAAAAGGCTTACGCCGCGGGCAAGATCCCAGGCGGCTATTTCAAGCGCGAAGGCCGTCCGACGGAGCGCGAGACGCTGGTCTCCCGCCTGATCGATCGCCCGATCCGGCCGCTTTTCGCGCCGGGGTTCAAGAACGAGACGCAGATTATCGTTACGGTCCTCTCCCACGACATGGAGAACGATCCCGATGTCGTGGCCCTGGTTGCAGCTTCGGCAGCGCTGACCCTGTCGGGCTTGCCATTTCTCGGCCCGATCGGAGCATCGAGGGTTGGCTACTCGAATGGACGCTACATTCTGAACCCCACATCGGATCAGATTAAGACAACCGAACTCGACCTTGTGGTTGCGGGCACGGGCGACGCCGTCCTCATGGTCGAGTTGGAGGCGAAGGAACTGTCCGAGGAGGTGATGCTTGGCGCTGTGACCTTCGGGCAGGAGGCGTACCGCCCGGTCATCGACGCCATCATCGGCCTTGCCGAGCAGGCTGCGAAAGACCCGTGGGTTCTCCCGGATTCGAAGAACGAATACGAGACCAAGGTCAAGAAGCTCGTCGAGAGGGATTTCAAAAAGGCGTTCCAGATCCCTGGAAAGCAGGAGCGCAACGCGAAGGTCGCCGAGGCGAAGGCGAAAATGGTCAATGACCTTACGCCGGCGGAGCCCACGCCGTCCGACAAGGTCAAGCTCGCCGACGCGTTCAAGGAGATCGAGAAGAACGTCGTGCGCTCAAGCATCCTCAAGACAGGCAAGCGCATCGACGGCCGCGATCTGAAGACCGTCCGGCCCATCGATTGCCAGGTGCATGTCATCCCGCGCGCCCACGGCTCGGCGCTGTTCACGCGCGGCGAGACGCAGGCGCTGGTCGTGGCGACGCTCGGCACGGGCGAGGATGAGCAGTGGATCGACTCGCTGGAAGGCACTTACAAGGAAACCTTCCTGCTGCATTACAACTTCCCGCCGTACTCGGTTGGCGAGGTGGGCCGCATGGGTTCGCCCGGCCGCCGTGAGATCGGCCATGGCAAGCTCGCGTGGCGTGCGGTTCATCCCATGATCCCGAACTCTGAAAACTTCCCCTACACCATTCGGGTTGTTTCGGAGATCACGGAGTCCAACGGTTCTTCCTCCATGGCGAGCGTGTGCGGCGCTTCACTGGCGATGATGGACGCTGGCATTCCGCTCAAGGCCCCCGTTGCAGGCATCGCCATGGGCCTCATCAAGGAATTTGACAGCTTCGCGGTCCTGTCCGATATTATCGGCGACGAGGATCATCTCGGCGACATGGATTTCAAGGTCGCCGGTACGGCCCAGGGCATCACCGCGCTTCAGATGGACATCAAGATCACCGGCATCACGACGGAGATCATGAAGACAGCGTTGGAGCAGGCGCGCGACGGCCGCTTGCACATCCTGGGAGAGATGTCGAAAGCGCTCGGCCATGCCCGCACGGATTTGGGCGAGCATGCGCCGCGCATCGAGACGATCACCATCCCGACCGACAAGATCCGCGAAGTGATCGGGTCTGGCGGGTCTGTGATCCGCTCCATCGTTGAGGAGTCCGGTGCGAAGATCGACATCTCGGATGACGGTACGGTCAAGATCGCCGCTGCGAACCAGAATTCGATCAAGGACGCGATCAATCGCATCAAGTCCATCGCTTCCGAGCCCGAGGTCGGCCAGATCTACAAAGGCAAAGTAGTCAAGATCGTCGAATTCGGGGCCTTCGTGAATTTCTTCGGCTCCCGCGACGGTCTCGTGCACATCTCGCAGATGTCGGACCGCAGGCTGAAGCACGCTTCCGAAGTCCTGAAGGATGGCATGGAGGTCTATGTGAAGTGCATGGGCTTCGACGATCGCGGCAAGGTCCGGCTTTCGATGAAGGGCATCGACCAGAAGACCGGCAAGGAGGCGCCAGCAGCGCCGTCAGAGCAGCCAGCCACCGAGCCGGCAGCAAGCTAGGCCAGACGTTCATAGTGATGGCCGGGCTGACCCGGCCGTCCATGATGGGCGGTTGTTCCGCCGAATAGTGAACAGAACGGTGGCGCATATCGTGCGCGATTCTCAAGCAACGCATCCCCCGTCAAACGCGGGATTTAGGATCACTTTCCGGTGAGCAGCACTTTGAGCTAAGGCTTGTCTTGGCGGAGTTTGTGTCGGTATTCCGCAATCCTTTCTTTCAGGTCCGCGCCAACGGGCGGAACAAATGCCGCCCACGTCAAATTCGAATCTCATCGTTCATGGGAGATCCGTCATGCCGACAATCAAGACGAGGGATGGGACCGAAATCTATTACAAGGATTGGGGCAGTGGCCAGCCGGTCGTGTTCAGCCATGGCTGGCCCCTCTCCGCGGATGCGTTCGAGGATCAGATGTTTTTCCTCGCCTCGCGCGGCTATCGTTGCGTCGCCCACGATAGGCGCGGCCACGGGCGTTCGAGCCAGCCCTGGACCGGAAACGACATGGACACCTACGCCGATGATCTCGCGGCGTTGACGGAAGCGCTCAATTTGCGGGACGCCATCCATGTCGGGCATTCGACCGGCGGCGGCGAAGTTGCCCGCTATATTGGCCGCCACGGGACCGGACGCGTTGCAAAGGCGGTGCTCATTAGCGCTGTCCCGCCGCTAATGGTGAAGACGGAGGCCAATCCAAGCGGAACGCCGAAAGAGGCATTCGATCAACTCCGCGCTTCTGTAGTCGCCGACCGCTCTCAGTTCTGGAAGGACCTCAGCCTGCCATTCTACGGCTACAATAGATCGGGGGCGAAAGTGTCGGAGGGTGTGCGCGAGTCATTCTGCCTGCAGGGCATGATGGCTGGCTTCCCCGCGGCCTACTTCTGCATCAAGGCCTTCTCCGAAACAGACCAGACCGAGGACCTGAAAAAATTCGACGTGCCGACGCTCATCCTGCATGGCGACGATGACCAGATCGTGCCGATCCAGGCCTCGGCGCTTCTGTCTTCGAAGCTGATCAAAGGGGCGCGGCTGAAGGTCTATCCGGGCGCGCCGCACGGCATGTGCACCACGCTTAAAAACGAGGTCAACGCCGATCTCCTCGGTTTTATCCAAGGATAGGCGCCGGCTCGGAGATTCTTGCCATCGAAACTCATCGCCATTTGGCGGGTTTACCTTCAGGTCACGTAACGGAGTAGACGATGGACAAAGATCGCATCAAGGGTTCCGCCCAGCAGGTCAAGGGCTCGATCAAGGAAGCAGCCGGGAAAGTCACAGGCGAACTCGAAAACCGAAGCTCACGGCAAGGCTGAAAAGGCTGCCGGAAAGGTTCAGAATACCGTCGGCGGTATCAAGGACGCCGTAAAGGGCAAGTAGTCGCCCGCTTCATGCCCCCGCTAACCACGGGGGCTTTTTTGTATCTTGCGCTTCTGCATCAAATAATATTGTTCAGTCAACCGGTGCGACCGCGTGTCCGGGTTGTGATATGTCACATAAAATTGTAAGCACCTCTCGACAACCAAAGTATTAGACTTTCTTTTGTGGCGCATAAGCCACGTCTTAGGCTAAGCAATAGCGCATGAACATATCTTTACGCCTTTTACGGTACGTGACTGCTGCCGCAGACTGCGCCAACGTCACGGAAGCCGCTCGCCGCCTTCAGGTATCGCAGCCTTCGGTTTCGGCGGCTATCGCCGAGCTGGAGCAGATGCTCGGCATCACCATATTTGTTCGCCATCATGCCAAGGGCGTGACGCTGACCCCCGCCGGTCAGAGGCTGATCGCAGAAGCGAGGCTGCTTCTCAAACATGCGGAGGAGTTCTCGAAAACGGCCGAGGCGCTGGGCGACACCGACCGCGGCGAGATAACCGTCGGCTGTTTCCAAACGCTCGCGGCTTTGTACATGCCTTCCATCATGCTCGAATTCGCCGAGCGTCACCCCCTGATTACGCTGCGGCTCGACGAGGGCGATCAGGAGCAGCTCATGCGGGATTTGGCTCAGGGCCGGATCGAAATGGCGTTTTCCTATATTTACGGCGTCCCCCCAGGCTTCGATACGAAGCCCCTGTTATCGCTTCCAGCGGTTGTGTCCCTGCCTGCAAACCATCACCTCGCAAAAGCGCCCGACGTGAGCTTGACGGAGCTCGAAAAGGAGCCGCTCATCTATTTCGATCTCCCACTTATCCGCGATTGGATCACGAGCGTTTTCGATGCTCTTTCGATTCAGCCGAACATCCGGCTGAGAATAAGATCCTACGAGTTGATGCGCGGGCTCGTAGCCCGAGGTCACGGCTACGCCGTCCACGCTTCGGTGCCGCTCACGAGTGCCACCTATGACGGGGGGCAGGTGGTTGTAAAGCCGCTGCGTGATAAAGTGCCCCCGGCTCAGGTCGTGAGTGTTACACCCGGGTCGCATCTCATGCGTCCCGCCGTAAGAATCTTCGAGGATTTCCTGGAAGCCTCGCTAAAGCAAGGCTGGGGCGCCAGCGAGAGGCCCTTTCTGACGTCAATAGCCGCCGCTTAATCCCTGAGCGGTTCGGAGAGCCTGGAACGCAGATCGCAATCCCGGAGTTAGCCGTTGACGGGATGCGCTTCGTGCATTTCAACAAGCTTCATAGGAAGTGCAGCAACCTGCGCTTCCATATTCAGTCTTTTTCCGCAGGCTCTGAAGGTCATCAATACGCGCGGTGCGTCGGGTATTTTGGCGAAAAGGTACGCGATAACTGTAGCCAGTTTCACCAATATGGACTGCTTACGGTATTTTGCTCCCGGCCTACCCCCCGATCGTCGCAAACGGCTTATGTCTCTTGCTCTCGGGTTTCATCCTCGTGATGAAGCTGGCTTCAGCGCGAACGAAGGAGAGGATCGCCAAGCAGAGGGAGCCCGCGATTTGACAATCATGTAATGATACACCATTACATGGTGAACCTTTTTTCGGGCCCGGCCATGAATGCTTTCTCGATATTCTCCGTTGGCATTTTTCTTCGCCTCGTTTTGGCGCTCGCCCCGTTGAACGTGCCCGCCGCTCCATCTTTCGCCGCCCCGAACGTGGTTGTGACCATCAAACCCGTTCATTCGCTCGCTGCCGCGATCCTGGATGGCGTCACCGAACCCAAGCTTCTCCTGAATGGAGCTGCATCTCCTCATGCCTACGCGCTGAAGCCTTCCGATGCGGAAGCGCTCAGCCGCGCGGATGCAATCATTCGCGTTTCTGAAAACCTTGAGGTTTTCCTCAACAAGGCGATCACGACGCTGCCGGAAAAGGCGCGCGTGATCGACCTCGACAAAACGCCGGGGTTGACGCTGCTTCCTCTCCGGAAAGGCGCCGGCCCCACCGAGGATGCGAGCGCTGAAAGCGCAGATGGCCACGAACACAACCACGGCCCCATCGACGTGCATTTCTGGCTCGATCCCGTGAACGCGATCATCATCTCGGGTTATCTCGCCCGGCAGTTCGGTGAGATGGACCCGGAACACGCCGCGCTGTATCGGGCCAATGCCGAGAAGCTCGAAACCAGGCTGGCGGCGCTGGACGAGGAGCTGAAAGCCATCTTGAAGGGCGCCTCGGATAAGCCGTTCATCGTCTTCCACGACGTGACGCAGTATCTCGAAAAGCGATATGGGCTTCACGGTCTGGGCGCGGTCACGCTAAGCCCAGAGCGGCCGCCCGGCGCGAAACGGCTTGCTGAGATCCGGCAGAAAATAGCGGATGCGAAAGCGATCTGCGTGTTTTCCGAGCCACAGTTTCCGCCGAAGCTCGTCGAAACCCTGATTGAGGGCACTGAGGCGAAGCGCGGCGTGCTCGATGAAATCGGCGCGACGATCCCGGCCGGTCCCAGCCAGTATTTCGAATTCATGCGGGCTGACGCGAAAAGCCTCGCGGCTTGCTTGAGCTCCTGAGCTTATTATCACGGGCGCACTTGATCCGGCCATCGAGAGAAAAGCGATGCCAGCGAATTGGATGGCCAGGTCGAGCCCGGCCATGACAAAGCCCCTCACCGGCGCTCGAAAAGCCGCTCCAAATCAGCGCGAGAGAGTTCCACAAAGGTTGGACGGCCATGATTGCATTGCGCGGAATTCGGCGTCGCCTCCATCTCGCGCAAAAGGGCGTTCATCTCGTCGATCCTCATCGCCCGGCCTGCGCGCACGCTGCCGTGACAGGCCATGGTCGCGCAGATCGCGTGGAGCTTCGCCTCAATGCCGCCGTTCGCGCTCTCCTTCAGTTCGTGCGCCAAATCGCGCACAAGGGATTGCAGGCCGCATTGGCCGAGGAGTGACGGCGTTTCCCGAACGATCACGGCGCCCGGCCCAAAGCCTTCCAGCGCGAGGCCACCTTCGGCAAGCCTTTCGCGATGCTCCAGGACCAGCTCGGCGTCTTCCTCGGCCATCTCGACGATTTCGGGGATGAGAAGCAGCTGCCGCGCGATGCGGCCCCCCGCCAGCGCCGCTTTCAGCTTTTCGTAGACGATGCGTTCGTGGGCCGCGTGCTGATCCACGAGGATGACGCCATCGGCTGTCTCGGAAAGAATGTATGTCTTATGCAATTGGGCGCGGGCCGTGCCAAGCCGCTCCTCAGCCTGTTCTTCGGCGGGGCCGTTGGATGCCGCCAAGGGAGGGGCGGCTTCCTCCGCAAAGCCATTTGGGCTACTTCCCCCGTATTGCCGCCACGTCGCCCGAAGCGGGGCGCGGTATTGCTGGGCCTCGACCTGCTCGGCTTTGGGAAGCGCGAAGCCGCCGCCGAATGGCCTCGGGCTAACCGACGCTCCAGACCGAAGGGTCTGCCCTAGCCCGGAAATAACCAGGCTCCGGATGAGGCTCGCCTCGCGGAATCGCACCTCGGCCTTCGCAGGGTGAACGTTCACATCCAGATCCTCGGCGGGCACGGTGAGAAACAGGGCAAGAAGCGGATAGCGTCCTCTGGGGACGAGGTCCTGATAAGCGCCGCGAATAGCGGACAGAAGCAGGCGGTCTTTGACCGGCCTGCCGTTCACGAACAGATATTGCAGCGAAGCGTCCGGCCTGTTGAGGGTGGGCCGCCCTGCAAAGCCCGATAGCGAGATGCCATCGCGTTCAAGGCGGATGGGCTCGGAGCCTTCCGCGAAATCGCGTCCCATGATCCGGGCCAGCCGATGCCGGACAGCGCCCTCATCCTCAGGATTGGCCGCCGGAAGCGCAAGCGAAGCGCGCTCGCCCACCGTCAGCGAAAAGCCGATCCGGGGACAGGCGAGAGCCAGGCGTTTCACGACGTCCGAGATGGCAGCGTTCTCGGCCCGCTCCGATTTCATGAATTTGAGGCGCGCGGGCGTCGCGGCGAACAGATCGCGGACCTCGACACAAGTGCCGGGCCGGGCGGCTGCGGGCCGCACCGCGGATCTCCGGCCGCTTTCGAGGGAAATCTCGAAGCCTCGCCCAAGGCCAGCAGGCCGCGTTACGATGCGCAAGCCCGCCACCGAGCCGAGCGACGGCAGAGCCTCGCCGCGAAAGCCGAGTGTGCGAATATCTTGCAGGTTACCCGCCGGAAGCTTCGATGTTGCGTGCCGCTCGATGCAAAGGCTGAGGTCCTCCTCATCCATGCCGCAGCCGTCGTCCGTGATGCGCAGCAGAGAGAGACCGCCATTCTCCGCGACGATTTCGATCGAGCCAGCGCCCGCATCAACGGCGTTCTCGACAAGTTCCTTGACTGCGCTCGCCGGGCGTTCGATCACCTCACCGGCGGCAATGCGGTTGATCTCGACCTGGGTGAGTTGCCGGATCGCCACCTTCTTATCCTGCCAGGTATGCGCGGGTCAGCCGCTTGCCGACTTCCACGGCGGGCTGATCGAACGGATCGACGCTCAAGAGGTCGGCGGCGAGAATTGTCTCGATGAAGAAATGCATCATCAGTGCGCCAAGCGCGCGTTCATCCAGGCGTGGCAGATCGACGGTGCGGACGGGGCGCTGGGCCTTCTCCAAGGCATCCACGATGGCTTTTTGCTGCGCCTGGACAAGATCGCCGATACTTCGGCCGGCGAGATGTTGCGCCCCTGCCTCGGCGGCAAGCGCGGGCGGAATGGTCAAGCCCTCGTCTTCCCCTTTCGCAGGATCGACGCGCAGCACGGTCATGAAATGAACAGGCGGCCCATCCATGAACAGCTGGAGCTGGCTATGCTGATCGACGGGGCAAAGCGTGGCGACCGGCGTCGTCCCTTCCCCGCGCTTGCCCAGGCTTTCCGCCCAAAGCTGCACGTACCAGGCGCCGAAGCGTTCCAGCCTGTCCGAATAAGGCATCATGACGGAGTTCGTGACGCCCAAATCCTTGGCCAGCCCGATGGCGACCGCGGCTCCGACTGCGGCCGGGTGCTCTTCGGGCATTGTGGCTGTGCTCAGTTGCTCCACCACCTCCCGGCCGCCAGCGCGGAAAGCCGCCACGTCAAGCCCACGCGCGAAGGCAGGCAAAAGGCCAACCACGGAGAAGGCCGAATAACGCCCGCCGATCTCGGTGCTGTGCGGCAGCATGGGGATGCCGCGCGCCGCGAACAAACTGCGCAGCCCGTTGAAAATGCCCTTCATCCCGGGCTCGGTCACGCCGAGGAAGATCTGCGGGATGAGGGCGGCGTGGCCTGCGTCTTCGATGAATTTGAAGGCCGTCAGCGTCTGCGCAATCGTCTCACTGGTCATGCCCGATTTCGAGATCACGATGAAGCGCGTTTTCGGGATATCGAGAATGCTCAGGCCCCGCATGAAGGAATGGGCGTCGAGGTTATCGTAAAAGCGCAGGCGCGGATGGGGCTTGCCGCTTGGCCCATCGTCTCCGGGGATCGACCAGCCGCCGAGTTGAGCGAGAACCTGTCCGCCGAGGCTCGATCCGCCCGTGCCAAGGATCAGGATTGTGTCCGCGCCCTCGGCGAGTTTGTCATAGGCGGCGCGCGTCTCCTCGATGTCGGCGGTCTCGCCGAGGATGCGGAAATGAGCGAAGCTGCCGTCTTGCGCCTGCTCTTCGAGAGCTTTGAACCGGGGCGTCAGAAGGGTAAGCCATTGCGTAAGGCGATCTTCGCTGAGACCTGCGTCTCCGATCTTCGAAGCAAGACAGCCATCAATCGACTGGCGATACGTCATTGGGCGCGAATCCTTCCGTGATCTCATCGTGGTGACGCCTGCTGCCCGGAGGCAAGGCGTCTCGTTGATTGTTTCAACAATGATTTCACGCAAGGCAGGGAAGGCAAAGAAAAAGCCGCGTGACGCGGCCTTCTCAATCGATATCCCGAATGGAGGATTAAAGCCCGGCCTCCTTGATGCCTTCGGGCTCGCCCACAACTGTGACGATCAGGTTTTTCGGCTCCATCAGCCGTTTTGCGACCCGCTTGATGTCAGCCACCGTGATGGCTTCGATTTCGGAGTTGCGGCGCTCGATGTAGTTGATGCCGAGATCGTCGAGTTGGATCGCCAGAAGCTGAGCCGCGATTTTCGAGCTCGTGTCGAACCGGAGCGCAAAAGAGCCGATCAAGTAGTCTTTTGCCGTCTGCAGTTCCTGTTCGGTCAGGCCTTCCTTGGAGGCGCGCTCCAGTTCCGCCTTGATGAGTTCCAGCGATTGCCCGACGCTCTTGTTTTCGGTTGCGACGCCGCCCGCGAAGATGCCGGCATGATCGAGCGGGTAGAGATACGTGTAGACTGAGTACGCCAGCCCGCGCTTCTCGCGCACCTCCTGCATGAGCTTGGATGAAAATCCGCCGCCGCCGACAACATAGTTGAGGATATATGCGGCAATGAAATCCGGATCTTTCCGTTTCAGCCCCTGAAATCCGAATTGCACCACCGACTGAGGATTGGGCATTGTCACGATGCGCTGCTTCGATGTGTTTTCCCACGTGAAGTCTTGCACGGGTTTCCTCTCCGACTTGGCGGGAAGATCGCCGAACACGTTATCAAGCAAGTCTCCCAGCTTCGCCGCGTCGATGTCACCGACAGCGGCAATTTTGAGATTATCGCGCGCAAAGACGCGTTTTACGTAGTCGCGCAGATCGTCGGGCGTGATGGCCGGCACGCTCTCAAGCGTGCCATTTGTAGGCCGGGCGTAGGGATGTGAGCCAAAGGCAAGCTTGTGCCACTCCAGCGACGCGACTTTGTCCGGGTCTTTCTCTTCGACGCGCAGGCTGGCGATAAGCTGTTCCCGAATGCGATCAACATCCTTCTCCGCGAAATGCGGAGCCGTCAGCGCCATGTGTAAGAGCTTGAAGGATTCGTCGCGGTTCTCCGTGAGCGTTTGAAAAGACCCCGACACGTGATCATACGAAGCGTTGATCGTCATCTTGGCGGCGAGGTCTTCCAGGCGATTCTGAAAGGCCTCCGAATTGAGATCGCCCGCGCCTTCATCGAGCATGCCCGCCGCAAAGGTCGCCACCCCCGGCTTGCCCTCGGGGTCCTGCACGGTTCCCCCGGTGAACGCGAACTGAAGGCTTAAGATAGGCCGGCTGTGATCCTCCACGAGCCATGCCTCTATCCCTTTTTTACTGACGACTTTCTGAATCTGCATAGCGCCTGCCGGAAGTACGGTCCAAAGAAGCAGCGACAAGATCGCCGCCGGAGCCATGATCGGCTGAATGAGCCGGCTCCCAATAATCTTTCTTATCATGTTGGTTCATCCGCTCCTTAATGGAAGGCCGCATTTTGAGAAGCCGGGCGCGTCTCGACTTTGGCAAGCTGCGACGGTACAGGAAGGAGGTAGCCCGTCACCGAACGCTTGCGGTCGAGATACTTCGCGGCAACCGCCTGCACATCCTCGCGCGTAACAGCTTTCAGCCGCTCAGGCCGGGCCTCGACATCCTCCACGGTGCGGCCGGTCGCGAGATTCCAACCATAGGTGTGAGCCAGGCTCTGCTGGCTGTCGGAGGAATAGATCAAATTGGCGATCTCGGTCGTCTTCGCCCGCTCCAGTTCCTCAGCCGTCACGCCGTTGCGGATGACCTCCTCTATGACCTTGTCGACAGAAGCCTCGATGTCCTCAAGCTTGGTATCGCCCGCAGACACGGCATAGAAGCCGAAGCGGCCCGTATCGAGCGCAAGACCGCCATAATAGGCGCTGGCGGTCGAGGCTTTCTTCTCGTCACGGACGAGTGTGTTGTATATGCGGCTCGTGGTGCTGCTGCCAATGATGCGGGCCAGAAGCTGAAGGGCTTCGCCCTCGCGGTCCTTGGCGGTGTTGAAGCTGGGGGTGAGATAGTAGCGCTCGAACGTGGCCTTTCCGACGCGGCCGTCGCGCAGGATGACGCGGCGTTCCGTCAAAGGCTCGGGCTCCACGGGGCGAACTCTCGGCTGGCCGACTTCCGGGTTCGCCGGGATCTTCCCATAGGTTTCCTGCGCCAGCGCAACCACCTGATCGGGCTCCACGTCCCCGGTTACGACGAGGATCGCATTGTTTGGTGCATAGAATTTCTTGTAGTGGCGCAAAGCGTCTTCACGGGTCAGCCCGCGGATCTCCGTGTCCCAGCCGATGACGGGCGTATGATAGGGATGCGCGGTGTAAAGAGCCGCCATCATCTGCTCCTGCAGGAGCGAGGACGGGTCATTGTCGACGCGGCTGCGGCGCTCCTCGCGGATGACCTTGCGCTCGGTCAGCACTTCCTTCTCATCGAGACGGAGGTTCGCCATGCGGTCGGCCTCCATGCCCATCACCTGAGGAAGCTTTTCTTTCGCGACCCTCTGGAAATAAGCCGTTATGTCCTGCGCGGTGAAGGCGTTATCCTGGCCGCCGAGGCGCGCCACGATCTTGGAAAACTCCCCCGCCGGAACCTTGTCCGTGCCTTTGAACATCAGATGTTCAAGGAAATGGGCGATGCCCGACTTGCCCGGGGGCTCATCCGCGCCCCCGACTTTGTACCACACCATGTGCGTCACCACCGGGGCGCGCCGATCCGGCACCACGATGATCTCAAGGCCGTTCGCGAGCCTGCCATGGAAAGCAAGCTTCGAAGGCGTGAGCGTCTGGGCCGTGGCTGCCGGGGAGAGGGCTAAAGTCATGAGAAGCGCACCAAGCAGTTTGATTTTCACAAGTCGGGCCGCCCTGAGCCAACTCGAATCGGGGCCGCTTCCTAACAATTGGTGTTGCATCGGGGATTTGACCATCCTTGGTGAGGTATAGCTGAAGATATAGGGGGCTGAAGCCAAGCCGCCATAATTGTTACGGCAATTTCATTGAGCCCGCAGGTCAGCGTCCGCAGCGCTTGCACGAAAAAGCGTTGATTTTGTGCCCGATTCGGAAGCCACCGCTCAAACGTCGCTCAGCCAGGTCACGATTGGCGGCCGGGCAGAAAGCACGTCGACGATCTCGTCCATCGCCGCAATGTGATAATGGTGCCCGTCCTTGTCGAGGGTTTCCTTGGCTTGCGAATAGAACCATTTCGCATAGCGGGAATTGCGCACGATAAAAATCGGCCACGGATAGATGTCGTTCTCGCTGTAAATCTGGCGGAGAAGGTACGCTTCCTGAGCGCCTCTGTAGCAAAGCGGCGCATCGAACAGGATTCGAAGCACCCTCATCTTCGGCTCTTTCGATTTGAGAATGAGCCGAAAGCCTTCCCGGTCATCATACATGCCGTCGATATACATTTTCGGCGATAAACCATCGATCGGTTCCCACCGTTCGAACCGTTCTTCCTCAGCCATGTCTGGAAATCGCCCTGCAAACTCGACAACACATAGGACCCAACCTACGCCTCAGCTCATGATACAGACTTTGGGCAGCGCAAGGAATACAGGCAAAGAGCCCAATCACTCAAGCACCTTGAAGATTGCCATGGGGGATGGCCAGCTGGCTGGCGCGATTCCCGCATTTCTCCGATACAAATTTACTTGGGTATCTATCGGAAAAGATGATTGCTAATATAAGAAAAATGTGAGACCGCAAAGCAAAGGCAGAGCTTTGCTACCTGGAGCCGTCCCGGTTCCGCGTGGCGGTTTTCAGGACCGGCGAAAATGTCCGATTATCGCATATCGATCTTCAAGCGCTTTGAGGTTTTGAAAGATCTTTCCGCCGACGCGGTCGACGCCTTGGCGGCTGCCTGCACCTGGACTTCAGCCCCGTCGGGCAAGCAGATCGTGCTCGCAAACGAGCCATCCTGCGACGTTTATTTCATTATCAACGGCAAGGTGAGGGTTCTGCTCTACTCTGCGGTGGAAGGCAAGCCCGTGCTCTTTGCCACGCTTGGCGCCTTCGAAATGTTCGGCGAGATGGCGGCCATCGACGGGAGGCCCCGCTCCGCGACTGTCGAGGCGGAGGAGGATTGCACGCTGGCGGTTTTGGCCCGGGAGCAGTTCCTTCGGCTCATCCACACCTGCCCTGCCTTCTCGGTTGCGGTGATGAGGCAACTCGCGGCTCAAGCCCGGCGCTTGTCCGACCGGGTTTACGAATTCAGCACGCTTGGCGTCCAAGCTCGCATTTATGCTGAACTGCTTCGCATTGCCGCCCTGGCGGGAGACGACAACGGGCAGACGCTCCTGTCGCCGGCGCCGCTTCTCGCGGACCTCGCGGCACGAGTGAGTACGCATCGGGAAGCCGTGTCGCGCGTCATCAGCCGCCTTCAAGATAACGGGATCGTGCGGCGGGAAGGCGCAAACATCCGAGTCCTGGACATAGGCCGTCTTCGCAAGCTGCTGCTTGAGGAGAAGGGGGAATAAATTTTTCTTGGGGCGTGGCATTTGCCAACACACCGGCTTCCCTTCCCGCTTATGCTAATACGCTTCGTATCGTTGCGTCTCGTAAGGGACCAGCGGAGGAGCGGCTATGTCGGATGTTCTCTTCCAAGCTTTGTGCGCCACGCTCGATCATTTCGATGCGGCATTTGTGGCTGTCTTCCCGGACGGCAAGATTCTGCATGCCAATCGGATGGCGCGGGAGATGATGAGCGGCGGCTGGCCGATCCAGGCGAGCAATGGCTATTTGCAGGCATCCAGCAAAAAAATGACAGCTCTTCTTCTGAAGAGCCTGCAGCACGTAATTGAAGCAGCGGCGCATTCGCCTTCAGAAGACGTTTGCCTGGACATCTGCCTGGCGGATGCCGCCTCTCCGCAGGGAGTGGCGATCGCCTCCATGAAACCACTGCTCAACGGGACGCCCGACAAAACGCTGCGTCCCGTGGCGCTTTTCGTGACACGCATCAGGGACCGCGGCGATTATGATTTATCCGCCATCGCTGAATGTTTCGGGCTGACGCCCGCTGAAACGAGAACGCTGCATCACTTTGTCGAGGGTGGGACCGTCGCGGAAGCCGGTCAGGCGCTGGCCGTCTCGGAAAATACAGTAAAGACCCATCTGCAGAATATCTTCGCAAAGACGAGATCGTCGCGGCAGGCTCAGCTCATCAAGCTCCTCAACGATCTTAGGCCACCCTTGAGATTGACCAGGGCAAAAACAACGCCCGGGGAGAAAGAGGCGGCGCGTTTTTCCACCCGATCCTGCCCAAACCACACCACAGCAGTGAGGCTGTAGGGTTTGCTTGGTGAGCGGCCCGAGGCGAGAAGACGCCTCGCCGGAGGCGTCCTGATGCTCGCAATTGAAGTTTTCAGTCGCGTTTCGGCTTCTGGAGCGCTTCGCCAGTGAGCGTGTAGAGGTCCCGCGTCTGGTTCATAAGGGCCCGCATGAGATCCTGAGTGAACTGGGTTTGAAGCGCCAGAATTTCTTGGGGGCTCTTTGCGTTGCTTATCTTGCCGGCGAGCGCAAAAAGGGACTCCGCATTTTCCTTGGCGGAATCCATGGCGCAGTTCTGGATATCCTGGAAGCCTGTCAGCATCGGATTTGCAGGCACCGCAGTCATCCAGGCGCGGATGGTGTTGGTCACCAGATCTGTGATCTGTTCATACGCGGCGTGTGCTTGCTGCACGTTCTGGTCTAAGACAGCGCGCAACTCATGCGGTATCTCGAACGGATTGTCGGCCAAGTATCTTCCTCCCAATCATTGTGCTGCCAGGAGCAAGTTTAGCGATGCGCGGATAGAATTGCCAATGCGGCGAAAGTTCGGGCCGGCGAAGCCGTCCACGGCGCTCGCCATGCCGCTGCTATTCAGCCCCCCTCGGAATGCCGGGCCAGAGGAGCGTCCGCCGCTATAACGGCCCCCAATGCGTAAAGCAATGGCGGCGTTATAGCTTGAGCCCGAGGCCATCAAAGCGGAATGTTGCCGTGCTTTTTCCACGGCATGTCCAGTTGCTTGTTGCGCAGCATATTCAGCGCTCGGGCGACGCGATAGCGCGTGTTCCACGGCATGATCACCTCGTCGATATAGCCGCGTTCCGCCGCGATGAACGGGTTCTCGAACCGGTCCTGATATTCCTTGATGCGCGCGGCGATCTTTTCCTTGTCGCCGAGTTCCGAGCGATAGAGGATTTCCACCGCTCCTTTCGAGCCCATCACCGCGATCTCGGCGCTGGGCCAAGCGTAGTTCACGTCACCCCTGATGTGTTTAGAACTCATCACGTCATAGGCGCCGCCATACGCCTTGCGGACGATGACCGTCACCTTCGGCACCGTCGCCTCGGCGAAGGCGAACAGAAGCTTCGCGCCGTGCTTGATCAGACCGCCATATTCCTGAGCCGTGCCGGGCAGGAATCCGGGCACATCCACGAAGGTTACAATCGGGATGTTGAAGCAATCGCAAAAGCGCACAAACCGCGCCGCTTTGCGGCTCGCGTCGCTGTCGAGCACGCCAGCGAGCACCATCGGCTGGTTCGCCACGATGCCGATCGGGTAGCCGCCGATCCTCGCGAAGCCCGTCACGATGTTCCTGGCGAAAGCCTCCTGGATCTCGAAGAAATCGCCTTCATCGACCACCTTCGTGATCAGCTCCTTCATATCGTAGGGTTTGTGCGGATCGTTCGGAATCAGCGTGTCGAGTGACGTCTCCTGGCGATTAATGTGGTCGCGCGTGGGCAGGTGCGGCACCTGTTCCCTATTGTTTTGCGGCAGGAAATCCATAAGCCGCCGCATCTGGAGCAGGCACTCGACGTCGTTGTCATAGGCGCGGTCGGCAATGGAGGACCGCGAGGTATGAACCGTGGCGCCGCCCAGTTCCTCGGCGGTCACCTCTTCGTTCGTAACCGTCTTCACCACATCGGGGCCGGTCACGAACATGTAGGACGTATTGCGCACCATGAAGATGAAATCGGTCATTGCCGGCGAATAGACGTCGCCGCCCGCGCATGGCCCCATGATGACGGAAATCTGCGGGATCACGCCGCTCGACAGCACATTGCGCTGGAACACCTCGCCATAGCCGCCGAGCGCGGCCACGCCTTCCTGGATCCGCGCGCCGCCTGCGTCGAAAAGCCCGATGATCGGCGCCCGGTTCTTCAGCGCCATGTCCTGGATCTTCGTGATCTTCATGGCGTGCGCTTCGGACAATGAGCCGCCGAAGAGCGTGAAGTCCTTCGCGAAGATGTAAATGATGCGGCCGTTTATCGTGCCCCACCCTGTGACCACACCATCACCGGGAAACTTGGTGTCGGCCATGCCGAAATCGGTGCATCGATGCTCGACGAAGGTATCATATTCCTCGAAAGAGCCATCGTCGACGAGAAGGGCGATGCGCTCGCGGGCCGTGAGCTTGCCGCGCTTGTGCTGCGCGTCGATGCGTTTGGGCCCGCCGCCCTGGCGGGCGATCTGACGGCGGCGGTCGAGTTCGGCGATGATTTCTTTCATGGCGCTTCCGGGAGGACGACTGTGAAAACCATGTGACAGTAACGGCTAAGGCGCAACGCGGCAATTTCGCAAATGGCATGACACCATCCCGGTTGTGCGTGGCCAAATCTTTTGTTAGACAAATCGCGCTGCCTGATTATGTTACATGCATTGCGGTCGTGGCGGAACGGTAGACGCGCTAGCTTGAGGTGCTAGTAGGGCAACCTGTGGAAGTTCGAGTCTTCTCGACCGCACCAAATTTTACTAAGCTTCGAGCGCCCCGTTGAAGCAAGGCATGCAGCCCCTGTATGCCTTGCTGGAATACTTTGCGGCAACTTCGGGCCAAATCCTTCCATACTTGAGATCAGCGATGCGGCCTTGAGTGTCGCAGCACGGATGCTGACCTTGCGCCTATGCGAAAGGTGAAGCTCCCATCCCACATCAGCCAGCCCCCCGAGCAAAAACCCCGCCAAAATGACGGGGTTTCTTCAATACGCTAACGGCTGCAAACGCGGCGCCAAAATCAGCCGTCTTTCTCGCAGTTGATCATCCACGGAATGCCGAACCGGTCGGTCACCATCCCGAAGCGGGCCGCCCAGAATGTCTGCTGCAAGGGCATGCCCACTTTCCCGCCGTCGGCCAGCGCGTTGAAGATGCGCTCCGCATCGGCCACCTTGGTGGGACTCAGCGAGACAGCAAACCCTTTCGGCTCCGAATAATGCTTCGGCGACGCGTCCGACCCCATAAGAGGCTCGCCTCCTACTTCCAGCGTGGCATGCATGATTTTCTTCTGCCAGTCCGGCGGAGTGTGCTCCGCGGCCGGCGAACCCTCGTAGGTCATCATGGCCTTGATCTTGCCCCCGAGGACATGCTCGTAAAACCTGAAGGCTTCTTCACAACTGCCATCGAATGTGAGGTAAGGATTCAGTTGCATTGGGCGCGCTCCCTATTGATTGGCCTTGTAACAGCTACACCGGTTTAGTCCGCTTGTTCCAATCACACTCCCGCTAAGACCCCGGTGCAATTGTGTGCGGGGTAAGGGTGAGGATCGCAGCTTCGCGCCCGAGGCGACGATGGCCGTTGCCCCTTTTCGACGGCGCTCGCCGCAAGCTTTTGGCAAGCCGCGCCGGGCTTTAATACAAAAGTGGTTAACAGACGCGCGCCCGATTTATTTCCGCCCTGAATCTGCAGGCGAAAATGTGAAAAAATTAAGGCAGGCCGCGTCCGGCTGCATAGGGACAATGCACCTAAGCCGCTGAAAATATTATTATTCTTCTCTGACACAAATAGGGTTAAGCGAATGTATTTATTCCCGGAATGGGACGCGCTAAAGTCCGTTAAATATATTTCCACTTCGCCCGTTAACCGTGATCGCACCCGCAGGAGCCCGCCGCGCCTCCCGGGGGATGTCACTTGTCACGCGGTTTTTCTTATGAGTATCAAGGGCTTGGCTTGCTGTTAACCTCTCGGCAAGGCGCTTTTTCTTAAGATCCCGGCTCAGGACCATGCGGGACGCGGACGCAAGCGGGAAGCCGATCCGGGGATGAAGAGAGAGGCCGCCTCACAATGTGCATACAAAATGGCGTCTGGAGGACCAAACTCTCGACAGCGAGCGGGGCGGGGCGCAAGCGCAGGCGCCATTCTCTAAAGATGGCAGGTATAACAGGCTGGTCTTCCGCTATAGACGGTCATTGCTCCTCTCCGCAAAACCCAACCGGGAGCGAAAGCCATGCCCGTCCGCAGCTGGCTGATAACGAAGCGTGAACTCGCGAAGGGCTTTCGCGAAGGCTTCGGCGTCGGCGGCCTTTTTCACCTCAAAGGCGTCGAATCCGGCGCGGACCATGAACAGGAACTGATCGCGAAGCACATCGCCCGTGGCCCTGATCTCACCCTTGAAGCCGTAGCGCTCGCGAAGGAGCCGGGCCTGGGTATAGGCGCGGCCATCGCGGAAGACCGGGAACTCAAGCGCAACCAGCGAAAGGGACGGAAGGAACGGCTCCAGCTCTTTCTCGGCTCTGTCGTTTGGCCACAACACGCCCAAAGGCGCGCTCCGGCCCTGAATTTCCCGATAGGAGGCGGCGAGAAGCCAGTCCGCCGACACGATGGCCGCCATATCGGCCGGGACAGGTTCGTCGCCTTCGATGGAAACGAAGGGGTCGGCGGCAAGCGCGCCGTGCTTAATGTACCGCATGGAGCGTTTCCTTGAACGGTGCGATGCCGAGACGTTTTACTGTATCGATGAAAAGCTCCCCATCATTAAGCCGAAGCTCCAGGTAGCGGTTCACGACGCGCTCCACCGTATCAGCCACCTCCTCATAAGGAATAGCCGGGCCCAAGAGCTGTCCCAGTCTCGCGTCCTCGTCGGCCTTGCCCCCGAGCGTGATCTGGTAGAATTCCCTGTCATTCTTTTCCACGCCAAGAATGCCGATATGGCCGACGTGATGATGGCCGCAGGCGTTGATGCAGCCCGAAATGTTGATGTGCAGCCTTCCCACCGAGCGCGCCTTATCGATCTCATCGAAACGCCGCGCTATCTCCATGGCGACGGGGATCGAGCGGGCATTGGCCAAGCTGCAATAATCGAGGCCGGGGCAGGAGATGATATCCGTGACGAGGTTGACGTTCGGCGTCGCCACGCCGAGCGCCTCAAGCTTACGCCATAGCTCGGGCAAGTCCTCCTGGCGGACGTAGGGTAGAGCAAGATTCTGCTCATGCCCGACGCGGATCTCGCCGAAGCTGTATTCGTCGGCCAGATCGGCGATGGCTTCCATCTGCCCGGAGGTCGCATCGCCGGGCGGTTTGCCGGGCGGCTTGAGCGAGAGCGTGACAATTGCGTAGCCGGGCGCCTTGTGTTTCGAAACGGAGTTTGCGTACCACAGCGCGAACTTTGAATTTGCCGCGAGTGCCCTTCTCAGTCCGCTTGGTTCGTCATCCAGATCTTCATACTGGGGATAGAAGAAGCGTGAGCGGATATCGGCGACAAAACCCGGATCGAGCTTCAGATATCCGTCCTTGATCCGCGACCATTCCTCCTCGACTTCCGAGGCAAAGCGTTGGATGCCAAGGTCGTGTACAAGGATCTTGATCCTGGCTTTATAGATATTATCGCGGCGGCCATGCACGTTGTAGACGCGCAAGATCGCTTCCAGATAGCTCAGCAGATCCTGCTTTGGCAAATAATGGCGGATGACCTTGGCAATGAACGGGGTGCGGCCCAGCCCGCCGCCTACGGAGACCTCGAAGCCCGTTTCGCCGCCTGCGTTCCTGATCATGCGCAAGCCGATGTCGTGAATCTTGATGGCGGCGCGGTCGTGCGGCGCGCCTGTGATCGCGATCTTGAACTTGCGAGGGAGGAACGAGAATTCCGGGTGCAGCGTGGACCATTGGCGAACGATCTCCGCCCAGAAGCGCGGATCCTCGATCTCGTCCCGCGCAATGCCCCCCCACTGGTCCGTGGTCGTGTTGCGGATGCAGTTTCCAGACGTCTGGATGGCGTGAATGCCCGCCTCGGCAAGCTCTTCAAGCACTTTGGGCATGTCCGACAGCTTGATCCAGTTCAGCTGGAGGTTCTGACGCGTGGTGAAATGCCCGTAGCCCCGGTCATACACGCGCGCAACATGAGCAAGCTTGCGAAGCTGTTTGGACGACAGCGAACCGTAAGGGATCGCGATGCGCAACATGTAGGCGTGAAGCTGCAGATAGACGCCATTCATAAGCCTAAGCGGCTTGAACTCGTCCTCTGTGAGCTCGCCGGAAAGCCGCCGCGCGACCTGATCGCGAAATTGCGCGGCCCGCTCCGCGATGAATGTGCGGTCAAATTCATCGTAGACATACATCGCGGATCACCCCCGGGGAGAAAATCAGGCGGCGGCTCTTTCCACCTCACGCCGGAAAAAGTACGCCGCTCCCGCATCCGAGGGAAGGACGAATGTTGGCCCGCTTGTGCGAATGAATTCCCGCATGTTGCCCGGCTGAGCGGAGGCTTCGCTGGCGTCAATTGGCGCGATGTAAGGTCCGACCGCCTCCAGCCCATCGCTCTGCGCCGCTTTCAGCGCGTTTCGCGCCTCCTCGGCCGACCATAGAACCTGAGCCTCCCCGAGTACCTCCGTCCATTCGCCGAACGCCGTGCGATGGACGACCGCGCCGTCGAAAAGCCTGTTCGCGGTAATGACAACGGGACCGGAGACCCGGATTTTTTGCTGAAGAGGGGAAACCATCGTACCTCGCGCCGTACCCTGCGAGCGAGGGCAGAACGCCCCTCGCTTCCGGTCACAAGTTTGGCAGTCTTTAGAAAGTTCTCAAGGCAAAAAGCGGGTTCTGAGAAAAATAAGTTCTCTATTCAGGGTTAGGCATTGGCTTTAGCACCTGTTTATTCCGATTTGGACCTCTAAAGAACTTTCATGCTGCGCAATAACGCTTTCACGAAAAAAACCGGTGCATGCGGAAAGAGAGCGCTTCGGACGCGGAGCCATTTCACAAGCTCAAGAAACCAACCCCAACTCCACTTTGAATGAGCGCAAGGCGGATGATTATGAGGCCGGGACGTCTCCCCGACCAACCTTGGCCCCGTGCTCAAACCGGCGTCACTTAAAAGGCGGTAGATAAGCGCAAAGCGCTTTCCGTGGCGACGATCGAAATTAGGCGGTTCTCCACGCTTATTGGGCAGCCGACAGAAGCTCACTCGCCTCCTGCTTGCCTTCAAGCGGCGGGAAATCGGCTGGCGTTATCGTCTCCTTTTTGAGAAGCAACGCTGTGCCCTCGTCGAGCTCCTTGCGCCGCGCAGTCAGCGTCGCCTTCGCCTTTTCATAGGCTTGGTCGACCAGCTTACGGACCGCCTCGTCGATCTCGCGGTTCGTCTGGTCGGAGTAATCCTTCGGGCGCGTCCCGATCATGGCCTCGCCGAGAAAAGCCTGACGCTGAGGCTCGTAGACCCGCTGGCCAAGGGCATCCGACATGCCGAACCTCGTCACCATCTGGCGGGCGATGTCGGTGGCGCGGTCGAGATCGTCCGCCGCACCCGTCGAGATTTCGCTGAAAATGATCTCCTCCGCGGCGCGCCCGCCCATCAGCACGGCTATCCGGTTGACAAGCTCCGAACGCTCGATCAGGAACCGGTCCTCGGTCGGGCGCTGCATGGTGTAGCCGAGCGCACCGATGCCGCGAGGGATGATGGAGACCTTATGCACCGCGTCCACACCGGGCAGGGCCGAAGCAACAAGCGCGTGCCCCATCTCATGATAGGCGACCACCCTCCGCTCTTTCGGTGACAGGATGCGCGAGCGCTTCTCAATACCCGCGACGATGCGCTCGACGGCACGGGTGAAATCATCCATCGTTACCTGATCGCCGCCGCGCCGGGTGGCCGCAAGCGCCGCTTCGTTGACAAGGTTGGCGAGGTCCGCGCCGGAAAAGCCAGGCGTAATCGCGGCAACCTGCTCCAAATCGACGGATGGCGAGGCCTTCACCCGCTTAATATGCACCTTCAGGATCGCGATGCGCGCCTGCTTGTCGGGCCGGTCGAGCGCAACCTGGCGGTCGAAGCGGCCTGCGCGTGTCAACGCCGGATCGAGAATTTCGGGGCGGTTCGTGGCGGCGAGCAGCACGATGCCCTCGCGCGGGTCGAAGCCGTCGAGTTCCGCCAGCAACTGGTTCAGCGTCTGTTCCTTCTCGTCGTTGCCGCCGCCCATGGCGCCAGCCGCACGCGTGCGGCCCAAACTGTCGAGTTCGTCGATGAAGATGATGCAGGGCTTCATCTTCCGGGCCTGTTCGAAGAGATCGCGAACACGGGCCGCGCCGACGCCGACAAACATCTCTACAAACTCGGAGCCGGAAATGGAGAAGAACGGCACGCCTGCCTCGCCCGCAACCGCGCGTGCGAGCAGCGTCTTGCCGATGCCGGGAGGACCGACAAGCAGGATGCCCTTCGGCACGCGTGCGCCAAGCCGCCCATAGTGTTCAGGGTCTTTGAGAAAATTGACGACCTCTTTCAGTTCGTCCTTCGCTTCGTCCGCCCCCGCCACATCGTCGAACGTGACGCCCGTCACCTTCTCAACGTAAATTTTCGCGCGGCTGCGGCCCACGCTCATCAGGCCGCCAAGGCCCTGCTTGTCGGCGATGCGGCGAATAAAAAAGGCCCAAATTCCGAAGAAGATCAAGACGGGAAGCACCCAGGAGAGAATATCGCGAAGCAGGTTCTGGCCCGCACTACCGCTGAAATCGACGCCGTATTTACCAAGCTCATCGGCGACCGCGGGATCGACGCGCGTGGTGCTGAAGTATTTCTTGCCGTCCTGCGGGTTCTTGAACTCGCCGCGAATCTGCGACGGGCCGACGACAACCTTCGTCACCTCCTTGTCTTTAAGCAGCTGCTGAAAGCGGCTGTAAGGGATGGACTCGATCTGGTTGTAGCTCACCCAATAGAACTGGAACAGGAGCAAAAGCCCGAAGGCGATCGCAATGTAGGTCAGGTTAAGCTGATGTTTCTTGTCCATCGTCTCGTCCCTTTGTGACCGCCTCCACTTAGGGGCGGCCGGCGCGCGCCGTAAGGGGTAGGTCTTATAAAGTTGATTTCATAAGCCTCCGCTTTGCGCTGGAATGCAACAATCTGACAGTCACCATGAACATATCCCTTCCCGAGGCTCTTCGAGATCACGTGCAAAAACGCGTGGTGAAAGGCGGTCCGCGCTCCGAGAGCGTCGGGCGATCTGACCTCCAGCCTGGTTGAAAGCAGAAACCGACGATCAAGTCTCGATAGCAAGACTGCCCGCGTCTCAGCCGGAAGCTGCAAGGTCGTGCACGCCGGCTCAATGAATTCTTCAGGGACCGCCTCCGGCGGCCAGGTGTCACACGTCGCGAGGCCTGCCGTTCTTGAGCCTGGCGCGTATTATCTTCCTTTCGCCGCCGCTCATCTTCTTCACTCTCAAGACGGGCTAGGCGCGATAGCTCTTGTTCCTCCGGCGACTTAAAGAAAGGCCCCTCTCCTGCGCTTACGATAGGCACTAAAGGTTCGTATGCTTGTGCTGCAAAACCGGCTCCAAGGACTTTTTCCCGTTGCGGAACGGCGCCGGGCCACGTAGGTGTCAAGAGGCGAGCGCCGCATTCTCCTGCCCCGCCAACTGCAAACCGGCAAGCCTGGAATAGACGCCGCCCGCGTTGATGAGGGAGGCGTGCGTGCCTTCCTCGACAAGGCGGCCGCCGTCAATCACCAGGATGCGATCGGCATGGATGACGGTGGCGAGGCGATGGGCGATTACAAGCGTGGTGCGCCCGCGCATGACACGTTCCAGCGCCTCCTGCACGAGCTTCTCGCTCTCCTGGTCGAGCGCGCTCGTCGCCTCGTCCAGCAGCAGAATTGGAGCGCTCTTCAAGATCGCGCGCGCAATGGCGATGCGCTGACGCTGACCGCCTGAAAGCACTACGCCGCGCTCGCCGAGAAGCGTGTCGTAGCCTTGCGGCAGCTGCTCGATAAAGCCGCTTGCGAGTGCAGCGTCAGCGGCCTGTCTCACCTGCTCGTCCGTGGCGTTCGGCGTTCCATAGCGGATGTTGTCCGTCACGGTCTCGGCAAAGATGACGGTGTCCTGCGAAACGAGCGAGATCCGCTTTCTGAGCGCCGTGAGGTCTGCTTCCTCCAACGGCACGCTATCGACGAGGACGGCGCCTGCTTGAACGTCATAGAAGCGCAGGATCAGGTTGAAGATCGTGCTTTTCCCCGAACCCGAAGGCCCGACGATAGCCACGCGCTCACCAGGACGCACCTGAAACGAGACGTTGTGCAGAGCGCGATCATCAGGGCGCAAAGGATAGGTGAAGGACACGTTGTTGAAGGTCACTTCGCCTTTCGCCTTCTCCGGGAATGGGCGCGGATCGCGAGGAGACGCGATCTCCGTCTTGATCGCCATCAGTTCGGCAAGGCGCTCGGCGGCGCCGGCGGCAGACTGCATCTCGCCGAAAACTTCGGAAAATTCGCTGATCGAAGCAGCAGCGAGCACAGCGTAAAGAACGAATTGCGCAAGAACGCCACCCGTCGTTTGGCCGGCCATCACATCGTGCGCGCCATACCAGAGGACGCCAACGATGCTGCCAAAAATGAGGAAGATCGCCGACGCCGTCAGCATGGCCCGGCGTTGCGTCTTCGATACCGCCGCATCAAAAGAGCGCTTCACCGCCATGGCATAACGGTTCGCAACGCTGTCCTCCGACGTGAACGCCTGCATGGTCCGCATCGCCGCCAGATTCTCGCTCGCGAAAGCCGATGAGGCGGCCACCTCGTCTTGCGCGATGCGGCTATAACGGCGCACCGTGCGCCCGTAGAAGATAAGCGGCACGATAATGAGCGGGATTACCACGATAACGAGAAGGCTGAGCTTCAAGCTCGTGAAGATCATCATCGCAACCGCGCCGACGAACATGACGCCGTTGCGAAGCACCTGGCTGACCGAAGTCGAAACAGCGGCCTTGATCTGCGTCGTGTCGGCGTTGAGCCGCGACATGATCTCGCCGGAATGCGACTTCTCGTAGAAAGCCGGGCTCAACTTCGTCAAATGCCGGAACACATCGGCGCGGAGATCCGCGACGACACGCTCGCCCAGCCAGGAGACGCAGAAGAATCGCGTCGCGCTTGAAAAGGCGAGCAGCGCGCCGACCGCGAAAAGGCCCCCGAAATAGATATTGATCAGGCTTTCCTTCTCGGAGGTAAAGCCGCGGTCGATCATCTCCCTCACAGCGAAGGGAAGCATGAGCGTCGAGGCGGACGACAGAAGCAGCGCGATGAACGCCACGACCGCAACCACCTTGTATTTGAGCACGTAGGGCCGTAGAAGCGAAAGTGGCTTCAGGCTTCGGCGCGACCGCTTTTCGGCTTTTTGCGGAGTTTCCGCTTGCGCGGCTTCATCAGCTATAGGCAAGCTGGAACGGCGTTCGGCGATGTCTTGGAAGGTCACAGATCACACTCACCGCGTACACCAACGCCACTGAATTTTCTGATTAGAAGCAGCGCGATGACGCTTGAACTTGTCATCATCTCATTTCGTCCTGTATAGCAATCCTAACGGAACAAATACAAGGCGCATATGGACGCGCAAGGGGAACAGACCATGAAAAGTGAGATCCATCCCGATTATCATAAGATCACCGTCGTGATGACGGATGGTTCGAAATTCGAGACTTTTTCGACTTACGGATCAGAAGGCCAGGCTTTGCATCTCGATATCGACCCGAATACGCACCCGGCCTGGACGGGCGGCAGCCACACCCTCGTGGATCGCGGCGGGCGCGTCAGCAAGTTCAAGAAGAAGTTCGAAGGCTTCCTGAAGTAAGAGCCGTCGCACTTTCGAGGAGAGGCCTCCGCCTCTCCGTTTGCGTGGCTGGACCGGGCTGAATTAGCTCGGTCGGTTATACAGGTGCGCGCCTGCTCTGCATCCGGTCGCGGCTCAGGCGGGGCTGTGTTGAACGCCCATGCCGGTCTCTTTTCGTCGCAGACCCTCCCGCCTTAGACAGCGGATCAAAATCCCACTGTGACCGCCCGCGCCTTCGAAGCGACACGAAATCGGCGCGGCAGCGCGAAACAATGAGTTTGGGCCAAACGGTCGCTGGGAAGGCGAACCGGGAAAGGGATAAAATGAGAGCAATCTCCGCAGCATTCGCGTTGGCGGTTGGGCTTTCAGGGCCGGCATTCGCACAAGCAACGGACCCGGACCATCCGTGTAAATGAAATTCGTCACCCATGGAAAGGCGAAGCCTTATTCCGGATTGTAAATAGATTGAAGCGCTTGACTTTTTTGCGATCCCGGCTCGCGCTTCGCTTGGCCGGGATGATGAGGTGGAGCAAGCGGCGTCTGCAATGACAATTCGGGGTTGAAGCGGCCAACACGCTCCCCGCCGTCACAATTCCGCGGGATTCCGGCAATAACGCCCACATCTATGGTGATGTCTCCAGCCGACGCTCTGGAGATTGGCGATTTCCAGAGGTGGGGCTGTGTGGGACTTGAGCACTCCCGAAGCGCTGAAGGCATTGGCGAGCAGGCTCGCGCCCTTCGTGTCGCCTGTGGATTTCATCGCGCTTTATGGCGATCTGGGCGCGGGGAAGACCACGTTCGCGCAAGGGCTGCTGCCGGCGCTCGGCATCGAGGACACTGTCACGAGCCCGACCTACCAGCTCGTGCAGAGCTATGCCGGCCCACGGCACACGATCTACCACTGCGATTTTTACAGGATCGAACCGGGCGAGGACGAAGAAATCGGCTTCAGCGAGATTTGCTCTGAAGGGGCCGTCCTCGTGGAGTGGCCCGATCAGATCAAGCGCCGCTTGCCGCCCAACCGGCTCGATGTCCGAATCGAAGGCGAAGGCAACGCGCGAGGGGTATCGCTGGCGGGCTTCGGCGCGTGGGAACGGAAGCTCGCGCGCTTTCGGGAGGTCCAGGCGTTTCTCGATTCGAACGGATGGGGCGATGCGCGATGCATCGCCATCAGGGGCGACGCATCGGCCCGCCTGTTCTCCAGGCTCAAGCGCGGACCGGATGTCATCATGCTCATGGATTGGCCGCCCGTCAGCGACGGGCCTCCGATCCGCGATGGCCGCCCCTATTGCCAGATTGCACACCTCGCCCGCAGGGGCGTCCCATTCATCGCGGTTTCCGATTGGCTGCGCCTGAAAGCGGGGCTGAGCGCGCCCGCGGTGGCGGCGTTCGACCTCGACCGCGGCCTCTTTCTCGTCGAAGACCTGGGCGACGCCGTATTCGGCAACCTCATCACGGACGGCGAGGCGCTCGGTCCGCTTTACGCGCTCGCCGTGGACGGTTTGCTTGCGATCCGCGCTTCGAAGCCGCTGCGCGACCTTCCCATTCCGCTCGCCGCGCCTTACCTGGTGCCCGAGTTTGACCGCGAGGCGCTGGAGGTTGAACTGGACCTCCTTCTGCAATGGTATTTCAAGCTGTTTCCGGCGCGAGAGGCGTCCGAGACGCTGGCTCGCACGTTTTTCGAAGCGTGGTCGCCCTTTTTGGGCTGGCTGGCGACGCAGAAAAAAGACCTGGTGCTGCGGGATTATCATTCCCCCAACCTTCTTCTCTGCGAAGAAAGAAGCGGGCTTGCGAAGCTCGGCGTCATCGATTTCCAGGACGCTGTCTGGGGGCATCCCGCCTACGATCTCGTATCGCTGTTACAGGATGCGCGGCTTGAAGTGCCCGCAGAGAACGAGTGCACCCTTCACGCCCGTTATTGCGCGGGTGCGGTGAAGGCCGACCCAGATTTCGATCCCGCCTCCTTCGCGAAGGCCTACGCCATCCTCGGCGCGCAGCGAAACACGAAGATCCTCGGTATTTTCGCCCGGCTGTCGCTCCGCGACGGCAAGAATGGCTATCTTGCACATTTGCCACGCATCCACCGCTATCTTCTCCGCAACCTCGCCCATCCGGATCTCAGGCCGCTTCGGGCGTGGTATGAAGCCCACCTGCGCCGCGCCCCGGACGCCAGCCTTTGAGGCGGCCCGGGTCAGAGAAGGTTGGACCGGATATGGAGACAGCGGAGAACGGCCCGATCAATACCGCGATGGTGTTGGCTGCGGGATTTGGCACGCGCATGCGCCCGCTGACCGAACGCACTCCGAAGCCGCTGTTGAGGCTCGCCGGACGGCCGCTTCTCGATCATGCGCTTGACCGGCTCACAGAAGCGGGCGTCGAGCGCGCTGTTGTGAATGTCCATCATCTCGCCGACCAGATCGAAGCGCACCTGCGCGGCCGCACTGCGCCGCACATTATCGTCTCCGATGAGCGCCAGCGCGTTCTGGAAACGGGCGGCGGCGTCCGCAAAGCCTTGCCGCATCTCGGGCGTGCTCCCTTCATCGTCCACAACTCCGATTCCGTCTGGTGCGAAGGAGCGCACTCCAACCTGAAGATGCTGATCGGCGCATGGGAGCAGGCACGCATGGCCGTGCTCCTGTTGCTTGCGCGCCGCGAACTCGAGCATCGGCTACGATGGCCTCGGCGATTTTCATCAAGATGCCACAGGGCGATTGCAACGTAGGCGGAAGGGTGAAGAGTTGGCTTACGTCTTCGCGGGCGTGTCCATTCTGAACCCGCGGCTTTTCGAAGGCATACGCGACGAGGCCTTTTCCTTGAATGTGATTTTCGACCGGGCGAGCGCAGAGGGTGCGTTGTTTGGCGCGGTGCTCGAAGGAACATGGATGCACGTTGGAACGCCGCAAGCGCTGGCGGAAGCGGAAAGCTATCTGAATGACGGCTGGCGTCTCAGAGCTTAAGCCGGGGCCATACGCTGGCGGCTTCGCCATCGTGAACTGCCCGGCGCACGCGCCCTTCCTGAAGACGCTGGCGGCTTCGATCCTCGACGGCTCGATCTGGAACGCCGGCGCGCCCGAACCGCACGACCTGCCCGGCCTCACCCTATACCTTCCTTCGCAAGCGGCCATTCAGCCGCTCAAGCTCGAGTTTCTATGGCTTTCGCCGAACGAGGCGACCTTTCTCCCCCGCATCCGCGTTCTGGGCGATTCCGACCCGCTCGACCTTTTCGCGGCTTACGGAACGCGGATGGAGGCGACAAAGGCCGCGATCGCCCTTCTCAAGAAAGCGCTCGCCATTCCTCCCGCCTTCACCGAGCTTGAGCGGCAGATCCATATGAGCGGCTTCGCCCTTGAGGCCGCCGGGAAGATGCGCAGCACAAAAACAGCGCCGGGGGAGCGCCTCTATCCCGATGTTCCCGCTGTCAGCGCTGCCGCAATCGCAAGAGAAATCGCGACGCTCATCGACGAAGCGCACAACGAGGGGGCGGACCTCTCCCGCATCGACAAGCTCGACAGTTCGCAGTCGACGGGCGGCGAGCAGCTATCCCTCCAGCTTCTTAGGCATGTGCGAAGAAGCTGGGATGCCCACAAGCAGCACGAGCACAGGCTCGATGCGCAGGAACGGCGCAACCGCCTCATGGCGATCGAGGCCGACTTCGTCCGGCAGAGCGATGCACCCGTTATCATCGCGGGCTCGACCGGAAGCGTCGCTGCGACCATGACGCTGATTGAGACGCTGAAAGGACGGCCGAACTCGGCGCTGGTCCTTCACGGACTCGACCGCAATTTGGATGCCGAATCCTGGGCTGCGCTTGGAAACCACCCCGAGCATCCGCAGCATGGCCTGTATCAGCTTCTCGCGAAACTCGGGATGAGCCGCGAGGCCATCCGCGACCTCGAAACCGGGGAACGCGAAAGTAGTCGCCGCGTGGCGTTCCTGAGCGAGGCGCTGCGGCCGTCTTCGACGACAGCCCGTTGGGCGAGCTTCGCCAGCGCCACGAAGAAGGCAGGCGGAAGTCCCGCGCCGGGACTGGCCCTGTTGGAGGCCGAATCGATCCAGGACGAGGCAGCGGCCATTGCGCTTATCCTCCGCGAAGCCCTCGAAACCGAGGGACGAACGGCCGCGCTCGTCACCCCGGATGAAAACCTGATAGGCCGCGTGCGGCATGCGCTCACTCACTGGGGGGTGACGAACCCGGTTGCGGAGCAAAATCCGGAAACCCTGGCATTGCGCGCCGCCATGACCGCCGCGAGCGCAAAGCCGGAGGATTTCGCCGCGCTTCTCAGGTCTGCGCAAGGCGATGGAGCTGCCGCCATCCGGCGTTTTGCCGAGCTTATCGACCTGGGCGTTCTGCGCCAGATGTGGCGGCCCTCGTCCATGGCGGGCGTTCCCGCCGCATTGGCGCGGGCGCAGCATGCGATTGCTGCGGCAGAAGCTCGCCATCCCGCCATGAAACGCATCGAGGCGACGGAGTGGGAGGCCGCGCGGGCATTTGCCGGACAAGTGCTTGGGGCTCTGTCCCCTCTCACGTCCGGCAGCGAGGAGCGCCTCGACCTCGCGGAATGGACCAGCGCCCACAGTTCGGTCATGGCCAAGCTGGCTGAGCTCGGGTTTTGCGCTTCCGATTTGGAGCAAGCTGAGCGATCGACCCTCGAAGACGCCGCAAAGCTGGCCGCGCCATCGCTCGAACTCGATCTTGCGGGCTATGCCGGCTTTTTTGGCGAGATCGCTTCCGCGATGCAAAGGACCGCCAAGGAAAATCCGCATCCCCGGCTGTTTTTGCGACGGCCGCTGGATGCTCGCCTGCTTAACGCGGATGTAATTGTGCTTGGCGGATTGAACGAGGGATGCTGGCCGCAGATTTCCGGCCCTAATCCCTGGCTCAATCGCAGGGATCGCGCCTTCGCCGGGCTCTCCCCGGAAGAACGTCGCATCGGCCTGTCCGCCCAGGACTTCGCGGCGCTCGCCGCTGTCGGCCCCCGCGTCATTCTCACTCGCGCGAAGAAAGTGAACGGCAGCCTGACCCGCCCGAGCCGGTGGATCGCGCGCCTGACAGCTCTGGCCAAGGGGGCGGGCAAACTCGAAGCGTTGCAACCCGAAAATCCGTGGCTTTCCTGGGCGCGTCTGCAGCGCGCGCCCGCGAAAGTCACGCCGGTGGATTGCCCTGCCCCGCGGCCGCCGCTTGCGGCCCGGCCGCGGCGGTTGAGCGTCACCGCAATCGAAACGTGGCTCGCCAATCCTTACGCGATCTACGCACGGCACATCCTCGGGCTCGAACCTCTGCGCCGGATCGGGGACACGCACGACGCGCGCGACAAGGGCATCCTCTATCACGCCGCGCTGCACCGCTTCTTCCAGGCTCATCCCGGCCAGCTGCCGCCGAACGCGGGCGCGGACCTGGTGCGCTTCCTGGACAAGGCGGCGGACGAGTTGGGCTTCAATCTCGAAAATGCCCCGTTCTGGCGTCCGCGTTTTGCGCGCTTTGCCGACTGGTTCGCGAGCACGGAGGGCGAACGCCGGACCGGCATTCTCGCCTTGAAGAGCGAAATCGGCGGAAAGCTGAAGCTCGATGCGGCGGCGGGGCCGTTCGAAGTAACCGCGCGCGCCGACAGGATCGACGTCTGCCAAGACGGCATCGTCCGCATCTACGACTTCAAGACGAGCGCAAACGCGGCGAACACGTCGGCACGGCGGGGAGCGCCGCAACTCGCACTCGAAGGGCTGCTCGTTCGAGAAGGCGCCTTCGTGGGGATTTCGGCGGGCTCCGATCCCGAGCTTTGCTATATCGTCGCCACGGGAGGCGAGCCGCCCGGCGATATCGTCGGGCTGAAGAAGCCCTCTCTCGAGGCAATCGAGGAAGCCAAAACAGGGCTCCTGAAGCGCATTGCTTGCTTCGACGATCCCGTCACGCCCTATGCTTACGAAATCCGCGCCGATTTTTCGCGATAAGGCGGACAACGATCCCTACGCTCACCTCGCCCGCGTGAAGGAGTGGTCTGCGGGCGGCGACGAAGGGGAAGGCGATGACTGAGCTATTGCCTCAACAGCTTTTGGAAGACGCCGAGCGCAAACAAAGGACGGCGGCCGATCCCGCCGTCTCAGCCTGGGTCCGGGCGAATGCGGGTACCGGCAAGACCCATGTTCTCGTGCAGCGCATTTTGCGCCTGCTGCTTTCCGGCGCAAACCCGCGCTCGATCCTGTGCCTCACCTTCACGAAAAACGCTGCCGCCGAAATGGAAACGCGCGTGCTGGCGAGGCTCGGCGAATGGGCTACCACCGGCGAAGACGCACTCTCCAGCAATCTGGCTAAGCTGCTCGGCCGCCCGCCGAAGGATGGCGAACGCGCCGCCGCCCCCTGCCTGTTTGCGTCCGTGATCGACGCGCCCGGCGGCCTTGCCATCATGACGATCCACGGTTTTTGCGAGCGCGTGTTGCGCCGCTACAGCCTGGAGGCCAACGTCCCGCCCGGTTTCACCGTGCTCACCGAGGAGGAAGCGCGCGACGCGCTGAGTGAAGCACAGGCGCAAGCCTTTGCATCAGCGAAGAGCGGGTTATTGCGCGATGCCTTTACCACCGTCGTCGCCTATGCGCGGGAAGACGATTTCTCCCGCGTGCTTGAGGCCATGCTCGGGCATCGGAGTGAGATCGCCCATCTCATGCAGGTTTCGAGTGAAGAGGATCGCTTCCAATACGTCGAGGAAAGGCTCCGCCGCCTTTTCGACGCGGCGGACGAGGACACCAAAGAGAACCTTCTTGCCCGCTCAGCTTCGCTGCTGGCCGAGCGGGCCTTAAAAGAGCTTGTCGCCATCCTGTTTGAGGGCTCGAAGAAGGATCAAGAAGCGGCGGCGCAATTCCAGGCCGTCGCCGAAGCCCGCGATGCCGTGGGAAAGCACTCTGCGCTAAAAGCTGCGTTTACCACGACAGCCGGGGAGCCTCGAAAGTCGCTGATGACGGCCGCGATCAGGCAGCAGCAACCAGCCCTGCATGATCGCCTTGTGAACGCGCAGACGGCCTTTGCCGTGCTCGACGAGCAAATCTGCGGCCTCAAAGTTGTCGAGGCCACGATGGCCCTCCTTCGCCTGACGGTGGCGATTTTCGACCGCTACGAGGCCGAGAAGCGCGCGCGCGCCGCAGTGGATTTCGACGATCTCATCGACAAGACACTGAGCCTGTTATCGCGGGAAGACGCAGCCGACTGGGTTCTCTATCAGCTCGATGGGCGCATCGATCATATCCTTGTCGATGAAGCGCAGGATACCAGTCCCGAGCAATGGGAGATCATCGAAAGGCTGACGTCCGATTTCTTCTCCGGCCAAGGCGCTCGCAGTTCTGTCCCGACGCTGTTCGCGGTCGGCGACGAGAAGCAATCCATCTATGGGTTTCAGGGCGCAGCCCCCAAGCTGCTGGCCGAAAACGGCGCCTCTTATGAGGAGAAGATTCAGCAAGCTGGCTTTCGCTGGCGTAACGTCGATCTTAATTTGTCGTTCAGGACGCTCGCGCCTATTCTCGCCGCCGTTGACAGCGTGATCGGCGCTCTTCCCAGCTTGCGGAATGGCTCTGCTGCGCCTCATGTCGCGTACCGGCGCAGCGGCGCTGGTCTCGTTGAACTATGGGAGCCCGAACGAGGAGAAAAGGAAGACAAGGGAACCGTTTGGGAACCTGACGCCGCAACGCCCCGCACCAAGCCGGCAGAGGCGCTCGCGGCCAGAATTGCGTCGAAGATCAAGCACTGGCTGGAGAACGGCGAGGCGCTCTCGTCCAGGGAACGCCCCATCGAGCCTGGCGACATCCTCATTTTGTTGCGCAAGCGCCAACCTATGGCAGGGCTGCTGCAGGCTGCTCTCAAACGGCAAGGCGTCCCCGTGTCTGGGGCGGATCGCATGGCCTTGCTCGATGAGCTGGCTGTCATGGATCTGATGTCGCTCGCCAGTGCGCTGCTTCAGCCGGACGATGACCTCGCGCTTGCCGAGGTTCTGAAAAGCCCCCTGTTCAGCTTTACCGACAACGACCTTTTCGAACTGACCTTCGGCCGGGACGCATCGCTTTGGCAGACGCTGGATTCCACCGGCGCAGGCGCTGACAGATATGCGCTCGCAACTACCAAACTCACCGCGTGGCACGACCTGGCGCACCAGGCGAGCCCGTTCGATTTCTTCTCTCATATCCTCGAGGCCGAGGGCGGCCGCAAGGCTTTCGCGGCAAGACTGGGAACGGAGTGTTTCGACGCCCTCGATGAACTGTTGAACCTCGCGGAGGCGTTTGGCGCACGCACACCTTTGAGCCTTTCGGAGTTCCTCGTTTCCCTTCGTCGGGGCGCTTCGGATGTGAAGCGGGAGACGGACCAGGGCGCGCGGGAGGTGCGCATCATGACGGTGCACGGTGCGAAAGGCCTTGAAGCCGACATCGTCATCCTTGCCGATGCTTGCAGCAATCGCGGCGCCTCCGCTGCGCCTGTTACCTTCGTTCCGGGCATTCGCGGCGAGGGAGGGGGCCCCGATATCCCGATTTGGGCTGTCAAGGGCACATCCCGCTTGCCGGCCGTTGCCGAGGCCAAGAATCGCCTCAAGGATGAAGAGCACTGGGAATTGGGCCGACTCCTGTATGTCGCCATGACGCGGGCGCGCGACCGCCTCTATATAACGGGCTTCCACAAGGGTGATCTCCCCGATGGCTGCTGGTACGAAACGATCAGGAGCGCACTCGCTTCGAAGATGGAGGAGAGAGGAGATTCGTCGGGGCGCACTGTTTGGCGGTGCGGTTCCCCTACGCAGCCTCAATCACCTGCATCCACCATGCAAAATGCGCATAAGGAATTGCTGCCCCCGTGGCTTGCCGTACCCGCTCCCGGCGAGCTGGCGTTGCCAATTCTGTTGCCGTCCCGGATCTTGGGCGAAGCTCGCAGTGTGCGCTCTCAAGAAAGGCCCGAAGGCTGCGACAGCGACCAAGCAAGGGCAAGAGGAGTCTTGCTCCATAGGCTTCTTGAAGTTCTGCCAAATCTTCCGGCTGCGGAACGCGCAGGCGCTGCGGGCGCCATCGCATGGGCCTTTAGCGGTGAGATCCCAGCGCGTGATAAGGACGCCACGATCGAAAGCGCTTTCGCTGCCCTTTCCAGCCACGTATTCACCGGCCGCGGCGGCCAGTCTTTAGCAGAGGCCTGCATAGCCGTTACGCTTCGGGAGCGTCACGGCAAGCGCCGCGGGATCATAACAGGCCAAGTTGATCGCATCCTCTTTGACGAGTCTGAGATCCACATTCTCGATTATAAGTCGGGGGTTGCCGGCTTGCAGACTTCCTTTCATGCGCAACTTTCAGCATATAGGCTCGCTCTGAGCCAGCTTTATCCAGCTAAGAATATTCACGCCGCGTTGTTCAACGCCCGGTCTATGGCACTCACTCGGGCTGAAGATACGACCCTCGACGCTTTTATAGCGCAGTTCGTCCGCACACTTCCCGAGTGAACCGCCACCAGCCTCGGATCCCGTGTAACAAAAAAACCTCCGCTGGGAGCGGAGGTTCCATGCCTGTCTTGAGCAATGGCAGGAAGACAGAGAATTGCCGCCGAAAACCGGCGGCAAAATCGACCACTTACTGGGTCTTGACTGCGGACTTCTCTGGCGATGGACCAGCAAGCGCAGGGTAGTCCTCGATCATGCTCGCGCCGTACAGTGGCTTGAACGCACCCTGGTGGCAGGTACCGCAGAAAGCCTTTGGAAGATCCCCGGCGGGGCCTTTACGTCCAGGCACGTTTGCATAGAGCGGCGTCAACGGATTGATGTAGTTGTTGTTGATGTCCCGAACCAAGCGGATGCCATACCACGCGGTCACGCGCTGGGGCGTGCTAGCACCCCATGACTGGAAGTTCTGCATATTGTGGCAGTAGGTGCAGTTCACGCCCAGCGACTTGGATATGACTATCATTAGCGCATAGGTCCACTCAGCCTGCTTGAGAGACTTCCGGTTCGTAGTGGGAAGCGCAGTTGGACCGTTAACGCGGATCTGTTCATCACCCTCAAGGAACGGCGTGAACGGATCGTACGGAAGAGACGTCAATCCAACCTGAGGCGCACGACTGTTTTGACCGGCTTGATTGCCGAGCAGAGCAAGAGACGACCTTGGCGGAACTGGCGTGTACCAGACGTTCTTCGGAACGGGGTTGCCTCGGTGGCAGGTGTAGCACGTCACACCCACACCTTTAACTGCGACGTGTTGTTTCCAGTCGGAATTCAGATGACGTGTCATTTGAATCATCCGGCGGGCAACGACCTTTGTATAGAGCGCGTCTTCAGCGAAGTTCGCGCCGTCCTTGTGGCAATAGGAGCAGCCTTGTTCCGGCGCAACCCATTTCGCAAAGGCAGTCATCTGGCGCAGAAGCTCGTTTAAGTCGATATCCTTGAGCACCTGCACGTTCTGATATGCGTCCACTGCCTTCTGTCCTGAGGGATCAATCTTGTCCTCAAACTCCGGAACGGCATTCAGGGCCTTCACCGCGGGATTGTTGAGGTCCCGCTTGTTGTACACTTGAACCATCCCAGTCCCGCGGTAGCCCCACTGCACCCACTTCACTGTTGGGCGTTGGAAGGCGTAGTAAACAAAGATGACGAGGAGTATCGCGACGGCAGTCAGGGCAATGGCGATTGTTAGGATGCGTTGTTTGTAAACCGGTTGGTTGTAACTCATTTTGGTGCTCCCGATAGCGTAGCCGGGTCTATGACGACGGGGAGGACCTCTGGGTATGTGGGCGCGAAGCCGTGCTTGACGGCCCAAAGATACCAGTTATCGACAACCGTTCCGGTCAGAAGAATGCCGATACCCCCAGTAAGCGTGCACAGGACAGCGAACCACCAAGCCCAGCGATGGATGGATTCCATGGAAGCATTAAAGCCCATGGTCCAGCGCCAGAAGAGCCCAGCGCGCTCCAGCGCAGTACCTCTGTCCGTTGTCTGCTCGATCTCGCGTTCGCCGCCGTAACGGCTGACCGCCAAAATCGTCGCGCCATGCATCGCGAAGAGCAGCGTGGAGCCGTAAAGGAAGGCGATCGAGAGCATGTGGAACGGGTTGTAATAGAGGTTCCCGTACCGAAGCGAGAACGCCGCTGTCCAGTCGAGATGCGGGAAGATCCCGAAGGGAGGAGCTTCACCAAAGCTGCCCATCAAGACCGGACGGATGATACCGATAACAAGGAAGAGCCAGATCGCCGAAGCGAAAGCCCATGGAATGTGAGTTCCGAGACCGAGTTGACGGGCGCGGAGGTACGTGCGTGCCCACCACAACAAGATGGAGAGAGTCAGGAACAGGCCGGCCGCCAACCACCATCCGCCCTCATTCAAGGGAGGAATGTGAAGGCCGTTGGCAGGCGCGGGCGGTTCCAGGCCAAGCCAGAAAATCTGTTTGACGAACTGAGCCGGGCTCCAGTTGACGGAGGCGGCCATGTTCAAGCCAATGATCTCTATGGCTATGAACCCGAAGATGGCGGACGCAACGCCGGTCAGACCGAGATAGATCGGCCCAACTTGGGCATCGCCCAGTATACCAAGCAAGTAGATGTGGAGTGGCTTGGTGCCCGTGCGCCCAAATTGGTCGCGGTAAAGGGGGACGCCCAAATGGGCGGGGCCTTTTACCTGAACCTGAGTGAAGATGTTTTGATATTCGGCCATGATCTGTTGCCCTACCTATCGCCAGACGGGGATGTTGAACCACCAGTTCCACCACTCGGGCCAGCCTTTCGTCCAGAACGGTCCGCTGGCAATGATGCACATGCCGCTCCAGAATGCCGCGTTGAGCGCGCAAAAAAGGCCGAGCCTGTGAATGCCGATGGTTCCGGTGGAATAGCCCAGCAAATCGCGCGCAAAGGTGTTCTCGTGCTCAGCAGTTTTCACGGTGGTGCCGTCGCCGGGGTTAAGCGCGGACAGTACAAGACCGCCGTGCAAAGCCAGCAGAAGCGTTGTCGTGAACAAGAACGCAATGCCGAGCATGTGGAACGGGTTGTAGTGGAAGTGCAGGTATTGATATCCGGTATTCGACACCCAATCGAGATGGCTTAGGATGCCGTAGGGAAAGCCGAAGCCCCAAGCCCCCATCAGCACAGGCCGAATGATCACGATGGCGACATAGGCGAAGATTGCGAAGCTGAAAGCGAAAGGTACATGGTACCCAATGCCGAGCTTGCGGCATATCTCAACCTCGCGCAGCGCCCACGACACGAATGCACCAACCGCGCACATCGTGATGATCTGCCACAACCCGCCCTCTGCGAGCGGAGCCATGCCCAAACCGTATTTCAGGTCTGGAGGGGCGATGCTGATTTTCCAGATATTCCCGGTGTGTTGGAGCACGGCACCCCAGACAATCAGGGCAGTTCCCAACACAGCGAAAAAGAACGTGGTGACCCCGAAAAATCCCACGAAGAACGGGCCCACCCAGAAGTCGAATAAGTCGCCCCCTACTAGGGTGCCGCCTCGAATGCGGTACTTTTTTTCATAACTGAGCAATGCCATCGCTCACCTCCAGCTAGGAGGCGAGCTGCCGCTCGGCCTCCTGTGAAAAGATTCCGAGAAAGCGGGCGAGGGCTAACACTTCCCCACCCGCCATCCTGATTGATCCCAACCGTTTAGCGAGCTGGAAGGGCGGTGTTCGAGGACGCCGCGGCCTTTACGCTTGGAGTGTCGATCCAGTTGTAACGGGTCGTGCTCAGCAGAATAAAGTGGATCAACAGCGCGAGCACGATCAGGAACGCGAAGATCGCGACAAGGGCACGACGGGGATCAAAGAGTAGCCAAATGCGCCACATAGATTTTTCTCCTTATGAAAGATATTGGACAAAGTTCAGGGCAGCAGTGTGTACGCTGTCCGGAATGGAGCTTAGTTCGCGGGCCCAGGGGCGCCAATTCCACGCAAGCACATGCGCGATGATGACGACGATACTGAAACCTATAAAGCTCGCTACGAAAATGCTGTGAAATTCCTTCGCCTCGCCTTCGGTCAGCCCGGTGAGCGAGACATCCCTGTCTTCTTGAGCCATAAGCTTGATCTCCGCTAAAGTGGACTCTCTGTCAGTTACCGCGCATTACCCTCGCGGCCGGGTTCGCCATGGCGTGATCCGCCATGGAGTTGGTTTGCCCGGTCTAGCCGGACGAATTCTTGCCCTACCGCATGAAAGCGAAGGGGATGCAGGTGTTAGCCGCGGCGCGTGCCTCGGCGAAGACGGACTTACGCTGACTGTTGCTACGGCGCGGCGACAAGGCGCGCGTCACAAGCCCGACAGCGAGGAAAAGGGGAAACGTTGCAAGAAACATGAGCCGAAACTCCTTTGCCTCTCGCGCTCTGATGTGCGCATGCGGCCGGTTCGTTTGCGGCTGATAAGCGGACATGCTCACCTTCCTCCTCGGTATGAAAGACGCAGTGAGAAAGTCATGCGGCCCTCCCATCGACTGCATGAGCGATCGATGAGCCGAGGAGTTTCGCTGTGACCCTCGCCTCGCCTGCCTCCCGGGCTGCCTTTTCCGCAGCGTCGCGCAAGCGCTTTGCGGCCGAAATTCTGACAAGGACCGGCTGGGCCTCAACCATCTCGTCGAGAAGGGTCTTTGCCTCCTCCTCCCAAGGGAGCTGCCGAGCCAACCTTGAAGGGGTCGCCTCGATCCGGTCCAGATCCTTTCCGAGCGGCAGGATGTTGAACAGCGCATCGAAAAGCGCGTTGCAGACCTCCTGGACGATGTAAGTCGCCCCGCCATATCCCATGAATGGCGTGCCGGTGTGGCGGCGAACGATTGCGCCCGGGAAAGATGCAGGGATGTACATCGAGCGACCGCCGCTTTCGGCGAGATACATGCGCTCGTTGTAGCTTCCAAACAGCACCAGCGGCGGCTTCTCCCGCACGAGCCGCCTCGCCTCCTCGTTATCGGGCTTTACGCCGGCGCGGCGCGAAATCGCGAAGGTGCAGGGCAGGCCCAACTCGTCTTCCAGGAAGTGGCGGACACCGCGTGCGTAGGTCTCGTTTGCTACGATCCCGAAGCTGGCTGTTCCGAAGAAGTCTTGCGTCACCGAGCGCCAGAGATCCCACAACGGTTTGATCGTAGTGTGTTTCTCACGCTCGATAAACGGCTCCGGATCGAGACCCAGAACCTCACCGAGCGCACGCAGGAATTTCGTCGTCGAATGAAGCCCGATAGGCGCCTGCAAATACGGCTTGTCGAGCGCCTCGCAGAGCATCCGCCCAAACTCGCGGTACATGCAGATGTTCGCGTCTGCTTCCGCAAGCCTCGGCACCTCGTTGAGATGAGTGCCGAGCGGGAAGATCATGTTAACTTCGGCACCGATGCCTTCGACCAAGCGGCGGATCTCGGCGATGTCTGACGGCATGTTGAAGACGCCGTAGCAGGGACCGATGATGTTGACGCGCGGCTTAGCGTCAGCGGCCTTTGGCTTCACCTTGAGCTTCCGCTTGGCACCGTATTCGCTCCAAAGCCACATGATGGCCCGGTTCGCGCTCTGCCATTGATCCTCGTCGATGGTCCTCGGCAAGAAGCGCTGGATATTCATGCCTTCGGGCGTCACGCCGCCACCGATCATCTCGGCGATGGACCCCGTGACGACGACGCTCGGCTGCTTCGGGTCGAGCGTCTTATGTGCACGCTTCATGGCCTGCTCGGTGCCATGCTGCCCGAGTTCGTCCTCGGAAAGGCCAGTCACCACGATCGGCAGCTCATGCGGGGGAAGCGCGTCGGTGTAATGGAGCACGGCTGTCACGGGCAGGTTTTCGCAGCCCACCGGCCCGTCGATGATGACTTGAAGCCCCTTGACCGCGCTAAAGACGTAAACCGCGCCCCAATAGCCACCTGCTCTGTCGAGGTCGGCGATCAGCATCCGATAGCCTCCTCTGGCATTTTGATGGACGGCTTCTTCAGCTGCAGTTCCTGCTTCCTGGGAGGCGCCTTGGGGGCGCTTTCCCATACGCCAGCGTTATGGCCCTCTCCAACCCCTCCGAAAAACTCCTTCATTTCATCGAAGCGGCCTTTGCTGGCGATTGCGGTATTGACGACGTGGGCCAACGATCCTGCGCCCGCAACGCCCATAAGGGGACGCGCTGAAATAAGGTTCGTGAAATACAGCCCTGGAATTGCGTTGGCTTTCGCATGCTGCACGACGGGCGTCGTCCCAATGGCAAGATCGGGCTTCAGCTCGTCGACCGCCTGGATGTCCTGCTCCAGCGAGGCGCGGTATTGCACGTGCACGCCTTTTGCCTCAAGCCACTCGCGATCGGCATCCGACCAGCGGGTGCGCGGACAGGCGGTACCGACATACGGAACTTCTGCTCCGCTTTCGATGAGAAGCCGCGCAACGAGAAACTCCGAACCTTCGTAGCCCGAGACTGTTATGCGGCCTTTGATGGGCATTTTCGCGAAAGCGTCGCGCACGGCGGGCAATATGCGGTTAAGGGCGGCGTCGACGGCGGAGCGCGCAATACCGCAAGTCTCCGCGACCGAGATGAGCCAGTTAGCTGTCCCGTCATAGCCGACGGGCGCTGAACCTGTGATGGGCCGGCCCGCAGCTTCGAATTCGCGGAATGATGCCGTGTAGAAGGGATGGATTGCAGCCACAGCGGCGCAGTCGAGCGCCGCATAAAGCTCACGCCATTCCCTTGTCGGCACGACCGGACCGGCTGCAAGCCCGAGGGGCTCCAGCATCATCCCGATCGTCACCGGATCCGCAGGGAACATCTCCCCCACGAGTGTGATCGTCGGCTTTTCAGCCCTGCCACCGCGAGGAGCTTGCACAGGACCCTGCTCTGCTTCCGTACGCGCATAACGCAGCATGGCGCCAGCAAGAACGTCTTTTGCTTCCGCATGAGTTGGGACGCCAAAGCCAGGCACGTCGATGCCGATGATACGAACGCCGTTGATTTCCTTGGGCAGGAGTTGCAGCGGAACGCCGGAGGCAGTCGGAACGCAGAGATTTGTTATGATCACCGCGTCGTAGTGCTCCGGATCGGCGAGCTTGAAGACCGCTTCGCGGATATCCTCAAAGAGCTTGCCTGTTACAAGCGTCTCGGAATTGAAGGGAACGTATCCAACCGTCCGCTTCGCGCCGTAGAAATGGGACGTGAACGTCAGTCCGTAGACGCAACAGGCGGAACCGGAAAGCACGGTTGCAGTCCGCCGCATGCGCAGACCCACGCGCAGCGAACCAAAAGCGGGACACATGCTTTGTGGCTGATCGTGCGGCCCTTGCGGGTAGTCCTTCGCATATTGTTCGAGCGTTTCACTCTTGCCAGCTACGGCCGCCGCCTTCTTCATTTCGGCCGCACCTGCGTGGCAACCAATGCCAGTTCCACCAGCCGGGGCGCTCGCCTCGGCTTTCGACTTGTCAGCCGCATTCTCGGCAGCCGCAACACGCCCGGCGTCGTCGTAGACGACTTCGCCGGAAGCGGCTTGAGAGGATTGGCGATCAAGTGCTGTCATAAACTCACTGCTCCCTTACGCGGCGTCGTAAACGATTTCGAGGGTCGGCTTCTCAACGACCTCATGGCCGCGCATGTCAGTCTGCGACGCAGGCTCAAGGACCACCCCCCGCCCCACGGCGTCTCCCTTGAAGAGACCAAGGAGCCCATCCTGTGAAAGAGGCGTCGGACGCATAGGCGGCGCTTCCGCGACATTGACCGCAAGCGTCTCGAACATCGACGCCCATTGCCCGCCCGGCCTTCCGACGATTTCGTAATTCGCGCTTTTCCTGCGAATGTCCTCGTGCTGGGGAATCGCGGACAGCACGGGAATGCCGACTTCCTTGCAGAAGGCGTGCGCCTCGCCCGTTCCGTCATCCTTGTTGATGACCATGCCGGCGACGCCGACATTGCCGCCGAGCTTGCGGAAATATTCGACCGCCGAACAGACGTTGTTGGCGACGTAAAGCGACTGCAGGTCGTTCGATCCGACGACGATCACCTTCTGGCACATGTCGCGGGCGATCGGCAGGCCGAAACCACCGCAGACCACGTCACCAAGAAAGTCGAGAAGAACGTAATCGAAGCCCCATTCATGGAAGCCGAGCTTTTCGAGGAGCTCGAAGCCATGAATGATGCCGCGCCCGCCGCAGCCACGGCCCACTTCCGGGCCACCAAGCTCCATCGCGAACACGCCATCGCGCTTGAAGCAAACATCCTCGATCCGCACGTCCTCGCCCGCCGCCTTCTTCTTGGACGAGGTTTCGATGATCGTCGGGGTGGCGCGACCGCCAAACAGAAGGGAGGTCGTGTCACTCTTGGGATCGCAGCCGATAAGCAGAACGCGTTTGCCCTGCTGAGCCATCATGTAAGAGAGGTTGGCGAGCGTAAAGCTCTTGCCGATTCCGCCCTTGCCATAGATCGCTATGATCTGCGTTTCTTTTTTGGCTTCGGTCGCAGGAACCACGTCGGGCTCGATAGCTGCTTCCGCGCGAAGCGACGCAGCTTGCTGCTCGAGGGCAGTCACCTGGTTTCCGTCCAAAGGACTCATGCACACTTTCTCCAATCTAGAACCATCTTCAGGCAGGCCGGATCTTCGAAGGCGGTGCGATAGGCGCTGGGGGCGCCGTCTGCTGTACTGCGATGCGTTATGAGACCATCAAATGACAAGCGGCCACTGTCGACCAATTGCTTGACGGCAAGCATGTCCGCCTTTTGCCACTGCGCGGCGACCCGCATCCGCGCTTCTTTCATAAAGGCAGGCGGGAAGCTGAAAGAGAGTTCGATCCGCGTAAAATCCGGCGAGTATGATCTCACCGCCAGGGGCAAGCCGCGACACGAGCACATCGAGAATTGATGAGTTTCCGCTTACATCGCAAACTACGCGATAATCCCCGCGAGGATCTTGATCCGGATCAATAACCTGATAGCCAACTGCCCCGCCGAACCGGCTTGTATTCTTTTCCCACACGACTGGCGCGGGCGCCCCTGACGCAATCACGATCCGCGCGATCAAACGGCCGAGAACGCCATGTCCGACAATGAGATCCGCGGCCACGCCCTTATCCGAGAAAGCCGCGTGATATGCTGTCGCGCCGAGCGCGAACAGAATGCCTTTTTCGCCGAGTTCCTCGCCGATCGGTATCGTCCGGTTCGCGGGCAAAACAACGCGCGACGCAGTGCCGCCGAAGAGGCCGCGGATCGCGCCGTAGCAATTTGCGCCGGGGACGAAAACACGTTCGCCTACACGAATTTTGGTAGACGGGCCGGCCCAGGAAACCCGGCCCACGGATTCGTAGCCTGGAACGAGCGGATAGCCCATGCCTGGGAAATGCGGCATGCGGCCTGACCATAAGAGCCGCTCGGTGCCGGTGCTGATCCCGCTCCATTCCACATCGACGACGACGTCGGCGTCGCCTGGAGTTGGCAAGTCGAGCCGCTGAAGCCCGAGTTGCCGGGGCTCCTGCAACACTACCGCTAAGGTCTCCATTGGGAACTCTGGAAGGCGGGCCATGCAGACATCTATCTCTTCACAAGTTCGTGTGTCATCCTAACTTTACCAGCCGATATGTCAATCCAAACTTACACTAAGTGTTTGGAGGTCAAAGGCGAGCCGCCAGCAAGCGGACGAGGAGCGGCTGGCACGTCGAACGCCTCTCGATTCGGCGGAATCCCGCCTCCCGCAAAAGCGCCTGCAATTGCTGCTCAGTACGCGGACGTCCCCGGCCCATGGCCATCAAATAAAAGCTGAAATAGGCAGCAACCTTCTCCGCACCGGACGTTTCGGCCATGGGCTCCGCTACGAGAAGCACGCCCTCCTGCGGCAATGCGGCGCGCACGGACTTGAGGATATCCAGTGCGGTTTCATCGTCATGGTCGAGAAGCACGCGAATGAGGGAAATGACGTCGGCGCTTCCAGGCAGATCCTTGAGGAAATCCCCGCCCGCAACCGTCGCCCTCCCGGCAATGCCGGCATCCTTGAACTTGGCTGCAGCGAGGTTCGCGACCGCCGGCACGTCGAAAAGGATAAGCTCAAGATGAGGCGCACGGCGCGCTGCATCCAAAAGGAAAGTGCCATTTCCGCCGCCGACATCCATGAGGCGGCGGTGCGGCTTGAAATCATACGCATCCAGGATTTCCTGCGCGATGGCCGGTTGCGTGGCGGCCATAAGCCCGGTGTAATCCGAAACCGCATCCCGGCTCGCGCCGGTGTCGCCTTCGGCATAAGGCCAGTATGATGCAAGATTTGTCGCCTTGCCGGGACTGTCCTGCCTGGCCACGGGACTTTCATTGCGGAGAAGGCGGACCGGGTCGTCGAGATCGCGATAGAGAAGTGCGTGATGCTCCACCATGGTGGCAAGCCCGGGGCTCGTCAGCATCGCCGCGCCGAGACCGCCAAGGCCATAACGGCCGCCGCTGCGGCGCTCCACAAGCCGCAATGCGGCCGCCGCCGTAAGGAGCCGCCCCGCCGCGTCATCGCTGACATTGAGCCGGTGCGCGATCTCCTCGACGGTCAGCGGGCCCGGCTTCAGGAGATCGAACAGCCTCAGTCGCACGCAGGCAAGAAGCACCTGCGAATAGACAAACCCCGAACATAAATCGAAAAGTGCGCTCGCCTCGCGCCGCGCGATGATGCGCGTGAGCGGGAAGGTTTCGGCAAACCGGATAAAGCGCGGGCTCGTCAGGCAGCGGTCGCGGAAGGCGAAAAACCGGTCCATCAAGCCTGTCAGCACGCTAGGCTTATCCACTTTCACGATATTTTGGGCTGGCGTCACTTTGAGTGTCATCTATAGTTGTCACTTCGATTGTCACCTAAAATGGACAGTCCTCGCTCGGCATGTCAACGCCGTTTTGGGAGAGCAGTCTTTGCACGAAAACCGCATTGTCGTGGTCGGCGCCGGGATTGGAGGCTTGGCAGCTGCGGTCCAGCTTGCTGCGGAAGGCTGCGGCGTAACCGTTGTCGACAAATTCGACGGGCCTGGCGGAAAGATGCGCCAGGTGCAGGTTGGCGGCGCGTCCATCGATGCGGGTCCAACCGTGTTTACGATGCGCGACGTGTTCGATGGTATTTTCGAGAAGGCAGGAGCGTCGATAGAGGATTACCTGACGCTCAAGCCGGCGGAAGTTCTGGCCCGGCACGCCTGGGAAGCGGGCGGCGAACTCGATCTTTTTGCCGACCCCGCGCACACCGTGGACGCCATCGGAGCCTTTGCGGGAGCGGACAACGCGCGCGGCTATCTTTCTTTTTGCAGCGAGGCCGCGAACATCTACCGGATCCTGGACCGCTCCTTCATTCGCGCCCAAAAGCCAGACCTTCCCACTCTCATGTGGCGGGTCGGTCTTCTCAATTTCAGCGATCTCTGGCGCATCAATCCGTATCAAAGCTTCTGGAACGCCGTTTGCCGCCATATGAGCGACCCGCGGCTGAGACAGCTTTTCGCGCGTTATTCCACCTATTGCGGGGCTTCGCCCTTTTCGGCGCCCGCGACTCTCATGCTCGTGGCGCACGTTGAGCAGCAGGGCGTTTGGCTGGTGGAGGGCGGCATGGTCCGCATTGCCGCGGCGCTGGAGAGCCTGGCTCGGCGGCTCGGCGTGGTTTTTCGGTATCGCGCCGAGGCGGCCGAGGTGCTCGCAGACAATGGCAGGGCATCCGCCATCAAGCTTCGAGATGGCGAGCAGCTGAATGCAGATGCCGTTATCCTCAATGCCGATCCCTCGGCCGCTTCCGGCGGCCTTTTCGGCCCCGCCGCCGAGAGGGCGACACGGCGCGTTCCGGCCCGCAGACGCTCGCTATCGGCCCTCACCTGGGCGTTCCAGGCCGAGGCTCGGGGCTTTCCTCTCGCCCGGCATACAGTATTCTTTCCAGATGCCTCCTACGCATCGGAGTTCAACGCCATATTCAGGCAAAGGAAACTGCCGCCCTCCCCGGCTGTTTACCTTTGCGCGCAGGATCGAGACGATCGCGGCGGCAAGCATGCCGAAGGAGCCGAACGGTTTCTCGGCATCGTCAATGCGCCGGCTATGCTCGATGCGAAAGCGCTCAGTCAATCGGAGATTGAAGAATGCGAGACAAAGACCTTCCGGCTGATGGCGGCATGTGGCCTGACACTCCGGCCAATGGATGGAGCCATGGTGAGGAGGGGTCCGCAGGACTTCGAAAGGCTGTTTCCGGGAACGGGGGGAGCGATATACGGAAGGGTGTCCCACGGGTGGATGGCGTCCTTCCAGCGGCAGGGGATGCGGTCGCGCCTGCCGGGTCTTTATTTCGCGGGGGGGAGCGCGCATCCGGGGCCGGGCGTCCCGATGGCGGCGCTTTCGGGGCAGCTCGCATCGGAAGCACTCCTCGCCGACTTGGCTTTGATGAAACGGTTCCGCCCAATGGTTACGCCTGGTGGTATGTCGATGCGTTCAGCGCCGACCACCGCTTCGGACTGACGATCATCGCCTTCATTGGCAGCGTCTTCTCTCCTTATTACGCGAGGCAGAGGCGTCTTCGGGGTCATGTCGACCCAGCTCAGCATTGCTCGCTGAATGTCGCAGTGTACGGTCCGGGGGTGGGTCGCTGGGCCATGACGGAGCGTTGCTCGAAGGCTCTGAATCCGAGCGCCGACGGGCTCGCCATCGGCCCGAGCGCCGTCATCTGGGAAGGCTCGCGGCTGCGCATCGAGATCGATGAGAAAGCGCCGGTGACAATGGTTCCTCTGCGTGGCACGGTCACGCTCGAGCCCGAAATTCTCCCCGACTTCGTCGCCGATTTCGGAACAGGCGGCCGCCACCGCTGGTCTCCCATCGCGCCGCGCGCCCATGTCGAGGTCCGCCTGGAAAATCCCTCGCTCGCCTGGGACGGCACCGGATATATGGATATGAACCGCGGCGACGAACCTATCGAGGACGGCTTTTCCTATTGGACCTGGTCCCGCGCCTGTCTGCCACGGAAGGCCGCCGTTCTTTACGATGTGACGCGGCACGAAGCCGGCAGCTCGTCGATGGGCCTGGAGATCGCGGCGGACGGCAAAGTCACGCCGATCGACGTCCCTGAGCATTGCTCGCTGGCAAGCACCGCGATCTGGAAAATGCCGAGGGAGACCCGCTGCGACAAAGGGCAGTCCGCCAAAGTCGCGAAGACTTTCGAGGATACGCCGTTCTATTCCCGCTCCATGATCGCCACGCGCCTTTTGGGAGAGCCGGCCAACGCCATGCACGAAAGCTTGTCGCTTGACCGCTTCCGGAAGCGCTGGGTTCAGACGCTCTTGCGTTTCCGAATGCCTCGCGTGGCGCTTTAACTGTTACACATCCGCATCACCCCCCCGGTTACTTGTGGAAAGGGGCGCGCGGCATTTGTTTACAGCTGCCGAATCTGGCGTCGATAGTGTTGTCCACAACAATATTGCTAGGGGCAAAGACCATGGCAGCAAAGAAACCAGCAGCACCTGCGAAACCGGCCGGGAAGGCCGCTCCCAAGGCAGCTGCGCCCGCGAAATCGGCAGCCAAGCCGAAGAAGGGCAAGTAAGCCTTCAGTCATCGGAGTTTTGCATCGAGCGAGGCGCGGTAACCGCGCCTCGTTTTGTTTTGTAGTCTTTGCTGTCTCCCGGAAAGATTCGCGGTAACGCGGCTTAACCACAGGGCCTAGTAAGCTCGCGGCCTAGACCTGACCGGGTGGCTAGCATGTGTATTATTCCGGCCCCGGTTGTACCATTACTTTCTTCTACCGACGCAAACTCCAGCTTGGCAAATTTGAACTGTCACATTCGGATGCTATGCGCCAGAAAGTCTAATTTTGTGATCCATTAACGGAGTTGCGAAATATGCTTCCAACGCATTTCGTCGCCGGGGCCGCGCACGGCAAGCCCTGTCAAGCATGGTGTGATCGCGATGGGCGTGAACCGCACCTTCGATCTTACGGAGGGGACGCTACTTGCCGTCGGGCGCCTCTCGAAAGAGCGCATCCGCTCTGGCTGAAGCCCGCAGGCGCTCAGCAGCCCTATCGCAAAAGCCTGTGATTATCGAAGCCATGTAACATCTTTTGGAGCATGTATGGAAATCCGAAGCTTCGTCTGTTCTCAATACTCGCTACTGGGTGGGGATGTTACTTGCAAGTGTCGTGGGTACCACGCTCGGCGACTTCGTCTCTACTTGCCTGCAACTTGGTATTTATGAAAGGCCTATTAACACTGACCTTTATCCTCGTCTTATATTTGTGGCCGAGTGGAAAACAAAATTATCAACAGAAGCTTCTTATTGGTCGGCAATTGTTTTGACCCGGACTATGGCCACTAACTTAGTCGACCTCGCAACTCACAGTCTCAAGCTCGACTACGCATGGCTAGAAGTTGCCCTGTTTGCGTTTCTCATAATGACCATGCTACTCCCCATCTAAAAATGGGATCTCATGCCGATCAATCGGAGGTCATTAATGGAGCGCTAAAACCCTTATCAAAGAACGGTATCCGATACTGGGTGATGATACTAACCGTGAGCGTAATCGGCACAACTCTTGGCGATTTTATTTCAGATAACCTGGGTTTTGGTGTCCAACAAGCGTCGCTAGTTTTGGGATTGATCTTAGCGATTGTGCTTTTTTTTGAAAACCAGGCTCGAATTGACTTGGTAGCATCGCCTACTGGACCACACTTATCATCATGCGAACAACCGGAACCGTATTGGGCGATTTCCTTTCGGGAGAAGAGGAACTCAACCTGGGCTTCTTCGGCGCCGCTGCGTACACGGCATTTTTGCTGGTCTGCGTCCTTCGTCTGGGACCTCGGACGAGATGCCATACCTCCCCTGCGACAATGAGGCGAGAAGCTATCGCTTTAGGCGAAGCGAAACAACCGAAGCTGCCATAAGTGCGGTGGGGCGGAAATTGCTGTGGCGGCACCGATTCGCATGGGTGTTTGCCGGAAGCGACCACAAAACACAGATTCACTTGTTGGGCGAACCCAAGAATGTTTGCCCTCTAACGGTGCTGCCACTCAGATGCTCACACAGCGTGGATCGTGTTGCGCATCGCCCCGATCCCGGCGATTTCGGTCTCCATCACGTCGCCCGGCTTCAGCCATTCCGGGGGGTTACGCCCCATTCCGACGCCGGAAGGCGTGCCCGTTGCGATGACGTCGCCCGGTTCCAGCGTCAGCCCGCGCGAAAGTTCGGCGATGATGCGCGGGATCTTGAAATACATGTCCTTCGTGTTGCCGTCCTGCTTGACGACGCCGTTCACGCGCAGAATGAGACGGAGATCATCCGGGTCAAGATCGGCGGCGGGAACGATCCAAGGCCCCATCGGCGCGTGACCATCGAGGCTCTTGCCCTTGAACCACTGGCCGCCATGCCAGTTCTTCTGCAGGTCGCGCACCGAAACATCGTTCAGCACCGTATAGCCGAAGACATGGTCCGCCGCCTCGGCCTCCGAAATGTTGCGCCCGCGTTTGCCGATGACGGCCGCAAGTTCGACCTCCCAGTCGATCTGTTGCGAGATCGAGGCATCATAGGGGATCGGATCGAACGGCCCGTTGAGCGCGCCCGTGGCCTTGGTGAAGAACACCGGATGTTCGGGCAGCTTCTGGGCCGCATCGCGCATCTTCGCACCCTCCGCGAAGTGCTCCAGGTAATTCCAGCCGACGCAGAAAATATTGCGGGTCAATTTCGGGATCGGCGGCAGGAGCCGGACATCGCCGAGCCTCAAGCCGGTATGCACATCCGCGCCTGCCACTTCCCGCACTTCCGCCAAGCCCTGCACCCCGGCTTCGATCAGAGCCAGCATGGACTTACCGTCGAAGCCAAGCGCAATCTTCGCCTGATGCGCGGCCTGCGCGACGTCGACCACATGGCCATCGGGGCGGACGAAGCCGAGGCGGGGATGGCCGTGCTCGTCGGCGTAAGTGAGAAGGCGCAATCGCGAATCCAGCGGCACATCAATTCTTGTCATTCTTTCATCCTTGGTTTAGCACGCCTCACCCCAGCCCTCTCCCGCAAGGGAGAGGGAGCAGGCCGTGCGGTGGGCAGCGGACGTCCCTTCTCCGCCCTTGCAGGAGAAAGACGAGGGCGAGGCGCCTATCATCGTCCGAAACAAATGCGGTCAGCCGCGTCACTCCGCCCCAGCCCGCAACCGCCTTCACCTCGAGATATTCCTCCAGGCCGAAGCGGCCCCACTCGCGGCCGTTGCCGGACTGCTTGTAGCCGCCGAACGGCGCGGCCATCTCGATCGGCGCGCCGTTCATATTCACGTTGCCCGCCCGGATGCGGCGCGCGACGCGCCTTGCCCTCTCAACATCGCCGGACGAAACATAGCCGGCAAGGCCATAGGGCGTGTCGTTGGCGATCCGCACCGCGTCGTCCTCGTCCTTGTAGCCGATGATGGACAGCACCGGGCCGAAGATTTCCTCGCGCGCGATGGTCATGTCGTTGGTGACGTTCGCGAACACGGTCGGGCGCACGTAGAAGCCCTTGTTGAGGTCGGCCGGACGGCCCGGGCCCGCCCGCGGCGAGCGTCGCGCCTTCCTCGATGCCCTTTTTGATCAGCGCCTGGATCTTGTCCCACTGGGTGCGGTTCACGACCGGGCCGATCGTGGTCCCCGCGGCTCGCGGATCGCCGGGCCGCGTCTTGTCCGCGACGGCTTTCGCGATGGCGGCGGCTTCATCCATGCGCGCATGCGGCACGAGCATCCGCGTCGGCGCGTTGCAGGACTGGCCGGAGTTCTTGAAGCAATGCATCGTGCCGCCGGTGACGGCCTTCGGGAAATCTGCATCCTCCAGGATGATGTTGGCCGACTTGCCGCCGAGTTCCTGGCTGACGCGCTTCACGGTGGGAGCCGCGCGCTTAGCCACGTCGATGCCGGCCCGCGTCGAGCCGGTGAACGAGATCATGTCGAGATCCGGATGCGCGCTCATCGCGGCGCCGACCTCCGGCCCGAGCCCGTTGACGAGGTTGAAAACGCCCTTCGGCACGCCCGCCTCATGCAGGATTTCGGCGAAGATCAGCGCCGAGGTCGGCGTATATTCGGACGGCTTCAGCACCATGGTGCAACCCGCGGCCAGCGCGGGCGCGACCTTGCAGGCGATCTGGTTCATGGGCCAGTTCCAGGGCGTGATCATGCCGACCACGCCGACCGGCTCGCGCAGGATGACCGCCGTGGCGAGCCGCTCCTCGAAGGGGTAGGTCTTCAGCACTTCGAGAACGGTACGTGAGTTGCGCCAGCCCTGCCCCCGCCTGCATGCGCTCCGCGAAAGGCAGCGGCGCGCCCATCTCGTCCGATATCGCGGCGCCGATGTCTTTCATCCGGGCGGTGTAGACCTGCGATCACACGCTCCAAGCAGCGCGATGCGCTCCTCACGCGAGGTGGCGGCGAAGCCCTCGAAGGCGGCGCGGGCCGCCGCGACCGCCTTGTCGACGTCGGCCGCGGAGCCGAGGGCGACGTCGTACATGGGCTTCTTCCGTGGCGGGGTTCACCACGGGCATGGTCTTTGCGCTGAGCGGGGCTCACCCAGTTCTCCGTCGATATAGAATTTGAGGCGGTCGACCATGAGGCGTTCCCCTGTTCCAGAGCTATTGAGCGGATGCACTCTTCTTTGCGGAAGAATACCCGTCGATCAGATCCGCGCCGACAGGAATTTCGACCGACGTTCCTTTCAGATCCGCGGACGTGATCGGCGCAACCCGTCCGCCCAGGCATTTGCCAAGGAAAGACTCGGCGATGGCGGTAAACGAGATGTTGTTTTCCGGTTCCGCGAAGCCGTGGCCTTCCCGGCGATAAAGCAGATAGGTGACCGGGATGCCCTTGGACTGCATGGTTTCGACGATCTGATCCGATTGCTCTTTTTTCACGCGCGGATCGTTCTCGCCTTGCGCGATGAGAAGCGGCTTCTTGATCTTATCGGCCTGATAAAGCGGCGAGCGCTCCTTCAAGAGCGCCCGGCCCTCCTCGGTATCGGGGTTCCCGATGGCCTTGAAGAGGCGCGCCCGGCCCGCCGCCCAATAGGGCGGGATCGTCTTTATCAGGCGGTCGAGCTCCGAAGGGCCGACCAGATCGACGCCGCAAGCATAGGTGTCGGGATTGCGTGTCAGCGCCGGCAAGCGTGGCGTAGCCGCCATAGCTGCCGCCCATGATGCCAATGCGGGAGGGATCGGCGATCTTCTCGCGGATGGCCCAGGCGACCGCATCGAGAAGGTCGTCGTCCATCTTCCGGCCCCACTCCTTGTCACCCGCATTCACGAACGCCTTTCCGAAGCCGGTCGAACTCCGGAAATTCACGCTCAAGACGGCGTAACCGCGGTTGGCGAGCCATTGGTGCATGGCGTTATAGCCAAGATGGTCGCGCGACCACGGGCCGCCATGAACGAAGAGCACCATGGGCAGCGGCTGGTCCGGCCTGCCGGCGCGCTCCGCATCGGACCCCTTCGGCACTGTGAGGAAGGACACCAGGTCGAGCCCGTCTCTCGCCTTGATGATGACGGGATGCATGTCCGCGAGTGGCGCGTCCGCGAGCTTCGGGCGGGCGTCGAACAGCTTGGTGAGCGTCTTCGCCTCGCGGTTATAGAGATAGGACGTGGCCGGCCGGGTCGGGCTGCTGACCGAGACGGTCCAAAGCTTGTCGTCTTCCGTCCGGGAGCCAACGCTCCATTCGCTGCCGAAATTCTTCGCCAGGAACTCGAGGTCGGGCGCATAGCGCGGCCCAAGCGGCTTGTGCTCCGTGCGCTCGTAATTCACCGAATAGGCCAGAGGGTGCGTGGGTGTCCGGATCGCTGATGATCCCGCCGATATCGGCTCTTGGGTCTTCGGCAAGCGTCTTTTCCTCGCCGGTGGCGAGATCGATGCTGGTCAGCGCCGCCGTATTGCGCCCGCGGCTGTCGAGCATGAACAGCGTCTTGGCGTCGCTATCGAGCGCGACCATCCCGGTGTTGGCGCTATCCTCCGCCGATATCTGCAGCCACGGCTCCCATTTGTCGCCGTTTGCGCGAAGGATCTCCTCGCCGCCATCATCAGTTGGCTTTGAGGCGAGCCGGGGGATGAAATTGTCATCCGTCTCGAAGCCAGAGAAACCTGGATTTTCGGCGACGAGTTTCAGTTCGCCGCGTTGCAAGATCGGCGCGGAAGAGATCGGGATAGCGCTTGTCCCGCCGGTTGAGGGTGACAAGGATCTCGCCGCGAATCTTACGGCTGCGCCCCGCGAAGGAGCTGCGAACGCCCGGAAACGGAGTCAAATCCTTTGTCGTCCGGTTCGCGACGTCGACGGCGTAGACGTGCCAGTTCTCGTCGCCGCCTTCGTCCTGCATGTAGATGAGGTGAACGCCGTCGTAGCTCCAATGATACATCCGGATGCCGCGCTTCTTGTCATCGGTCACGGGCGCGGCAGCTTCCGGCTTGTCGATCGGCGCCACCCAGACGTTCATGACGCCGTCCTTCGGCGCGAGCCAGGCGATCCACTTCCCGTCAGGGCTGACCTCCGCCATACTTTTCTCCGGATTTCCGAACAGATCCTGGCGGGGAATCAGCGGCGACTCGTTCCCGGCTCTTGCGGGAACGAGCGAATGAGCATGCCCAGAATAAGCGTCAGCTGCAGCGTAGCGACGGGGAGCAACACTTTCATTCTTTTGTCTCCGGAAGACTTGATTGCGAAGAGTTGAGATCGAAGTTTATGCCAAAAGGGCTACAAATCACGGTCGTCCTGAAGTAGGAAGAATAGCCGATAACCGGAAGAGGGACAGGCTATGCGGACCTTTCGCACTTTCATCGTCCTTATCTTGCTCTTGTGCCTTGTCCCCGCGCTTAGCCTGCTGGCGGCGGGGCTCGATTGCACGCTGGGCGGGCTGCGAGCTGGACCTGCCGCCCAACACGCCCCTTCCCTGCACGATCCTCGGCGGCGATTACGGCAATGCGCTTTTCGCGCTCGCGGACTTCGGCTGGTACGCGGTCGGGACGCTCCCTGCCTTCGTGGCCCTGCTGGCGGGATGGCTTACCGTGGAGATCGTGCGGTCGATGGGAAGGCCCAAGAAGCCGCGCAAGCCCGAGCCGCTCGCGGCCTCACGGAAGCTGCGTCAGCCTCCGGCGCCAGCCGCTTCCCGGAACCGCGCGCGCGGATCGTAGGGCCGTTTCTTCGCCCAGTCCTGCATGAGGCGTTCGAGATCGCTGTCGATGACGGCCGGCAGGACGATCTTGAGCGTGATCATTTGATCGCCATGGGCTCCCGAGCGGTTGTTTTTCACGCCCTTGCCGCGCAGCCGCAAGACCTGCCCGCTGGAGGCTCCCTTTGGAACGGCAACGGTGACGCGCCCGCCGATGGTCGGAACCTCGACGCGTGCGCCAAGCACCGCCTCGTTCAAGGAAATCGGCAGCTCAAGCGTGATGTTATCGCCCTCGCGTGAGAAAAGCGGATGGGCTTGAACCTTGAGTTCGATGAGCGCGTCGCCCGGCTCGCCGCGGCCGGCGCCCGGGCCGCCCTTGTGCCGGAGCCGAAGCGTTTGCCCGGTCTCGACGCCTGCGGGAACCGTGATATCGAGCGTCTCATTGTCGGGGAACTGCACGCGCTTCTTCACGCCGTTGACGGCCTCGAGAAAGCTGATTTCAAGGTTGTAGCGGTAGTCCATGCCGCGCATGGTAAACGCGCCGCCCTGCCCTTTGCGCCCGAAAAGATCGCCGAAAATATCGGAGAAATCGCCGCGCCTCCGCCGCCGAAACCGCCGAAACCGCCGCTCCCGTACTCCTGCCGAAGCCCTGCGCGCCGCCGGCATACTCGCGATAGAACGGGCCCGCGCGCTCATTTCCCATCGCGTCGATCTCGCCTGCGTCGTAGCGCTTGCGCTTCTCCGGGTTGCCCAGCACCGCGAACGCCGCCGAAACCTTTTTGAACTGCTCCTCGGACTTCTTGTCGTTCTTGTTCTGATCGGGATGCAGGTCTTTTGCGAGCTTGCGGTACGCTCTGCGGATCTCGTCGTTCGTAGCGGTGCGTTTGACGCCCAGGATGGCGTACAGATCTTTATTCATGGAACTCGAAGCGGTGTGACTGCATGGCGCAAAGTTATGACGAAAAACTCCTGTGGCAGATAGGAGTCAAGCTTGGCTTCTTCCACATCTAAAATGAGTTTGCGCCCCGCTTATCCCAAGACTCCTTAACTTATCCGAAGAGACCTCCCAAGAATGTAGTTTTTGAGGAGATGCGGGCTCGGAAATCCGCACTTCGGATGGCAGCCCGAGCTCGCGCGCAACCGATCGCAGACGGCGCCGGAGCTGTTCCCCGTCGAGGGCTTCGAAGCTCCGGCGGCAGATGCAAAATGAGCGTCCCGCCCTCAAAAGCCAGCGCCGTTTGCGGCAAGACGCCCTCCATGCCGGCGGACAGCGTATGCGCAAGGCGAACGGCCTGCCCGACGATCAGGGCGCGCTTCTGCTGCTGGCGCGAGATCATGGCGGCAAGCTTCGGCAAAAGTTCGCCGACAAGCTTGCGCTCGTAGCGATGATAGACCGAAAGCGCAAGGAATGCGCGGCCGGGGTGATCGACGCCGACCAACCCCGATTGGGCGACGAGCACGGCGCTTTGCTCGCCGCGATAGTCGGGGTGCGCGCGCCAGGAGAGATCGGAAAGGAGGCACGCCGCATGCCGCAAGCGGCGCTCTTCCGGCGTTTCCCGAGGGCCCGGATCGACGAAGAGACCGTCTGTCCAGGCGATCATTTCGCTCGCATGCACATTGGACCTTGCGCGGAGCCGCGCCACGTTCTCGCAGGCGGCAATGCAGCGGGTCCCGGGCCTGCTCAGTCTCGCTCAGAAGGCGGTAGATCGTGCCCTCGCGCACGCCGAACGCGGAGAAGACGACGTCGTCCGGCTGCATCTTCCTGATGATCATATTGAGGAGGAGCGCACCGAAAGGCAGGGTCTCCTCGCGGCCCGCCGACAGACCGTAGAGACGCTTCAAGGATGCAGGAGAACTGTTGGCGTAGCGCGCCGTGATCTGCAAGGCTTTGCGGGCATCGAGGCGATAGCCGTGAACGGCCGTCAGAGGATAGCCCGACTGGCTCATGTGAAGCTTCGCGAGCGCGCGCCACGTTCCGCCGACGGCGTAAAATGTCTCGCCGCGCACCTCGCCGAGCCAATCCTGGGGCGCCAAACCCTCCTCGATCAGCGGGATGGCTTCGGTCTTCTCGCCTTGGGTCTTGTCCACGAGCGAAAGACTTCCGAGCGGCAGCGAAACCTTATGATCGAAAGACTTGCCCTGAAGCCTGACCAGCTCGACGCTGCCGCCGCCCAGGTCGCCAACAACGCCGGCGGGGTGTTCGAACCCTGCCAGAACGCCCGTCGCCGCCAGTTCCGCCTCTTCGGCGTTGCCGATGACCCTGATCGGCACCCCGCAGGCCTCCTCGGCGCGCGCCAGAAACTCAGGTCCGTCCTCCGCCCACCGCACCGCTGCGGTTGCAAAGGGGTGGATGTCGCGCGCGCTGCACGCCGCAGATGTCGGCAAGCTTGCGAAAGCGGGCGAGCGAAGACAGCGCCTCGGGTATGGTTTTTTCGTTCAGCCGCCGCGTCGAATTGAGATAGCGGCCGAGCCCGCACATCGCCTTTTCCTGGAAAAGCGGGGTCGGAGCGCGGTCAAGGGCTTCGTAAACGACAAGCCGAATCGAGTTCGAGCCGATATCGATGACGGCTACTGGCTTGGTGCCCAGAAGCCGCCCTTGTGCCGGATGATCCAAGTGTCACCTTACGCGTGGCGAACCGCCGCCGCAGCGAAGCGGCGCGGAAAATTCTCCTTCAGAGCGCCGCCGCGCCCCGAAAGACTGGGATTAGTCATGAAATATTCGTGCGCGCTGAACGGTTCCTCGCCGGGCCTGAGGCGAAAACGCTCGGATGTGCCGTCGCTGCGAACCCTCCAGCTTTGCAGATTGTCTTTCAGATTGGCGATCATGATCTGGTCCAGAATCTGCTCGTGGACGGTTGGATTCGTTATCGCGGTCATAGCCTCCACGCGCCGCTCGAGGTTGCGCGGCATCATGTCTGCGGAGCTGATATACACGTGCGCCTCATCGGATGGCAACCCGTGTCCTGCGCCAAAACAGTAAATTCTTCGAATGCTCCAGGAAGCGGCCGATGATGCTTTTTGCCCGGATGTTGTCCGAAAGCCCGCGGATGCCGGGCTTGAGGCAGCATATTCCGCGAATGACGAGATCGACGGGCACGCCTGACATGCTCGCCTCGTAAAGCGCATCGATGACGTCCGGATCGACGAGCGCGTTGAGCTTCATCCAGATGGCCCCCGGGCGCCCTGCCGTTGCGTGCGCAATCTCCGCGTGAATCTCCTCGATGATCCGCGCCTTGATCCCGTCAGGCGAGATGGTCATGCGCTCCAGATCGTTCGGGCGGCTGTAAGTCGTGACGTAATTGAAGATTTTGGAAACGTCGCGCCCGGTCGCGGGATCGGCCGTGAAATACGACAAGTCGGTGTAAATCTTCGCCGTCGCCGGATGATAATTGCCGGTTCCGATGTGGCAATAGGTCCGAAGCTCTCCGTTTTCCTTGCGGACAACCTGGCCAAGCTTCGCGTGGGTCTTAACGTCGAGCTGGGTCAGACCGTAGACGACGTGCACGCCCACCTCTTCGAGCTGCCTCGCCCAATCGAGGTTGTTCAGCTCATCGAAGCGCGCCGTGACCTCGATCATGACGGTGACGCTTTTGCCTGCCTGCCGCGCGTCCCTCAAGGCCTCGACAATGGGAGACTTTCGGGAGGTCCGGTAAAGCGTCCATTTGATTGCGACCACGTCGGGATCGGCGGCCGCCTGCCGCAAATATTGCAGAACGATATCGAAGGACTCGTAAGGGTGGTGGACTATGATGTCCTTCGCCGAGATGGCCGCGAAGCAATCGTTATCGTACTCGGCGATGCGCTCGGCCATGCGGGGTTCAAAGGGCTTGTAAAGGAGATCGGGGCGGTCGACGACGATCAGCTTGGAGATGTCGGCGATTGCGAAGAGGCCATCCACGATGACCACGTCCTCGCGGCTGGCCTTCAGGCCCTCGATGATGAGCTCGCGTGCGCCTTCGGGGAGCGAAGCGCTCATCTCCACCCGGATCACCTCGCCAAGCTGCCTCTGCACGAGCGCCCGCCGAAGAACCTTCTGAAGGTCTTCGCTCTTCTCCTGAAACTCGATTTCACTGTTGCGCAAGGGCCGGAAAAGGCCAGCGTCTTTCACCCTGAAGCCGGGCAGAAGCATATGCGCGAACAGCGAAATGACGGTTTCGAGGGTGACGAAACGGATCGCGGGCATCCCGTTCTTGCTTTCCGTCTGAGGCAGGCGGATGAAGCGATCGAGGCCGTTTGGCATGACGACAAGCGCGTACATCGAGCGCGGCTCGCCTTCATCTTCGCGCACGCATTCGAGAACGAGCACGAGTTCCTGGCTCTGGACATGCGGAAAGGGATGGGCGGCGTCTACGGCGACCGCGCTCAGCGCGGAAAAAATGCGCCGCATGAAGTAGATTTCGAGCCAGCCCCTGTCCTCTTTGGTCAGTGTCCTCGCCGACAGGAGGTGGATCGATTCCTCAGCCAGCTCTTTCTTGAGCGAGGTCCATCTGGCCTGCTGCCGTTCTGAAATCGCCACCACGGCCGCGTTGATTTTCTGCACCTGCTGCTTCGGGGTCATGCCATCCGGCGAGACTTCGAGAATGTTCGTGACCGCCTGCTCATGAAGGCCCGCGACGCGAACCCGATAGAACTCGTCGAGGTTCGAGCCCGAAATCGCAAGAAACCGCACGCGCTCCAGGAGCGGGTTATGTTTGTTCTCGGATTCTTCAAGCACGCGTTTATTGAATTCGAGCCAGGAAAGCTCGCGGTTGAAAAACCGTTCCGCGCCAAAGGCAAGAATTCTGTCCCTGTAGGTCGGGGCAGGACCGGCTTCGGCGAGTTTCATAAGTCATACCTCCGACAAGACAGGCATCCGGCTCCACTGCAGGCAACTTTAGATGCCGACGCGTAACGGAGCGCTTTAACAAGTGTGATCAAAACCCGGCTCAGGGTCCATAGGCTTGTCCGTTGCGAGGGTGGCGCTGCCGCCGGAACGATGATTATGGCTTAAGGATGGCGCGGCTTACCGCAGGCTGCAAGATCTCTTTCACTACCCAGACCTTCATGGCCTCGCCAACGAATAACGGAAGCGCCCTCCGGCAGCTCAAGCGGCGCATTCTCCCGCCTTCGGTTATGTGTGCTCTGGCGTGTTCGCTAGGCGGCGGCTCTATCCATACTCTTTCCAGTACTTAGGCACATGGGGAGAACACAGGTTCGGGTCCCATCCGCATGAAAGTTCAAAGCAGGCCCACGCCAATACCGGAGGAGAATGCGGCCGCCCTGAGCTGTCGGGCCGATTGGCGCGGAGACGGGAAGCCCATTAGGCCCGCAGGATCATTTCGATCACTGCGGTACCGTTCCCGTTCTCTACGTTTTCGCCTTCCCAGGAAACGCCCGATTCTTCAAATCCAAGGCCTTCATAAAACTTCCTTGCGGGAGCATTAAAACGCAGAAGCGCAACGGTGGTATCTTTGTCCTGGTCGATAAATTGACGCGCTGAATCCCAAAGTCTCCCGCCGATCTTCTTCCCTTGAAATGCGGGAATAATATAAATCTCGGCTAGACTGTTTTGCTCTGAACCCCGAACGACCGTACAGAACCCAATTACTTCCTTGTTCACTTTGGCGACAAACGTTTCTGATTCTCGCGGCGACTTTTTCTGCGACCTTTGAACATCGTTCTTGAGTTTTGACTTGTCCTTTTTTGAGAAGTCTCGTCGGCGCGTGAAGAGGCCGAGCTCATCTTATTTGCGCTACCAACACTACGGCATAATTCTTCGTTCGCGATGTTCGCAAGCCATGATTTATATTGGATTACTCGAATACAATCCGATTCGTCGGGACCTGCGATGGAGATTTCCAGCAATAGTTGCTCCTTTCGTTTGGTCTATGCGCATTCTTATTTATTAGGTCAGAGCGAGTAAATCGCGCCGCGTCAGGATCCTCTTACTACCCTGAAAAATTTTCGGGGCGATGCGTTGTTCTCAAGGCGTCTGAAGAAACACCGGAATCGCGGGCGCTCTTGCAGCATGCGCGCAGCTCACTTTTTGAAGCCTAGCAGGCTGCAAAACCATGAAATCTGCCCTCTTCCTTCGACAAGCTCAGGATGAGGTCGAGTGTTCTCAATGGGTTGACCCTCATGGTGAGCCTGTCGAACCATGGGCGGCACGCACTTCTAGCATCCTGCTATTGCCAGCTCTTGTCTTCGATCGCCGATATCACTGCGCTCCTCCTGGCTGCGGGAGCATTTAATTCTTTGGGCGAGGGGTCCAATGAAGCTCACCGCTTTTCATGCCCTTCGGCAAGTCGCATTTCTCTCCCGTACACGAAAAGCCCCCAAGCGGACTGCATTGCGTACAATAGCTCGCACAATAATAGGAGGAGCTATTCGTGCACTTCACGCCGTCTATCGCCCACACCTTGAATGCATTACTCGCCGCAGCTCCCAGCAAACAAACGAAGATTAAATGTAAGCGCATTTTAATTTTTCCCAACAAGTACCAATAGCGCGATTATAGTTACGGAAGCAAAGGCTAGGCTGGTGCCGCCTCGCGCTCTTTGGTCTGATGGATGGCTCGATAACAGGCTCCGAAAAGCGGCCGCCTCATCTTCGGCTGTTAGCCGTCGCAGCCAACCGCTCAGCGTCGTGAAGAGCAATTTCCTCGACAGTTGGCGCCTTGAAGTGCTCGCAATGGAGGCGCTGGCCGGGCTTGTCGTCGCGTCTGATAAAGCACGGCAATTTGTACATGCGGCGGTAGTCCGATCCACCATTGAGAGCGGTGTAGCCGATGCCCTCTTTGCATGTTTCGTGCTGGGCCATCGACCGGAAATGAACGCACCAGCTGGGCGCAAAGCCCAACTCACTCTTGCTTTTAACCAATCCGGCGTTTTCTCTGGACATTTCTTGGAACCAATCCGGGTTGCAATTTGCAGTTAAGCCTCGATGGCGAGCGGAGAAACCAAATCTTGACGTCGATCGTGCTCGCGATCTTACAAGGCTGCCGTCGTCTGAAACCAGCTCACCGTGCCCTGTGGGGCAGGAGGCTCCTCTTTGGAGAATTTCCCCGCTCTTCATGGAGTTCATCTACAATAAATCCTCCCGTTTTGTCGCGTATTATCCTGCTTTTGTGTTGAGAACTTTTGTCTTTTATTTTCCATTTGAGAGTTTTAAATAATGGCTCATTGCCATAATTACAATATATAACAGCTTTCAAATTTCAAAAATATTATACTTTTGTTTGTTTATTATCTTCAAAAAGGCATATTTGACTGTATTTCTAATCCGGTTAATCCGCGAAATTCAGGCGTCTTAATGATGGGCGCCAAACGTCTGAATCTGGCCTCGGACTGTCGACCAAAAGAATGTTGCGGAGAAAGAAAGCACCCTGTTGCGCGGGTTGAAGTTGTTCTTCAGCACGCTGGCAAGAACGGCGCAAAGCATCCAAATGTTGGGGAAGCCCGAAAATGGTGCTTGGCGGCGCGGTTGTGGGGCTGTTTCGCCTGCGCGTCAGGCCAGCACCGGGGGCCGGCTCGTCTCAAAGGCAGCGGGGACAGGGAGTTCAACCGTAAACACGGCGCCGGGCCTATCGGCGCGATTGGCTGCTGTGATGGCGCCCCCCATCGCCTCGACAAAGCCACGGCAGATCGCCAGCCCCAGGCCCGTCCCGGCACGCTGACGATCGCGGCTTTTCACGCGATGAAATTTCTCGAAAATCAATGACAGCTGATCCGCAGGGATCCCCGCCCCCTCGTCCATGATCTGAAGCCGGACCACGCTGCCGGTTTTTCTCGCCCTGAGCGTGATTGTTGACGACGGCGGAGCATATTTCGCGGCGTTGTCCAGGAGGTTGACCAGCACCTGCTCAATGAGCATTTCGTCGAGTTGCAAGAGCGGCAGGTTCGGCTCGACGTCGAGGCTGACCTTGAAATCCGCAAGAAGTCCCTCGGTTCGATGCAGAGCCGTGCCGATAACATCCAACAAGTCCGTCGGCTGCCGCCTGAGTTCGATCGCCCCTGCCTCCAGCCGCGTCATGTCGAGGAGGTTCCCGACGAAGCGCGCCATGCGGCCCGCCTCGTCCTCGATGGTCCCGATCATCTCGGCGCGCGTTTTGGCGTCGAACCGTTCTCCATATTCGCGAAGAGAAGTCGCCGCGCCGAGAATCGAGGCCAGCGGCGTCTTCAAATCGTGCGAAAGCGAGGTCAGGAGCGCGCCGCGAAGCCGTTCGGCCTCGGCCGCCACGCGGGCGTCGTCCATCTCCTTGGCGAGGCGGACCCTTTCGATCGCGACTGCGGCCTGGTCCATGAACGCGTCGAGGAGGCGGCGTTCGTCGGGAGTGAGGATGATATCGCTCCGCCTGCCCGCCGCGAGCCCAACCACACCGATGACGCCCCGGCTTGTCCGAAGAGAAAGGAACAAGCGCGGTGCTCCCGGCAGGGTATCCGATCCCCGGCCGGCGGAACGGCCATGCTCGAAACACCATTGGGCCGCGCCAAGGTCGGCCTTCTCGATGACCTCACCAGGAGGGAAAGATGAAGCAACTTTCAAACGGCCACGAGCGTCGGGCAGCATCACGACCACGTCCGCCCCCAAAGACGCTGCAATCTGCGACACCGACGTGGAAAGGAGATCATCGAGCTTCGCCTGGCTGGCGAGATTGCTCGAAAAGCCGTAGAGCGCGCTTGTGATCGCGGCCCTGTTGCGAGCCAGCTCCGCCTGCCGGCGTACCCGCGCGGTCAGGTGGCTGACAATGAGCGCCGTGAACAGGAAGAAGAACGAGAGCGGCGATGTTGACAGGATCGGCGATGGTGAAGCTGTAAGATCGGCGGGATGAAGAAGAAATTGTAGCAGAGCATGCTGGCCAGCGCCGCGAAGAGCGACGGGCCGAGACCAGAAAGGTAGGCGACGCCAAGCACTCCCATCATGTAGATGAGAGGCACCGTTTCGCCGCCGAAATAGGGCTTCAGAAGTTCGGCAGCGAGAGTGCCGGCCGCCGTCACCCAAACAGCCGCGAAGTAGCCGGCAACGTTTGCGCCAGGGGTCGCGGTCCTCACGGTTTTCCGAGGAATGGCCTCCTCTTTCAGCGCGTCACCGGCGATCACGTGCACGCTGATATTGCCGGAGCGCCGGACGAGTTCGTGAACCACCGAGCCGTAAAGGAGCTCGAACCAGCGCGTGCGGCTGGATTTCCCGATCACGATCTGGGTGACATTGTTCGCGCGGGCAAAGTCGATCACGTCATCGGCAACGCGCCCGCGCGCCGGGAAGCGTCGCCGCCACGCCGCCAAGCCGCTCGGCGAGGCGCAGCGTGTCGGCGACACGGTCCCGCTCCACCACCGAAAGGTCCTGGCTGCGCAGCGTCTCGATGTAGAGCGCCGTCCAGGGCGCGCGCAGCCGGTCCGCGACCCGCTTCGTGTAGCGGACGAGAGCGGCGCAATCGCGGATCCTCGCTGATGCAGACCAGGACGCGGTCGCCTGCCGGCCAGGGCCCCTGGATGGCATGCGCCTTCATATGCGTGAGGAGTTGCTCGTCGACGCGCTGGGCCGTCCGGCGAAGCGCAAGCTCGCGCAGGGCGGTCAGGTTGCCCGGCGAGAAATAATGCTCGCAGCGCTCGCTCGGCCTGCTTCGGCACGTAGACTTTCCCCTCGCGCAGGCGCTGGATCAGTTCGCTCGGGCGCAAGGTCGATGACCTCGATGTCGTCGGCTCTGTCGAGGATGGAATCCGGCACGGTCTCGCGGACGCGGATGCCGGTAATCTGGGCGACGACGTCGTTGAGGCTTTCGACGTGCTGGATGTTGAGCGTGGTATAGACGTCGATGCCGGCGGCGAGCAGTTCTTCGACGTCGAGATAGCGCTTCGGGTGCCGGCTGCCCGGCGCATTGGTGTGGGCGAGTTCATCGACAAGGGCGACCTGCGGGCGGCGCGCGAGCAGGGCGTCGAGATCCATCTCGTCCAGCACCCGGCCTTTGTATTCGACGGCTTCCTCGGGACGATCTCCAGCCCTCAAGCAGAGCCTCGGTCTCGGCCCGGCCGTGGGTTTCGACGACGCCAGCCACGACGTCGGCTCCGTGCGTTGCGCGCTGGCGCGCGGAAAGCAGCATCTCGTAGGTCTTGCCGACGCCTGGAGCGGCGCCGAGGAAAATCTTCAGGTGGCCGCGCCCGGCCTCTTCGCTGCGCGCCACTTCAAGCAAGGCGTCAGGCGATGGGCGACTGGTGTCTTGGGCGTCGTGCATGGGTGCACCTCGAGGGCCGGCCGCGTCAGACGGAAAGCACGTTGGTAATCTTAACCGAAGCCATGACTATTGCCCCCGGATTGTGGCGACACATACCACGCGGTTAGCCGGCCAGCATCCTTTAGCACCCTGGAAGCGGACCTGACAGGATGCTGAAAAGTGATGGTGCTCCTGGTTCGACAGGCTCACCTCGAAATCATCCTGAGTTGGTCGAAGGATGAAGCCGATGTTTCCTGCTCGCTTTTCAGCCTACACGTCACCCTCGGCCTTGCCGTCGCAATCGCTGTCCTCGATACCGGCGTTCAGCTCTTTCAGCACCTTCGCCGCAAAAGCGCGCGTGACCTTCTTCTGCTCGGCAAGGGCGAGCCTGTCCAGGCGCTCGGCCACGGCCTGCGCGGCGGCCATGGAGCGCTCGATCCGCGCAACAAGATAGGAGATGACGTCGGGGGCAACTTCGATCTGCCGGTCGCTGAAATGCTTGAGAAGCAGGCCCGCGAGATGCTCTTCGTCCGGCGGCTGGATTTCGGCTGCCGGATAGGACCGGATGCGCGAGCGCAGATCGGGAAGCGATATCTCCCATTGTCCGGGCGCCGTCTCGGCCGTCAGAAGGACGAACGAGCTGTGCTCGCGGGCAAGGTTGAGATGATGGAACAGCGCCGTTTCGCAGAAAGCGGACGAATCCACATCCTCGATGATGAGTGGCGTATAGGGCGCGGACCAGACATGCTCCGCGAGTTTCGACGGCTCGATGAACTCCGCGTTCGACCGGTTTCGCCAGATATTCGCGAGGTAGGTTTTTCCCGACTGGGGCGGCCCGAAAATCACCGCGGCCGGGGCGTGCCAGTCCGGCCACGCCGTGACGAGGCGCAGCGCGTGCTCGTTCCGCGACGTTATGAAGAAGTCCGCTTCATCCCAGCTCTGCTGGTGCGGAAGCTCGAGCGCCAGTTGTGAAGGCATCACGCAGCGTTACCCGCGGATGGTTTCGGCCTTGCGCTCATGCTTCTCCTCGCCTTCGTACATGGGGCTGCCATAATACTTGCGGACAGCGAAACGCACCAGAACCCCGATGGCCGCGGCCATCGGCACCGCAATCAGAAGGCCCGTGAAGCCGAAGAGATAGCCGGACGCGATCAAGGCGAAAAGCATCCAGACCGGATGCAGTTGCACTTTGTCGCCCACGATCTTCGGCGTCAGCACGTTGCCCTCCACGAGTTGGCCGAGCACGAACACACCGCAGACGAGCGCAACCATGGTGTAATCGGGCCAGAATTGCGACAGCGCCACACCGCCCGAGACGAGAAATCCGCTTGTGGAGCCGAGATAGGGCACAAAGCTGATGAGCCCTGCCGCAAGCCCGATGACGAGGCCGTAGTTGAGACCGATCGCGCCGAGCGCGACCATATAGAAGGCGGATACGATCAGGAGCACGATCAGCGTGCTCCTGAGATAGCCGGAAATGGTCCCGTCGATCTCGTGGGCGATTTCCTTGATGGCGGGCGCATCCTGCCTCGGCAGGAGCTCCTCGACCCCGGCAATCATCTTGTCCCAGTCGCGCAAGAGGAAAAACGTGACGACGGGCGTCAGGAACAGGAGCGCGAGCGAGTTGAAGAGCGCCAGGCTGCCCTGAACCAGGGTCTGAAGCTGCCTGAGGAGCCACGGCGCCAGGTCCTGCGTAATCTGGCCCTGGGAGCCGGAGGCTTGGCCGTTGCCGAGTTCCTTCTGGAGGGGCGCCAAATAGCTTCCATAGTTCTTGAAGATGTAGGCCCGAGCCTCCTGGTAGTAGCGCGGCAGCGCCTGGATGAGCTGAGCAAGCTGATCGATGACGGGCGGCACGATCAGCGCCGCGATCAGCGCGATGATGAGCGCCACGACCGCGATGATGATGAACGCAGCCACGCCGCGATTGATGCCCCAGCCGTTCATGCGGTCCACGAAGGGCTGAAACAGATAGGCAAGCACGAAGCCGGCGACGAACGGCAGGAGGATCTCGTAAAAGACGAGCAGCCCGACGAGCGACAGCGAGAAGAACAGCACCCAGAACGTGGCATTGGGCGAAAGGCGGATCGTGCTGTCGGGCATGACGGCTTCGGGCTCCTTGGGTGGCGTACCGGACGTCAACGCTGGGCGAGATGCTTAGTTTCCCGGCCCCCCGATGTCATAGCGGTTGCGCCGAAGGAGATAAAGTGGGGATCGCCCCGCGATAGGTGCAATACGGCTTATTCGCCTTACCGGTTCTGCGGCATGGGTTTCGTCATGCCGGAATGGCGAAACTCCCGTCTTATGTGGCAACCGCACCAACCTGGAGATAAAGGGAGGGCCGCCCCCGGCATAGCCGCGCTTCTTGCCAGGAAAGATAGATCCGGCCATGGTCGCCTCGACCAAGCTCGGGGCGGCGTCATGGATTTTTCTTTCGGTTTCCAGGCTGTTTCAACGATCGTAAAGGCGATCTTGCAAGGGTTGCCCTTCTAGCAGGCACAGCGTTTGTCGGATGGCTGCTGTCCTGGTTGGGACGGCGGACCCGTCGTGTCAAATTGGGTTGGGCGCTCTAGGTATTACCTCTTTCGCTGCTCTCATAGTCGAAGTCTATGCGAAACACGGCCGGATCGCGCCGCGAAGCAAATTCACCCTTCTCGTCGCAGACCTCGACGGCGACGCGGATCGGAGCCAAACCGGCACATTCTCCAGAGCTTGCGAAGCAGTTCCCGCGCGGAGGCCATCGCACGGGCGATATCGTGATCCTGAGCCGCGGCGAAGCGCTTTCGCCATTCCCACCGGATACATGAAGACGGGGAGGCCGCGACCACGGCAAAGGGCCGCGCGTGGCTTTAAGGAGCAGAATGACGATGTGCTCATTTGGGGTGAAGTCGGTGGCCATGACAAGTTCTTGCTCTTACGGTTTCTGCCGCACCGCGGCGAAGGCGCGGCGAAAGTCTTATGCGCTCACCGAGCAGACGCTGGAACTCCCCTGGATTTCGGCGGCGATCTTGGCGCGATTTTTGCTGTGCACTGCAACAGCCATCTCGCCCGTCTATGACCGCAGGGCGAAGCGCTTGCCGACTTGATCGCGCCTTTGTGGCGCAGCTGAAACCTCTTGCCGAGTGCCCGCCCGCGAGTTTCTCGGATGAAACGCGCGCGCAGCTTTGGGATGCTTACGCCGCTGGGGAAACCGGCTTGGCGAAGAACGTGGCGAAAACGCCTGTTTAGCGTCTGCCATTGCTGTTTACAAAAAGGCGCTCGCCATCTGGACGCGCGATGAATCTCCGGCGCAATGGGCCGTGACGCAAAATAATCTCGGCACCGCGCTTCCGAACGCTGGGCGAGCGGGAGAGCGGCACGGCGCGGCTGGAGGAGGCGGTTGCGGCCTATCGCGCCGCGCTTCTGGAGTGGACGCGCGACGAAGGTCCCGCTCGACTGGGCCATGGACGCAGAACAATCTCGGCAACGCGCTTCGAGCGCTCGGCGAGCGGGAGAGCGGCACGGCGCGGCTGGAGGAGGCGGTTGCGGCCTTATCGCGCGGCGCTGCAGGAGTGGACGCGCGACAAGGTCCCGCTGCAATGGGCCACGACGCAGAACAATCTCGGCAACGCGCTTCGAACGCTGGGCGAGCGGGAGAGCGGCACGGCGCGGCTGGAGGAGGCGGTTGCGGCCTTTCGCGCGGCGCTAGAGGAATGGACGCGCGAGCGGTGCCGCTCGACTGGGCGATGACGCAGAACAATCTCGGCAACGCGCTTCGACGCTGGGCGAGCGGGAGAGCGGGACGGCGCGGCTGGAGGAGGCGGTCGCGGCCTATCGCGCGGCGCTGCAGGAATGGACGCGCGAGCGCGTCCCGCTCGACTGGGCCGATGACGCAGAACAATCTCGGCGCCGCGCTTCAAGCGCTCGGCGAGCGGGAGAGCGGGACGGCGCGGCTTGAGGAGGCGGTCGCGGCCTATCGCGCGGCGCTGCAGGAATGGACGCGCGACAAGGTCCCGCTGGACTGGGCCATGACGCAGAACAATCTCGGCACCGCGCTTCGAGCGCTGGGCGAGCGGGAGAGCGGCACGGCGCGGCTGGAGGAGGCGGTTGCGGCCTATCGCGCGGCGCTACAGGAACGGACGCGCGACAAGGTCCCGCTGGACTGGGCCACGACGCAGAACAATCTCGGCAACGCGCTTCAGCGCTCGGCGAGCGGGAGAGCGGCACGGCGCGGCTGGAGGAGGCGGTTGCGGCCTATCGCGCGGCGCTACAGGAGCGGACGCGCGACAAGGTCCCGCTGGACTGGGCCATGACGCAGAACAATCTCGGCACTGCGCTTCAAGCGCTCGGCGCGCGGGAGAGCGGGACGGCGCGTCTTGAGGAGGCGGTTGCGGCCTATCGCGCGGCGCTTCTGGAACGGACGCGCGACAAGGTCCCGCTGCGACTGGGCCACGACGCAGAACAATCTCGGCGCCGCGCTTCGAATGCTCGGCGAGCGGAAAAGCGGCACGGCGCGTCTTGAGGAGGCCGTTTCGGCCTATCGCGCCGCCCTTCAGGAAAGGACGCGCGACAAGGTTCCGCTGGATTGGGCGATGACGCAGAACAATCTCGGCAATGCGCTTCGAGCGCTCGGCGAGCGGGAGGCGGAGACGGACAAGGCGAAGGGTTGCGCGACGCTCAAGACGGCGCGGGAGCATTATGCGGCGGCGCTGGAGGAATTTGGGCGGGCGGGAGCGAGCTATTATGTGGAGATGACGCAACGCAATATTGCGCGGCTCGATGGCCTCATCGCGCGCCTTTTCGGGTGATGCGGTTTCGACGATCCCGTACGCCGTTGACCCGGCCATCCCGCTCATCCGCCGGTCAGGCATTTTTTCTGGATAGCCACGTCAAGCGCGGCTATCGCACCGCGCCCAGCTTCTACCCCGCCTCCACCTTCGCCAGGACATCTGACTGCGGCCGTCGTCCCGGAAGCCCGCGTGCGGCTATCCGGGACCGTTTCAGTGAATAAGGTAAATTTTAACGACCCCGGGTAAGCGCAAGCGCTTTCCGTGGTGACGAGTTTGGAGCGAGTTCAGCACGGCTTCGGAGTCATCCCGCAAAAGCGGCAGGTGTTATGCGGGATCGTAGAAGATCCGACCGCGGATGTTTATGGCGATCCCGATAGGTCGCTAGCGACCTTCCAGGATAATCCATGAGGTCATGGTGAACTATTCGTTGCCGCGCCGATTATGCGTTTACCAACATGGTAAACGGCATTTACTTCCGGCCGGGAATTTTGCGCCCAAAAAATACAGAAAATCAGAACAGCCTGCGTTCGCCGGGCGCGGAAGCTGCTCAACCTGTTGAAATTAATCAGCTTTTTGGCCCAATCGATAGGGTTAACCGATTGTATTTTTGGACGGAAATGGGCGCGGAAAAGTCCGTTAAATATAATGTGTTAACGAGCCCCTCGCCTTCCGAAGCCGCGGCGGCGCACGCCGTCTTCGAAAATAATGTTTTATATCAATAACTTAGGATATTTAACCAGTTCACAAGGCGCTTTCTATTAAGATCCTGCCCAGCAAATAAGGCTTGGTTTTTTTTGGTCCAACGTTTGAGCGCGATGCTGTCTTTCGCAACCAGCACACAAAATGACCGGGTTCCGCGCCAGCGGCAATCCGTCGGCGCGCCCGGCGAACCGCGCTCAGTCCTTGTCGCTCTCGAGACCCCCGATGTGGTACTGCGAGTAAAGCTGGATGCCGAGTTTGTCCACGAGGTCGAGCTGTGTTTCGAGGAAGTCGATGTGTTCCTCCTCGTCGTGCATCAGCTTCTCGAAAATATCGCGCGTCACGTAATCCTTCACGGCGTGGCAGTGCGTAGCCGCCTCCTGATAGAGGTCGCGCGCCTTGTGTTCGGCCGCGAGATCGGCGTCGAGCACTTCCTTCACGGTCTGCCCGATATGCAGCGGGTCGAGCATCTGCATGTTGGGGAAGCCTTCCAGGAAGATGATGCGCACCGTGATCTTGTCGGCGTGCTCCATCTCCTCGATGGATTCCTTGCGCCAGTACTTGGCGAGCGACTTGTAGCCCCAATTATCGAGCAGGCGATAATGCAGCCAGTATTGATTGACCGCCGTCAGCTCGTGACGCAACGCGGCATTGAGATATTCGATAACTTTGGGCTCGCCCTTCATTTTTTTCTCCGGTCTTCAGCGCAAGGTAAACGCGGTGAGGCCGAGCTGGATCGGCCTGCGAGGAGTAATGACGGCGATCTTGGAGAAGTTCGTGAGAAAATCAAGGAGAGGAATCAGGCAACTTTAGCGCCGCGCGTATCGGCGGGCGTTTCCAGGCGCGCCCTCTCGATAATCTCGCGCATGGAGCGCACGCAGCGCCCGCACTGCGGCTCGCATCCCAAATGCCTGTGAACCTGGCATGGCGTGCGCGGAGAGTTCGGACCAGCAAGTGCGTCGCGAACTTGCTTGTCGCTTAACACGCTACAGGAGCAGATAATCATTCGCCAAGCCCTGCCTTCAATTCAGGAACAAAAGAAGAGATAAGCTGTTCGGTTCAAGATGGCAATCAAAAACATAAATTATAATAATTCTAATGTCTCAAACCTCGAACTTACTAAATAATACCTGTGAAGTTCTTCGAGTTCCTGTTCTTATAATAATTCTAAACTGCTAGCCGGAGGCTGCTGCCGCTTCCTCGTAAGCAAGCGAGGCCTCAAACCAGGCGTCTTCAGCTATTTTAAGCTCTTTTGCCATCGCCGCCCGTTCAAGAGTGAGTGAACGCGCCTTGTCGGGCTGTTTCTCATAGAGGCTGTGATCGCCGAGGCTCAAATCGATGGACGCGATCTTTTTCTGCAGCGCCTCCACGCGCCGTTCGTGCTCGGCGAGAAGTTTGCGAAGAGGCGCAAGCTCCGTGCGGCGCTGCGCGTTCTGGCGGCGTTCCTCCTCGCGGCTGCGTTTCGCGTCCGGCGCGGCCTGGCTTCCGTTCCCCTTGGCGGCGGCGCCCGGCTGCTTGCCGCGTGCGCCAAGGCTTTCCTGCCGGTAGCTTTCAAGGTCGCCATCATAGAGTGCCACCGTGCCGTCGCGCACGACCCAGAGGCGGTCGACGGTCGCTTCGAGCAAATGCCGGTCGTGGCTGATGAGGATGACCGCACCTTCATAGTCGTTCAGCGCGTGGATCAACTCCTCGCGGCTGTCCACGTCGAGGTGGTTCGTCGGCTCGTCGAAGATCAGCAAATGCGGCGCGTGGAAAGTCGCCAGCGCAAAAAGCAGCCGCGCTTTCTCGCCGCCCGATAGCTTCTCCGACGGTGTATCCGCCTTGTCCGCGCCGAAGCCTATGGCCGCCACCTTTGCGCGCTTCTTCGCCTCGGTCTTATCCGGCATCAACTCGGCGATATGGTCATAGGCCGACCGCGTCGGGCGCAGTTCGTCCATCTGATGCTGGGCGAAATACCCATATTCGAGCTTCTTCGAAGCGCGGTAGAACCCGGAAAGGGGCGTGAGCTTCCCGCAGAGCAACTTCGCGAGTGTCGATTTACCATTGCCGTTCGCGCCGAGCAGACCCACGCGGTCGTCGCAATCGAGCCGCAGATCGACCTTGCGCAGCACCGGCTTCTCGGGGTCATAACCCACGCTCGCGCCCTCGATGCGGATCAACGGATTGCCCAGCGGCCGCTCGGGCGAGGGGAAGCGAAAGGGCGCCACCTCGGAATCGATCTCGGCGGCAATGGGCTGCATTTTCGCCAGCGCCTTGAGCCGGCTTTGCGCCTGCCGCGCCTTCGTTGCCTTGGCGCGGAAGCGCTCGACGAAGGCTTCCATGCGGCGGCGCGCATCGTCCTGGGACTTCTTCAGCTTCAATTGCAGACGCTGCTGCTCGCGCCGCGTCTCCTCGAAGCGGTCGTAGCCGCCCGTGTAAAGGGAGAGCCGCCTGTCGTTCAGATGCAGGATGCTGTCGACCGCATTGTTGAGGAGATCGCGGTCATGGCTGACGATGAGAACTGTGTGCGGATAGGTCGCGATGAAATCCTCGAGCCAGAGCGCGCCTTCAAGATCGAGATAGTTCGTCGGCTCGTCGAGAAGCAGGATGTCGGGCGCGGCAAACAAGGCGCCCGCGAGCGCGACGCGCATCCGCCATCCGCCTGAGAACTCGGAGCAAGGGCGCGCTTGCGCCTCCTCGTCGAAACCGAGGCCGGAAAGAATGCGCGCAGCCCGAGCCGGGGCGGAATGCGCATCGATGTCCCCGAGCCTTGCGTGGATTTCGCTGATGCGATGCGGATCGCGCGCCGTCTCGGCCTCGGCGGTAAGCGCTGCCAGCTCCGTATGCGCCGCCAGCACCGTTTCGAGCAGCGTCTCTGGTCCCCCCGGCGCTTCCTGCGAAACATGCGCCAGGCGTGCGTTCTTCGGAAAGCTGATGGACCCTTCGTCGGGATGAAGCTCGCCCGCGATCAGGCGCAGGAGCGTCGTCTTCCCCGTGCCGTTGCGCCCGACAAGGCCGACCTTGTGGCCTTCGGGAATGGCGCCCGTGGCGTGCTCAAACAGCGGCCGCCCTTCAATGCGGAAGCTCAGATCGTTGATGTGCAGCATCGGCGCAAAATGCTGCGTAAGCCGCGCCTGCGCAAGGCGCAAATAATGCATTTCACAAACCACCAACGTTTCAAACTCGTGTCGGCGGAACTTCGCTCATCCGCCCACCCGAAACGGCGTTATGGTTAATGCCTGCCTGCGACTTTACTATTTATTCATGCGCTTTCGCTAACCTTGTCTGTGTGGGAGGCTGCGCCCGCGGTGGGGGCCGCAAGGCTGCAGTCTTGCCATTGCGTGTCCATGAGCCGATGCGGCGAGTTGGGGCCTGCTGGACTTGATGTTGCGAAGGAGGGCTGGGCGATGGCCCAAGTCACAGTAATCGTAAATGGGCGCAGTTTCAGGATGGGGTGCCGGGACGGTGAAGAGGCCCGGGTTCAAGAGCTCGCCGCGGAAATCGACTCGCATGTGCAGCGTATCAGAGGCGGGACAAAAGCCGTGCAGGATGACAGACTCTTCCTGATGGCGGCGATCCTGATGGCCGACCAGCTTTGGGACGCGCGGGACGAGCTTCAGAAACTCCGTCAGGTCGCGGAATCGCGCGCCTATCACGTCATCGACGGAGGCGCGCAAGCGATGCAGCGTGAACTGAGCAGAGCGCTCGATGCCTCAAACAAGGTCGAAACGTTGCATCAGCGCGCCGTCAGCTAAACGGTTCTGGGCCGGCTGTGCGTGATGGCAAGGCCGCCCGAACCAAACGCCCAGACCTGGATCAAGCCGCCGGCGATAGCCAAATTCTTCAGAGCTTGGTCCCATTCGCCGAAATTCGAGCCGAAAGACATCGCGATCATAAAGATAGCGAGAATCAAGGCGACATAGCGTGTCCCGAGCCCGAGAGCGAGGAAGATGCCACCGCCCAATTCGATCCCTGTTCCAATATAAAAGGCCCAGTCCGGATTTGTGATCAAGGCGATCGGCGCGCGAACATCTGCTGGCGAAGAAAGATGCAGGACGTGCAGGAACCCGCTCACCAGAAAAATCGCGGCCATCATGATCCGGCCAAGAGCGGCCATATAATTTACGCCTGTCATCGTGGCATCCTTCTCTCGCGTCCTCGTAAACAAGCGCGGCGGCATAAAAACGGTGGGCCTTCGCGCACTGGTTTTTTATCGATGGATTCAAAGCGGGGCTAGCAATTTCGTCCGCATGCTTTATATGGAACTCGCTGCGGGGTGCGTTAGGGGCTCAATGAATACCCGGGCCCTATACGATCCTTAAGGGAGCTGACCCTGCCGGGGCCGTGGCCTCGGTTATTTGGCGCCCACCTGCTTGCCAGGGACCCAGGGGATCGATTGCCCCGACGGCCTTCGCGGCTCCATTGATGTCGACCGGAATTGTGCGGGCTAAGTCCATCCATTATCGTCAGCTTATATCCGAACAGAAGGCGAGGCTCAGGGCGGAAGCCATCTCCCTTCGCAAGGAGATTTGGCTGAAGAATGGAGCGACAGCCGCGAAAACGATCGCCGCGAAGGGGGTGCCCCTCGTTCAATCTTTCGGCGCGGTTGATACCGTAGGCGGATACCGCGCCCTTCGCTGGGAGTTGGATCCGCTGCCTTTTCTCACCGTTCTTCACGCCGAAGGGTTTTGCATCGCGCTGCCCCGGACAGGCGAAGGCGCCACGCTTTCTTTCCGGAAATGGGAGCCAGGCACGCCTCTCGAGCGCGGAAAATTTGGCGTTCAGGAGCCAGCCGAATCCGAGCCCGCTATACAGCCCGCTCTTGTTTTCGTGCCGCTCGTCGCTTTCGACCGCAAAGGCAACCGTCTCGGTTATGGCGCGGGTTATTACGACGCGTGCCTGCGAGACATGCGCGCCCGCCAGCGCGTGGACGCCATCGGCGTCGCTTTCGACGAGCAGGAGTTTCCAGAAATTCCACGCGCACCGCAGGACGAGCCTTTGGATATGATCCTTACGCCCTCGCGCGTTATAGCCTGCGGGGACTGACGATGCGGCTCCTTTTTCTCGGCGACGTCCTGGGCCGGTCCGGCCGGAACGCGGTCTATGAAACGCTTCCTTCGCTTCGAGAACGCCTTGCGGCCGATTTCGTCATTGTGAATGGCGAGAACGCGGCAGGCGGCTTCGGCATCACCGAGGTGATTTTCCAGGATCTGCTCGACGCTGGAGCCGATGTCATCACGACCGGAAACCATGTCTGGGATCAGCGGGAAGCGCTTGTCTTCATTTCCCGGCAAAAGCGCCTTCTAAGGCCGCTGAATTTTCCGGCAGGCACGCCGGGAGGCGGATCCGGGCTTTTCAGGGCTGCGAACGGCGCAGACGTGCTGGTTTTGAACGTGCAGGGGCGCGTTTTCATGGACCCTCTCGACGATCCTTTCCAGGCTGTCGAACGCGAAGTGTCGGCCTGTCCCTTGAAGCTCGGCGCGGACGTCATTTTCGTCGACATGCATGCCGAAGCCACATCGGAAAAGCAGGCGCTTGGCCTCGCCTTCGATGGCCGCGTAACGGCCGTGATCGGGACGCACACGCATGTCCCGACCGCCGATGCGCGCGTTCTGCCCGGCGGCACCGCCTTCATGACCGACGCCGGGATGTGCGGCGACTACAACTCCATTATCGGCATGGACAAAGGCGAGCCCTTGCACAGGTTCACGGCGCGCATACCATCCAGCCGTTTCACCCCGGCGCTTGGCCCGGCCACCGTCTGCGGCGCATTGATCGAGACTGACGATGCGACCGGGCTCGCAGTGTCGATCGAGCCCATCCGCGAGGGCGCGCCGCTTGGCGGAAACGGCAGGCGAAAGCTCTGAACCCTGCCCTATCCCGTCAGGGTTGCGATGAACTCCTCGATCCCAAACAAGAAAATACCGGCGGCGAAGAGCGGAGCGGAACATCCTCGATCCGAATGCGGCTGGTAAGGGCGGTTTCCATTCAGAGCCCCTTTCAGCCGCATTATATCGCCCTCGCTCAAGAAAGCGCGGAGAGCTTCGGCTCGACATAGACGCGGTCGCGGCGCAAACGCTCCGCGACGAGGAACGCGAGTTCCAGCGCCTGATCGGCGTTGAGCCGCGGATCGCAATAGGTGTGATACCGGTCCGACAGGTCCGCGTCCGAGATGGATTGCGCGCCGCCCGTGCATTCGGTGACGTTCTTGCCCGTCATCTCGACGTGGAGCCCGCCGGGGTAAGCGCCCTCGGCCTGGCAGACGTCAAAGAAGGCCTCGACCTCGCGCAGGATCGCATTGAAGGGCCGGGTTTTGAACCCGCTCGCCGCCTTGATGGTGTTGCCGTGCATAGGATCGCATGCCCAGATCACCGACTTGCCTTCCCGCCGCACCGCGCGGATGAGGTCCGGGAGATGCGCGCCGACCTTCTCCGCGCCGAAGCGGCAGATCAGCGTCAGACGCCCCGGCTCGTTGGCGGGATTGAGCAGATCGAGAAGCGTGAGCAGTTCTTGCGGCGTGATGCTCGGTCCGCACTTGATGCCGATAGGGTTCTTGATGCCGCGCAGGAATTCGACATGCGCGTGACCCGGCTGGCGCGTGCGGTCGCCGATCCAGAGGAAATGGCCGGATGTCGCGTAGTAATTGCCGCTGGTCGAAATCGACCCGCACGAAGGCTTGCTCATAGCCGAGCAGCAGCGCCTCGTGGCTTGTGTAGAAATCGGTGGTGCGGAGCCGCTCCGAATTTTCGGACGTGATGCCGCAGGCGCGCATGAAGTTGAGCGTCTCCGAGATGCGGCCCGCCAATTCCTCATAGCGGTTCCCGGCGGGGCTGTCCTTCACGAAACCCAGCGTCCATTGATGGACCCGTTCGAGATCGGCATAACCGCCTTGCGCAAACGCCCGAAGGAGATTTAGCGTCGCCGCCGATTGCCGGTAAGCCTTCAAGAGCCTCTGGGGATCGGGCGTGCGCGCCTCTGGCGTAAACGCGATGTCATTGATGATATCGCCCCGGTAACTCGGCAGCTCGATGCCGTTCTGCTTTTCGGTCGTAGCCGAGCGCGGCTTGGCGAACTGCCCCGCGATGCGCCCGATCTTCACGACCGGCCGGCTCGCGGCGAAGGTCAGCACCACCGCCATCTGCAGGAACACGCGAAAGAAATCGCGGATGGGGTCCGCGCCGTGCTCCGAGAAGCTTTCCGCGCAATCGCCGCCTTGCAAGACGAAGGCGCGACCTGCCGCGACCTCGGCCAGGTTTTTCGTCAGACAGCGCGCCTCGCCCGCGAAAACAAGCGGGGGGAAGCTCGCGAGTTCCTTCTCGACAGCGGCGTGCGCTGCCTCGTCGGGATACACCGGGACCTGCTCGATAGGTTTTTGCCTCCAGCTGTCCGGTGTCCAACGCGATGACATAGTGTCTCCTCTGCGCGCCGCCCGCGCCCCTCATGCCCAGTTCACGAGAGTGTTATAAAGGATACAGCCGCCAGTAGCCAGTATCGTGAACGAAACGTTCATTTGCGGTCGGCGCGAGATCATTCGGGCAGGCCATCCGCGCCGAAAAGAAAATCCCAGGATGGCGTAGCGCCTGACCCGATCGACACCTTGGCCCCGGCTGCCTGGCGCACCGCCTCAAGAACAGCGAGCCGGGCTTTCCGGTTTCGCGCGGCCACGATTGGCACGAGCCGGACTACCGGCTGGCCGTGGCGGGTGAGCACAATTTTCTCCCCCGCTTCGGCGAGGCGCACAAGCTCGGTAAGCTGTGCTTTGGCGTGGGATACTGAAATCTGCACGACGATCTCCTCTGGGCCAGTCAATGGTCCAAAACCAAAATGGGATGGACCAAAATCGAGAGCGGTAAAACCAAACATCATTGACTGGATAAGATCTTAGAAAAAAGCGCCTTGCGGAGCCGTTAACACATATAAGTTATTGATATAACTCATATAAATTCCAGAAGAGCGTGCGCCGCCGCGGCTTCGAAGGGCATGGCGCTCGTTAACACACTATATTTAACGGACTTTTGCGCGCCCACTTGCGTCCAAAAATACATTCCGTTAACCCTATCGGGAAGGAGAAAAGCTGATCTTATTTCAAGGGGATAGAACCCCATCCGCCTGCACGGACGCGGACGCTTCCGATTTTCTGGAATTTTGGGGGTGAAAATTCGAGGCCGGAAGTGATGCCGTTTACCATCTTGTGTTAACCCATAATTTGCTCGTCAACGGAAGCTTCACCATGATGGCGTGCCCGGCCTTACGCCAGACCATTCCAGGGCTGCGAGTTGAACGCAGGTTCACCAGATTGGCGGCGTTCGCACAAATGCGGACGCCGTCGGCGGGGGCGGTCTTTCGGTTGCGTGTGGTGCAACGGGCTTTGCCTCAATGAGGTAAAGAGGTAAGGACTCAAGGTGTAATCGTCCTGGCAACACGGAAACCGTAGTCGTTACTGCGGCCCTTCGGGAGGTTGATAAGCATGCGGCGCGCCGCACGCAGGAGAGACGGATCGGACTGCCACGAGCCGCCGCGAATGACGCGTTGCTTGCACTCTGCGGTTATCCAGGCCGAGCCGTGCGCGGGGGCATCTTCGTAGTTATCGTGCCAGCAATCTTCGACCCAATTCCAGACGTTGCCGTGAACCTGATAAAGCCCCCAAGGATTGGCCTCGAAAGACTTAACCGGGACCGTGCCTGCCCGATTTACGCCCTTCGAACCGCCGCCAGCGTAAACATTATTGCCGTTGTAATTGGCTTGTTCCGGTGTCATCGACGAACCCCACCAGAACGGCGTCGTCGTCCCGGCCCGCGCCACATATTCGAACTCGGCTTCTGACAATAGGCGATAGCGTTGGCCAGTTTTCTTCGACAGCCAAGCCACATAGGCCTTCGCGTCATCCAAGTTCACATTGATGACAGGTCGATTGCCTCGGCCCCAGCCTTCGTCGCGAGGCCTGTATCCGCCGCAACCGTCCCCCGCCGCGCAGGCGTCCCATTCCTCAAACGTTACCGCGAACCTGCCAACCGCAAAGGGCTGCGCAATCGAGACCTTGTGCTGCGGTCCTTCAGCATAGTGGCGCTCTGGCTCGTCCTTGGGCGATCCCATCATGAAGTTGCCCGATGGAACGACCACCATCTCCGGGCAGTCCGGGCAATCCTTGAAGCTTTGCCCAGAGCCGGGCTTTACGCAAAGTCGAGCCTCCGGCTGCGCCACCGAAACAAAAACGCCATCGCAGATCTGAAGCTGAAGAGGCGTCTGTAGTATTGCCGACGCGTGGTCCGGATAGGTAATCACCGCTGGAGGCATGTCTTTCGGCAACGGGAACGACGACGCTGCCTCGCACCCGGCGAGGCAGAATTTGCCCAGCACGCCATCGTAGTAAGCCGGGGTCTGCTCATGCAGCACAGTCGCGGCCAGGGCGTGAACCTGCTTTCGCACCTCCCGCGCCAGTTCGGCAATTTCAATGCCCTTCTGGCGCATGAGGGGAAGCAGCTTGCGCGTGAAAACCGAGTTCCACGGGGTCGGGATCGGTCTGCGGCGGCGGCAACCTGTCGAGCGCCGTCTGGCCCGCGCCGGCGGAATACATGATGAATGTGCCGTTGGGCGCATCCATCTTTGCCAAGCCACCCGGTTTCGCCCCGGAAGATCGATACTCATCCGGGATCAATGGGTGTTCCCGGCAGGCATCGAGGATGAGGAGGCTCACCCCTGGTCTTCGTTTCTTGAGATCGAGGAGAAGCTCGGAAACGCTGATCGACTCGCGCTTGATCTGTTCCTGCCGCCCATACTCTACGTTCGGAATATCGCTGGGAATGAGGAAATTCAGCCCCTCGACCTCGATGCCATGGCCGGAGAAATAGAACGCCACGACATCGCCTTCAGCCACCTTGAGCAGGAATTGCTGCCATCTGGCGCTGAACGCGGAACGGCTCACATCCTCCGCTTCGATCACCTCGAAGCCGAGGTCCGTAAAAGCCTGGGACACGGCGCGGGCATCATTGACCGCGCGCTCCAACTGCGCATGGGAAGCAAGATTGGGGTACTTATCGTTGCCGATGACGAGTGCAAGGTGCTTTTCCGCCAGCGCGGCTTGCGCCGTCGCGATCAACCAGACGGCGATGAAAATGCGCGCCGCGTTTCGAAACATGCCCTCGGCCCCCGGAAGCGCAGGCTCATCATCATAATTTCGCGCACATTGCATAGGTGGCGGCGCTTGTGCAAGGCCGCGTGGATAGCTGCGGAGCCACAAAAAGAAATGATTGCGACCGGACGGCGCTGACTTTAGACATAGCGCCACCCACATCAGAGACAGCCATGACAAAGTCCCAAATCGACGAGGCGACGGTGAAGCGGATCGCGCACCTCGCCCGAGTGAAAGTTTCGTCGCAGGAGGCGCACAGCCTGCAGCGCGAGTTGAACGGCATTCTCGCCTGGGTCGAGGAGTTGAACGCGATTCCGACCGATGGCGTGGTGCCGCTGACTTCGGTTGGCGGAGCGAAGCTGCATATGCGCACCGACGTCGTGACCGACGGCGGGAAGGCCGCCGACATCATGAAGAACGCGCCGAAAGCGCAAGACAATTATTTCCTTGTCCCGAAGGTTATCGAATAGTCCCATGACATTGAACAGTTTGACGATCTCGGAAGCGCGCGACAAGCTGCGCTCGAAGGAGATCAAGGCCACCGAACTCACCGAGGCTTGTCTTTCCGCCATCGAGGCGGGGAACGAAACGCTGAACGCGTTCGTGCTCGTCACGGCTGAAAAGGCGATGGACGCCGCCAAGGAGTTGGACAAGCGGCTCGCGGCGAATCAAGGAAGTCCGCGCGCTCGAAGGCATCCCGCTCGGCATCAAGGACCTCTATTGCACGAAGGGCGTCCGCACCACGGCGTGCTCGCACATCCTGGATGGCTTCGAGCCCCCGTATGAATTGACCGTCACGCAAAACCTGTGGGATGCGGGCGCGGTGATGCTCGGCAAGCTGAACATGGACGAGTTCGCGATGGGCTCGTCCACCGAGACGAGCCATTTCGGGCCGTGCATCAGCCCCTGGCGCGCCAAGGACAAGACCGAGAAGCTCGTGCCGGGGGGTTCGTCCGGCGGCTCCGCTTCCGCCGTTGCTGCTGGCCTTTGCCTCGGCGCGACGGCTTCCGACACAGGCGGCTCGATCCGCCAGCCCGCCGCGTTCACTGGAACCGTAGGCATCAAGCCGACCTATGGCCGCTGCTCGCGCTGGGGCATGGTGGCGTTCGCCTCCTCGCTCGATCAGGCGGGCCGATCGCGCGCTCGATCCGCGATGCGGCGCTGCTTCTTCAGTCGATGGCAAGCTATGACCCAACCAGAGACTTCGACAAGCGTCGACAAGCCGCTTCCCGACCTGGAAAAAGCGCTCGGGCCAGCCGCTGAAGGGCCTGAAGATCGGCATCCCGAAGGAATATCGCGTCGAAGGGATGTCGGCCGAGATCGAGGCGCTCTGGCAAAAGGGCATCGCGATCTTCAAGGATGCGGGGGCGACCATCGTCGATATCAGCCTTCCCCATACCAAGGCCGCCCTGCCCGCTTATTATATTGTCGCGCCCGCCGAGGCGTCGTCCAACCTCGCGCGTTATGACGGCGTCCGCTACGGGCTACGCGTGAACGGCCGCGATATCATCGATATGTATGAGGAGACGCGCTCCGAAGGCTTCGGCGCAGAGGTCAAGCGTCGCATCCTGATCGGCACCTATGTGCTGTCGGCAGGCTATTACGATGCCTATTACCTGAAGGCGCAAAAAGTGCGCTCGCTCATCAAGCGCGACTTCGATGACGCCTTCGAAAAGGTGATGCGGTCCTGACGCCGACGACGCCGACGCCCGCCTTCGCGCTTGGATCGCAGGGCGGCTCGGATCCGCTGGAGATGTATCTGAACGACATCTTCACCGTGACGGTGAACATGGCCGGCCTGCCCGGTCTGTCCGTGCCGGCGGGCTTTTCAAGCGAAGGCCTGCCGCTCGGGCTTCAGATCATCGGGAAGCCCTTCGACGAGGCAACTGTCCTGCGCGCCGGACAAGTGATCGAGGATGCCGTGGGCCGCATGCCGATTCCCGCGCCGTGGTGGGTCAACGGCGGCGGCGAAGGCCACCACGCGGGGTCCAAAGCGCCGATCCCGAAGAAGCCGGCGCCGAAGAAGAAACCGGCTGCGGCCGAAGCCGGGACGCCCACCAAAAAAGGGGCGTCGAGAGAGAAGCCCAGGAACAAGCAGAATGGCGCAACGTAAAGCCGAAGACTGTCAAAGCATGGATCAGGTGCGCGTCGAGATCGACCGCATCGACGAACTGCTTGTCGATCTCGTGGCCGAGCGCTTCAGCTATGTGGACCGGGCGTGGCAGCTGAAGAACAATCCGGCCGAAGCAACGGTGCCGTGGCGCGTCCGGCAGGTGATCGACAAGGTCGAGGCGCGTGCAAAAGCGCGCGGGCTGCCGCCGGAACTTGCTGTTGCCCTCTGGCGTCAAATGATTGGTTGGTTTATTCAGTACGAGGAAGAAAACTTGGCGCAGCGGGGGGAGGCAACAGGCGAGGATGCTGGTCTTGAAGGCACATCCCCTTACCCCGCCCCCCTCCCTCCAGGAGAGGGAGTTCCAGCGGTTGCAGCTCCGTTCCCCCTCCTCGCGGAAGTGTGGAAACGTTGCCCGCTCGGGCTTTGTCTTGTGGCCATGACAGCCGCATTCATGGTTGCAGGCTTCGCCGCTAGCGAAGCGCGGGCCGAAAATGTGGATTTGAGAGTCGATGTCAGCGGACTAGAAACTACAAGGGCCGCGTCGTGGTGATGCTCTGGGCCGACTTCGGAAAATAATTCATCGTTTCCAGATCCGACCAAGGTTCAGTTTCGCGACGAGCGGCCAGGCGACCCGCCCTGCGACTTCTCGCAGGCATCGATCTGCCGGAGAACGGTCGAGAGCCTTCAGAACTTGACGGTCTCCTACACGTTCAGAGACATACCGCAGGGCGATTATGCGGCCTTCGTGTTCCACGATGAGAACAACAACGGCGTCCTCGATACCGGCCTTTTCCACAGGCCGCTGGAGGGTCGCGGCTACAGTCAGGTTCTCCCTGAAGACTTGAACCCCATCGCGGCGAGGATCACCTTCCACCGGGCGCGCTTTGCGTTGCCTGTGTCGAGAACGATTGTGATCGGGCTTCGCTATCCTCCGCGATTTTAACGCGATCTGGAAATTCCGGCCCTCCGGGGCATCGCAAAATTGGACTTGATCAATGGCACAGACACGAAAAGAGAACCTCATCAACGGCGCAACAGGCCCTTGGGAAGTCATCATCGGCCTGGAAGTGCATGCGCAGGTGCTTTCTAATGCGAAGCTCTTTTCGGGCGCGTCGGCGGCGTTCGGCGGCGAGCCGAACAGCCATGTGAGCCTCGTCGACGCGGCGATGCCGGGCATGCTTCCGGTCATCAACGAGGAGTGCGTGGCCCAGGCGATCCGCACGGGCCTCGGCCTCAAGGCGCAGATCAATCATTATTCGGTGTTCGACCGGAAGAACTACTTCTATCCCGATCTTCCGCAGGGCTATCAGATATCGCAATACAAGCATCCCATCGTGGGCGAAGGCGTGGTTATTGTCGATCTCAAGGATTATTCCTTCGAGGTTGGCATCGAGCGCCTGCACCTTGAGCAGGATGCTGGCAAAAGCCTGCACGACCAGGACCCGAACTGCTCCTACGTGGATTTGAACCGCTCCGGCGTGGGCCTGATGGAGATCGTGTCGAAGCCCGACATCCGCTCGGCGGAGGAGGCGAAAGCCTATGTCACGAAGCTTCGCACCATCATGCGCTATCTCGGCACTTGCGACGGCAATATGGAGGAGGGCAGCTTACGCGCCGACGTCAACGTCTCCGTCCGCCGCCCCGGCGATCCGCTCGGCACGCGCTGCGAGATCAAGAACGTCAACTCCATCCGCTTCATCGGCCAAGCCATCGAGCACGAGGCGCGCCGCCAGGTCGACATTCTGGAGGATGGCGGGAGCATCAAACAGGAAACGCGGCTGTTTGACGCCAAGGCCGGGCACGACGCGGTCCATGCGCTCCAAGGAAGAGGCGCACGATTACCGCTATTTCCCCGACCCCGATTTGCTGCCGCTCGAACTGACCGATGCCTTCGTCGAGATCTGGAGAAGGCGCTGCCGGAGTTGCCCGACGAAAAGCGGGCGCGCTT
>CAWFOS010000021.1:0-153019 GCA_963817495.1 uncultured Alphaproteobacteria bacterium | reverse complement strand
AGATCGTGCCAGCGTTCCTCACTCGCGAGCCATTGAAACATGGTCAGGCACGCAGCGCGGAATTTCGGATCCGCGTACTTGGCGGGCATCTGCTGCTTAAGGCGGTCCTTGGCGTTCGACACCAGCTCCCCGCGGGGCTGAACGCGTTTGATGATAATTTCGGCTCCGGTGATGTCTTTATGCGCGAGCTGACTACGAATAGGATAGTCTAGTGCCTCCAGCACATCCTTAAGCTTGTTATCAATATCTGTGTCGCGGAATAGTTCCGAACTCGGGCGGAAGCTGCCTTCGGGCGTTTGGTCCGGGATCACGCGATCGAGGCAAGCCGGTCTTTTTGCTTCAGCCACAGCCGCAATCAAGCTCTTCAGCCACGCGACCGTCTCCGCCTGTTCGAGTTTGAGTTCTGCGCCGAGATTTTCAAGGCTCGCAGTCTGCCTCACTCTTTCGATCAGGTTCGGCGGCGTGAGAATGCACTCAATCAATTCAACTTTGCCAAAGAGTTTGATCCAGTTCTCGGCGATTACCGAGCACCTTTCGGCGATCGACGCGCCCGGCACGAAATAAAAGTTGACACCAAGGCGATAAACGTCAACCCACGCCATGCTATCATCGCCAATCGGGAGCATCGCATCCGAGACCGGCGCGGTTGCCTCGTCGTCCCGCAGCAAGAGCGGAACGCCGGCGAGTTCCCGGACCATCGCCCGTTGCCACTCCACATACCACGTTGGATCCTCCAGCCATCTCGGAGAGTCCGAGACCGCCCTCACGTCGAGCAAGCAATATAAGTCGGCGATCCCTTCCTCGGCGCAGTTGCGGGCGAGTTGGAGGAAGCACGCCTTGGCTCTGGTGAGGAGCTCCTTATTGGCGTCGCTTTGCCGGCCACTGGCCGAAAACATTAGGCCGTCACGGTTTTCCGTAGTCTGAAACTGCTGGCTGTGAAAGACAGCCGGCAGACCGATGTCGACAGAATTCACGAGCGGAAGAAATTTGAACAACCGCGGCACATCGTCGGGCGGTAACAGCGCGTAGCTGCCATCCTGCCGCTTCAGGATCGGGACCGCTGCTTGGATGTCGTCCTCCTCGTGAACGATGAAGCGAGTGGCAGTCTCGCCTCCCTCGATCACCGTCAAGCGGCTGCCTGCATCCAACTCTTTGGTTTCGACGCGCTTGTAGATCTCGTGCTTTCCCCATAATCGCAGTTCGATCATCTCGACGTTCGTATCGAATACCAAAATGTAGGGAATCGCAGCAAATGGAAACTCCGTTTCAAGCTCATCGGTGTCCAAAGCCTCCCCGGTCTTGTAAACGAATTCGGTCCAATCCGTCGGCGCGATACCGCTTCGCGCTAACGATCGGTCCAATGCTTCGAACGACCGTCGCATTGCCTCCCCCACCTCTTCGGCGTCGTCACCGGAACGGTCGAGGTCGAACTCAAAGGCTTTGCGCACGCCATCATCGTCAAGCATCGTTCCTTTGACTAGAACCCGCTTGGAGAGCAAATGCGATGAAAGAAATCCGGTCCCGAACCTCCCAAGCAGTTTGGGGTTCGATTGCTTCGTTGACCCGTGATAAATAAGGCTCAGTATTTCCTCTTCGCTGAAGTCGCGGCCATTGTGTTGGAAGGTGATCTGTTCCTGCGCAACGAAACCGAACTTCCGCGTCCACCGGCGCCGCCTGGTCGCGCCGGACACGAGAGACTTTAGGGACCGTTGCCGCTGGTCTGGACCTTTCTCGGGCGTCGTCACGCTGTCAACTCCAGGCTTGATCGCGAGAGCCCACTTGCAACGCAAGGATTACGCAAGCCTAACGGCATTCGACAATGTCTGTTATGGCTGTGCGCCCCTTCCGGCGGGGAGTTGGCGCGGGAAGGAGGCGTCGCAGATGAAGCGTGACGCGAAGAGAATAACAATCCAGGCGCACACAACCTGAAGATAGCGCAGGCAGCTTAAAACTACCTTAAACATAGCTTTGTCCGCGGCCCTAAGGTCTTGTTCAAGACAGTCGAATTTTACCCGGCCGGGAAAGAGGCGATGAACTGAAAGCGGGCATAGTACGGATGCAACGCTTGAAGCGCGGCCCGCAGAAGTTCATTGAGAGGGCACATGCTAAGCTTTCCAATTCCCGTCAAAGAGAAGGAGCGCCTGAGAGAGCTGCGAAGGATGCGTTTTAGCGAGTGGTGCACAAGTGCTGCCCTCGACAATCTTTGCGCCATAGCAGCAAGGCTTCTCGATACGCCTATTGCACATCTCTCACTCGTGGCGCGCGATGAACAGCTCTTTGCCGGGAAGATCGGCCTCGATGCGGACCGCACAGCAAGGGCCATCGCATTCTGCGCTCATACCATCATGAGTCCGGAGCCTTTCATTGTCGGGGATGCGGCAAATGATCGGCGCTTTTGCCAAAATCCGCTTGTGACGGGGCCCCCGAACGTCCGAGCCTATCTTGGCATTCCTCTGGAAACCGCACCCGGTCTTCGCATAGGCGCTTTGTGCGCCGTCGATCAAAAAGCGCGCCTGTTCACAGACAACGACGTTCGAACCCTGACAAAACTTGCCGGCATCGCCGTGTCTGTGATCAAAAGCTATTGCGCTGCGGTTGATCTGGACGATCAACTGAAAGGCGCTGTCGCGCTTCAAGAGACAATGCTGCCGGACGAGACGCGGATCAAGGCCATCCAGGCGGCCTGTCCTGTGGATCTCGCAAGCTATTACAGGGCGCGCGACCATATTGGCGGCGATATTTGGGGGATCGAAGCAACGAACCCTCAGCGTGTTTTTTTGTACGTCGCCGATTTCACGGGCCATGGCCTTGCCGCTGCGCTAAACACGGCTCGGTTTCATTCGTTCGTGCATATCGCCTGCCAGCGTACAGACCAGCCCGCCTCGATGCTACGGCGGTTGAATGAACGGCTGCAGAAGGTGCTGCCGGCCGGTCAGTTCGCGACCATGTTCTGCGCCACAATGGATTTCAGGGCGCAGACACTGGAATACGCGTCAGCTGGCGCGCCGCCGCAGCTTTATCGCCGATCCTTCGCAGCGCCCTTTGAACTTCTGACGAAACCCAGCATTCCGCTTGGCATCTTGCACGATGCCGTCTTTGAGAGCGAAACGGTTCCTTTTGAGCTGGGTGGAGCGCTTGTTCTCTACACCGACGGTCTGATTGAAACGCCAAGACCGCCGGATCGGATTTTCACGCCCAGGTCGCTGAGAGCGTTTCTCAATGCTTTGCCGGAGAGCAGTGCAGCCGGGGTATGCGACAAGATTACAAGCGCGCTTTTCTTCGACCCTGCAATCGAAGCGGACGATGACCTGACCCTGGTCGTGGCAAAGCACACAGGCGTGACCGTGAGCCATTGCCTGGACTACGAGATTTGACCATGGCCACGCGTGGTCCAGTTCTGAAATCAACGGATTTTTGTCACTTTTGGTTGTATAACGATGAACGCTCTATCTTTGCCTGAGTTTCTGCATAGGGCGGATCGCACTTAGACTCCGCTTTTGATGGAATCAAAAGCGGGCTCTAAGTTTTTGTTTATCGTGCGTCTTATCGGAAAACCGCTTCGCACCTTTCCGGACGCACTCCAGTGCGGTTGCTATCGGGAACTCCGATAGAACGGAATGAAGTGAGCGAGTAAAGCAATGGCTGTTGTTCTCCATCATCGTGATGCCGATTTAAAGATCGAAGATTGCGGCTCAAGCCGCCTCCTGTCCGTCGAGCCCCATGAGCCCGTTTTCCTGCCCTTCAAGACTTGCGTTACATCGTACACTCTCGACAAGATCGAAGATATGTTCAAGCACAAGGGAGCATGGGTCGTCGATCAAATCATGCGCGATGAGAGCGGCAATTACATGCGGGACCTCTATTGGGAGTTGCTTGAGCGCGGGATAACGAGGCGTTGACGGACAAGGCCCCGTCATTGTCAGACGCTTCGAGGGGCTCTTCTCTCAAATCGGTCGTCCCCGGTACGATCACCGCCATTGAAAGTTGCAAGACCGCATCGGCCGAAATACGAGACCGGAAGGCGCCCATCCGTCCCGGCCACAAATTCTATGTTTGATCCTAACCTTATTAAAAGGCGCGTTCTGTACAAGTCCAAAGGACAAACGCGTTTCTCTCTTACGGTTGCGCCGTGCCTCAAGCAAAAACCATATGAGTGGATGTAGGTACATGGCAAAGACCGTCATGATCGTGGACGATTCGGCGACTATGCTCATGCTCCTGGAGCAAGTCTTGTCGCAGGCTGGTCTTGAGACTATAGCGGCTCGTAGCGCCGAAGAAGCTCTTTCTACTTTAGAAAGTGGCGTCAAGCCGGATATGGTCATCACGGACCTGAATATGGGGGGCGCAAACGGCATCCAACTTGTCCGCGATATTCGTAAGATTAGCGGTTATCAGTTTATGCCGGTCGTGCTGCTGTCAACCGAGTCCCAGCAGATAAAACGGAATGAAGCCAAATCAGCGGGCGCATCAGGCTGGATGGTCAAGCCGTTTCAACCCCACTCCTTGCTACAGGTTGTCAAGCAGCTCATGCCCGGAGCATTCGATGCTTCGGAAGCCCTGGATTGGAAAGATTACGCGATCTTTTAAGCCAAATACTATCAGCGCATAAAAACGCGCTCACTTCTTGGAGGTTCCCATGCCATACCGCGCTTCCCGGCTCGCCCTGCGCAGGAGAGCCTTTCTCGTCCGTTCAGCGCAGGTCCTCGCGGTTACGGCGGCGGCCTTGTTTTGCGCGGCGCCGCTTCAGGCGCAAACCACCCGCACCTTGAAAATCGGATATATCCTGTCGAAGGATTCCCAGCTCGGAGCCGGCGCCACGGCGTTTGCCGACGAGGTCGCGAAGCGCAGCGGCGGGCGGCTCGCCGTCGAGCAATATCCGAACGCCGCGCTTGGCGGCGAAGTCGAAATGCTGAAGGCCCTCCAACTCGGCACGCTCGATCTGGCCTTTATTACCGGAGCGCCGTTGCCGAACGTCGCGCCGGAGGTTGGCGTATTCAACATCCCCTTCATCTTCCGCGATGTCGAACACGCCCATGCGGTGCTCGATGGGCCGATCGGGCAGGACTATCTCAAGAAGTTCGATGCTAAAGACCTTGTGGCGCTCGCCTGGGGCGAAAACGGCATGCGCCACCTTACCAACTCCAAACGCGAAATTCATGCGCCAGGGGATCTGAAAGGGCTGAAACTGCGTTTGCCGCAATCCGAGGTCATGCTTACCGGCTTCAAGGCGCTGGGCGCCGATCCGGCCCTTCTGCCCTTCCCGCAGGTCTTTGGCGCGCTGCAGTCGGGACAGTTCGACGGCCAGGAAAATCCGATCGCAACCATCCTGTCGGCGAAGTTCGCTCAGGTGCAAAAATATCTGACGCTGTCCGGCCACGTGTACGATCCGGCGGTCTTCCTGGCCTCGCCCGACATGGTCAATGAATTGCCGGACGAGGACAAAAAGATCCTTGCCGAAGCCGCTCGCGCCGGCGCTCAGGCCTCGCGCAAATACGCGGCCGAAGCCCAGGAGAAAGGCGTCGCCGCGCTGCGCCAGGCTGGCATGACGGTCACGGCCGAAGTGGACAGGACGGCGTTCTCCAAGGCCATGGCTTCCGCGATGCCTGACTATGAGAAGCGTTTCGGCGCCGAAATCATCCAGCGCATCCGGCAGACGGGCGCCGGCCAATAGGGGTTTCGGGACGCTCGCGGAAAGCTGCGCTGTTCTTTCCGCGTTCAACGCTTTGATTTTGGGAACGTGAACAATGGCATGGCCATCCATGAGTTGCCGGTTGTCGATCACGCACAGGATTTTTGGCGGGTTCGGCCTTCTCATCGCGGTCTTTCTTGTCGCGGTGGCCATCTTGTTGAGGGGCCAGGTGGTAGCGGAGCACGTGGCGGGTCGCATTGGCTGACAACCTGTCCTCCGGGGCGGGAAGGTCTCGATGCCCGAATCCTATTCGCTGTAGGCTGCAATACTGGTGGCCACATCGCGCATGGGCTGCTGGCTCGCTGAGATGAAGCCCTCGGAGAGTCTATCCAGATCCTGAATCAAGAGAATGACAGCGCTGAAAAGCGCAATCGCCGTTAAATCGGGCCTCTCGATCGCTGAGCCTCTATTCCCGCCGCAAAGCCGGCAAAGGCACTTGCAACCATCGCAATGATATAAAGCACGATCAGAACGATATTCGGCGCCCCGCTTATGAGAGCGATCAGACGCTTCTCGTGATTGTCGATCATCTCATTGAGGGACTGGATGAAAATTCCTGTTGGCACCATGCCGTTATTCTTGGCGGCCACCTCCTTCACCTGAAGCCAGAGTGCCTCTTGAATGGCGCTCGATCGGGCAAGGGCGGCTTTCAAGTCGAGCGGCGATGGAATCTCCTGGGTGAGTTCCAGGCGAAGCTGCACATATTCCCGCAATAGCTTCAGACACTACTTGTCATGCGGGGCGGGAAGAAGACGGGCGCGAAGCGCGGTTGTGCCGATGGCATTTGCTTCATTGAGGACTCACTTGCGCCGGGCCTCGAAGCGCGACAAGGCCACGGCAAACGTGAAACCTATCATCAGCGCCAGTAGCCCAAGGATCGAACTTTCCAGCGTCGAAACGCTTCCACTGCCTTTGGACCGCGCTCGCACGCCAACCCCGCGGCCAACTTCGATCGCAGCAGACAGAATGAGGATGCTCAGGATAAGTACTTGAAGGAGCGAATAATCGGAAAAGCGCATTCTGCTGTCCCCAAGCCGAAGCTTGGCATGCAGCAGAATCTCTTTTCAAGGGACTTCGGATCAGCGAATGCTGGCCAAACGTCGTCCCGGCCACGCAAAGCGCGAGCTGGGATGATTAAGCGCGAAGCAAGGCCTGCCGCGTCTGGCTCAGGCGTTCGCGGTCGAGTTGTCTTCTCCGATGGACCAAGTCTCCCCGGAACGGAGAAGCTTCTGGAGGTCGGGCGTTCTCGTCGCGGCAACCTTTTGGTTCAGGGCTGTCATGGCGCCGTCGAAGGTCGGCATCGGATCGCAATAAATGACGCCAAGCGCTAAGGGGAAACCGTCTGCGGGCATGTCGATGAGAAGCTGAGCGATCGTCTTGCTTTTTTCATCGTGAACCAGCACGCAGGCTGTCTTCCAGTCGCCATTGGCGACCTCGACCACCTCAAGCCGCAACTCTTCGCGATTGAGCCTCAATCCCTTTGCGCCCTTGGCAAAGAGCATCGGTTCGCCATGCTTGACCCAAACCACGGTGTAGGGCTGGCTCTTCTTGTCCGCATATTTCTCGAATGCGCCGTCGTTGAACACCGCGCAGTTCTGATAGATCTCGAAGAAGCTCGTTCCTTTGTGTTCATGCGCGCGCTTGAGAATGACGAGCAGTTCCTTCTGCGCGATGTCGACGGAGCGGGCCACGAACCGGCCGCCTGCGCCCAGTGCGAAACTCGACGGGTTTGCCGGTTGTTCGATCGAGCCGAATGGGGTTGACGGTGAGCGCGTGCCCTGACGGCTTGTCGGTGAGTATTGCCCCTTCGTCAGGCCGTAAATCTCATTGTTGAACAAGAGAACCTGACAGTCGAGGTTCCGCCGCAGCAAATGAGCCATATGGTTGCCGCCGATGGACAGACCGTCGCCATCGCCCGTAGCGATCCACACATCGAGTTCCGGGTTGGCGAGCTTGATGCCGGTGGCCACCGCCGGTGCGCGGCCGTGGATCGTGTGGTAACCGTAGGTTTCCACATAATAGGGGAAGCGGCTGGAGCAGCCAATGCCCGACACGAAAACTGTGTTCTCGGGCTTGGAGCCGATCTCCGCCAGCGAGCGTTGTACGGCCTTGATGATCGAATAATCGCCGCAGCCTGGGCACCAGCGCACTTCCTGGCTGGAAGCGAAGTTGGTAGCCGTCAAAGGACGGGTGGGGGCGTTCGTGTGCATCGAAGTCTCCCTTTATGCCAGTGCCCGATGGATCGCCGTCTCTATTTCGGCGATGCGGAAGGGCTGGCCCGAAACCTTGTTGAAGGATTTGGCGTCGACGAGATACTGGTCGCGCAAAAGCGTCTTGAGCTGGCCGGTATTCATTTCCGGAACGAGAATTCTTTCATAGCTCTTGAGTAGCGTACCAAGATTGCGGGGCAATGGCCACAGATGGCGGATGTGGATGTGACTGACGTCCGCCCCTGCGGCGCGGGCGCGCTGCACGCCCTGCTGGATGGGCCCGAATGTCGAGCCCCAGCCAACAACGGCGAGCTTGCCGCCCGAAGCGCCGAGCGTGACCTCCTGCTCGGGTATGAAATTGGCGATGCCGTCGATCTTGGCTTTCCGCGTGTCGGTCATCTTCTGGTGGTTGGCCGGATCGTACGAGATCTCGCCGGTATCAAAGCCTCGCTCGATGCCGCCGATCCGGTGGGTCAGGCCGGGCGTCCCTGGCTTGATCCAGATCCGCTTCAACGTATCGGCTTCGCGTGCGTAGGGGTTGATCCGCCCTTCGGCCGGCACGGAATCGTAGAAGCTCGCGGCGAAGCTTTCCTGCGCCGAGAGATCCGGGAGCCGCCAAGCCTCCGCGGCATTGGCCATGTAGCCGTCTGTCAGCAGGATGACCGGCGTCATGAACTGCACGGCGAGACGCACCGCCTCGATTGCCGACTCGAAGCAGTCTACCGGGCTTCGCGCCGCGATAACCGCCAGCGGAGCATCGCCATTGCGGCCATAAACCGCCTGATAGAGGTCGGATTGCTCGGTCTTGGTCGGCAATCCCGTCGACGGACCGCCGCGCTGGCAGTTCACGATGACAAGCGGCAACTCCGACATGATAGCGAGCCCGATCGCCTCGGTCTTGAGCGCCATTCCCGGCCCGGACGTGGTTGTTACGCCGAGCTTTCCGGCGTAAGAGGCGCCAATCGCGGCGCAGATCGCGGCGATCTCGTCCTCGGCCTGGAAGGTCGTGACGTCGTATTCCTTCAGATGCGACAGATAGTGCAGAATGCCGCTCGCGGGCGTGATCGGATACGATCCGAGGAACATCTGGAGCGAGCTTAGCTCGCTTCCCGCAACGAGGCCGAGGGCGGTGGCTTCGCTGCCTGTGACAGTCCGGTAGAGGCCGGGCGCCATCGCTGCCGGTGCGATCCGGATCTGGCTCAGCTGCTCGATTTCAGCATTTTCGCCGTAGGCATGGCCGGCGTTGAGCGCCGCTATGTTGGCATTGGCGACCGCCTCGCTCTTGGCACCGAATTTGTTCCTGATCCAGGCGACCACCGGCTCGCGGTCGCGATCGAACATCCAGAGCGCAAGACCGAGCGCCCACATGTTCTTGCAGCGCAGCGCCTCCGTCGAGCCGAGCCCGTGAGGTTTCACCGCGTCGAGGGTAAGACGCGTAATGTCGAGCGCGACCACCTCGAACCGCGCCAGCGTCGCATCATCGAGAGGATTAGCGGCATAGCCGGCCTTGCGCAGGTTGCGGTCATCGAAAGCGCCGGAATCGACAATGAGCAGGCCGCCGGGGTGCAAATCCGCCAAGTTCGTCTTGAGCGCCGCCGGATTCATCGCGATCAGCACGTCCGGCTCATCGCCGGAGGTTTCGACGGACGTCGAGCCGAAATTGATCTGGAAGGCCGAGACGCCGAACGTCGAGCCCTGGGGAGCACGGATCTCCGCTGGAAAATCCGGAAAGGTGGCGAGCGCGTTGCCGGCGAGCGCCGTGGAAAGCGTGAATTGGCTTCCGGTCAATTGCATACCGTCGCCCGAGTCTCCCGCGAAACGCACGACGGCTGATTTACGCACCACCGTTGTCGGAGCGTAAGCTGGGGAACCGGCAAAATCTCGGGCCATGATAACCTGCTTTGTCAAAGGAGCGGCAAAACTGAGTTTGCCGGCATCACCGCATCGGCTGCCTATCGGCAAGGGCGGCGATGCCGACCTTCATGATGAGGAATGGCTAGGTCATACCCAGCTTCGCTCAAGATCGCAAGGCATTGTGTGATTACCGCAACAGGGTTTCACATATACCAAGGAATGATGCGCACACCCGAGCTGTAAACAACGCCCCTGAGATTGCAAGAACCCATAACGCGTTTGGTTAACCTGCCGCCAAGCATCTGGCTCTTTCATGGAACCCCAGCGTGCAGTCGAGCATTTGGCAGCAACGTGAACGGTCAACGAGAGATTGCAGATGCAACTGAACTCGCCGCCGGGGGCGGTCGCGGACACGAAGACGCCCGGTAAGCTTCAAATCGCGATGATCGTGAACGGCGTGGAGGAGCGACGCGAAGTCGCGCCGTGGACGACGCTCCTGGACTTCCTGCGAGATCATCTCAATCTCACGGGCACCAAAAAAGGCTGCGATCATGGGCAGTGCGGCGCCTGCACCGTCCTTGTCGAGGGCCGCCGCATCAATTCCTGCATGACGTTCGCGGTCATGAAGGATGGCGCGCGCATCACCACGGTCGAGGGCCTGGCGGAGAACGGCAACCTGCATCCCCTGCAGCAAGCGTTCATCGATCACGACGCTTTTCAGTGCGGGTATTGCACGCCGGGGCAGATTTGCTCAGCCCTGGGCATGATCGCCGAGGGCAGGGCGAAGTCCGCCGACGAAATTCGCGAACTCATGAGCGGCAACATCTGCCGCTGCGGCGCTTACCCCAACATTGTAGCGGCCATCCAACAGCTCATGGCGCAATCATGATCAACTTCGGCTATGTGCGCGCAACCGACGTTGCCGGCGCGGTGCGGGCTATCGCGGCTCATCCTGGCGCGAAATTCATTGCGGGCGGCACCAACCTCATCGATCTGATGAAGGAGGATGTCGAGCGGCCGCCGCAGCTCATCGATATATCCAGGCTGGCGCTGAACAGCGTCGAGCCGGCAGCCGACTGGCGGATTGCGCATCGGCGCTCTGACGCCAAACTCGGATCTCGCCTATCACCCGCTGATCGAGCAGCGTTATCCGATGCTTTCGAGCGCGATACTCGCGGGCGCTTCGGCGCAGTTGCGCAACATGGCCTCGACCGGCGGCAATCTCCTGCAGCGGACGCGTTGCTACTATTTCTACGACACCGCCACCCCATGCAACAAACGCAACCCCGGGAGCGGCTGCTCCGCCCTTCACGGTCTCAACCGCGTTCACGCGATCCTCGGCGCGAGCGAGACTTGCGTCGCGACACACCCCTCGGATATGTGCGTCGCGCTTGCGGCTCTTGAAGCCACGGTGATCGCAGAAGGCCCGGACGGCGAGCGGCGGATTGCGTTCGGCGATTTTCACCGTCTGCCCGGCGACTCTCCGGATCGCGACACAAACCTCGATGCGAATGAACTCATCACGGCCCTCGAGCTTCCGGCAACAGGCTTCGGCAAACACTACACCTATCTCAAGATCCGCGACCGCCTGTCCTACGCGTTTGCGCTTGTGTCGGTTGCGGCCGCGCTCGAAATCGATGGCGGCATCATCAAAGAAGCGCGCCTCGTCTTGGGCGGGGTGGCTCATAAGCCCTGGAGGAATGAAGCCGCAGAGGCCGCGCTGGCGGGGCAAGCGCCCGGTGAAGCCGCTTTCAGACAGGCGGCGGAGATCGTTTTGCGGGATGCGAAGGGCCTCGCGCATAACGCCTTCAAGATAGAACTCGCACGCCGCGCGATCGTCCGCGCCTTGACCCAGGCGGCGAACGGAACTCCGCAGATGCAGGCCGACAAAAGAATCCGATGAGCGCCATGACATCCTATATCGGCACTGCAACGCCGCGCGTTGACGGCAAGGCGAAAGTCACAGGCGCGGCCAAATATGCCGGCGAATTCAATGTTCCGGGCCTCGTCTACGGGGCCGTTGTCACGTCACCAATCGCCAAGGGCAAAATAGCGCGCATCGATGCGAGCGCGGCGACGGCAGTCGAGGACGTTCTCTCGGTGCTGACCCACAAGAACCGCCCGCCGATGGCCGGGAGCGATAGCGCTTACAAAGACGACGTCGCGCCCGAGGGCTCGCCCTTCCGCCCGTTGTACAATGGCAACATCCTGTTCAGCGGCCAGCCGATTGCGCTCGTGCTTGCAGAAGACTGGGAAACAGCGCGCTTCGCCGCGTCGCTCGTGCGCGTCGACTATCACGAGGAGCCACACGCCACAGATATATTTGAGCAGCGCGGCAATGCTTTCATCCTTGAAGGCGAGGTTTTCGCGTGGTCGATCGCAACCCCCCGGGGCGATGCGGCGAATGCGCTCGCGGCGGCAGAAGTGCGCCACGAGGCCGACTATTTCGTCCCCGTCGAGCATCACAACCCGATGGAGCTGTATGCTTCGACCGTGATCTGGGAGGGCGACGGAAAGCTCACGGTCTACGACAAGACCCAGGGCGTCCAGAACGTTCAGCGTTATCTGTGCGGCATCTTAGGCCTGAAGTCCGAAGACTTGCGCCTGCTTTCGCCTTTTGTTGGCGGAGGCTTTGGATCGGGGCTTCGTCCTCAATATGAAGCGGTGCTGGCTGTGCTCGGGGCGCAGGCTTTGAAGCGGTCCGTGCGGCTCGTGCTGACGCGTCAGCAGATGTACGCGCTGGGCTATCGGCCCGGAACGATCGAGCACGTGGCGCTCGCCGCGAAGCGCAGACGGCACGCTTAGCGCGACGACGCTATGAAGCGATTGCGATGACATCGCGCCATGAGGCGTTCGCGCGCAACGATACGACATGGTCCGAAGCGCTCTATAAATCCCCGAACGCGCATTATTCGCATAAGTTGGCGCGCCTCGATGTTCCGACGCCCTGCGACATGCGCGCGCCGGGAGCGGCGTCGGGCGTTTATGCCCTGGAATGCGCCATGGACGAGCTTGCCGTCGCGGCGAAAATCGATCCTGTTGAACTGCGCCTGCGCAACTACTCCGATCGCGACCAGAAAGTGAACCTGCCTTACACCAGCAAGGCTCTGCGCGAGTGCTACGCCCAAGGCGCGGAGGCTTTCGGCTGGGGCAAGCGCAATCCGGAACCGCGCTCCATGCGCGATGGCAGGGAGCTTGTCGGCTGGGGCATGGCGTCTGGGGTGTGGGAAGCGCTTCAGGTGAAGGCCGCTGCGCGCATCACGCTGACGGCGAACGGCTATGCCGAGGTGGCCTGCGCCACATCCGATATCGGCACGGGCACATACACGATCATGGCGCAGGTCGCGGCAGACATGCTCGGCCTGCCTATCGAGAACGTCAGCATCAAGCTCGGGGACTTTGCGCTGCCCCAATCCCCGGTTGAGGGCGGATCGTGGATTGCGGCGTCCGTCTCGCACGCGATTGTGGAGGCCGCGCATGCGGTGCGAGAACAGCTATTGGGCCACGCCAACAAGGCGGCAGATGCACCGCTCGTCCGGATTGACCACAGCCGAGGTCACTCTGTCGGGTAGCAATATTGTAAGTGCGCGAGACCCTTTCCGTGCCATGTCATTTACGGACGCGATGCGGCACGGCGGCGTGGATCGCTGCGAGGTGGAACGCTCCACCAATTTCAAGGACAACCGCCAGTACGCCCGCAATACGCATTCCGCGATCTTCGCGGAGGTGAAAGTTGACGAGCAGCTTGGCGTCATCCGCGTCACGCGTATCGTCGATGCGGTGGCGGCGGGGCGCATCCTCAACACCAAGACCGCACGGAGCCAGATCATGGGCGGCGTCGTCTGGGGCATCGGCATGGCGCTGCACGAGGAAACGCTGCTCGATCATCAGGTTCGGCCGCTTCATGAACGCCAATCTCGGCGAGTACCACGTGCCCGCGAATGCGGACATCCACGATATCGAGGTGATCTTCGTGGACGAGCCGGATGCGATCATCAATCCGCTCGGCATCAAGGGCTTGGGTGAGATCGGGATCGTCGGCGTCGCGGCGGCAATCGCCAACGCGATCTGCCATGCCACGGGAAAGCGCGTGCGCGATCTGCCGATCACCTTGGACAAGCTGATGCGCTGAATGCGTGCTGGCCTGCAACGCGAACAAGCAGCGGGCCATCCTCAGCGGCAGCCCCCGAGATCGCACCGGGAGCGCGACGTGGCGAACATGGGCTTCGCCCGCGCGACCGCTACTTCCGTTGTTCTCGTCCGGGATATCGGTCGAGGGCATGTGATCGCGGCGCTGGTCGGCGTTCACGCCGTGCTCGACAAGGGCGCCGGGAGACGATCAAAGGCTTGATCTCGAACAAGTTCCGGGGCGATCCCAGACTTTTCGATGGGGCGGCGCGCACGGCATGGAGAAGAGGACGTTATCGTGTTTCCGGTCGCAAATTGAAACTTCGGTGCTGTTTCAGTGAATCTGGGGCAGTTGGCCGGCGCCACGCCAGTCATGACCCGCGTCGCTGGCGCCGACTGCGTTTTCGGACAGTCGCTACGTAATTCCGCTCCCGGGACGCTCCCGCAAACACCGTTTTCGCCAACACTGATGCATCCTTGCGACAGGCCGGAATTCGGTTACCTGCTAGCATCGACTTTACTAATTATTTGATTCGAATTGGTGGGAGCAATATGATCACCTTAATCCGAGCGATGGGCATCGCCGGCATGCTGGTGGCTGGCCTGACCGCAGCCCAAGCTCAAATGCCCGCCGGGCCAAACCGCCCTGCGACAGTTCCGGCAGGTTATGTCATCACGCCATTCGGCTACTTCCATCCAAGCTGCGTCGTGAAGCTTGCCGAGGGGGATGAGCTGCTGACAGGTAACAAGATTATCCGGCACGCGAGTGGATCCACTGAAAAGATGCATGAGTGCGCCTATCCGCATTACAGAGCCGACGGACTAAAGGTAGTCGGGGATGAGAAGGGCGTTAAGGACCCCAACATCAGCCACGCCTGGGTTGAATATGCGAGCGTCACCACGACCAGCTCCTATGGCAAATTGTATGCCGAATGGAGCGTCCCCCCGACGCCGACCTCGATGGACGGCCAGACCCTGTACTACTTCCCTGGCCTGGAGGATATCAAGGATGTCGTGACCATCATCCAGCCTGTCTTGGGGTGGAACTCCGATTACGCAAATTCGTGGGGCATCGCGAGTTGGAATTGCTGTGTTTCTGGCACCACCTACGAGGCCCCGCCACAGCCAGTCAGCCCCGGAGACACGATCCTCGGCTATATGTATACCAGCTGCGCCAAGGGAACAGTGTCCTGCGCTAAATGGAACATCGTGACCAAGGATTTGCAGAACGGCAAGACTTCAACGATGCTCAATACCTCAAGTTTCGGGCAAACCTTCAATTGGGCTTTTGGCGGCGTGCTGGAAGTCTATAACATAATACAATGCTCCGATTACCCCTCCAACGGCAGTTACTGGGGGAGTCATTCAATCTCTTTCAATGAGTTAGGGCTCTACGACTACAACCTTAACCATATCGCCCCGGCCTGGTCCGTAAACGTAACCTCGGGATTGACTCCACAATGCAGCTACGCTGTATCACACCCGAACCAAGTCTTGCTCAACTATTGATCTGCCTCGCTTGATGTGAGGGTACGGAATTTATAGAGAAGCGAGAAGGTTATCGCCGACACTCGCCTTGCCACTCGGGTCCGCTTTCGCAGCGCAAAGCGGACCCCGCGCTCCCCAGTTAAGAGAAGAGATCAACTCCAGTTAATCCGGCCGCCACAGCCCGCGCAGCCGCGATCAGCGAATTCCGGCCGCCGCTGAGGTCCTTTCTGCAGGCTGGCTGAATCAGATCCCCAGCTCAGCTCAAATTAAACGACCGGCGCTAGTGACTATCGCGAGGCAGGCCCCGCGCGCTCACGCGCCGATACCGGACGGCGTCTTTGAAAACCGCGCCCTCATCGAGCTGGCTTGAGTGCTGCCGGTAGAGGTCCTGCCATGGCGTCTGGCTGGTAAATTCGGGCAGTTTGAGGCCGCGCCGCCGTTCGGCCAGCTCTTCATCGGAGATCACAATATCTGCGCTTCTCTTCTTCAGATCGACGCGAATCCGGTCGCCTGTGCGCAGCAGCGCGAGGCCGCCGCCGACTGCCGCCTCCGGCGATGCGTTCAGGATCGAGGGGCTGCCGGATGTGCCGCTCTGCCTGCCGTCGCCGATGCAGGGAAGCTGCGAGATGCCCTCTTTCACGAGCGCATCCGGCGGCAGCATGTTCACCACCTCTGGCGCGCCGGGATAGCCGACCGGGCCGCAATAGCGCATCACCAGAATGCAATCGCTGTCGATGGCGAGCGTGGGATCGTTGATGCGGGCGTGATAGTCCTCGGGGCCGTCGAAGACGATGGCGCGGCCTTCGAAGGCGTCCTCGTCGCCGGGCCGCTCCAGATAGCGCTTGCGGAATGTCTCTGAAATGACCGAGGTTTTCATCATGGCGCTGTTGAACAGGTTCCCCTTGAGGTTGGCGAAACCGGCCTTCTCCTTCAGCGGGCGCGCGTAGGGGCGGATAACATCTTCGTTCTGGATTTTTGCGCCTGCGATGTTCTCCGCGATTGTGCGACCCGTTACCGTCAGGGCATCGCTGTGCAATTTGCCGGCCGCCATCAGCTCAGCCATCACAGCCGGGAGGCCGCCCGCCCGGTAATAGGCTTCGCCGAGGTACCCGCCCGCCGGCATCATATTCACGAGCAGAGGAATGTTGTAGCCGATGCGGTCCCAATCGTCGTTGTTCAACTCGACGCCAATGTGGCGGCCGAGGGCGTTCATGTGCGGCGGGCAGTTGGTGGATGCTCCGATGGCGGATGCGCACACAATCGCGTTCTCGAAGGCATCGAGCGTCATGATCCTGGAAGGGCGCAGATCCTCAAGCACAAGCGCAACCGCGCGCAGGCCCGTGGCGTAGGCCATCTGCCCGCGCTCGCGGTATGGGGCGGGGATCGCCGCGCAGCCCGGAAGCGACATGCCCAGCGCTTCGGCCAGCGCGTTCATGGAACTCGCGGTGCCCATCGTATTGCAATGACCGATGCTGGGCGCGGACGCCAGGACCAGATCCATGAAGCCGTCATAGTCGATTTCGCCCGCCGCATAACGCCGCCGCGCTTCCCATTTGACGGTGCCGGAGCCCGCGAGCTTGCCCTCGAAATGGCCGTCGAGCATCGGCCCGCCCGAGAGCACGATCGCGGGCAGATCGACCGTCGCCGCCGCCATCAGCAGCGCGGGCGTGGTCTTGTCGCAGCCGGTGAGTAGCACGACGCCATCGAGCGGATAGCAATAGAGGATCTCGACAACGCCGAGATAGGCGAGGTTGCGATGCAGCGCCGCCGTGGGCCGAATCCCCGTTTCCTGCAACGGATGAACCGGAAATTCAAACGGGATGCCGCCCGCGTCGCGGATGCCATCGCGCACGCGGCTTGCGAGCGCAACGTGATGGCGGTTGCAGGGCACGAGATCGCTGCCCGTCTGCGCGATGCCGACGATGGGCCTGCCGCCTTGCAGCTCTTCGCGGGTCAGCCCGTAATTCAGGAAGCGCTCAAGATATTGCGCCGTCATGCCCGGATTATCGGGATTGTCCCACCACGCGCGGCTGCGGAGCCGCTTTGCATCTTTGGCCGTCATCGTCCCTCACTGCCTCCGAAATCGGCGTGGCTGGCGCAGCAAACCCACTATCAGCGGAGACAGTCTAAGCAAAGTCCCCCGGCTTCGCCAACATTGGACTTCGAGGTTCTTCAGGATCGTCCCAGCATGGCCGATGAGGGGGGTAAAGCTTAAGGCCGAGTGTGGACGGCGCCGCGTTGGCAAGGATTTTCTGAAGCTTCTGCACAGCGCTGGTCGGAGCGGCCAGGTGTCCGGCCTGTTAATGCGGCCTTATCCTGTGCCGCTGGCTATAATGCCATTCGCGCGTCTCAGGTCCCGATCGACAGCTCGCACTGAAAGGTGCTTCGGCCTAAGTGGGTTTTCCTGAGCCGCGGTTTCGACCGGCTTTGTGCATTCACTCACGGGAACCCATCCCCGGCTTCAGGTCGCGAACGCATTACAAAGACGGTTAGGGAAGCGGCCTCCGCCGGTCAGGAATACGAAATTCAATGGCGCCTCAATGTGCCCGAGGGCGCGCCCGAGCGCTCGCTGCTTGTTCGCGGCTGTCCGGTTGCGGGCGCAAGCGGGGCTCCGGAGCGCTGCATCGGCATTGTCATCGACATCACCGACCGGAAATGGGCCGAGGAGGCCCTGCGAAAAGCCGAGGAGCGAGAAAGACAAGAGCGCGAGGAGTTGGAGACCATTCTAGACGCACTGCCGGCTGCTGTCTTGATCGCGAAAGACCCCGGTTGTCTGGAGATCGCTGGCAACCGGGCCGCCTGCGAGTTGTTGCAGCTTCCTCCCGGGTCGAACCTTTCAAAATCGGCTCCGGCTGACCAGTCGCCAAACAATTTCGACGTCTTTCAAAATGAGCGCCGCTTGGCGCCCTCGAATTGCCGCTGCGAAAGGCTGCCGCGAAATGTGCGTTTTCACGGGAGGACATAAAAATCCAATTCGTTGACGGCAGCAAGAAGTACCTGCTTGGCAACGCCTTGCCGCTCCTGGACAGCGCAGGAGAGGTCCGCAGAGCTGTCGCTGCTCATACAGATATAACGGAACTGAAGCGCACGGACGCGGCGCTGCGCGAAAGCGAGGAGCGGGCTTCTCCTGCCTCGCCGCCGCGGGCAGTCTGCAACCGCTGCAAACAATAAACTTAGAAGCCTGAGATTGGCGCTTTCCCAGTAAGTCAAATCAAACCGCAAACGCGCATAATGCGCAGGCCAAGCTCCTTTTTCGGATAATGGGCCGAGGCTGGAGCGGCATAGGAGCGAACCTCAACAAGAACAGCCTTAAATGAGCTTTGAGAACGGCACGAGCGTCCAACGGAAAATTCTTGCCGTTGATGACGATGAGTTCAACCTCGACCTGATGGAGCATCACTTGGGCCGCGCTGGCTATCAGGTAGTGCGGGCTGAAGACGGCGTTATTGCCCTGCAAAAGCTGGAGGAAGATCCCGGTATTGAATTGATCCTCCTCGACAGGATGATGCCAAACCTTGGCGGCATGGGCGTCGTGCGCCGGACTAAAGCCGACGCTCGCTTTCAGGAAATCCCGGTTATCATGCAAACGGCGGCTGTGGCAACAGAGCAGGTCTCGGAGGGAAATCAAGGCAGGCGTTACCCTTCTTGGCATCGTGAACGCCGCTCTGGCGGACGCCAAAACCAAGAAAAAATTGAGAGAAAAGGTTTGCGTCTGCGGCCGGGCGCTTGGCCTCATGGAAGAGGCACGCTTCCGTTTTCAAACCCCGGAGGAGGCTGCCGGCCTTGCCTCATTTGTCTCCAATTGTTTTCCAGAACCCGAAAGTGTGGTGATAGGGTTGCATGAGCTTTTGCTCAACGCCGTTGAGCATGGCAATCTCGGCATCATTTACAGCGAAAAAACCAAGCTTCTTCGAAACGGCAGCTGGACCGAGGAGATCGAACGCAGGCTCGGCCTGTCAGAATATAGCAAGAATTTCGCGACCCTCACGTTCAATGCAACGCAAACGGCGCTTACTGTTCACATCAAGGATGCGGGCAAAGGGTTCGACTGGAAGAACTATTTGGACTACTCGATCGAGCGAGCGACAGATCCGCATGGCCGGGGAATTGCAACCTCGCGCGCGCTGTCCTTTCATAGCCTCGAATATCTAGGGTTGGGAAATGAAGTCAGGTGCGCGGTGATGCTCGATCCGGCAGCGGCCTTCCAAACGAAATCAGGCAGCAGTTGAGCCCTGCTGGCGCATGCGGAGGGAGGGGTAAACTGAGCGGCACAAGCGGCAAAGCAGCCGAAATGCTTGCTCGCCTGAAGCTTGGGCTGTTAGAGTCCGCTGCAATCAGATCTTTTCAAATAAGGAGCAGGTTATGCGCTTGCCATCCGGCAAAGTTATCGTCATCGGGACCGCTTTAGCTGTTTTCTCCGCCGCTTCCGCCTTCGCTCAAACGGAACCGGCGCAAAATCCATTCGGCAGCACGGCGCAAGCTACAACGCCTGCCCCCACCACCCCCGCGCCAAAGAAGAAGCGCGCTGCAGCTACGTCGAAGGCAGGCCACTTCGCTACCGAAGCCGAGGCCAAAGCGAGTTGCTCAGGCGACACGGTCGTGTGGGTCAACACGGGCACGAAAGTATACCATCACGCTGGCGCCGCTACCTACGGGAAGACGAAGCGCGGCGCTTATATGTGCGAGAAAGACACTGCCGCCGCGGGCTTTCGTGCCGCCAAGAGGGAGAAGAAAGCATCATAGAAATGGGGCAGGCCAGAATAACAAAGGCTCGGCTATTGGCCAACATACCGGCTTTTTGCGAAGTCTGACTTTAACCGGGTTTCCTCGCTGTCAATATTTCAAGCGCGATGAAAGCCTCGAAAAAATAGTGCTTAGGCCCGTCCACTTTCAGCCCCGCGGCCTCCAGGGCGCGCGCATAATCCCCAACGTTTGCCCGATCCGCAATGACCGCGAGGCCATGCGGCTTGAGAACCCTTGCGATCTCATGGCATGCCTTCGCGCGCCCGCTGGCGTTGTCGATGCAATGCAAAAACAGAAGTGAAAGAATGACGTCGAAGGAATTGTCGACAAACGCGATGTGAAGTGGATCATCACTTCTCAGCTCAACACGGTCATGAACGCGAGCGAGTTCAAGGTTCCGTTGGGCTGCCTCAAGCCTGTTGCCGGCGTCAGCCGCGTTCTGCCAGTCGTCAATGCTCACCACCGTTCCTGTGCGAAGACGCTTTGCCGCCCCGATGGCAAGGAGTCCGCGCCCGGTTCCAATATCGAGAACGGTTTCGTTGCCGCGCCAGCGCACCATCCCAAGCATGCGTTTGCGGATATTGAACTTGCCCCAAAGAGAATAGGCAAGCTTCGAGGCGGAAACCCCAAGGCTGAGACTGCCAAGGGCGAGCAGAGTGGGGCCAACAAGCGTTACGTGGAAATCGCCGACACGGAATGACGGCAATAACAGGCCCGCGAGCATCGCGCCGGCGCCTGCTGCAAAAAGCAGCTTCACTCTTATGGGTAAGTCGAACCCGTAGTTCGGCTTGGGCCGCGCCCGTAATCGAGAAGGCTGCTTCATTGAAAACTAAGTCCGTTCCGGGTGGCTCACGCCAACACATAATGACAGCGGACGGCTTAAAACATCAATTCCTCGTGCATTGGATCTTACAGTTTGGAAGGCTATGACCTCTATAGGTTCGAGTTCTAGTGTCCCGTCTCCGAATTGCCGCCAATTTGCAGCGGGCTCGTACGGCAATTAGGAGACATAAGCCACACCAGGTTGATCGAACTCTTCAAGCGCACAGGGAGTTCGCTTCAAGGCTTTCTCGGGTTGAAGACTTGGGCTAGTGGTGGTTCCGAAGAAACTTATACAGGCAGATTGCCCATGATCGGCACCGATCGAGACGAGAAACCCGCCGGAGGACGAGACCCTGCCAAGCCCAAGGGCCGCGATCGCCTTGTTCTCGGCTTCGAGCGCATCGGGCTCATCGCGCTCCGAGCACCAGTTTTGTCCGCGATAATCGTGGCTGCGCTCTGCATTGCCGCTGCATTTGGCGTTGCGAAGCTGAAAGTCGACGATTTGCTCAGTTCCCTTTTCCGCTCGGATACGCCGGAGTTCCGGCAGTTCGAGGACCTGTCGCGGCGCTTTCCTTCGCACGAATACGACGTGCTTATGGTTATCGAGGGCGACGGCCTTCTCGATCGAGAGAACATCGATAAACTTCGCGACGCTGTTACTGATGTTCAATTGATCGAAGGCACGCGTGGCGTTCTTTCTATGTTCTCGGCGCGGGAAGCTCCCCAGGCGGGACACCTGCCCGGGCCTCTTTTCCCAGCCGATCTACCCGAGGGCGACGCGTACAAGGCGCTGATGGAGCGTGTTCTTTCCAACGACCTTATTCGAGGCAAGCTTTTATCGGAGGACGGCAAGCTAGCGCTCGTCCTCATAGCGCTCGACCCTCAAGTGGCCGATAGCGAGAAAGTGGGCGACGTTATTCCCGCGATCCGGAAGACGATTGCCGATGATTTGCAAGGCTCCGACCTCAAGGCCGAGCTTTCCGGCGTGCCCGTCATGCGCCTTGAGATTCGAAACGCGGTCGAACGCGACCAACTCCTTTACAACGGCATCGGCTTCGCCGCCGGCTGCCTGATCGCGATCATCTTCTTCAGGCGGCTTTCGTTCATGATCATCGCGGCCGGACCGCCGCTGATGGCGATCCTTCTGGCGCAGGGGGCGCTTGGCTGGCTCGACTTCAAGCTGAACACCTTCCTGAACGTGATGACGCCTCTTATCATGGTCATCAGCTTTTCGGACAGCATGCAGCTAACCTTTGCGGCGCGCGACCGGCTCATCCGGGGCGAAAACAAACGGGACGCCTTCCGCAACGCAATTCTAATTGTCGGGCCCGCTTGCGTTCTGACCCACGCGACAGCGGCCTTCTCCTTCATCGCGCTCTTGTTCTCAAGCTCCGAGATGATCAGGAACTTCGGCGAGGCGGGCATCATTTCCACCGTTATTGCGCTCTTCACGGTCATCACGGTTCTGCCGCTTCTTGGGGTGTTGCTCGTCAGGAGGGAGGCGGCATTCGCGGCCCGGCTCAAAGGCGCGGACTCTGCCATCGACGGGCTGCGCGCGTTCTGTTCCTGGATCGCCTTACGCGTGGTGGCGCGCCCCGGGATTTACAGCCTGATCAGCCTCTCGATCGTGGCGGCCCTTGCCGGCGTCTATTCGAACCTCGACGCCCGCTACCGGCTTGCGGATCAGGTTCCCGATAAGCAACAGGCCGTCGCGGCAAGCCATCGCCTTGACACAAAGCTCACCGGATCGAATCCCATCGACGTGCTGATAGAGCTGCCACGCGGCGCCACAATTTACGACCCGCGAGCGCTCGCCGTGTTGGGAGAAGTGCACAGCATCCTGGAAAAGCAGGCTGGCGTAGGAAATGTCTGGTCTCTCGAAACGCTGCGCCGGTGGCTTACCGAGAAGTTGGGCAAGTCTGACGTCGACACGCTGAAGGAGTATGTCGGTTATCTTCCCGACCATCTCGTTCATCGCTTCGTCGACGCAAATCAGGATGCGGCGGTCGTTTCAGGGCTCATTCCCGATGAGGACGCGAACCAGTTGCTTCCCCTGATTGATAAGCTGGACAAGTCTTTGAATACCGTTCGGGCGGAGCATCCCGGTTATCAAATCGCGGTGACAGGACTTTCGGCTATTGCAGCCCGGAACAGTTCCGCCATGATCGAGCGGCTCAATAGGGCGCTAACGATAGAAATCATATTCGTCGCCGCTTTCATTGGGCTGGCGTTCCGCTCGGTGATTGTGATGCTGTCCGCAATCCTGCCCGCTATATTTCCTATTCTCGCCTCGGGCGTTTTGCTTTGGTTTGTCGGAAGCGGGTTGCAGTTTGCGAGCATCGTCGCCCTCACCGTTTCTTTTGGGCTCGGGCTTAGTGCGACAATCCATTTCCTGAACAGGTTGCGGCTCGAAGACAGGCCGGACCAATCCCCCGGCATTGGCGTCGAGCGGGCGACGGTTCTTGTCGGACCGGCGTTGATCCTGACTACTGTGGTGCTGGCCTGCGGCCTGGCAGTTACAGTATTCTCGGATTTGCCCTCTCTCCGGCTATTCGGATGGCTCTCGGCCTTCGCGATGATTGCAGCTCTCTTCGCTGATCTTTTCATTTTGCGGCCGACTATTATGTTCTTGTTGCGATTGCGGCGCCGGAACCGGGAGCCCGCGTCTGGCTCGGAAATGGAACACGCGCTGTAAAGCCTGAGTTGAGTTACTGTTTTTTTGCACTTGTCGGTTTATTACTGAAGGAGAGTAGGAGGAGTACCGTGATGTCGTTAAAAGTTTTCCGTACAGGCTTGATCGGGGCAGCTTTGGTTTCAGCCCTTTCCATTGGCATGGCGCCGTTTGCGGAAGCAAGAGACGTAGGCGGAACCATCGTCGGCTCATGGAGCGGGGGTGGTACGGTTGTCTATGCCTCGGGGCAGCGCGAGAGAGCGCATTGCAACGCGAGCTACTCCGGCGGTGGCTCTACAGTAGTGATGAGCGGCACCTGTGCGACGCCATCCGGCAGCGCTTCTCAGTCCGCGCGCTTGCGCAGGGTTGGCGCTAACAGCTATTCTGGAAGCTTCTTCAACAGCCAGTTCAACACCTCTGGCAGCATCTACGTCACGGTTCACGGAAACACGCAGAGCGTGAGTCTTAGGAGCGGCGGCGGGTCTGCAAGCCTGACCTTGAGGCACTAGGCGCCCCGCCCCGGATGCGCCAATGGATTGCCATCCGGGCAGGCAAAGCGCGTGCCGGACCGAATGTTGAACGTGTGACGGTCCCGGAGAGCTTCCTTTCCGGGACTGCGCAGCCAGCGATCCGCTGGCGATGCGGTCCGCCCAAGAACCCGATCCGAATTCGCTTCTGTGTACTTCATAGCGGTATATCGCCCTCAGATCGGGTTCTTCGCTTGAGCCGCGATCTTAGAGAAAAGCGCCTTGCTAAGAGGTTAACCGCAACAAGCCATTGATTTACTTCAGAAAATCCAGGAGAGGGCACGCGGCGCCTCAGGTCGGGAACTGCGCAATCATGGTTGACGGGCGAGTTGGAAGTATATTTAACGGACTTGAGCGCGTCCCAGTGAATGAAGAAATTCCGGCATTAGATTCCATTTAATGGGACGCGATTTACCACACAAGTTTTCGCCTTTTCAAAGGGTTAGAGGCCTATCCAGGGAGGGGCGAAGACGCGGGTTCTACGCCGGGGAAACGACCTGTTAAGTCTAAATCAGGCCGGAAATAAATCAGGCGTCCTTCCGCTAACCATTCGACAATTTACCATAATGGCTTGCCGCCCGGCGAGGGTTGCCGGGCCACGCGCCGCGAGATCGAAGCCTGTTGTGCATCGCGCGCCTCAAGCAGTGACGAAAAAGGACTGTGCGGGCGATTTCCTTCGCGAGCGGCCGGCTACGGCTCCCCTCTGAATATCTCCTAAAGGCCGACTGCTGATGTTCAAGTTGTCAAACCATTGAACGCAATTTTAGGTTATAGCGGACGCCGATTTTATTGGCCTAGCCCCGGCCACGTGGTTAATGTTGTGCAGATGACAGTCAGTTTGCCCGATCTGAAGGCGTTTCTTGTCGCGACACCTTTCTTTGGTGGCCTTTCAGATGCAAGCCTTACTCTCCTAACCTCAATGATGATTGAGCGCTGCTTTGACGTTGGCGCCACTGTCGTCGCGGAAGGAGAACAGGGGCGATCGATGTATGTCGTTCACTCCGGCGAACTCGTAGTGAGCAAGCTCGGGGCGCCGGGGCGCGCGATTCGAATTGCGCGCCTCGGGCCTGGCGATTTTTTCGGCGAAATGACGCTAATCGAAATGCAGAACCGATCCGCCAGCGTCATCACTGAGAGCCCAACCGTGCTTTACGAACTCATGGCCGGCCACCTCTACGCGCTCCATAAAGCCGACATCCACGCGTATGCGATGGTGCTGCAAAACATAAACCGCGAGCTCTGCCGGCGGCTCCGTCGCGCTGACATTAGCATTGTCGAGCTGGCCGCGAAGAGCAGCAAGCCTGAGAACAGCACGTAGACGGCGTGCCGCGCGCGGCGCTTGTGGCCGACAGCGAGTTCGGGCGTTGCAAGCCTCGGAGCGCGCCATGTCTCAAATCGACTCTTACCGGAGTTCGGCGGCATTCCCACCGGCCATTGGCCGGGAATCAACCCGGGACCGGCAAAAGGCTCATACGCCGACGGTCGGGAAACCACCCGCCTCCGGCCTTGGCCATAGCCGTTACAGCCCTCGTGTCCTTTGATCAAATATCCAGCGCGTCAGGTTCAGCGAACGCGGCGCGCTCTTGGATGAAGCGGAAACGCGCCTCGGGCTTGTTGCCCATGAGTTGCTCGACGACATCGGCAGCGGCGGCCTCGTCCGCTTCAATATCGAGGCCATTGAGATCGCCGGTGCGCCCGGTTATCTCGACGCGAAGCAGTGTGCGTTTGCCGGGATGCATGGTCGTTTCTTTGAGCTGGGCCGGCATCATCTCGCCCAAGCCTTTGAAGCGGCTCACCTCCAGCTTGGCGCGGCTATTGAACACGGTTGCCTTCAATTCGGCCAGATGGGCGTCGTTGCGCGCGTAGGCCGTCTTGCCGCCCTGGCTGAGGCGATAGAGCGGTGGCACCGCCAGGAAGAGATGCCCGCTGCGGATCAGCTCGGGCATCTGCCGATAGAAGAAAGTGATGAGCAACGAGGCGATATGGGCGCCGTCGACATCGGCGTCGGTCATTATGATGACGCGGTCGTAGCGCAGCTCGGTGTCTTTGTAGTGCTTGCCGGTTCCGCAGCCGAGCGCCAGGGTAAGGTCTGCCAAGAGCTGGTTCTGCGCGAGTTTGTCTCGCGAAGCGCTTGCGACGTTAAGGATCTTGCCGCGCAAGGGCAGGATGGCCTGCGTAGCGCGGTCACGCGCCTGCTTCGCCGAGCCGCCAGCCGAGTCGCCTTCGACAATGAAGATCTCCGTGTCGTCCTTTGCGTTCTTCGAGCAGTCGGCAAGCTTACCCGGCAGGCGCAGTTTGCGCGTTGCGCTTTTCCGGGCCGTTTCCTTTTCGCGTTTGCGGCGAAGGCGCTCTTCCGCGCGCTCGATGATGTATTCAAGAAGGCCGGTGGCCTGCTGCGGAGAAGCCGCGAGCCAATGGTCGAATGCATCCTTCACCGTGTTCTCGACGACGCGGGCGGCCTCCGATGAAGAGAGCCTGTCTTTTGTCTGGCCCTGGAATTCCGGCTCGCTGATGAACACCGACAGCATCACGCCCGCCGAAACGAAGATGTCGTCCGGCGTGATCTGTGCGGCGCGCTTATTGTTCGTCAGGTCGCCATAGGCTCTGAGCGATTTCGAAAGCGCGGCGCGAAGGCCCTGCTCGTGCGTGCCGCCTTCCGGCGTCGGCACCGTATTGCAGTAGGACTGGATGAAGCCGTCCTCGTCCGCGAGCCACGCAATGGCCCACTCGACGCTGCCGTGGCCGCCCTCTTTTTGCACGCGCCCGGAGAAGACATCCTTTGTAACGGGCGTGAAGCTCTCGATCCTGGTTGCCAGGAAATCGCGAAGGCCGCCCGGAAAATGGAAGACAGCCTTCTCCGGCACATCCGTATCACCGCGCAGAAGCTCGGGTGAGCAGGACCACCGAATTTCCACGCCGCCGAAGAGATAAGCCTTGGCGCGCGCCATCTTGAAAATGCGCAAGGGCTTGAAGAGCGTCCTCTCTTTGAAGATTTCGGGATCGGGCCTGAATCGAACCGTCGTACCGCGCCGGTTGCGGACCGTGCCCAGATCCTCGAGGCGCGTTTGCGGCACGCCTCGCGAGAAGGTCTGGCGGTAAAGCTTGCCGCCACGCGCCACTTCCACTTCAAGATGCTCGGAAAGGGCGTTCACCACGGAAACGCCGACGCCGTGCAAGCCGCCGCTTGTCGAGTAGACGTTCGAGTTGAATTTGCCGCCCGAGTGCAGCGTCGTCATGATGACTTCGAGCGCCGACTTCCCGGGAAATTTCGGATGTGGATCGACCGGAACTCCGCGCCCGTTGTCGGTGACGCAGAGCGTGCCATCCGCTTCAAGAGAGACCTCGATGAAGCTCGCGTGCCCGGCGACAGCCTCATCCATCGCGTTGTCGAGCACCTCGGCGAAAAGGTGATGCATCGCCTTTTCATCGGTGCCTCCGATATACATGCCCGGGCGGCGGCGCACGGGCTCCAGCCCTTCCAGCACCTCGATGTCGGCGGCGGTGTAGCTTTCGCCGGACTTTTGCGGCAGGCGGCTGACCGTCGCCTTGGGCTTCTGCGCCTCCTCGCCGAAAAGGTCACGTGTCGAAGCCGTAGTCTGCTTGCTCATTCCCCACCCTTAACCGCCGCCTGCTCGCGTCACGAATCTTCAACCGGATGCGAAACTCACAAGTTGCAAGCTGCGCACAATTTGGCAAGTGGAAGCGCCCCGCTACCCACTCTTTCTATCTTGCGAGCAACGCCCGCGAAGCTGAATAAGCTTGCAATCAGGCTCGCACATGGCGCATCAGACACGCATCCCTCAAAGCGAGATTGGTGCAGGCCCATGAGCGATGTCCTTGTGCTTGGTGAAGTTTTTGCGCGCCTCGCCGCCGCGCTTGTCGCGGGGGCGGCCATCGGCGTCGAGCGGCAATGGCATCAGAAAATGGCGGGCTTGCGGACGAATTCGCTCGTCGCGCTGGGCTCAGCCGGCTTCGTGGCCTTCTCCAGCGTGGTCGGTCAGGGCGACCCGACGCGCGTGGCGGCACAGGTGGTTTCCGGCATCGGCTTTCTCGGCGCGGGCGTCATCTTGCGCGAAGGCATCAACGTGCGCGGACTGAATACCGCCGCCACGCTATGGTGCTCCGCGATGGTCGGAACTTTTGCGGGTGGCGGCTACTATGCTCTCAGCCTTGCCGCGGCGGCCTTGGTCGTCCTGACGAACATTGCGATGCGTTCGGCAATATTGGGCATCAATCGCCAGCGAGCGGCCGCGGACGACGCCGAAACGCGATACACCATAGCGGTGACCTGCCGCAGCGCTGAGGAAGCGCACGTGCGTTCGCTCCTGCTTCACGCCCTTTCGCAGGGAGGGCTGGGCTTGAGAAAGATCGAAAGCGAGGATCTTCCTGAGAGCGGCAAGGTCTGCGTCACCGCGGATACGCCGCCCGGAACGCGAAAAGATGCCGCCCTTGAGAATATCGTTGGCCGCTTGAGCCTTGAGCCTTTCGTGACCGCCGTCTCCTGGGAAGCCGAGCGGGCGAACGGCGACATTTGAGCTGTATAGGTTTTTCCAGCGATTTTTGACATTCATCAAACTGTCATGTGGCTGCGAGATAGCTTGCCGGTCAAGCGCTTGGGAGTCCCTCCATGTCCGATATTGCAGCTCCGATGCCGGGGCAGGCATCGCCAAAGCCAAATCTCGATACGAACGTTGCGCCAACCACCGCCATCATCTTCATTCTCCTGTTGGCGGTCGGGCTGGCATTTACCGTTTATGGCGTCTACACCGACGTCATCGAAACGGGCGTTCCGGTCACAACATATGTCCCGTTCCTGCTGTTGGGCGTCGCTCTTCTGATCGCCCTCGGCTTCGAGTTCGTGAACGGTTTTCACGATACCGCCAATGCGGTCGCGACCGTCATCTACACCCATGCCCTGCCAGCGCAGTTCGCCGTCGTCTGGTCGGGCTTTTTCAACTTCCTGGGCGTGCTGCTCTCCTCTGGAGCGGTTGCCTACGGAATTATTTCGCTTCTGCCGGTCGAGTTGATTATGCAAGTCGGTTCCTCGGCGGGCTTCGCGATGGTCTTTGCGCTGCTCTTTGCCGCGATCATCTGGAACCTGGGCACCTGGTGGCTTGGCTTGCCTGCCTCATCGTCGCACACACTGATCGGGTCGATCATCGGCGTCGGTGTCGCGAATGCGCTTATGCGCGGCAGGGACGGCACTTCGGGCGTGGATTGGAACAAAGCGATCGATATCGGATATGCGCTGTTGCTTTCGCCTGTTGTCGGCTTCGTCGCCGCCGCGCTGCTTCTTTTGAGCATAAGGGCTGTTGTGCGGAACCCGAGCCTCTTTGCGGAGCCGAAGGGCAACCAGCCGCCGCCCCTGTGGATCCGCGGCCTGCTTATCTTGACTTGCACCGGCGTTTCTTTCGCGCACGGCTCGAACGACGGGCAGAAGGGCATGGGCTTGATCATGCTCATCCTCATAGGAACCTTGCCCACGGCCTACGCGCTCAACAAAACGCCGTCCGCCAACCAAATGCCGCTATTCTTGAAAAACTCTGCAGCGGTTGAGCAAATCCTCGACAATAAGACGCGTGGCCGCCAGGTTGGCGGCGATCCGAGGCCGTTGGTCTCGACCGATATTGCGCTGCACCAAATCGACAATAACACGCTCCCAGCCGTGAGAGACCTTGTCCGCCTGATCTCAAGCCAGGTTCAAGAGTTCGGCTCGATCGCCAAGGTGCCCGCGAACGCCGTCGGGAACGTGCGAAACGACATGTATCTCACGTCCGAGGCCTTGCGCTGGCTCCTGAAAGACAACAAGCTTAATCTTTCGACCGAGGAAGTCAGTAGTTTCAAAGCTTACAAGGCTTCCCTCGACGACGCCACGCGGTTCATTCCGCTATGGGTGAAGGTTGCGACCGCCATCGCGCTCGGGCTTGGCACCATGATCGGCTGGAAGCGGATCGTGGTCACAGTCGGCGAGAAGATCGGCAAGCAGCATCTCACCTACGCTCAAGGCGCGTCAGCGGAGCTCGTAGCCATGGGAACCATCTTCGCGGCTGACATGTATGGCCTCCCGGTTTCGACGACCCATGTGTTGTCCTCGGGCGTCGCGGGAACCATGGCCGCCAATGGCTCGGGCTTGCAGATGTCGACCGTTCGAAATCTCCTCATGGCATGGGTGCTGACACTCCCCATGGCCATGCTGATTTCGGGCGGTCTTTTCTTCCTCTTCACGAGGATTTTCTGACGCACACCGAATACCGGGGCCGCCGGTCGTTGCGGCCCTGGAAACCATCGAGCGTCCGGCCGAACCGGCTCCAGCCCCGGTTCTGAGGCTGGCCGTTTTTGTGCACTTGGCCTGGGGCGTCATCTCTGTTCCTGGCTTGGGCTTGGCTGGCCTTTTCTCTCGCCTGGAATTTTAAAGAAAGTCGCCTTGCCGAGACGTTAATGGCCGCAAGTCGTTGAACTGCAACGGAAATTATTGCCGACGCAAGCGCCGCCGACGCCGCGGTGCGGGCGCGAACAGGGTTAACAGGCGCGCTTCAAGTATATTTAACGGATTTTTCCGCGTCCCAGTAAAGAGGAAAATTCCGGCATTAAATTCTATTTTATGGCTAAAGGATTACCACAAAAGATCGTTTTTTTTCAAGATGTAAGAGCGGATTGTTTGCGGCCGGACCGAGGCCGCCACGCCCTTCGCTTCGCGCCTGATATACGGCTTCTTAAGCAAGATCAGGCCGGAAATAAATCTTCGAGCGATCTGTTAACGATCCTTCGATTAATCCGTCGGCGCCTCAACGCTTTTTTCAACATTGCTGGGTGAGCGCCTTGCGCCCTCAATAGACACGCAGCGATTGAAAAACGCGGCGGACCGCGCTTGCGGCGCATCAGGCCGGGAGCTGCCATTTGGGCTGACAGCAAGAACTTCTCTTGCTGAGTGCTAACCGGCTGTTCCGGGCGCTGCCCTTCTTCGCTCGGAGCGTCGCCGTCATTATAAACGAGTTTCTATTTTTCTTTGCCCCCGTCATCGAGATCCGAACATCAGAATGCTCCGGCCCCCAATCCAAGCACTTTACTAGCGGCACGAGTTGAGGCAATTTTGACAAGCAGGCCTGAGCCTACAAAACTTTGAAGTAGATACATTCCGCTTAAGTTATGGGGAGTGCGAGCAGTCCGGCCAGGGGGGAAACACCGGTGCTAGGACAGGATCAGGACAGAGATCACTTAGAGAGTATAAGAAGTGAAGCGTGCATTGCCGACATTGCGCGGGTGCAGCTGCTTTCCCGGTACCGCGACCGAGTAGTTGAATTCCTGCGGCAAGACGCCCCAGAACGAGCGCTATCGGTACTCTTCGACATGGCCGAGGAGTTCCGCCCCAGCGAGCGGACAGCTCTCACACACCTTGCAGAACGGCATCAGATCGTCCTGAGCGGCAACGCTGGGGCTTCCCAAGAAGCCGAGCGGGATCTTAGTTGGGAGTTGCTAGAAATTCTGGAGGAGATCGAGCGCGCCGTGCTTGAAACCGTCAAAGAAGTGGATGCTCTGTCCGGCGGCAGGCACGAAGCCGCCGAGGCGCCTTCGTTCGAAGTGCTAAAGCGGGAGGCTGTCACCATTTCCCTTGGCGATCAGTTGCCGCTGGTTAAGCTAGATAAAGTGGAGCGCCATCTTGGCGGGCGTCATGGGTTTCATCTCAAGCCCCTCTCGCTCTCGCTCGCCGCCGGAGAGATCCTGGGAGTGGTGGGATCGAACGGGGCGGGAAAAACGACCCTGCTTAATCTCATCTCGGGTGATCTGCGCCCAAGTGCAGGCAGCGCAACATATGATGGATTGCGCCCGGATCGTCTGCGAGCTTCGTCAAAGCCCAGCAAAGGCTTTGGGTGGTCTCCTAGCGACTGGCCAGTCATTTGCTCGAATATCGCCTATGTTCCGGCAAAACTTGAAGGGGCGCGCATGCGCGCGAGAGAGTTCATGCTCCTCACCGCAGTCTCTCACGGCGTACCAGTTTGGGAGGTTGAACCAAGGGTGGAAGAAACCCTGCAGCGTTATGGGCTCGCGCAATATGCAGACCGGCGGGTGTCTGAGCTATCAACGGGTTTCCGGCTACGCTTCGAAGTGGCCCGCTTGACGCTCACCAACGCGAGCGTCATCATTCTCGATGAGCCTCTCGCCAACCTAGATGATACGGGCCGCGATATCGTGCTTGGCGATCTTCGTTTGATGGCGTGCTCGGTCCAAAGACCAAGGGCCATTGCCGTCAGCAGCCAGCATATCCGCGACATTGAGACGATCAGCGACAAGATCATCATCCTGCACAATGGCATGACGCTGTTCTGCGGTGCCCGGGAGGATGTCGCGGGGACAATCCGGCCGACGGTTGTCAAGCTTGCGACGGCGCAAGCGCGTGAAATGCAGGAGACGCTTCACCGGCTCGGCGCATACAAGATCTTGTCTGGCCCCTCGACTACAACAGCGATTCTGCCTGGCTCTGTGGTAGCCGCACACGTGCTTGACGCGATGCGCACAGCCGGGGTTGAAATCGCCTATTTCGAGGATCTCAGCGATAGTGCACAGGCCGTGCTGCTGCGTGAACAACTCGGGTTCGAGCGTAGCGAAGACGGCCCCGCGACGAAGGAGGCGGGCTCGTCATGAAGGCGCGAAGCGTTGAAGGCTGGCTATTGTTTCGCAGGCCGATCCTAGCAGGAGCGGCAGTTCTAACTGTAATAGGTATCAGTCTAGCCAGCGATCCTGCCGCTCTAAATGGATGGTGGCCCTTCAAGAAGGTGTCCCCCCTGGATGCCTTCTTGCTCACGTATCTTTTATACCTCTCGATTGGCATCCTCGCCGCATTTCAGCGCTTGATTTTACTGCCGCGGCTCGAGTTTGGCAGGCGGCATTTGAATATCCCGTCGTTGGGCGGCGCGATCGCCACCGCCGCGGTTCTGCTCGCCCCAATTTTCGTCACAGCGAATGCGGGACTGATCCATAAGGTCTGGTTCGAAAAATCAGCTTTCGCCGATGCGCCTGCGCTTCGGGGCCCGTTCTTTGCATTCGCGCTTACCTTAAGTAACAAACTCGTGGAGCATGACTATGATTGGGAACCTCTTCACATCCCTGAGCCATCTTCGGAGGCCTTCAAGGGCTGGCTTGCATCTGCGATCAGGTCCATCAACTCTCTGAGCAGTGAACTTGAGAACAGCTACAAGAATGTATCTATGGCGTTTCCAAGGGACGCGCCAACTGTAAATGGGAGTGCATTTGACCTCAAGCTCTTGGGAGATATGCAAGACGCCCAAAAAACTGTTATTCAGAACCTTGAGAAAGTGTTGAAGGAAGCAGAGGCAAGCCCGGCAGATGCAAAGCTTGAACGGATTAAGAGTGCAGTTTCTAATTTGCGCGGCTTAGCACTGCTGGATAAAGAGAATTCGTGCCGGCAAAAGGATCCAGTTTGTGAAATCTTGCTCATCGAGTTCCCGCACAGCTCTGCAAAGGACTGGCTTTTCTTGGACACAAGCCCCTCCAAGGGAAGTGCTCATATGGCCAGCGTAGCGCTCGGCGAGAGCTTCCTCGCTGGACCTATTGGGCTCATTTGCTGGGGCGCACTGTCTGCGACGATCGGCCTCGCATTGCGATGGTTAAGGCTTTCCGAAAGCGCCATGGCGCTGTTCATCGCTGCCCTGATTGGAGTTGGGGCCATCGGCTTTGTGATCTCTGGATTTCCCGAAGATTTCTTTGGCGGGCGCGGTGAAGGCCTTTTTTTAGCATTCATATGGATGTTCTTTTTGCTGTTTTGCTTGTGCTTGATCTTCCTACTACCCCAGTTGCGCAAAGAGAGCGTTGCGGCGCTCTTTTTGCGTTTCTTGATTATATTTTTGCCCGGTGCCGCCATGTTTACCTCCTTTTGCATGATCCTAATATTCAGCGGTACCGTCGGAAGCCTCGTATCCACCGGGCTTGTCATTGCGGCATCCACCTGGTGGATAATTGCTCTTGATAAAGGGATCATACTGCGGAACTGCAGACCGGGTTGAGGCGCGTGCGGGGGAAGGCGGGATGCACGTTTACCTTTCATATACGACGGCGCAAAAAGCGATCGCACGGACGGTTCGGAAAGCCTTGGCCGCACATGGAGTTGAGGTTTGGCCAGACGGCGACAGTGGAAGAAAGGAGCGATACGCGGCAATTCATGACGCTTCTGCCTTTGTGGCGATCGTATCGGCTGCGTACCTAAGTTCTCAACTCACCCACCAAGAACTAGCTGTTGTGCGGCAGGCGCGGAAGCCCGTCGCTGCGGTTGTCGCCGAGCAGGACTTCGATATCGAAAGTTCAGAAGAGTTGCAAACGCTTATCCAGCCGCCAGTGATTTCGCTCGCTCGCGAAGGTTACCGGCAGCTTGTTGAAATGCCCTGCATTCCAAGCACCCGCCCCTTCAGCGCGGACAGGCTACCCATCAACGGTGCAATTGAGGCGAGCCAACGGACGAGGAGACCTCGACCTGCTTTCGAGAAGAAAGACGTGTTCATATCATATGCGATGGAGGATTTTTCCGATGCCGCCGCAATTCGATCCGCGCTCGTAGAGCGATCAATAAGCTATTGGGACTTCAAGGCTACGGCCCGACGCTACGATAAGCCGCTCATTGATGAGTTGGAACAAGCACTCGAGCAATGCCGCGTCTTCGTGGCAATCCTGAGTGATCCTTACCATGATTCAGATTGGTCCTGTAGGGAGTTTTGTTACGCAATGGATCAAGAGGTGAACCTGCCCATTCTCGCCGTGAGGTTCCGCCCTCATCGCCCAAGATTTATGAGTTCAGGCCGTACGGTTATAGATTGCATAACAAGCAAACAGCAGGGCTTATATCAGCTTGGCGAAGCCGTAAGCCGCCTTTTGACGAACTGATCCTCAATCCGAATCGAATCCTGGTTGCGTTAAAACGCAAGCAGCTCAAAGTCCTAAAATTTTTTTTCGCCCGTTTCCGCGCGTCGAAGGAAATTGCCGCATTTGGGTGCAGTGCGGGCGCTCGAAATTCCCAGCACGACTTCCGCTTTCGACCCACAGCAGGAATACCGGCCGCGGCCACAGGGTCTCAGCCTTTCGTTGGCAAAAGCGCATAACGGCAGAGCGGCCGCAGCTTCACCTTTAAGATCTTCTTAGCCAAAAAATCATGTTTGTCATAGGTTTGTGGAATCGAAGCTTGAGCCGCGACGGTGACTTCTCCTATAAATCCTTACAGTCGCAGAAAGTTTGCCGCTGGCCGCAAGTATAGGTCGAAACCGCGGAAATCAAACCTGCGCAATCTCTGCTGATCTGGAACGGATTGGCATCCCGCGCTTGCTTCGCCGCGCTGTCATGCCGGAAAGGCGCAGCCTCATCCGGGATCGTAGCAGATTGAAATGAAACATATTTATAAACCCGGCCCGCGCTTTGCCCGGCCGGGGCGATGGTGGTGCGCCTGAATATTGACCAAGGGCAGCGCTGCGTTTTTCTACACGAATACCGTCCAGTCTCGCGAGGTCTCATGGACATCGATGTCGTAGTCTTGCCTGTGCGCAGGCGCGGGCGCCCCTCCAGCTACAACGCCGAGCACTGCAATCGCGTTCTCCACCTGTCCGCCCAAGGTTGCGGAAAAGCCGAGATCGCCGCCCGCCTCGGGGTCAGCGTCAAGACGCTGAACGCCTGGGCGGCAACTTACGGTGATTTCCGCGAAGCGATGAGCCGCGCGAAAGAGTTGGAATATGCCTGGTGGCTGGAGGCTGGACGCAAGGGCCAGTTCATGCGCGACTGGAAGGCCAGCGGCTGGGCGCTGCAAATGCGCAATCGCTTCCGCAAACGCTTCCGCGATCACGGTCCGGCCAGGGACAAGACACCGGAGGAGAGCGTGAATGCCGAGCAACTCCGCACCGAAATGGAACGCAAGCTATCTCGCATCGCTGACGCAGGAGCAGAGGGCGTCGTTCCTTGCGGAACTGACCCCGAAAGAGCTGAAAAACCTCCGGTATGACTGGAGTTTCTGGGCGCGTCCCGAACAGCGCGCACCGTCGGGAAACTGGAACACATGGCTGATCCTCGCGGGCCGCGGCGCGGGCAAGACGCGAAGCGGCGCGGAATGGGTAAGGGCCTGCGCCTGCGGGTCTACGCCTCTGACCGGCGGCAATTACGAGCGCATCGCGCTCGTGGCCGAGACGGCGGCGGATGCGCGCGACGTAATGGTCGAAGGGCCGAGCGGGCTTCTCGCGATTCACCCTTTCGCGTTCCGCCCGAAATTTGAGGCCTCGAAACGCCGTGTGACATGGCCGAACGGCGCAGTCGCGACGCTATACAACGCGACCGAGCCGGATCAGTTGCGCGGCCCGCAGCACGACGCGGCCTGGTGCGACGAGCTCGCCAAATGGCGCTATGCCCGCGAAACCTGGGACATGCTGCAATTCGGGCTGCGGCTTGGAGATGATCCGCGCCAAGTCATTACCACAACGCCGCGACCGATCCCGATCGTCCGCGACCTTCTTGCGCGCGAAGGGCATGGCGTCGCCCTCACTCGCGGCACAACCTACGACAACCGCGCCAACCTCGCCCAGAACTTCTTCGAGACCATCGTCAAGCACTATGAAGGCACACGCCTTGGAAGGCAGGAACTCAATGCAGAACTTGTTGACGACGTTGCAGGCGCTCTATGGACGCGTGCTATCCTGGATCAACACCGCCTTGCAGGCGGAAATGCGCCTGCCGCTTTTCAGCGTGTCGTCGTCGGCATCGACCCCGCCGCAAAAGCCAGCGCCGACGGAGATCGAACCTCCGAAACCGGAACTCATCGTTGCCGGACTGGGTGACGATGGGCGGGGATACGTGCTTGATGATCTATCGTGCCGTCTGTCGCCCCGAGGCTGGGCAGCCAAAGCCATCGCAGCCTTCGACCGTTACCAGGCGGACGCCCTGGTGGTCGAGATAAACCAGGGCGGCGCCATGGTCGAAACGGTCCTCCGCGCAGAACGTGCGGGCCTGCCCTTGCGGCAGGTCCGCGCGAGCCGGGGCAAGACCGTGCGCGCAGAGCCCATCGCCGCACTTTACGAGCAGGGCAGGGTGAGCCATGCGGGCGCGTTCCCGGCGCTCGAGGATCAGATGGTGCTGTTCACGCCCTTCGGCATCGAGGGCGGCGGCGCTGCCGACCGGGTGGATGCGCTGGTGTGGGCGCTGTCGGATCTGTTCCCGCGCATGGTGAAACCGGTCCCTGATGTGTCGTGGGACGATGGGTGGAGCGGCGGCGGGAGCTGGCTGCTTTAGCAGTTGATGAAATGAAGCTCTCACAGTCAACAGTAGTCGATGAAATAGAGCTCTCATAGTCAGCAAAGCAGCTATGGCGAGGCCGTCACACTAACGCCTCGGAGGCTTTCGCAAGCCTCGCCGCTAACCATTTGGAAACCATAGCGAAACAATATGCTGACACACAACTCGAAAGGCAGGGACTCAATGCAGAACTCATCGACGATGTTGCTGGCGCTCTTCGGACTGACCGGATTTACGACCTATACCGCCTCGCAAACGCACAAAGGATCTTCGTCGTCGTCGATCCGGCTGCCAAAGCTGGCAATGAAAAAGATCGAACTTCAGAAACAGGACCCATCGTTGCCGGATTGGGTCGTATTGAGCGGGGATATGGGCTTGAAGTTTTACCGTGCCGTCTGCTGCCCAACCAGGCACTAGCGGCCCACGGCCGATATGAAGCGGACGCCCTGGTGGTCGAAATCAACCGGGGCGGCGCCATGGTCGAAGCTGTTCTGCGTGCGGAGCGCGCTGGCCTGCCCCCGCGGCGGGCGCGCGAGCCGCAAAAAGCGACGCGCGCCAAGCCCATCACTGCGCTGTACGAGCAGGGCCGCGTAAGCCATGCGGGCGCGTTTCCGGCGCTCGAAGACCAGTGCTGTTCACGCCGTTCGGCATCGAGGGCGGCGGCGCCGAAAGCTGGCAGCGCCTCAGTTAAACGCGACGCGAGAAAGTCACCGCAGCCAGTTCTCGCACTCCAAGCCGTCGATGCGGGCGAACTCGCCCTCGTTCGCCGTCACTAATGTGCAGCCGAGAGTGAGCGCGTGCGCGGCGATGAAGAGATCATTGCCTCCGATCGGCTTGCCCCGCTTTTCAAGCTCTGAGCGAAGCGCTGCATATGTTGTATCGGCGGGGGTCTCAAAAGGCAGGATGTCGATCGTTCCGAGAACCGCCTGCAATTGCCGTGCGAGACGTGGCGAATTTCGTTTGGCCACTCCAAACCTCGCTTCGCAGGCAACCAGAATGCTCGTGCAGACATTCGCTTGCCCGACTTGGCGGATCCGCTTCGCGACAACCCCTTTCGGGTTCCTGACGAGCTCTGAGAGGATGTTTGTATCCAGAAGATACATCATCAGAAATCAACTGGTTCCGGAGGCAGATCCTCGATCTCCGGAAACTCTTCATCGATCGGTTCAAGCGTGTCGAGCAATTCCAGAAGCGACAGTTTTCGAACCGGCTCTATGATGAGCTTGTCGCCTTCCTTGCGCATGATCGCGTCGTCGCCCGGAAAATCGAATTCGCGGGGAATGCGGACGGCTCGATTGCGGCCGTTCTTAAACAATTTGACGTGGCGCTCCATTCCCACAGCGGCCTCCTTTGGCATATGCCGAAGCATAGGCCAAATCTACGTCACCGTCCACAATTCGCAAGCCGAAGCGCAACCGCGCGCCTATGAGGTTCCCTTGCCCAAAATTGACATCGTTCAAGAGGCGCAAGAGCGCCTCGAAGCCGCGTGGGTATAGGATCGCGAGAACCGCGAGGACGCGTTCACCGATCTGAAATTCCTCGCGGGCGATCAATGGCCGAAGGAGATCCGCCTGCAGCGCGAGGCGCAGAACCGCCCGTGCCTCACCATAAAAGGCTGTCGCAATTCGTGAACCAGGCAGCGCACACGGTGCGGATGAACCCGCCGGTTATCAAGGCGATCCCGGCTTGCGGCGGAAGGGAAATCCCGCTATCGGCGAATGGGACAGTTTCGCCGGGAGCCCCCAATGAGCGAATGCGAGAAGGCTGCGCCGAACGCCGCTAAGCCTGCCCAGAGCCGGCAATGCAGTGCGGCGGGCGTGGATTTGGCTTGGCGCATATGTTTGGTTGAGATTTGTTTCTACATCTATTTCGAATGGCGCAACGCAGTGTCGGACGTAGCGGACCCGAGTACCCTTTTTTCGAGGGCTTTGCGTTTCTTCTCTTTCTTGGGCGCGAGTTTGATCTTATTCATAAGATCGCTTGCAAGACGCGAAAAAGCGGCTGCGCTCATTTATGCGGCCTTGTTCGCAATTGGGCTTGCTTGGCCACGGGTCGGCACGGCTCTTGATCTAACCGCGAAAGCCTATTTCTTTTCCGCTTTTCCCGAAATGTGCCCAGAAGGGAGCCCGAAACCAGGCTATCGCGTGTTCCTTTGCTACAAATATTGGGACGCGGAATCGCGCACTGCGCTCGTTTTTAATCCCGGAGACGAGCTTGCGGCACCCTACACATCCTGGCCGCAGGAATTCGACAAAGAGCTTTTTGAACACTTCGTGGCAGGTATAGACGAATGCCGGAAAAAGAGAACCTGGCTCCTCGTCAATCATATCTATGCCGTTGAAGACCGTTGCTGGGGCGCAATAGATTGATCTGAGGTTCATTTATGGAGATAAATGCACCATTTTATGTAAGAAGTACCGGAAAAAAATCGTTCCAGCGAAATACTTGGTTGGTCCGAACGGGCAATACGTGCAAAATACAAATAGAACTTTGAATACTATAAGTTCTGATGACAATCACTATTTTAACGCTGATGAATCCGAGATTCGCAACGCCAATTCAGGTAACTATCTCGTCGTGCCCTATAACTATACGCTGGGCCACGCGATACAATTTGCCAGTGACGTTAACAATGCGGCTTCTCAAGGTCTTTCGCCCCACGCGATGATGCTGGGGGCTTTCATAGGGTCGGGCTCTCAAAACCTTCAACGTACTTATCAGAACGCCGACGGCAGTATGACCTATCACGGCGATTCCGTCCCAATGTTTCAGGATGCCGCATCTTTCCATCTTGGCTTTGTCTCCGATCTTATCGGATATGGTCCAACCGCCGCGCAGCTCGGTGGAAGCGCGTACGATCTTTACGCCCAAGGCAAGAACTGGTGGAACAACAAAATCACGCTTCGGCAAGCCTGGGATAATAATATCCGTAACATGCATTCAATTGCGGCAGGAGATACATTCGCCAACAGCTATGTCCCCGGTCCCAATCCATTCAATCCGGGCGGGTCGTTGGAGCAAGGATACGTCCCGCAAGCGGACGTAAATCAGGATCGGAATGCGTTGAACAGCTTCCTCAATCCGAGTTCCGGAAGCGTCGGAACAAACGCTCTAGGTGTAACGTCTCAACAGGTTGCTCATGGGAAGCTGGGCAGGTATGTGAATTTTGCCACAAACCACAGCCTGCCGGAGCGTCCCATGAACGTGCATAAGAAGGCCAGACTGACGCCCCTGGGGCGAGAGCAAATCGTCAAGCGCAAGGCGGCGGGGGAAACGTCCGGGGCCATCGCAACAGCCCTCGGCGTTTCGACCGCCACGGTCTGCAAATGGGTGCGGCGGCACAAGACCGAAGGAACCGCCGGGCTGCAAGATCGAACCAGCAGACCGCGCCGGCTGAGAAAAAAGACCGGCAAGGAGCAGGAGGACGCCGTCGAGGCGCTGCGCCGCAAGCGCATGCCCTTCCGGAAGATCGCCGCGCAAGCGGGCCTGTCCCGCGCCACCGCGGCCCGGATCGGCAAGGCCAGAGGCCTGTCGCGGCTGTCCGCCTTGGAGCCAAAAGAACCCGTCATCCGCTACGAAAAAGAAGCGCCCGGCGACATGATCCACATCGATATCAAGAGGTTGGGCCGTATCGAAGGCATCGGACATCGCATCACGGGCGATCGTAAAGGTCAGGCCAATCCCAGAAGCCGCAAACAGGGCGGACACGGATGGGAATATCTCCATCTCGCCGTCGACGATCACTCACGATTGGCCTATTCGGAAATCCTGCCCGACGAAAAACGCAAATCCTGCTTGCGCTTTTTGTTCAACGCCCTGCGCTTCTTCAGGCGCTACGGCGTCAAAGTCCATCGCGTCATGACCGACAATGGCGTCTCATTCCGCTCCCATCGCTACGCCAAGGCTTTGCGAATGCTCAACATCAAGCACAAGAGAACCAAACCCTACACCCCGAAAACCAACGGCAAAGTGGAGCGCTTTGTCCAGACATCCCTGCGCGAGTGGGCTTATGCCAAGCCCTACGAGTCCTCAGCAAAAAGAACGGAAAGCCTCACGCCCTTCCTGCACCATTACAACGATCATCGGCCTCACTTCGGCATCAAAGGCAACACGCCTGTGTCCCGGCTGCCCCAGAATAACCTGTTGAGACGCCACATCTAATCTTTTGATCCTCCGAACAGCCGACCTTACCTGAAACACACCTCCTTAACGTTTGCGCCGCAGCGCGCACATGAGGTTCCCTTGCCCAAAATTGACATCGTTCAAGAGGCGCAAGAGCGCCTCGAAGCCGCGTGGGTGCAGGATCGCGAGAACCGCGAGGACGCCTTCACCGACCTGAAGTTCCTCGCCGGCGATCAGTGGCCGAACGAGATCCGCCTGCAGCGCGAGGCGCAGAACCGGCCGTGCCTCACCATCAACCGGCTGCCGCAATTCGTGAACCAGGTGGCGAACACGGTGCGGATGAACCCGCCCGCCATCAAGGCAATCCCCGCGGGCGGCGAGGCGACGCAAGAACTGGCCGAGATTTATTCGGGGCTGTTCCGGCAGATCCAATATCGCTCGAACGCCACGCATGTTTTCGCCAACGCGGTCTATTACGCGGTAGCCTGCGGCATCGGGCATTTCCGGCTCGTGACCAGGTATGTGGACGACGACGCATTCGATCAGGAAATCCTGATCAAGCGCATTCAGCACCCGCTCTCTGTATTCTGGGCGCCGGGCTCGGTCGAGCCGGACCGGTCGGATGCCGAATACTGCCTTGTCTCCGAGTTGATCGGGCGGAAGGAGTTTCAGAAGCGCTTTCCGGACGCGGCCATGACCGATTTCGCCGCGCCCGAAGACCTCAACGCCGAGAGCGGCCTGTTCTGGGCCAATCGCGACGCCGTGCGCGTCTGCGAATATTGGGTGAAGCGCCCGCATGAGCGCACCATCGCGCGGCTCGCAACCGGCGAAACCATTGATGTCACCGAAGTGGACCTCTCAGCCCCGCTCTCGTCCGTCATCACCGGGCTTGACCCTGTGATTCAGCAGGCGGCTCTCTCCCTGGATGGCCGGGTCAAGCCCGGCCATGACGATAGCCTTGCTTCCCAGATTATTGCGACGCGCAAGGTGAAGTCGCACAAGGTCGAGCACTATCTCTTGAGCGGCGAGGAGGTGCTGGAAGGGCCGAACCAATGGCCGGGCCGGTATATCCCGATCTTCCCCGTGATCGGCTCGGAGACGGCGCTCGAATCCAAAGTGATCCGCAGCGGCTTGATCCGCTTCAGCCGCGACCCGCAGCAGCTTTACAACTTCTGGCGCTCCGCCGCCGCCGAGGCCATCGCGCTCGCGCCGCGCGCGCCGTTCCTGGCCACGCCCGCGATGATCGCGAAATTCAAAGGCCAGTGGGACACGCAGAACACCGTGTCCCGGCCGTACCTGCTCTATGAGCCCGACCCGGACGCGCCGGGCGGACGGCCGATGCGCGAGCCGCCACCGGATATTCCGGCGGCGCTCGTGCAGGAAAGCGCGCTCGCGTCCGACGAGATGAAGGCGACGACCGGCATCTACGACGCGGCGCTCGGCGCGCGCTCGAACGAGATTTCGGGCGTGGCGATCCGCGCGCGCGAAAGCCAGGGCGGCGTTTCCGCCCTGCATTATCAAGACAACCTGATGGCGACGCTGCATCACCTGGGCGAGGCGCTTATCGACCTCGTGCCGAAGATTTACGACAGCGAGCGCACCATCCGGATCATGCGGGAGGACGAAAGCCACGAGCCGGTGCGCATCAACGTTCCCGTGATGGGCGTGGATGGCAGGCCGATGCTGCTCAACGATTTGAGCCAGGGCACTTATGATGTGCGCGTGAAGGTCGGCCCGTCTTATGCCACGCGCCGTTCCGAGGCCGCCGACAGCATGCTGCAGTTCATCCAGGCCGTCCCACAGGCCGCTGGCGTAGCGGGCGATCTCGTGGCGCGCAACATGGATTGGCCTGGCGCGGATGAGATCGCGGAACGGCTCCATCGCATGCTGCCGCCGCAGGTCACGGGCGACGCGCCGCCGCTCGATGCGCAGATCGCACAGGCGCGCCAGCAGGCTTATCAGGAGGCGCTGGCGCAGGCGCACTTGAACCGGGTCCAGGGCCTCGCCGTCAAGTCGGAGGCCGACGCCGCGAAAGCGCACGCCGAGGCGCAGGATGCTGCTTCGCATGCGGCTTCGAATGCAGCCGCACTCCTTTTTGGGACGCCGCTCGCACCCGGCGACCAGCTCAAGACCGCGCTCCAGGAAGCGGACCTTCGGGAGCGGCAAGCGAGCGCCGCCAAGACCGAAGCCGAGCTGCAGAGCAAGGTTTTCGACAACGAAGTGAAGCGCGCCCGCTTCGCGGACCCTTCGCCTTACAAGCTTTAGATACAGTCGCCATCCCTGCGCGCTGCGGCGTGGAATGCCGCTGCGCAGACACGGGACCGTTCAAAACCTCTCCGCTTGTTACGGTCCCGGATAACGCTTGCGGCGTTTCCGGGACGACAGTCTAAACAGCCACAGGATCAGAAATGACAGAGCACGACGAGATCTCGTCCGTGGACGATGCCGTGTTGGCATCGGCCGGGGAAACCGAGCCAACCGGCAATGAGGGAGGCGCAAGTGCGCCCGAAGCATTCCCTCAACCGGAAAGCGGCGCCGGCCGCGTCCAGCAGTTGATCCGTGACAAACGCACGGCGGAAGCGTTCGCGGCGACAAGCGCAGCGCAAGCTGCGGCGCTTCGAGAGCGCTTCCAGAGCGCGGGCCGCCCCCAGGATTATCGCGCCCCCGAAGACTACACGCGCGCCGTCGCCGAACAGGCTGTGCGCGAGGTTGGGTCCGAAATCCTGACGCGCCAGGCTAGCCAGGCCCAGGAGATTGCGGCGCGCGCCGCGCAGGATGCCTGGGCAGAGACGACCGCCGAGTTCCGCCGCAAGGCGCCGGACTTTGACGCCGTCGCGCACAACCCGAACCTGACCGTGACGCCGGTCATGGCTGACGCGATCCGCAGAATCCAGCCGGGGCGCGGAAGTGGCCTACTACCTCGGCAAAAATCCCGCTGAAGCCGCACGCATCGCCAGCCTCCCGCCGTTTCTCAGGCCACCGCGATTGCACGCCTGGAAGCCCGCGTCGGCTCGGCACAGACCTCTGTCAGCCGCGCCCCTCACCCCGTCGGCACTCTGTCGGGTCGTTCAGGCGGCGCCGGCAAGCCGCTCGAAGACATGAGTTTCGAAGAGTACCGCCGCGCCCGCGGATTCTGATCCACCCGGATACCCTGATGCCCCTCACCCACCCGTTCCAAAAGAGCGGGCCACAACCTCGCAACGGCTCCTGCTTCCGGCGAGAAAGTGACAGGGTGAGGGGCGGTTCCCCATCCAACAAGGAGACTGCACCAAATGGCCTCAACTCTGCTCACCCCAAGCATCATCGCCAAGGAAGGCTTGATGCAGCTCGAAAACAACCTTGTCGCCGCGAAGATGGCGTATCGCGCCTACGAGTCCGAGTTCGGCGAGACGAAAATCGGCGATACGCTCACCATCCGCAGGCCGGTCAAATACGCCATCCGCACGGGCTCGGTCGCTCAAATGCAAGACGCGGCGGAAGGCAAGGTGCAGATTCAGATCAATACGCAGCGCGGCGTGGATTTGCGGTTTCCTACAAAAGACCTGACGCTTACCATCGACCGTTTCGCCGAGCGTTACCTGAAGCACCCCATGATCGCGCTCGCAAACCAGGTCGATCTCGACATCCTGTCGATGTATAAATATGTCTGGAACTGGGTGGGCACGCCGGGTCAGACGCTCTCGGGCTACAAGTCCTTCATCAAAGGCCCGCAGCGGCTGGATGAGATGGCCGTGCCCGCGCCGCGGGCTTCCTGCCTTTCGCCCGCCGACTTTTACGGCATGGCTTCCAGCTTCACCGGCCTTTATGTGCCGGATATCGCGAGAACCGCGCTCGAGAAATCCAAGCTTCCGATGGTCGGCAACACCGACTGCTACTCATCGCAGAACGTCCTCAACTGCACGGTCGGCTCCTACGCTGGAACGCCGGTTATTTCCGCGACGGCGTCCGCGAATGGCGTCACCAACACGGGCATCACGACATATCTGGCGTCCATGAATACGAACCAGACCGCGATCCTGGTCGACGGCTTGACGGCTGGCTCAACGTTGAATCAGGGCGATGTCTTCACGATTTCGGGCGTCTATGCAGTCAACCCGGTCACAAAGCAGGCCCTGCCTTACCTGCAGCAATTCGTCGTGGGCGCTCCTGTCACCGCAACTGGAAACGCGGACCCAATCACAATCGCGCCGGCAATCATCGTTTCCGGCCAGTATCAAACGGTGAGCGCAGCCCCCGCTCAGAATGCAGCGCTGACCTTCGTTGGAACCGCAGGAGCCTCCTATCCGCAAAACCTCGTCTTCCACGAAAATGCGTTCGCGCTTTGCATGGTGCCCATGGAACTGCCCGAAGGCGCGATCAAGAAGGCGCGAGAGACTTATAAGGGACTGTCGATCCGCGTGATCTGCGACTACGACATCTTGAACGACATCAATATGTGGCGTCTCGATATCCTTTACGGCGTCAAGCCGATCTATCCCGACCTCGCCACGCGGCTTTCCGGCTCGACCAACTAGCCCCTTCGCTGTCCCGGAAAGCGCTTGCGCTTATCCGGGACCTTTCAAGATCGAAGCCTCACTTCTGAACGATCCCGGATAATGCCTTGGGCATTTCCGGGATGACGCACCAGTTTTCCCCCATTCTCGGAGTTTTTCCATGCCCGTGAGACAGCTTTCCGACGGCAATCCTGATGGCACCGTGCTCGGCCAGAGCGCTGCGGATCTCTATCTCCTTCTACAATGCAGCGCCGCTCGCCCAGCGGTCAGGCTCGGCACAAGCGGCGGCTCCCACGACCGCGCCGACCAACTCAAGCCCTTACGGCTACAGCCAGGCACAGGCGACAGCCATCCTCACGCTCTTGAACGAGATCCGGGCGACGCTCGTCGGGCTCGGCCTCATGAAAGGCCAGTAATGAGCGGCGATGCGCGCCTGTGGATGTACCGGAAGGGCGAGGCTCGCCTTTTCGGGCATCCTGATGATGTGCCGGTGGGAGAGGACTGGCAGCGCTTTCCCCAGCCTGAGGCGGCCGGCGAAGAGCAACAGCCGGAACTCTCAGGACCAAAGAAGTTGGACTGCATGTCGCGCCAGCGATTGATGCAGGTGGCGTCCGACTGCGGTGTCCGGTTCGAGATTGCCTGGACGAAGGCCCAACTCAAACAAGCGATCATCGAGGTTCTGGATGGTAACCGCGCGTGACATCATAGCAGGGGCCTACCGCCGCCTTGGCTTATTGCCGTTGGGGGCCGATCTCGATCCCGGCCGCGCCGAGGCTGGGCTCTATGCGTACAACGACATGCTGAACGCCTGGGCCTCCGATGGTATTTTTCCAGGTGGGCCGAACCCGCCCAGCCAGAATCTCAACGACTTATTTTTCACCAGCGACTTCATAGACGACGTTGTGTCCGACACGGGTACTGCTTATCCGCCTTACGGCCCAAGCGATGCCGCGATGCCGCCTGCCCCGCCAGCCCTTGCCTTCGGCCTCGACGATGCGTTTCCGTTGCTTCCTCAATTCGTGGAAGGGGCGAAGGCGATCCTCGCGGTGGAACTCGCGTCCGCGAGCGGGATCGAAGCGATGGCCTCCACGCAAAAGCGCGCCGAAAAGGCCCATGCCGCGCTGCTGGCTTACTACGTCATCGCCCCGCGCGCGGGCCAGGACATTGGCCTGACCTGGATGCCGAGCCTCCGGCGCTACGGCTTCCGTTAACACACTTGCCATGGCCGCCCTCGATCGTCGGATCAAGTCCGAGGAATTGGGCGGCCATCCAGTTCAATAATCCCGCTCCGATTTCAGTCGGAATGGCCGGGTCGATCCCGGCCCTGACTAACACGGCAGGTTAAATCATGGTCGCAGTCGAATTCGGACATACGTCGAACCCGGACAAGAGCGGGTTCGGATCGAACCAGCGTCTTTTGAACGGCTATGCAGAGGCTTTAGGTCAGGCGGCGAAGTCACCGCTTCCGATCTACGGCGTGCCGGGAACAACACGCTTCGATACTGGGACCACCGGTCTCACCGGTCCCTGCCGCGGCATGCTTTATGTTTATGGCAAGGGGCTTTATGTGGTCGCCGGAACGGCCGCGGCGCTGTTTGATAATCAAGGCAATGCCACAGCGGTCTCGGGAACGATTGCCGGCAACTCCATGGTTATCATGGCTGCCAATCAGCAAACCAACCCGCAGATCGGCATTGTGGCCGATAAAGTCTACTACGTGCTCGACACGGGGGCGAACGCGATTTCCCAACCCAATATTTCGAGCCTTCCCGCCCCCAATAGCCTGACCTTTCTCGATGGATATCTTGTGTTCTCCATTCCGGACGGGAGGATTTTCCAAACAAATCTGAATGACGCGCTCACCGTCAACGCGCTGGCTTACGCAACTGTTTCCAGCCGCGCCGACGGCCTTCGGCGGATCGTGACGCATCGCGGCGCGCTCATCGCGCTTGGCGAGTCCAGCCTTGAAATCTGGGAGGACGCCGGCACGACGCCTTTCGCCTTCGCGCCTATCCGCGCCGATGTCGACATCGGCTGCATCGCTGAGCAAACGGTGGCGACGGTAGGCGACTCACTTCTTTGGGTCGATCAGAACGGCATGGTGCGGCAGCTCACGGCTTCCGAGCCGGTCCGCATTTCAACCCACGCGCTCGAACGGGCGATCTCGAACCTGACATGGGATGAGCGAAGAGCGCTTCGGGGCGTCTATACGCATATCAACGGTCACGACTTCTATGCCGTGACCAGCCCGTACTGGACATGGGAACTCGATCTGGCCTTGGGTCTCTGGCACGAGCGCCAGAGCGGCGGCCTGACCAACTGGTTCGCGCAGGGCTTTGAATCGTTCAACGGGAAGGTTGTGATTGGATCGAGCCAGGATGCAAGCCTCCACGTTCTCGACGACAGCTCGGAGACCGAAAGCGGCAACCCTTATCTTTTTCTCGCGCAATCCGCGCCCGTGCATGCTTTTCCGAAAGGCCTGATCATCGACCAGCTCGATGTGGACATCATTCCCGGCGTGGGAATAACGGGCGGCGCGGCGGACGCCGCCAACCCAAAATTGATGCTCGACTGGTCGGATGACGGAGGAAATAGCTGGACAGGGGGACGCATCGCTTCTCTCGGACAGGTCGGAGAGCGGTTTGCGGTTGCAAGTTTCCACCAGCTTGGCGCCACGCTCAGGGCAGGGCGGACCTTCCGGCTTTCGTCCTCGTCGCCCGTGATACGGGGCATCCTCAATGCAGACGCGCGTGTGAGGCCGATTCTCGCATGACCGGGAAATCCAATCTTTTCAGCCGCTTCGGGTTTCAGATCGGCCCAGACGGCAAGATCGATAACTACACGCGCGCCTTTTTCTCCAAGTTCAAAGGCCGCGTCGGCCCCGCTATTCCCGATCTGACGACGGACGCATCCTGGGCGCAGGTCGCGGCAACCACCAATGGACTTATCTCGGAGTTTGTGGCGCAGGGCTGGACTCAAAAGGGCTTCGACGCGGATGAAACCGCTTTTGCCAATGCGATCCAAGCCGTCGCCATGATCCCGGCAGCGACCGAATGGGGCTACGCGCCTTACGAGGTGTTGCGCGACGATATCACAACGGGAGTCGAGTTTGTCGCGACAGAAAACGCCTACAGCGTTTACGACAGCTCGCAATGGCTGATCCAATACAGTCAGGCCGCGAGGGCAGGCCGGATCGGCGGCGCGGCATGCGACTGGGCTACTTCGCTCAACAGCCTGCAAAATCAGCTTACCAACTGCGAACTTGTTAACCTGTACGTCGCCTGGTACGGAAACGACCTGCGCGCGGGCTCATGCACGCTGATGCCCGGCGTCACGCGGCCGGACTTTGGCGAAGTGCCCCATGAGTGGGGATGCAACGGGCTGCGAAGAAACACGGCGCATCTTGTTTCGACCGTGAACGGCAGCGCAGCCTTTGGCGGAACGCCGGACGATCAATCTGTAGTGGCGGCGATTAAGGATCTCAAGGCGAGAGGGTTGCAAGTCTGCTTCACGCCTTTCATCCTGATGGATATTCCCGCAGGGAACACTTTGCCTGATCCCTATAGCGGCGGCACAGGGCAGGCGGTCTATCCTTGGCGCGGGCGCATCACCAAGCAATATACGACGGCTGACAAGTCACCGGAGGTGGCCACGGAGGTCGCATCTTTTGTGGCGCAATACCGGAATTTCGTTCTGCATTATGCGAATCTCTGCGCGAGCGCGGGTGGTGTGGATGTGTTTCTGCTTGGCACGGAGCTGCGGGGCCTGACGTGGCTGCGCGACGCGGAAGGGAGCTATCCGTTCGTTTCCGCTCTCGTACAACTGGCCGCCGACGTGAAGGCCATACTGCCGAACGCGCAGCTCAGCTACGCGGCGGACTGGTCGGAATGGTTCGGCCACCAGCCGCCAGACGGTTCCGGCGACGCGTTCTTTCACCTCGACCCGCTTTGGTCAGATGCCAACATAGCGGCGATCGCCTTCGACAATTACTGGCCGCTTTCCGACTGGCGGGACACCGCGCCAAACATCGACGAGGTGGTGAAGGCCGACGGCACGCTGACGGCGATCACGGATTACGACTACCTGATGGGCAATGTCCGCGGCGGCGAGGGCTATGACTGGTACTATGCGAGTTGGGCGGATCGCATTGCGCAAGTCCGTTCCCCGATCACGGACGGTGGCTATGGCAAGCCTTGGATATACCGTTACAAGGACATCTGGAACTGGTGGGCGAACCAGCATTTCAACAGGCCGGGCGGCGTCGAAAGTTCGTCGCCAACAGCCTGGACGCCGCAATCGAAACCCATCTGGTTCACCGAGCTCGGATGCCCTTCGGTCGACAAGGGCTCGAACCAGCCAAACGTCTTCTACGACCCGAAATCCTCGGAAAGCGCGCTTCCCTACTTCTCGGACGGCACGTGCGATTATCTCATTCAGAGGCGCTCCCTCGACTCGATGCTGCGCTTCTTCAATCCGAGCGATCCCCAGTTTACCGAGGACCGCAATCCGCAGAGCACACTCTATTCCGGGCGCATGGTCGATCTTACCCGTGTGATGATCTACACTTGGGACGCAAGGCCTTACCCCTATTTTCCGCTGTACAAGTCGGTCTGGAGCGACGGTCCCAACTGGGTCTTCGGCCAGTGGATCGGCGGGAAACTTTCCACCTACGCTCTTCCGCAGGAGCTGGATAGCATGGCGACAGCAACCACTTACGCGCCTTTGAGCCCGTACATTATCGACCCAGCAACGGGCAAGCTCGACAAGCAGTACCGGGACTTCTTCCAGGGCATCGAGTTCATTCAAGGCGGCCCGATCGCCAGTGTGTCGCTTGACCCGACGCCAACGGAGGCGGCGAATGCGATCAACGCGCTGCTTGCAGTGCTGCGTTCGCAGAACCGGCTCACGACATGACCGGCCCGATCGTACGGCGCGCCACGCTCGACGATGCCGCGCGGTTTGTGGAGCTTGGCTTGCGTTTTTACGATGAGGAGGGGGGACGGCGAGCGTGTCCGAGTGCGTTGGCGGAGTTTGCCATCTCCCATGTGTGCGATGACAACCGCGTCTACCTTGCCGCGGGCGAACCTGTCGCCGCCTGCCTCTGCGGGATCATCGCGCCCCATTACCTCACCGGAGAACCGACGGCGTTCAAGACCGCCTGGTACGCGATCCCTGGCGCGCGGGGATATGGCGCTCACCTTCTTCGCGCGTTCGAGGCTTGGGCGAAGGAAAAGGGCGCTCGCCGCGTCATTGTGGCCGGACGCCAGCCTCGAACGTTGACCCTACTCGAACGGCTTCATTACCAGCCTCTGGAAACCGTCTATTCAAAGGATCTCCCATGGCAGAAGCAGCCCTTCCCGTCCTCTTAGGCGGCGCAGCATCCGCACTCGGCAATTATTTCGGCGCCCAGACCGCTGCCAATGCAGCTAAACAGTCGGCAGCCCTGCAGCAGCAGCGTTTCGATCAGGCCGTTGGTTACGAGCAGCCCTTCATGCAAAGCGGCCAGAACGCCTTGAACCTCTACAACAATGCAGTTGGCGTAAATGGATCGACGGCACAGCAGGCCTATTACAATAACTTCCAGAATGACCCAGGATTTCAAGCCGGCGTGAATTACGGCTTGCAGCAGATCCAGGCGCAAAATGCGGCTCAGGGAATGGGTCTGTCGGGAAACACTCTTGCGGCGCTTCAGAATTACTCTCAGAATGCGCTCTCGCAACAATACCAGACAAGGCTCCAGGATCTTTTCCAGGGCGCTCAGCTTGGCGCGAACTCGGCCAATGCATTGACCTCCGCAAGCACGTCCAGCGCGTCCAGTCAAGGCAACTACAATTCCCAGGCTGGCCAATATCAAGGGGCAAGCGTTTCTAACACCGCAAACGCGCTCTCAGGCGCGGCGAACAACTACGCCAACTACTATTACGGCACGCAGCAAAGGTCCTCGTAGCATGACGCTTTACCTAGATTTCGCGGATGTCTCTCCCCGCCAGCGTTCGCAGCCGCAAAACGCGCTTCTTGCCTCTGCCCCAGCGGCCCGCGCTCCCGCAGGCCTTCACCCAGCCGCACAGAGCCAACTTCTAAGAAGCGCCATCGGCCACGCCGCGATGCTATCGGACACGCCCGAGAAATGGACGGCAACGATAGACCTTCTAAAGCAGCACGGGGTCGATCCGGTTGGCTATGAGGACTTCGAGACGGGGCGTCCCTTGGCGATTGCGGCGTCGGGTGTTGCGCCGTTCTCTGGGGTAAATCCGGAAGATGCCGAGGGCGCTTAAGGCAGCGTCGCAGGCGCTACAAGTTTGAAACCCAGACCAGGAGCAAAACGAAGCCGGCAATCCCCAGGCCGGCATGCGTGGCGAGCATGAACTCGCCATTTTTGCGTCCCGTGGATTGGGCAAGAAGGGGCGCTGTGAACCCGGAAAAAATCGCGAGCGCGAACAGACCCGCAGCCGTTTTGGCAAGCGAGTCGGACGTGATTACCCCGCTCGGGGCGCCGTGAATGAGAAGCACGAGCTGCTCCACGCCGCCCATGCCCATCAGAATGTGGGCGCCAAGCAGGATGCGCTTGGGACGTACGCCTCGCAGATAGAAAATGCCCAGGTAAATGCCCAGCAAAACAGCTCCTGTCACCAGGAGCAATGACGGGAGTGTTATCATTCTTGACCTGTTACTGCGGGTGGAGCAAGAGGCTGCGCGAGCTTGGGCGCATCCTTTGTTATTGAAATGGGGAGCGCCCTCCGCGTCAATCGGATTATTCGGCTCAATGTGGAAGGTCCGTCTGCCTCCGCCTTCGTCTTTCGTTCCTATGGCCTGTCAAGGCGTGACATGAGCGGGCTTGACGGTCAGGGTGTTTTCGCGGCGATATCGCCCTGACTTTTCTGCTGACGCGAGTTTGTGATGACAATCGAAGGCCAAGCCCAGGATCTTCTTTTCGACGTAAACGACGGCATCGCCCGGATCACCATCAACCGGCCGGAAGCGCGCAATGCCTGCACCTTCGAGATGTATGAGAAGCTCGCGCGTGCCTGCGAGGCCGTGAACGCGGATGACTCCGTCAAGGTTCTTATCGTGACGGGCGCGGGCGAGAAGGCGTTCTCGGCGGGCACGGATATATCGCTTTTCAAGGATTTTAAGACGCCCGATGATGCGCTCGGTTATGAGACTTTCATGGACCGCGTTCTTGGCGGCCTTGATAGCTGCCGGGTGCCGACCATAGCCGCGATAGCGGGTGCATGCACGGGAGGCGGCGGCGCTATGGCGTCCTGCTGCGATCTACGCATGGGTACCGAAGATGCGAAATTCGGCTTTCCCATCGCGCGCACGCTCGGTAATTGCCTGTCGGTGAAAAACCTGGCGCGGCTTGCTGCCCTGGTTGGTCCCGCGCGCGTCAAGGACATGATCTTCACGGCGCGCCTGATCGATGCAAGGGAAGCGCTGCAAATGGGGCTACTTACGGAGGTTGTTCAGGATCGGGCGGCGCTTGACGCCCGTGTCACGGATTTGGCCGCACAGATTGCGAGCTTCGCGCCTCTGACGCTCCGCGCCACGAAAGAGGCATTTCGCCGGATGCATGCGCGCGAGTCCCAGGAGCAGGATCAGGACCTCATCCTCATGTGCTACATGAGCGACGATTTCCGCGAGGGCATGGCGGCCTTTCTTGAAAAGCGCGCTCCCCAATGGAAAGGGCGATAAGCCTGAAGCCGCAATTGCTGGTGCCGGAAGGCTCTTCTATGGTAAGGGAGGCGCATCAACGAAGGGCAGTGTGATGGCTGAGGCTCAAAAGCCGGCGCGCGACGCGACGTGGGATATTGCGAGGGGCATCGGCATGATGCTCGTCATCTATGGCCACCTGCTCGAGCCAATTTATCCGGCCAATCCTGTGCTCGGACGGCCGCTTATGGAATCCGCAGCGGTGCAGTGGCAGGCCATCTACTCCTTTCACATGATGCTGTTCTTCCTCGTTTCCGGCGCGGTGAACCTTAAGCTGCCCAAAAAGGCTTGGCCTGATGCCCTTCGTGGATCACTGCGGCTTTTGGCGCTGGCCTGGGTGGTTCAAATACTCGGCGCGATCTTCGCGATGTCGTTCGGCTACGCTCCCGAAGCCACGCGGTCGATCTGGGACGCCGTCGTCTATATCGTCGATCCCATCCTTGAGGGGTATTGCTGGTCCGTCGGCGTGCTGTGGTTTCTCACCTCACTCTGTTTCGTCCAGCTTCTGGCGTATATCCTGCTGCGGCGCATTTCCGCACTCGCGATTGCCCTCGGCGCGATGGCAGCAACCGCTGTGGTGGTCTATTTCGATGCTCCGAACTACTTCCTGTTCAGGACGTGGATGCCGGGGCTGTCGTTTTTCGCATTCGGCTATCTGTTCTCGCAATGGAAGGTGAAGTGGCCCGTCTGGCTTTTCGTCCCGCTTATTGCCGCCGTCATCGTGCTGGCGCCTTTGAACAGCGGCTGCTCCTTCTCGTTCAACGGGCCTTGCCAGCTCTATGGCACCGCTCCATTCGGCATAAGGATGTTCGGAGGAAGCTACGGTTTTCTGCCGCTTTTCTTCCTTTCTTCGTTGCTGGGATCGGTTGCCGTCGTATGCCTGAGCGCGGGGCTTGCCCGCTTCCGCGCCTCGGAACTCTTCGCTTATACAGGAAGAAACAGCCTGAACCTCTTCATCATCAACGGGTTCGTGGCTACGTTCTTGCCGCCCTACATCCAGCAGATACGCTGGCCTGAGTTTACGCTGCTCGTTTCGATCGCCCTGGCGATAGGGGTTATCGCGGCGCATCTTGCGGCGCTTCAAATCCTGAACCCGATGCTCGTCTGGATCGACAAAGCAGCTGCCTCTATCGCCAACGCCCTTTCGCGGCTGATAGCCCGAGGGACGCAAGCGGCGGAGCCAAAAGCCGCTTGAATAGGAAAACGGCGAGCGATCCCTGTTAGACTAGCGGCAGGGCTGGCTCGGCTTGTCCTCCAGCAAGGAGAGCACGCAATTGCGCTCCGCCTGATTATGGGCCGAGTAGATTTCCGCATCGAGAAAGGCCTGTAGAGGCGGAGACAGCCACCAGCTCAATGAAACGCTTTTGTACTGCACTTCTTCCTGTGCTTTTCTCCGGATATGGGCGGCGCGTCTTTCTTCTTGTCCGGAATCATCGGTACCGGTGTATCGCTCCATGAGCTTCACGAAAAAGCTTTCCTTAGGCTGCGGGCATATGTTGATTTGCGCCACGGAGCGCACGCCGCTACCATTGAGCTGCTTGGCCCGGTCTGCAAGCTCGAGAATTGTTTCATATCCTCTCGCGATCCGGGTTGAATTGACGGTCAGTACGTCGTCCAAAGTGCCCAGAGGGCGGAAATCGGCCTGATCCGGAATCTTGGGTCTGTCCCCGTTGTTCCCATCGAAGCCGCATAGCTTGCTGTCCTTGAACCAGTCGGGCTCGCTTGAAACCTGGAGGATGAACGGCTTCAGACGCACATCGACGGACTTGAGGCCTTGTGCAATTTCGAGCGCCGTGACGACGCCCGAGTTATCGAAATAGCCACCATCGACAACGCTGTCGGCAATCTGTGCTCGCCGGTCCCGGATGTTTCCATGCGGCGACACGAAGGGCGACCTTGAACTCGCTCCCGCGGCGGTGCTGAGACGGACGTCAATGGATGTCGGCTTCTTGTTATCGCACTTCGCGCGCGCGACCGGACTGAAACGATAGGGAAGAATCCGCGCGATCCGGTCCAACGTGGTGAGTTCGGGAAAGGCGTTGGTCTTGGGGTCCCGATAAGGCGAGCACAGGATCTCGTGAAGATCGTAAGCATCAAGAAACAGGGCGTTGCCGGTGCTTGTCGGCTCCGTCATTTTCACAGGCGTGACGATCACCCGCCGACCGGTCTCATTTGAGGTTGCATTCAGGAAGAGAAGCGGCGTCCAGCCTCCGGGCGACGGCGCGATCGTCTGCAACGGCGCAGATAAAGGAGAAGTCTCCCTCGTCGTCCCATAAATGTCATTGAACGCATCCTCCCAGGAAGTTTCGAGGATTCCGGCGCGATCGTAGACAAACGGGAGGCGCGATAATATCAACACGTCGCGGGCGAGATAAGCGATCGCCACCGGCGATATGAAGTCGTTCGACAGCGCCGCTTGCAGCGCGTCCTTGTAGGTGATGTAATCGGTCAGGAATTCCCTTGTGATCGTCTGGCCCGCCGGCACATTCTGGTTAGCCCTTTCGGGATTGGCGCTTGCCACGTTTGGAAACCAAAGCCGCTGCCTGAACAGGGCTTGCCTCAGTTGATCGGTGGTGGTGCTGGGCCTTCCTTTCAAAGCGCCGACGAAAAACGCAGCGCCGACGGAACTCCCGGAAACACTTGAAATCGCGAAGAGTTGCTCGTGGAACGGACGTGCGGCAGGACGCTTCGTTTTGTCGAGGCTATCGTCCTCAAGAGAGCCGAGCACACTCGCCAAAAGGAAAGCAGCGCGGCTCCCGCCGCCCTCCCCGGCGACGATGATCGGGCGCGGGCAATTCGCGAGAGCTGGGGCATCGGGCGGGAGCCATTCGCAGCCCTTCGCGTCCCAGCCGCTGGAGATCTTCCATTCCTTCACGGCGTGAGAGAAACCGATGGGTCTTAGGGAAGACTGCTGATCGCCGGAGATGGTGGCGACGCGAATGTCGTGACCGTCGCCAACGAATAACGACAGCCCGATGACAACGGCGATGAGGCTCGCGATGATCGGAAACTGGTAGCGGTTCGAAAGCAGGGCGAGAATTGTGACGAAGGGAAGCCAGGCTCCGAAGACGATGAAAAGAAACGAGGCGCGCTTCAGAGAAAACGTATCCGATAATAAATCAAGCATATAGGAATTGAAGAAAGCGTCGGGCAAAGCAATCAAGCGCTGGACGATTTCGGAATAGGACAGGAAATGGATCGCCACGAGGATGAGGAGAAACCAAGTAAGGCGAACCATATAGCGCCACATGAACTCCTTCACCCGCTGGGCAGCCACCCAGGTCTCCATGCTGAGAAAGTCGGGCTTCAAAGCCGTTAAATGGAGATCGAGTTCATCAAGGTTCCGATCTGTTTTCCTCGCCAGCCTCTCAAATCGAACGAGAGATCTTTTGAAGCCTTTGGGATCGGTCTTCTCGAGCTGTTCCATCGAGCGGCCGTAGCCTCTCAGGAACATTCCTCTTACGGCGACGAGAAGGAGTACGGCCGCTGTCGCTATGAGCAGCGCGATCAAATGCGCTTCCACAAGGCTCCTGATGGGCGCTTCGTACTTGTTTCCGCCATTCTGCAAGGGCACCGGAAGATTATCCGCGGCGGCAATTACGCCGATGAGAACGGCGGCAAAGGCAAGAACGATAAAGAAGCTGGGAAACCGAAAGATGTAGAATTTGAACCGCTCTTCCGTGTCGATTCCGATCAGGTCGAAGTTCTGGAGCAGGAGCAGGCGCGCCGAGAAGACGAGGGGGAGCGCCCATATGAAAATGCCGATCGCATAGAACCCCGCCCAATAGATTGCCTCTTGAATCCAGTAGGGGCGAGCGTCGAACAGCAGGTCCTGCACCTGGGGGAGTTCATAGAAAGCGTAGAACGCGATGCCAACGCTGAAGATGCTGAAAAAGGCGACGCCGAGCGCCCGGATAAACAGCCGGATTCTCGACACGTGTCGCGTCGCATTGTGGGCTGATGGGTTATCCGCCTTGCGCGCTTCTGAATTGGCTGCCAGCGTTTCGGACATGTAGGCCGCACTCCGTCGATCGGCTCGGAAATACGGGAGCCTTGGGCCAAGCTCGTGTCCCCATCAAGGCAGCAGAAGGACTTTTTTGCACGCAAATTCGACGGGCAAGCCCTAAAGTCAAGGCTGCGGCCTGATAGGCATCGCGGCCAGCCCGAACAAAGCAGCGTCTTCTTTTTCGACGAGTGCGACCGGAATTCGCCTCATCCATTCCGTCATGGCGCCCTTGTCTTCGAAGGTTTGACGGAACCTGACGTGATTGGCAACGCGGGCGACCCCTTTGGCAACACTGCCGAAGAGGAACACGCCATCCCAGGCTGCAACCGCCAAAGCGAGATTGCCAAGGACATCGGCAGCAATTTGTGTGAACAGGTTGAGCGTGGCAAAGCACTGGGGGTCGGATGGAGCGCGGCTGCAGATTTCCGCCGCGTCAAATGCGGTCCCGTCCTCGTGGAGCGCCGCATGAAGGTTCTTAAGCCCAGGCCCGGATAAGATATGTTCCACGGATTTGAACCGCGGTCGCAAAACTGTTTCGTGCCCTTCCGGCAGAGGAAGCGACATATGCCCCGCCTCGCTCGGAGCGGAGAACCATCCGGCGGGCGTCTTGACTAGAGTAGCGGCTCCGAAGCCTGTCCCAACATTGACCGCAAGAAACCTGTGCGCAGTATCCAGCTTCGGCACAGCATCCCCGATCACGAGAAGCTCGTGGTTTGATAAAGTCGGCAAGCAATAAGATGCCGCCTCGACATCGTTGACGAGCGTGCAAGGAGCGCCGATCTCCTCAGCAACCTCGGATTCGTGAATAAGCCACGCAATATTTGTGAGGCGGGCCGAACCGTGGGCGACTGGGCCGGCGGCTCCAATTGCCGCGCCTGAGCATCCGGACAAGCCGCCATTCGCACCGGTGTAGGCGTGAAGCGCATCGAGGAAACTGTTAAACCGGGAAACGAGATATGAGCCACGGTCGACGACATTGTCTTCGTCGATCACGCGAGCAAAACGGACGTTTGTGCCGCCAACGTCGGCGATGAGACGCCACCTCATGAAACGGCCTCCGGCACGCGGGAGCCCAGCACGTCCAGGAAGCTCTTGCGCCAGAAGGAAACATCGTGCGCCTTGATGCGGTGGAGCAGCGCTAAGTGACGCTCTTTGCGCTCTTCGATCGGCATGCTAAGCGCGGTCTGCATGGCGTTCGCCATATCGTCAATGTTGTAAGGATTCACCATCAGCGCTTCCTCAAGCTCTTCCGCCGCCCCGGCGAACTTCGAAAGGATCAGAACGCCCGGATCTTCCTCATTTTGAGCCGCTATGTACTCCTTCGCCACCAAATTCATGCCGTCGCGAAGCGGTGTCACGAGCCCGACTTCGCTGCCCCGGAACAGCGCGGCAAGCGTATCGCGCGGCATGGACCGATGGACATAGCGAACCGGCGTCCAGTCGAAATCGCCGAATTCGCCATTGATGGAACCGGACAGCTCTTCGAGCTCGGTGCGGATATTGACATAAGCCTCCACCTCGATCCGCGTCGGAGGGGCGATCTGCATGAGCGTGACCGTTTTCCAGTGCTCGGGATGCACTTCCAGGAACTTCCGGAAAGCCTTGAACCGCTCGGGCAAGCCCTTGGTGTAATCCAGCCGGTCGACGCCGATGATGTGGGAGCGCACGACGGTCCGGCGATTGAGCCTTTCAATATGCGACGCGGCCTCTGGCGTGCGCGCTGCCGCTGCAAAGTCGTCCACGTCGATGCCGATTGGAAAGGCGCGGGCGATGACTGTCCGCCCGAAGGCGCTGATACGCCCGTCGTCGAAAACCTTGCCGCCGACATGATCCGTAACGAAGCGCCGGAAATTCCCGACGTCAATCGAGGTCTGAAATCCGATCACGTCGAACTGAAAAAGGGCCTCGATGAGCCAATTATGCGCAGGAATGGCCTGAAGCAGTTCCGGCGGAGGAAACGGTATATGAAGGAAGAAGCCAAGCCGCTGCCGAGCGCCGAGCGCCCGCAGCTCTTGTCCGAATGATATGAGATGGTAATCGTGAGCCCAGACCATGTCGTCCGCCCTTAAGAGAGGCGCGAGCGCATTAGCGAAGCTCTTGTTGACGCGCTTGTAGCCTTCGAAGTAGGCAGGCTCGAACTGAACGAGGTCGAGGCGATAGTGGCAGACGGGCCATAAAACCTTATTGGCGAAGCCGAGATAATATTCTTCGTACTCCCGCTCCGTCATCGGGATCGTTGCTATTGTGACGCCATTCTGGATGGTTCGGCTGACTTGGATTGGCGTTCGCTCGTCGACCGTATCCCCGTCCCAGCCGAACCATATGCCGCCAATGGACCGGAGCGCATCCCCGAGGGCGACCGCCAAGCCGCCCGATTGCACTTGATTATCAAGGTCCGCGACGCGGTTCGAAACGATGACGAGACGGCTCAAACGAATGTCTCCCAAGGTTTTGAGAGCCTGGTTGCTCCGTTTATGATGCCGACCATCGAGTAGGTTTGGGGGAAGTTGCCCCAAGCCGCCCCCGTGACCGGGTCTGTATCTTCAGACATAAGTCCCAGGTGGTTGCGAGCGTTCAACAGAGACTGAAATATTTCCCTGGCTTGTTCCTTTTTTCCGATCCGGGCCAAGGCGTCCAGCCTCCAAAAGGCGCAAATATTGAACGCGGTCTCGGGAACGCCGAAGTCGTCGGCGGCCTCGTACCGCATCATAAAGGGCCCACGCCCAAGCACCTTTTCCAGCTGCGTCACCGTGGAGATGAAACGGGGGTCTTGTCCGTCAATGAAGCCAAGCTCACCCATCAATAGAACGCTGGCATCGAGATGTTCACCGCCGAAGCTTTCGACGAAAGCCTTACGTTTGTCCGACCAGGCCAATGTCAGGATCTTTTCCCTGACAAGATCCGCTTTCTGGCGCCAGTATACCACCCGATCATGCTCTCCGACATAGGACGCGATTTTTGCGAGCCGGTCGCACGCCGCCCAGCACATTACGCTCGATGACGTATGAACCCGCGCCCTCGATCTAAGCTCCCAAATGCCCGCATCCGGTTCGTTATGAAGTTTGAATGCCTGCTCGCCGACGGCTTCCAGCTTGCGGAAGTCGTCGATGCTCGCCCCGATTGACAGCCTCTTGTCTATGAAAGCTTGTGCTGAGCCAAGAATGAGATTGCCGTAGGTGTCGTGTTGGAAGTGCTCGTAAGCTTGGTTGCCAATTCGCACGGGGCTGTTGCTGACCGGTCCGTCGCTCTGAAATCCGGGCAAATACTCCGCGGTGCGTTCCACAAGCGCTTCCTCGAGCGCAATCCCATAAACTGGCTGAATATGGCCGTTCGTCGTGGCGACGACATTCATGATCCAGCGGTAATAGTTTTCGAGGGTGCGGCCGGCAGCAAGACTGGTTAGAGCGCGAATGACGAAATAAGCGTCGCGGACCCAGCAATACCGGTAGTCCCAGTTCCGCCCCGTTCCAGGAGCCTCGGGGATGCTTGTTGTCATCGCCGCGACGATTGCGCCCGTCGGTTCATAAGAGCAGAGCTTGAGCGTAATCGCAGCTCGTATCACCGCATCCTGCCATTCGGGCTGCAGCGCAAGCCGGTGGCTCCAGTTCACCCAATACAGGTGCGTTTGCTCTTCGAATTCCCGAGCAATGTTAAGGGGGCTGTCGGTCAGAGTCTCGTCGGGACCGAGAACGAAATTAATCGGGTCGCGGAGGTTGAACGCCGTTTCCTGAAGGATGTAGTCGATCGGGGCGTCGGCCGTCAGGCGCAGCGGCATGTCCGGTCCGCAATAGCGAATATGGTTGGACGCTGACGTGAGGGCAGGCCTGAACTCGCCGTACTTGAAGCGAGGCCTCATCCTGATGCGGATGCGCGGATGGCCCTGTTTGACGGCGACCCTCCGGATGAGAGTCTGCGGACGGAAAGGCCGATTGCGACGGTAGAAGCGCGGGATGAAGTCCGTGACCTCGACCGACCCGCTCTCTCCGTGAAGCACAGTTTTCAGGATAGCCGTATTGGGCAGATACGCCTGCTCGGAACTCTTGAAGCCCACAAGTTCGATAGCAAAGGCGCCGTCTGCAGGGTCGCCGCTCGAGCTTCCTAGAAGCTGGTGAAAAAGGGGATCGCCGTCGAACCTTGGGATGCAGCACCATACGATCCGGGCTTTCTTGTCGACGAGGGCGCTTATGTTGCAATTGCCGATGAGCCCCAGATCGAGATTACCCATATTGTTCAGCTTCTCCGATAGATTGAGAGGTGGCAAGAAGCCAGGTCAAAAACTCGTCCACGTTTCCGGCGCGCGAACGCGCTTGAGTTTCGCCCGGGCCAACTTTGACCGTGATGCCATCCAGGGCGTTGACCGCCGTGAACGCATCCTCGTCCGTGACGTCATCGCCAGCAAAAAACGGCAGGCGGCCCTTGAAAGGTTCTTCCTGAAGAAAATCGCTGATAGCAGTGCCTTTCGTGGCCGTGTGCAGCCGCATCTCGATAACCATTTTCCCGCGCGTCAGGACCACGTCGGATAACAGGTCCATGAGATCTTCCATGAGCGACAGGCAGAATAACCCAAGCTCTGGGCGAAGGCGGTAATGCAGGGCGAGAGCGCCGCGCTTTTTTTCCAAGAGTAGACCGGGATTGTGGTTCACGAAGGACGTCAGGATTTTTTCCACGGCCCGAACCGCGCTCTGTTCCGCGCCCTTGGTTGGTGCTGAGATCGTGGTCCCGCCGTTGCGACGCTCATAACCATGCACACCTGCCACGGGCAATTTTAGCGGACTGAGAAAGCGGTCGATGGAATCTATCTCCCTGCCGGTCACGATGGCAACTGCCCCTGACGCCCTTTCGAAGAGTGTCTCCAACGCTTCCCGAACCCGCTCATCCAAAATAACGGCGCCAGGCGTTTCGGCAATCTCGGTCAGAGTGCCATCGAAATCGAAAAAGAAACTGTATGCGCTTGCGTCGCGCAAAACCGGTAAAACAACCATGGTCAATTTTCGGGGGCTTCTTGGATCGCGTTGTGTATCAGCTAGGAACGTGGAAACGAAGCTGTCAATAGAATGGATGGATATTTTTTTGTGGGTTCTGTCGCTCACATTTGAGTGGCTATATCCATGTCCTATTGGCCTAAAGATTGCGCACATAGAGATGCATTTCTGATTAGCTTATGCTACTCTCGGTTGGTCATATTTCCGGCGAGGATTCCGATATCCTGACCTTGTCAGAGGGAAGGGTGCTCCTTCTGTGAGCCCAGTCTGAAGAAGGATCCACCAAGCAAAAATGGTTATCTTGATGGCTAGGATAGGCTGGGTCTTTATTGCGTTTTTTGCATGGCAGACAGCCATTGCTTTTGCAAGTGAAATTCAAGCCCAATCCGTCTATTCGAAGGCGCTCGGGCATGACATGCCGTACGATATCTACCTGCCGGATGGATATCAAGGCGGGCGGCAACACTACCCCGTGCTTTACCTTCTCCACGGCGCCGGTGGCAATGAGGGCTCGTGGCTGGAGCGCGGACATATCCGGGAGAAGGCAGACAGGCTTATCGCGAGCGGGGCCATTCCGCCAGCGATTATCGTGATGCCGGGCTGCCCCGGCTGCTGGTGGGTCGATGGCGCAAAGGATAAAGCAGAAACGGCGTTTTGGTCCGATCTCGTTCCGTGGATCGATATGAGGTACCGGACGATCGAGACCCGGGGCGGTCGCCTTGTTGCGGGGCTTTCAGCGGGCGGCTATGGCGCGGTACGCTTTGCGCTTCGCTATCCAGACCGAATTGCGGCAGCAGCGGCGCTAAGTCCTGCCGTCTACACTGAATTGGTGCCGCAGATTTCCGCGGCGCGGGTGCAGCCGCCCTTTCTTGGCCAGAACGGCCAATTCAACCAGGCATCGTGGGACACCCATAACTATCCAGCCCTCCTTGATCGTTACTTTATTCAATCGTTCCGAGTGCCGCTTTATCTTGTATCAGGAGACAACGACAAATTTGGCGTTGCGTTTGAAACAGCGCTCCTATTCAAACGCATGTTCGAACGTCAGCCCGATCAAGTGGAGTTGAGGGTCGTTGATGGCGATCATAGCTGGAAGGTCTGGGAAGCGACAATAGACGACGCGATGCGATACGTTTTTCAATTCGCCGACAAACCAAAGGCTGCACCTCACATAGCTGCTGCCGCAAAGATCCTAACGCAGAGTCAGCAGGTTTCTATACATCCTTAGCAGGGGCCTCGCTCGCTCGACGGGAACGAAGAACAAGCCGGCTGTTGCATACAGGCTGGAATCCGAGCTTGGCATAGCAGCGATTGGAAGCCGGGTTGCGCAGGTCCGTATAGAGGCAGGCTGCTCTACGTCCTTCATCAAAAATCTCGCGTACAACGATTGCCGTGACCGCTTCGCCGAACCCTCTATTCCGGTGCTCGGGCGGCGTATAAACAGAATTGATAAAGGCCGCACGCTTCGTTCGCCGCGCAATTGCCGCCATCGAAACAGGCTTGCCTTCGTAGGTCCAGAGCCAATGCCGCCGGGAGCGCAGGTCATTCATTAGCGCGTCGTCGGACGGAACCGGATCGGAAGGAATGGCCTCCATGATAAAAGCGTGGGTCCACGCCTTGAACAGCCAGAAGTCTTTGGGCGAAAGTTGGCGCGGAAAGCCGGGAACGCTTGGCACTTGACGGGTGGTCAGAAGCGCCTGGATTTGCTGGGGGATCGCTTCCGGGAACTCGACGCCGAGTTGGCGTGCCCTCTCGGTAAACCAAAGCGCAGTGTCGCCCGTGCCGACAACGCCAGGGTAATCCGTATCTCCTAGGGCTTCCGCGAAGGCGTGGCACTGCGCCCTCGATAGGTTGCCCAGAACAATCGGATAGCCTGGCGTTTGCGCCGCACAGGTTCCAGGGCCGCCAAGCGTCCATGTCTTGATCCCGCTTTTCCCCGGGCTGGTTTGCAAACGCCCAACAATGCTCAGGAGAAGGCTATGCCTGATCTCGTCGGCTTCGAGCGCTGCTTCGTGGAAGGCAGCGAAATCCAAGGGCTGCATATGCAAACGGCTTTCTCTCAAAAAAAAGCGATCGCGCCGGGAATGGAGCGCGCACGCGAGAAGTCATCTCCCAAAAGTTTAGCAGCGAAGGACTGCATGGCAATGGCAATCGAAGACGTTAACGAGCGGCAGCGTCAGGACGATGCTTGCTTGGGCACACAGTCAAGCGCTGGTTTTCGAGGAAGTCGCTGCTCCGGAAAGTGCGGCTGACGAAGCCGCCCGTCCTGACCGCGCCGGCGAGGCAGCCTGAAAAACTCTTCGCACCAAGAGCTAGCGGTCGCAGCTTACGCTTCGGGATTTCCGTCCTGCGGCGAACCTCACGGATACCCCCAATCGCCGCCAACATGGCGGCGCGCTCCAAACTCTCCAGCCGAGAACCCCCGAATTGGCATGGGTCACATCCAAAGGGGGCCAAGCATGAGTGCGCTCCTTCGCTGCTAAAAAGGCTACTCGGCAACGACGGTGCGCGGGCCGGTTAGGCAGAACCCGCATGAGACGCATGGCATCCATCCGGTGACACTCTCTTCCGGCCGCGCCACCTCGCTCAACTGAGATCCCTTCCAACTCGCCGAAGCACAGCGCTTTTGCAAATTCATCCCGGTGCTCTTGCTGCTCCGGGACATATGGAGCGCCGTGAGACGCTAGGGCTCTCGAGCAGTCGCTGCTTGGCAGAAGCGACCTCTTTACGTGCTATTCAAAACAAATGAGGAAGTCATGAGTACTCGCCTTCGCTATCCAAAGGGTTACCAGTTCTTCGACGGTAACGGCAATCCGCTCGCCCTCGGAAACTTGTATTATTACGTCGCTGGCACGACCACGCCGCAGGATACCTATTCGGACAGTGCGGGCGCCATCGCGAATACGAATCCGATCGTGCTTGACGGTTCGGGACGACTGCAAGTGGATGTCTACCTCGGCTCCGCAGCAGACTATAAAGAAGTTCTGACGACCTCCAGCGTGACCGTTTCGCCCTGGCCGGACGATGACATCGTGCGCGCCACGTCCATCGTCGTCTTCACGGGCGACAGCGGCTCAGGCGGCGCTTCGGGCCTTGTCCCTGCTCCAGCCGCGGGTGACGCGATCGCGAACAAGTTCCTGAAAGCCGACGGAACCTGGGCTGTCACGCCAGCCGGCAGCGGATCGGGCGCGACAAACCTGTTAGCGACGGAAACGGCGACAACGGTCTCGATCACTTCATCGACTGGATCAGGCGCGACGATTCCGGCCGCCACCTCCTCTTTGGCCGGCGTCCTCGACAGCGCGCGGGCGGCAAAAATCGACGGTCTTGCCCCGGTGGCGACATCGGGGTCATACACGGATTTGTCGAACGCGCCGACGATCCCTGCGGCACAGGTCAACAGCGACTGGAACGCCTCCAGCGGGGTTGCGCAAATCCTCAACAAGCCTTCGAGCATGACGCCCAGCGCTCACGCCGCCACGCATGCGGCGGGCGGCAGCGATGCGGTTGCGGTTACGGCGGGACAGGTTTCCGGTCTTGCCCCGGTTGCGACATCGGGGTCATACACGGATTTGTCGAACACGCCGACGATCCCTGCGGCACAGGTCAACAGCGACTGGAACGCCTCCAGCGGGGTTGCGCAAATCCTCAACAAGCCTTCGAGCATGACGCCCAGCGCTCACGCCGCCACGCATGCGGCGGGCGGCAGCGATGCGGTTGCGGTTACGGCGGGACAGGTTTCCGGTCTTGCCCCGGTTGCGACATCGGGGTCATACACGGATTTGTCGAACGCGCCGACGGTTCCTGCCGCACAGGTCAACAGCGACTGGAACGCCTCCAGCGGGGTTGCGCAAATCCTCAACAAGCCTTCGAGCATGACGCCCAGCGCTCACGCCGCCACGCACGCGGCGGGCGGCAGCGATGCGGTTTCGGTTACGGCGGGTCAGGTTTCCGGTCTTGCCCCGGTGGCGACATCGGGAAGCTATAACGATCTGTCGGGCAAGCCGGCGCTCGGAACGCTGGCGTCTTTGTCGAGCGTGAACAACACAAACTGGTCTGGCAGTGCGCTTGCCATCGCAAACGGCGGCACGGGACAGACAAGCGCCTCCGCTGCTTTCAACGCACTCTCTCCCATGACTGCGGCGGGCGATCTTATCTATGGCGGCGCATCCGGTGCAGGGAACCGTCTCGGGGCCGGCGCCTCGGGGCAAGTCCTCACGGTCAGCGGTGGCGTCCCCACATGGATCACCCCTGCTGGCGGCGTAGGCAGTATCGTCTTGCCGCAGTCTACGACGGCGTATGCGCCTTCCAGTTCCGTCTTAAACTGGAGCGTCCCGCTTTACGATCCAAGCAGTTTCGATTCCAAGAGTATGGGTGTGCTCGCTATTGGTGGCGGCTCCGTACAATGGAGCAACGCGAGCGGGACTCAGACCGGCACAGCTCCCGATATCGCGACCAACGCCAATCCTTATTACGACCACCTGTGCTGGATAGGGTGGAATTGGGCGACAGCGAATCGAGTGGATACGTCGAAGCCATCCGCTGTCATGAGCATGGAGAACAAATACGCTTATGGCGGGGTGTATAACACGGAGGGTTATTTTCAGTTCATTTTTGCGGATGGGAGTGTGATTCGACCCTTTGGATGGACTGTCCCGTGGGATAAAACTGCCTCTAGTGCTAGCATCGCTGGCGATTATATAAGTTTATTTAGTGGCCCTGCTGGAGGAATAACACAAGAAATAAAATTCGATTTTGTCGGAAACCATGTAGATTTTCTCACGCAAAACGACCTATTGTTTCAAGTCACGAATTACGGGTGTATCAAGCAACAAAATACAGCAGGAACCGGATATATTTCTCTACCGTACATTTCAAATGATGGGAGCGGCAACGATATACTTCAGTTGCCTGGCATTCCAGTTCAGCACTATCCGAATTGGAACTCATCAGGGAAAGGGCTGTATACCATAATAGGCGAGGGCACGGCGCCAAATAGCGGCATTATGCTGAACCTTACGTTTGGTGTTTCTGCTGCCCTGGCGACCGTTACAGGCATTCGGATGTTTGGCAATACATCCGGCATCATGCAAAATCAGTTCTATAATCAGAATGCGACTGCTGGTGCTGCCAACGTCCAGCAGCTTCTTGTGGCGGCAACAGGTTGTCTCGCGTATCTGGATGTGGGAGTCAACGGCGGCCAGCATTGGTCCGTAGGCAAGAACAATTCAGACAATCTTGAGATTGCTGCTCAACAGGGGTTAGGCAGCAATACTGCCCTAGTCATCAACAAGACGACGCTGCAAATGCAGCCGAAGTACCCCACGCTGATGCCGAGCTATACTATTAGTGGCATTCCATCGGCGGCCACGGCGGGAGCCGGCGCCCGCGCGTGGGTGACGAACTCTTCGCAGCAATTCACTTCCGCTAGTTTTGGGGCCACGCTCTCGGCCACAACGGGCCCTTACGGCGTGCCGGTTGTGAGCAACGGCTCATCTTGGATCATCGGTTAAGAGGGATCATGGATCAGCAACAACTTTAGGCCCAACTGTCATCAATGCATACGGCGGGACAGCGGCAATGACCCATTGCGCCTTAGTGCGTTCAGAAGCGCATCTTGAGCTTGCAAATCACGCATCGCCCAACTTGAGGCGCAGCTTTCGGCTCCGCAAATTCCCGCGCCTCAAGTCGAGGGAAGCGCTGAAGCGATGGAGCCCTCACTCTCGCCGTCGACTGCCGTTTCGGGAATATGAATAGCGGCACAGATTATTGAACGGCGCGATGAAGCAGTTTGTTGTCTACAATCGCATTCCGTCCGCTACCGAAGTTTATCAACTTTATACCGCGTATTAAAAGGACTGCACTTATGAGAATTGACTTCAAAAGACCCCTTTGCAATTTTACGGGTGATGTCTTGCTGGATGGGGATAAGCCACTTGTTCTTGGTGTCGTGACGACCAGCGCCCTTATGGGCATCTACCCTGACGAGCAGAACATTGAAGGCGGGGAGAAAGTCCGCCGATACAACCTCGCTATGAGCATTCACAGCGCAGATGGCGCGCTCGACCTTCCCGCTGAGGACATCGCCATGTGCAAGAAGCTCATTGGTAAGGGCTTTTCAACGCTGGTCGCCGGTCAGGCGATCCCCATGCTCGAGATGAGCGCTGACGAGTAAGCGGGACCGCCATCAAAGCTCCAGCTCTGGACTGTTGGTCCGATTGCGAACATCTACATCCGCTTGCGGGACACTCGATCACGAGTATTGAGTCCCGACCACCACCAATTTTTGGATTCTACTGGAGCCCTTAGATTTGATATTTGAGCGTAAAATCGTTGCAAGCGGGCCTCAAATGTCAAATTTGTCTCACTAGGTGTTCTCTGAAGCAGTTCCTTCCCATGAAGGCTGCTTACACCTTCGCTTGACCCGCTGCTCCTCCGGTAGGGCAAGCGGTCGGCGCGCACACGCCTTGTCCACGCCATCGCTGCTCCCAGCGAGCCGTGATCCGTGAATTTCCCTCTACACAATGAACTGTAAAGCCAAGAGAGGAGCCAATGGCTTCTGAGAATTTTGAGCGCTGCCTTGCCATTACGCTGAAATGGGAAGGAGGATATTCCAATCATCCCGACGATCCGGGCGGCCCCACCATGCGAGGGATCATTCAGCGAGAGTACGACGCCTGGCGCAAAAGGCACGGCAGACGATTGCAGCCTGTCCGCCAAATCCAGGAAGATGAACTGCAGGCCATCTATCGCACCGAATACTGGGATGCGATGGGTTGCGAGGATCTACCCTCCGGGTTCGATCTCTGCGTCTTCGACGCCGGCGTGAACTCCGGTGTCAGCCGCGCCACGAAATGGCAGCAGACGACCTCCGGCCAAGACATTCAGGCCTATTGCAATGCGCGCCTGGAGTTCCTCCGAGGCCTCGGCAGATTATGGCGCGTGTTCGGTGTGGGTTGGCGCCGGCGGGTCAACTCGATTTGCCTGGAAGCGCAGGCCATGGCGGGCCAGGTTGTGGCGCAGGCTCCCGATGACGGAAGCCTTCATGCTGGCATGACAGGGCAAGCTGTTGCCGCTCTTCAAGAGAAGCTTCGGGGCCTCGGCTATCCCGCAGGCGCTGTCGACGGCGTCTTTGGCGAACAGACATACAGGGCAGTCATTCTTTTCCAGCATGACCATGATCTTGTTGGCGATCCTGGGATCTGGCAGCCTGCCTTCAATCGTGTTCTTGTCGACGCAGGTCCCATGCTGCCGCGCCGCGCGGACGCAACCCACGACGACCTCGAAGAAGCCGGCGATCCGCAGATCAATCGCATGAATTTGCTGCAACGCATTTTCGCGTGGCTCTTTGGCGGAGCAACTGCCGCACAGATTTTCGGAAGCGACAACGTGCTCGACAGCTTTAGCGGCATTCGTGAAGCACTTGAGCCCCTGCAGCCATTGTGGCGGTGGGCGGCAACAAACCGATGGCTCTTCTTCTGTGCCGTCTTCGTTGCGGCAATCGCGATGATCCGGTTTTTGCGCGGCGAGCACGTCAAAGCCTACCAAAACTTCGATTACCAAGGCCCCGCACAGGCCCCGACGCACTTTCCTAAGACGGAGACCACATCATGAGCGCGTTTCTGGCGTTTATTGCCTCGCTGGGGGGACGTTTAGCCGCTGGCGTTGCCAAATTTGGGCTGTCGACGGCGGGTTTGGCCCTGCTAGGGCCGTTGTCGCCGGTCATCAGCGGGGTGGCGCAGTTTATAGGCGCTGCTGTTACGGCGGCCGGTGAAATCCTCGCCTCCCTCTCGAAAAGCGCCGAGGGCCGCGTCGCGCTAGCCCTGGCGGCGGCGCTCCTCGGGTTTCTGTACCTGCGCTTCCATTACATCGAGGAAGGGAAAGGCATCGCGAGAGCGGTAGCCGCAGCCACGCAGAAGCCCTGCCCAGTCAAAATAGAAAGGCGCAGCCGATGACAACGGGCACACCTGCAGAAGCAACCCCTTCGCCGACTCAGCTTGCAAGCAGCGCACATGGCCAAATTTCACTGACCCGCATTAACCTGCCCTTTGTCATGGTCATCGGCTTCGGCGTATTCCTTGCCGTAGCGGGTTATACGGCTGGCGGGATCATGTCCGGCATTGCACGCGACAAGACCGAAACAGAGAAGCGTCTAAGCGCCATAGAGAAAGAAGTGATCGCAATCAAGAACATTCTAGCTGAGCGAGCGGAATCCCCTCAGGGATGCTTCCGTTCCAAATAGATCTGATAATTGAGGCGCGTCAGAAAAGGGAGGCCAAACCGGCCTCCCTAAATCGCTTCACTCAGATCCTTGGCGGCACGGAAAGCCACTTTCTTGCTGGCCTTGATCTTGATCGCTTCGCCTGTAGCTGGATTACGGCCCATCCGCGCTGCCCGTTTGCGGACCTCAAGAGTTCCAAGTCCGGCGATGCGGATTCTTGCGCCTTTCTTGAGGTGCTTGCCGATGCTCGTTATGGCCTCGGTGAGAACTTCGTTCGCCTGCTTTTGGGAGAGGCCGTGTGTTTCGGCGACTTCTGTCGCCAAGTGGCGAAGGGTGACGATGTCGGCCTTCTCTGGTTTCGCAGCCCCCTTGGTCGCCGCCGCCGCTTGCGTTTTCGTCATCTCAGTTCCTCTTATCCATGCGTTCTAAGGAGCAATTCGGCGCTCTTTGCGCGATGGCTGTTGTACAATTCACCCTACCCTAATTCATGCGGGATGTTATACTTTCAGCCCGTCGGGTCAAGAGCATCACCTGCGTTTACGCCAACAGAATCAGCCAAAATTGGCCTTGTTGACCATTCGGAACCTTCGAGCCGTGTACCGCCGCCCGTCAATAACCTTTCGCGGGAAGAAGCGGGTTTTGAACGGGAACTTGGCTGAATTTATAAGATTGTGTGATTTTTTGCCCTGAAGTGTTGACAAGGGTACACAGCTTTATGCTTTTCCACGCGTCTGCGGAACAAGCCGCGATGACTTGACACGTGACAACAGCGTTCTTAGAACATAATGCGAACGAGTGGTCCGGTCGTGTGGAAAACCGGCTGGAGAGGCTTATGCATGCCGCCGCTTGATGTACAGTCAAGGGCGAGACAGCTGTTTAGAAAGGAGCTCCCATGGCGGGCTCGATAAATAAAGTCATCCTCATTGGCAATCTTGGTGCGGACCCGGAAGTCCGGCACACCCAGGATGGCCGCGCGATTTGCAATCTCAGGCTTGCAACAACCGACACTTGGCGCGACCGGCAATCGGGCGAGAGGCGAGAGAAGACCGAGTGGCACAGCGTCGTCATTTTCAACGAGCAGCTTGGGAAGGTCGCTCAGCAATATCTGAAGAAGGGTTCCAAGGTTTATATCGAGGGCCAGCTTCAAACGCGTAAATGGCAGGACAATTCCGGAAACGACCGTTATACGACGGAAGTTGTCCTGCAAAACTACAACGGGCAGCTGACAATGCTCGATGGGCGCAGCGGCGCTTCTGGCTTTAACGACGGCGGAGTTGCCGATTTCGACGGCGGATCGAGCGACAGCGGCCGTGGCCCTAAAAGCGTGGGCAGCGGAAAAGGTCAGCAGAACCTGGCACCTAAGTCTTTCGAAAAGGATCTCGACGACGAAATCCCATTTTGAAGCGCCCGGCGTTGGACAAGCTCCACTTGTGCTTTAGCATATCCTATATATAACGCTCTCCAGGTTCATAGAGGCTTCACGGTCCCCCTTTATAAGAAGCCAAGGGTTCAGTTTTGGCAGGTAATTCCGAAGGCAATCACGGCGATCACGGCGCGGGTGAGATTCGTCCAATCCTGATCACCGACGAAATGAAGCGTTCGTATCTCGAGTACGCGATGAGCGTAATCGTGTCGCGCGCGCTGCCCGATGTGCGCGATGGTTTAAAGCCCGTTCACCGCCGCATCCTTTATTCGATGCATGAGAACGGCTACCAGTGGAACAAACCCTACCGGAAATCCGCCCGTATTGTAGGCGATGTAATCGGTAAATATCATCCGCACGGCGATCAGTCCGTCTACGATGCGCTCGTCCGCATGGTGCAGGATTTCTCGATGCGCGTCCCGTTGATCGACGGCCAGGGCAATTTCGGCTCTGTCGACGGCGATCCGCCCGCGGCCATGCGTTACACCGAGGTCCGCCTCGAAAAGATCTCCGACACGCTCCTTCAGGACCTGGAGAACGACACGGTCGATTTCCAGGACAACTACGATAATTCCGAGCGTGAGCCGACGGTTCTTCCGGCCCGCTTTCCCAACCTCCTCGTCAATGGCGCCGGCGGCATTGCGGTCGGCATGGCCACGAATATCCCTCCGCATAATCTGGGTGAGGTCATTAACGCGTGCCTCGCGTATCTGGAGACCCCCAGTATTACCGTCGAACAGCTCATGGAGTATGTGCCCGGCCCCGACTTCCCGACGGGCGGTGTCATTATGGGACGCGCGGGCATCCGAGCCGCCTATCTGAGAGGGCGCGGCTCGATTGTCGTTCGCGGCAAGATCCACGTCGAGACGATCCGCAAGGATCGCGACGCGCTGGTCGTGACGGAAATTCCCTATCAGGTGAACAAGGCGGTGCTTCAAGAGCGCATTGCCGAACTCGTGCGCGAAAAGCGCATCGAGGGCATCGCTGACGTCCGCGACGAGTTCGACCGCGACGGCTATCGTGTCGTGGTCGAACTGAAGCGCGACGCCATGCCCGATGTCGTGCTAAACCAGCTTTATCGCTTTACGACGCTGCAATCCCCTTTTGCGGCCAACATGGTTGCGCTCAACAGCGGCCGGCCAGAGCAGCACACCCTTCTCGATTTCATCCAGGCTTTTGCGCAGTTCCGCGAAACCGTTGTCACGCGCCGGACGAAGTTCCTGCTGGCGAAGGCCCGCGATCGGGCGCACGTGCTTGTCGGCCTTGCCACTGCTGTCGCCAACATCGATGAGGTCATCAAGCTAATCCGCACGGCGCCTGATCCGGCGACGGCGCGCGAACAGCTCATGGCGCGGAATTGGCCCGCGGAGGATGTTGCACCGCTGCTTGCGCTGATCGATGACCCGCGTTCCAGGATCTTCGAGGGTAACGTCTATCGCCTGTCCATCGATCAGGCCAAAGCTATTCTCGACCTGCGCTTGCAACGCTTGACTGCGCTCGGACGCGACGAGATCGGCGACGAGCTCAAGGGCTTGGCCGACAAGATCCGCGATTACCTCGATATCTTAAGCTCAAGGGCGCGGGTGGTCGGTATCGTGCGCGACGAGTTGATCGCTATCAAAGAAGAATTTTCAACACCGCGCCGCACCGAGATTCTCGATGTCGAGGGCGAGGTTGAGGACGAGGACCTGATCCAGAAAGAGGATATGGTCGTCACCGTCAGCCATCGCGGCTATATCAAGCGCGTCCCGCTGTCGACCTATCGCGCGCAGCGGCGGGGCGGCAAAGGCCGCGCCGGCATGGCGACGCGCGACGAAGATTTCGTCACCCGCCTTTTCGTTGCGAACACGCACACACCCGTGCTTTTCCTGTCCTCGCGCGGCATGGCCTACAAGATGAAGGTGTGGCGGCTGCCTCTGTCCGCCCCCCAGGCGCGAGGAAAAGCGCTGATCAATCTTCTTCCATTGCAGCAGGATGAGACCATCACGTCCATTCTGCCGCTGCCCGAAGACGAGCGCGACGAAAGCGGCGTCTTTATTATCTTCGCGACCCGGTCGGGAAATGTCCGCAGGAACGAACTCGCTGATTTTGCGGAAGTCCGCCAGAACGGCAAGATCGCCATGAAGCTCGACTCGGGCGATGACATAGCGGGTGCCCAGCTTTGCCGCGAGACGGACGACATTCTGCTGACAACGGCCGATGGCCAGGCGATCCGCTTCCCAGTCACGGATGTGCGCATCTTCAAAGGCCGTGAATCAACTGGCGTCCGCGGGATGAAGCTCGAAGATGAGGACCGTATTATTTCCCTTGCTATACTTCGGCATATGGACGCAACGCCAGCCGAACGCGCTGCCTATCTCAAGCAGGCGAACGCCATGCGGCGCGCCGCCTCTGGCGAGCGTGCCTCTCCCGATAATGGTGAGGCAGCCGAAATCGAAAACAGCGTGGCGGAAACAGGCGGCCTCGATGATACCGAGACTATCGACGGCGGCGATATTGCCGATCTGACCCCGGCTCGGTACGCGGAAATGGGTGGCGGCGAGCAGTATGTGCTGACGGTCTCGGAACGCGGCTTCGGAAAGCGAACTTCCTCTTACGAGTACCGCACCTCGGGGCGTGGCGGAAAAGGCATCATTGCTATGGCCGTGAACGAACGCAACGGCCGCCTCATCGCTTCCTTCCCTGTCGAAGACACCGATCAGATCATGCTGGTGACCAATGGGGGCAAGCTGATCCGGTGCCCGGTTGAGGGCATCTCCATCACAGGGCGCTCGGCTCAAGGTGTGACGATCTTCAGGACAGACCAGGATGAGCGCGTCGTGTCTGCCGAACTCATCAACGATTACGGAAACGGCAATGGAAGCCCAAATGGCAGCGACGCCGGCGATGTTGACGGTGAGGACGACGCTTCTGAATAGCAGGAATAGTTGAGGAGCGCATGCGGTGTGGTTTTTATCCAGGAAGCTTTGACCCGCCAACGCTCGGTCATTTCGACATTATTGGGCGCGGCTTGGCTCTGTTTGATCGGCTTATCGTCGGCATTGGTATCCACCCTTCGAAAACGCCGATGTTCACGGAAGCGGAGCGCATGGCTATGCTGAAGGAGGAGTTCGACAGGCTCGGGGCGGGAGATCGTGGCGAGGTTTTTCTTTTTCGGGGCCTCACCGTCGATGCCGCGCAGCAGAATGGGGCACAATTCATCCTCAGGGGCATACGAGATGCGACCGATCTCGGCTACGAAGCACGGCTCTTCGGGATGAACAGAACCATGGCGCCCGACATAGAAACGGTGTTTCTTGCGGCGTCACCCGGCACCGCGCACATAACGGCGACATTGGTGCGGCAAATTGCGAGCCTCGGGGGAGATGTCTCGCCCTTCGTGTCTCAGGCCGTTCTTCAGAGAGTTAAGGATAAGGTCTGCTGCTCGATGAACGTGGCCTAAATCCCGCCCCGATACCCAGCTACCCGCTCCATCCGAAAAACAATTAATAAAGAAAAGGTCACTCATGGTTCGTTCCATCTTTCTCGCTGGACTGCTTGTGACGGCGGGGTTTTTTCTGGCGGCCTCGAAGACTCGCGCCGCGAGCCCGGACAATACGCTCTACATGGATCTTAAAGACGGCCGCGTCGTCATAGAGCTGCGTCCGGACCTAGCCCCTAAGCATGTCCAGCGCATCAAGAAACTCGTCAAGGAGGGCTTCTACGACGGCCTTACTTTTCATCGGGTGGTAACGGGTTTCATGGCACAGACGGGCGACCCGAAGGGCGATGGCACTGGCGGCTCCAAATATCCCGACCTGCCGGCAGAGTTCACCCAGACGTCCTTCAAGCGCGGAACCGTTGGAGCAGCCCGTTCCGGCAATCCCAATTCCGCCAACAGCCAGTTCTTCATTTGCCTGGAGGATGCGTCTCACCTGAATGGAAACTACACCGTTTGGGGGCAGGTGACCGAGGGCATGCAGCTTGTAGACCGGATCAAAAAAGGCACCGGCGCAAACGGTCAGGTTTTCAATCCGGATAAGATCATCAAAATGCAGCTTGCGTCGGACGCCCGTTGATCACCACATTTATGATCAGATTAGCATGAGGGCGCCTTATTTTTGGGTAAAAATTTACCTGTCTAGACGGCGCTAGGGAACAGTTACACATGGAATCTCCAAGTAAAGAGAATACATTGGTCCTTGAAACAACCCAAGGCCGCGTTGTGATCGAGCTTCGGCCCGATCTCGCGCCCAACCATGTCGCTCGCATCAAGGAGCTTGCGAACCAGAAATTTTACGACGGCGTTGTTTTTCATCGCGTGATCGAAGGTTTCATGGCTCAGACGGGCGATCCGACCGGCACGGGACGCCAAGGCTCCGGCAAGAACCTGAAGGCGGAGTTCAGCAAGGAGCCGCATGTGCGCGGCGTAGTATCCATGGCGCGTGCAAATCACCCCGATAGCGCAGACAGCCAGTTTTTCATCTGCTTCGATGATGCGACGTTCCTCGACGGCAAGTATACCGTATGGGGCAAGGTCATAGAGGGAATGGAAAACATCGACAAGGTGAAGCGTGGCGAGCCTGTCAAGGACCCGGACAAGATCGTTACGATGCGGGTTGGGGACGCCGCTTAAACACAGAGCGCTCTCGCAATTTTGGGCGGCCGATTGACCGTGCTGTTGAAAGATTTCGATTTCGAGCTGCCCAAATCGTCGATAGCGCTTCGACCCGCTTCGCCGAGAGATTCGGCGAGGCTTCTTTGTATCGATCCCTCTTTGCATCCCCCTCTTTCAGAGGCGGGGGTGCAAGATTTGCCTTCGCTTTTGCGGCCCGGCGACGTGATGGTGTTCAACGACACCAAAGTTCTTGCCGCCGAGCTTCGCGGTTACCGCCCGGCTCGCGAAACAGGCGCTCCCGACGTCGAACTCTTAATGACACTGATCGAGAAGCTTCCTGACGGTGCCTGGAAGGCATTCGCACGTCCCGCCCGGCGACTTCGCGCTGGAGACACCATCGTCTTTTCCCAGAACGGGGAACGAGCGCGCCTGGCGGTAGCAACGAAGGACGAGGAAGGAGCTATTGTGGTCAGGGCCTGCTGTGGCGACACTGTCGAAGCGATCATGGAGAGCCACGGCAACATGCCGATACCTCCCTATATCGCCGGTGCCCGCCCCTCCGATGATCGCGACCGCTCCGATTACCAAACCGTGTACGCCAAGACGGAAGGCGCTGTCGCCGCGCCGACTGCGGGCCTTCATTTCACGCCTGAGCTTCTTGAGAGGTTGGCCACCAATGGTGTTCGCAGCGCTTTCGTCACGCTGCATGTGGGCGCGGGGACATTTCTCCCGGTCAAGACCGAAAATGTGGCGGATCACATGCTGCACGCCGAGTGGTACAGGATCTCCGCGGATGCGGCGCACAGCATCAATGCGTGCCGTTCCGAGGGAGGGCGAATCATCGCCGTGGGCACCACCTCACTTCGCGTCCTTGAAACGGCCGCGCGGGAAGATGGCTTGATTGAAGGGAGTCAGGGCTTTACGAAGATATTCATCAAGCCGGGCTACCACTTTCGCAGTGTCGATTTGCTTATGACGAATTTCCACCTCCCGAAATCCACGCTTTTTATGCTCGTTTGCGCCTTCTCCGGCACAGCTCTCATGAAGAGGGCTTATGCGCACGCCGTTGCCGATGGCTTCCGCTTTTACTCTTATGGCGATGCCTGCCTGCTTAGCCACGCGGATGGGACGCGGCTGTGACCTGCTTTTCATTCAAGCTTCTGGCCAATGACGGCGGCGCGCGCCTTGGACATATCACAACGCCCCGCGGCGTCATCCGTACCCCGGCGTTCATGCCGGTGGGCACGGCCGCAACGGTCAAAGCCATGTTCGCCGACGCCGTCAAGGCAACGGGTGCGGACGTCATTCTGGGCAACACCTATCATCTCATGCTGCGCCCCGGAGCGGAGTGCATTGCCCGGCTTGGCGGCCTTCACCGCTTCATGCGCTGGGACGGCCCAATCCTGACCGATTCCGGCGGCTATCAGGTCATGTCGCTGAGCCAGCTTCGCACCGTTTCGGAACGTGGCGTGACATTCCGCTCCCATATTGATGGCGCTCTTTATGAACTGACGCCCGAGCGGTCGACCGAGGTGCAAAACCTTCTCGGCGCCGATATCCAGATGCAATTCGACGAGTGCACGCCGTATCCGGCGACGCGGGCCGAAGCAGAGCGGTCCATGCAGCTTTCGCTGCGCTGGGCCGAGCGCTCGCTTGCGGCTTTTCAAGAACATGGCAAACCTGGGCGCGCCCTGTTCGGCATTGTGCAAGGCGGCGTTTATCCTGAACTGCGCGCGCAGTCGGCCGAAGCTCTGACCTCTATGAGCTTTCACGGCTATTCTGTTGGCGGCTTGGCTGTCGGAGAAGGTCAGAACCTCATGTTCGAGACGCTCTCCTCGACTACGCCCCTTCTTCCCCCTAACAAGCCACGCTACCTCATGGGTGTCGGCACGCCTGCGGACATCGTCGGCGCTGTCGAACGCGGTATCGACATGTTTGATTGCGTGATGCCGACAAGGTCCGGCCGGCATGGCCAGGCTTTCACCTGGGCCGGCAAGCTGAACATGCGCAATGCTACGCATATCGAGGATTCGCGCCCCCTCGACGAAACGAGCGAATGCCCCGCGGCCCGCGACTACTCCCGCGCCTACATTCACCATCTGATCCGCGCAGGCGAGTATCTCGCGCCCATGATCCTGAGCTGGGCCAATATCGCTTTCTACCAGGATCTCATGGCAGCGATCCGCCAATCGATCAGCGAAGGCAATTTTGCCGCCCTCGCCGCCCGCGTCCGCGAGGCTTATCCTTCGACCACGGTTGCGGAGGATGCTGGCCCCTCGGCTCCGGGCGACTGACGTTCCTGGAAGAGCAGGTACACTCCCGAGAAAATGATGATCGCTGCACCGGCAAGCGTCCACGAGCTTGGGACATCGCCGAATACGATGAGCCCCAGCGCGATCATGTAGATGATGCTGATGTAGCCAAAGGGTGCCAATATGGGAGCGGGCGCGCGCTCATGCGCGAGAATAACAAGCCAATGCCCAAACCCGCCGAACAGAGTAAGCGGTGTTCTCAGGCCGCAGCGGTGTCGCTTTGGCGGGTAGCGTAAGCCCACGGCATCAGCTCATCGATGCGGCGCATAGGCCAGCCATTGACGAGGCGTGAGAGAACGCTGGCGAGATAGGCTTGAGGGTCGACGCCATTGAGTTTACAGGTTTCGATCAATGACGCGACGGTAGCCCAGTGATCGGCTCCATGGTCGTGGCCGGCGAAGAGTGCATTTTTCCTGTTCAGAGCCAGAGGCCTGATGGACCGCTCGACGGTGTTGGTGTCCATCTCGATGCGCCCGTCATTCGCGAACAGGATCAAGCCATCCCAGTGGTGGAAAGCATAGCGGATGGCCTTGGCCATTTTCGAGCTGCCGGGAACGAGGGACAGGGTCTTTTCGAGCCAGGACTTGAACTTCTCAAGCAGAGGCCTGCTCTTGGCCTGGCGGACCTTGCAGCGCGCTTCGGCGCTTTCTCCGCGGACGGCCTCCTCGATTTTGTAAAGGGCTGCGATCTGGATGAGCGCCTCTTCGGCGAGCGGCGCGTTGCCGCCTATGGCGATCTCGTAGAACCGCCGCCGCAGATGGGTCCAGCAGAAGGACAGAATGAGCGGCTCCGATGGCGGCCGGTTGGTCGCGAGGTCCTTGTAGGCGGCATAGCCGTCGACCTGCAGTATGCCGCTGAAGCCCTTGAGATGGCTTTTCACATGCTCCGATCCGCGGCCTGGCGCATAGCAATAGACAACGGCTGGCGGAGCGCCGCCGCCCCATGGCCTGTCGTCGCGAGCATAAGCCCAGAGCTGGCCGCGCTTCACACGCTTGCGCCCGGGATCGAGGACAGGACAGCGCGTCTCGTCGGCAAACAGTTTCGGCGAGGCTTTCAGGAACTCGAACAGGCGCGTCTGCAGCGGAGCCAGGAGTGCCGCCGCCCGGCCAACCCAATCAGCGAGCGTTGAGCGGTCGAGATCGACGCCCTGGCGGGCGTAAATCTGCGCTTGCCTGTAAAGAGGACAGTGGCCGGCGTATTTGCCGACAAGCACATGGGCGACGAGGAGCTCTGTCGGGATGCCAGCCTCGATCAGACGCGCCGGCGCCGGAGCTTGCACGACCGCGTCCTGGCAGGCCCGGCAGGCATATTTGGGCCGGCGCGTGACGATCACTTTGAACCGGGCCGGCATCACGTCCAGCCGCTCGGAGCGGTCCTCGCCCCATGACATGCATGGCGCCGCCACAACACGGGCAAGCCGTGCTCTCCGGCTGGATGACGATTTCTTCCCGCGGCAGATGGGACGGCAGTTTGCCGCGATTGACAGAGCGCGGCTTCTTGGGCGACGCTTTCAGCGTCGCGTTCGAGGTCTCCTCTGCGGCCCCCGTTTCAGCGATCGCCTGCTCGGTCTCCTCCATGGCGAGGCTTAGCTGATCGGGATCGAGCTTTTCGGATTTACGGCCGAACTGCGCGCGCCTCAGTTGGCGTAGCGTCTCCCAGAGCCTCCCATTGACGTCCTGAACGCGGGCCAATTCGGCGTCTTTCGCCGACGCCTGTTCCGCCCAGTGCATCACCAAAGCCTTCAAGGCGCCGACGTCGTTGGGAAGGTCGTCCAGAGCCGCGATCATGGCCGGACAGCACCAACCGGCTCAGAAGTGGACGGTCGCGATCTTAGTCCAGCATCGCGGCGCCATTTGAAAACCTGGCTAACATCGACGCCGTGCCGGCGTGCCACCTCGGAAACGCTGGCCCCTTCATCGAGCGTCTCAAGCACGATGGCCTCCTTGCGCCGCCGCGACCACTTCCGACGGCGGCCCGTCCCGCTGATAACCTCGATCCGCTGAAACGTCTCGCCAGCAACGTCGGCATCGTTAGAACTAGGACTAGAACTAGGATTAGTCATAGGACGAAGCCCCCTCAGGCCTCGCACCCTGGCATCGCCTAGTCAAAATTGGAAGGTGAGGTCGGAACAGCGCTTACCGAACAGACCAGTGCTTAGGAGAATCAGCCAAACCCAGACGCCTCTCGGCGTCTGCCAACTCGCGAGCGCAAGCGCAAAGGGAGCTACGAAAAGAGCGCCCGCCAGTGGCGTATAAACAAGGGTCGTCCGCGCGTCGTCGAACCTTGCAAGATAGCGCGTCTACAGGATGTAAAGAGCATAGCTCAGCGTAGCGATAAGAGAGAATGACACGGCCCAGTGGATGCCGCCAAAGCCGGGGACGCCGGTGAAGCCGACGCAAATGGCAAGCGGGCGGTGCCAGCCGATCCATTCGTTAAGCATTGGCCCTGCAAGCGCGGCCACGATCAACGGGCACGCTGATGCCCGCGAATCAGGAGAGACGATGAGCAAGAGACCGCGCCGGAACCACACAGCATCCTTCAAGGCGAAGGTGGCTTTGGCCGCCGTGAAGGGGGAGAAGACGCTCGCCGAGCTGGCGCAGCAGTTGGACGTTCACCCCAATCAGATCACCCAGTGGAAAGCCCAGCTTTTCGAGGGCGCTGCTGGGGTGTTCGGCAAGGACACGAGCGAGGCGACGGCTTCGAGCGTCGACTTGAAGAGCTTGCACGCCAAGATCGGCGAGTTGACGCTTGAGAACGATTTTTTAGAGAGCGCGCTCATCAAGGCGGGATTGCTGAGCGCAAGGCGATGATCGACCGTGGTCATGCGTTGAGCGTCACGAAACAGGCCAAAGCAGCAGGCATCGCGCGCAGTACGGTGTATTACCTGCCGCGCCCGGCATCCGCAGCCGATCTCGAACTCATGCGCCAGATCGACAGGCTGCATCTGGAGTTCCCCTTCGCCGGGGCGCGCATGCTGCAAGGTCTTTTGGCTGCCAATGGGAGCAAGGCCGGACGGCGTCATGTCAAAACGCTGATGAAGCGGATGGGGATAGAGGCGCTCTACCGCCGCCCGCGCACGACGAAGCCAGAGCCGGGACACAGGATCTACCCGTATCTCTTGCGCGGCATGGAGATCGTGCGGCCGAACCAAGCGTGGGCGATGGACATCACGTACATTCCCATGGCGAAAGGCTTTGTCTATCTCGCCGCCGTGCTCGACTGGTTCTCGCGGCGGGTGCTGTCGTGGCGCGTCTCTATCACGATGGAGGCCGACTTCTGCGTCGAGGCGCTCGAAGAGGCGCTGGGCAGGCACGGCAAGCCCGAGATCGTCAACACCGACCAGGGCTCGCAGTTTACGGGAGCCGCCTTCATCGGCGTGCTCACCAAACACGAGATCAAGATCAGCATGGACGGCAAGGCCGCCTGGCGGGACAACGTGTTCGTCGAACGCCTGTGGCGCAGCGTGAAATACGAGGAGGTCTATCTGCACGCTTACGACAGCGTACCAGAGGCACGCGCCTCAATCGGGCGGTACCTCGATCGTTACAATCGCGCATCAGAACACCCATCTGGCTATGCCATTGAAGAGAATAGGCTTTGTTGGCCGGGATGCGATCCCGCGGGGTATCTCGAGTTCTGACGCGCTCGTTTGGTGATAGCTGTGGCGGCGTCAGTAGTAAGGGTGGTTCGGGCAAAGAGCCAAGGCCCGTCGGATAGAGGATGGACCGCCTCGATTTCGCCAGCCTCTGCCGCCAGCCGCAGCGTTTTGGGCGCAACCTGCAAGAGGCGAGCGGCATCGGAAAGATTGAGCCAAGGTTCCATACCATCGCTCGGCGGGTCTGAAGACCGGAATATGATAGTGTGAGCGCAGTGACGTAATGCGCTCGCGGGTCCAGCGGTTTCCATTGCCCGTTTTGAGGCCATTGCGGTTCAGGAGCCCAGCGATCAGCTCATCATTCGCGATCAGAACGAGTTGGCGAACAACTGCGATGATGTCGGCGGACGTGCTGTTACGCTGCCCGCGACGGCGCTTGGGTAAGCGCACCTCGCTATGGGCGCCGCCGCTCCAGTGGATGACAAGAACGATCTCAGAGGCTGCATCATCAATATCGGCGACGACCTCGTGGATCAGCGTACGCACGATGCGCTTTTTGAGACGCGCATCCGTGGCGGGTGCAGACCAGACCGTCTTGAGGTTCGAAGCCAGCAGGCCAAGCATCGCCGGGTCAATCACCGGTGCTGGGGCCGCCGCTTCGTGCGCGGAGATTTTGCTTTCCACCTCGGCGACACCAATTAGCGCGCGGTTCCATCGCGCTTCAAGTTCACTGGCAACGAGGCGGTTGGATGGATCGGCAGCATCATACTGACGAAAGGCACGGTCTGCAGCGTAGCGGGCCGCTTCAAGGTCGCGGCCGAGCGCCTCACGAACCTGATCGCGCTGTTCTGTGACCTGTTTTGCGGCCGCCATCGCAGCTGCGACGGCGCCGGGGCCGACGACGCCAAGAAGCGCATCCTCGATCTCGTCGTCGACGCGCAAACCGCCAAAAGCGATGCAGCGCGGCTCACCATTGTCCAGCCAGCCACGGGTGCAGCTATAGCGCGGAATGTGGTGCTTCATTCCGCTGTAGCGTAGTGTTAGCTTGCGTCCGCAGCGCCGGCAGCGAATCAACCCGGCAAGCAGCGCCTCGCCATGCTTGGGCGCTCCATGATAACGGCTTGTTGGGATATTGCCCGAGACCATCGTGCGGATCGCTTCAAACCTCTCCCAGCTGACATAACCTTCATGGGCGTGCGGCATCAGCGCCAGCCACTCGCCCCTTGCCTTGCGGCAGATTTTACCGCTTGCGCCATGCACGCCATATCCTGTCGACGCAGCTGTTCTACCATAGGCATAAGCGCCACCGTAAACCGGGTTCTCGATCATCCTGTGGAGGGTTGCGTAGTTTGGACGCCGCCAGGCCGTATCGCCGTTTGTTAGCTTTACCGGCAGATCAAGGTTCTGCTCGTGGAACCAAAGTAGCGCCTGCCGCGCGCTGCCAAGCTCCTCTATCTTGTCGAAGACCAGTGAGATCGCCGCCTGCACGCGCCGGTCCGGGTCCTTTTCGTAGCGGTCGCCAGCCTTCACGAAGCCAACCGGCGCCGTCACAATCAGTTCGCCCCTGCGGGCTTTCTCGTAACGGGCGGAGAGCGAACGCTGGCGGAGAAGATCGAGTTCGTACTCGTTAAGGCTGCCCTTCAGCCCAAGCAGCAGCCGGTCGTTACCCTGCCTTGGTGCGTAGATTGCCTCTTGATCAACCAGAACGGTGTCAACGACGCGGCACATCTCGATCAGTTGCTGCCAATCTCGGCTATTGCGGGCAAAACGCGACACCTCGCGCGCGCAGACCGCGCCGACCTTGCCGAGGCAGACCTCCGCCACCATTCGCTCGAAGCCGGCGCGTTGCACGCCGCCGGCGGCTGAACGTCCAAGATCCTCATCGATCACCTCGATTTCGGCGAAGCCCAGCGCCGTCAACCGATCTCGCATGGCGTATTGCAGCATGCTGCTTTCCCGGTTGTGGAGCACCTGATGGGGGGAGGACTGCCGCACATAGAGGATCGCTTTGCGCTCCAGATGATGAGGATGGATTTTGTCAGCGATCATGGACGGCCTCCGCCGCTTCGGCGCCGGGCTCGTTCGTGCATGCTTCAGGATCAGCTGCGTCATCATGCTGATCAGCGCGTCCCGTGCGTCCTCCGGAAGCTCCGTCCACTTGGGTGCGCCGTTCATGCCGTCCGCCACCTCGGCCCTGAACAAATCCATCTGCTGCAGACTGCCTCGCCGGTCCTGCGGACGCATGATCGCCGGCGTTGTCGCCTTGACTGCCACGGCTCTCTCCCCGATTCTGATTGTGAGAGAACCCTGCGTCTGAAAGCGGGGCATTCGATGATAAGGCTGCCGTCTTAAGTGCCTGATCGAGTAAAGCGGACAACGCCTTGAGCGCGGCAAGGCCGACAAACGGTTCCGGTGCCAGGCAGGGTTCACGGGGACACAAGGTGCGATCGAACATCCAAGCCGGAATCTCCAGCCATCGAGCGGCATCCGAGCCATCAAGAGTGCAACGGAAAACGACGCTTCCCGCCCTCTCGATCATCGCATGGAGGCACGCTTCGCGCCCAGACCAGGGATGAAAACAATACAGAACTTCTCGCCAAGCCGTCCTGTGGGCGTTCTTAAGCTTCGTTGTACAATCGCCGCCGCCCGCACGCGAGCCTTGACGGCATGACGCCCGATCAAGCCTACTACGGAGCACACAGCTTGCCGCCAGTCCGCTTGGCGGCCTAACCCCGGCAGAGGTTCCACTTAGCGAAGCGGGAAAACTGTCCGAACAACCGGCGCCACTTCAGGCTTCGAAGGCCGTCACTCCGTACGGTGATGTCGTGCCTGTCAACGCTTTCTGCTCTCAGAGTCTGTCTATTAAGTTCATGAAGGATTACAAAGTCGCCTAGAAAGAAACTGGCCGCGAGTCATGCGGCCAGGGGCTTGATCTCGACGTCATAGCCGAGGCTTTGGATTTTGGCGACGAGGCGTTTGATCTGGTTTGGCTTGGCGCGGCGCTCGAAGTGATCGGCGCTCTATCGCGCGCGGCCAAGCCGAAAACCCAAACGGCGCATTCTATCACGACCTCGGCGGTGCGGGTGATGTGCGCCGGGTCGCGCGGATCGGCCAGCGCGAGCCAGGAAGACGACATGCTGCGCCGGGGCCTCGATATCCGTTACGTTGTCACCTCCCTGAAGAAGGGCAGCGCGGACTATATCTATGCGACGTCGATCAGAGCGGCAAGCGTTTTGGCCACCGCCCGGCGGTGCTCGGCAAGCGAAAGCAAGATCACGCCGCTGTCGGAGGAAAGACGGCCGCCATCGAAAGCAGCTGTCACTTTCTTGCGCGACACGGCTGGCAAGGAAAAAACAAGCGGGCTATTGTCCATCATGGTGGGAGTAGCGCAAGGTGTTGAACTTGCGTAGGAAATGGGTGTCGAGACCACTCTGCGCACTACCCACACAGTCGAGGATGTGCTCAGAACGCGCGTGCTGGCGATTGCCTGCAGCAATCCCGACGGTAACGATCTCGACTCTACGCTGCGGGAGATCATCCGGCTGACCTATGCCCTCATCGATATCTGGTGCGGGAGTTACGCTCGACGTCGCGCATGGCCGCCAGGAGATTGCGGAATGGAATGCTCATTACGATGAGCGCTGCTTTCTGCCCATCCACATTTACGACACCGCGACTGGACGCCCGGTCGTCATGATCCTACGTCCTGGCACGCCATTTGGCGTAGAAGTCCGGAGTGGCTGCGCCGCTTGATCAAGCGTATCCGGCAGCATTGGCCGGTTACGCGCATCACCATCCGGGGCCACGGCCATTACGACCGTAGAGATTGCTCGCCCCAGAAGTCTCAACTAGTTGGCGAATTTCCGCTCCTGAGATGGGTGCCGATGACGCAGCGGGTTTGCGTCCTTAAAACAGCCTGATAGAGACTACAAAGTCTTATAAATCGATATCGCGTAATCCACGTCTTCGAAAACACGACCACGCCCGTTCTTCAATACGAGCGCCTTATTGCAGTAGCTCTTGATTGTTCCCAAGTCGTGACTTACAAGAATCATCGAGCAATGTCTACGCTTTACAAATAGCTCATCACGAGATTTCGAACGGAAACTCTGATCACCTACCGCGATCACCTCATCGATGAGAAAGCAGTCAAAATCAACGGCAAGCATTAAAGCAAACGCTAGGCGTGCCCGCATACCTGAAGAGAAGTTGCGCACCGGAAGATAAAGCTGCCGGCCGAGTTCGGCAAAATCGTCAACGAAAGCTATTACGTCATCAATCGGCTTATTATATATCCGGGCAATGAAGCGAATGTTGTCAAAGCCGCTCATGGAAACGTGGAATCCGCCACCGAAGGCTATGGGCCAAGATATCGACATTCCACGCAAAATTGTCCCCGCCGTTGGGGGCACTACGCCTCCGATAAGCTTGACAAGCGTCGATTTCCCCGAGCCGTTCCGGCCTAGTATGGCTATTTTCTCGCCTTGCGCCACCGAAAAGGAAATGCCATCGACAACGCACTTGGGCCCGATTGGAGTATCATAGACTTTAACCAGGTCGGAAACAACTATCTGCCGTTGGCCCTGATCGATTGCTAATTTCTGAATGTGAAATCTCCGCTCTTATGTTTTCGCGTTGCCGACAAGGCACTTCGCCATATCCAAACCAACTGTCCTTAGGCAGAGAAAAGCTATGGCTCATGCTTGAATATTGCTTCACCCAATACCCTGAGAATCCAGTAAATACAGAGCGAGAACCCCAGGACTTTCGGGATAACAACAAAGGATCTTGGATATAGCGCATAATCCGGTAAGTTAGGTTCTACCACCCTATCAAGGTAAAGGCGCTTTATATCCAGGTCCCTGACAGCGGCTTCAAGCAGGAGCAGGGCAGACGAAAACGTCTTCATTGCCATATCACGCTCCAGAACAAGTTTCTCGTAAGCAGCCAGCGTAGGTGCCAACGACTTGTCTCCTCCAGCAAGAAGAGTCCTTTGATCGTTAATTTGCTGCTCGAATGAAGCAATTCGGGCTTTGATGCCGGCCACTTTAGGGCTGCCGGGGGAGCTAGCATTGACTTCGCTGAGTTCCGCCTTCAATTGCGCAGCGAAGCCGTCCAACTGGCTGATAAGGTTTATTACGGCGGCTCCTTCGCGAGTAGGATCGAAGTGGGATTCCCTATTACGCCAGTCGACGATGTCTTGCTCGGCTGCTCGAACCTTCATTCTCGTCTTTTCAAGTATCCCTTCAGCAAATGCGATGCTATCCTTTTGCTGCCGTTCGTTAAGCCGGTTTATGAGAGCCTCTGCATGCGCAAAAGCGGCCAGGGCGATTCTGTGAGCATCTTCTGGACGAAAAGCATATACGTACAGGTCGCTTACGCCAGTTGTATTGTCAAAATAAGGATATATATAACTATCCAGTTTCCGCCAGAGAGCCTCTACGGTTCCTGACGACCAGAAAGGTGGAAACCGTGCGAAGAAGTCCGCCTCTGGACGCGACAGAACCTCCTTAAATCCGTCTTCTTTTATCAAAAGCTCAATCAGATCCCGCGATGATAGATAATCGTTTATGGCTTCTGTATAATCATTAGATGTCGACATCGAAGACAGTGGATTCAAAGCCGAGGTAGCGGATAACCCACTCAGAGAAGCTGAAATAGCCTTGCTTCGAACCATGAAGTGCGCTTCAGAAACATAGATGTCAGATGCAATGAAACACTCATATATAAGTGTCAAAGTTAGAGGGACGCCCACAATCAAAACAAGGAGAGGATACCTGATCAGCGGGCCTATAGCTCGCAGCAGTCTTGATTTGAGCGGCGCAGGGGCAGAAAGTTCTTCCTTCTGGCTCACTATTGGGCGCAGCTTAAGCTCAAAAACCGTTTGGAGGCGGCTTTCGGACATGTCGAAGATACTCCATCCCTTAAATTAGCATGCACCAGTTTCTAATCATTACTCAAGCCGGAGTGAACTTTGCGCCTTTCGTACCAGGAGCAAGCCGATAGCAGTAAGAACGATATTGCACTTGATGATGTAAAATGCATCCCACCGAGCCTCCACATTATGCCCGAACATCCCATCACGGAACAACTCAAAGCAATTTGCGAGCGGTGAATACGCCATAATATTTGCGATATTATCCGGCAACCATGAAAGCATAAAAAACAGACCTGTCAACGGCAGAGTTATATACATGATGGGAGAAACGAACCATTCCAATAAGGGATACATTATTGCGATCCCGGCGACACAAAGCCCGACCGCGAATGAAAACCACCCGCCCAAAAGCCAGCCCCCAGCGAGCCTGAATGGATCGTAGAACGGATCAATAAAGCCGGTGATATATAGACATGTGTAAAGAGTGATAAAAGATAGGGCAGTTGATGAGGTCTCAAGGAAAGCGCGAGCCATGAGGCAATCAATATGGTGTACGTTCCTATGAAACATGAGGCTAATGTTTTCCCGGGCAGCATGGACACTACGAAAGACGAGATGACGCCATAGAGTAACCATCGTGTAACCTGTCAATGCGAATGGCACTACTCCGACCGAAGTTCTATTCTGACCTCCCTCAAGGCCCCACATCACCATAACGGCGATCGTCAATATTAGGGGCTCGCCCATGAGCCAAAATACACCGAGGTTTTCACGGCCAAAATGGCTAAGCATATCTCGTATAATGAGTGCCCGCACAACCCGCGCCTGAACATTGAGAGAAGTAATAAAACGTCTCATGTTTCCCATAGGTGGCTGATCAATTAGCATGTTCCTTGGTTGCCGAGATGGCGAGCCAGAGCAAGCTGAAGAGGATAAAAGTTATGACAAAAACTGCCGACACCCATCGCGTACTTTCTGGTTCAGTAAATTCATCGGGCAAGTTCGGCTTAGCTATCGTCTCAATATAAAGCTGCTGGTGCCAAGCGTTTTGTTGAGCAGCCTGCAAGGTGGCAAAAGCCGCACCTAGGTTTCCATCCGCAAACTGACTTTCCAGCAGCAAGCGCTCGTAGATCGCGATTTTCCCCGCCAGCGAGGTGTCTTGCCCTGCAATCTTCAACTTCTCAACCGCAATCTGATCATTTAGAGCTTTTATCCGCACGTTGAGACTCTGAATGCTGGGATTGGACGGCGAACCCTGAAGCGTTTCATTAAGCTGACGCTGAGCAACGGCGAGTTCGAGTGTAAGAGCTCCTATGAGATCAAGCACTTTTATAGAATCAGCCACAGGATCTAGGATCAACTCTCTATTTCTAAATTCCGTAATGCGCTGATGAGCGTCTAGCACCATCTTCTCAGCACGGTCGAGCTCTTTCTGCGCAAATGAAATGGCATCCGTATTAGCTCGTTCATTCATACGATTAATAAGTAATTCAGCCTGATGAAGTAATAACTCACTCAAGGTCTTTGCTTCCTCTGGGGAGAATGCTATTACCGTCATCGTGATAATTCCGCCTTTCGACGACTGGTACCACGCTTCGACTTTCCATAGATAATAGTCATAGAGGGTCTCGAAATCTTCTCCCCTCCAAAATTCCCACCAATAAGGATATTTTGCGAAATAGTCAGCCTTATCTTTGCTGAAGATTTGACGGAGGGAGTGTTCCTTGTCAATGGCTTTTACTGCATCACGGGAAAGAATGAAGTCGATTACTGCGTAAGACTGGTCCTCGGCTCGGGTAATTCCAAACGTTTGAAAAAGAGAGGACAGACCGCCTGATTGGCTGGTTCCCTGAATGCTGCGAACGATAAAATCTGTTTGGACATAATACCGGTCAGAGGCGATAAAAACGTAGTATATACCACTTATGGTTGTGGGTATGGCCACCATAAGCAAAAACAAGAATGACGTACGCGTCAGCCCGCTAATAAAAGACAGGAGCTTCACTCCGCCTAGTTTTGCTAGTAGCACCGCTTTTCCACCCTCGGCTATGAAATACGTACCAGCGGCCGAACCGGCTCTGCCTCTGGAGCAATAAAGCTGGATCTATTTCTCTCGCCGGTAGCAACGCTTTGCGCCAAAAATAAGCCCACCCCACATGGCCATCCGGATGACGATAGCGACTCCCCTTACGTAGTGTCCCGTCTCGTAAGTACCGCCTAATATCCATGGCCGTGGGTGATTTGCGGGGAGGATTTTGAATCCGCCAACGAAGGCGCTGGCTCTGTGCTGCGATGAAAAATGCCAATGCCAAGCGCTAGGATGTAACGTCTCAACAGGTTGCTCATGGGAAGCTGGGCAGGTATGTGAATTTTGCCACAAACCACAGCCTGCCGGAGCGTCCCATGAACGTGCATAAGAAGGCCAGACTGACGCCCCTGGGGCGAGAGCAAATCGTCAAGCGCAAGGCGGCGGGGGAAACGTCCGGGGCCATCGCAACAGCCCTCGGCGTTTCGACCGCCACGGTCTGCAAATGGGTGCGGCGGCACAAGACCGAAGGAACCGCCGGGCTGCAAGATCGAACCAGCAGACCGCGCCGGCTGAGAAAAAAGACCGGCAAGGAGCAGGAGGACGCCGTCGAGGCGCTGCGCCGCAAGCGCATGCCCTTCTGGAAGATCGCCGCGCAAGCGGGCCTGTCCCGCGCCACCGCGGCCCGGATCGGCAAGGCCAGAGGCCTGTCGCGGCTGTCCGCCTTGGAGCCAAAAGAACCCGTCATCCGCTACGAAAAAGAAGCGCCCGGCGACATGATCCGCATCGATATCAAGAGGTTGGGCCGTATCGAAGGCATCGGACATCGCATCACGGGCGATCGTAAAGGTCAGGCCAATCCCAGAAGCCGCAAACAGGGCGGACACGGATGGGAATATCTCCATCTCGCCGTCGACGATCACTCACGATTGGCCTGTTCGGAAATCCTGCCCGACGAAAAACGCAAATCCTGCTTGCGCTTTTTGTTCAACGCCCTGCGCTTCTTCAGGCGCTACGGCGTCAAAGTCCATCGCGTCATGACCGGCAATGGCGTCTCATTCCGCTCCCATCGCTACGCCAAGGCTTTGCGAATGCTCAACATCAAGCACAAGAGAACCAAACCCTACACCCCGAAAACCAACGGGAAAGTGGAGCGCTTTGTCCAGACATCCCTGCGCGAGTGGGCTTATGCCAAGCCCTACGAGTCCTCAGCAAAAAGAACGGAAAGCCTCACGCCCTTCCTGCACCATTACAATCGCGCATCAGAACACCCATCTGGCTATGTCATTGAAGAGAATAGGCTTTGTTGGCCGGGATGCGATCCCGCGGGGTATCTCGAGTTCTGACGCGCTCGTTTGGTGATAGCTGTGGCGGCGTCAGTAGTAAGGGTGGTTCGGGCAAAGAGCCAAGGCCCGTCGGATAGAGGATGGACCGCCTCGATTTCGCCAGCCTCTGCCGCCAGCCGCAGCGTTTTGGGCGCAACCTGCAAGAGGCGAGCGGCATCGGAAAGATTGAGCCAAGGTTCCATACCATCCTCGGCGGGTCTGAAGACCGGAATATGATAGTGTGAGCGCAGTGACGTAACGCGCTCGCGGGTCCAGCGGTTTCCATTGCCCGTTTTGAGGCCATTGCGGTTCAGGAGCCCAGCGATCAGCTCATCATTCGCGATCAGCACAAGTTGGCGAACAACTGCGATGATGTCGGCGGACGTGCTGTTACGCTGCCCGCGACGGCGCTTGGGTAAGCGCACCTCGCTATGGGCGCCGCCGCTCCAGTGGATGACAAGAACGATCTCAGAGGCTGCATCATCAATATCGGCGACGACCTCGTGGATCAGCGTACGCACAATGCGCTTTTTGAGACGCGCATCCGTGGCGGGTGCAGACCAGACCGTCTTGAGGTTCGAAGCCAGCAGGCCAAGCATCGCCGGGTCAATCCCCGGCGCTGGGGCCGCCGCTTCGTGCGCGGAGATTTTGCTTTCCACCTCGGTGACACCAATGAGGGCGCGGTTCCATCGCGCTTCAAGTTCACTGGCGACCAGGCGGTTGGCTGGATCGGCAGCATCATACTGACGAAAGGCACGGTCTGCAGCGTAGCGGGCCGCTTCAAGGTCGCGGCCGAGGGCCTCACGAACCTGATCGCGCTGTTCGGTGACCTGCCTTGCGGCCGCCATCGCCGCTGCGACGGCGCCGGGGCCGACGACGCCAAGAAGCGCCTCCTCGATCTTGTCGTCGACGCGCAAACCGCCAAAAGCGATGCAACGCGGCTCACCATTGTCCAGCCAGCCACGGGTGCAGCTATAGCGCGGAATGTGGTGCTGCGTTCCGCTGTAGCGTAGTGTTAGCTTGCGTCCGCAGCGCCGGCACCGGATCAACCCGGCAAGCAGCGCCTCGCCATGCTTGGGCGCTCCATGGTGACGGCTTGTGGGGATGTTGCCTGAGACCATCGTGCGGATCGCTTCAAACCTTTCCCAGGTGACATAGCCTTCATGGGCGTGCGGTATCAGGGCCAGCCACTCGCTCCTTGCCTTGCGGCGGATTTTACCGCTTGCGTCATGCACACCGTATCCTGCCGGCGCAGCTGTTCTACCATAGGCATAAGCGCCACCGTAAACCGGGTTCTCAATCATCCTGTGGAGGGTTGCGTAGTTTGGACGTCGCCAGGCCGTATCGCCGCTCGTTAGCTTCACCGGCAGATCAAGGTTCTGCTCGTGGAACCAAAGTAGCGCCTGCCGCACGCTGCCGAGTTCCTCGATCTTGTCGAAGACCAGTGAGATCGCCGCCTGCACACGCCGGTCCGGGTCCTTCTCGTAGCGGTCGCCAGCCTTCACGAAGCCAACCGGCGCCGCCACAACAAGTTCGCCCCGGCGCGCTTTCTCGTAACGGGCGGAGAGCGAACGCTGGCGAAGAAGATCGAGTTCGTACTCGTTGAGGCTGCCCTTCAGCCCAAGCAGCAGCCGGTCGTTACCGTGCCTTGGTGCGTAGATTGCCTCTTGATCGACCAGTACGGTGTCAACGACGCGGCACATCTCGATCAGTTGCTGCCAATCCCGGCTGTTCCGGGCAAAACGAGAGACCTCGCGCGCGCAGACCGCGCCGACCTTGCCGAGGCAGACCTCGGCGACCATCCGCTCGAAGCCGGCGCGCTGCACACCGCCGGCGGCTGAGCGTCCAAGAATCCTCGTCGATCACTTCGATCTCGGCGAAGCCCAGCGCCGTCAGGCGGTCGCGCATGGCATATTGCAGCGTACTGCTCTCGCGGTTGTGAAGCACCTGATGGGGGGAGGACTGGCGCACGTAGAGGATTGCTTTGCGCTCCAGATGATGAGGGCGGAGCTTGTCAACAATCATGGACGGCCTCCGCTTCGGACGGCGCCGGGCTCGTTCGTGCATGCTTCAGGAGCAACTGCGTCATCAGGCTGACGAGTGCGTCCCGTGCGTCCTCTGGAAGTTCCGTCCATGCGGGTGCGCCGTCCGCCACCCCGGCCCTGAACAAGTCCATCTGCTGCAGACTGCTTCGCCGGTTTTGCCGGTGCATGATCGCCGGCGTTGTCGCCTTGACTGACATGGCTCTCTCTCCGATTCTGATCGTGAGAGATCCCGAATGCATCTGAAAGCGGGGCATTCGATGATGGGACTGCCGTCTTAAGCGCCTGATCTAGTAAAGTGGACAACGCCTTGAGCGCCTCAACGCCGACAAACGGCTCCTGCGCCAAGTACGGTTCATGGGGACACAAGGTGCGATCAAACATCCAAGCCGGAATCTCCAGCCATCGAGCGGCATCCGAACCGTCAAGCGTGCAACGGAAAACGACGCTCCCCGCCCTCTCGATTATCGCATGGACGCAGGCTTCGCGCCCAGACCACGGATGAAAGCGATACAGAACTTCTCGCCAAGCCGTCCTGTGGGCGTTCTTGAGCCTCGTTGTACAACTATCATCGGCCTCACTTCGGCATCAAAGGCAACACGCCTGTGTCCCGGCTGCCCCAGAATAACCTGTTGAGACGCGACATCTAGCCCCACGCGGCTCTGATCGCGGACGTCCGGCACGCAAGCGCTGAGCATCGCGGCAATGCCGAGTTGCTTCTCGATCTCGCGCAAAATGAGAACGCCGCCATCCGAGGAGAGTTGTCCGCCATCGAACGTGGCTGTGATTTCCTTGCCGCCGACAGGTGACAGTCCGGGAAGGAAAAGAGTAGCTTCTGTCATGGTGAGCGGGAGTCTCCGAGGAATTGCGAACGACACTGTCTCGACAACAGAACCATACGTGATTCCAATGGATTACGTCCCGCTCATCGCCCAAAAGGCGACAGCCTGGTGAATAATTCGGGCTAGAGCGCACCCTGCTCGGGCTGCCCCTTGCGCCGAAACTGCCGCGCATCACGACGCACGATTATACCTGCCATGGCGCGATGACGCTGTTTGCGGCGCTTAATGCGCTTGAAGGCAAGCTGATCGCGCGCACCGAGGCGCCCATAAGCATCCAAACGTCAAGGCTTGGCTTAAGCACCACCGGCGCTTCCTTCAAAAGCATTTGCGTTGCGGACGCCTCCGCCGGGATCGTTTAGGAGGCGAAGCTCTTGAGCAACCTGCCGCTGGCGCAGATTGGCCTTGAGGCGGGGCCTTTCGCAGGGCGCGCTTCTGACCGCGCACACGTTGGTGCCTGGGATTTTGTCAAGGTGTTCGGATCGCTCCTCGCCGATGACATGCATGGCCTTGCCGCAGCGCCTTCCCCCTTGGATGTTAGACATAGGACGAAGCCACCCACAGGCCCCGTACCCTTGCGTTGGCCAACCCAAATTGGAAGGTGAGGTCGGAGCAGCGCTTACCATATAACCGCCATGCTTAGGTTTACAGTGTGGGCATCTGGGCGCTAACATCCAAGGGAGGTCCCGCGGCTCTGCCGGGAGATAGCAGTAGTTTGATATGTCCTGGAGTATGGCGGCGGCGTTGAAAGGCTGGTTACGCAAGTGAAGCTTTGCGCGCCGCCTTGCTCTTAAGGAGTTTCGCGGCCCTCTTCAAACACGTCAGTTCCCGAGGAATTTTCCGATATGGCAGGGCATTAGGGGTGGATATGCCGGTAGGCAGAGTGGCTCGTTGATACTTCTTCCAGCCGCTTCGAGCGTCTCTAATTCTAAAGCCCCCAGCTTTGCAGGGGGATACTTGCTCCGATTATCGAAGCAAAGGACCTAGCAGATGTAAAGTCCTCGTTAAATCGCAGGAATTCAATCAGGAATTGGGTAATTTCCTATGGGCAGCCGTTTTTATCATGAGAACAATCTTTGCTTTTCCTCCTGTTCAACTGAACCGCGGCTAAGCGTGGGAGTCCAATAATGAGGGTCGCGATTGACGGTTTTAATTTAGCCCTCGAAAGAGGGACAGGCGTTGCCACTTACGGCCGCAATCTATCCTATTGCCTTCGCGACCTTGGACATGAAGTTCACGTCCTCTATGGAAAAAAAGCAGCGGAGGGCGCAACCGAGTTGATGCAGGAAGTGGCCTTCTTCGACGATAACGAAGATAACTCCGAACAGGGCACGGTACCGGTTAGGAGACGACTCGCGAACATTCGGCGCCTAGTCTTTGCGAGTCTGAGATCCGCGGGTCCGACGAGCCCGGCAAATCTCTTTGTCGGGAGCGGTTATTTATGATCATTTGCGGCCGCATCTTCCGCATTTTGATCTCCTTTGGAATTCACCGCGCATTTTTGAACAGGCCCACCTGCGTTTTCGGTTGTATGGGAGCAGGACAAAGGCACGTATCCCCGCCGCTATCGACATCATGCATTGGACATATCCACTGCCTGCGCAACTGCTCGGCGCGAAAAACATTTACACACTTCACGACCTAGTGCCTTTACGCCTGCCCTACACAACCCTCGACAGAAAGAATAGCTACTTAAATTTGGTTCGGCATTTGGTGAGTGCCGCAGATCACATAGTCACCGTATCAGAGACATCAAAAGCTGACATAGTGTCTTTATTGGGCATCTCAGAGAACAAAATCACAAACACCTACCAAGCCGTTTCCATACCAAACGATTATCTGGCGATCCCCATAGATATTCTCAAAGACGAGTTACTTGGAACTTTTGGCTTGGAGTTCAAGAACTACTTTCTTTACTACGGTTCGATTGAACCAAAAAAGAATATTGGCCGAGTCATTGAAGCCTACCTCGCATCAATGCTTTCTGTTCCGTTGGTTATCGTGGGCGGGCGCTCCTGGAAAAGCGAGCGAGAGCTAAAGCTTTTGAAGACCTGGACAGCCTTGAGCGCCGGTGATCGTTCAAAGGGTAAAGTAATCCAGATAGATTATGTCACGTTCCCACACTTAGTAAATCTTATTCGCGGCTCTTTAGCTGTGACATTCCCATCGCTATACGAGGGCTTCGGTCTCCCTATCCTTGAGGCCATGATCTGCGAAACTCCTGTGATTACTTCCAACATAGGCTCAATGCGTGAAATTGCGGGAGATGCCGGCATATTGGTGGATCCTTACAATTCAAGAGATATTAAAAATGCAATGATCGCCACAGCCCAAAATGCAGAGTTGAGGGAAGGAAAGATCTCTCATGGTAAATCCGTGGCCGCCAAATTCTCGAAGGAACACTATCTTCAGCGTCTAAAGGAAGCCTACCGTCGTTGTGGAGCGGAGGAGATGAACTCTGCTGGAAATCTAGGCCGCATCCCAAGCGCGTCGGCGCGGCTATAGGTTGCAAATGCCTGCAACTCCGGGATTCCACAGCGTAGTTTTTTGGCTGCCTGAAATAACAGATTAAGGATAAGCATCGTGGACGGAGTCTGGCTGCACCGATTGTTGAAGGCGCATGGGATCGCCGCCTATGTGCTCGAGCCGACAAGCATCCTCGTGAACCGCCGCGCACGCCGCGCCAAGACAGACCGGCTCGATGCCGAGGGCATGCTGCGCGTGCTTGCCACCTGGCTTGGGGGCGACCGGCAAGTGTGTGCAGTATGGTGCGCGTGCCCACACCAGACGAAGAGGACGCCAAGCGCCCGCACCGCGAGCGCGAACACCTCGTGCAAGACAAGCTGCGCATCGAGAACAGGATCGAGGCGCTGCTGTTCGCCCAAGGCATCCGGAAAAGGCCGTCACTCCGCGCTTGGGAGCGCGACGTGGAGGGGCTTCGAACGGGTGACGGACGTGTTCTACCGCCATTGCTGCGGACCGAGATCGATCGCCTGCGCCGCGGCCGGGGTGTTCGGCCAGGACAAGAGCGAAGCGGCGGCTTCGAGCGTCGATTTGAAGAGCTTGCACGCCAAGATCGGCGAGTTGACGCTTGAGAACGATTTTTTAGAGAGCGCGCTCATCGAGGCGGGATTGCTGAGCGCAAAGCGATGATCGACCGTGATCATGCGTTAAGCGTCACAAAACAAGCCGAGGCCGCCGGCGTCGCACGGAGCACGGTTTACTACCTGCCGCGCCCGGCGCCGGCGGCCGATCTCGAACTCATGCGCCAGATCGACAGGCTGCATCTGGAGTTCCCTTCGCAGGGGCGCGGATGTTGCGCGGTCTTTTGGCTGCCAATGGGAGCAAGACCGGCCGGCGGCGCGTCAAAACGCTGATGCGGCGCATGGGGATCGAGGCACTCTACCGGCGCCCGCGGACGACCAAGCCCGAGCCGGGACACAAGGTCTATCCCTATCTGCTGCGCGACATGGAGATCGTGCGGCCGAACCAAGTGTGGGCGATGGACATCACCTATATTCCCATGGCGAGAGGCTTCGTGTATCTCGCCGCGGTGCTCGACTGGTTCTCGCGGCGCGTGCTGTCGTGGCGCATCTCCATCACGATGGAGGCCTCGTTCTGCGTCGAGGCGCTGCTGGATGCTTTGACTCGGCATGGGAAACCGAAGATCTTCAATACCGATCAGGGCAGCCAGTTCACGGGGACAGACTTCACTGGCGTGCTCATCAAGAATGAGATCGCGATCAGCATGGACGGCAAGGGCGCGTGGCGGGACAACGTGTTCGTCGAGCGGCTCTGGCGAACGGTGAAGTACGAGGAGGTCTGTCTGCACGGCTACAACAGCGTACCAGACGCACGCGCCTCGATCGGACGGTATCTCGATCTCTACAATCGCCCGCCGCCCGCACTCCAGCCTTGACGGCATGACGCCCGATCAAGCCTACTCCGGAGCACACAGCTTGCCGCCAGTCCGCTTGGCGGCCTAACCCCGGCAGACGCTCCACTTATCGAAGCGGAAAAACTGTCCGAACAAATGGGACCACCAAAAGTGAGCGACAGCAGTCGCTGTGCTGCCGCGCTTTCCGATGCGTTTCACCCCGCGTCCTTCAGCATCGCGAGGAGCGCATGTGGCGGACGAAAGCGCCCCGTCTCAATTTTATAGAAAATGTTTGAGAGAAATTCGTCGTTAACCTTCCGGTGACACGAATAATCAAAGATAAACCCCGCTCAACGCAGTTAACGCCTCTTAAGGGAATGCCATGCCTAGCCCATATCTTACCTACGCGGCCGCCGCCCTGAGCTTCGGCCTTGCCGTCGCGTTCTTTCGCGTCAGCGATGAAAATGCCGAACTCAGCCGCGCGAAGATCGCCGTTGAAATGAAGCTCGAAACCGCGGAAGGGGAAGCGAAGGCCTTCCGTGAGAAATACACGGCCGAAGCGAAAGCGCGCGAGTTCGCTGAAGCGGCTCAGATGCTCGCTGAAACGTCGGAGCGCGCGGTGCGTTCGCAACTCGCGCATGAGACGAAAGTCCGTCAGGCGGCAGAGAAAGGCCTTGATGAAGCGGAGCATTCGAGGCAAGCCGCGGAAGCCGCGCTCATTGCTGCGCGGGAAGAGGCTCGCGTGTTGAATGCGAAGCTCGTCGAAGCCAGTGCAGCAAAAGAGCAGTCGCAACGGAGGCCTGATGCTGCTGCCAATGACAAGGGCGAAGCGGCTGCGGCCGATGCAAAAGAGCCGGCCGGTCCCGGTGCGGATGCATCACCTGCGGTAGTTCCAGCCGCAGCGATGGCCGCTCAGGCGTCCATGGCCGGTAACCATCGATCCTGGTTTTCATTCTTCGGGCTGTTCTAAGCGACGCATCAGCCATCAGCGAGTGCGGTGCAAGCGTTGAATGTAAAGGGGGCTCTTCGGGCCCCTTCTTGTTTCTCGAATTGCATTGAATGCGGATGTTTTCTTGACTGAATAGTGCTACAGCAGAGAGCCTGTGAAATCGCCGCAGACCGGGGTCTTCCGATGCATTTCTGGTCCACAGTTCTAGCCGTTGTCGCAGCCGCCGCCATAGCAATCCTGGCAGCATTCCTTATCGCCGGCCCTGAACGAATCTGGGGTTTGTTCGGCCCTCCGGATCTTGGCCCAGTTAACTTCGAAACGCTTAAACGGCGGTCCTCGCCAAACGATTCGCTTGCCTGCCCGCAGAACCTTTGCATTGCGAAGAGCGATGTTACGCCGCCGCTTTTTGCGGTAAGCGCTCCGGAGCTTGAAAAGGCATTCGCAAAAGTCATCGCGTCTGAGCCGCGTGTAGAGCAGGTTGCCTCGGACGATGGCGGACTTACCCAGCGTTACGTTCAGCGCACGAAAATAATGCGCTTTCCCGACACAATCGTAGTGCGCTTTATTGATCTCGGCGATGGGAGGTCCACAATCGCGCTTTACAGCCGCTCACAGCTTGGAGAAAGCGACTTCGGAGTGAACCATGCCCGCATTGAGCGCTGGCTGGAAAAACTGTCGAAGGAAGCGCCGGCCGTGAAAACGGCCTGAGCGGCGAGAAACGGGCTACTTGAGAGCCAAGCGCTCTTTCAACGCCTGCAGGCGCTCAAGCCGGTCCCAGGCCGAAATACGCCGCCCATCTTCGGGGGCTTCATCGAAGGTTTGCTGCGCCTGCGCGATTTCATCGTTGATGATATCGCCGGTCAGATCAGCGAGAGGAATGGCATATTCGGCGAGAACCACGGTTCGTTCCGAGCCGACGTCTGCGAAGCCCCCGCGCAGGAAATATTGCTTCTCGGTGTCCTTCGCCCGCGTGGTCAGAATGCCAGGGCGCAGCTTCATGATCATGAGCGCGCGGCCCGGCATGGCGGCAAGGTCGCCTTCCTGGCCCGGGAGTACCGCCTCGGAAAGGTCGGCGGCGACGAGCGTCTGTTCCGGCGAAATGAGTTCAAAGTGGAATGTGTCGGCCATCTGAGTCCGCTCTCGGCTTAAGTCAGGGGAAACCGATATCCGGTCTCGTGGCGACGTGCGCAGTCGCCACGAGACCGAAAATGTGAAGGCTACGCCGCGGCGGCGAGTTCCTCGGCCTTCTTGATCGCCTCTTCGATGGTGCCCACCATGTAGAAGGCTTGTTCGGGGAGATGGTCATATTCACCATCGCACAGCCCCTTGAAGCCTTTCACGGTGTCTTTGACATCGACAAGTACGCCAGGTTTGCCGGTGAAGACCTCGGCGACATGGAACGGCTGCGAAAGGAACCGCTCAATTTTGCGGGCGCGCGCCACGATGCGCTTGTCCTCTTCGGAAAGCTCGTCCATGCCAAGGATCGCGATGATGTCCTGGAGCGCCTTATAGCGTTGCAGGATCGATTGCACCCTGCGGGCGACCTGATAATGCTCCTCGCCAACGATGCGCGGCTCAAGCGCGCGGCTCGTGGAGTCGAGTGGGTCCACAGCAGGATAGATGCCCTTTTCAGCAATAGAACGCGACAGCACGGTCGTCGCGTCCAAGTGCGCGAAGGATGTGGCCGGCGCGGGGTCCGTCAAGTCGTCGGCAGGCACATAGATCGCCTGCACGGACGTAATCGAGCCCTTTTGTGTGGATGTAATGCGTTCCTGCAAGGCGCCCATGTCGGTGGCGAGTGTCGGCTGATAGCCCACGGCCGAGGGAATGCGGCCGAGAAGAGCGGACACCTCAGAGCCGGCCTGCGTAAAGCGGAAGATGTTGTCCACGAAGAACAGCACGTCCTGACCCTGATCGCGGAAATACTCAGCGACGGTCAAGCCGGCCAAACCGACACGGGCGCGCGCTCCGGGCGGCTCGTTCATCTGGCCAAAGATCAGTGCGCATTTCGAACCCTTCGACGAGCCGTTGTGCTCATGGGGATCGACGTTCACGTTAGAACTCGATCATTTCCCAGTAAAGGTCGTTGCCTTCGCGCGTCCGCTCACCAACCCCCGCGAACACTGAGTAGCCGCCGTGGGCCTTCGCAATGTTGTTGATCAGTTCTTGGATGAGCACCGTCTTGCCCACGCCCGCGCCGCCGAACAGGCCGACCTTGCCGCCCTTGGAATAGGGAGCGAGCAGGTCCACAACCTTAATGCCGGTTACGAGAACTTCGACCTCGGTCGATTGATCGACAAAAGCCGGAGCCGGCGAGTGGATCGGGCGTCGCTGGTTCGACTTGATCGGCCCTGCCTCGTCAATCGGCTCGCCGATCACATTCATGATGCGGCCGAGTGTTTCCTCTCCCACCGGCACTGCGATGGATTCGCCCGTATCGGTCACCTCCTGACCGCGAACGAGGCCCTCGGTCGAATCCATGGCGATGGTGCGCACCGTGTTTTCTCCAAGGTGCTGCGCCACCTCCAGCACGAGGCGGTTGCCGTGGTTTTGCGTCTCAAGCGCATTCAAGATCGCTGGCAGCGGTCCATCAAATTGAACGTCCACAACAGCGCCAGTAACCTGCCGTACCCGGCCGACTCGTCTATCGCTCATCTCTTTCTTCCCCAAAACCGGTCATGTCCATTCAATGGCGGCGCAGCTGATACGTCCCCTCTGCTCACGGGGATCCCGCTCATACCGCCTCCGCTCCCGATATGATCTCGATCAGCTCCTTGGTGATCATCGCCTGCCGCGCGCGGTTATAGGCCAGCGTGTAGCGGTCGACCATGTCGCCCGCATTGCGCGTCGCGTTATCCATAGCCGTCATCTGCGAGGCGTAGAAACCGGCATTGTTCTCCAGCAGCGCGCTGTAAATCTTGCTCGCCAGGTTTCGCGGCAGCAGATCGAGCAGGATTTCCGCCTCATCGGGCTCGAACTCAACCATCGCATCCGAAGGAGGCAGCTCAACCGGAATCAGCTGAGTCGCTTTTGGCTTCTGGGCAATGATGTTCTGGAATTGCGAGAAAAAGAGCGTTGCGACATCGAACTCGCCATGCTCGAACCGCTTGAGGATCCGCCGTGAAATGTCGATCGCATTCACGTAGCCAATCTGACGGACGCTCCGTAAATTGACGTGCTCGATCATGAATTTCTCGTAGTCGCGGCGGAGCTGATCAGCCCCTTTCCGGCCGACGGTCATGATCTTGACCGTCTTGCCTTCGGCTTGGAGCCGGCGAATGTGATCGCGGGCGAGGCGCACGATGTTCGAGTTGAACGCCCCCGCAAGACCACGCTCTCCGGTCGCGACTACGACGAGATGTGTCGCATCGCTGCCGGTGCCGGTCATAAGCTTGGCCATGACGCTTGGCGGCACCAACCGTCCGCCGAAGCGTTCCAAAATCTTTTCGAACTGCTCGGCGTAAGGCCGGGCAGCCTCTGCTTGATCCTGCGCGCGACGAAGCTTCGCGGCGGCCACCATCTGCATGGCCTTCGTGATTTTCCGCGTCGCTTTCACCGACGAAATGCGGCCTCTGAGGTCTTTCAGGCTCGGCATGATGCTCTCCGAAGCCCCGGGTTAAGCCGCAAAGCGTTTGGAGAATGTCGTTAGGATGTCCTTGAGCTTCTGCTCTATGTCGGGCGTGATCTGCTTCGAGGTGCGGATGGCATCGAGGACGTCCTTATGGTCGGTGCGCATCAGCGTCAGCAACTCCCGCTCGAATTCATTTACGGCTGAAACCGGGATCGGGTCGAGGAAGCCGCGCGTTCCGGCGAAGATCACCACGACCTGCTCCTCCACTTTGAGCGGGGAGAATTGCGGCTGCTTCAGAAGCTCGGTCAGGCGCGATCCGCGCGCGAGAAGGCGTTGGGTCGCTGCGTCGAGGTCGGAGCCGAACTGTGCGAATGCCGCCATTTCGCGATATTGCGCAAGCTCCCCTTTGATGGCGCCGGCCACCTGCTTCATGGCCTTCACCTGCGCGGCGGAGCCCACGCGCGACACCGAGATACCGACGTTCACCGCTGGCCGGATGCCTTGATAGAAGAGGTCCGTCTCAAGGAAGATCTGGCCATCCGTGATCGAAATCACATTCGTTGGGATGTAGGCGGAGACGTCGTTCGCCTGCGTCTCGACGACAGGAAGCGCCGTCAGGGAGCCCGAACCGTGATCCTTGTTCAGTTTCGCGGCACGTTCGAGGAGGCGGGAATGCAGGTAGAACACGTCGCCCGGATAAGCTTCGCGTCCCGGTGGACGGCGAAGCAGGAGCGACATCTGACGATAAGCAACGGCCTGCTTTGAAAGATCGTCGTAGATGATCAAAGCATGCATGCCGTTGTCGCGGAAGTATTCTCCCATGGCGCAGCCTGAATAAGGCGCGATGAACTGCAAGGGAGCCGGCTCCGAAGCAGTGGCGGCCACAACAATCGAATATTCGAGCGCGCCGTTCTCCTCCAGGACTTTTACGAATTGTGCAACCGTCGAGCGCTTCTGGCCCACGGCCACATAAATGCAGTAGAGCTTCTGGCTTTCGTCGCCCGTCGCGTTTACCGACTTCTGGTTCAGAATCGTGTCGAGAGCAACAGCCGTCTTGCCAGTCTGCCGGTCGCCGATGATCAACTCGCGCTGGCCGCGCCCGATGGGTATCAAAGCGTCGATCGCCTTGATACCGGTCTGCATCGGCTCCTTCACGCTCTCGCGGGGAAGGATTCCTGGCGCTTTCACGTCGACGCGGCGCTTTTCGGTGGACTGGATCGGTCCCTTGCCGTCAATCGGGTTGCCGAGACCATCGACAACACGGCCGAGAAGCCCTTTGCCAACGGGAACCTCCACGATCGCGCCCGTCCGCTTGACGGTGTCGCCTTCTTTGATGCTTCTGTCGTCGCCGAAGATAACGACGCCAACGTTGTCAGCTGCGAGGTTCAGCGCCATTCCGCGCACGCCGCCCGGGAACTCGACCATTTCGCCGGCTTGTACGTTATCGAGACCGTACACGCGCGCGATGCCGTCGCCAACCGATAGCACCTGTCCAATCTCGGAGACTTCTGCTTCCTGCCCGAAATTCTTAATCTGCTCTCTCAGGATCGAGGAGATTTCGGACGGACGGATTTCCATAAGCTCCATCAGCTGGCCTCTTTCATAACCTTTTCGAGGTTCTTGAGTTTTGTACGTAAAGAAGTGTCGATCATCTCGCTGCCGACGCGGACGATGAGCCCGCCGAGCAGCTTGGGATCAACCGTCGTGGTCAGCCTCGGTGTCTTGCCGAGTTTCTGTCGAAGCGTATCCGTCAATTCCTGAGTTTGAGCCTTTGTCAGGGGCATTGCGGAAAGGACCTCGGCTTCCACCTCGCCACGCGCCTTGGCACAGATGGATTTGTAAGCCTTAATGACGTTTTCGACAGCGAAGAGCCGTCGGTTCTTCGCCAGCAGGAGGAGAAAATCGCGCGTAAGCCCGGCAATGCCCGCCGATTTCAGGACGGCGGAAAGCGCTTTCTCCTGCTCTACTGCGGAAAACATCGGGCTCAAAACGAAACGGCGCAAATCAGCGCTGTCGCGCAGAAAACCCAGAAACTGGTCGAGCGAGCGCTCAATGATGTCAACGGAATTGTTCTCGCGGGCGAGATCGAACAAAGCTCCCGCGTAACGCTCCGCCACTGTAAATTCAGGGCCGCCGCTAGCCAAAACGTTCTCTCCAACAGTCAAAAAGCCGCTGAAACGCGGGTGCGTTATAGCGTGCTTTCGTATCAAGCTTCCAATGTCCGGAGTCAAGCCCGGCCTATGCCTGAAGCGCTTCTAACATAGTCCTTTGCTGCAATGCAACCCGCTGCGGCGATTAGGAACTCGTTATTCCTGCTTGTTAGCACAATTGTTTAGGCGACGAGCAGAGCGCGAAATTCCTCAAGCACCGCACGATAAACATCGCGCTTGAAGCCGACAATTTCGTCCATGACCTCGCTTGCGGTGGCCCATCGCCAGGCGTCGAACTCGGGTTTGTGGCCTTCGGGAACGAGATTGATTTCCTGATCATCGCCCGTGAACCGCATCGCGAACCACCTCTGCTCCTGGCCGCGAAATTTACCCTTCATCGCCTTGCCGACAACCTCTGGAGGGAGGTCGTACTGAATCCAGTTCTTCGATTCGGCGATGATGCTCGCGCTTGAGACGCCGGCCTCTTCGTAAAGTTCGCGAAAAGCGGCCGCCTTCGGATCTTCATCCTTGTCGATTCCGCCCTGTGGCATTTGCCATCGCTGCTGGTACTCCTGGGATAACAGGTCCTCGAAGCGCCGCCCGAGCCAGATTCGTCCCTCTGTGTTCAGGAGCACGATGCCGACGCCGGGGCGGTAGGGAAGCGTATCGGGGTTCATGAGAGACATTGCCAATCCATTTTTGCAACAAACATGGCGAAGGAGCGCGCGGGTCGCGCCGGGTTATCAGGCGAAGGCAATCGAGCGAAAGAGCCGTCCTTTGGCCGGCTATTTCTGAAGCTGGGCCTCGGATGCGGCACCAGGGCGCTCGCCAAATTCAACGGGCGGTCTGTCCGGCATCGCCGCCGCTTTCCCGGCCTCTGCGCGGCCCTCCGATGCAGGAGCACGCGCCTCATCCTCGGCTGTGGAGGACTGAACCGCAGGCGAGGCAACAGGCATTTGACGTGCATCGATGGGAAGAACGAATTCCATATCGTATTCGTGACCCGGATCGGAAGCGGCGTAATACGCGATAACCGCACCAAAGATCGAGAAAAACAGCCCTGCAGCAATCATAAGCGCTTTCATCTTTTCACTCCGTCGGGCTCACCAACGAAAAAAGGCTCATGGTTTTCGACATGAGCCTTTTATAGGGTCGGAATGTCCGGTGCGAAAGTCTAATTCGGCACTTCCGCAGCCTGGGCCGCTGCTGGCGCTGCGGCGTTCTCCAGCTTCTTGGTGGCCTCAATCTTCTTTCCATGAAGAAGATCAATCGCCGCTTTGAGTTGAACGTCCTTTTCTTTCTCTTTCGGGACGTACGAGATGCTGCCTTTCGCCTCAGGGGCGCTGTCATTCTTAAGGTGACCGCGCAGGCTTGCTTCACCTTTAGGCGTGAACGCCGACATTTGTGCTTTCAAATCGTCGGGCAACTCCGGCTCAATCACATAGTCCGGGACGATCCCCGTAGCCTAAATCGACCGGCCGGATGGGGTATAGTAGCGGGCGGTCGTAAGGCGCAGGCCGCCATTGGCTCCGAGCGGAATCATGGTCTGAACCGAGCCCTTGCCAAAGGACCGGGTGCCGACAACCTCTGCGCGCTTGTGGTCCTGCAGCGCCCCCGCAACGATCTCCGAAGCCGAAGCGGCACCGCCATTGATGAGCACCACGAGCGGCTTGCCATCGGTAATGTCACCCGGCTTGGCGTTTGCGCGGCTGCTTTCGCTGGCATTGCGGCCTTTGGTCAGAACGATTGCGCCCTTGTCGAGGAAAGCATCTGAAACGGCGATTGCCTGATCGAGAAGACCGCCCGGATTGTTCCTGAGATCGATGACATAACCCTTGAGCTTTGGACCGATGGTCTTCTTCAGGTCATCGATGGCCTGTTTCATATACTCATAGGTATGCTCGCTCTGGAAGGTCTTGATCTTGATCCAGCCGACATCATCCTCGGCGCTGTACTTCACTGGATTGATGCGAACGATATCACGGACAACTTTCACCTGAATGGGCGTCGAAACGCCCTTGCGAAGGATCGTCAGAGTGATCGGCGAATCCACCGGCCCGCGCATCTTCTCGACGGCCTCGTTCAGGCTCAACCCCTGAATGGAATCGCCATCCAGATGAGTAATGTAATCGCCTGACAGGACGCCGGCGCGATCGGCGGGCGTATTGTCGATCGGGGCGATGACCTTAACGACGCCGTCTTCCATGGTCACTTCGATGCCAAGCCCGCCAAACTCGCCGCGGGTCTGAACCTGCATGTCCTGGAATTCTTTCGGCGTGAGATAACTCGAATGCGGATCGAGGCCCTGCAGCATGCCGTTGATGGCGTTTTCGATCAGCTTGGTATCGTCCGGCTTCTCGACATATTCGGCGCGCACGCGTTCCAATACTTCCCCGAAAAGGTCGAGTTGCTTATAAATCTCTGCATTTGCCGCAACGGCCTGATCCCGGCGCGTGGATTGCAAAATGAACAAGCTGGCCGTGCAAACCAGCATGATGAGGAAGGCACCGAGCGCCAGTTCCGATTTGCGCATGTATCTCTCTAACCTTTTCCTCCCGAAGACCACCACGGCTCGGGATCGATCGACTGCTGATCTCTACGAAACTCGACGTAGAGGGTAGGGCGTTTGAGTGACGTCTCGTCAGTATGGGCTTCGGGTCCCATGGCTGCAATAGGTTCGCCGGCAAGAACGTATTGACCTTGTTGCGCTTCGATCTTGTCCATGCCTGCTAGAACAATATGATACCCTCCACCGGGATTGATAATCAAGAGTTGACCATACGACCGGAAAGGACCCGCATACAAAATCAAGCCATCACACGGAGAAATAACTTGCGTCTCTGCCCGTGTCTCAAGATGAATGCCCTTCGATGGCATGCCATTCTGGTCCGATTGCCCAAATCGCATGAGAATCTTCCCTTGAACAGGTAACGGCAAGAGTCCTTGAGAATTTGCAAACGGAATTGACGGTTGCATGCGGCCGGGTTGCAGCATTGCCACCTTTGTCGCATCGGGCGCGACTTCAAGCCCTTTACCGCCGTCTAATCCCTTCGTAAAGACATCAGATCTATGAGCGGCCTCTGCGTCGAGAACCGGAAGCATCTCCTCCAGGTTGTTCAGACCGTCCGTATTGATTTTCGAGGCGCTTTTAAGGTGCTCTGCGGCCGTAGCGTTGGCTTCGAGGTGGCCACGGTTCTCCTTGATGAGCTGCTCGATCTGCACCTTGAGGCGGCTCATATGGGCCAGTTCGTTCTTGCGGCGCTGCTCTTGAAGTTCGGCCTCTTTCTGATCTGCTTCCAGCGTCCGAACCTCTTCGGAGAGTTGCGCTGTGAGCTTTTCAATATCTCCATAGAAGGTTGCTAGCACCATGCCGCTTCGGATCATTTTCAAAGCGTCGCGTGCGTGCGTGATCAGAAGCGGCGGCGGCTCCCGGCTCATGCCTTGCATCAGAGCAAAAATCGTGGACATCTGCGCGCTTTTTTCTTCCAGCTTTTCGCGATGTTCTTTTACCTTGATGCGGGTTTCCCCAAGCCGACCTTCGATTTCGGTCAGGAACTGTTCCGACAACCGAAGAGCGTGGGCCGTTTCGATGCGCCTCGCCCTCATCCTGGCGCGGTTCGAAGCGAGCGTTGCCTTGTCCCTGGACAGGTCGCGCTGCTCGGCCTAAATCTCCGCAAGCCTCGATTTGCGCCGGATGTAAAGCGCACGGGCCTGCTCGGCATCGATCTTTGCTTCCGCTGAACCTTCCTTGCCCGCACGGCGCTTGGGACTGATGCGGTTCTGGACGCCCCGGTTTTGCCGGTTGCTTGCCCTTGGCCCTTCCCCCTGGCGAAGGCGAATCACCTTCGAAGCGGAATCTTCTGAGAAGAATTGAGCGTTGCTCGCAGTCGCGAGCATTCCGGCCGCAAGCAGAAGGAACCCTATGGCGGCGGGGAAGCGCAAATGCCGTGACGATAGGGTATGAGCTTTCATTCTTTCCACGACTACACAGCCGCTCAAATCGCCGCAACACAGAATGCTTCCCACCCTTTGCGAGACCCGGCTCTTGGCTGGGATTACCGTCCGCAGGAGTTGCAAGGTCTATGCCACAGGCGGGATGGAAGCCTCCTCAGGGACGATACGTTTTAGACAAATCGATGACTGAAATCCTTCCGGATGAAATCTTTTCATCTTTTGGAATTGGCTCCTTCAAGCGATCGTGAGGCATGGTTCGATGGATCTTGGCGGTTCAACCGGATACAACGCCATTGCCCACCTCATATTAAGTCATATTAAGCCACCAGGAGACCGTCATGGCCATAACCCCAGGAAGCCCGCTGCCCCACGCCAAGTTCAAGATCATGGCCGAGACCGGCCCCTCGGAGATTTCGACGGATGAGCTTTTCAAAGGCAAGAAGGCTGTTCTTTTTGCAGTGCCGGGAGCATTCACGCCCACCTGCAGCAACATGCACTTGCCTGGCTTTTTGCAGCACGCCGCTGATTTCAAAGCCAAAGGAGTCGATGTCATTGCCTGCACGGCCGTCAACGACGTTTTCGTGATGGACGCCTGGTCCAAGGCGAGCGGGGCCAAGGGCACGGTAACATTTCTCGCGGACGGCAACGGGGATTTCGCGAAAGCGATCGGGCTCGAACTGGATGGCGCGCCGATCGGGTTCGGCATCCGCTCAAAGCGCTACGCCATGCTGCTTGAGGACGGCGTTGTAAAGGCGCTTCATGTGGAGGGCAAGCCGGGCGACGCGGTGGAAAGCAGCGCCGAGCGGCTTCTTCGCGACTTATAGGGTCTTGTCAGGCGGGGGTGCAGCATCTGAGCCGCCGCCTTTCAAAATCTCTTCTTGTTCAGCGATGCCTCGCTGGGCAAGTTTATCAACTCTCTCGTTTTCGGGATGGCCTGAATGGCCGCGAACCCAATGCCAGTTCACTTTGTGACGCTGGCGCGCCGCGTCGAGGCGCTGCCAGAGATCGGCATTCTTGACGGGCTTTTTCTGGGCGGTCTTCCAGCCGTTCGCCTTCCATCCGCCGATCCACTCGGTAATGCCGTTTCTGAGATATTGTGAATCCGTGTGCAGGTCGATGGCGCAGCCGCGCTTGAGCGTTTCGAGCGCGGCAATGGCTGCCATAAGCTCCATGCGATTGTTGGTCGTGAGCGGCTCCCCGCCATGGATCTCGCGCTCGCGCCCTTTGTAAATCAAAAGAGCGCCCCAACCTCCGGGCCCTGGGTTTCCTTTGCAGCCGCCGTCCGTATAGATCGTTACGGCGCTTTCCGGGCCGCTTGCGCTGTCAGAGGCCATAGGCGCGAGGTGTCTCCACACCTTGATGGAAGGTGAGCTTCCGCCAATACTCCATAGGGTCTTTTCGTTTCACGAAAGCCGTGCCGGGTGTGTTGTGCCAATCGTAGAGGCGGGTCAGGAAAAAGCGCACGGCCGCACCGCGCGCGAGTATGGGCAGGGCAGAAATCTCCTCCGGCTCAAGCCGGCGAACGGAATTATAGCCGTTGAAGAGCGCCTTCGCTTTCGTCACGTTGAAAGCACCATCGAGTTCGAAACACCAACAGTTCATGCAGATCGCAAGATCGTATGCAAGCAGATCGTTGCAAGCGAAATAGAAATCGATCACGCCGGAAACGGCATCGTTCAGGAACAGGACATTGTCGGGAAAAAGATCGGCGTGAATAACGCCGCGCGGGAGGTCTCGGGGCCATTTCTCGAACAGCGCATCCAGTGCGTGCGCCAGTTGTGCGGACATGCCTGGGGCAAGTTCATCCGCGAAGCCTCCCACCGAGGCGAAGAGCTTGGCCCAGCCTGAAAGTGAAAGCGCGTTTTCCCGCCTCAGGGCAAATGTCCCCCCGGCTTCATGAAGAGCGGCGAGCGCGGCGCCGACCGCCCGGCAATGCGCCGGCTGCGGCTTCTGCAAAGAATATCCTGGCAGGAAAGTGACGATGGCGGCGGGTTTGCCCGAAAGTGTTTGAAGAACGCGCCCTTGTCGGTCGTGAAGAGGCGTGGGGCACCTGACGCCGTTTTGAGCGAGGTGCTCCATGAGTCCGAGGAAGAAGGGAAGGTCTTCCGCCGAGACGCGTCTCTCGTAGAGGGTCAGAATGAACTGGCCATTGGCGGTGCCGAGAAAAAAATTGCTATTCTCGACGCCTTCCGCAATCCCCTTGAAGGCGGCGAGCGAGCCAATATCGTACCATTCGAGGAGCGCGTATAAATCCTCGGCTGTGACTTCCGTATAGACCGCCATGCTTTACTGCGCGGCGGCCTGTTGGAGAGCCCGCGGAATCTTAAAAATCACGTCTTCGGTGGCAGTCCTGACCACCTCCACTCTTACGTCGTAGCGAGCTTTGAACTGCTCGATGATCTCCTCGACGAGGATTTCAGGCGCAGAGGCGCCGGCCGTGAGTCCCAGGACCTTGATGTGCTGCAGGTTCTCCCAGGGAATTTCCGCGGCTTTTTGCACGAGCATGGCCTTTGGACAGCCGGAGCGGTAAGCCACCTCGACAAGCCGCTTCGAATTCGAGCTGTTCGGCGCACCGACGACGAGGATGGCGTCGCACCTGTCAGCAATCGCCTTCACGGCGCGCTGGCGGTTCGTGGTCGCGTAGCAGATGTCGTCCTTGTGGGGCCCCTGAATGAGAGGGAAGCGCGCCTTGAGCGCCTTGACCATTTCTATGGTGTCGTCGATCGACAGCGTGGTCTGCGTAATATAGGCGAGCCTCGAAGGATCGCGGGGCGTGAAGGCTTCAACATCGCGCACCTTCTCGATGAGCGCAACGGCGCCTTCTGGAAGCTGGCCCAGAGTGCCGATGACCTCGGGATGCCCCGAATGGCCGATCAGGATGATCTCGAGCCCGTTCTCGAAATGCCGCTCCGCTTCCACATGCACCTTGGAGACCAGGGGACAGGTCGCGTCGAGATAGAAGAATCTGCGTTTTGCCGCTTCTTCCGGAACCGATTTCGGCACGCCGTGGGCAGAGAAAATGACCGGCGCATTGGTGTTCGGAACCTCGCTCAGTTCCTCGACGAAAACCGCGCCTTTCGCTTCCAGGCTTTCAACAACGGTGCGGTTGTGAACGATTTCGTGGCGGACATAGACGGGAGCCCCAAACTTCTCGATGGCCATTTCCACAATCTGGATCGCCCGATCGACGCCCGCACAAAATCCCCTTGGCGCCGCGAGCAACACATCGAGGTGTGGTTTTGTCGTCATAGGGCCCATCTCCAAGACTTTGCAATCGCAAAAGGCGTGCGGAACTCCGCAAAAAGGTCAAATTTGGTAGGGAAGGGGAACATCTAGGCTTGCGGCCCTCTCTCCGGCTGGCTAGGGTCCCCGAGCGTGCTCAAATCCAAGCCCTTCTTGTAGCAATAATGAGCGCGTCAAACCATAAAAAAGCAACGCTACTCAAAGTCGCGGCGCGCTGAAATCCGTCGAAATCTTGGTGATCGGAAATGAAGGAGCAAGTGAGGGGTTTGTTACCGGCAGCCTTGAAACTGCTGAGCTTCGGCTGCCTTGTGGCGGCGGCGAGCGGCTGCGCGGGACCTTCTGGCGGGAGGCCGGAGAACTCGTATACTCCGGTCATCACCGAGGACAGCATGCTGACAGCGGCTCGAACCAACTCTGACAGTCCGATCGAGATGGCCGCGGCCAACGGCTGCCCCCCTCTGCAGGTCGAAGGCGGCCAGCGCTCCGTCACGATTTACGAGGGCAATCGCGTTGGCGATGGGGCTTCGGTCATCAATCGCGGAGAGATCACCAAGACGGCGCGCGAATGCCAGGCCACGTCCGGCGTGGTGCAGGTCAAGTACGGCATAGCAGGACGCGTCCTCCTCGGGCCGAAAGGCAAGCCGGGGACCGTCACCCTGCCGGCTACGATGCAGGTTCTGGACAAGGCCAGGAACAAGGTGAAGTCGGAGCCGGTCGCCGTAACCGTTACGATCACCAGGGAAAATCCTCTGTCTTACTTCTCCGTTGTGCGCGATGTGACCATTCCGGTGAAAGAGGGCGCCCTGCCGCAGGACTACACGATTTCCATCGCCTTTGAGAAAAAAGGACCCGGCGCAGCATAGAGGCCGGCTAATAAGCCAGCGCGCTCCGCCTCGATGGTTTGGCGAACATGGAGCGCCGAGGCCGCCGTTTTCCGCCGCCGGTCAGTCCGGGCGCGCGCTGCTTTGCTGTTTTTCGGCAGGGCTGGGCAATCAACCTGCCTCGATCCCGCAGTTTATGGAGCTTTCCTCGCGATCCCGTTTGCGATTTGTTCTGTATCCCGAAAATGTCTTTTTGATTCGCGCTTTGCCCCAAACGCGGCAACCATGTCGCCGGAGTTGCTCAGCTTAGGCTCGCTTGCGGTTAAACTACGGCAGAAACGGGTTTTTCTGTAGCTCAAAAGGCACAGCAAGGGCCCGGGCTGTGGCCAAGTATTCGCTTCCGCGTTGCCGGGCGAGGCTCGCTTAGCTACAAACAGTATGGGCGAATTGAGTCGGGCTGGATTGAGCCCGAAACTAATTCGCCCATGATAGGGCATCTCGAGCCGTGCCGCAGTTGGGCATATTGAGTGGGGGGCGAGGGGATGACTGTCAGCGGAATGCAGACCATGCAAGCACGGGCTTGCCTTCGGGTGAGCTCATTTTATGGGGTTCCAATGTACAGCGTTCTCAAAAACGGGGATTTACACGGTGAAAAGATCTCTTCTCTCCGCCATCTTACTCGGCGGCTTAATGGTCTCCGCGCAAGCGGCTGACCTAAGTCTGGACAGCGTGAAGGATGCTGCGCCTGCTATACCTGACGGTCCTATAACCTGGCACGGCGTTACCTTCTACGGCACGATCGACGTTGGTTATTCCTATATGACCAACGCTTTACCCGCGAGCGGGGCTTTCTATGTCGGCCCAAGCTACACCATCTACGGGTCGCCTTAGGCACGGGGAAGCGTCTCGACCCTTACCAACAATGCGCTCTCGCAATCTACCGTTGGTCTGAAGATCGAGGAAAACATCGGCTACGGCTTCCAGGCCATCGGCAAGCTCGACACGGGCTTCAATCCCGATCTCCGGCGAGATTTCTGATGCATGCGCGAGCTTGATGCGCGCCAATGGCCAATATCGCTACGGCGGCACGCCCGGGACTCCGAGCTACAACTACACCTTCGTCGGGGATAACTACGGCGACGGCAGCCGCTGCGGCCAGGCCTTCAATGGCTCGGCTTATGGCGGCGTGAGCAGCCCGCTCTATGGCACGCTGACCGTTGGCCGCCAAAACTCGCTGGTTAAGACGGGTTTGGGCACCTACGATCCCATGGCCGGCTCTTATGCCTTCTCGCTGATTGGCTATTCTGGCACCCCGGGCGGCGGCATCGGCAGCACGGAAACCGCGCGCTGGGATGACTCGGTGAAATACATCTTCACCTACGGTCCGTTCCATGCCGCGGGCATGTACACCAACGGCGGCCAGGACACGCCGATGGTGGGCGACGGCTATGGCGCGAATGTGGGCATCACCTATGGCGGCTTCTCGATCGATGGCTTCTACACGATGGAGAATGGCGCGGTTAGCCTGGGTCCGATTTCTACCGCACCAATCGCTGCGACCGCCGCACCTGACTGCTTTGACAATGCTAACTGCGAATATCTGAAGGGCACCATCACGAACAACGAAGCTTGGGACGTGATGGCCAAGTATACATTCAACGTGCCGGGCCTCTTCGGGGGACAGCCGGTTAGCATGAAGGATGCGCCTTGCGGAGGCTTGAAGGACGCTCCATGCGCTCCGCCCACTGCCAAAGTGACCCTCTTCGGCGGCTATCAAGCGGTGACCCAGTCGAATCCGTCCCACTACCAAGAATACTACAACGGCTTTACTACAATCGGTGGTTATCGGTACTTAACCGTAACCAACGGGAGCATCGGGAACGAGGCGTTTGGCTCTGACAGAGAGCGGGACACCGCATGGGCCGGCGCGAGGTACGAGGACGGTCCCTGGAGCCTCTCGGGCGCTTGGTACTGGTGGGGGCAGAATAGTTACCTGTCCGCTATAGACCCCACAAAGGGGGGCGTCATGGGAGTAACTAATACCTGCGCCGCGAATACAGCCACCAATCGCGCCAATCAGGCAAAGTAAACACAGGCTTCGTCGGGAATCCGATCGCCAGCAACTGCTCCGGCGACCTCAACCAAGGCTCGTTCCTTATTGATTACGCCTTCAACAAGCATATGGATATCTATGCCGGCGTAACCTTCAGTGAGATCAGCGGCGGCCTCGCCAGCGGTTTTCTGGAGAACAACGACACGACGTTCGCTACCGGCGTCCGCATCAAGTGGTAAGCTGAACGGCTCAAAGCCAACTCTCAGGAACAGCGGCGGCGCCATCGGCGCCGCTTCTTTTTATAGCAGCGTTCCCGGCCCAGGAGGGCCAGTTCGCGACGCCGGCGCAGAGCTGCTTCTCTCTTACACGTATAACAGATGCCGAATCAGCGCGCTCCCTGTCTATGGCGCTTGTTCAGCTCACGTTAAGGAAAATTTTAGCAAAGTTGGATTAAATACGCTTAAGCCTCGCACCAAGAGCCTAAATCGGGTGCGGGGGCTGAGCGTAAGCACAATTCTGGCGGCGTCGACCCCGTAGTGGCCGAAGGTGTGTCAGTGAGTAAGGAGGGGTGTCATGTCGATGACACGAGTCATGGTCGCGGCTCTGGCTGCACTGGGGTTATCCATGACAGGAGGTGGTGCGTCGGCTGCCGGAGACGGCGCAACTGATGCAACTCCCATAAAGCCGGCAGTCGAGGTCAATCCCAAGAGTACCTTCGCACTGGTGCGGCAAAACGGCTATGTCGGCGCGCCGCACGCAAAAGGTCCCATTCACGTCGCTGGCCCCCAAGGCGGCCCGCAACACGGCGGTCCTGCTTATCGTGGCCGCATGGCAGCTCAGCCTTATGGCGGTCCGGGCATGCGTGGGCCTTACGGCGGCCCGCGAATGGCTGGGCCCTATGGCGGTCCAGGTATGCGCGCGCCTTATGGAGGTCCGCGCATGGCCGGTCCTTATGGCCCGCGAATGGGTGGGCCTTATGGCGGTCCGGGTATGCGCGCCCCTTATGGTGGTCCGCGGATGGCCGGGCCTTACGGCTCGCGGATGGCTGGTCCCTATGGCGGTCCGGGCATGCGCGGCCCTTATGGTCCCAGGATGGCAGGCCCCGGCTACGGCGGTCCCGGTCCCTATGGCGGCCCGCGGGGCGGCCCCGGTTATCTTCCCCCGCGTATGGGTGGACCCGCTTACGGCGGTCCTCGCATGGCGGGTCCCGGCTATGGCCCCGGCCCCGGATATGGTCCGCGCATGGGCGGCGAGCAGTACTACGGCGGTCCGCGAATGGGCGGCCCGATCTATGGCGGCCGCCGCATGGCCAGTCCGGCTTACGGTGAGCCTTATGGCGGTTACGGGCCTCCCCGCATGGGTGGTTTCAGAGGCGGCCCTTATGGTCCCAGGATGGCAGGCCCCGGCTATGGCGGTCCCGGTCCCTATGGCGGCCCTGGCGGTCCCGGCTACGGTGGGCCAGGGCGAGGCGGCCCAGGCTATGGTGGTCCCGGTGGTCCGGGTTATGGCGGCCCCGGTCCTTATGGTGGTCCCGGTGGCCCTGGCGGTCCAGGCTATGGCGGTCCCGACGGTGGTCCGTATGGCGAAGGTGGAGGACCGTACTGAGCAACTGTGATTTTCTTCGATAGGGCCGCGCGAGCGGCCCTTTTTGTTTTCAGGTCATTTGCTTCGGATCAGGCTTCTGCATCCAGCGTATCAAGAGGGCCGAAGGGAAAAGCCAGATCAGCGTGGTCACGAGATAGAAGAGAAGCTGCACCCACATAGGGGTACCGGGCAGCCTCGCGATTGCGATGGTGATGGCGAAGAAAAAGTAGCAGACGGACCCTGTAACGAAAATCAAGGTTCCGGCCAGTTTTCTTTGACGGATGTTCATAACGGTAATCTATTCTTCCAGGGGGTGCTGCAGAGCCTGCTTTCAGCCGCATCGCTCGCCTCAAAAGCTGCGCTGCGCCGATCGAGACACACAGACTTCGGGCAAGCTTTTCCCTTCGTAAATGTCCCTGAGCGTTTTGTAAATCCGATACTTCTCTTCCGAGTAACCTAGTTAATTAAAACGTATTGCTGCTGATTTAGTATGATAGTGCAGCCTGATGCTGCTGCTATTTGCTATTTTTGGGGGAAAGATGAAAAGGCTCGTCATTGCAACCGCCGCCATTCTGGCGGCAACGCTCGTTTCAGGGAGTGCTTTTGCCGTTCCGGGAAGCACCGTGAAATCGCTGGAAGCGCCCGCAGCGACAATCACCGTGAGTTGCGGCTGCCATCACCGTCCGCACTATTATCACCGCCCATGCTGCGGATACTACAGCCTCTACACTTATGCGACGCCCTGCTACACCGGCTGCGGCTGTGGCGGTTGTGGCGGCTGGGGCGGCTGCGGCTGGGGAAGCTGCGGCGGCTATTTTGGCGGTTTTTTCGGTTGGTAGGCTTGGGTCAAGGGGAGGTGAAAAATTCCTCCCTTTCGATTCAAAAAAATTTGCTTGGATGCAACGCTTTCTTAGCCAAGGTCGCCCATCCTGGGGTTAGCGGCTCGAAGAGAGCTTCCAGCCAGGGACCCAATCGAATGAAAGCGCTCGTTTCTCTTTGCGCGGCCATCGTCGCTACGATTGTCTTAGTGAATGAGGCTGCCGCCTTGAATGCGCCGAAGGCGCAAATTTCCGGCTTAAGAAGCGGGATCGTCAAGGCTTCTCATCACCGCCACGGCGGCGGGGGTCTTTTCGGCAATTGGTGCGCCTACAATTGCTATCGCGTCAGCCGCTACGCGCGGCCTCCCCTTGGGCGATACGGCTATAGCCAATATGCCTACGACCAGGATCTGCCTTTCTGCTATCGCTGGGACAGGGATGCGAGCCCCATCGATAACGCGCTTGCTTTGCCCCAATACACCATCGGCGGCCCGCTTCTCCGCGCTGGCGAGCGGCGGTGGTAAGCAGGCTTCAGGCCTTTTAGTATGTGCGTTGAGAGCCCACCTCCGGTCGAAAACCGGAGTTGGGTTCTTTCATCATGACATCGCTTGCAAATGCCGCGGCAACGGAAATCGCTGAAAGCGGGAGCCTCAACTCGCGGCTTGTGCCCGTGCGGGCGTGGCTTTTTGCAATTGCAGGGCTGGTGCTTGCCACGGTGGTGGTGGGAGGAGCGACGCGGCTGACGGGCTCCGGTCTGTCGATCACGGAATGGCAGCCGATTCTCGGCGTCGTGCCGCCGATGAGCGAGGCCGCATGGCAGGAGGCCTTCGAGAAGTACCGGCACATTCCCGAGTACAGGCAGATCAATCCCGGCATGACCCTCCAAGGCTTCAAAGCCATCTATTGGTGGGAGTGGACGCACCGTCTTCTCGGACGGCTGATCGGGGTGGTGTTTTTCATCCCCTTCGCGGGTTTCCTTGCGCGCGGCAGCATTCCGCGGCGGTTCATACCGCGGATCGCGGCGCTTTTCGTTTTCGGAGGAGCGCAGGGCGCGCTTGGCTGGTTCATGGTCAAGAGCGGGCTTGCGGACCGCGTGGATGTGAGCCAATACAGGCTCGCCGCTCATCTTGCGCTTGCGGTCGCTATAGCGGGCTATGCCTTCTGGCTTGCGCTTTCCCTTGGGCGCTCAACGCAAACAGAGAAAAGACGCTCCGCTTTGAATGCCCCCCTTGCGGTCAAGCTCGGGGCAGGCATTCTCGCCGGTCTTGTCTATGTGCAGATCATCGCAGGGGCCTTCGTGGCCGGTTTGAAAGCGGGCCACGCCTCGAGCACCTGGCCGCTCATGAACGGCGAAATCATTCCCCCCGGGCTTGACGTTTTCTCTCCATGGTACATCAATCTTTTTGAGAACCCGCTCACCGCCCAATTCGCGCATCGCATCCTGGCTTATGTCATCGCAATTTTTGCGGCCGGTTTTGCCATCTTCATATGGAAGACAAGGCGAGCACGGGCGCTGCGGCTTCCGGTGCTCGCGATAAGTGCTGCGGTCTTCATCCAGATCGCGCTTGGGGTTGCAACCGTCGTCTACGGCGTACCCCTGGCGATCGCGCTCGCCCATCAGGCGAATGCCATCGTTTTGTTTGCCCTTGCGCTTTGGGCTCTCCACGGAGCCGCGCCTGGAGCAGCCCGGGTCCATTTGGAGGCGAATAAGCTGCTCTAGCATTTTGGAATCGATCGCTTCGCTTGGCCAGGGATGACGATCCGTTGGCAGATTAGCGAATTTTGCTTAGCGGCTTCAGCTCACAATGGAGTTCGGCGGACGTCGCCACGCGATGAATGGCGGATTGAGGAAACGCTCTCCCTTCTTCCCGTAGAGGAACGGCTGCCTGTCGGTTGTCAGAACGCATCCACCCGTTGCATTGAGGAGAGCGTGGCCTGCGGCAATGTCCCATTCGGAAGTCCGTCCAAGACGAGGATAGACATCCGCGTCACCCCTTGCGATCACCCCGAATTTGAGAGACGAGCCCAAGGGAAGCCTCTCCGGGTCACCCAGCCCCTTGAGGAAGCTTTCGGTCTCCGGCGTCAGGTGAGAACGGCTGACCATGGCGGTCATCGGTCTTTGCCGGGGAGCGTCGCCTGTCAGTATTTGAAAATCGAACTTGTCGCGCGGAGAGGGGTTGTGGTCCGGAAGGAGCTTGAATTGGGCTGCTCTATTGCTCGCGAGCGTTACGTAGCAGTCATCCTTGTCGGGTGCGTAGATGAGGCCAAAAACGGGCTGCTTAGCGTTCACAAGAGCAATATTGACCGTGAACTCGCCGTTTTTTTTGAGGAACTCCTTCGTGCCATCGAGAGGATCGACGAGGAAGTAGCAGTTCTGGACATCGGGGATAGTGCCGGAAGCAAGCGCTTCCTCGGCGACGACCGGGATTTCCGGGAATAGCTTCGATAGAGACTCGAGGATGAGGGTCTCCGCGGCTTGGTCGGCGTCTGTCACGGGAGATTGATCCGCCTTGTAGCGGGTGTTCGGGTCCGAGCGGTAAATGTCCATAATGACCGCGCCGGCGCGCTGGGCGATGGCGATGATCGGCTGGGCCAGTTCCTCTGTGGGGGGCGCTTTGACGGTCACGATTTTCTAAGGTCCTTTGTGGTTAGCTGCATGACGTATCCCAGGCGGGGCCCGGACGCTGTAACTTTTGTGCTCGCGTACTTACTTTTTTTACGAGCAGTGGTTGAAGTGCATGGCCAAATCATGGTGCCTGGACGTTTACATCTCGCAGTTCCGGCGCTTCCACGGGCGCAATCGAATGCCTGAGCAGGAGGACATATCGTGACAGCTAATGCAATTCTCGAAGACACCGCCCTTGCGGCGTTGATATCGAGCAAGATTTGTCATGACCTGGCCGGGCAGATCGGCGCCATCAACAATGGCCTTGAGCTTCTTGAAGAAGAGAACGACGAGGATACCCGGTATTATGCGCTGGAGTTGATCCAGAACAGCGCCAAGGCCGCCTGGGCTCAGCTTGATTTCCATCGGCTTGCCTTTGGGGTTGCGTCGAGCCTCGGGGCGGTTGTGCCGCTTGGCCATGTCGAGCAGGTGGCGCGCCGCTATATCGAAAACGGAAAGCGCAGGCTCCATTGGCAGGCCAACGTTCAGGACGTCGAAAAGGAGCAGGCCAAGCTTCTGCTGGCGCTGCTCGCCGTTTCCCTGACCGCGCTTCCGGCCGGCGGCGATTTCTACGTTGGTCTTTCGGTGACGAAGCCGAAGGATCGTTCGAAGTCCAGGCTCAAACTGATCATCCTCTGCCGGGGCCGTTCGGCGCGCGTCGCAGAGGGGATCGCGGATGTTTTCGCTGGAAAGGACACCCGAACCATCGATGGAAGGCTCGTGATTGCCTACTATGCGGCTCGCCTGGCAACGGAAGCTTCGCTCAGGCTTTCAGCCGTGAAGGAAGGCGAAGACGTCATGTTCACGCTGGAGCCCACATAGGAGGGGTACGCTTCGAGACTGCGCCGGACACAAAAAAGGCAGGCCCCGCGGCCTGCCATTCTTAATTTTTGCACCGTAAACCGGTTGGCTATTTTCCCGGGCATCCGAAGCGTGGTCACAAGGCGCCGGCGGTACAATGCCAGGCGCTTGCCTGGTTGGAGCGGAAATGAGCGACAGTAACGACACCATCGCGCCTCACGTTTGCATCTTGGGCTATGGACGCCTGGCTGAAGCCCTCGCTGAGCGGCTCGCTCAAGCCTGCAGCCGCGTCAGCGTCTTTGCCAGGCGGCCGCCGGTAAAAGGTGGCGATAATGTCCATTTTTTCGACAACGCCCGTCAGGCGATCGACGGCACCCGGTTCGTCATTGCCGTAACTTCGGACTTCGCATCGATCATCGATATTCTCCAGGATATCCATGACCTCGACGGCAAGACTTTCATACAAATCTCGACTCTATCGCCATCACAAAGCGTGGCTGTGGATAAGGAAGTGACCGCCCGCCGGGGCCGATATGTGGAAAATCCGGTTCTTGGCAGCCGTCCCGAGGCGCGCAGCGGAAGCTTGATCGCGATGGCAGGCCCGGCCGCAAATATCGACGGTGAGGTCAGCGCGCTCATCAACATATACTCGAACAAGAGGATCGTTTTCGACGCGGTCGGGCAGGCCTCCGCCTTGAAATTGATATTCAATTTCCTGATCGGGGCATTGACCACGTCTTTCTCGGTGGCTCTCAACGCCGCACAGGAAAACGGCATCGATGTGGATCAATTCATGGGGCTCTTACGCGAAAGCGCGCTCTACGCGCCGACCTTCGACAAGAAGCTCAATCAGATGATGACAGGGCAATACGCCAATCCGAACTTTCCGGCAGAACACTTGAAGAAAGACCTGAAACTCTTTGGCGAAGTCGCGCATCTGTCGCCTCTGGCAACGGCATTTGCAGGCACGCTTTCAGACATCGCCGCGGCGGCAGCCGAAAGGCAGGAGACAAAACTTGATTACTCCTCGCTCCACGAGGTCGTGAAAGCGCTAAAAGGTTAACTGTCTGTGGCGAGCACCGAATAATGACCGGCAGGTTAAAGGAAAGAAGGAATAAGGATCAACAGCGTTCGTTCTTCATCCAAACCGGATTTGATGAGCCGAAAAGATGAGGCAAGAGCCCGAATTGGAGGATCATCACGGATATTGCGGCCCTAACCGGTCAACGATTTCCATCCTTGCGCTTCAAATTCAAGCTGTGGCACCACTCTCAAAATGAATTCGAGGATATGGTCCGCTGTAATAGTACGTAGTCCGTTGATGCCAAGTCCGGTTACGGTCGCAGCAAATATGCAAAAGCCGGTTGGCCTGTAAGCGGGGTTCTATGGTCGGGGGGCGAGCTACCGGAAGCAGCTCTGTCCGCCCGATCACGGAAGCGGCGATCCGCTCGGGCGCGGCTCCCGCAGCCTGTCGCTCCGGGCATCAAAGCCATCCTCTGCGCTTGAAGAAGTAATAGGGCAGAATTGCCGAGGCGATCATCAGCCCAATAGCCCAAAGATAGCCGAACTGCCACTTGAGCTCCGGCATATGCTCGAAGTTCATGCCATAGATCGATGCAACGAGCGTCGGCGGCAGGAAGATGACGGCCGCGACGGAGAAGATCTTGATGATCTGGTTCTGTTGCAGGTTGATAAGCCCGAGCGTGGCATCGAGCATGAAATTGACCTTGTTCGAGAGAAACGTCGCCTGGTCGGTCAGCGCCACCACATCCCTGGAAAGCACCCTGGAGCGGGCGCGGGCGTCCTTGCCCCGGCGCTTGTCGTTTTCATCGAGCGTGGTGTGATAGGTCAGGACGCGATTGATGCTGACGAGGCTTTCCCCCACCTTGTTCAAGAGATCGCCGTTGCGGCCGATCTTCTCGATGATCGCTTGCAAGTCCTGCGGGTTCGACAACGGTTTCTCGCCGGGCTTTCTGCGAAACACTGAACGCGAGACGCTGTCGATGTCGCGCCCGACATTTTCGAGCGCATCGGCTATCCGGTCGCACAGCGCTTCGATCAGGCCCATCATGATCATTTCGCCCCCGGAGCACGGGACGCCGCCCGGCTTCTGGGCGCGCGCGGTATAATTGGCAAACGCCTTGGGCTCCTCGTAGCGCAGCGTCACCAGCGTATCGCCCTTCAGCACGAAGGTAATCGGGGTCGTCTCAGGCTCCTCTGCGTGGATGTGGACAATCGCGGTCAGAGTCATGAACTCCGCGCTGTCCTCCTGATAGAGGCGGGCCGAAATCTCGATCTCCTCCATCTCCTCGCGCGTCGGGAGCGAAATGCAGAGCAACTTCTCGACCTGCCGGTCCTCCACTGCTGTAGGCTTGTGGACGTCGATCCATACAATGTCCGTGGAAGCGCCTTCGAGCGTGACCGGGAGGGCGTCGCGCGCTAATGGCTGGATACGGTTGCCCTCGCATCTGTAGGCTGTGATCATGGTTCCTTCCATTACCGCGATGAAAAATGGCAGTTTCCGCTAATGGCGCTTGCGCCGGCGCCTCACTGTCGACCTCGCGCACCTTATCATTGGCTTCAGGCCTGATGTCTCCGCCAATCTCTTCATTCACCTAAAATCGTTCAGACTGCCGCTCTTCGATCATTCGTGGCAGGCATCGCCGCGGTTTATGCGCCGCCGGGCCAGTTCGCGCTTGCGATACGGACGCGGCGCCTCGATACAACCGCCATGAAGTTCGCTACACCGCTTCCGATCGACGCCGTTCTGGACGAGTTGCGTGAGGCCCTGGCCGCGCGCTCGTCGGCTGTCCTCGCCGCTCCGCCCGGCGCGGGCAAGACGACACGCGTGCCCCTCGCGTTGATGGACGAAAGCTGGCTCGGAGGCCGCAAAATCCTGGTGCTGGAACCGCGCCGCATCGCAGCGCGGGCTGCCGCCGAGCGCATGGCGCACACCATGTCGGAGGCTGTTGGTGAGCGCATCGGATTGCGCGCCCGGATGGTCTCGAAATCGGGGCCGAAGACGCGCATCGAGGTCGTCACCGAGGGCGTCTTCACCCGCATGATCCTCGACGATCCCGAGCTTTCCGGCGTCGGCGCTGTGCTGTTCGACGAATTCCACGAGCGCTCGCTCGATGCCGATCTGGGGCTCGCGCTTGCGCTCGACTGCCAGCGCGGCTTGCGGGACGATCTGCGCATCCTGCCAATGTCGGCGACGCTGGACGGCGTGCGCGTCGCTGAGATTCTCGGCAATGCTCCCGTTATCGAAAGCGCCGGCCGCGCGTTCCCGGTCGAGACGCGTTATCTCGGCCGCAATGACGCCACGCGCATCGAGGATCAAATGGCGGACGCGGTGATGCGGGCCTTGCGCGCGGAGACCGGTTCCATCCTGGCGTTTCTGCCGGGCCAGGGCGAGATCCGGCGGGTGGAGGAGCGGCTGAAGGAGCGCGTCGGCGATCCGGCGATTGTCCTTGCTCCGCTTTACGGCGCGATGGACAGGGAGGCGCAGGACTTCGCGCTCCAGCCTGCTGCGAAGGGCGTGCGCAAGGTGGTGCTTGCAACCTCAATCGCCGAGACGTCGATCACCATCGATGGCGTGCGGGTCGTCATCGACAGCGGTCTTGCACGGGTTCCGCGTTTCGAGCCGGACGTGGGCGTGACGCGGCTCGAGACTGTGCGCGTGTCCCGCGCCGCCGCCGATCAGCGCAGAGGCCGCGCCGGCCGGACCGAGCCCGGCATCTGCTTTCGCCTGTGGGACGAGCCTCAAACGCAGAGCCTTCCCGCTTTCGCGGAGCCCGAGATTCGCTCCGCCGATTTGGCGGCCTTGCTGCTCGACTGCGCGGAATGGGGAACGGCCGATCCGCGTTCGCTGTCCTGGATCGATCCGCCGGGCGCCGCCGCCATCGCCGCCGCGCGCGAGGAGTTGACGGAGCTGAAATCGCTCGACGGACGCGGCCACATCACCGCCGCAGGCAAGCGGTTGAGATCGCTGCCCTTGCCCCCCCGGCTCGCCCGCATGGCGATCGTTGCAGCGGGTCTGGGCCACGCGGGGGAGGCTGCCGAGATCGCTGCGGTCATGGTGGAGCGCGGGCTTGGCGGCAACGATCCCGATCTCGCTCATCGGCTGGAAACTTTCCGCCGTGACCGCTCGCGCCGCGCCAGCGAGATGCGAAAACTGGCGGCCGGGTGGGCGCGCATGGCAAGCGGGGGCCGGCAGGCGCAAGGGCCTCGTGAGGACATGCCGGTCGCGCGCATGCTGGCGCTCGCCTTTCCGGAGCGTATCGGAAAAGCACGAGGGACCCTCGGCCAGTTCCTGCTCGCCAATGGCCGGGGCGCAAACCTCGATCCGGCGCACCCTTTGGCGCGATCGCCATACCTCGTCGCGGCCGAGCTATCGGGATCGGCAGCGTCAACGCGCGTCCTGCTCGCCGCTGCAGCGGATGAAGCCGACGTGTCTGCAGCCGCAGGGGAACGCATCCGCGAGATGGACGAGATCGAATTCGATCAGGGCACTGGCGCGCTGAGGGCGCGCCGTGTCCGCCGGCTTGACGCCATCGTGCTCGCAAACGAGCCCCTCCCCGTGATAGCGAGCGAGGAAACCGCGCGTCTCCTGGCCGAGGGCGTCGCGAAGCCCGGCCTTGACCGCCTGCCGTGGAGCAAGGCGCAAATCCAGCTCCGCCACCGCGTCGGCTTCTTGCGCGGGGCTGGAGGGGACGAATGGTCGGATCTCTCCGATGACGCGCTTGCCAGGACGGCCGCGGAGTGGCTCGCCCCGTTCCTTGGCAATAAGACGAAGCTGTCCGAGATTGGCGCCGATGATCTTGGCGCGGCGCTCGATGCGCTGCTGCCCTGGCATTTGAAGCGGCGTTTGGAGGAAGAGGCGCCGACGCATTTCGAAGCGCCCACGGGCAACCGCCACGCCATCGATTACGAGACGGCGGGCGCGCCCGCCCTGCATATCCGTGTGCAGGAGTTGTTCGGGCTGTCGCAGCACCCTTCCATCGCGGGCGGCAAGCTGCCGCTCACACTGCATCTGCTCTCGCCGGCGCACCGGCCCATCCAGATCACGCGCGATCTTCCAGGCTTCTGGAAAGGTTCGTGGGCGGCGGTCAAGGCCGAAATGAAGGGGCGCTATCCCCGGCATCCCTGGCCCGACGATCCCGCCTCCGCAGTCCCGACCTCGCGGGCGAAACCGCGCGGGACGTGATGGACCGTGAGCCGCTGTTCAAACTTTCAAAACCTTCGAACGCAATTGGAGGTACAGCGGAATCCCCGTGTGTCACGTCAGCAAAAACCGCATTTGCGCAAGGCGGCATTGCGGGCGATCGCTAACAACGCCAAGCAGCATCCCATCCAAAAGATTGGATGGCCTTGTCGCTCGATGTCGTTCCATCCGTTTCCGCGACATTATAGACGCCTCGCTGTCCTCTTGTGACCGCAAGTTCGGCAGCTTTGGCGGCGGCGTCCACGTGCACTGCGCCCGGAGCGATGGCCGCGTCAAAGCCCGTCCCAGGTCCGTAAAGCAATCCGTAGCGCAGAACAATCCCTTCGAGCGGCGCTTCGGCCACCTGACGTTCAAGGCTCATTACAGCTTTTACCGTCTCTCCGTAGATTGGATGCGTCAGAGGCAGGAGCGGATCAGATTCCTTGTGCAGCTTAGGGCCGTCTGCATAGATGAAGGAAATGCTTTGAGCGATCAAACGCCGCGCGCCAGCGTGCATGGCAGCTGCAATGAGATTGCGAGTACCCTCGTCTCTCAGGCGTGCGTTGCGCGTCAGGGCGGCGGCCATCTTGCTCTCTTCCAGCGCGTAAGGCAGATCCGTGAGCTGGTGAATAACGACCTCCGGTTTGATCTCGTCCAGGAGATGTCGCAGCGTAGCGGCATCGAAAACGTCGACCACGGCAGGCTCGATCCCCATCCCAGCTAGTAAAGGAACCTTGCCCTCTGAACGCGTAGACCCCACCACATGCCATCCGTTCGCGACGAGCAGTGGCGCAAGTCGCCGGCCAATGGCGCCGGATGCCCCCGCGAGAAAGATGCGCTTAGTCATGGTGTTTGTCCTTGACCGGATCGTCAGCCTCGATCTCGTGATAGATGGTCATCGAAGCCCTCCGCTTTCGTCGTGCGCATCTCAACACACCTCCGCGCGACCGGCAATTCTTCCGCGAACTCGGCAGCAGGCCCTTTGCAGAAGTCGCGGGTTCTCAAAAACCGCTCTAGCGGCAACGTTTGCTTTCAGATCTTATTGCGGACGCTTTGCGGGAGTGTCCGTTTCGGGCAGCCATGGGCCAAAAGCTTCAAAACTAAAAAGTCAACTCGTCCGGCTTTGTCATAATCGTGGGTAGACAATTTCATATATCCATGCACTTATGCCGCATTTCTCAAGCCAGATCAGCCGCAGTTACGCTACTTTGTTTACAAGAACGGTTCCATTTTCCAAAAACTTTCATCATCAAAGATTGTCTTTGGAGGAATTCTATAGAGCTTCAAATACTTTTTTAAGTCTTTTAAATCTTGAAATAGGCACAAATCATTCTTTAGACCGCTGATATCTTTTTTGAGGTTTTCTATATCGTCTTCCAGCCTGCGTATGGCTGTCTCAGGTGACAATTTAACGTCTGGGTCAATGTTGAAGCGTATTCTAAAGAAGTCGCTAACGGCTGACACCTCCATTCGAAGCTCTTTGGATTGTTCCGTCAGAATTTTGTTGTAATATTTTAGGCGTTCTTCAGTTATATTATTGATCTCTGCTTGGTCTATTTGCTCCACTTCCAATTGTAGTTCTAAAAGCTTGAGGAGATCTTTGTTATTATAAGCAATATTGACCCGTTGCATCAAAGCAGTCTTACGGTCTCGTTCCAGGGTATCTTGTTCTTTGTCAGGATGCAAAGCGCTAGCTAATTTTCGGTAGACCTCCCGGATGGATTGGCTGATGTTTTGAGCTTCGGCCTCTTGTTTCGCCTCTCTGGCAAGAGTCTTGGCCGATCTTTTGAGTTTTACATTCCGCTTTTGATGGTCTTGCCGGACCTGTTCTTCGTCTTCCAGTTTCTGCCGCATTTTCTCACTGACGTGAGCCATCATGGATTCGGGCGACCCAAAATTAAAGTCGTCGCCTAAATCAACGCCTAAGATATCTTGCATCATGGCTTTCATCGCGCTCTTCTCTTCTTCTATCTCGGCATCGATGTCGCCCCCGCTATGCTTGTTGTAAATCATTTTCAAATCTCCATCGTCATTCTCAACAATCAATTCTGCAGCAATACCGCAAATAATGTCTTTCAATTTTGCCTTATCGTTCTTGCTAAACAGTTTTTCGGCGGCCGCCTTGTCAAACAATCGTACCAGTTCCGCTCTGAGTTCATTGAACGTCTGCGTCAGCGGCGCAAATTCACTTGCATGTTTTTGATGGTAAAGAGGAATCATTGTTTGCCATGCCACTAGCCGCTTTCGCTCTGCGTCAATCTTTTTGATCAGATTGTTGAATAGTTTCTGAGACTTGGATAAGGTGGATTGTTGATTTTGAGAAGCGATATGGACTGCTGGCGCGACTGAATTCATAATTAGGTCACCCGAGGGCTCATTGCACAATAGTGGCGACGCGAGGGATTTCCCCTTCTGCGTGGAACGGTGCCGTCTTCCGAGTTCAGGCATGGTGCTGTTGCAACAAAGCACCATTCGAGTCGGGATAGACATGCAGGGAATGTTAACCAGCGCCAGGAGCCACCTTCAAGGTTTTCTGCTCCCTTTCCACCGTAAGACGTTGGCCGGCGCGCTGCCCTGGACAACTCGCACTCACCTGGAAAAATGATCGAATGGCCGAAGGCCGCCATGGGCACTTATCAGGGGAAGCGCTCTCTCACCGGGTGTTGCCGGGATCCGCAGCCAGATGCTAGGGTCCGGCCCAATGCTTGATAACGCAGCGACCGAAGGCAGGGCGCGATTGCAGCCCATCCGGCTCGGCGGCGTGACGCTGCAAAGCGCGGTTATTCTTGCGCCGATGTCCGGCGTCACCGACCGGCCCTTCCGCCGCATGGTGAGGAAATTCGGAGCGGAGCTGGTTGTAACCGAAATGCTCGCGAGCAAGGAGGTGGTTCGCGAGCACCGCAAGACGCTGCGCATGTCGGAGCGGGAGGCGGGCGAGGGCCTACTGGCCGTGCAGCTGGCGGGCCGCGATCCCGAAATCATGGCCGAAGCCGCCCGTCTCGCCGAGGATCGCGGCGCGGACATCATCGACCTCAATTTCGGCTGCCCGGTGAAAAAGGTGGTCAAGGAGCAGGTGGGGGCGGCGCTGATGCGCGACGAAGCGCATGCGGCAAAAATCTTCGAGGCGGTGGTCAAGGCGGTGAAGCTGCCGGTGACGCTCAAGATGCGGATGGGATGGAGCCCGGACTGCCTCAACGCGCCGAGTCTTGCGAAAATCGCGCAGGCGTGCGGGATCGCGATGGTCGCCGTGCATGGCCGCACGCGATGCCAGTTCTACGGCGGCGGGGCCGACTGGGGCTTTGTACGTCAGGTCAAGGAAGCGGTTTCCATTCCGGTCGTTGTCAACGGCGACATTTGCACCCCGGCGGATGCGGCGCGAGCGCTGGCGCTCTCAGGGGCCGATGGCGTGATGATCGGGCGCGGGGCTTGCGGACGGCCGTGGATCATCGCGCAAGTGGCGGCGTTCTTACGCGGGGACGTCGCGCCGGTCGAGCCGGAACCGCGCGTGCAGTTCGAAACGGTGATGGAGCATTTCGAGGCTATGCTGGCCTATTACGGCGAGCGCGCGGGGGGACGGATCGCGAGGAAGCATCTCGGCTGGTACGGCGCGGGACTCCCCGAGGCGACGGAGTTTCGCAAGGCCGTCAATGGAACAGAGGAGGCTGAAGCGGTGCGCGGGTTGATCCGCGAGTTTTGGGGGCCGATGGTGTAAATCTGCCGGGAACCGGGGCTGGTAGCGAAGCAGCCTTCAACGCGTTCCCGCTAAGTATGTCAGGTCTGCTGCAACGACTTAAGGACGCCGCGCAGCCGGTCATACTATACGCCCCTGTGCGCATGAAGCGCACAAGCAGGTGTTTCAATCCCTTGATCGAATGTCAGGCTGCTGCCTGTTCCTCTTTCGGGTCGCGCAGGACGTAGCCCCGTCCCCAGACGGTCTCGATATAATGCAGCCCGGTATTGGCCGTTGCCAGCTTCTTGCGCAGCTTGCAAATGAACACGTCGATGATCTTGAGTTCGGGCTCGTCGATGCCGCCATAAAGATGGTTCAGGAACATTTCCTTCGTGAGCGTCGTCCCCTTGCGCAGGGAGAGCAGCTCCAGCATCTGGTATTCCTTGCTCGTCAGGTGAACGCGAGCGCCGTCGACCTCCACGGTCTTGGTGTCGAGGTTGACGATCAGGTTGCCAGTCTGGATGACGGATTGGGCATGGCCCTTGGAGCGGCGCACGATGGCGTGAATGCGGGCTACGAGTTCGTCCTTATGGAACGGCTTGACCAGATAATCGTCGGCGCCAAAACCAAGACCGCGAACCTTGTCGTCCACGCCGCCCGAACCGGACAAAATGAGTATCGGTGTTTTGATCTTGCTAACCCTAAGGGATCGCAAAACCTCGTACCCGCTAATGTCTGGCAAACCCGAGATCCAATAGGATTATATCATAGTCGTAAATCTTGCCGAGATCGATGCCCTCTTCCCCAAGGTCGGTCTGGAAAACGTTGAAACCTTCAGATAGAAGCATGAGCTCGATGCTTTGAGCCGTTGCGCTGTCGTCTTCAATAAGAAGCACCCGCATAGGAATCCCTCGCTAGCAACACGTCCGTTCTGCCAAGACGCGAGGCTGGAAGCCCGACCGCGCCGTGAAGCTTAACTTCAAAAAAGACATTAACGCAGAAAAGGTTAAGAAAACTTAAGCTTACTACGTTGGCTCACACCCGGCGCAATATTTCTTTGCGCAAGCTTAACTATATTAACAAATTCGGATGAGCCCGAGCCTTGAAGCAGAGACGCTGCTTGCCGACAGACGAGCCATTCATTCGCCACAACCACACCCGGACAAATCAACGACACCCGTAATGTGACGCAATTCGTGAGTCGGGCCAATACCTGTTTCCCTTATAACGCATTAACGGCCCCTCTGTTGCAAAGCAGCGACGCTTTACTCGGCATTAATTGTTTTGAGCGAAACTGTTTTTGTGCTGGAATAACCGCCCGTCGAAACGTGGTAACCGGAGTTGGGGCCTCGAGCGATCATGATCGAAACAGTTAATTCTCAACAAAATCAGCGTTTTGAGTATGACGAGAAGAGGCAGCAGGTCAACGACCTCGAGATGATGATTGCCGACTTCCGCCGCATGGCGAATGACCTCGACCAGCAGATAAAGATAGAGCAGCAGGCCGCAGGCGTCAGCGATGTCAATCACTTCGCCTACCCGACTTTCGCCCGGGCGGCGATAACGCGGAGGGACAATCTCAGGTCCTCCGTCGCCGAACTCGAGAAGAGGCTGGACCGCGCTCGCCAGGAGGCTCTTGATGCCTTTGAGCAGCTCAAGCTTTCCGAGTCCGCCGGGGATCTTGAGGCTCAGCGGCAGGTGAAGCCGGGCTTGCGGCGCAAGACGGCGAGGCCTCTGGGCGGTCCCGTGAGCGGCCGGGATCAATTGAGGTCGAATTCATAAAACCTTGTTCGCGTCGCCCGGCGCCCTCTGCGTCAGCCTCAGTTTTGCCATGAACGAACTCGAATGGCACTGAGGCAACGCTACTCAGGGGGCGCGCTTGTGGTTTAGGATCATTCTTTTTCTCTTTCTGATTTTTATTCCGCAGGCCTGCGCCCGACGAGACCCGGCGGTTGAAAGCCTGATCGGATCGGAGCCGCAGCGATTGTCCTTCGGACCGCCGGCGGATGTGCGCCGTGCGTTCGTGGAGAAGATGAAGCTGTGCTGGTTTTCAGGCTCCAATTCGCTCATGGCAGGATACCACTATGAAACCGATGAGCGCGACGATAGCGAGTCCGGCGAGGGCTATCCCGAGGTGAAAATTCTCGATGGCGGCGAGGGTCCGGTTTTCGAAATCCAGTTTCATAGATATAACGAGAATACTCTCATTGTGACGCGGAATGTCTCGTTGTCCGATTCGCTCCTGACAAAAGTCAACCGCGATATTCAACTTTTGCCGTTGGCAGGCCCCGATTGCACGAGTTAGGCTGGCCACTTCAACCTCGGCGTGGCCTCGGATGAAGTCGGCACATTGTCGCATGCCGGCTCATCGCGCAATCTCCTTGCGTCCCGCGCGCCAAAAGCTTAGCCACGGAGCCATTCGGCTTGACCGGGGAGAGGCATGGTTGCACGCGGGCTTCGTTGGGGAGTGGCGGTCCAGGCGCTCGGGGTGGCGCTTTGCGCTTATCTGCTGGTTCGGTTTGCAGAGCTGAGCCCTGCCGCGGCGGCGGCGCTGAGCATTGCGGCCTTGCTCGGCGTTTATCTTCTTCTCACTCTGGCGACATTCGCGATTTGCTGGCCGCGCAGCCGCGACGCCATTCCGGGCAAGACCATCGGTTTTCTTGCGGCGTGCCGGACGATCCTTACGGAGTGGCTTGCCTTCTTCGCTTTGTTCGGTGTGATCCAACCGTTCGCGGACAGGGTCTTCTCCGTTAATGCCGTTCGGCGGCGCGCAGAAAAGCTGCCGGTCCTGCTTGTTCATGGCTACCGGTGCAATTCGGGCCTTTGGTGGTGGCTCATTCCGCGGCTGAGGTCGGCCGGCTTCGACGTTGAAGCCATCGACCTGGAACCTGCGCTTGTGAGCATCGACAGGTTTGCGGAACAGCTTCACCAGCACATCGAAGCCTATCTCAGGGATACCGGCAGCGCGAAGCTCCGGCTCGTAACGCACAGCATGGGGGGGCTGGTTGTCCGGGCCTATCTCCAGCGTTACGGGAGCCAGCGTGTCGATAAGCTCATTACGCTGGCCTGCGGGCATCACGGGACGCGTCTTGCGCACCTTGGGAGTGGCGAGAATGCGCGGGAGATGGAGCCCGGCTCCGCCTGGCTGGCCGCGTTGGGGGAGCCCGCTCCTGTTCCAACCGTGACCGTCTGGACAGCGCAGGACAATTTCATCGCGCCCCAGACCAGCAGCCGCCTTTCCGGCGCTCGAGAAATCGTGCTGACCGGGATGGGACATCTGACTTTCATGTTTTCCCGGCGTGTTCTCGATATCGTCCTGAAGGAACTTGGCTGAAGGCCTGCGGAGCCTGTCACACGTGGATGCCGGGGAACAGATGCGAAAAGGCGATCTGGTCCGCCGTAAGCTCCTGTGCCGAATGCGGCTCGCCCTCCTTCTTCTGCGCGGACTCCGGGAAGACCTGATACAGCACATTCATGATCAGAAGCAGAAGCCTTGGCGAAACGGTCTGCACCAGGTTTCCGAACACGCCCAGTCCGGTCGAATGGCGCGCCGTCCGGTTGATGATCGCTTCGGCGATCATTCCCGCGGCCTGCTCCGGCGTCAGCACCGAAGCATGCTCGTAGATCTTGGTCGGCGAGATCATCGGCGTCCTGACGAGCGGGAAGTTGACGATGGTGAAGCGGACGCCGCGTTCGAAATACTCCGCAGCCGCACTTCGCGTCCATGCTTCCAGCGCCGACTTCGATGCAACATAGGCTGAGAAGCGGGGCAGGCTTACCTGCGTGCCGATGGTGGAGAGGTTGATCACGTGCCCGTCGCCCTTGCGGCACATTTCCGGCAGCAACGCCATCGTGATGCGCACCGAGCCGAAATAGTTCACCTGCATGGTGCGCTCGAAATCGTGCATGCGGTCGTAGGACTCGGAAATGCTGCGCCGGATCGAGCGGCCTGCGCTGTTGATGAGGATGTCGACGCCCCCGTGGTTCTCGAGGATCGTCTGCACGATTTCGGCGCATTGATCGGGGTGGGTAATATCGCCGGAATAGGTTATGAGCTTCAGCCCCCGGCTCGCGGCTTCCTGCTTTGCCGCTTCCAGCTTTTGCGGGTCGCGGGCGACGATGATGGTCACCGCCCCTGCTTCGGCGAGCCTGAACGCCGTCGCCTTGCCAATCCCGGATGATCCGCCCGTGATCAGGGCGACTTTGCCCGCGACATGTTTCTGGAGCGTGCCTCCATTCACGATGTCCGGATCGAGGTGGCGCTCCCAATAGTCCCACAAGGCCCCTGCGTAATGTTCGAGGCGCGGAACCTGAATGCCGGCGGGCTCAAGGATGCTCTGCGCCTCTGTGGAATCGAAGCGGGTGGGATAGCTGAAGAAGGTGAAGACATCCGGGGGAAGCGCCCAGTCCTTCATGATGGACTTCTGCAAGCGCCGCATGGCGGGGAGGCTCGTCAGGCCGCTCAGCAGCGGAACCGGAAGATGGCGCAAAAGACCGATATTGACGCGGACGCTGATGTCCGGCGCGTGCCCCGCGTGAGCGAAGATGTTCATGACCTCGCCGACGCGGTACGGATGGGGGTCCGTCAGGTGGAAGCACTTTCCATCGAGGCCGCCAACATGGGCGATATGGTCGATGGCGGCGGTCACGAAGTCGACCGGAACGAGATTGATTCTGCCTCCCTCGATCCCGATCATGGGCGCCCATTGAGGAAGAAGACCTCTTATCCTCTTGATAATACTGAAAAAATAGTAGGGGCCGTCGATCTTATCCATTTCGCCGGTCTTTAAATCGCCGACAACGGCGCCGGGCCGGTAGATGCGCCAGGGGATCGCGCATTCGCGGCGAACGACTTTTTCCGACTCGTGCTTGCTGGCGAAATAGGGATTGTCGAGCCCGCGCGCCTCCTCGAACATGTCCTCGCGGAAGGCGCCCTCATAAAGCCCGGCGGCGGCAATCGAGCTCATGTGATGGAAACGCTTCGCGCCAATATCTTTCGCAAAATAGACGACGTTTCGCGTGCCCTCAATGTTGGTTTCCATCTCGATAACGGGGTCGGCGGCCAGATCGTAGACCGCGGCGAGATGGAAGACGTGATCGACCTTGCCCTTCAGCGTTTCCTTGTCCTTATCGGAAACCCCGAGCCCCGGCTTCAGGATGTCGCCTTCGATCGGGATCGCGCGCCCGGCGCCGGACTGCCAATATTTGCGCAACCTTTCGACCCGCTCAGGAGTTGGATTGCGCATGAGAAAGTAGACGGTTGCACCATCGCGGGCCAGTAGCTTCCGGACGAGCCGCTTCCCGATGAAGCCGCTCGCGCCCGTGACGAAGTAGATCATGCTGAGCCTCCCTGAGCAGCGTGCGCCGCCGTCCTCCGTTCGCCGAGATAATTAGAGGCGGCTGCCTAAAATGGTTTGACTAATGTCAACCGAAGCGCGAGTTCCGAGTAATATAAATTCCTATATCAAATATAACTCGCTGGGCGAGGGGGAAGTGGAGCTTAACATGGTAAAGAAACTCGATGAACTGGCCGGGGAAGGGAGCGAGAGCGGTCTCGTCTCCACCATCCGTGAATCGGCCTCTAAAATCTGGCTTGCGGGCCTTGGCGCATTTTCAAAAGGGCAGGAGGAAGGCGGCAAGCTTTTCGACGCGCTCGTGAAGGAAGGCGAGGCGGTGCAAAGCCGCGCTTCGAAGTCGGCCCAGGAGGCGATTTCGGATGCACGGTCGAAGGCGACGGGAACGTGGGACAAGCTCGAGAATGTCTTTGTCGAGCGTGTTCAGCGCGCCCTTCATAGCCTCGACGTTCCAACCAAGCAGGACATCGATGCCTTGTCGAAGCGGGTGCACGAGTTGACACAGGTGGCGGACAAGCTTTCGGCCTCTCTGGAAGAAAGCGGCCACGAAGCCAAGGCGGCCGCTAAGAAAACGTCAACTCGCACTCATACTTAGCAAAACTGGCGACGCCCATGGGTGAGCAAACGAAGGTTAAACGCGATCCCACGGGCGTCGCTCTTGCGGGCGGCGGCCCGTTGGGCGGGATTTACGAAGTCGGCGCGCTCGTTGCGCTGGATGAAGCGTTGCGCGGTCTCAGGCTGAATGACTGCGATGTTTTCGTCGGCGTCAGCTCGGGCGCTTTCTTCGCATCAGGTCTCGCCAATGGGTTGTCTCCGCGCGACATGCATGCGCGCTTCATCGAGACAACGGCGCACGACGATCCCTTCGAGCCCGAAGTGCTGTTGAGATTGGCGCTGCGCGAATACGGAAAACGGATCGTTACGCTGCCCCGGCTGTTCGCCTCTGCGCTCACCGATTATCTGCAGGGGCAACCCAAAGCAGACCGCCATAGAATCCTTCCAGCGGCTGTCGAAGGCTCTGCCGAACGGCATTTTCGACAGCGGCCCCGTCCGCCGCTATCTGCAGCGGCTTGCCGCCACCCCAGGTCTTACCGACGATTTTCGCGAGCTGAAGCGCAAGCTCTTCATCGTGGCGGCCGATCTCGACACATCGGCTCTCGTGACGTTCGGGGCGCCGGGCTTCGATCATGTGCCCATCTCGAAAGCGGTGGAGGCCAGCGCCGCGCTGCCCGGTTATTATCCGCCCGTGAAGATCGACGGACGCCACTACGTCGACGGCGCGCTCTTGAAGACGCTTCATGCCTCGGCGGCGCTGAAGGAAGGCGTCAAGCTGCTCTTCGCGATCAACCCGCTGGTGCCCTACAAGGCGGAGCTTCAACTGCCTGAAATGGAAACCAGAAGCCTCGCCGAAGACGGTCTCATCACGGTCCTGTCCCAGACATTCAGGTCGCTCATCTATTCCCGCATGAAGGTCGGCATGGAACGGTACCGTCATGAGTATCCGGACGCCGATATCGTTCTCTTCGAGCCGCGCCGCGACGACCGGGAGATGTTTTTCACCAATGTGTTCAGCTACGCGGACCGGCGGCGTCTTTGCGAGCATGCCTATCAGCAGACGCGGGAGGATTTGCTCCAGCGGGCCGCTGCCTTGAAGCCGGTGCTGGCTCGCCACGGCGTCTCGCTCGATGAGGGCGTGCTGAGGGACCGTGAGAGAACGCTGATGCCGAAGGAGGCGGAACCTCCGCGCCTGCAAGGCGTCCTGCAAAATCTTTCCGAGACGCTGGGACGGCTTGAACCCATACTACATAGGACAGAGGAACGGGCTTAGACTTTAGCTGCCTGCCGAAGAAGCATGAAATCTTTGCTTCCTCCTTCGACAAGCTCAGGATGAGGCCGCATCATTTCAACGAGTTAACCCTCATGGCGAGCCTGTCGAACCATGGGCAGCATCACTTTTCAGCAGCCCGTTCCCGCCCTCGCGGGGCATGGGGGATGCCGGACGATGGAGCACAAACCCAAAAGGAAGACCCGCGAACGGATCCTTGAGGCTGCGCTCATGCTCTTCAACCGCTTTGGCGAACCGAGCGTAACGGTATCTGCGATCGCCGCCGACATCGGCATCAGCCACGGCAATCTCTATTACCATTATCCGTCGAAAGAAAAGATCGTCGAAGACCTGTTCAAGGACTTCCGCCGCGACATCGAGAGGACGCTGGCGGCGCCGAATGCGCACCCGCCTCACGCCGAGGACGTCTGGCTCTTCCTGCATCTGATGTTCGAGACGATTTTCAAATATCGCTTTCTCTATCGCGATCTTAACGAGCTTCTTACACGGCATCGCTCGATCGAGAAGTATTTCCAGGAAATTGTCGGTCACCAGATCGAGACCGCAACGGCGATCATGCGCCGGCTCGTGGAGGCGGGCGCCATGCAGGCCACGCCGGTCGAGATCGAGACGCTTGCCGAAAATATGACCATCATCGCGACATATTGGCTGTCCTACGCCTACGTGCGCAATCCGAGAGTGCAGCCTGGTAGCGAGACGCTGACGCGCGGCATCGCCCATATCCTCTCTCTCGCGAGCCCCTATCTGGAGCCGGACCAGCGCCGGCTCTTGGAGCGCCTTTCCCAACAATATTTGGAGGCCGGAGGATAACGTCATGGCAGCGAAGGGCAAAATGGAACGAATTCGGCGGGCGCACCGACGGCTTCGATTATGAAGGCCCCGCTCTGAAGAAGAACTGGGCGCGCCTTCATACCGGCGACTGCGAGCCTTTCCCGGATGCAGCCTATCTCAAGAAACTCGTGGAGAAGCATCCCGCTCTGAAGCCGAACGTGCCGATCGCCAAGGCCGCGGAGACGCTGCAGGATGCCTGGCGCGCCTATCATCGCGGCGACTTTCACGAGGCGTTCACGCTCGGCCAGTCTCTGGGCCTCATCGGCGCGAATGTCGCCAACAAGGCGGAAAACATCCAGGCCACCTATCTCGAACACGACAAGGAAACCAAGCTCGCGATGTTTCTGGATGCCGTCCATCGCGGCGAGGAGCTTTACGCCGCCGCGCCCGATCTGGCGAACGCCTGGTATTTCTATGCGCAGGCGCTGGGGCGCTACGGCCAGGGCATCTCTGTCGTTAAAGCGCTAGCGGAAGGGCTTGGCGGCAAGATGAAAAACGCGCTCGAGCGCGTCCTGCAGTTGGAGCCGAAGCACGCGGACGCCAACATCGCGCTCGGCGCTTACCACGCCAATGTCGTCAACAAGATGGGCGGCATGGTTGCCCGCCTCACCTATGGCGCCAGCAAGGAGGCTGCGGTCGAGCATTTCCAGCAAGCGATGAAACTCAATCCAGGTTCGGCTGTGGGCCGGATCGAGTATGCGAACGGCCTCGCCATGCTGTTCGGCAAGAGCAGGCTTGCGGAAGCGACCCGGCTCTACGAGGAGGCCGCACAATGCGAGCCGGCCGATGCCATGGAGTGGCTGGACGTGGAACTCGCGAAGTCGGAAATCGCGGCATGAGGCAAGGTTGGGCCGTAGAACTAAGCGAAGTTCGCGAGACACGCCAATGGATCGCCGCCAGCGTCATCCCGGAAAGGCGCAGCCTTATCCGGGAGCGTAGTGAATTGAAACGTCTGCCTTTTTGCGGCCCCGGCTCGGCGCTTCGCCTGGCCGGGATGACGATCCGTTGGGCAGATTAGCGAAGTTTGCCTAAGCCATTGCGGCGTCGGCGATTGGATCTGGTAAGGTATGGGCGGGTTAACCGGGAAGCCCGGCGCCACGACTGTCACATGAGGCTCCACCATGCTAGAGATCGACGCTTCGCAAAACGGCAAAGGACTTACTGTCGAAATCGGCGAAGCAATATGCCTGCGTCTCTCCGAGAACCCAAGCACGGGCTATCGCTGGTTTCTTTGCTCGGAAATCGAGCCCATCCTCACAATTGAGAAAGATGCTTTTTCAGCGTCCGGTTCCGCGCCCGGCGCATTTGGATCACGAACCTGGCAGTTCGTGGCAATGCAGGCGGGCCATGTCGATTTGCAACTGGAACGCCGGCGGAGCTGGGAAAACCGCGCGGCCGAGACTTTCACGGTCTCGATCCACGCGAAGGCAGGATAACCGCTTATGATCTATTTGACTAGGCGGATTGTCCAGAAATCAGCTGCAAGATTACTATCGATCAGATAAGCGTAAGGCATGTAAAAATACCCAGCATCGCCCCACTTCGGCCCCCATGAATTGCGGCAAATGAAGAGCTGATCTTCATCGTCGTAACCGACCGCGACAACCGCATGGCCGCCCTTGATTTCCTCGCCGGATGCGGGCATCGGGACATTGCCGGTCTGAGCAACTTCCGTGGACTCGAAGCTCTCATAAACCGTGAAGCCAAAAACGAATGGGTATCCTGCCGCGAGACATCCCTTCATGTCCGCGAGGTTCTGGTTGACTGACAAGTAAGACATCGCCGTGTGCTGGACAGCGTCCTGGTAGCACTGTGGCGTGGGCTCAAGCGCCGCGCGATGTCCCGGCGGGAACGTGCCATCCGGGCGCGCAGGCGATCCGTCATACGGCCATTCGCTCTCCGGGCAATCCCCTTGAGAGCCAACACTCTTGATGCCGTCGCGGATTTGCGCGCCCGCATCGCTCCCGATGGTGCCTTCCATCGCTCGCTCGTTATAGTAGATGAAAAGGCGCGACGGTCGAAAAGCCTCCATTCCTTGCTTCATCATGTCGAATTCAAGAGCTGCCGCAATAGCATTGGCCGTGCAGCTGCCAATCTGTTCTTGATCGTAGACTTCGGGACAGAGTGATCGCAGATCAACGCCTGCGGGGATCCCGTCTTTCATCACGGCCTGTGGAACGGCGTAGGTGTAATCACGCTGGTCGGGAAGATCCCGCTTCCATCCATAGCCTGCAATTTTTCGCCTGGTTCCGGTATAACCACCTCGGAATGCAGTTCGTCTTGATGGTTGTTTTCCTCTTCTTACGGCCATGAGCACATTATCCTTGATTGAGTTGCGAGAATTGCCCGCAAAGCGACCTGTTTAAGTACTCTAGCGCCAAGCGCCATTTATTTTATACAAATTTTCCCAATCACTTATGGGAATAGTAAATTATAGACTAAACGTGAGCGCATAAGTGTCTCAGTTTGAAAATTTTCGGCCTTTTGGAGCGGCAGCAAAAAAGGGGGAACTGCAATTGCGAGTTCCCCCAGGCACTTTAGCTTGGCGAGACACCAGAGGCGGGGGGAGGCATGGCCGCTGATGTCCCTGTATTTTGCATGCCACGGTGACGGCTGGCCCAATAGCTCTTGATCAAAATCAAATCTGGCCTGTCGTTTTGACGCAATTCTTTCTAATTTTCAGCAGGAACAGAGCCGTTCAAGAATTTGCGGATGAAGCCGCCCGCGCCTGTCAGCGCGCGGCGTCCCGGTTCCAGATGCGCGTTCCAGAGGGGCCACGCGTGGATCATGTGCGGCCATATCTCCAGCGTGACCCGCACGTCGGCTGAGCCCGCAGCACCGGCAAAGCGCGTGGCGTCGTCGAGAAGGCCCTCCGCGGACCCGACCTGGATCAGCATCGGGGGAAGGCCGCTCAGCTTGGCGTAGAGGGGCGAGACCCTCGGGTCTTTTCTGTCCATCCCGGCAGGCACATAGGCATCGGCCAGTTCGCCGAGATAGTCCTTGTGGATGAGCGGGTCGACCGCGTCCTTGGCGACGAGCGAAGCGCCGGACATGGTCAGGTCGATCCAAGGCGAGACCAGCCAGAGGCACGCGGGCAACTCCTCTTGGGCATCGCGCAAACGGCAAGCCAGCGCTGCCGTGAGCCCGCCGCCCGCGCTGTCTCCGCCCACCGCGATATGCCGCGCTGGAATGCCCTGGCTGCGCAGAAAGCGCCATGCCGTCAGGGCATCGTCATATGCAGCGGGGAAAGGGTGCTCGGGCGCGAGGCGATATTCAACGGCGAGAGTGCGCACGCCTGCCGCGCGCCCCGCCTCGGTCACCATCCGGCGATGGCTGAGCGCCGAGCCGGAGCAATATCCGCCGCCGTGGAAGAACAAGAGCGCCCGCGAAGCGTCGCTGCCCGAAACGACGGACAACTCGCCGGGCACGCCATCGCAGTCCGCTGGCGTGAGCTTCACGTCATCCGCGACGGGCCAAACAGAGCCGACCTCATTGATGCGCCGCCGCCGTTCCTCCCAGCCAACTGGCCTCGGCTTGGAACGCAACAGCGCCCGGATGGCGTCGATCCCGGTAGCATCCATGACATACCTCACAGAAATGCCGTGAAATCTTATCGGATCGCCTGGGAAAGTAATTACACCATCTGTTGAGTTGGATGGCCGCCTTGGTTGCTCCACCGATTGTGCGCCAACGGAGCTTGGGTAACAGAGGCGCGTCCCAGCCTGAATTTGCGCCCCGATAATGCCACTGTAGCAAGAGCACCATCCCCTATTCGGGGGCGTGGTTTGAAGCGTTCGCCGCTAACCGTTCATAATTCTCTGCAAGGTCAATAAGCAGCCGTTTAATGTGCTCATCTGTAAACAACGAGGCAAATGCTCTTATTTTGGCAGCACTATCGCGCAAGTTGTGCGATGGTATTTCTAAAAAAAGCGCGGATTGATGAGGATATGTCACTCGAAGAGTGAACCCTGTTCGGCGTAGAAATACAAGTTTTACATAAAACCAGAAAGATAAAATTTTTGGGATCGAATTTCATCTCCGTCAAAAAGAAGCGTGAGCTTTCTTGATGAAGGCTGAGCCTGAACCGGCGGGCCGCGTCCCGGAAACCCGTTCGCAGCCACGATAGACCTCACCAACGCCATGAATTTTATCGGATGGCCCGGGAAAGTAATTACACTATCTGTTGAGTTGCATTTTTCCAGCTTCGCGGGCGGAATTCTAGCTTGGGGAAAGGAATGAGATGATTACATTGTATTCCTACCCGGGGTTGTTCGGAGTTGCCGACAATAACCCTTACGGGCTAAAAATATTCGCCGTCCTTAAGTTTTGCAATCTCCCGTTCCAGCATGAGCATATTCTTGACGCCAAACAAGCGCCGCGCGGCCAGCTTCCTTATATCGTAGATGACGGCGCGCATATCGGCGACAGCGACGCGATCGTCGCCCATCTCATCAGGAAATACGGCCTCGATCTTGATAGCGGCCTGACTTCGCCGCAACGAGATACGCACCTGATGATCCGGCGCATGCTCGATGATCTTTACTGGGTAATGTCCTATTCGCGCTGGAGCGATGAGCGGTTCTGGCCGTTATTTCGCGACGCACTTTTGCAAACTCATCCAGCGGTTCTGGCGGAAGCTCTTGAGGCGGCGCGTAAATACAATTTCCAGAGATATTACTACCAGGGCATCGGGCGTTACGAGCCCGCCGCCGTCTATGAAAGAGGCATTGCAGACTTGAAAACCCTGGCGAACCTCATGCCCGAGAGCGGCTATCTGTTCGGGCCAAGGCCCGGCAGCATCGACGCCGCCGCTTACGGATTCGTCGCCAATATCTACTTCTACGGCATCGATACGCCGCTCAAGGCGTGCGTGGCGTCACACCCAAACCTTGTGAGGCATTGCACTGAGCTGCATGCCGCTGTTTCTCGATAAGGCGGGCGTGTTCAGCGACTGCGATCACCCTGCTTTCGGTGCCAGCGGGGACTTTGGCTGTTTCCAACAACTGCAGAGTCGTTGCTCTCCTTGATGCGCCGCCGACGGTGTCATGGTAAAGCCTTCGTTGCCGCGCCGATTTTGCGTTAACCCATTATGCTTAACGGCATTTATTTCCGGCCTGAAATTTGCGCCCCAAAATTTCAGAAAATCAGGACACTCCGCGTTGGCGCGGGGCAGATGCCAGCGCAACCCATTGAAAACGATGAGCTTTCAAGCCTGATCGGCAGGGTTAGCGGATTGTATTTTTGGACGGAAGTGGGCGCTGAAAAGTCCGTTAAATATGTTTCGGCGGCCGGAATTAACCATGTCGCGCGTCGGACGCGCCGTTGTCTATGGTATCTTTTCTCTTAATATCAATGGTTCCGTTAACTTGCCCGAAAGGCTATTTTCCAACCATCCCGGCGCAGTTCGGACGCAAAAACAAGCCGCTTTTGCCATCGAGCGGCAATCGGTTTATGGATGGTCGCGGCAAAGGCTCAACCCTCTCGCGAAAGGGTCACACATGGCAACCCGGCCCCCGGCAAACCTGCGAGAACATCTTCGTCTGGTCACGCGCGACGCACACCTGCGGCTCGAAGCCGAGGTGGATTTCGACGGGCGTTTGACTTCGCTGGAGGTCTACCGCTCTTTCCTTGAAGGTTTCTTCCGCTTCGTCAGCCCGGTGGAGGCGGTACTTGGCTCCTTGGACTTGAAAAAGTTCGGCATCGACTATCGGTCGCGGCGCAAATTGAGCTGGATCGAGGCGGATCTTCGGGATCTTGGCCACACCGGCGAAAGTCTGGAGAAGCTTCCCAAGTTTGAAGGAGTGCCCCGGCTTGCGGAACCGGTGGAAGCGCTGGGCGCACTGTACGTTCTCGAAGGGTCCAGCCTGGGGCGGCAGGTCATGCTCGGCAAGCTGGCCGCGCGCCTGAACATCAGCCCGGATTGGGCAGGGCATTTTTTCAGCGGCTATGGCAAGGAGACCGGCGTGATGTGGCGCAACTTCGTCACTGCGCTCAATGAGGCTGGCCAAGCGCCCGAGGCCGCGCGCCTGATCGAAGCCGCAGCTTTGGCGAGCTTCGCCGCCTTCGAGCAATGTCTTGCCGAAACGCGGCTGCGCGGCGGCGTACAAGCCTGCTGCCCATAGTTCGACGGGCTCACTATGAGGTTACGCCATTGAAAACACTCGGTCTCATCCTGAGCCTGTCGAAGGATGAAGCCAAGAGTCAGCAGCCCTGTTATTTCCGTGGCAATTTGCGGCGTGCCGTAATCCTGGGTTCCGGCGTGGCTCCAGCTACCGCCTGAGCCCCCGAGTTTGCCTGAGCACCCCTGGTGCGCGGCTGCGAGGCAGCCCGAGGCTTCCGGCGCGGAGCAATCGGCACTTCGCCGCTTTGTTCTGGCGCAGCTTGCGGTATCGCCTGGGCATCAGATTTTACCGGAGCGCCCTTTGCGCGAGGTTTTGGAGCGGGCCTCGATTTGCGAGCCTTGGCGATCGGCGCTTGGCTGCTGGCCTCTGGTGCGGCTGGCGTCATCACCTGGGCATCCGATTGTGCCTCAGCGCCTTTTGCGCTGGCCTGTGATGCAGGCCGGGATTTGCGCACCTTTGGCGCCTGCGCTTCGCTATCCGGTTCCGGCGCGGCTTGGGACGCCGCCTGCAATGCCGGTTTCGCCCGGGCGCGTTTCTTGCGCGGCGGTGAAGCGGGCGTTCTCTGCGCCTCCGGCGCCGCCTGCAGCGCGGCCTGTTCCGCGGCTTCCGTGTCAGCCTGACCCCACGACGACATCAGAACATAGTAAAGCAACTGGTCGAACTGCGGCCTGAAATGCGCGATGATCGCCTCCGGATCGGGCACCATCGCCGCGTCCGTGACGAGCCCGAATTGCACCATGCCGTTGTAGGTCAGAATCGAAACTCCCATCCCGATATCGCCGGATTGGGGAACCCAGAACATGATCTGCTCGATCTTCTGCGCCGCCCAGGTAAAGCGGGGTCTTCGGTCCAGGCACGTTCGTCATGACGGCGGTTGCGCGGTGGATGAGCATGTCGAAGAGCCTGTCCTGCAGCATTTGCGGCGCGTGGCCGAGAATGGCGAACATGCCGAGCGTGACCGGAGGCTCAAGCGACTGCTTGAGGGCCTGCATGCGCCGGTGCACTTCGAACAGCCGCTTCAGCGGGTTTTCGATGCCGACCGGCAGTTCCACGCCCACAATGCCGAACTTGTTTCCGAGTTGTCCCGCTTCATAGCTCTTGCGCAGGTCGACCGGAACAAGCGCCCGGATTTCAACTTCCTTGGTCGGGTCGCCCTTCTCCTTCAGGTATTCGCATAGCGCACCGGCCACCGAGGTCAGCAGCACGTCGTTGATGGTGCAGCCGAGCGCCTTGCCGGCGGCTTTGACCTCATCCAGCGGAATCGGGGCGGTCCACGCTACCCGCTTGTTGCCCGAGGGCTTTCCCTTGAAACGCGTCCAGCTATCCTCCGGCATCAGCAGCAGCCAGGCCAGTTCTCCGGCAACGCCTGCGCCGATCCTTGCGGTTTTGGCGGGGTGCGCTGCCAGCGACCGTGCCTCCTTCAAAAGGCCCGCCGTCACTCCGATCCCTTTCTGCAGAGCGCCGATGCCCTTTTGCAGCGTCTTGATCCCTGGCAAATAAAGCGGTGCGGGCGGCGCCGCCTTGGCATGCGCCGTCCAGACGCGCCGGTCGCCGTCATCCGTCAAGGAAAGCATCATTCCGACGAGCGCCATGCCGTCGCCGATCGCGTGATGAATGCGGGTGATGACCGCGGCGCCGCCTTCGTAATCCTCGACAATGTGCATCTGCCAAAGCGGCCGCGCTTTGTCCAAGTGCTCCGAAGCAAGCTCGGCGACGAAGCGCTGAAGCTCGATCTGGTCTCCCTTGCCTGGGAGCCGGACGCGCTTGATGTGCCGCGATTCCTCGAAGTAGGGATCCTCGGCCCACCAATATTCTCCGCCGTGGCTCTCGACGCGCTGCTTGAACCGCGGGACCACGAGGAAACGCTCCGCGATGGTTGCCTCAAGCTTTTTGAGATCGACCGGCCCCCCAAGTGTAAAAAGCCCTACCACAACCATGGGGTTGCCTGGCCGGTCCATGCGGAGCCAGGTCGTATCCACGGAGGACATGCGTTCCGCCTTGATCATCGCGGTTCACCTTTTTGGGCTCTAAAATCGCGGCCTGAAGTCGCTAACTATATCCCTTGAGCTTTGCATTCCAAATATTCAGAATTGTCGATCCAAGTCTTCTTCGTAAATGCATCATAAAGGAAAACGATTGACTACCAAGAATGAAGTTGCCTCGCGGATCGAAGCTCAGCTCGATATCGCGGCGCAGGTGAGAGCGAGGCTCGCCGCCGACCCGAAAGCGCAGGCCGCGCGCGACGCGTTGCGCATATGGCAGGCCGCCCGGCTGGCGCGCACCCATGCCGACCTGCTCGAGAGCCCGCGCTATGCGAGCACCGCAGTGTTCTTCCTGAGCGAGATTTACGGCCCCAAGGATCTCAGCCGCCATGAGGAGGAAGTCCGTCGCATCCTCCCGATCATGAAGCAGGTGCTTCCCGTTCCGGGCCTGGAAACGGTGTCGGATGCCATCGAGCTGAATGCGCTATCGGAGTCCCTCGACGGCGATATGGTCGCGACCCTCAAGAAGAAGGTCTTCACGCTATCTGAGGAAGACTACGTCAAGGCCTATCGCGCCGTCGGCCGCCGCCCCGATCGCGAGCGGCAGATTGAACTCATTGCGCATCTTGGCAAATCTCTCGAAAGGCTCACCCGGAAGCCCTTGATCGGCACTGCCCTCTCGATGATGAGGAAGCCCGCCGTGCTGGCCGGCCTCTCCGATCTGCAAGATTTTCTCGAAAGAGGCTATCAGGCTTTCCGCTCCATGAAAGGAGGAGAGGAATTCCTTGGGACAATCACATCCCGGGAACAGGCGCTGCTTGAGGAATGGTTTGGAAATGACGCCGCATTGGGTGTCTCGTGACCTGCTCCCCGAAAATGCCCCTGCTTTAAGTTAGGGTCCACTCACAAGACGGGAGACGGAGATGAAGCGGAGCCGGTTTTCAGAAGAGCAGATTATCGGGATATTGAAGGAGCATCAGGCGGGGCTTTCTGCGGCTGAGCTATGCCGGAAGCACGGGATCAGCGACGCCACCTTTTACAATTGGCGCTCGAAGTATGGCGGCATGGAAGCCTCGGAAGCAAAGCGGCTGAAGGCGCTCGAGGAGGAGAACAGGAAGCTGAAGAAGCTGCTCGCTGAATTGATGCTCGATGTGGCGACACTGAAAGAGCTTCTCGGAAAAAACTTCTGACGCCCGGAGCAAGGAGAAGCGCCGTGACCTGGGCGATCGAAGAGAAGACCTATTCGCAGGCACAGGCCTGTGCGCTGATTGGGCTTGCGCCGAAGACCTATCGTTATCAGGCAAAGCGCGGAGCCGACGAGGAGGTTCGCAAACGGCTTCGCGAACTCGCTGGAGAGCGCCGTCGCTTTGGCTACCGGCGTCTGCATCTGTTGCTGTGCCGGGAAGGGAAGACATTGAACCGCAAGAAGCTCTACCGGCTTTACAAGGAGGAGCGTCTGACCGTTCGCAAGCGCGGCGGACGCAAGCGGGCTTTGGGAACGCGAGCGCCAATGCCGGTCCATACAAAGGGATCAACCAGCGTTGGTCGCTCGACTTTGTCTCCGACGCGCTGACCGATAGCCGACGCTTTCGTATTCTGGCAGTGATCGACGACTTTAACCGTGAATGCTTATGCCTTGTTGCAGACATCTCGTTGTCCGGCGTCCGCGTGGCCCGCGAACTCGATAAAATCGCCGAGCTTCGCGGCCATCCCTGCCTCATCGTCAGCGACAACGGCACGGAGCTGACCTCGAACGCGATCCTGAAATGGCAGGAGGAACGCCAAGTCGAATGGCATTACATCGCGCCTGGTAAGCCGATGCAAAATGGGTTTGCAGAGAGCTTTATCGGGCGCTTTCGCGACGAATGTCTGAACGAGCACTTGTTCGAAAGTTTGAAGCAGGCGCGCCGGATCATCGAAAACTGGCGTTGCGACTACAATCGCGCATCAGAACACCCATCTGGCTATGTCATTGAAGAGAATAGGCTTTGTTGGCCGGGATGCGATCCCGCGGGGTATCTCGAGTTCTGACGCGCTCGTTTGGTGATAGCTGTGGCGGCGTCAGTAGTAAGGGTGGTTCGGGCAAAGAGCCAAGGCCCGTCGGATAGAGGATGGACCGCCTCGATTTCGCCAGCCTCTGCCGCCAGCCGCAGCGTTTTGGGCGCAACCTGCAAGAGGCGAGCGGCATCGGAAAGATTGAGCCAAGGTTCCATACCATCCTCGGCGGGTCTGAAGACCGGAATATGATAGTGTGAGCGCAGTGACGTAACGCGCTCGCGGGTCCAGCGGTTTCCATTGCCCGTTTTGAGGCCATTGCGGTTCAGGAGCCCAGCGATCAGCTCATCATTCGCGATCAGCACAAGTTGGCGAACAACTGCGATGATGTCGGCGGACGTGCTGTTACGCTGCCCGCGACGGCGCTTGGGTAAGCGCACCTCGCTATGGGCGCCGCCGCTCCAGTGGATGACAAGAACGATCTCAGAGGCTGCATCATCAATATCGGCGACGACCTCGTGGATCAGCGTACGCACAATGCGCTTTTTGAGACGCGCATCCGTGGCGGGTGCAGACCAGACCGTCTTGAGGTTCGAAGCCAGCAGGCCAAGCATCGCCGGGTCAATCCCCGGCGCTGGGGCCGCCGCTTCGTGCGCGGAGATTTTGCTTTCCACCTCGGTGACACCAATGAGGGCGCGGTTCCATCGCGCTTCAAGTTCACTGGCGACCAGGCGGTTGGCTGGATCGGCAGCATCATACTGACGAAAGGCACGGTCTGCAGCGTAGCGGGCCGCTTCAAGGTCGCGGCCGAGGGCCTCACGAACCTGATCGCGCTGTTCGGTGACCTGCCTTGCGGCCGCCATCGCCGCTGCGACGGCGCCGGGGCCGACGACGCCAAGAAGCGCCTCCTCGATCTTGTCGTCGACGCGCAAACCGCCAAAAGCGATGCAACGCGGCTCACCATTGTCCAGCCAGCCACGGGTGCAGCTATAGCGCGGAATGTGGTGCTGCGTTCCGCTGTAGCGTAGTGTTAGCTTGCGTCCGCAGCGCCGGCACCGGATCAACCCGGCAAGCAGCGCCTCGCCATGCTTGGGCGCTCCATGGTGACGGCTTGTGGGGATGTTGCCTGAGACCATCGTGCGGATCGCTTCAAACCTTTCCCAGGTGACATAGCCTTCATGGGCGTGCGGTATCAGGGCCAGCCACTCGCTCCTTGCCTTGCGGCGGATTTTACCGCTTGCGTCATGCACACCGTATCCTGCCGGCGCAGCTGTTCTACCATAGGCATAAGCGCCACCGTAAACCGGGTTCTCAATCATCCTGTGGAGGGTTGCGTAGTTTGGACGTCGCCAGGCCGTATCGCCGCTCGTTAGCTTCACCGGCAGATCAAGGTTCTGCTCGTGGAACCAAAGTAGCGCCTGCCGCACGCTGCCGAGTTCCTCGATCTTGTCGAAGACCAGTGAGATCGCCGCCTGCACACGCCGGTCCGGGTCCTTCTCGTAGCGGTCGCCAGCCTTCACGAAGCCAACCGGCGCCGCCACAACAAGTTCGCCCCGGCGCGCTTTCTCGTAACGGGCGGAGAGCGAACGCTGGCGAAGAAGATCGAGTTCGTACTCGTTGAGGCTGCCCTTCAGCCCAAGCAGCAGCCGGTCGTTACCGTGCCTTGGTGCGTAGATTGCCTCTTGATCGACCAGTACGGTGTCAACGACGCGGCACATCTCGATCAGTTGCTGCCAATCCCGGCTGTTCCGGGCAAAACGAGAGACCTCGCGCGCGCAGACCGCGCCGACCTTGCCGAGGCAGACCTCGGCGACCATCCGCTCGAAGCCGGCGCGCTGCACACCGCCGGCGGCTGAGCGTCCAAGATCCTCGTCGATCACTTCGATCTCGGCGAAGCCCAGCGCCGTCAGGCGGTCGCGCATGGCATATTGCAGCGTACTGCTCTCGCGGTTGTGAAGCACCTGATGGGGGGAGGACTGGCGCACGTAGAGGATTGCTTTGCGCTCCAGATGATGAGGGCGGAGCTTGTCAACAATCATGGACGGCCTCCGCTTCGGACGGCGCCGGGCTCGTTCGTGCATGCTTCAGGAGCAACTGCGTCATCAGGCTGACGAGTGCGTCCCGTGCGTCCTCTGGAAGTTCCGTCCATGCGGGTGCGCCGTCCGCCACCCCGGCCCTGAACAAGTCCATCTGCTGCAGACTGCTTCGCCGGTTTTGCCGGTGCATGATCGCCGGCGTTGTCGCCTTGACTGACATGGCTCTCTCTCCGATTCTGATCGTGAGACATCCCGAATGCATCTGAAAGCGGGGCATTCGATGATGGGACTGCCGTCTTAAGCGCCTGATCTAGTAAAGTGGACAACGCCTTGAGCGCCTCAACGCCGACAAACGGCTCCTGCGCCAAGTACGGTTCATGGGGACACAAGGTGCGATCAAACATCCAAGCCGGAATCTCCAGCCATCGAGCGGCATCCGAACCGTCAAGCGTGCAACGGAAAACGACGCTCCCCGCCCTCTCGATTATCGCATGGACGCAGGCTTCGCGCCCAGACCACGGATGAAAGCGATACAGAACTTCTCGCCAAGCCGTCCTGTGGGCGTTCTTGAGCCTCGTTGTACAACTCGCGACGCCCGCACACAAGCCTTGACGGGCTCACACCTGTCGAGTTTGCAACCCGCCCCACGAAGGGGCATAACCAGAATGGGCTCTACTTATGAACGGGGGCACGTTGGGGAGCAGGTCACTCGAACCACATCGAGCATGATCCCGGTGAGGGCCACGATGAGCATCGACCAAGCGAAATAGCGTCCGGAGCGCACGTGTAATTTGCCGCCCTTTCGCGCTGTGAAGGCCACAATAGCGGTGACCGGCGCGATCGCCCCGGCGATGATGTGGAGTAAAAGCATCATCAAAAAGAGGGAGTTTGCAAAGAAGCTGCCGTAACTGACTGGCTTGTGAAGTAAGAACGTTAAGTACGCTGCTACTCCAACTTTGACTGCACGCAGCTTACAAGAGCATGATTGGAAATCAGCCGATTTTTCAGGTTGTGAGAGCGGGCACCCAAAAGGCAGGTCACGCGCGCGGCTCGAGCAGGAAAGCTGGAGGCCGATCCGGCTGAGTTGTGACGACCGGTCTTGGCATCACCACTTGATTATCTTCGGGAGCCACTCGGAACGATTGAACCAGGGCGGCGAGGACCAGCGTCGCCTCCGCCATCGCAAACTGCGCGCCGACGCAGACGCGGGGGCCTGCGCCGAAGGGGAGATAGCCGAAGCGCGGCGGTTGCGGCTGACCGGGCAGAAAACGCGATGGATCGAAGGCATCGGGATCGCGCCAAAGGCGGCGGTGCCGGTGCAGCCCAGGGCGCGATCATGAGCACGGTGCCCGTGGGATCTAAGATCGCCAGCGCGGTCCGCTTTGATTGCGACGCGCATCATCAAAAAGGCAGGCGGATAAAGCCGCAGCGCCTCGCTGACGACGGCGCGGGTTTGAACAAGCGAAGCCAGCGCATCGGGGCCGCCCGCGGGCCGAGTCAGCCAGCGGTCTCGGCGGCGATCGCTTCCTGCCACCCGGGCGCGTGGCGAGCAGATAGAGCGACCAGAATAGGTAAGCGCGGTCGTCTCATGACCGGCGACGATCATCGTCGCGACCTGATCGCGCAACTGCTCGCGGGTGAAAGCCGCGCCCGTCTCGGGGTCGCGCGCTGAGCGAAGCAAGTCGAACAGGTCGCGCGGCGCGCCGCCCTCATCCGATGCGAGACATGCGTCAAGGATGCGCTCGATCAACGCCATCCAGCGACGCCGAAATCGCCAGCGGGCGAAGTCGCGCGGAGCCGGGATCGAGGCCGGCAGCAGCATATCGATTAAGTGCAATTGCGATAGCCGCATGGCCGTAATCGCCGAGCATCTCGCGCATCTCGGGGCCGAAGGCGCCCATCTCGAGCGAGAACATCGACCGGCCGGCAACCTCCAGAGCGGCGAACTGAATCTCCTGCAACATGTTCAGAGGTGCATGGCTGCGCGGCCGGAGCGACGCGACAGTCTCCTCCGCCACGGCTCCAATATGGCGGGCGAGCATCGGGACCACACGCGGCGCTATCGCCGGCGCGATGGTGCGCCGCTGATGCCTCCAATTGCAGCCTTCGCTCAGCACCAAACCCGTCGCCGACGACTGGTCGCAAAATGATTATGGCGGCCGGCGTTCGCCGATAGTTGCCCGGGTTCTCGACGAGAACGCGGTGGATCGCGTCGGGACCGTTGATAAGGATCCGCGTCCGGCCGAGCTGCCGGTTCACGATGCAACGTCCCGCTCATAGGCGGCCTCAGGCCACAGCAACAGGGGATTTGTCCGCCACGCACCGCAAGAACTGGCGCAGGCTCGGCTGTTCGGCCGGGTATACCGGGCGCGGCGGCGTGTATAAGGCTGCCTGATAGGGCGTGCTCATCGGAAGAACTCCTGCAACAACTCCGCCTGGCTCCGTCAGCTTTCAGAAGCAGGGACCCAGCTACCATGAAAGCCGGCTGGCACGCGGTGGCTGAGATGAACGCGGGCGAC
>CAWFOS010000020.1:0-47936 GCA_963817495.1 uncultured Alphaproteobacteria bacterium | reverse complement strand
CGACTTCAAGGGCATCGAAGCTCGTGGAACCGCAGTCGACCGTCACGATGAGCTGAGCGCCATCTTCGATCAGCGAGGCGATTGCCGCCGTGTTCGGCCCATAGCCTTCCGTGATCCGGTCGGGAATGTAGATGCGGGCGTCCAGGCCATGCCAGGCAAGAAAGCGGCGCAGCAGCGCGGATGACGACGCGCCATCGACATCGTAATCCCCGAATATCGCGACCTTCTCGCCGGCCAGAATGGCGCGGCCGATGCGCTCGGCGGCCTTCTCCATGTCGGTGAGGGTAGCGGGATCGGGGCATAGGGCGCGGATGGTCGGGTTCATGACATCGGGAACCTGCTCCAGCGCGATGTCCCGGGCGGCGAGAAGCCGTCCTATGATCTCGGGCAGATTGTGACGCTGCGCGATTGCCGCTCCGAGATAAGCTTGCGACGGCGAAAGCCGTTCGACCCACTTAAGACCGCGAGCAGACCGCTCCACACCGAGAAAAGCCGTAGCTCCGCGCGACGGCTGCTGAAGCGGAAAGGATAAAGAACGCAAGGGATAGCTCCAAAATCTTTGGAGCTGCAGCGTATCTGATTTGTCTTGCGTGAACCTCGCGGGGAGGATGCATAAAACTGTGGAAGGAAAAACAGTTGATAAACCGCTGAGAAATCTCTCAGCGGCTTTCCCGGCAGCCCAGTTAGTGACCGGAGACCAAAATCAGTTAGGCGCGTGCGCTAAGCCAGTTGGACGCCTTCTCGGCGAAGCCGCTCCAGGATGCGTTGCCGACATCCACCTTCGCGACCAGGATCTTATCGTCATTGGTGAGATGCTTGGCGAGCTTATCCTTGATGCGGGAAGCTGAGAGAGCCGTGACAATGAGATATGTATTGTCAAGGTGGTTCCAATAGACGTCGGAGATGGATTTGATCGCATCGGTTATTTGCTTATCATGCGCATGATAGGCGGTTGCTGCTTTTTTTGTGTCGTAGACGATCAGATAAGTCGCCATTGCGGCTGCCCCCTTGGTTCATCAGTACGGAGATGCAAGTGCAGGCTTGACGCGAGTCACGCCTCGGATGAGTTCTGGCCCGTGAATCCACATCCGCCCCACCGGCGGTTTGCAAAAACGCAAAAGCTCAGCTCCGCTTTGGCCTTTTTCTCTTTTAATCGACCAAGCATAAGCTTTGCGTTGATGTCAGTTTATCAATAAGAAAGAGATATTCACTCGGTTTCGCGCGCTTCTTTTTGCGGCGTTTCGTCGCCAGCAGTTAACCGCCTGTCCCCAGCCGCTCATGAAAGTTGAAAAGTAATTACCGCGCGCAAGTTCTGTGTTTGAAATAATACTTTCGCGGCGATTGTTATCCTAAAGCGCCGCAAACCCGCGTTCAAGATCGCGTTTCAAATCCTCGACATCTTCGAGACCGATATGGAGCCTGAGCGCTGGGCCTTGCACGTTCCAAACGGTGGCGGTTCTTGCCGCCTTGCAGTCGAAGGGCACGATCAGGCTTTCAAAGCCGCCCCAGGAATAGCCCATGCCGAAAATGCGAAGCGCGTTCAGCATGCGCTTCACCGCCTCGGCCGGGCAGGGCTTCAGAGTAGATCGCGAAAAGACCGCTCGCGCCAAGAAAATCCCGGCCCCACAACTCATGGCCAGGGCAGCCGGGCAGGGCAGGGTGCAGCACCGACGCCACCTCGGGGCGGGTCCGCAGCCACTCGGCGACGGCAAGGCCCGACTTCCAGTGCCGCTCCAGACGCACCGAGAGCGTACGCAGCCCGCGAAGGGCGAGGAAGCAGTCTTCGCCGTTCGCGCAGAGACCAAGAGCTTCGTGCATCGCAGCAACCGCCCTGGCTGACGGCGCGTCGCAAGTGATAGCGCCGAGAAGGGCGTCCGCGTGTCCGACGATGTACTTTGTGGCGGCCTGGATCGAGATGGTGACGCCGTGGTCGAAGGCCCGGAAATAAAGCGGTGTGGCCCAGGTGTTGTCGATGGCGACGGGCACGCCAGCGCCTCTCGCTGCTTTGCAAATCGCCGGAATATCCTGCACTTCAAAAGTCTGAGATCCGGGAGACTCGGTGAAGACAAGCTTCGTTTCGGGTCGCAGGAGCTTCGCAATCCCGTCGCCGATCAAGGGATCGTAATACTCGATATCGACGCCAAGCCGCTTGAGAACGCGGTTCGCGAAGCGACGCGTCGGTTGGTAAACGCTGTCGCTGATGAGGATGTGGCCGCCAGCTTCGGCAAAAGCCAGGAGGGTTGTCGATACGGCGCTCAGCCCTGATGGCGTCAGGAAGGTTCGCTCCCCGCCTTCGAGTTTCGCCAGCGCAAGTTCGAGCGCCCGCGTCGTAGGGTTCGATGGACGGCCATAGGTGTATTCGACCGCTCGGGACTCGAGGCTTTCGGCGTCGGGAAACAGAACCGTGGACCCTCTGAAGACCGGTGCGTTTACGAAACCGGAGTAGCGCCGCGGGTCGCGGCCGAGCTGGGTCAAGGCTGTCGCGTCGGCCAGATCGCTTTCGTCCTTGCCGTCTGTTTTCATGCTACCTCCGGGTTGCAGCGGGTTCCTTCGCCTTTTCACCGCACACCGTCAAGGCTTAACCGGGCGAGCGCCGGGGTGGCGCGGCTCAGGGCAGGATGGCGCTGTTCCGGGGAGATGATTCGAGCTGCGTCGCGAACATGCGGGGTATGGAATGTGACGCAGGCACATGTTTACTATTTGTCCACAGCCTTTTGAAGCCGTTAGCAGCCGCGCCCGGAGCATTCATCCTCCATTTGGGGGGCACGCTCCGCTAGAGTTTAGTCCTTGCACCATCACATTTTCTTCAGAAGCCTGGGGTGCGGCGCTGGCTCGTCAGGTCTCGAACCTCTCCTCCAATTCGAGACAGTTATCCACCGCCCTTCTTTTTTGCTATTCCCAGTGTGATACTAAGAAACTGTTAATGTTCCGCTTGAACGCAGCAGAAAAACTTGGCCCACATGGCCGGGTCAGAGGGACGATATACGATGGATCCAGACTTAGTGCAGCAGCAGGAGGAAGCCGAGCGGGCAGCCGCTGGGCTCGCGCCGAAGAAACCGGCAAACGGGTCAGGCCGCCCCGTTCAGTCAAGGCACGCCCCTTCTGTTGAAGGGCCTGTCACTTTCGATCTCGACCCTGTGTCCGAGGAGAGGCCGGCTGTTTCAGCGAAGGAGGCATTCAACGCTAACCGGCGCGCGCTTCCGCGCACCGGCGGAGGCCGCGTAGAGGGCGAGAAGCCAACCCGGCGCCGCCGCGTCGGCGGGCTTTTGCGCCTTTTCCTGTACGCCCTGGGAGGCGCGGCGCTTGGCGCCATTCTTGGCTTCGTCGGCGTGAACTACCTTGAATGGTACCAGGCTCAATCCGAGCTCTTCATTGCAAGCATGGCCGGAGGATTCGCGCTCCTTTTCGGACTCTATGCACCTCATGCATTACGACGTTTAATCTGCCCCCGCTGGGGGAGCGCTAAGCGCGCTCTTCCAGCGGAACATAGTCGCGGGGCCGCTCTCCGATATAAAGCTGGCGCGGGCGGCCGATCTTCTGCTCCGGGTCGGAGATCATTTCTTTCCATTGCGCGATCCAGCCGACCGTGCGCGCAACGGCGAACAGCACCGTGAACATCGACGTCGGGAAGCCGAGCGCCTTCAAGGTGATGCCGGAATAGAAGTCGATATTCGGATACAGCTTCTTCTCGACGAAGTAGTCGTCTTCGAGCGCTATCCGCTCCAGTTCCAAAGCGACCTGGAGAAGCGGATCGTTCTTGGCGCCGACGATTTCGAGCACTTCCTTGCAGGTCTTCTGCATGACGCGCGCACGCGGATCGTAGTTCTTGTAGACGCGATGGCCGAAGCCGGAGAGACGGAAGGAATTGCTCGGGTCGCGCGAGCGCTTGATGAATTCGGGGATGCGGTCCACCGTGCCGATTTCCATGAGCATCTTCAGCGCGGCTTCGTTCGCTCCGCCATGCGCCGGGCCCCACAGGCACGCGATGCCCGCCGCGATGCAGGCAAAGGGGTTCGCTCCCGATGATCCGGCAAGGCGCACGGTCGAGGTCGAGGCGTTCTGTTCGTGATCGGCATGCAGGATGAGAATGCGGTCGAGCGCGCGGGCAAGAACCGGATTGACCTTATAGGGCTCGCAAGGCACTCCGAACAGCATGTAGAGGAAATTCGACGAGTAATCGAGCTCATTGCGCGGATACATGAAGGGCTGGCCGATCGAATATTTGAAGGCCGTCGCCGCGATCGTCGGCATTTTCGCGATCATGCGGATGGAGGCGAGATCGCGCTGGATCGGATCGGTGATGTCGATGGAGTTGTGATAGAAGGCAGCGAGCGCGCCGACCGTGCCCACCATCACGGCCATCGGGTGTGCGTCACGGCGGAAGCCGGAGAAGAACCGGTTCATCTGCTCGTGGATCATGGTGTGATATGTTACGCGGTTGACGAAGTGAGCATATTGCTGGCTGTTCGGCAGCTCGCCATAGAGAAGGAGGTGGCAGGTCTCCAGGAAGCTGCCATTCTCGGCGAGTTCGTCGATGGGATAGCCGCGATAGAGAAGGACGCCCTTGTCGCCGTCGATAAAGGTGATGTCCGACTTGCACGACGCCGAGGACGTAAAGCCGGGGTCGTAGGTGAAAACGCCCGCTTTGCTGTAGAGGGTCGAAATGTCGACGACATCCGGCCCAACGGTGCCCGAGTAGACCGGAAACTCTATCTGCCTGTCGTGTAGCGTGAGCGTTGCGGTGCCATGTGCTTTGGCCAATCTCGTTGGACGGTGGCGTTTTTTCGTGCTCATGCTCGTCTCCTGGGCACAAGTGTGGCGCGAGAAAAGGGCGCGCAATTCGCCCTGAAGGTGACACGCCTCCGCTCAATTGGCTAGCTCATTTTGCAGTGCACTATAATAGCTTGGCGCAATTTATCGCGAGCGCGAACATGGCAGCTATGCGCGAAAGTTTCGGCCGGCTCCCGCGTTGAGGCTTGCCGCTCACTTTCGAATTTCGAGGCGCAATATCGCGTTGCCTTCAGGGTCATAACAAATGCGGACATAAGAATCCTTGTTGATCGGTCCTCCGTAGTAGGAACTGGTGTTGAACGCGTCGCTTGCAACGGAATCGGAGTACCGGAAATGCACGCCTTGAACGTAAAAGGATTTGTATGTGCACGTGTGCGGCCTGGGGATCAGCGGACGAAACTGTTCCACCGGTCCTTCCACAAGGCGGCAGCTCCTATTTTGCAAAAGCGCGACATAACGCATATGTTTACGGAGACTTGTGACGAAAGTACTTATTGCCATTATGGTCAAGAACACCAGCGCGCCGTAGCCATACCACCTGGCGAATGACCGCCGCTTCATAAGAACTTGCATCCACGATGCAGGTGGCGGAGATTTTTTTTCACGTTTTTTGGGAACGAATAAGGCGGTTGCTATCAGGCCAGCAATGCAAAATACAATGACCGAAAACGGCAAAGTCCTGAATCCCGAATCCAGGACATCGAATACTTTAATGAATTCGCCGCTATCTTCCGGGATAGCCATCGGGAGCTGCACCATAAATGGCAAAGAAGCCTAGTGAGACGCCGTGGTCTCTGTCACGCCCACACTTGTAAATGGTTGCCGTTAAAAAAGTAGTTTGAGCAGCTGTTGAAGCTAAAGACGGCGTACGGAACTTGATCTGTTTTGCTTGACTGTAACTTGATTTCGAAACACTTGAATTAGATTTTACCTCTCCTAAGCCCCGCTGGAAGTCCTGACCCATTTGCTGGGGCGCTGACAGGGCTTCCGGCGGATTCACTCAGCTCCCGGCTGGGTCAATAGGGCCGAAGATCGCCGAGAAGCCGTCTGTGCCTGAGAGCCTCAACGCCCGGCAAACTCGCGCAGCGCGTCCAGCACGGCGCGGTTTTCGTGTTCGAGGCCGACGATCGTCATGCGAAGCGCGTGCGGCAGCTTGTATGAGCCGAGTTGCCTGAGAATGATGCGCCTCGCGTTCAGATGGGCATCGCCATCCTGCGCGGTGCGTCCGGGCTCCTTCCCGAACGGGATCAGCACGAAGTTCGCGGCGCTGTCGGGCACATCGTAGCCGATTTCGCGCAACTCGCGCGTGACGCGGTCCCGCCAAAGCTCGTTGTGCGCCTTCGCCTGTGCAATATGCTGTCTGTCTTCAAGCGCCGCCGCTGCCGCCTTAACGGACGGCTGAGCCAGGTTGAAGGGCCTGCGAATGCGGTTGATCGCATCCGCGATCGCACCGGGCGCATAGGCCCAGCCAACGCGCGCCGCGGCCAGCCCGTGGATCTTGGAGAAGGTCCGCGTCATGATGGTGTTCGGCGTGGCCGCGACCAGTTCGATGCCCGCCGTCGAGGACCAGGAGCACATTCTCAGGCAGTGAGACTCTGAGGCGGTGGATTTCCTGATAGGCGAGATAGGTCCCGGTCGGGTTGTTGGGATTGGCGATGAAGACGGCCCGCGTGCGCGGCGTGACGCGCTCGAGAATGGCATCCACATCGGCCGTAAGATTGTACTCCGGCGCGACCACAGGCTCAGCGCCCGCCGCGAGAATGGCGATGCGGAAGACCAGGAATCCGTGCTCGGTGTGGATCGCCTCGTCGCCAGGCCCGAGATAGGCCTGCGCCAGAATGTGAAACAGCTCGTCCGAACCGTTTCCGCAGACGATGTGCGCCGGATTCGGCCCGTAGAAGGCGCCGAGCGCCTCGCGAAGGAGGACAGTTTGATGACCGGCCCCGCGCCCGCAAGATTCGACCGCCCCGGGACGTAAGGGTCGACGGCGAGCACGCCGGGACGGGGCTTGAGAGCCTCGCCGCGGACCGCTGATCTCTCCTTGGAAGGTGGCATTTCGGCAACGACGCGTCCATCTTGCAGTGCGGGACAATAAGTTGTGAGAGCAATGTTCGTTCGTATCGAGATCATCATATTTCCGGGATCGGATACCGGAGGAAGCAATGAGCGAAGGCAAAAAGCCCGAGAAAACCTATCATGATCAAGAAATTGAAGCCCGGCTCAAGGCCGAGCTGCCGCGCTGGTATTACCGGGATGGGTTCATCCGCCGCAAATACCAGACGCATGGGTGGAAGGGCACGCTCATGGTGATCAATGCGGTTGGCCATCTTGCGGAGGCGGCGTGGCATCATCCCGACATTCATGCGTCCTACGCATGGGTCGAGGTGCGCCTGCAAAACCATGACGCGGGCGGCATTACGGACAAGGATTTCGAACTCGCGAAGAAGATCGAGGAGGTTGTGCAGTGGCAGCCGGCCAAGGGGGGCGGCGCTCTGACAGGTACGCCGACTGATGCGCGCCACGCCTATGTCAAATATGACTGAGCAAACACTTCCTGGGTTGGATAACGAATAACCGGCGCTTGGCGGCGCCGGCTAAAACTCAGAGACCGCACGATGTGCGCGGTCTCTCTATCTTATCGCAGACGTCTGAAATGCGGGATTGGATCTCGCGGAGGACTACCAGCCGCCGCCGCCCCAACCGCCGCCACCCCAGCCGCCGCCCCATCCACCACCGTACCAGGGACGAGCAGGCCACCAGCGATAGCCGCAGCCGTAACCATAGTATCCACAGGGACGGTAGCAGGGATTATAGCAAGGGCGGAAACAGGGACGGTTGCAACAGCCACATCCGCCGCTCCAACCACCGCCGCTCCAACCACCGCCGCCCCAGCCGCCACAGCCGCCACCCCAGCAGACCTTCTCAACTGAGCCGCCAGACATGACAGCCTGGTCGGTCTGCATCAACGCTGGGGACGCCGGAGCAGCTTGCGCCGCAGCGGTGAACAGCACTCCAATTGCAAAAAACGCAGCAAAAATATATCTCATGGTTTACACCCTAACACTTCCTTTCCTCGGCAATTAATTAAATAGCGAAAGGATGATAAAATAAGGTAAATATGTAAGCCTGGGCCGCATAATTTGTTGAGTTTGCAAAGGAAAGCACACTCGCCGGGAGCCGAGCGTGCTTACGAAGCGAGCGCCGCCGGCTTGGGCTCGTCCAGGGGCTCGCCGGTGAGAAGCGCGGCGAATTCCGCGAGCGGCATCGCGATGCGCTCGATGTTGTATAGCGCCATGAACTTCGCTTCGTTGCGCGTCGGCTCCTCCGGCAGAACCGCCCAGTGCCGGTCCGAGGACCGCTTCATGATCTGCTGCGGGAAGGCGCGCTCGATCTGCGTCGAGAAGCGGCAGCCGAGGAAGAGGAAGCTTCGGCCCTTGCGGATGTTCTGCACAGCTTCGGGGATCGGCGTCTGGATGTCGATTTCGGTCAGCACCTCGACGAAGTCGGAATCCGAAACGAGGAAGTTCGCGGCAGGCGAAACAGACCCGAGGGGCTGATAGAGAAGCGGCATCCAGGATGCTTCAGGAGCTTCCCGCCGCGTGTTTTGGCCGTCTCCCGCGAAGGAGTGCGTCCACGTGCCGAAATGCTGGGACTGAGCGACCCCCTGCACCATGCCCCAGTCCTTACGGCCGGCTAGCGCTTTTTGCGGAAGGTCATCGTACCAGGCGTGGACGAGGAGCTTCAGGCCAGGGATCGACGCTAGATAGCGGTGCAGCGTCGTGGGCTGGACATCGGCGCTGAACGCCTCCGTCATCGCTTTCACCACCGTCTTGCGGTGCTTGAAATTCTCGATGAACTGAGCCGCCGCGGTCAGGTTCTTGCGGATTTTGTGCGGCACGCTTGCCTTGGCGGTGAGGCGATCCACGAGAACTTCAGGCGAGGCAGGCAGCGGGCAATCCTTGCCTGCGAGCGCGAGCACGCCCGCGCCAAGGTAAGGAATAACAAGCCCGCTCGCCAAGCCTGCGCGAATGGTCTCAACCGTCGTGGCCGTCATGTCCGGGCCGCTCAATGTAGCGCCGCGGCCTTGAGCGCATCGAGGCGCGCGCGCTCCAGCCGAAACACGCCGCGACCGCCCGCGAGAGGCTGATACCTGTCGCCTGCCTTGTTGTTCAGGCGCTTGAACCACTCCTGCTCGCTGATCGTTACCGGTTTTTCGCCGATTGCGCTCACGTCGCCGTCGGGGGCAAAGCGGACAAGGATCAGGATGGGGCCTTCGGACATTCAGTTCGTCTCCATGCTATGGTTGTGGGCGTGGGTTCACGACCTCGATGGTGATGTCGCCCGTCCCCATGATGGCTTGGCAGGCCAGCCGGGATTTCGGCCCCGCGTTCGCAATCGTTTTCAGGCGGTCCGACTCGGGGCCTGCAATTTTGGAAAGGCTCTCCAAGCCCTCATGAACGAGGAGGTGGCACTCATTGCACTTTGCCTGGGCGTTGCATTCCGTGTGCAGCGGCATGCCTCCCACAAGGAGCGAAAAGAAAATGGTGTCTTCCGCTAAGGCATCCACGGTCGTGCCCGAAGGCAGAACGGTTATCGTCGGCATGGCGTCAAGCTCCTGATTTGTGCGCTTACAGCCGTCATGCCACACTAAGCCGGGCGACCACAACAAGGCCCGTCGCCTCAGCCAGGTTTTCTGTGAGTCGCCAGCAATGGCCGCCGCCATCGACGAGATACAGATCGAACCGCTCATACTCCCGGAACGGCGTCTCCGCGCCCATGTCGGATGGATCGCAGCGCGTGATCGAGAGCCGCGGAAAGCGCTGCCTGATCCTGGCGGGCGCTTGCGCATCCGCGTCCGGCGCACCGAGCAGCGCATCGATCCCGGCCAGTTCTTCTGCACTCAGTGCCATCGCGCGCTATTCCGGCAGCTTGCGCGCTTCGACGGTGATCGGCAGGCGCGTATCGGCGGCCATCTCCGGCAGTTCCAGCCTCCAGCCATTGCCGAGCGTGATCACGCCGCCCCACATCTCCGGCTTCTCCATCGACACGACGGGCTCCTCCAGATCCTTCTTCGGGACATAGGCCGATACCGCGCCCTCGGGGCTTTTGCGGATCATCACTTTCATTGTTGTTGTCTCCTTGTCCTGCCTTGGATCGACCCGCCCAGACTTCGCTGGGCGCGCCAACGGATTGCCGCCTTCGTCATCCCGGAAAGGCGAAGCCTTATCCGGGATCGTAACAATTTGAAGCGCCGCCTTTTTTGCGATCCCGGCTCGCGCTTCGCCTGGCCGGGATGACAGTGACTGAAACGGTGGGACGCGGGCTGCTCCAGGGCGCGTTTGTTATATGGTCGCGTTGAGAGCGCTGATCTCGTCCTCGAAGCAGCCGACGACGATCTTCTCCTTGAATTCCACGAGGTAGATGTGCGTGTTGGTTTCCGTGTGCGTGCCGACGTTCAGGATCTCGCCCTTCTCGCCAGCTTCCACGAGCAGGCCATCGGCGGGCGCGTCAGGGTAGGAGCCGTCGTTGTAAAGGTTATCAACGGCGCTCACCCATTGGCCCCACTGAAATTTTGGCGATTGGGGGATCATGCCGACACCTCCTCTAACGCGACATCCTCGGCCTCTTCCATGGGCTCCAGCTCTTTCAGCTTCATGCCCACGCGATGGCCGGACCCGATGAACTCTACTCCGTAAATGTAAAACTGCTGCAGGAACGTGCCGATGCTGACAACGTACCCCTCATCGCCCTTCTTGACGAGGATGTCGCCGATATCCTTGCCGGGGAAGGTGCCGTCGTTCTTGATGTTGCGCCTCGCCCGCACCTTTTCGCCGTAATAGAAAACGGGCGCGTCGTTGATCTCGACAATGTCGCTGTCGCGGCTGATGTTCGTCATGTCAGCGCCTCGATGGCTTGTGCTTTGTTGCTTGGGGAAACGGCAGAACGTTTCCGCCGAGCTCGGGATTTTTCTGCGCAGCGATGCGCTTCAGCACGAATTCGCGAACGATCTCGTCGGGATCATCCATCATCGCGGCCAGCATGCCCGGCACCATCCGGCTTGCCGCCTCGTAGCGGACGCGCCAATCGGCGTCGCGATGAAGCCCTATCAGTTCGACGGGCGAGAGACGCTGGGCGACGGTCAGCCTGACATCGGCGTCAACATCGGCGAGCATGCGCCAAAGCGCTTCAGGCTCGACACGGCCGGCAACGACACGGCGGACTTCTGGCTCATCGTCGGTGATCATGGCAGGCAGTTCCGCGGTCGGGAGCCGGCGCGCCACCACGATGCGCACATAGTAGTCCTCATCCCGGATCATGGCGGCGAGGTCTTGAGGATCGAGAAGCGTGGCGACGCGGATGCGCACCTCGCGGTGCGGATCGTTCCTGAGATCGAGAAGATAGCGGCTCGGCAACCGCCGCGCTGCGTTCCAGCGCACGGCCTCATCCGGATCGTTCAGGAGGGCCGGGAGGCGGAACATATCCGCAAACTTTGTGGCGATCGCCCGCACCTCGAAATAGGGATGATCGAGGTAGCGGTTGGCGAGTTCGCGGTTCCAGGTGAAAAAGCGGTCGATGCGCCGGGCATAGCGATCGTGAACGCAGGCGTGTTTGGGGCGGCAGCGCTCCTCCGCCAGAAGGCTTTCATGCTCGCAGCCCTCGCAGGAGACGGCTGAGCCCAGCCAGTCGATGGCTTCATCGATATCAGCCGTCATCGTCCCGCCCCATGCGGTCGAGAACGCCAAGCAGAACTTTCGCGCCGATCTTGTCGCTTGGATCGAGGTCGAGGAGCTTGGCGACAGCCGCGCGCCCCTCTTCGACATTCCCGAGCCGCATGTTCAGATAGGCGTAGCCCTTCAGCGTGAAGAGATAGAAGCGCGGGAGAACGGCTCCGAAATCTGCGAATGCGGCATCGGTTGAGCGAACCTCGCGCCAATCGGGCGAAAGCCCGTTGTCTTTCGCCGCCTTCTCAAGGCAAGCGCGCGCCACGCTGAGAGCCTCGACGAGCCGGTTCTTGTAGAAATAGAAGCGGTAGAGGCCGATCAGCACCGCGGGATGATCCGGCGCTGCCGCTCTGGCCTGCCACAGATGCGATTCTGCTGCGTCGCCGTCGCGATAAGAACTCGCGGCGAGTTGCAGGTGACGCTCGGCCGCTTCGGGCAAACCGGCGCCGAGAACGGCGGCAGTCAGGATTGCGTCTTCCACCTGGAAGACGGCCTCTGCGCCAGACTCGGTTGCCGGACCCATACGTTTCTTTCCTTCAGCAGGTTCCTGAAAAACGATGCCGCTCATGGCCTCACGGTGAGCCTGCCGAACCGCAACAAGCTCACCAGTCCCAATGGTTCGAGACGGCCTTCGGCCTCCTCACCATGAGGTGCAAGCCATTGATGCCGCTCGACCTCATCCTGAGCCTGTCGAAGGAGGAAGCCAAGTTCTCAGCATCCCGTTAAGCAGCCGCGCGCGGAACGCTCGTGTCGACCACGACGGTATTCTCCACCGGGCAGACGGCCACGCATTGCGGCGCATCGAAATGGCCGAGGCATTCGGTGCACTTCTTCGCGTCGACGACGTAGGTGCCGCGCTTCGTGGAGATCGCGACATTCGGGCACTCGGCTTCGCAGGCGCCGCACGCCGTGCAGGACGAAGCGATGATTTTGTAAGCCATAGGATTTCTCTCCTGTTCTCCTAAAGGTGCGGCTATGCCGCGGTGAAAGCTCCCTGGCGGATCTCCGCGTCGCCGCGAGGCGTATGCGTGATCTCGCCACGTCTGATCTTGTCGAGATACTCCTTGAAATACGCGACCGCCGATTGCTCGATGAACTCGTGCGCGTATTTTTCCACCGGGTCTATCCCGGCTTTCTCAAGCGTTTCTTTCGGGCAGGTTCCGATGCGCGCTATCAAGACAGCGGTGCAGTCGTTGATGGCGCGGATCACCGTTTCGAGCTTGTCCTCGTCCCCGAAGCCGCCCTGGCAGTAATGGTCGACGCGGCGGTGGCCGGCGAACTTCACGCCAGATGTCGAGATCTCGTAGATCTGGAACTCCTTGGCGTGCCCGAAATGCTCGTTGACGCGCCCGCCGCCCTTGGTTGCCACGGCTACGAGGATGCTGACGTCGCTCATCTCTTTTGCAAGCGTCGCAAGCTCTGCGTTTTTGGCGTTGGCGGTTGCCTCGCGCTCTTTTTCCACACCGGCCTGATAAGCCTTGCGGGCTTCGAGGTCGTACTCGACCTCCATTGCCATGACCTTTTCAGTGGTAAATTCATCGCTGCGATCCTCGCCCAGCAATCCAACCGCGTCGGCCCGGCACTGACGGCAGTGCCGCATCATGTTCATGTCGCCCTCGCAGGCGTCCTGAAGCGCTTTCAGCTCCTGCGCCGTCGGGCCGCGCTGACCCGCAAGGCCGAAGGCGGTGCCGTGTTCCGGCGCGGAAATCAGCGGCATGATGTTGTGAAGGAAGGCCCCGCGCGCTTTCACTTCACGGTTCACCTCGATGAGATGCGTGTCGTTGATGCCTGGGATCATCACCGAGTTGATTTTCGCGAGAATGCCGTGTTCTGCGAGCATCTCAAGGCCGCGAAGCTGATTTTCCAGCAGCAGCTTCGCAGCCTCGACGCCGGTGTAACGCTTGTGATTGTGGAAGATCCAGGGATAGATCTTCGCGCCGACCTCGGGATCGACGGCGTTGATGGTGATGGTGACGTGGTCGACCTTGTATTTGACGATCGTGTCGATGAGCTTCGGCAGCGCGAGCCCGTTCGTCGAGAGGCACAGCTTGATGTCGGGCGCCTGCTCGGCCACAAGCTCAAAGGTCTTGAAGGTCTTGGCAGGATTGGCCAGCGGATCGCCGGGCCCGGCGATGCCGAGCACCGTCATCTGCGGGATTGTGGAGGCGACCGCGAGAACCTTCTTGGCGGCCTGCTCGGGCGTCAGCCGCTCGCTGACGACGCCGGGGCGGGATTTGTTCGCGCAGTCATATTTGCGGTTACAGTAATTGCATTGGATGTTGCAGGCGGGCGCGACGGCGACGTGCATACGCGCATAGTGGTGATGCGCCTGTTCGCTGTAGCAGGGGTGGTTCTTGACCTTCTCCCAGATCTCGGGCGAGAGGTCGCTCTGGCCCGCCGCCGAACCGCAACCGGACTTTCCGTTCCCGCCTTTCGAACTGCAGCCGCCTTGAGGCAGAACGTTCAAAAGCCCGCCTGAGAGCGACTTGCTGAGCGCCGCGATGGCTTCTGACTGCTCTTCGGAATCAAACATCCCCGATCCTCGCAAAAGGTCTGCCGTTGGGATGGGCCTTGGCCCATCGCATGGCTGCACCGCTCAGGGTGCAGCATCGTCGGCGTTCCTAAAGCAATGACTGTGCCATGCTGCTAGGTTGCTGATTTTACGAGAAAAGTTCGTTCGCCGTTGCGATTGCTGTCGCGTTTGCGACATGCTTCTGCGGCGGTGCAGGCGTTTGTTCGAAAAGAGACAGCGCTCAAGCAGCTTTTGCTATTTCACGGATTTGCCAACGTGCCTCCGTGTTTGGCGGGCCCTTCTGCCAAACACGCATGCGTGCAGTGGGTCGAGAGAAGAAAGAATGGGCAAATGTGGGCCGCTCTACCTTCGAGACCAGCCCCTAATTCACCTTCTCCTCCTCGCGCGCCTTCATGGTGAGCTGCCGGACGCGCTCCATAAAGGACCATGACGCAAAAATCGTAAGGGGGAGCGCCAAGGCCACAAACATGTCCGCCGTTACAGCGTGCGGCAGCCAGCCGGCATCCTTCATCCCCTTGGCGAGATAGCCGGTAAGGCCAGACAGATAATAGGCGAGCGCCGCGGTGGAGAGGCCCTGAACGAAGCCCTGCAAGCGCATCTGCAAGCGCGCGCGGCGGTTCATGTCCTGGAGAAGGTCGCGGTTCTGTTGCTCAAGCTCGAACGTGATGCCGGTGCGCATGAGATCGATGGCGCGCACAACCTGGCTTGAGAGGCGCATCAGGCGCGTTTCGATGGCGTTGCAAGTTTCGATTGCAGGATCAAGCCTTGCGCTGAAGAAGGCCGAGATGGTCGTGTAGCTGCCGACTTTGGCCTCCTGGATGAGATCGAGACGGTTTTTGACAATCGCGTGATAAGCTCGGCTCGCCCCGAAACGGAACGCCGTCTGCGTCGAAAGCGCCTCGCTTCCGGCAAGGAGGTCGCTCAGACGTTTCAGAAGATCCTGGCTGGTGCGTTGGTCGCGGGCTTCGCTCAAAGCCTGATTGATCTCTGAGATCTCCCGTTCCATGCGCTCCATAGCGGGACCGGCGCGGCGCGCCTCCGGAAGACCGAGAAGGGCCAGCGTGCGATAGGTTTCGATCTCCAGCACGCGCTGCACGAGCCGGCCCACCCTTGTCGCGCCAAGTTTGTCCGATCTGATGAGCAGGCGCGTAAACCCGTGGGCGTCGAGGGTAAAATCGGTTAGGACCTGAGCGGCGCCTTTGGTGGCGCCGATAATGCAAAGGCTCTGCGAATTGAACAATGCTGCGAGACTTTCGCACGTGGGTCCATCCTCGATAAGCGCCAGGTGTGTTGCAACCACGAGAGGCCCCGGCGGGAGAAAGGCGATCTCCTTTTCCCCCATGGGATCGGGATGGAAAAAAGGCTCCGCCGCGCCAAGCGTCGCCGACCAGGTATAGGTCGTGAACTCGGTGTGCTGCTCCCAGCGAAGGTCCCAATCCGCTAACTCGACGTGATGGAATTTGGCGTTTTCCAGGGGTTTCGCCACCCCGCTTCTGGCGCAAAGATCGGCGATGGCCTTGCGGTCGTTGCGCGCTTCTTCGTCACTGGTTGCGAACGCGAAATGATACATTCGCCGAGGCGCGTCGACCGGCAGGAACGGGCGTGCGTGAAGTTCGGCAAGAATAGCTTGGCGTCCCTCGTGCTCAATCATACCGAACTGCTCGGTTGCCACCCCACGCCCTCCATCTCCGGCTTGGTTCATGTTTCTTTCCATCTCCCGCCTGGGTTTCGCACAGTCTGACGATCGTTTGCTAGTTCTTATCGCGGGACGAGGGAATGGCCAAATCCGGCCCGCACCTATTCCCGAAGTCATGACATGGAAGGCGACTGGTCCGGTCTCGAAGGCGTGACCTGTGCTCTGAGTTAGCGCCTTTCTCCAATCCACGGCGATAGGCTCGTTATGACCGTCGCCATCTCGGACGGCGCTCCCCGCATGCCTTATTGGTAAACCCTTCGTCGACGCGCCGGGCGTTAATGCGAAAGGGGTTAACAGGAGCGCGCCGGATTTATTTCCGGCCTGAATTTGCGCCCGAAAAATACCGAAAAATCCGGGCGGTCCGCGTCCGCACGGGCGGCGAGCCGTGCATCCCTTTGAAATCAATCAAGTTTTAGCCGCCAACCAGCAGGGTAAACGGAATGTATTTTTGGACGGAAGTGGACGCGCAAAAGTCCGTTAAATACGTTTCGGCTTTGCGCGTTAACGATGAGCGCGCCCGCAGCAAGCGTGGCGCTTCCTCGGGGATGCCGCCTCATCCTATAAGTTTTCACAACCATATCAGAGACTTGATAGCTGTTAACCCCTCGGCAAGGCGCTTTTTCTTAAGGTTCAGGCTCGCCTTCCAGGACGCCAACGCAAGCGAGCAGCGGGTCCGATGACGAAGAAAGTCAAGCCGAAGGCTATGAACGCCTTCAGCCGCAAGCAAGACGAGGTTAGGTGCAGCCCCTTTTCGGCTGCGGACTGATGCAAATCGAGCAGCTGGATCTGTGGATAGCGGGACTACGGAGGGCCTACTTCCGGTTCAGGCGTGCGATGAGGCTCGACGTGTCCCAGCGCTTTCCGCCCATGGCCTGCACATCGGAATAGAACTGATCGACCAGCGCCCCCAAGGGCAAGTGCGCCCCGTTCCGGCGGGCCTCATCCAGCACGATGGCGAGGTCCTTTCGCATCCAGTCGACCGCAAAGCCGAAGTCGAACTTGCCTTCCGACATGGTCATCCAGCGGTTTTCCATCTGCCAGGATTGCGCCGCGCCCTTCGAGATCGTCTCGATGACGGCGGCCACGTCGAGCCCCGCCTTCTGCGCGAAATGGATGCCTTCGGCCAGCCCCTGAACGACACCGGCGATGCAGAGCTGGTTCACCATCTTCGTGAGCTGGCCCGAGCCCGCGGGGCCGATGAGCTTCACCGCGCGCGCATAAAGGGAGATGATGGGCTCCGCCTTCTCGAAGGGCTCGGCGTCGCCGCCCGCCATGACGGTCAGCACGCCGTTTTGCGCGCCAGCCTGTCCGCCTGAAACAGGCGCATCCATAAAATGAGCGCCGCGCTCGGCGGCAGCTTCGTATAGCTCGCGGGCGATATTGGCCGACGCGGTCGTGTTGTCGATGAAAATCGCGCCTTTCTTCAAGCCGTGGAACGCGCCATGCTCGCCAATCGTGACCGCGCGCAGGTCATCGTCGTTCCCGACGCAACTGAACACGAACTCGGCGTCCTGAGCGGCTTCTTTCGGCGTCGGAGCCATTTGGCCGCCAAACTCGGCAACCCAGGCCTGCGCCTTGCCGAGCGTGCGATTGTAGACAGTAACGTCGTGTCCGCCCTTGGTGCGGATATGCCCGGCCATGGGATATCCCATGACGCCCAGTCCAATAAATGCAACCTTGCTCATCGGGCCTCTCCCGCGGTTTTATCTTAATTAGATTTAGAGCATGTGCGTCCTCTGGCAATCGGAATGAAGGAGTGCGAGCTTGCCGAGCCGCTATCCTCCGTTGCCAATATGCGTCGCCAGCACCTTGTCGATGCGGCGCCCATCGAGATCGACAACCTCGAACCGCCAGTTTTTCCAGCGGAATTTTTCGCCCACGCCAGGAATGCGGCCGAGCTGCGAAAGCACGAAGCCGGCCAGCGTGGTGTATTCCGCGTCGTCGATGGCGAGCCCCGTCACGCTGAGAACCTGCTCGACCTCGAAGACGGGCATCTGCGCGTCCATGAGCCAGGAGCCGTCGTCGCGCTGCACGGCGCTCGGCTGGATGTCGGCTTCCTCCTCGGGCAAATCTCCCGCGATGCCGGTGAGAATGTCGGTCGGCGTGGCGATCCCCTGGACGGTCCCGTGTTCGTCCAGCACGATCGCCATATGCACGAGAGATTTCTTGAACATGTCGAGCAGCTTCAAGACATTCGTGCTCTCGTGCACGTAAAGCGGCGCCTTGATCGCGGCTTCCAGATTGATCTTGCCCGACTTTTGGAGCTGATCGAGCAGCGTCTTTGCATGCACAATGCCGATGGTTTCGTCGACATCCCCGCGGCACACGGGAAAACGGGAATGCCCGCTCATGGCGATATCGCCATAAATCGAGGCTTCGGTTTCTGTGATGTCGAGCCAGACGATGTCGGGCCTCGGCACCATGATCGAGCGGACGGAGCGGTCAGCCACCCTGAGTACGCGCTCGATGATTTCCTGCTCGGCCTTTCCGAAGACGCCGGCCTCGGCGCCCTCGGCGATCATCGACTTCACCTCTTCCTCGGTAACGTCCGGTTCCTCTTGTGCTGTGGGGCGGACAAGGAGAAGGACGCCCTCGGTGGACCAGCGCAGCAGCGCCGAAATCGGGGTCGCCACGATGGTCAGCACGTTCATGGCCGGAGCGACGGAGCAGGCGATGCGCTCGCGATTGCCGAGCGCGAGACGCTTCGGGACAAGCTCTCCAATAACGAGAGAGACGTAAGCAATGCTGACGACCACGATGGCGGACGCGATGGTCTCGGCATAGCGGCTCAGCACGCCCGAGCCTGCGAGAATTTCCGCCAAGCCTGGTGAGAGCGCGTGCTCGCCATAGGCGCCTGAGAGGATCGCCACCACGGTGATGCCGATCTGAACCGAGGGGAGAAAGCGGGTTGAATTTGCGTTGAGGGCGAGCGCTGCCACTGCCCCCGGGCGTCCGTCGTTGACGAGCTTTTGCAGCCGCGCCGGCCGGGACGACACAATAGCCAGTTCCGCCATGACGAGGAAGCCGTTCACAGCGATCAGGAGAATGAGGACAAAAAGCTGCGGCCAGGGCATGGGAGTGAGGGTCTTGTTCGCGGCCTTTATAGCGAGTGTTCGCGACAACGGTAAAAAATTGCAAGGCCGGCGCTTGGATTTTGTCGTGTAAACGGAAATCGCGATTTAAAACGAGAGAAACCGGGCCAAAACCCGGTTTCAATCGTCATGGGCGGAGCCTATGTCAGTTATAACATTCAGTCAAAAACATTGATCCTTTCCGCATTGGAGCCGCCCGCCGCCGAAGTTCTAACGCCTTCGAGGAGGATAGAGATGTTGTGGCAAGCGGAAAAGGTCGCTCCCGTGAAAAGTCCTAGCCATCGCGCGGATCCCGCATGGGGATTGGTATCGCGAACGGCGCCCCATAAGACTTGCGAGAGCTGATTTAAGCATCGGTCCTCCGCCTCTTCTGCCGCGGCCTTGTGTGTTCGAGGAGAAAGCCACGGAGTTCGACGTATAGCCTCCTCACGCCCATGATATCCGCGGGCCGCGGGAGCTTTACGGAAGGGACACTGCGCCGAATACGGCTTGCCGTCGTCGAAGCCTTGTCCCTGGCAAAGGCCAGCGGTTGCGCGGCACACCAGCGGCTTTCACCGCTGCACACGCACCATAACAAGCGAAGATGACAGTCGGGCAACTTACGGCCCTAGTGCATCCTATCGCGATTCTGATGGTGTGTGCGGAGGCTTAACAAAACGTAAATAGCAAGCCCAGCCGGTGGGCGCGGCTTGGCTTGCCTAGTTCGTTGGATTGATTATGGTTTGTAACGGAATGCTGAGAGCTTCAAGCTGAAGCAAAACGGTAAATTTTTTTTTAAAGAAATGCCGAAAAAAGATCTTGAGTGATCCTTGCCTGAGTCGCGGGCCACAAAGGCCGCTTCGTGGCAGGGCTCAGCACGCCAACAATGCGTTCCCGGAAAAAGCAGCACGCTGGTGCGCGGCCGCCTGTGCATTGTCCGCCCAGGCGGAAGTCGAAGAAATTGCATGCTTATTCTAAGCCGCGAGGCGAGCAGCCGCCCCGGCATTTGTGGGTTGCTGGCGTTTCGATTTGGCCGGCAGTTCGAGCGAGAGAAGAGCGAGGAAGTACGCCGCGCCGCCTTCGCCCCAGCGCCCGAGAACGGCGCGGCAGGGCACTCCCCGGACGACGAGTGTATCGCAGGACCTTTTCGAGGTCTCGCCGTCGAGCCTTTTGAACATGCGCCGCAAAATCGCTTGGTCATCAGGCAGCAGAAGGTCGCCAGCGTTCTTTCTCGCGAGCTTTGCTTTGCGCCAGCCAAATCGAGGCGCGCGGCCCTGGAGGCCTACGATATCGAGACTTTCGCTGAGGAAGAGAACGAGGTCGAAGGCTGCGAGGACGTCGGCCAGCGCCTTGGCCGCACGGTCCGGCGAAAGGGCCGCGGTTCCAAAAGGCGAGGGTGCAGCGGCAGGCAGGGAAGCCTCGGCCGCCTTTTTTTCTTCGCACAAGCGCAAGACTTTGCGTCCCACGGCCTTGAAGGCGCGCATCTCTTCCGTTGTCAGTTCTGGCGGGGCCTTGGGTGCTTTCCGGCGCTGCTTTGCAGTCCTCCCCGGCGCCTTTCGAGGAGCCTTTTTTGCCGCCTTGGCAGGGGCGTAAGGGACCGGCTTTGCAGACCGCGCCTCTGCCTCGGTCTCGGCGATGACCAGGCCATCTTGCCCGTCAGCGAGTTTCAGGAGTTCGATGGAGCAGGTGAGACTGGGGGCGCCGGCGATTTTGACCTTTGCGAACCCGCCCTCTTCTCTCTCTGTAAAGTGTGCAAACCGGTTGATGAGGCTTTTCGGGAGCGATGCAGAAAAGTCTTCCAGACGAAGGGCAAATGCCGACCTCGCCGCGGGGTTCATCCAGGCGACGCTCTTGCGTGTGTGGTTCCATATGAAAGCGGCGCGCGGTGAAAAGAGGAGATCCGAAAGAGGATGAGCACCGGCGACGGCTGTCGGCCCTTTTGCCAATTTTTGAGTCCTGCCCTCGTTGCCTTCGATCGCCCCCGACTCACTCAAGTGAGTAACAAGAGCGTGTTCGCTTGCAAAAGCAAGACGCGGACAAGCTGGCGCAGCTAGGAATTTTTGTGGAGAGAGGTATTGTGCGATGCAGCAAAAGCATATTGCACCGCAACAAAACATCCATTATATAGGGAAACGAGCTTGAGGCAGGCCCGCGCCTCAGCGTCCGAGGATGACCTGAAGATAGGAGACCGATATGAATATGAATCAGCCCATGGATTTTGAAATCCCCTCTTCCGTGCGCGACCTAGCCAGCAAGAGCGTCGATCAGGCCCGCGAAGCTTATAATCGCTTTATCGAGGCTGCTCGTCAGGCGAATGACGTCGTCACGAAGTCATCCGAGGTTATCACCTCTGGTGCGCGCGAGATCAACGAGAAAGCCGTGAAATACACCGAAGCCAACCTCCAGGCGAATTTCGAGCTCGCGCAGCGTCTCGTTCACGCCAAGGACATCAAAGAAGCCCTCGATATTCAGAGCCAATTTGCGCGTCAGCAGATGGAGACTTTTGCGCATCAGGCTCAGGAGCTCAGCCGCCTTATTGCCCAATCGGCGCAAAAGGCCGCTCCCACGACGCACTTCTAAAAACCTGTCGGCAGTCTATGCCAGGCCGCCGCGCTTGGCTTAAACTCATTGGCTTCCCCCCGGCATTTCGAGCTCAGGATGCAGCTTCTGGAAGAATTCGTTCTGGAGATGAGCCTCGCGGAGCGCTCAAGCTGCGGTTCCACTTTTTCGAAGCGCAGTTCGAGCTTCTTGCGGAGCAATCGCGAGAGATGCAACGCGAGTTTGCAAGCACCTATGTTGCTCCTTCGGGGAAAAAGCGGTGTGCCGCATTCGCCGTCACCAAATTCTTCGACGAAGCCGCCAAGGCGTGATTGCGCCCTTGAGTTTTCATGAGAAACGCGGTTTACTGCGCTTCGCGTTCGCCGCTGTAGCTCAGTTGGTTAGAGCACCAGATTGTGGATCTGGGGGTCCCCCGTTCGAGCCGGGGCAGCGGTACCAGCAAAATCAATGGCTTAGCGAGCTTTTCATTTCTCCTCTATAAAAAAAGTAAGCACCGGGTAAGCACGGTAGAAAATTCGGTGCATGACTGAGCGGGAAATGGGTGCACCACGCCCGTGCCTCACGGGTGCAAGGAGTTAGGCTTTTGTGGCCTCTAGCCTGTTCATCGCCTTAAGATTGCATTACTGATTCCGATGTATTTTTAGGCTGTGCGGCTAGGCCGGCCAGCCGAAACTCGGAACCTCCACGTCCGTTGCGGCGCGCATTTCTCTGTGGACGCCCGTGGAGGTGGCAATCATGAAGGACCTTCCAGCATTCCTGACCATTCCGGCCGCTCTCATTTGGATCGCGACCCAAAACTTCGAAGCGTGTCACGAAGCGTTCGAGACGGACGAAACGTTCCAACGCCATCCGTCCAAGCCAGAAGATGGTAAAGTTGTGGTTTGGGTGCCAGTCCGGCATTTTGGTCTGACAGCAGTCAGCGTAACTATCGCGAAATATCTGCACCCCGACGACCGCACCATACGAGATAAATGGTGGACGTTTGAGGTGCTGAACGATGGCAGTGTTCGTGCGAAGGGCAAGAAGCGGGATACTGCTGCCATTGATTATGAATACGCCTCGGCGCAGCGGGAAATGCTGCGCGCGCTAAGGGCAAAAAGCATCACCGCCGAGATCCATCACCCCGACAACAGCGTGTCTGAAATCGATGCTGCGCTTTGGTGGAGGCTGGAGTTCGAAGATGAGGTGGGAAAAGATGGCCATTATCACGTTATAGCAACAGCGGCCGGCGAGGAATCCCTGCGGAATATCACCTTCAAAACGGATGAGATTTTGCGGCAATGGCCGCCGAAAGGCGGCCGGAAGCGTGGTTGCAAGGCTGGGAAGTTTTCTCCTAAAGGTCTTGTTTGTGACTTGGCTATAAAGATGTTGAATGATGGCCAGGTACAGCCTGGCCATGGCGTAGCAAGAAAGCTTTCCAAAATAATTGCCGATCAGATTAGGCAGGACGGGTACATGCACCAGCCAGATACCATATACCGTTACATTAAGGATGAAGTAAAAGACTGGCAAAAACCACAAAAGGCTGCGTAATTTGTCTTTTTCTTAGCCCATAAGACATTTCGCCGCCCGGCTATCCGAGGCGGCTTTTTATTTTCGGTTAATGTTTCTGCGATTTCGGATTTCAAAAGCGGAAATTCCATGGAAATTCCCGCTGGGACGCAGCATGTGTGTCTGTGCGATTCTCCTAGTGAGCCTGTAGTGCTGTGGCATTCCGAGTTTTATTGGGAGTATTCCATGAAGGAAATCTTGGACATTTCGTATGCAGTCGCCGATGCGGCGAGTTATCTGGGCATCTCGCGCTCGTGCCTGAATAAATGGCGTTGTTACGGCACGGGGCCACGGTTTTGCAAACTCGGGCGTCGCGTCGTTTATCGGCAGTCGGACCTGGACGCCTGGCGAGAGCAAAACGCTTGCAGTTCCACGTCTGAATACCAACAATCGCAGCGGTAGGTGGCTCATGCAGGCTTCGCCACCTTCAGATTGCGGCCGTGGCCTTTCCACCTTTGCAGCATGTGCGCCCGGCCTCCTCCAACTCGGATACAGCCCACTTCCGCGCATCGTCCGTGATAATCACGGGCAGCCCGCAGTCAAAGGATGGTCCGACCTTTGCGAGCGACTGCCCACAGAACACGAACTGAGGCAGTGGTCATCCATCGCAGCCGCGGACATTACTCTGGCCTGCGGTTTTGGCGGTCTCCTCGCGATCGATGTCGATACCGAAGACCCAGAAATCCTCGATGCTGTGACGCGGACGCTCCCGCATTGCACGGTCGCCCGGCGCGGCTCCAAGGGTTTCGCGCTTCTCTGCCGCCATGCAGATGGTCCGCAGCGCACTGCCAACATCTACCCGGTCGATGAAGCCCGCAGGTCTCCGCTTCTTGAGATCATGGGGATTGGGCGGAATATCACCATTCCCCCCTCGCAGCACGCCAAGACCGGGCAGCCCTATCGTTGGATCGACCCGGCGAGCGGCAAGGTGTGCGATCGGGAGTTATCCCCTCTCAATGAACTGCCCCTTGTCACGAACGAGGACCTCGAACGCCTTCGCGAGGCGCTGGCGCCGTGGAGCCGGAACCCGAAGCCGCCGCAGCCGATAGCCGATGCGCCTGCGCCGGTCCTGAATTCCGCAACAGAGAAGCGTTATCGCGCCTATGCACTGGCCGGCCTAGAACGCGCCACGGCAGAGATAGCAACGCTAAATGAGGGGCGGCCCAGCGAATTGTTCCGCTCGGTTTGCGCGTTGGGTTGGTGTGTGGCGACTGGTGTAATCGGCGAGGCGGCATTCACCGCGGCGTACGTGAACGCCTGTCGCGATAACGGCCTTCTGGCCCGAGACGGCCAGCGCGCCATTGAAGCGAGTATTCGTTCTGGGCTGGAAAGGGCAGCAAACGATCCTTTGCCCCATCTTGAGGACCGTGGGCCGGGCAAGCGTCCGCAGGCTACAGAAACGCAAGAACCCTATAGCAGGCCTGATTCCTTGCAGCACATCGTGGCTTCGATGCCTGACCTTGAAGAGGATGTCGAACAACTCGCCAGGCTGAAAATATTGGATTACGACCGAATGCGCAAGACCGAGGCCCAACGTCTCGGAGTTAGCGTCTCCGCCCTGGATGACGCGGTCAAAGCGGAAGCGCGCAAGTCTTGTAAGTTCGTTAGAGCCTGAAGCCTGCCTGGGCGAGGCGCTTGAACCGTGGCCTGCGCCTGTGGATGGCAGCCAGCTTCTTCTCGCGCTGATTGAGGCGCTGCGCGCTCATGTCATTTTGCCGGAGCACACCTACCTTCCTGTGGCGCTCTGGATCCTGCACGCGCATGCCCACGGCGCGGCGGCGATTTCGCCCATCTTGGCGATCATTAGTCCAGAGAGGCGGTGCGGCAAGACCACGTTGTTGAGCCTGCTTCAAGAGCTTACGCCCAAAGCCTTGCTGGCGGCGAACATCACGGCTGCGGCAGTATTTCGCGCGATCGAAATGTGGCGGCCAACGCTGCTGGTCGATGAGGCCGACACCTTCCTCGCGGAGCGGGAGGAGCTGCGAGGGGTGCTCAATTCGGGGCACAACCGACGCTCCGCCGTCGTCATCCGAGTGGTTGAGGAGAACGGCGAACAGGTCCCAAAAAAGTATTCGACCTGGGCTCCAAAAGCGATCGCGCAAATTAAGGACCTGCCGGACACCCTGCAGGATCGAAGCGTAGCCATCCGATTGCGGCGAAAACTTCCAGGCGAGAAAGTCGCCCGCTTCCGAGCTGACCGGGTGCAGCACCTAACGGACATAAACCGGCAAGTCGCGCGCTGGGCGCAAGACAACCTCGACGCCTTGCGCGAGATGGATGCGGAGACGCCGCCCCAACTTCACGATCGGGCAGCCGACAACTGGCGCACCCTTTTCATCATCGCGGAGCGCATCGGCGGCGAGTGGCCGGAGAGGACCCGCATTGCGGCGCTCGCCTTAGAAGGCGTTGACGTCGAGTCCGGGGAGGAAACGGAGCCAAGCGATGACGTTCGCCTTCTCGCGGATTGCAAAGAGGTCTTCGAAGCTCGCAGCGCCAGCGAATTGAGCGCACGGGACATTATCAACGATCTCTGTGACGCCGACGAAAGCCATTGGAGCGACTACCGCGCGGGGAAAACCATTACCGAGAAGGCGTTTGCAACTCTTCTCAAGCCTTTCGGCATTACGTCAAAGTCGGGTACGGTCGGCCCAAAGAAGGGTAAGAAGTTTTGGCGCAAAGCCGACTTCCGGGACGCTTGGAAAAGATACCTTCCCAAGGACGGTCAGAAATACGCCGATCCAAGCTCTACTTCCTCTACCCCATTGAAAGACAAAGATAATTTCGCTTCGCAACCCTCTACTGCGGTAGAGGATTACGACGAAAAAAAACTTCATAAAATCAATGACGTAGAGGGTGTAGAGCATCAAAGCTCGAATTTCCGCGCTTTCGCGGAAGGTATGCCCGCACAAAGAAGAATGGGAGCGTTTCGCGCCGAGGCAGACGTTGAAGCAGAGGTGCTGATATGAGTGCATCCGCGCTCTTAGCTCAGCTCAAGGAAGCCGGCGTTACCGTCGAAGCCGAGGGCGGAAATCTTCGACTGAAAGGGCCGAAAGCGGCGCTTGGCAACGAAGTCCTGACCGAACTTCGCGCCAACAAGGCCGAGCTGCTCGATGCGTTGAAAACTCCGCCCGCTCCAACGCGATCGCAGGAGGGCGTGATCGCCGAATGGCGAGCCGCAATTGTCAGCGTTGCGACCGACCAGATTAACATCGTCAAGCTCAAGACCGGGAGCCTCCGCTTCCTCGATAGCCACAATGCGATCGCGGCCGTCGCTTGTGGCTGGGACGCGGTGAGCTTGTTTGGCGTTCACCGCGGTCCCGCGCCGTACGAACGGCTCGACGCCTGGGGCCTTATCCCGGCGCAAGTCTGGGGCGTGCTCAGATGCTCTATCGAACACTTTGACTGCGATGCATGCGTGTTGTGGACGCCTCGCGGCGCGACACTTCGCCAGCCGCGGCTCCGGGCGAACTTCGATCAAGCTGCTCCCTGGTGGATGCACCAATGGATCGCAAACAGGATCGATGAGAAAGGAGCAGACCGTTCCGACCTCTATTTCGAAGTCGAGGAACGAGCTTCAATTATCGCTGAGGGCTGTGGCGTTTCGCAGGCCGAAGCGATCAAGCAAGCCGCCTGCGAATTTGGCTTCGCAAGCGCGCGTGAATTCGAGGAAGCAACCAGGCGCAAGCCATTCAATCCAGGGGGATGAGATGACCGTGGAATTGAATGCCCTTTCAGGTGCGCCCCCGGCGAGGCCCCGGAACTCGAGCTTCCAAGGCATGCAACTCCACACCGGCGAACAAGAGAGCGAAACACAAAACAGCCAACGGAAGGCGCGCGAGATTGCGCTTCAGTGGCGCACATCGTACTCGTGGGGCGCAACAGGCCGGGTGATCACGCGGCCACGCCCGCTTTCAGATCTTTCAGCAGGCTTTTGCGGGGGAGGGCCAGGTTCGATAAAGTCAGGCCAATTGCACTACCCTTTGCGCAAAGACCATAATTAGAAAGGCAACCAGCCACGCTTCTTTTTGGAAGCAGTGCCCGATGGCGGCATCTCAGAAGTTGCAGCCTCATTCCCCTTCAATTTTTCCAACGTCGCGATAAAGGCGGCTACTGCTTGGTGCTGATGTTCGCGAGGGAGGTTCTTCAGCGGTTCCCTGACGCCAGCGTTCTCCAGCATCGTCTCGATGGCTTCGCAGGCTTGAGCGTCGGCGAGGACTTGATCGAGAAGCTCATCGGGGATTTCGGGCAGGTCTAACTCTTCCTCCGGGCTTTCCGCTTTGAGCTTGAGTTTGAGAAATTGGCGCGCAGCCTCGCGGCGTTGATCGACAGGCATTTCTTCGAGCTTATAGCCATCTACTAGGGCTTCGCTCAATTCGCGGCGGAAATCGGGGTCGGCGAGGGCGCGGTCTTCCTCTTCCCAAACGTCAACGCCAAGATAGGCTGCGATGGGATCGTTACCGGGATGGTAGCCTTCCACATCTCGGGCGAGGGTGGAGCGGAGATAGGCGTCGCGCTCGGCGTTGTAGGCGTCGCGGGCGGCGCGCAGGTCCGAAAGGCGGGGATCGGCGGCGGAAAGCAGCAGTTCGAGGCGCGGAAGCAGACCCCACCAGCCGCCGTCGATGGTGATGCCGATTTGCTCATCATGATAGGGCTCGCCGCGGGTGGCTCTGACGGCGGCGGCGATTGCGGCATCGCGATTGGCGGCGTTTTCCGCGCAGGCAATTTCGGCGTTGAGAACGGCTGCCTCAGGCGCGGCGCGTCCATAGCCATGCCTCTGGATCAGTTCGCGGGCGGCGTCGCGCTTCGCTTTCGCGGCGGCGAGGTTGTTTTGCGATAGTGCGATGCGGGCGCGCAGCAGATGTGCATCCGTCATGAACAGCGGCATGGGGCCGCGCGCAGCGATGGTTTCGGCCTCGCGGAGCGGATCCTCAGCGGCCTTGGCGTCGCCGCAGCGCCAGAGCGTTTCGGCATGGGCCAGCAGGCCGCGAGGCAGATGATCCTCGGAGTTGGCGCGGCGCAGTGCGGCGAGTGCATCCTTTGAATGCTCGGCGCTCCGGGCGGAAGCGGGCGCGTAAAGCGGCGCTTCGGCCTGGACCGCGCGGGTTTCGCTCAATTGAGCGAGCGCAATATCTAGGGAAAATTGCCGTCCTCGCATAGTAGTTTCCAGTGCGTACTTAGAGCGGGATGCACCTTCGGTGGCGCGGCCGCGGGCGAGGAGGAAATCGCAATAGCTGTGGCCTGGCAGCGAATAAAGGCGGGGCAGGTTGGGCTGCCACTCCTTCTGCAGCGCTTCTGCCTCGCGGAACAGCGCTTCGGAGCGACCGAGCCTGCCCGCCTGGGCGAGCGCATCGGCATGGGTGGCGCGTTTGCTCGTTAGTTGGAAGGCATCACCGGAGCGATCCGCGAAGGCAACCGCCTGTTTCGCGGCTGCAACCGCGCCGTCCTCGCCCGAGATGCGGCCGATGGAGAGCAGCAATTCGCTTAGATTGCCAGCGTTACGAGATGCCGCGCCCCACGTCTCGGAGACTCCGAATGTTTCGACGGCAGCGCGCATCGGTTCGGCGGCGTCCTCCAGGCGCCCGAGCGCGCGCAAGTCAAAGCCAGCGAGATTTAGCGCCAGCGCCTGGTCGCCCGGCGAAAGGCGCGGGCTCGGCTTGGTGAACGGCGTCTCGAAGAAGGCCGCCAGCGCAGCTAATTCCTGGCCGTAAAGCCCGAGCTTCCGCGACGCGAAATATTCGTTGCCCCGCGTGATGCGCGGCACATAGATCTCGGCGAATGTTTCGGCCTCCCGCTCCGCCGCACAGCCATGGGCGATGGCCGCAAACAGCGGCGTCATCCCCGCTTCGTCCTCCGGCAGAAAGGCTTTCTGCGCTATTTCCCACTCCGCGCCGCCGATCAGCGCGGCGGCTTTTCGCAGCTGATCCGGTGTTCCCGAAAACAGCAAGGGGGGCAACAAGACTTTCCAATCAGCCTGCGTTTCACCGTTCGCTATCCTTTCCAGGACCGGCTTAATATTGGCCTTGTGTTCGGGATCTTGGGATACCCAAGCAGCCAGTGCCGCATAAGCCACCGGGTCGCGAAAGGCCGCGGGCAGGCCCGCGTAGCGGCAATGATCGTAAAGGCGGCTATGCGCGGCTTTGAAGGTTTCGCGGTCCAGCTCCTTCAGCCGCGCGCCGAAATATTCGCGCACCAGCGGATGGCAATCGACGTTGCCTTTGTCTAAGTTGGCGTTTTCGGCAAACTCTGAAACGAGTCCGCGCCGCGCCAACTCTTGCAGCGCCTCGACGACCTTTTCACGGTCGCGCGCCGCCTCCGCCATTCCCGCGAAGGCTCGCCGCACCAGCACGCGCCGTGCCGCCTCGTGAGCCTCGGTCCACTGCGCTTTGAGCGCTGCTTCCGTGCGCGCAATCTCTTTTTTGCGCCAATCGCGGACACCGGCCGCCAACTCTATCTTCAGCTCATCAAGCTGTTTCTCGATGGAAACTTCCCTGGCGGCAAGCGCAAGATCGGCCGCGTCCGGCTGAAGGACTTGCGCAGCATCCTCCGGGAAGACGACGGGCAGATGCGCCATCTCGGCAGGCCGGTCGAACAGGCCGAGGAAGAACAGAAGCGCCAGCTCGCGGCCCGCGACGGTCTCGGCTGGCTTTTCGGTCTTGCCTTCCTCCTCGATGCGCCGCGCCAGCGCGATCTCGATGGCGCGCATCACGCGATAGGGGCTGCGCTCCGGCCCGTCCCGCAGCTCCGCAAGCGCGGGCAGGTCATGGATGGCCCGGATGTCTCCGTGATGGTGCTCGGCGAGGAAGTTGCCGACGAGGGTGAGCGCCAGCGCGTGGCCTTGCAGCTCCTCCACCGCCGCGATCAGGTCTTTCGCGATCTGCGGCGGCATGGCGGGGCGCGCATCAGCAGGCGGAGGCGCGTATGCGGGAGGCGGCGCATAGGGCGGGACCAGCGCCGCGAACTCAGCGCGCTGCGGCAGCGCAAATTGTGCAAGCGGCATCTTTGGTTCGACGCCAAGATCGCGCAGAAGCTCGATCCCCGCCATCAGCGGCAGGCGCTCCAGCTCCTCGAACGTGACGCTGGTGCTTCCCTCCAGCTCTGACAGCTTGATCCGTGTCGTGACAAGGCAGAGCCCGGGATTATCGTCGGCAAGCAGGCTCAAGAGCGCCTTGATGCCGGGGTCTTTCACGCCGCCAACCTTGGCGTCATCCATGCGCCCGCCGCCGCGCGCCACATATTGCAGCGGCTCCAGCCCGTCGAGGATCAGAAGCGCGCGGCTCCCTTGGACGAGATGCGCCAGCTCCACGCCCTTCTCGCGCGGGTCTCGCGGCGGCTCCCTTCCGCCGAAATGCCTGAACGCGGCCTTGAAGAAATCGTCGGCGCTGGTCTGGCGGTCTTCGTTCGAGCCTTGGCTGTAAAAGCTCCAGGCGAAGACCGATTGCGCGCCGCGCCAGCCGGACGCTTTCAGCGCCTGCACGAAATGACAGACGAGCGCGGTCTTCCCGGCGCCGCCCATGGCGTCGAAGGCGAAGATTGTAGTGCGGCCCTCGTCCCACGCTTTCTGAAGCGCGGCCATTTCGCGGTCGCGGCCGAAAAGCTTTTTCGCGAAGGTCGCAGGCAGCTTCGAGAGGTCAGCATGTGTGAAGCTCCGTGGAAAAATGGTAACAGTTACGTACCCATTCTTGAGCTGCACTTGTGGTTCCGGAGCATTACATGCTTTGCAATCTTGAACGGCGATGGCAACACCGTGACCAAGCATCTCTACAAAACCGAGATCGGATAAGCATGTCGCGACCTCAATATTTTCTTGAACTGACAAACCTTCTATATCACTTAATGGAAACAAGGAAACAGCATCTCTTGGTCTGTTGTCGAATGAGCCGGGATTGGACACCTCAATTCTGTTTGAGTAAATACTTACAGACGTGAATCTCTTTTTATCTCTATAATCACGATGGCAAAGAGCATTGGCAACAACCTCACGGACACATATCATAGGATATTGATATATTTTCGCGGAGCGTATCGAATTGCCAGATATTGTTTCTATACTTTGAATATTCTCTTCAATGAAAGATCGAACCCCCTCAAGCTGATCAATCAATTGCGACTCAATACGTTTTCGCTTTTTTTCAGATGTTTGAGTTTCACCAGAATATTTTACGCACAGGACGAAAGCACTCGGAAGATGTTGTGTTGGATGCCGCGAAAAAAAAAGAATACCGGTCGTTGTGAATGCTTCCTCTTTTATGCAGCCTTGTGCTTCTAAAAATGAAAAATCAGACAAACCATCTAAGGCTTCTTTTTTCTCATCGCGCAAAAGAGACTTGTACTTTTTTATGGCGCTTTCATCGATGTCTAATTTCGGCGCAATTTCTGGAGGTCCATTCACGCTCCTATTTTTAGAGACCCAAATCCTTTCGCTGGCCTTTTTCATGCCATAGTGCGAGCGCTGCTTATATTGGGAATAACGCGATTCCTGCCTTAGTTTCTTGTTGATGAATACTGCAATATCATCAACACATATTTTCCCATCCGCAGTGCTTTTGTTACCTAAGCCTGAATCAAGAGCCTCGACCAGCAGCTTTGTAAAGACACTCACCGATCCGCCGATAACTTCTTCGCTGATTTCTCTGTCGCCGGACGATACGAGGGTCGCGAATCCTTCCGGAAGTTTTTCTTTCTCAACCTGAAACGGATCTTCGCTTTTTATGGCTGATCCACTATAGCAGGCGTCTATTATTATGATCGCGCGTTTAACATGGTTTTGGGATAGTTCAGATTGAATTGTTGAGAAACTAAGATAGTCTCGGTCTCTTTCTCCGATCTTAAGACAGTAATTTCCATTTAAAGTACGCCCATGACCCGTAAAGTAAAATATGAACTGATCATCCGGATTCCATTTATCCAAGACTTCTGAAAGCTCTTCAAGAAAGTCAGATTTTTTTTTACAACCGTGTAATGGCTCAGGACTCCACGGGTCGCATTGGCCTAAATCCTCGTCAAGCAGGCGACTATAGACGCTTGCAACGTCCATGTTTCCAGCAGTCAATGTTCCATCACTTTTAGCACTAGGTCCTGTGGACGGATTTGATCAAGATTAGGCTGCAGGCAAATGCGACAAAGGAAGCGTAATTCTGTGCAGTCTTCTCGCATCGCATGGCGACCCGCTTAAAGCGCTTCAGTTTGCCGAATGCCTGCTCGATCCGCGCTCGGCTTTTGTAGAGTGTCTTGGCGAAGAAGGCTGGCTTGTTCTTGGTGTTTGAGCGGTACGGTATAACCGGGCAGACGCCACGCTCACGCGCCGCTTCACGGTTCGCCGCCGCATCGTAGCCCTTATCGGCGACCGCCGCCCGCGGCGTTATTTCGGGACCGATATCGAGCAGCGTTTCGAAATTTCTGCTGTCGCTGGCCTCGCCGCCTGTGAGATGAAAACCGATGGGATGGCCTTTCTTGTCTGTTTTTAAATGGATTTTTGTCGAGAAGCCTCCGCGCGATCGGCCAAGCGCCTGGGCGTCCTGCCCCCTTTAGCTCCCGCCGCAGACACATGAGCGCGCACGACGGTCGAATCGAACATTTGCACCAAATGCGCGGTGTCGCTCAGGCTCGCAAGCGCGTCGAAGAAGGCTTCGAACGTCCCAGTCTGGCTGAGCCGCCAGAAGCGCTTCCACACACTGTTCCACTTGCCGAACTCCGCCGGAAGCGCCCGCCAGGTGATGTTGTGAACGGTGAAATAATGAAGCGCTTCCAGAAACTTACGGTCATCGCGGCCAGGCTCGCCTCGCTTCGAGCGTACAGCCCGAAAAACTTCGATGGCGATCGCCCAGTCCTCCTCCGTCATCTGTGTCAGCATGACCGGCCCTCCCTAAGCCGGTCATCTATGAATCACCGAAATACTGATTTGGGAATCCACTTCCCTTAAACTGGCGGCTTTCCGTCCACAGGACCTAACACAAAAAGCAATGCGCTTCTGTGTCCTAGTATCTTTCTGTGCTGTCATTCATTAGACGATATTTTCAGGAGTAGGTTTGAGTTCTTTACCCGGAGACGTTCAAAAACTTTATCAATATCATTCTTTGTCATAGAGGATACCGAGATAGAGTAATCGCCGTCTTTTATGGTTACCGAGTACCGATTTTGCGTGGAGCGCCAGAGATTTATAACCGATATTATTGTGTTGATAGAGGCCAATGTCACGCCCAAGATTGAGATCCCAATGACTAAGCCACCATCCTTTGCGCCTACTTTTGCCTGCTGGAGTTCCTTCTCTACTGAAGCACCTAGTTCTGCAATGAGCATATCTCCTAGCTCATCAATGTCACAAGAGACGTCTGGCGTCACCGCCTTTTCAAACCCGATGCCCGCCTTCATCTGTAAGCACCCTCATGTTTTTGTTGGTCCATATTTACCTTCAAATTTACGTAGTTCCAAGCGCAAACGCACCATGTGAAGGGCTCCAGACGCCCGTGGGTAAAGGGTGGGATTGTTTGAAGCTTCAGCATTAAGATCTCGAAGCCGACTTGACGCGCCCGAAATAGCAAGATGCCGCCAGGACCGCAAGCGACCCCCTGCTGACGATAGAATCAAGAATCTTGGCCCAAAGAAGAACGGGGAAGCCTTGCTTGCAAGCAAAAGTCGTGCCAGAATTTCGTTGTCCTCCCTCGATTGCCATGCCTCGACAGGAGAATGAACATGATACAGTACAATCTACCGACACCCAAAGAACAGCGAAACATGATCCTCGCCATGTTCTTCAGCGAGGGTGACGATGACGGCGAAGGCTTCCTTGAGTTGGTCGATCACTGCGGCATCGACCTCGCCGCTTGCAATGGAGACGTGATGCAGATTCCGAACGTGATAGCTGCTCACTATCGGCTTGCACAGGGCCGCTATGACATAGACCGGGCCGCTCATGATCTTCTCACTTACCCGCCGGTTGCCGCCCGCATCAAGGAGTTGGAGGCGGAGAAGCGTCGCGCGCGCAAAGGTTAGGCTCAGCATTTGGGTGTTCCCGATTGGAACCAGACGCCGCCTCGTAGAACAGACGCCTTCAATTCATGTCCGTGCGGTGCGCGAAGCTGGCATCCTTCCAGGCGTGGGATGCGTCATGGCTCGCGCTGAAGATCGCTTCGCTGAACGCGTTCGCCTGATCTGGCGGGAAACGCCTGTTGGCGGCCGGCGAGCGTATTTCCAGTGCCCGCGCTCCTTCAAAGGAGCTGAAATCCTCTATGAAGTGTCCTTCTTTGCTTGCCGTCGATGCCACGGCCTCGCGTACCGCGCCGAAAGCTTAACGCCCCTATGGCGCAAAAAAGAACGACTGGTCAAGCTCCAACGGCGTGCTGGGATTGACGTTTCGCGTTACCCTCGACCGATGCCGGCTAAAGCGAAATGGCTGCGGTGGCATAGCTACCTTAGCCTTCGCCGCAAAATCCAGGAAGCCGACCACGAATTTGCTGCCGCATGGATGGGATCGCGCCATGGCACCATGCTCCGAGAGACCGGCCGAGGCGATGAAAAGAGAAGGAACCGCCCTCTTCGAGCAACCGCCTAACGGCAAGGCGCGACGTGGGCGGTCGTTGTGATCATGATCGACGGCGAGGTGAGACGGAAAGAACGCCTCTGACGTCAGAGGTGCCGCCGCTATTAAGTACATGGCAGGAGGTAGGAGAGAAACTTCTGGAATTTAAGATCGTGAAAATGAGCCGGGACGAAATCCTCCTCGATCGGATAGCGAAGCGGGCGGCGAAACTCCTGAAGGAGAGCGAAAACCCCAAAGCGGAAATGCTGTGGGCAGAGAAACGGTTGCGGGAGGCGGGGCTGTTCCCACTCTTTCTGAACCCGGATCTGGAAAACCCGCGGGTTTGGGCGCAGCAGGTGCTGGAGGACAACTGGGACATCCGGGACGAGAGCCTACCGCGGGTGCGAGCACACAACAGCCATCCGGAGCGGGCGGAGACATTCGAGAACCTGATTTTGAGCCTCATCGCCACGGAGGGGGGACTGTAAGCGCAAAGCTTTCTTCACCGCCATATCCTCCCTGTGTCTTCTGTTCAAATAAGAGCCATCGTAGCTTAGTTCATGTTTTCAATTTCTATCAGAATATTGGGGTTGCCACCTCCGTTGAGATAGTCTTTGATACTCGCAGTCAGCGCCAATTTTTGGGCCAAGCCAGGAATAGGTGCTCGACTGGTTCCTAGCAAATGCTCAACTTGCTGAATACGATTAAGTAGTTGCTGGGCAACGTGATCTCGGCTCGCCAGCAGTGCGTAGCGGTCGACTTCTCGATAGCGGAACAGGCCAGCCAATGCGGAAAGTGCGTTGCGGAAGCGAACATCAAACGAATGCTTTCGGGTCAAGTCGAAGAGTACATCGGCCAATTTCAGGGCGATGGCGCCTACCATGGCTTCGGTAAGAGCATAGGGCGCCTCTTTCCGGCGAGACATCACCATAGCGAGTGCATTGAGTGTGTCTGCATTCTGAGAACGTGCAATCAGGACCCGTAGTAGTCGCTTCAGTCTTCCAGGACCCGTTACAGCACGTCCTGCACCCTGCGTCAGAACCGTTTGTCGACCATACGTGCGGCGCAGCAGCGGATGGGGGCAACCGACGAGGTCGGCTTCCAAAGCGTCTACAATCTTGTCCTGGATGGATTCAGGGCAAAGAGTGAAGCACCAAGTCAGACATTTCAACGCGTGGTTGTCCTCCAAGGGAAAAAGTGGCGTCGCGGCCAACACATCGGCTTCGCATTCGCGAAGCACCTTTCGCAGCCGCCTTTCATGTTGCGCAGGCAAGTTCTCAGGAAAATCGCCGTCGGTGCCCACAGCCCAGTAGCGAGCGCGAGAAGTCGGATCCCGCCACGGATGGGCGAGACAATCGGCAATTTCTCTCGGAACACTGTTCCCACGGGCGTCAACCGCCTTCATGGCGGCGACAAGGCCACCGAACCTCAAGTAACCGTTCCACAGATTCAAGTGTGCCGCCTCCACGATTCGAGAAGGAATAGGCGGCGGCGGCGTTCGCAACCTTTCCAAAATCGCCGCCGGCGACTTATCAACATGAGTTAGATCGATCCAATCGAGCGATATCGGAGCGCGCTGAAGCGGCTCCCATTCCGGCGATGTCAACGATAGCCGCGCCCAACTTTGCCCCGGCGTCTGACGTAGTCTGAGTTCCACCTTTACGTTCTGGGGCGGTCCCTCCTCCCGCTCAACCATCCAGTGACGAACTTCGTCCTCCCCTTTCAACAGATAAAACTCGACCTGCTGCATACCCATGGGCCATTCGAGCGATTGGAACGGCGGCGAGACATATTCCCGATTGGCGGGCAGCGTTGCGCTGGTTCCAATAAGATCCTCGAATTTGGGGTCTCTCGTTCTCGCGTTCAGTACAGCAAGGGCGATTGGCGTCAGCCGATCAAAATAGTGGGGCAATCCCCGATCGATCAGCCGCCCGGCGATCAAACATCCCGAAGCGATCCCGCTCCAGTCCAGCACACTCAACTTCGAAACGCGCCGTTCGAGGAGCTGAAAGAGTCCTGAGCGGAAAGGCTCGGCGAGCGGCGTGAGCAGAAATGTCTTTGCAACGTCCGCAGACGGAGAGATCCAAGAAAAATCTACAGACCCGATGATCTCGCAAACCATCTCCGGTCTGATGACGGGGGCGGTGACTTCAAGCCAGTTCCCGTTGTCAAGCCGAAGGATTTCTTTGTCGCCGCCGTTTGCCTCGCCGCACAAGAGCTTCAGCGGCAAACGACTTTCCTCGCATGATGCTTCGACAAGCATGGGATTGGCTTTGTGAACCATTTGCCTTGCGAACCGGACCAAATTTCGGAGACCTGACGATTTGAGTTCAATGGATCCAAATCCATCCCGCTCGGGAGCGACATGGGCGTCATGGTCAGCATCGCGGCGCAATCGCAGTGTCTGGACTTCCAACCCCTCTCCCGAATGGAGCAGAAAGCGGTAGCTCTCTCCCTCCGCGTCGGGCGCAATTAATCCTTCCTCAAGCGCGTGGAGAAACGCCGCGACAGGCCGCCAGAGCAACCGTTGTGAGCGCCGACGGGATCGAACTATATTCAGAACGCGCCCCTGGGCGGCTTCGTTGGATGCAGGCACATCTGGCAATCCGACGACGAGGGCTTCGCCGCCCAGTGTCAGCGCGTCGACCGTCGCGGCATAAGTTTCGACCGGATAGTGTTCAGAGCCGTTTAGGATGTCATCGACGACGGCAGAGAGATCAACTCTGCGATCGCATGATCCCAGCGCGCCCCAGCCTCCGCCTCGCCCATGATGAGAAAGAGATGCCTGCGGTCCGCCGACCCAACTATTGGATTCCTGCCTCACGGCGACGCTGCCGACGCCCCCGTCAACGATGAACAGCCCTTTCTCGGCGTCCTCCTCACCAGGACTCCAGTCCCGGGCGGCCATGTCCTTCCAACCGTTGATGTCGACGCCGGCAATTCGTCTCATGGACGACGTACCTTTGTCAGACGAGTTGTCAAGAAGTGGGTCAGGGCTTCCAGCCCCTGCCAAAGCGGAGCGCCGTCGGTTCCAAGCGTCGCCAGAAGAATGTTCGGGGTCTGTTGTACGTCCGCGTACTCGTTCGAACTGCTTGTTGGCCGCAGGACGATGCCGGCCACGATTTGCGCCTTTCCGTCGTGCCGCAGCGCGGCTTCGAGCTCTTCCGTCTCCTCGTGCACGAGCCCGCCTCGAATGTCCCATATTGGCCAAACCGCTATATTCGCGGGGGAGCCTGCGGGAGCGCCGGTTTTCCAAATTCGAATCCATAGCGGCGCGCCGAAATTGGCCAGCTCCTCATCCGGATTGGTCAGGATTCCGGCCACAATCCCTTGTTCTGGGAGATAAAATGTCGCGAGCGGATTGTCATGGTCTATCCACAAGCCCCGGCGCTGCTCCTCCCGGAAGGCGAGTGGCGCGGACGAGATCAGCCTTGAGCCGGGAATGCCGGCCGCGGCGACGATGACCGCAATGGCGCAAAATTCGTCCCATGTTCGAGCCTGCCAGCGCCATATCTCGTCGAGTTCGGTGTTATGCCGCAGCAAGTCCTGCCAGGCTGTCCAAATGGCGTGATAATTGGCATTCTGCTGAAGGACGAAATTGGGTGTCACCCCTGGTTCGGCCAGCCGAACGCCGCGCTCCGCGAGCGCGAGGGAAATGCGGCGGCAGCGTTTTCCGAACTCCTCGAACTCTCCTCGCCCTAGTCGTGGCTCTTTTTTTTGCGTTGCGCTCCAAATAGTCCTTGGCGACATGACGGGCCAAGTCGGCGTAAGCTCGAAGCACCCGGTTTTCGAGCGTGTTGAAATTTTCCTGACGCGCGACCGCCAGCATACGTTGGCGATCCCCAGCTCTTTCGGCCAGCGTTTCTCCGGGTTGGCGCACAAGCCACGCCATTGCGCGCCGATCAAGTTCTTGAACGCGGGAAATGGGGATGTGCTGATGCGTCCGCCTCAGCACATGGCGGGGCGAGCGTTCCAACTCGTCGAGCGTCCGCGAAAGCCGCATGGCATGCCGGACGATGACATGCATTTGTGGCTGAGTTGTCTGATCTTCTTGCATCCAGCGGAAGCGCACTTCCTCCCAAAGCCTCAAAGGATCGGCAAGCGCGGACTCCACGTCGCGTAGTCTGTCCAATACCGACTGAGCCCTGAGCATCAGCTTATGCGCGTCGCGCTCTTCTTGGGTTTGCGGTTCGAGCTTCGCAGGAGGCCGCTCCGGGGCTCCGGTCCATGTGATCGTTGCCGAGGTTTTCCCCGCGGTGACAACCACGCCCGGTTTCACACGAAGAGGCTGTGGCACAAGCGACAGGATGGGCGAGCCATCCTTTAGCGTGAAACCGGCGACGGGTTCTGTCGTATCCTTGCGACCGTCGACCAGCAGCGCTTCCCCACCGGGCGAGTAAAGCCAGACCGATGCGCGATGATCCGGCGCGATTTCGACAGGTGCATCGCCAAGCGCCAAACGATGGCGCTTGGCACTATCGGCGAGAGCCCATGGACGGCGCCAGAGTTCAGCCACGGCTGCTAATCCTAGCGCGAGAGGCCGCGCCATGAGAACAGGCCCGTCCCCTTCCTTTGCTGCGCCTGAAGTTCGGCAAGACGGTCGGCAAATTCCGCATCCGCCAACTTGTCGCGCAAGAGGTTTTCCAGGCGGTCAAACGCCTCGCCGTGGCTGTGGATCTCAAGTCCTCGTAGCTTCGGCAAAATCCTGAACTCGATTTGGTCCGCGAGCGGGATTGTCACGTCTCGCGCCCCATCGCTGAAAGGATAATTGGCGACGTAAGCCAGAATGGAGCCGCGAAGACGGTGACCGAACGGCCGGCCGCAGCTTTCCATAATGGTCGCCAGCTGAGCGATCACGCCGCCGGCGTCCCCTGCCTCTGGAAGCTCGCCGGGCGACTTGACCCATTTTCTCCACGAGTCGAAGGATAGCGCCTCCCGAGGGGGCGCGACGCCTTGCCCAGCCGGCTGGTTGGCGAACACTCTCGGCGCAGCGAACTGCATGATGTTCCCGCGGTCGAGCACCTTGTCTGACAGAGCTTGTGTGCTCTCATCGTCATTCATGGTGCCTGCGAACAGCACATTGTGAGACGGAAACAATGAAATTGTTCTCTCGAGTCCGCGGATGTCGATCGGGATCAACGCGTCTCGGCGTTCGGAATCATTAAATCGGATTTTATAACGTGGACGAGCCTCCAGGCGGCTTAGGAATTCCGAGAAATAGTACTCCACTCGGGCGAGGTTCATTTCGTCCAGCAGCACGAGGCTCATGTGGTCCGTGCGGTCTTCACCATTTTCGCCTCTCGGGACGGAGGCATAGGGATCCATATGTACAAGCAGCCTCGCCAAGTCGGTCGCCCGATATTTCTTCTCGATGTAATTGTAGAACCCGAGGAGATCTTGGGGACTGTCCCAGCGAGGCTCAACGGCGATTTGCAGGAAATGAATGCCCATCGCTTCCGCGTAACGGCGAGGCAGGAGGCTCTTGCCCGTGCCAGACACGCCGGCCAGCACCGTAAGCTGCGAGTTGTCGTTGATTTTCAGGGCAGTATGGAACGCTTTAATGGTGCGCTCGCTGTAAGCAAGTCCATGATTCTGAAGATATGTCGTGACGCCTTGCAATGCTGCGCTTTCCGGTCTTCGCACGCCGCTGAGCACGGCCGGAGCTTCGAGGCAGGCGGGGAATTTCGTCAGATCTTGAAGCAGTTCGACCGGAACGGGGCCGATTTCGAGCTTGTCCTTATGTTGTTGCAAGACCGCAATATCTTTCGCCAGAGTCTCGCGCTGTTGCTCAAGCAATGAGACTGCGTTGACGAGACGGTCCGACTGCGCTTTCACCTGTTGCAGATCGCTTTCCGCATTCATTATCTGCTCGCGAAGTCCGGGCAAACGAGCTTGTAACTCATGGAGTTCCGCTCGTTTGGCATCCAGGTCTTGAAACTCTGACGATAAGCGATCTCGGATGGCCTCCAGAGTGGTGAGCTGCGTTTGAGCCTTCTTGGCTTCCTCAATCAGTCGATTCGCGTCGTCTTGTTCGTTCTTGAGGTTCTGAACGGCGCGTTCGAGCGCACCCTTTTCTTGCTCCACGCGTTGAACGTCCTGCTCCAAACTCAAAAACTTTCTTTTGAGGTCCTGGATTCTTGCGGGATCAAGAGACTCTTCCAGCTTGGCAAGTTCTTTGCGGTTCGCATCGAGTTCTTGATTAACGACGGCGAGTTCGCCAGACGCCTTGGCCGCCTCATCCTTGACCTCAGAAATTTCCCTGCGAGCGGCTTCAAGCATGTCCTTCTCTGCCAATACGAGCCGTTTCCTCTCCTCAAGACTGGAAACTTCGGCGATCAAGCGATCACGTTGCTGGATCTTCTGATCAATGACGCTCAGCTCATTTCGCAGATCGATGAGCTGACGCTCCTTTTGGTCCACCAACTCCCGAAGATTGTCGAAACGTGTCGCCGCAGGAAGGCGGTCTTTCCGAATCTGAAATACGACCGCCAGCCCGCTCATGACAAAGCTCAGCGCTGTCAAGGAAAGTGTCGTCGGTAGAACGAGAGTAGAGGCGTCCACGGCTAAATCCTTAATTCCTGGGGGGGCTGGGCGGCTTACGCGGCGCGGCGGCCGGCGGCTTTGGTTCTGCCGACGCCGGATTCCACTGGCCGGATCGCTTTTGCAGCCGTTCAATTTCCACCAACATCGCGTCTCGCCTCCCCGTTTCTTCCGCAACCTGGCGCCTCAATACATCCAGCTCTTCTCTTGTTTTCGCCAGCAACGCTTCAGCCTCTTCGCGTGCTCTCTCGGCCTGCTGCATGGCCGCAGTGTCGAGGGATATGGACGCGCGTTGGCGCTGGACGAGAAGCAATTGGTCTTGCGCCGCAGAAAGCTGGCTCGACACCGAACTCAGCTCGCTTTGCGCCTTCATGAGAGCTTTGTCGGCTTCCAGGCGAGCCGTGGTCGCCCTATTTGTTGCAGCCTCATCGTAGTTGGCGTTCTTCCGCCTCTCCTCAGTTTGCGCGAGACCAGCTCGCGCTTTGGCGATTTGGTCCTGTAAAACTTGAAGCTCACCCTGCGCCTTAGACAAGGCGCCTTCAGCCTCGGATCGCGCGGCCAAGGCCTTTTGCGTGGCTGCCTGGTCAATCAGCAGCACGCTTTTGGCCGATCGGGCGGACTCCAGTTCTACTTGAAGTTTGGCGAGTTCCTGCCTTCTTGCCTGCAAGTCACGAAGAGCGGCGTCACCATCTGCCTTCAGCATCGTAGCGTCATTGGCTTCCTTGCGAGCAGTCTCCGTTTTGCCGATCAGATCGTTGTACTGGCTTTTCAACGCCAGATAGGCCGTCTCGCGCTCGCTCCGCTGTTGATCGAGAGCTTTGATGTCTTCCAACCGCGCTGAGATGGCCTTGCGGAGAGAAGCTTCCTCCGCTTTCAGCGGGGCGATCTGGTTTTTCAACGAATTGGCATCAGCCCTCAGTCTTGAGCCTTCGACCTGCGCGTCGCGGAGCTCGTTCAAGGCGCGGTCCCGGTTGGCGACCAGTTGCGTCGCGTCGGCTGCGGCTCTCTCGGCATCTTCTGCCTGCCTCTCCGCAACCGTTTTTCGTGATTTAAGATCGCGGATTTCTTTCTGAAGGGCTGTCCGGCGCGCCTCCTGCGCCTCGACGGCGACAAGTCGACGTTGAACCTCTGTTTCACGCGCGGCAATGGAATGGTCCTGCTCCTGCACTAGCAGGAAGAGCCATGCGTTCAGGCAAATGGCAATAAAGCCGAGGCCGATAACCAGTCCGGTCCAGAGCCGTGTGTCCGGATTTCGGCCCACCCGCTCGCTGTCAACGGCGACCGAGCTGAGATTCAATGCGGTCAAGGCATTGCTCCATATCTTGCGCGAGTTCGTGAACCCAGAAATCGGCAGACTTTCCAGCCACGGGATCGCAACTCGGTATCTCGCAGCCGATCGGCGATTTTTCGCTCGCCATTTGCGTCCGTGTGCCAACGCCGACCGTCAACTTCGACGTCGAGCTTTACACCGTTGGGGTCGAGAGCGAAATCCAGATAGCGCGTGCCGACAGGATATTGGGGGATCGGCTGCAGTCCGCGCCCGCGCATGGCAACGTCGAGCCGTCTTTCCCAATCGCTCTCGAATTCAGGCGGGCGATAGGGCGTCCACGGCGTCGTCGCGTGCTTCGCGAGAGATTCTATGTGACGAATGCCGCAGCCTCGGGCATAGGAGAGGTCGCCGACAACGATGCAAAGCGCCCGAGCGCGGCTTACAGCAACATTCAGCCGCCGGCGTTCCTTTTGCAGGAACGTCCATGTCGACTTGGGCGCGCTTGCCGACAAGACGAGCGAGAAGAAAATCACGTCGGCTTCCCCGCCCTGGAACTTGTCGATTGTTGCAACGCGCAGGCCCAACTTTTCGCGGTGGGCCGGCTGAAGCGTTTCGCCGAGACACTTGTGGATTTCCGCAATTTGAGCGTTAAAGGGAGACAGGATTCCGACGCTGCCGGCGAAAGTCGGATCCTCAGCCAGCTTGCGGGCTGCATCCGCGATATGCCGCGCCTCAGCCTTATTGATTGTCCCGCCATTTTCGCGCTGCGCATGGCCTAGGACATCCTGCCAATGGAGACCCGGCTTGTATCCGTTTGGCGGCCCAAAATTCTCGTTGTCACGCCGCGACGCGAGTTTGCCCGCGTAGAGATCGGCGTTGAGGTAGCCCACGATCGGCGGCGCCGATCGGAATTGGTCTGAGAGAAACTTGCGCGCTGCGGCGGGTCGCGTTTCGCAGAAATCGAACAAAGAATTGATGCTTTGAGCGATCATTGCACGTCCTGCCTTCGGCAGGCCGGCGGCATCCATCAGCGCATGTTCCGAGCCATTGCCAAGCTGTGGCACGAACCGCAATTGCAAGGGGTCGCCCACCACGATGGCCTTCCGCGCCCTCGCAAACAACGGAAGCGCTGAAGCGATGTCGCACTGGCTGGCTTCATCAAAGATCACATAGTCAAACAGTCCTGGAATCAGCGGCATGCGCGCAGGCGCGGCCAAGGTGCTCACCGCCCACACCGGGCGATGGCGCAATATAGCCCGTGCGTCTTCGGCGCCCAAACGTCTCGCGCTGGTCCTTATGAATTCGGTTTCACGCGCGCGCTCAACCAAGTTACGCGAAGCCGCTTGATCGGGGAGCGTGATGAATTCGGCAAATTTCGGCAGATAGTCAGCGACAGATTTCGCATGGGAATGGAGTGCCGCCGCGTAGAATTCCGTTGAATCATCGGTTTTCGGAAGTTCGGCCAGCTGCTCATGGATTTCTGTGATCCGTGTCTTGATCTGCCGGAGTGTGGCCTGCTTTTCCAGAGATTTCGCTAGATCGGGTTTTCGCCACAGTCCTAGCGACAAAGCACGTCGCAGCCATGCCGCCAGTTTGATGCTTGGATCACGCTCGATTTTGTAGTCACCCGCAGGCAACCGATCGATGAGTTCCGAAAGCGCGAGATTCAGCCTTTCCCGCTCTTTTGCCTTTCGCCTTGCGTTCCCGATCGTCCTGGCTCGTTCGAGAAGGGCGCTCTGCTCCGCCTCGACAATTTCGCCATTCAACGCGCGCGTATCGCCTCGGGCGATTGCGGCCAACGCGTCGAGGAAGCTGACGTCTCGCTCTCCATCCGCGCTGCGCGCTCGTGTCAGAAGCGGCGCATTCGAAACGATGTCCGCAAGGCGACGTTCGACTTCGTCGATGGCTTGATGGTTCTTGGCCGCAAATAAGACGCTGCGCCCGGACAACACCGCCGAAACGATAAGCGCCAGAATGACTTGGCTCTTGCCCGTGCCCGGCGGCCCCTGAATGACGGTCAGAGGGCCGTTCAGCGCGGATTGCGCGGCGTCGAGCTGGCTATCGGTGAGGAGTGCGTCTGCTCCCGCTGGAAGGAAGGGAACGACGCTTAAAACCTGATTTCCAGCGATCCCGGAGAGAAGCGCATCAAGTGCGCATTGCTTTCTCGCTTCCGCAGACCAGCTTCGCATGGCGTCAAGATCGTCGGCGGCGGCCTTTGTGAAACTCGATTCCTCGGGAAGGAATAGGCCGGCCGCGTTCCTGAGGCCCTTTCCGTTCTGCGAAAGCTCTGACGCAAGTTCGCCCGGTCGCAGCGATCCCCCTCCGACCGTCGCCAGCAGATAACGCATGCGGTTACTGACGGCGCCGAGGTCTGTTTCCTCGCCTTCGGGGAACAGACGCTCCAGGAGATCGGATTCCTTCCCGTTGGCGAGGCGGCGGATTTCGCGCAGCCAATCAGGATTGACCACGGGATCGGCGGCTTCAACCTCCAGATGGAGGCTCTCTGCCTCGACACGGAATTCCACGGGCAGGATAAGGCCGGGAATGAATGCGATGCCGTCGACGCTCGGAAACACGGACACCGGCCAACCGATCGCGGCGGTTCTGGTCTTTCGGCGTACCAGAGCTTCCCGGAAGAGTTCGGGAACGTCCTGCATGGCGATCCGGATCGATGCGTCGCGCCACCAATTTCCTATCGTGCTGAAGAGCTGCCAGCCTGACCCATGGCGGTCGGCGAATTCTTGTATACGGCCACGGGGATCCTTGCGCTGAGTCGCGGCGTAATAACTGACCAGCGCGGACCAATCAGGAAGCGCGGCGGGCGGCCCTGCCGGAAGCGTCACGGGTTCGGATACGCGTTCCGCAGAGCAAATCCCGACCACGGCATACAACACGTTTTCAGTATGCCTGCCGCCAGCTCGACCACTCGCCGTGCCACTGGTCGACCGAGGAATGGAGGTCGTCTCCACGGCTCTCCACCTGCCCGTCGCGTCCCGCAAAATCTCGCCGCGCTCCGCAAGATCGGTGAGGCCAGCCAGGATTTCAGACGCCGTGACGCGAATACCAGAGGCGGAAAGCCGCCATATAAGCTGTTTGTCCGTCGCCCCTCGCGGAAACATCGCCAGAAGTCCGCGGATCGTATGATCAAACACAATTGCCTCGTACGAAGATACGGCGGTTAGAACTTACTCATGCAGTTTCCAGCTTTGCCAATTATTGGAAAATATCATGTGGCTTCTACCCAGGTGCCTTTGACGCGTCAACGGTTGCGCCGTAACCAAGCACCAGAATCACATACCTATAAGCTCGCACCGACGGATATTGCGCCCTGAGAGGCGGAGAGGAAGGCAACGCGCAGAGTGCTATTCACGGGGGCAGCCAAGGTGAAACGCCGCGAGCCGAAGGTTCAAGTAGCACTCTTCGGTGGCGGCGAGTAGCCTCTGCATCTCCGGGGGCGGTCACGCCGCAGGCACTTTGCCACGAAAGCGATAGCTTTGAATAGCCCGCAAGTCTGTTGCAAGCGCCGTCCCGACCTCGCCTTCAATTCTGATTAGCCGGTGCAAGGGTACGAGGCCTTTGAGGGGGCTTCGTCCTAGTGCCATGTGGAGGCTGGCGAACTGATGAGGTATCGCCAGCGGAACTAAAGCAAGCCCTCGGCCTTGTAGCGCTTCTCGGCTTCATGGTAAGCCGCTTGTCGCGCCAAGCCGAACGCAGTCCAGTAGTGATGTATTCCCATTGCAGCAATCCTGTCCTGCGACTTGCACCACTCGCGAACCTCTTCGACCGTAGGTACAGGAAGAGGCTCGATAGGCTCTCCGGGATGCTCGTCCCTGTGCGTATCGCCCGGCTCGTCCCACCATACCCGCTCGCTTGTGTCGGAGCCGTCTTGAAGGCGGATGCCTTCAACGAGGTTCATAGCGCTCGCCTTGGCAAGATGAACACCCCAAGCAATAGAGCCGTCAGCTTGAGGGGCCGCGTAAACGACTAAGCCATACTCGGACACTGCCGTTTCGCGCTTGCCGCTCGCCTTCGCCAAAGCTATGGCCGCGTCGATCGCATCGGAGTGGCGGGTCTTCAAGGCGTTCATGTCAGCCTTCCGCCTCGTCAGTACCATCCGGCCGCCTGACGCCGCGGAGCAGGTTGAAGCCGCCGCTTACGTTCACACCCCAAACGATTCCGTGCGCGTGAGGATACGCATAGGCTTCTGCGCCGTCCGATGCCTCCACCGTCTCACGCTCCCGGCTGGCGCTCGCCTTACCGATTGCGGCCTCGATGGCGTCGCCGTATGTCTTGCGCACATCAACCGCGTTCTTGCCGGCGAGCCATTCGCCGGCCGCGCGGATCTGCGGACTGCTCGACTTCGAAAGAGCGATTACCATGGCCGCGCGCGCTTCCAGCGACGCCGGCGGGCTCGTCCTCTTCGGCGCGTCCTTCATCGCCTCTTCCAAGCTTAACGGTCTATTCTCGGTCATGCCGCGCCTGCCTTTTTGGGACGGCCGCCAAGCTTTTCACGCTCCTTTTTGTGCTCCATCTGCGGAAGATCGAAGGTGATTCTTAAACGGCTTCCGGTGGCCTCTGCGAACCGTTTCAAGGTGCGCGTTGATGGAAGCTGCCGACCGCCTTCAAGCCGGGCAATAACGGTCCTAGAGGTTTCCATGCGGCGCGCAAGCTCATCCTGCGTGAGACCAGCGCGAGTGCGAGCCTCGATCATCTCGCGAGCAACGGCGAACTCGGTTTCAAGTTCGGCGTAAGCCTCGGCATAATCAGGCTTTGCCATCCACTTTTTGTGCAAATCGCTAACGCGGGTCATTTCACTTCCTTCGCCCTTTTCAGAGCTAACGTCGATTTCCTGGCGCGGTGTCTTCTGTGTTTTCTTCACGAATACCCGCACAACCACCACTCTCTTGCCGCTTGCCGTCACGTACAGGGCGCGGGCAATGCCATCGGCGCCCTTCATGCGAATTTCCCAAAGCGGCCCTTCGATGTGATCGACATGCGGCTTGCCAACCTTCTCCAAGCCGAGCGTTTCAATCAGGCTCACGATGCGAACGAAGCGCGCACGCACGTCAACAGGCAATGCCTCTAATTCGGCATCGACTACGGCGTTCAGGGTCTCAACAATCCAGGGCTTCATATGTAGCAAATTTGCTACCTTTTGACAATGGACAGCGCAAGAGCTGAGCGGAAACGATTAACATTTCTTTTTGGGCGTCGCTTGGGTCTCAGCCTTCTCCTTCCCGGCGCGCGTCAGCGCTTTCGTCGAGCCGACGGCGAGTAAGAGAGCCGGAGGCCGGACGGCCGAAGGCGGTGATGTAGGCCTACATCACACATCTTGCCGTCAAAAACTTTGGCAATCTTCGGCGAACTCTGTCAATCTTCGTCATTCTTTGGCGATCTATGTCCATCTTTGTCAATCTCCGTCAAACACAAGATTTTATGCCAAAGATTGCCATTGTTTGACAGGGATTGACAAACTATCCCGACCGCTTTTGCTGGCTTCGGCCTTGAGACAGGCTTCCGATCCTCCAGGCATACGCTGGTTACATCACGAATACACTGCACCCATTCGCAAATACCACTTGCCAAGAAAAATGCGAAACAGACACCCTCATTGCCACAGGCGGAATGAAAGGCGAATGGCATGCCGAGGGAAAACAGAAACACGATGAGCGCCCACAATCCGAAGCG
>CAWFOS010000019.1:0-245401 GCA_963817495.1 uncultured Alphaproteobacteria bacterium | reverse complement strand
ATCAGATGCCCTCTCATTCTGAGTGCGCTCAATGCCTGCCAGACGTTCCGTTACCTCGGATGTCTTCTCGTTTTGCGTGTGCTCAAGACCAGAGAGGCGCTCCGTAACCGGCCCCATTTGCGAAGCGATTTCGGCTTCAACAGCCTCCTTATCCAGTTGAGGCGCAGGCTTCTGCTCCAGGGCCTCAATCTTGTGCGACAGCGATTGCACCGAATCCTCTTCGGCCTTCGCGGTCTTCGAGATTTCCTCCAGGCGCGCGCGCACCTCGTTCAATTCTTCGGGGCTGGCCGCCTTCACAGGCTCCTCGGCGAGCTTCGCGCGGAGCGTTTCGCTGAGTTGAGTGGCGTTATCCTGCTGCTCCTTGATCTTATCCTGCTGATCTTTGATCTTATCTTGCAGCTCTTTTATCAGCGCCCGCGCTTGCTGATCGGGCTTCGGCCCGCCGCCAGCCAGGATCAGATACAGACCGCCCGCGGCGAGAAGGCCGCCGATGAGGCCCGCCGCCAGTGGACGAAGGAGCGCCCCCATGCCTTGCGGCTGAGCCTCCGGTTGCTGCTCGAATACCAAGCCCCGCGGCCGGGCTTGCTGCTCATTTGTACTGCCGGAGGCGGCAGGGGCAATCGTTGGCTCGACCGGAGTGTCGTCGGGCTCGGCAGTCATCTTGATCCTCGGTCTTGGTCGTTTCTCTTCGGGCATCGTTATCAAGGACCTTTGTTACGGCCTCGTTGCAGTCATCTTACTCAGCCGCGCAAAGTTATCAATCCGCGGGCAGAAGTTCCAGAAGCGCCTCCCGATTTGGTTTCGCCGAAACACGCACGTGATTCGGCTTGAGTGAGGCAAGCTTGGCCGCAACTTTTTGCGATATAAAGAAATATACCGGCGTTTTAGCGTAATCGAGGATGCCGTGCCTGTGACATAATGAAACGTAGATCTCAGCTGTGCGCGGCGACATCAAAATCACCCCGTCGAGTTCGCCTGCCCTCAGCATGGCGTCAACGGAGGGCAGCAGCCGCGCGCAAGCCTCCATACTGTAAACGGTCACGCTTTGAACGGAAAAGCCTTCGCGGGCGAGGGCGCCCACGATGTCGAAGGCCATGTGCTCTCCCATTATATGAACGAGCAGCGCATCCCTTCTCCCAGACGCTATAATTTTCCCGGCCAGTTCTTCGCCAGTTTCGGCAACCTCAAGCACAGTCTCGAAACCGGCCTCAAGCGCTCGCTTCGCCGTCTGTTCGCCAACGCAGTAAAGCGGTTTGCCGAGAATGTCCTTGCTGATGCCCCGATCCTGCAGAGCGCGAAGGCTGTTGCTGCTGGTGATGATGAGGACGCCAGCAGCGCGCAAGGGGACCAAATCGAATTCGAGAACGCGGAACTCAAGGAGCGGCTGGAGGACGGGTTCGTGACCAAGACCGCGAAGCTCTTCTGCGAACGTGCTCGCGTCCGGCTCAGGTCTCGTTACGAGGAGGCGCATGGTCCCTCCAGCCAAGGATGCACGATGATCCGAAGATCGGGGCTATGCGTTCAGGCAATGTCGCGGAAAACGTCCTTGCCGCCACGCTCGTACAACTCGTGCGCGGCGTCCTTGCCGAGAGCGGCGGCGTCCTTCACGTTGCCCTTGCGCTCGGTCTCGTAAATGCGCGCGCCGTCAGGCGTAAGGATGATGCCCTTGAAGGAGATCGCATCTCCATCGACGCGGGCGAGCGCCGCAATCGGCGTGCGGCAGGAGCCATCGAGTTGACTGAGGAATGCGCGTTCCGCTTCGACCGCGATGAACGCATCGCGATCGTTGATGGCGGAAAGGATCTCCTTGGTTTCGTTGTCGGCGGAGCGAAGCTCGATGCCGATGGCGCCTTGCGCCGGAGCTGGGAGCATATCCTCAACCGGAATCAATTGCGTGATACGATCCGCCAGCCCGAGCCTCCTCAGGCCAGCCGACGCGAGGAGGGTTGCATGCGCTTCGCCCTCTTCGAGCTTGCGGAGCCGCGTCTGCACGTTGCCGCGGAACAGAATCATCTTCAGGTCGGGCCGCTTGTGCCGGATGAAGGACTTGCGGCGAATGGATGCCGTTCCCACGATCGAGCCAGAGGGCAGTTCCTGCAGCGACCTCGCTACCGGCGAGATGAAGGCGTCGCGAACATCCTCACGAGGCAGCACACAGCCGATTTCCAGGCCGCCGGGCAACACGGCCTGCATGTCCTTCATGGAATGGACGGCGATGTCGATGGTGTTGTCGAGAAGCTGCTCTTCCAGTTCCTTGGTGAAGAGGCCCTTGCCGCCGACGGCCGCCAAGGCCCGGTCGAGGATCTTGTCGCCGGTCGTCTTGATGATGACGATCTCGAAAGACACCTTAGCGCCGTAGATGGCTGTCAGCCGGTCGCGCACCTCGTGTGCCTGTGCGAGAGCGAGAGCGCTCCCCCTGGTGCCAATGCGAATTTGCCTTGCGTCTGTGAGATTTTTCATGGTTGTGTGCACTTGGGTTGTACGGGCGCGCCGCCATTAACCGGCTGAGATGAGGGTGCATGTCGCGATGGGGACACTAAGCATATCCCGGCCGCGACGTACAGCACGAAAGCGATTTAGGGGTCTACATAAAGGATCATGCAGCAACGCGCGATCGATAATGAGCATTCGGCGCTGGCAGCGACGAAAAATCGCGAATTAACCATACTTGGTATTGAAACGAGCTGCGACGAAACTGCCGCCGCAATTGTAAGGCGCAATGCCCAAGGGAACGGCGTCATCCTTTCGAATATTGTGCGGTCGCAATTCGAGGATCACGAGCCTTATGGCGGCGTTGTGCCGGAGATCGCGGCCCGCGCTCACGTGCAGGTGCTCGACACGCTGATCGAGGCTGCGCTGACGAAGGCCAACCTTAAGTTTAGCGACTTGAGCGGCATAGCCGCCACGGCTGGTCCCGGGCTTATCGGCGGTGTGCTTGCCGGGTTTGTGACGGCGAAGGCGATTGCGCTTGTCCATAACCTGCCGCTCACCGCCGTTAATCACCTCGAAGGCCATGCGCTGACGGTCGGCCTGACGGAGGGCCTGCACCCGCCGTATCTCCTTCTTCTTGTTTCGGGCGGGCATACCGAGTTCCTAAGGGTGCGGGCGCATTTCAATTATCACAAGCTCGGCGGCACGATCGACGATGCGCTCGGCGAAGCCTTCGATAAGGTCGCCAAGATGCTGCGCCTTGGATTTCCGGGTGGTCCCGCCGTGGAGAAGGCGGCGGCGAGTGGTGATCCGAGCCGCTTCGCCTTGCCAAGGCCGCTTGTTGGCCGTGAGCGGCCCGATTTTTCTTTTTCCGGGTTGAAGACGGCTGTTCGCCACGCCGCGCTGACCCATGCGCCGCTTGGCAGCCGGGACGTTGCGGATTTGTGCGCCTCCTTTCAGGCCGCAGCTGCCGAAACGCTCCGCGACCGGCTCCGCGCCGCCTTCAGGCTCTACGATGCGGAAGACTTGCCGAAAAGGCTTGTTGCCGCGGGCGGCGTTGCCGCTAATCGCACCCTGCGAGAAACGCTCATAGAGGAATGCGTAGCGTTCGGGTATACGTTCCATGCGCCGCCGCCCAGCCTTTGCACGGACAACGCCGCCATGATCGCCTGGGCAGGGGCCTGCCGCCTTGCCGCGGGCTACGCCGACAGCCTGGATGTGCCCGCCCGCGCGCGCTGGCCGATATCCGAAACCTCAGCCGCTGGCGCGGGCTCCGATGAAAGCAAGCTTCCCGTAGGCGATTAAGCAGACTTGCCCGCTTCGCCAACATTTGGACTCCAAGGATTAGAGTTGTGGGTGTCATAGCAGTGCTATTGGCAATACCAACATTCGCAAAGATGGTGCGAGACCTCGAAGCTGAGCGTGCTTGGGCCGTTTATCAGATGGAAGACTGGGCAGAGCCGCTCGATCGCATTGGATACGACTACGCCGCCCTGAGGACAGGATCCCTCTTACAGTCGCGGAGCCGCAAAGCCCCGGCCAATTTTTGGCGAACCAGGGATGTTTGCTGAACCCGCACTTGCGTCCTTCAGGCAGTGCCGCTACCACAACCCTCGACCGGTGTTAGCGGCCCAGGCGCGAACGTAAAGCAGCGCTTGCGCAGGATTGGAAGGCGGCTCCAAAATCATGAACGGGAACTTGCGGGACGGCAATGCGCGGGCGCTTCAGCGCGTAGGAATTCTCGGCGGTGGCGCCTGGGGAACGGCACTGGCTCAGTCCGTCCGCCGCGCCGGACGGGACGTCACGCTCTGGGCCTATGAATTCGACACGGTTTCCGAGATCAATTCCCATCACACTAACCGGGTTTATCTCCCCGGCGTCACCCTCGATCCTGCCATCAGGGCCACAGCGAAGGCGAAAGAGGTTGCCGATGCGGACATGATCCTGCTCGTCGTCCCCGCCCAGTTCCTTCGCGCGGTCGCCAAGGAGATTGCCCCGCATTTTGCAGCCGGAAAGCCGGTCGTGATCTGTGCGAAGGGCTTCGAGGAGGACTCGGGCACGTTCATGAGCGGGGTTGTGAAAGAGGTCTTGCCGGGGGCAGAAATCGCGGTTTTGTCGGGGCCGAGTTTCGCAGGCGAAGTTGCGCGCAACCTGCCCACGGCGCTGACGCTGGCGTGTGAAAGCGAAGACCTCGGCAAGGCGCTTATGGCTGCGCTGGCCCACCGAAACTTCCGCCTCTATTGGTCCAGCGACGTGGCCGGGACCCAGATCGGCGGCGCGGTCAAGAACGTGCTGGCGATTGCCGCCGGCATCGTGGAAGGCCGCCAGTTCGGCCGGAATGCACATGCCGCGGTCACGACGCGCGGCTTTGCCGAACTGGTGCGGCTCGGCACGAAACTCGGCGGGCGTTTCGAGACGCTGACGGGGCTTTCGGGGCTTGGCGACCTGATCCTGACCTGCTCCAGCATACAGTCTCGCAACATGTCGCTTGGCGTCGCGCTAGGACAAGGGCAAGCGCTGGCGGACATCCTTGGCGCGAGGAAGTCGATAACGGAGGGGGTTTACTCGGCAGGCGCGGTCGTGGCGCTGGCGAAAAGGCACGGCGTCGAGATGCCGATCTGTCAAGCCGTCCATAATGTTGTGAAAGGCCAGATGAACGTCGAGGAGGCTATCGAGGCTCTTCTATCGCGCCCCCTTCGCGCAGAGACAGATCACCCGGCGGCAGCCAATATGTTGAGTTAATCTTAGGAGACGAAAAGCTTTGAGGGAGAGGGCCGCGCGTTCGCGGCCCATCGGAAGCTACCATCTGCGGTAAGAGCCGTAGCGGTGGCGATAATACGGCCGGCCAACCGCAACCGCACCGCGCGGACCGGCGCAGGCGGCGCCGCGCCATCCGCGGGCGCAGACATAGGCGTTAGCGTCGGAAACGAAAGCGGCAAACCCTAAAAATGTCGCCAGGACAAAAAGTAAAGCCTTCATAGTCTTGTACTCCACTGGAGGGGCGGACCGCGCTAAGAGCGGCTCGATGTCGCATGCTGACAGCTACGCCATGGGATGTCTCTTGAACTATCTGGCGACGGATAATTCATGAAATATTCATCTGGGCTGTGCTTCCAGCTCTTCAATAAAGGTTCAATCTGCCGCCCGCGTGGCCCTGAGCCTATTCCGGAAGCTACTTTCCTATCCTACTTCATGGTGCGTACCGTGACGGATAGGAGAAAGCCTCATGCAGCTGACGGAACAACACGAGCAGCTCCGCGACTCCGTCGTTCGCTTCGTGCAGAACGAAATCAATCCCTTCGTGGACGAATGGGAGAAATCGGAAGAATTTCCGTCGCATGAGGTTTTCAAGAAGCTCGGCGCTCTCGGCGTGCTCGGCGTCAAGTATGACGAAGCTTATGGCGGTCTCGGCCTCGACTTCTCCTATTCGGCGGTTGTCGCTGAAGCGCTGGGCGTTTGCAATTGCGGCGGAGTGCCGATGGCTATCGGCGTCCAGTCCGATATGGCGACGCCCGCTTTGCACCGGTTTGGTAGCGAAGAGTTAAAGCGCAATTGGCTCGTGCCGACCATCGCGGGCGATGCGGTGGCCTGTCTCGGCGTTTCGGAACCCGGCGGCGGCTCCGATGTGGCGGCGATCAAGACGACCGCGCGCAAGGATGGCGGCGACTATGTGATCTCCGGCTCGAAAATGTGGATCACGAACGGGATGAAGGCGGACTGGTGCTGCCTCCTCGCCAACACCTCCGAAGGCAAGGTGCATCAGAACAAGTCGCTGATCCTGGTTCCGATGGATGCGAAGGGGATCACGCGCCAGAAAATCCGCAAAGTCGGGATGTTCTCGTCCGATACCGCGCAGCTCTTCTTCGACGATGTGCGGGTCCCGCAAGCGAACGTGATCGGGCCGGAGGGCATGGGTTTCACCTTGCAGATGCTGCAATTCCAGGAAGAGCGGCTCTGGGGCGCGGCGAACTCGCTGACCATGCTCGACAGGCTGATCGACGCCACAATCGACTACACGCGGCAACGCAAGGTCTTCGGCAAGTCGGTGCTGGATAATCAGGTTGTGCATTTCCGCCTGGCGGAACTGCGCACGGAGGTTGAGGCTCTGCGCTCGCTCACCTGGCGCGCCGTCGAGGACTATGTGGCGGGCAAGGACGTGACGAAACTCGCTTCGATGGCAAAGTTGAAATGCGGACGCCTGATCCGCGAGGTCTCCGATTCCTGCCTGCAATATTGGGGCGGCATGGGTTATACCTGGGAAAATCCGCTGAGCCGTGCGCTTCGCGACGGGCGTCTCGTTTCCATCGGCGGGGGCGCCGACGAAGTCATGCTCGCCATCATTTGCAAGCTGGAAGGCACTCTGCCCCGCGAAAAGAAGGATGAACCCCGTGACCCAGCACAAACCGAGCGCGCTTTTGCTTGAACGGCAAGGCGGCGTCCTCAATGTCCGATTGCACCGGCCGCAGGTTCGCAACGCCATGTCGCAGACCATGCTTGTCGAGTTGCGGGACACGCTCGCAGAGGCCGAGAGCAGCGGCGTTCGCATCATCGTCCTGCGCGGAAGCGGCGGGCACTTCTCGGCGGGCGCGGATCTCAAGGATATGTCCGCCGCGCGAGCTTCGCCCATCGCTCACCAGACCGACCCGATGGCGGAAACCAACGCAAAATTCGGGCACGTTTGCGCGGCCTACGCGCATTCCCCGCTCGCGGTCGTGGCGGTGCTCGAAGGCACGGTAATGGGCGGCGCGTTCGGGCTTGCCTGTACCGCGGATGTGGCGATCGCCTCGCATACGGTGGACTTCCGCCTCCCGGAGACGTCGCTCGGCGTCATCCCCGCCCAGATCGCGCCGTTCCTGGTGGAGCGGCTCGGCTACTCCGAGGCGAAGCGGCTAGCCGTGACCGGCGCACGTTTCGGCGCGGGCGAGGCCTACCGCGTCGGGCTCGTTCACAAGGTCTGCGAGAACGAAGCGGACCTTGAAGCGGCCATCGGCACAACCACCCGGCAGATCCTTGCCTGCGCTCCGGGCGCGATTGCGGCAACGAAAAAGCTTTTGCGGCGCGCGCGCTTCGAAGATCCTGCTACGCTGGTAGAGCATGCGGCGGCGGTCTTCGCCGAAGCCGCACGCGGCCCCGAGGGCGAGGAGGGCATGCGCGCCTTCATCGAGAGGCGCAAGCCGTCCTGGGCCTCGTAGCCATCGTCTTCGAAGGAGGTTTTGCATTCGCCGGGCCTCAATGGTCCATTTTTGAGCGCATCGCACAGGGTCGGTAAGGCATTGCGCAGGATCCTAAGAAATAGCGCCTTGCCCAGAGGTTAATGCCGCCAACCCATTGATATATAAGGGAGACTGTCAAGCTGGCGCGCGTGCCTCCGCAGGCCGGAAGCGCAGGCATGGTAAAAGGCCGCGTTCGAAACATATTTAACGGACTTGTCCGCGTCCGAATCCCGCCAAAAATATAACTGATTAACCCTGTCAAAATACCAGTTTTTGCAATTGAATAGGCGTACTGCCGCCCGCGGGCTTATCTGATTGTTAAGCATCATCCCTGCGTTTTCTGGCGAGAAATAAATGCCTTGCGCCGGTCATTAATCATACCCGCATTAACATTGGCGCGCGGCAAGGGCCATTAACCGACGGCAGCGCCACGCATTGCGGGCATCGCCAAGGCGCGCTTTCCCAGTCTGACCCCGCGGGAAATGCCCCCGCGCAAATAAGCCTGCGTCAGCGGAACCAATTAACCGTTTTAATCATTAAGGTGGCCGATCCGGGCTGCGGGCGCCCCGGGGAAGGTCTGATGTCCGCGGTTCGTGCGCACGGAGGGGGGCGGTGCTCAAAATCCACAAAACACAAATAGCGATGATGCTGATGGCGGCGGCGTTGATCGGCTATGCCTATGGCTCGGCTTCGGCCGCCGTTCGCATTGAGGGTCAAGTCCAGGCAGGCGGCAGTCCGCTCGCCAGTTCCACCATTACCCTCTGGGCCGCAAGCTCGGGCGAGCCCGAGCAACTGGCTCAAACAAAATCCGGCAGTGACGGCCGATTTGAGCTTCGCACTGCAGAGACCCGCGAGAAGGACATCATCCTGTATCTGATTGCCAAAGGCGGCACACCCACAATCAACAAGGGGAGCGGCGATAATCCGGCCATCGCGCTTTTGACGGTGCTGGGGAATAAGCCCCCGGCCAAGGTCGTCATCAACGAGATGACCACCGTCGCGTCGGTGTGGACCCACGCGCAATTCCTCGACGGCACAGCGGTCAAGGGTCACGCGCTCGGGTTGCGCATTGCGGCTGGCAACGTGCCCAACTTCGTCGATCTCGAAACCGGCGGATGGGGCGAAGCCATCCAGGGGCCGCTCAATAGCGGCCAAACCCCCACAATGGCCAACTTCGCCACCCTGGCCGATGTGCTCTCCGGTTGCGCCACGCGGGTGAAGGCTGACGCGTGTAGCAATTTATTTGCCGCGACCGCAGCTCCGAACGGCAACGTGCCCACCGACACACTGACGGCAGCGCAGTCGATTGCTCGCGCTCCGTGGTACAAGCCTGAGCGGCTCTTCGCTCTGTTGGACCAGTTCTATCCGGTTCCCCCTGTCAAGATGGACGGTCAACCAAGACCGCCAAACATGCGCGCGGTTCCGTTCATGCCGTACCTCAACTGGGCGCCAAGCGCCTGGGTGTTGCCTCTCAAGTTCGACGGCGGCGGGTATCGCGCGGGTGGCAAGGCCATGTTCGACAGCGAGGGCAACCTCTGGGTCGGCGACAACTTCACGGTCGGCTGGCAGGGGCAGGACGCGCTGTGGCAGGGCAACGCCAGCAAGTTCGCCCCCAACGGCAAGCCGCTCTCACCCATAACGACCGGCTTTGTCGGCGGCGGAATGGAGGGGGGCACGTTCGGCGCGGCCGTCGACGCCCAGGACAATGCCTGGTTCACGACCTACGGCGGCCATTCGATCGCGGTGTTCGACAAGACCGGCAAGCCGCTGACGCCTCCGGACGGCATCACCTTCGACGGCCGGCTCGGGCTGATGCAGGGCATCATCGTCACGCCCAGCGGCGATGTTTGGGCGCTCGGGGCCTCGAAGAGCCAGCTGGTCCACTTCCCGAAGGGAGATCTGACAAAGGGCCGGATTGTTTGCGAGGGCGCCGCTGAGGAACCCTGCAAGTCGTTCCTGGGACCATTCCACCTCGCGATTGACCAGCAGGATCGCATCTGGGTGGCCAACGCCTTTGCCAAGCACGTAACGCGATTTCCCTCCGCCGATCCGAGCAAGGCCGAGAACTTCAGTGTCGGCGCCAGCCCCAGCGGACTAAACATCGACAGCCAGGGCAACGTCTGGATCACCAACCGGTTCGGCAGTGGGCTGTTGGGCGAGCTCCATCTGGCGGACATGGACGTGCATGCGAAGTTTGAGGGTCTTGTGCCGGCCATGGACTACATGACAACGACCATGTCCACGCAGCAAGGAGGAACGCTTGGCGCCGGCAGCGTCACGCTGCTGCGGCCGGACGGCACGCCGTATCAGGGCTCGCCATTCACCGGCGGCGGTCTCCCCGGGCCGTGGGCCGTGGTCGTCGACGGCAACGACAATGTTTGGATCTCCAACTTCGCCATGCCGGCAAGTCCTATTGTGGAACTGTGCGGCGTCCGCACTGAGAACTGCCCGCCCGGCATGAAAACCGGCGACCAGATCTCACCACCCGGCGGGTACGTCGGCGGAGGACTTCAGATGCAGACCGATATCGCAGTAGATCCGGCAGGCAATGTCTGGGCAATGAACAACTGGCAGGACATCGCCAGCTGCATCGGTAAGCCCCAAGAGGCGCTTTCGACCCGCTGCGGCGGCCAGGGCGTCGTTATCTTCTACGGCTTGGCCAAGCCCGTGCGTGCTCCGCAGATAGGGCCGGCGCGTGCGCCGTAGTTCCATGAAGGAGGCCGTCCGAGCCTTCCTCATCGCAATGGCTGCAAGCAAAATGCATCTGGTGAGCTCTCGCTCGCCGAGCAAAGTTCCAAAGCGGCCTGTTCGGCTCTACCGTTTCCTGGAAGCCGCAACGGAGAAAGGCGACACCTGATCGAATCCTGGGTCGCCGTCAGCCTATCCATCGCTGTCTTCTGGTGTCAAAGAGGACGGAAAGGGCAAGGTATGTTGCGGGCGGCGCCGCACCTTCCTCAAACCATTCCTTCAACGTCTGTGGGCTTATGCGAAGCAAACCAGCGAGTTGTTCCAAGCTCAAGTCATGCGTATCGAGAAACCTACGCAAAGACCCGAGCACGTTATCGCCATTCTGTTGAGCGTGAGAGTTGGTTTCGTACGCAGACATCACAAGCACTCCCGGAAACATCGACTTACGCAGAAGGTCCATCGGCTCGCGGAATCCCGCTATCGGGCATTTGCCAAGCCGGCTCGTCTATCGTCCGCACTGACGACGCGCGTGCGTTCAATGGTAAAGACTTGGCGTCGATGCTGCGATCAAATGCTCCATAGCCAACATCTCCCGGACGAGGCGACCCTCAATTTCCTTGAGCCGGTCGACCATCGCGCAATTACAGCTTTCGGAGAGGAGCGACTTGACGTCTGTCACTAGTATGGCAGCTTCACACAAGAAATCGCGTGCCTCCGTCAGTTCCGACGGGGTGGGTATATCCAGATGTAGAGCCTGAGCCATGGTGAATACGTCCTTCGTGTATTGGCGGCGCTCTTTTGAGCTACTCCAAAACGAATAGACCATTGTGGCGTTGTACGCTGTTCCTTGGGAAACAGAGGGACTAAACCGCGCCTGTGGCGGTTTCCAGCCAGTTCGCGTCTTTCCCTTGAAGGTGCGGCGAGAGTTCCCGCCGGACGCGGGCATGATAGCCGTTGAGCCAGCGGCGCTCCGCTTCCGTCAGAAGCCCGGGCATGATCAACCGCCGGTCGAACGGCGCGAGCGTCAAGTTCTCAAAGCCGAGCATCGACGTTTCGCCGCCCTCGATAGGCTCGGCCTCCGTCACTGCGATCAGGTTCTCAAGCCTGATGCCGTAATGACCTTCGCGGTAGTAGCCCGGCTCATTCGAGAGAATCATGCCCGGCTCGAGTTCCGCCATTCCGTTACGCGAGATCGACTGTGGCCCTTCGTGCACAGAAAGGAAGCTGCCGACGCCGTGGCCCGTGCCGTGGCCATAATCGAGGCCCGCCCCCCAAAGCGCGCGCCGCGCGAAGGCATCAATGTCCACGCCGCGCGTGCCGGAAGGGAAACGCGCCGTCGCGATGGCGATGAGCCCCTTGAGCACGAGCGCATAGTGCCGCCGCATCTCTTCCGTTGGCGTGCCGATGGCGACCGTGCGCGTAACATCCGTGGTTCCGTCGCGATACTGCCCTCCGGAGTCGATCAGGTACAGCGTTCCCGGTTCCAGCGTCTTGTTTGTTTCGGGCGTCGCGCGGTAGTGCACGATTGCGCCGTTGGAGCCTGCGCCGGAAATCGTGTCGAAGCTCAAATCTTCGAGGTGATTCGTGTCCCGCCGGAAGGCTTCGAGGCGGTCCGAGGCGGCAATCTCGGTGAGCGCGCCGGATGGAGCTTCGGCGTCGAGCCAGGCAAGAAACCGGCACAACGCCGCACCGTCGCGGATGTGCGCGTGGCGCGCGCCTTGAAGCTCGGCGGCATTCTTGCGGGCCTTGAATAACACGCAGGGGTCCGCGGTCTCTATCAGCGACGCGCCAGCCTTTTTCAGCGCGTCGGCGACATGCAGCGTGGTATGCGCCGGATCGGCGATGACCTTTGCTCCTTGCCCGACCAGACCGGTGAGCGCTTCCGCAAGCGAGGCGAGGTCATGGATTTTGGCCAGCGGTTCGATATGGCCCTGGTTCTCCGGCGTGATGTGCCCAGGGAAAGTGAAGACGGCCGGCTTTCCGCTTACGGGAACATAGGTCCAGACAAGCGGTACCGGCGTGTGCGCAACATCGCGCCCCCTGATGTTGAACAGCCAGGCAACCGCATCGGGCGCGCTCACGAACAAGCCGGCGGCTTTCTTTCCCTCGATCGCTTTCTGAACGCGAGCGATTTTCGATGCCGCGCTTTCTCCGGCGTATTCCTCGCCATGCAGCGAAATCGGAAAATAGTGGCCGGCGGGCCGGTCTTCCCAGAGCGCGTCGATGGGGTTGGGAGTTACCGGCAGAAGCCCGAAGCCTGCTTTATCCGCCTCCTCATTCAGCGGCTTGAAGCCCGCCACGGTGTGAAGGGTCGGGTCGTAGCCTATCGCAGCGCCTTTCGGGACGTTGGCCGCAAGGTAGGAACTCACCTTCGTCTTCGGGAAAAGCTCGACGGCATATAGCGAAGCATCGACCTGCGCTTTGGCCTGAAGCGTGTAGCGGCTATCGATGATGAGCGCGGCCTTGTCTTCCAGGATCAACGCGCAGCCCGCGGACCCAGTGAAGCCGGTCAGCCATGCGAGCCTGTCCCAATGAGGCGGCACGGATTCGTTCTGGAAGGCGTCGCCCTTCGGAACAATGAACCCATTGAGGCCGAGCGAGCGAATGGAGGCTCGTAGGGCGGCGAGGCGGCTTGATGCTGCTTGGGCGCGTTCCTGCATGGTTTAGGATCCTGGCATGGCTGATGGGGCTATCGAAACAGGGTTCTTCCCGCCCGGCAACTCTTGCACCGTTGCTTGCGCGATCAAGCGCTTCCCGTTGCGACTTTCGCGATGCTTTCTAAACCCTTGCGCAGCGTCGCTGCAACTTGCTCGGCCTGAGAAGTTACGGCATGGCGCTGAGCGAGCCAGACAGGGTCGTTATAGGAAATCCAGGTCTGGCCTTTGCCATCCTCCCAAACCAATGCCTTTAGTGGCAGGTCCAGCCCCAAGGTTTGGCTGGCCTGCATCAATGGCGTCCCGCCTTTGGCGTTCCCGAAGATGAGCACGGTTGTTGGCCGGAGTGGAAGTCCGGCTTCTTCGGCCCCCTTTGCGTGGTCGATGATCGCAAACAGCGTCAAACCCCGTGACGCGATCTCCTGCTTCAATCGGGCAAGTGTCTGTTGAAAGCCCGATTTGCTGATAATGTTGACAAGGCCTTCGGCTGCCATGGCGCACGCTCCATTCGAATTGCCAAGTTATAATGGTCAGCCCGCCTGTTGGGTCCGCAACGAAAATGGCCGGGATGAACCCGGCCATGAGAAATTTCTTCGCCTGTGATGCGCTAACGGTTCAAGGGCACCTTGGGGATGAGCGCAGTCGGGGCGCGGTCTCCGCCTTCCCCATCCGGATCCACGTCCTCCACCTTGACAGGAACCTTGCTTTCGATGACCTCGAAGGCGAGCGTCTTCTTGCCGTCCTTCTCCTCGACCACCACGCGCACAGTTCCGCCGCCTTCGAGCTTGCCGAACAGAAGCTCTTCCGCCAGCGGCTTCTTGATGTGCTCCTGGATGACGCGGGCGAGCGGACGTGCGCCGTAGAGCTCGTCGTAGCCATGGTCGGCGACCCATTCCATCGCCTCTTGCGACAGCTCGATCATGACGTTGCGGTCGGCGAGCTGCGCTTCGAGCTGGAAGATGAACTTCTCGACCACGCGGCTGATCATCTCGCGCGACAACCGCGAGAACGCAATGACGGCATCGAGCCTGTTGCGGAACTCGGGCGAGAACATGCGCTTGATCGCCTCCTCGTCCTCTCCGACGCGCTGCGTGCTGCCGAAGCCGATGCCGGCTTTCGCCATCTCGGCCGCGCCCGCGTTCGTGGTCATGATCAGGATCACGTTGCGGAAGTCGACCTGCTTGCCGTTGTGGTCGGTGAGCTTGCCATGGTCCATGACCTGCAGGAGCACGTTGAACAGGTCCGGGTGCGCTTTCTCGATTTCGTCGAGCAGAAGGACGCAATGCGGGTTCTGATCCACGCCGTCGGTCAAAAGGCCGCCCTGGTCGAAGCCGACATAGCCGGGGGGCGCACCGATGAGGCGCGAAACCGTATGCCGCTCCATGTACTCCGACATGTCGAAGCGCAAGATTTGCACGCCGAGCAGGCTCGCGAGCTGCCGCGCCACCTCGGTCTTGCCGACGCCTGTCGGGCCGGAGAAGAGGTAGCAGCCGATGGGCTTCTCCGCATCGCGCAAGCCAGCGCGGGCCAGCTTGATTGCCGCCGAAAGGGCATGGATAGCCGGTTCCTGGCCGAACACCACGCGCTTCAGGTCGGTTTCGAGATTGCGCAAGAGCTCCGTATCCGACTTGGACACCGTCTTGGGCGGGATGCGCGCCATGGTCGCGACGGTCGCCTCGACCTCCTTCACGCCGATGGTGCGCTTCCGCTTCGAGGGCGGCAGCAGCATCTGCGACGCGCCGGTCTCGTCTATAACGTCGATCGCCTTGTCGGGCAGCTTCCGGTCGTGGATGTACTTCGCCGAAAGCTCGACCGCGGCCTTGATCGCCTGGTTGGTGTATTTGATGTTGTGGAAGTCCTCGAAGTACGGCTTGAGGCCCTTCATGATCTCGAAGGCATCGTCAACCGTCGGCTCGGCCACGTCTATCTTCTGGAAGCGCCGCACGAGCGCCCGGTCCTTCTCGAAGTGCTGGCGGTATTCCTTATAGGTCGTGGAGCCGATGCAGCGGAGCACGCCCGATTGCAGCGCCGGCTTCAGAAGGTTTGAAGCGTCCATTGCGCCGCCCGACGTTGCGCCCGCGCCGATCACGGTGTGAATCTCGTCGATGAAAAGGATCGCGCCTGGATAGGCCTCGATCTCCTTCATGACGGCCTTCAGCCGCTCTTCGAAGTCGCCGCGATATCGCGTCCCAGCAAGCAGCGTGCCCATATCCAGCGAGAACACGGTTGCGTTTGCCAGCACCTGCGGCACCTCGCCGCGTACGATCTTGCGCGCCAGCCCTTCCGCGATGGCCGTCTTGCCGACGCCGGGATCGCCTACATAAAGCGGGTTGTTCTTGGACCGGCGGCAAAGCACCTGAATGGTCCGCTCGATTTCCTTGTCGCGCCCGATCAGCGGATCGATGCGGCCATCCTTCGCCTTTTGATTGAGGTTGACGCAATAAGCTTCGAGCGCGTCGGTCGAGCGTTTCTTGTCGTCGGAGCCTTCCACTGTCGCAGCGTCCTCATCAACGCCGCGCACGCCACGGGGCTCGGACATCCCCGCGCGTTTGGAGATGCCGTGCGAAATGAAGTTCACCGCGTCAAAGCGCGTCATGTCCTGCTCTTGCAGGAAGTAGGCCGCATTGCTCTCCCGCTCGGCGAAGACGGCGACGAGAACATTCGCCCCGGTTACTTCCTCGCGGCCGGAGGACTGCACATGAACGACGGCGCGATGGATGACGCGCTGGAAGCTGGCTGTGGGCTGGGCTTCGCTGTCCTGGTCGAGGATCAGGTTGGTCAGCTCTTTGTCGAGAAAATCGGTCAGCTTGGCTCGCAGGCGCTCGATATCGACGTTACAGGCCCTCATCACGGATGAGGCGTCGCGATCATCGATAAGTGAGAGAAGTAGATGTTCGAGGGTTGCGTACTCGTGATGACGCTCGTTGGCGAATTCGATTGCGCGGTGGAGCGACTCTTCCAGGCTGTTCGAAAATGATGGCACTGCCGTACCTACTCCTTTTCCATCGTACACTGCAAGGGATGTTGATGCTGACGCGAAAAGTTCATCACCTGGGTAACTTTCGTCTCAGCAACTTCGTAGGTGTAAACGCCGCATACTCCGACGCCCTTTTGATGCACATGAAGCATTATGCGCGTCGCCTCCTCTCTCGGTTTATTGAAGAACCGTTCAAGCACATAAACGACAAACTCCATCGGAGTATAATCGTCGTTCAAAAGGAGGACTTTGTACAGGCTCGGACGCTTCGTCTTGGGACGCGTTTTTGTTACCGCGCCCGTCTTCAGGTCATTGTCACTTTTGAAGCCGTTATTGCCTGCCATCGCCGCAACCATTGAGAGCCTTATAAAAGCATTAGCGTTCCGTCCGCTTTCGTCACCGCGGGCAACCCCCAACCTCGGAAGCCTTCACCCTACATACTCCTGTTTATCGGTTTCTTCTGTCAAGGCCCGCAAGTGTAAATGCCTTGCCGAATATATGGTTCGGAAAGCGCCTTGGAAGAGGTCTGCGGGGGCCCAACGGCAGAGACTTTAGAAAGTCTGAAACACTCTTTGATATTTAATCGAATTGCCGCTTTTTCCGGACCGGGGATGGGTAACAAACTCTTAACACACGCTGAGGTATATAAGCGTTGCCGGACAACCTTGCGTAGAGGTTTTCCGGTGCATGCGTATCCGCCTGCCTTGCTCGCGACAAAGTTTTTGGGTTTTCACGCGGGATACAGTCCGGAAGAATTGATGTCAGTAAAACGGCGAGTCCTTGTAATCTGTTTAGTAACCGCGTTGTTCAGCTTGGCTTCCAATGCCGAAGCGCGCCGCCACTATTATCGCGAACGGCCCTCAGGCCCGGCGGCGGCAGCCGCAATGGCTATCGACATCTACACGGGCCGTGTTCTCTACTCCAAGAACGCCGATGCGCCGCGGTATCCCGCCTCGGTCACGAAGGTGATGACGCTGTACCTGCTCTTCGATGCTTTGCGCGACGGGAAGCTGACGATGAGAACACAGCTTCGCGTTTCAGAGCACGCGGCCGAACAGTCGCCCACAAAGCTCGACCTCTCGGCGGGAGATACGATTTCTGTCGCCGACGCAATCGGGGCCATCGTCACGAAGTCGGCGAACGACATGGCCGTGACGGTCGCCGAAGCTTTGGCGGGGTCGGAGGAGGAATTCGCGCGGCGCATGACGCAGAAGGCCCGCACGATCGGGATGCTGAACACGACCTTCCGCAACGCATCCGGCCTTCCCAATCCCGAGCAGAAAACGACCGCGCAGGACTTGATCATACTCGGGAAGAGCATCCTCGCCGACCATCCCGACCGCAGCAAGGTCTTCGCCACCAAATATTTTCAATATCGGGGCGAGATCATGCGCAATCACAACACCATGCTCTTTTCTTACGAGGGCATGGAGGGCATGAAAACCGGATTCACATCTGCGGCCGGCTTCAACCTGCTGGCTTCCGCGCATCGGGGCGACAAGAGGATTTTGGCCGTTGTCCTTGGCGGCGCTTCAGCCGGCGCCCGCAATGCGACCATGCGGAACATCCTGGACGCGTCGTGGAGCAAGGCAATCACCCAGACGGCGGCACGAAAGTCGGGAACCCGGCTGGCGGCTGCGAAACCGGTCGAGCTGGAGGCCCCCGCCAGACCCAAACCCGTTGCGCGCTCGTCTGATGAGATTGCGCCCGCCAAGCCCATCGCTCCTGTGAAGGCCGTCCGTGTCGCCACGCTCCCAGCTCCGCAGCCAATATGGCAGCCCACACAGAAGCCAGACCGGCAGTCGATCGGGATGCTTATTGCATCGATCGACAACGGGCTTATCGCCCGGCAGCCGTCGAAACGCTCGGAACCCCCGGTAACGGACCCCGATATGACCACGGATGAGCCCGAGGATAAGCCGGAACTGGCGACGCGCCAAAGCACCGCTTACGTCCCGCCTGCGCCTCAAGAAATAGCGCGGAACGAAACGCTGGTGGCGCAAGTGCAGACGATGCCGCTGCGAAACGTATCCGTTCATTATAAGACCATTCGCCAAGTCGAAGTGGAACCGCTGGACGCCGTTTCGTTAGACGCCCCGCCGGTTGAGCCCCAAATTGTGAAGGTGCAGGCCGCACGCGCGGTCGAGCGCGAGGAGCCGCGGCAGGCCCAGAAGCCCGCTACGGCAACCCTTGCCGTTTCCCGCGACGTCGCCGATCAGCCTGGGCCGTATTACGTTCAGGTGGGGTCCTTCCCGGACGAGGCTCAGGCCGCGCAAAGGCTTGAGTCCGTCAGACAGGCGCTCGGCCCCTCTCAGCTGAAGGCGCATCCTGAGTTCGTCGTGCCGGTCGCGTTACCGAGCGGCGTCACGATGTATCGGGCAAGGCTGAGCCGGTTCGCAGACGAAACGCAGGCGAAATCCGCGTGTAAAAAGCTCAGAAGCAGCGGCATTGAATGCTGGGATATGCGCGCGCGGTGAAATCTGCCCCGCGCGCTGCCCCCAGGGAGCCCGAGCCGAAGATCAGCAATCTGGCTTGGCCTGGGCGGGAACCCAGCGCGACCCCTCAGGCTGCACAGTGATGTGTTCGCGAGAGAATGCGATATAGGGCCGCTGGAAGTGCGCGTAGTTCTTATAGGGTTTCAAGAGAACGCGCCGCTCCACATAAGCGACCGCCGAGGGGGTGCGCTCCGCCCATCGCCGCCCGCGCTTCACCAGAACGCGCTTCTCGACCGTGATATAGTTCGACGGCACGTGAACGCGGCATACGGCGGATTGGCCGTTAACGCATTGTTCGCGCCACGCGGAGCCGCCAGGTTGACGGACGCGTACCTGAACGGTGCGGTAAACGGAGGGCTCTTCGTGCCAAATGACCGCACCAGGCTGGACCACGGCTTGATGCGTCCATCCATAAACGGCGGGACTGCGCCCCACCTCGTAAACGCCCGGCTCCACGACGTCTCGCCGAATGTAGCTGCGATGCACCGGAGAAAGCGGCCCCTGCACATAGCATTCGGCCCGCGCTTCCAACGCCGCGCTTCCGATGGCCAAGGCCCCTATGATGGCAACGCCGAACGCTTGCGTCCTATTCATGTTTGCTCCACCGCGTATTAGCGCAAGAAAAATAGCCGCAGCCTGCTCAATCTATAACCCGTGTTCGGTTTGGCCGCTATGAGCAGTGGAGAAAACTGAAAAGCTATTGCGCGCGCGCAACAGGTGTCCCGGCCTTCCCAGCCGGAACCTCTGCCGGTTTCTCCGGCTTGGTCCGCGCCATGCTGTAGTACTCGGTGTTGGGCCGCATCTCGACGGCGCTTGCGAGCCTGTTCGACATGTTGAAGAACGCGGCCACGGCGGCGATGTCCCAGATATCGCGATCCGTAAAGCCGATCTGGCGCAGGAGGTCGCGGTCGGCGTTCTCGATCTTGTCCGGGGCCTCCGTCAGCTTGACAGCGAAGTCGAGCATCGCCTTCTGCTTGCGCGTGATTGGGGCCGCCCGGTAGTTGTGCTCGACAGTATCTCCGAGCACGGGATCCGACCGGTAGCGCACGGCTGCCCCGTGAGCTGTGAGGCAATAATGGCAATGATTGACGGCGCTAACCGCAACCGCGATCATCTCGCGCTCGAGCCTCGAAAGGCCGCTATCGCCGAGCAGGAGGTCATCCGACATATCGATAAACGCTTTCAACTTTTTATTATCGAACGCATAGGCCTTCAGCACGTTCGGAATGAAGCCGAGCTTCTCCTCACAGTTGCGAAAATAATCGCGAAGCTCCAGATCCAGCTCAGTTTCGGGAAGCTGCAATGCGGTAAGGGGTGCGCTCTCACTCATCATTCAAGGCTCTCGTTGGAGTTGCAGGATTAAGGCGCTGTTACTCTTGATATTCTATAGACCCATTCGAACAGGGATGGAGAACGGCATGGCATTATCGGCTGAAACCTCCAGCGTCAGTAAGTTGTCGGCGATCGTCCAATCTCTGTCGCGGCAAACAGGAGACGCCCTCGCGGCGCTTTTTGCCAAACAGCTGTTCCACGAGGTCGATGCCACCGAATTTGAGACATATGGGACGAACGATCTTATCGTTTTCGCCGCGGACGCTTTCGAGAGTTTCTCTCAGCGCCAGCAAGGCGAGCCGAAGATTGTGCTCCGGCAACGCTTCGTGGGCGACACGGAGTTGCTCGCCGTCGATATCGTCAACGACGACATGCCCTTCCTCCTCGACTCGGTGCTCGGCGCGCTGCGGGAGCTTGGGCTTGTGCCTGAGCTTGTCGCTCATCCAATTTTCGAAGTGTGGCGGAACCGAAAAGGAATTGTAACAACGCTCAAGCCGGCGGCTCCCTCACCCAATGGCGTGCCCCGCGAAAGCTTCATCCACCTTCAAGTCCGCAAGTTGGGTCCTCAGCCGCCCGCCTCGGAAATCGAAAAGGCGCTGAGGCTTGTGCTTCGCGACGTCAAAACTGTCGTCGCAGATTTCCCGTCGATGTTTGCGCGTCTCGATCTGGCCATCGCGCAGCTCGAACGGAACCCGCCCCCCGCGACGGCGGAGACGAACACAGAGTTGCTTGCGTTTCTGCGCTGGCTTCTGTCCGTAAACTTCATTTTCTTAGGTGTTCGGGAATTCGGCTACGCGGGCGACCAGGAGCATGGAGAACTCATCCCCAGGCCGGAACTGGGGCTTGGACTTCTTCGCGACGATGCCGTCTCCGTGCTGCGTCAAGCCCCGGATGAGCATCGGCTCACGCCCCAGGGGCGCGCCTTCTTCCTCAACTCCCCGCCGGTCATTGTCGTCAAGGCCAACGCGAAGTCGACCGTCCATCGCCGCGTTCATATGGACACCATCGGCATCAAGCTTTATGGCGCGGGCGGCAATATAACGGGTGGCGTACTCGTCGCCGGGCTTTTCGCCGCGACCGCTTACAATCAGTCGACCCGCAGAGTCCCCCTTCTCAGCCAAAAGGTAAGCAAGGTCCTTCGCAGCTCCGGCTACCCGCCGGACAGCCATTCCGGCCGGGCGCTGCTCAACGTGCTCGAGACTTTCCCGCGCGATGAGCTTTTCCAAATCTCGCCGGATCAGCTCGCGCGCATTTCCGAGGAAGTCCTCAAGATCGATCTCACGCCGCGGCCCCGCGCCTTCATCCGGCGCGACGAGTTCAGGCGCTTCGTCTCCGTCCTCATCTACGTTCCCCGAGAGCGCCACAATACGCAGGTGCGCCTCCAAATCGAGAAGATGCTCGAAAAGGCGTTCGGCGGCCACCTCGAATCCGCGACTCCGTTCTTTCCCGAAAGCGCGATGGTGCGCGTCCACTATGTGGTGTGGCGGCGGCAAGGAGAAATGCAAAACCCGTCGGAGGCCTATCTCGAAACCGAGGTCGAGACGATCATAACGACCTGGAGCGATGAGTTTCGCGATCTCATTTTGCAACGGTACGGGAGCGCCGGTTATGAGCATGTCCGGAAGTATCTTGACGCTTTCCCCGCCGGCTATCAGGAAACCAACCCTCCGGAACGCGCCTTGCGGGATATTGTGGGTTTCGAAAAACTTGGCCCGGACCGCCGGACAGAAATCGATCTCCACCGCGATAATCTCACCGACCCCCGGAGCGTTCGGGCGACGTTGCAGCAACTCGAAGAGCCGCTCACCCTGTCAAAGCGCGTTCCCATCCTGGAGAATTTCGGCTTCGACGTCATCTCCGAGCGGACGTTCCAGCTCACTCCAAAAATGGATGGTGAAGCGCGCCTCGTTTACTTGCACGACAGCGATCTGCGGGTTGCGGGCTGCTGCGGCGAAGACCTCCTCGCCCGCCGTGGCGATCTTGAAGACGGTTTTCTCGCCGTCTGGAGCAACGCGGCTCCGAACGACCGCTTCAACGGCCTGATCCTTGCTGCGGGCCTGGACTGGCGTCAGGCTGCGGTACTCAGGGCCTACAGTTCCTATTACCGGCAGACCGGCGCGCCCTACAGCACCACTTACGTCTCGGAGGTGCTGAACAAATATGCGGGCATCGCCGCCGATCTGTTCGCGCTTTTCGATGTGCTGTTCAACCCTTCGAACGGGTTGATCGCTGTCGAGCGTGAAGCAGAAAGGGCCAAGATTACGGCGCGTGTGACTTCGGAGCTCGATAAAATCCCGCTGCTCGATGACGACCGCATCCTGCGCAACCTCCTCGCTCTGATTGGTGCAACGCTGCGCACTAATTTCTACCAAAGGGAGAAGGACGCGCCGGAAACCATCGCTTTCAAGCTTGGAAGCCGCGACATTGAGTGGCTGCCCGCGCCGAGGCCCTTCGCCGAGATCTTCGTTCATTCGCCACGGTTCGAAGGCATTCACCTGCGCGCCGGTCCCGTCGCGCGCGGGGGCTTGCGCTGGTCAGACCGGCAGCAGGATTTCCGCACCGAGATTTTGAGCCTCGCCAAAGCCCAGCAGGTCAAGAACGTCGTGATCGTCCCGCAGGGCGCGAAAGGCGGTTTTGTGCCGAGGAAGCTGCCTCTCGCGGACCGCGAAGCGTTCCAGGCGGAGGGCATTGCCTGCTACAAGTCCTTCGTCTCGAGCCTGCTTTCGCTAACGGACAATCTCGTCAAAGGCGAGGTCGCGCCGCCAGCCAATACCATCCGACGCGATGGCGACGATCCCTACCTTGTCGTCGCCGCCGACAAAGGCACGGCCACGTTCTCGGACATCGCGAACGAGATTTCGCTGCGTCGCGGCTTCTGGCTCGGCGATGCATTCGCGAGCGGCGGGTCGGCCGGCTACGATCACAAGAAAATGGGCATCACCGCACGTGGGGCTTGGGAAACTGTAAAGCGCCACTTCCGCGAAATGAACGCCGACATCCAGACAGAGCCCTTCACGGCCGCCGGGATCGGCGACATGTCGGGCGATGTGTTCGGGAATGGAATGCTTTTGTCGAAGACGAGCAAACTGGTTGCTGCGTTCGATCACCGCGATATTTTCGTCGATCCGAACCCCGATCCACTCCTGAGCTGGGAGGAGCGGAAACGCCTGTTCGCTCTGCCGCGTTCGAGCTGGCAGGACTACGACAGGTCCAGGCTTTCCGCAGGCGGCGGCATCTACAGCCGAGGGCAAAAGTCCATCACGCTTTCAGACGAGGCGCAGACTCTCTTTCGCCTGAAAGCGGTGGTGACGCCGAACGAGCTTTTGACCGCGATCCTGAAGGCGCAGGTCGATCTCCTCTGGTTCGGCGGCATCGGCACCTATGTCCGCGCGAGCATCGAAACAGACCCCCAGGTGGGCGACAAAGCCAACGATGCGGTGAGGGTCGCCGCGAAAGACCTTCGGGCGAACGTGATCGGAGAAGGAGCCAATCTCGGCATCACGCAGCGCGGGCGCATCGAATTTGCGCTCAACGGCGGCAGGATCAATACCGACGCCATCGACAACTCTGCGGGCGTGAACACCTCGGACGTCGAGGTGAATATCAAGATCGCGCTTGGCGCAGCCGTCGCCGAAGGCAAGCTCGAGACGGCATCGCGCAACGAACTCCTCTCCGCGATGACAGGCGAAGTTGCAAGCGCGGTGCTCCGCAACAACTATCTGCAACCGCTGGCGATCAGCCTTGCCGAGATGGATGGCCTTTCCGACCTCGGTTTCCAGCAGCGCCTGATGCAAAGGCTTGAGAAGCAAGGCCGCCTCGACCGCGCCGTTGAAAATCTCCCGTCCGACGCCGCGCTGTTGGAGCGGCAGGAAGCGCGGCAGCCCCTGACCAGGCCCGAACTTGCCGTACTGCTTGCCTATGCGAAAATCGACCTCGAAGACGAACTCATCGAAACGGCGGCGCCGGCCGACCGCTACCTGGGGCGCGCGCTGTTCGATTACTTCCCGCCGATGATGCGAGAGCGCTTCGCGGCCGAAGTCGAGGAGCACCCGCTTCGCAGCGAAATCATCGTCACCGGCCTCGCAAACGACATCATCAATCGCGGCGGCCCGACTTTCATCATCCGGATGATCGAGGAAACCGGGCGGGGACCAGCCGACATTGCCTATGCGTTCGCCGCCGTCCAGGCAGTTTACCAGCTCCCGGCGCTCTATGCGGGCATTGATGCGCTGGACTGCGAAATCGACGGGCAAAGCCAGCTCTGCCTTTATCACCGGGTGCAGGACCTGCTGAGGCGGCAGACCGCGTGGTTCCTGAGGCACGCGCATTTCAAGGAGGGCCTCGAACCGGAGATCGCCTGCTATCGCGACGGCGTGGATTTCCTGATCGGAAACATGGCTGCCGTATTGCCGGAACAGGCGAGGGAGCGGCTGCAAGAGGAAGAGGCGAGGCTTAAGGCCGACGGGCTTCCTGCGGAACTGGCAAAACGCATCGCTGCCTTCGAGCCGCTTTCCCAGGCGCTCGATATTGTCCGCGTTTCAGTTGAAGCCGAGGCCCCGATTGCCGTTGCCGCCCGAATCCTGTTTGCGATCCGCGCCGAGTTTCGTCTTGATGAGCTTGCGTCATCGAGCGAGGCGCTGGCGGCGGGCGACTATTTCAACCGGCTTGCCGTAGACTCGAGCCTGGCGGCCATTGCGTCGGCCCAGCGGGCGCTCGCGAAAAGAGTAATCGCCAGTTCACCGCATGATCTGAATTTCGCCTCATGGAAAAACAATAATGCAGCCGAAGCCGCGCGCGCTGCCAATGGCCTGTCCGAAATGCTCACCGGCCGGGCACTCACGCTCGCCAAGCTTACGGTGAGCGTCGCCCTGCTCAGGGATCTCGCCGAGATCTGAACTTGTTATCCAACACTAAAATTGTAACGATATCTGTCACATTGCCGTTCTGGACCAAAAGAGTAGCTTTCTTGCACTCGTTTGTGAATGGAGCGCGGGCTATTGTGATTGCGTGAATCAAAGCGCATTGGCCTAAAATTTGCGTGTTTAGGGCAACCAAGGCATCACTGGCGCGTTTGGGATGTCGGGTGTGGATCGGGACCTGAAGTGAACTTCGTAAACGCATCGGCAAGATTGATCGGAGCCGGGGAATCTCCCGGCGGGGAACTCGCGGACGGCCATGTGAGAGCGCGCGCCGAGGCATTGAGGCCGAAGCCGCATGTTTCCTCTCCAAAGCCCCATTACGATCATCGGATCGACTTCTTTCGCGGTCTCTCGCTGATCTTCATTTTCATCAATCACATTCCGGATAATGCATTCAGCTATTTCACGTCGCGGACTTATGCGCTGTTCGACTCCGCGGAAGTGTTCATGTTCCTGGCCGGATACTCGGCCGCCCTCGCCTATTACAGCCTCGTTCCGGAAGGGCTCCAGGCATTCTCGCTGAAAGCGCTGCGCAGGACGCGGTCCATATGGACCTATCACCTTCTGCTTGTCGTGGGCCTCATGGCGGCGGCTTTCGTAATCGGGGAAGCGGGCATAAAGACCGATTACGAGATTTACGTCGACAAGATCGAAAGCGATCCGCTGCAGGTATTGCTCGGCGCGCCCCTGCTCGCCTTCCAGGCGCCTCTTCTCGACATTCTCCCGATGTACGTGATGGTGATGCTTCTCGCGCCTTTCCTGATCTGGCTCAGGGTGCGGGGGGAACTGGCGCTTCTGGCTGCATCGGGGCTCGTGTGGATGTTCACGGCGCGCTTTTTTCCAACCATCCCGACGATGACCTATGATGTGGCGTGGAACTTCAATCCATTCTGCTGGCAGTTCCTGTTCGCGATAGGTCTGGCCTTCGGATGGCGGACACGGACGAACATGCCGCCCGTCGCGTCGGGCGAGTCACGGCGCGTCCTTGACATTTGCTGCATGGTCTTCGTGGTCTTCAGCGCGTGCGTGCTGATGACAATCGCCTTTGAGACGATCGACGAACCGGCGGCCAATCGCCTCCGCGCAATGTATTTCAGCCTCAACAAGCGCACGCTCGACCTGTGGCGCGTTGTCGGTCTCCTCGCTACCGCCTACCTTGTGGCCCGTCTCGTCGCCAAAGATGCAGCATGGCTCCGGTTCCGTATGGTCCGGTGGGTCTGCGCGGCAGGCGCGGCTTCTCTTCCCATCTTCGCTCTGACAGTCGTTCTGTCTTTCGCCGGAAAGTTCGTTGTGATGGCTTTCGATCACTCCATCTTGGGTGATGCGCTCGTGACGGGGATCGGAATTGTGATCATTCTGGCGGTGGCGCTCGGTTTGAAATCTGGCTTGTTCCATGCCGTCTCTGACTGGCTTTTCGACGGAATTGCAAAACGGGAAGCAGCGCCCGCGCGCCGATAGCTTTGGTTGTTTCTTGTCCGGCCTTTTGCGATGGCCTGCATTCCGCTGACGCAGACCCGAGGCTTGAACCGCGTTGAACCGGGTTTACGATATCGCCGTTATCGGCGGCGGCATCAACGGCGCTGGCATTGCGCGAGACGCCGCAGGTCGAGGTCTGTCCGTGTTGCTTGCCGAGCAGGATGATCTTGCCTCGCACACCTCATCCGCCAGCACCAAACTTATTCACGGCGGCTTGCGCTACCTAGAAAATTACGACTTCCGCCTCGTTCGTGAAGCGCTATCGGAACGCGAGCGGCTTCTGAAGAGCGCACAGCATATCGTCAGGCCGCTCAGCTTCGTCCTGCCGCATGACCCGGCGATCCGGCCCGCGTGGCTGATCCGGCTCGGCCTGATGGTCTACGATCGCCTCGCGCCGCGCGGGCTTTTGCAAGCCTCGAACGTCATATCCCTGAACGGCGATCCCATTGGCGGTGACCTGAAAAGCGGCTATGCGAAAGCCTTCGTCTACTCGGATTGCCGGGTGGACGACAGCAGGCTCGTCGTACTGGCGGCTCTCGACGCCGCCGAGCGCGGCGCCACCATATCAACGCGAACGAAGGTCGTGGCGGCCGCTCGAAGCGATGGTGTCTGGGAGTTGACGCTTCGAACCGAAGGCTCGACCGCGGCGCGCATTCGGGCCAGAGCCGTCGTCAATGCCGCCGGTCCCTGGGTGGCGGACGTGCAGCATGCTCTGCTCGGCTCGAAGACGCGGCGGAGGGTGCGTCTCGTGAAGGGAAGCCACATCGTTATGCCCGCACTCTATGTGGGCGGCCACGCCTTCATCTTCCAGAATGAGGACAATCGCATCGTCTTCGCCATCCCCTATGAGCGCCGCTTCACTTTGATCGGCACGACGGACGTGCCCTTCGAAGGCGATGCGAGCGCAGTCAGGACGAGCGGCGCCGAGATCGGATACCTCTGCCGGAGCGTCAGCCGATACTTCCGGAAGCCGGTCAATCCGGGCGATGTGGTTTGGAGCTATTCAGGCGTTCGCGCTCTTTTCGACGATGGCGCAAGCAATCCCTCGGCCGTTACCCGCGATTATGTTCTCGATCTCGATGCGCCGCGCGGCGAGGCCCCGGCGCTTTCCATATTCGGGGGCAAGATCACGACGTTCCGCCGCCTGGCCGAACATGCGCTCACCGGGCTGCGCCCCTTCTTTCCGCACATGCGACCGGCCTGGACGGCGAAAGCAAAGCTGCCGGGCGGCGATTTCGCGCGTGGAGACTTTGCTGCATTTGCTCAGAGCGTGCGGCAGCGCTGGCCATTCCTTGAGGAGGCGGCCGCACTGCGTCTGGCGCGTGCCTATGGAACGCGAGTTCGAGCGGGTCCTGGGGTCTGCCCGCTGCATGTCTGATCTTGGCCGCGATTTCGGCTGCGGCCTCACCCAGGCCGAACTCGACCACCTCGCGCGTGACGAATGGGCGCGAACGGCCGATGATGTGCTGTGGCGGCGCTCCAAGCTCGGCCTGCATCTCACGAAAGCTCAGGCTGACGGAGTTGCGATGCATATGCTTCATCACCCCGGAACGGCGCGCCCGCGCCGTTCTGACGCCGTGGCCCACGGTTGCGGCCCTCCCCTTAATTAAATAGATAAATATATGCACCCTTGTTTGCCAAACGAACCCAATCTCGGTTAATTCAATGTAAAATGCTTTCAGAGGATGACATGCGCGGTTACGTTGGCGCGATCGACCAGGGCACGACCTCCACACGCTTTCTCATTTTCGACCGCAAAGGCACAATCGTCGGCTCGGCGCAAAGAGAGCACGAACAAATCTATCCCAAGCCGGGCTGGGTTGAGCACAGCGCGACCGAAATCTGGCGTAACACCGTCTCCACCATGACGGATGCGCTTGCCTCATGCCGGCTCTCCGCCTCAGACCTTGCCAGCGTCGGCGTCACCAATCAGCGCGAGACGACGCTGCTTTGGGATAGCAGCACCGGAGAGCCGCTCTGCAACGCGATTGTCTGGCAGGATACGCGCACAGACCGCTTCGTCGCCGAGCTTTGCAAGGAGGGCGGCCAGGATCGGCTTCGCGGCAAGACCGGTCTTCCGCTGGCCACTTATTTTTCCGGGCTCAAATTGCGCTGGCTGCTTGAGAACATCCCCGGCGCGCGCGCCAGGGCGGCTTCGGGCGACGCGTTGTTCGGCACCATCGACTCCTGGCTCGTCTGGAACATGACCGGCGGCCCTCGCGGCGGCCTTCACATCACGGACGTGACGAACGCCAGCCGCACCCAAATGATGAACATCAAGACGCTCGATTGGGACTGGGAGCTGCTTTCGCTCTTCGATGTGCCGAGGGCCTGCCTGCCGAAGATCCGGCCGTCTTCGCAGATTTACGGGGAAGCGGCGAAAGCGCTCCCGGGCGTTCCCATCGGCGGCATTCTCGGCGATCAGCACGCGGCGCTGTTCGGCCAGGCCTGCCTCAAGCCAGGCGAGGCGAAGAATACCTACGGAACCGGCTGCTTCATGCTCATGAACACGGGCGAGCACAGAGTGGAGTCGTCCTGCGGGCTTCTGACCACGCTCGGCTATCAGCTCGAAGGACAGAAGCCGGTCTACGCGCTCGAAGGCTCCATCGCGATTACGGGCGCGCTCGTGCAATGGCTGCGCGACAATCTTGGCCTCATCCAGCAATCGGCCGAGATCGAAACCCTTGCCCGCAGCGTGGACGACAATGGCGGCGTCTACTTCGTGCCCGCCTTCTCGGGCCTCTACGCGCCCCATTGGAAGGAGCACGCGCGCGGCGTAATCTGCGGGCTGACGCGTTTCGTGAACAAGGGCCACATCGCGCGCGCTGCGTTAGAAGCGACTGCGTTCCAGACGCGCGAGGTGCTCGACGCGATGGTGAAGGACTCCGGCGTTGCGATCACGGAGCTTCGCACCGACGGCGGCATGGTCGTGAACGACACGCTGATGCAGTTCCAGGCCGACATTCTGGACGTGCCCGTGGTGCGGCCGCGGGTGATCGAGACGACGGCGCTCGGCGCGGCCTACGCAGCCGGGCTCGCAGCAGGTTACTGGCCATCGCTGGACGACATCGTCGAGAACTGGGCCGCAAACAAGCGCTGGCATCCGGCCATGGACCGCGACAAGAGCGACAGCCTTTACCGGCTTTGGCAGAAAGCGGTGACGCGGTCGCTCGACTGGGCGGAATAGGCTTTCCCGCCAACGCGGCCTCGTGTATCGCTGCCCCTTTCGGAAGCCTATCTTTGGAGATTGCCATGACGCGCCGCGCAATTGTCGATGCACCGGGACTTGGAAAAGCGCTTGGACCTTATTCCCGCGCCGTGTGGGCCGGGGACATCCTCTACCTCGCGGGGCAGCTTGGCATCGATCCCGCAACGAACAAGCTTGTCGAGGGCGGAGCCGGGCCGGAAACCGAGCAGCTGATGAAGGGGATCGTCGCCGTATTGGGCGCGGCGGGCCTCAGCATGGCGAACGTCATCAAATCGAACGTCTACCTGACGGACGTCAACGATTTCGCGGCCATGAACAAGATCTACGAGACTTACTTCGAGGCACCCTACCCAGCGCGCACCACCGTTGCGGTGGCGGCTCTGCCGGGCGGCGCGCATGTGGAGATCGAGGTTGTCGCCGCGAAGGCGAGTTGAGGAAGGAAAACGTCTTAGGAAATGAAATATGCGGCCGCCGCCTTTAGCGAGCGGCGACCGCGGATCGCTTACTTGTAGGGGATGGGGGCGGGGTCGAGACCAAGGTGGTAGTTAAGGCCGACGCGGACGATATCGCCAGACAAGGACGAAGACTTAACAGCGGCTGGTATTTGGCTTTTGAAGAATGTATTAAAATAGGAAGCGCCAACCACGAAGTCTTCTTTACCAAGATCGTAATGCATGTATTCCGCCTTCGCGGACCACCTATCTGTGAGCGCGAACTCCATGCCTCCGCCAACGGTCCAGCCATTTTGCCATTGGGTGGTAGAGAGTGTGGGTTGGTTTATCCCAGGAGTCTCTACCCCGGCGTTGTAATGGCCTTGGTTCGTCACATCAGCAAATGCCCAGCCGCCCTTCGCATAAATCAGGGCACGGCCCCAGGTGTAGCCTAAGCGCGCCGCGATGGATCCGAGCTGATCCGCGTCGGTTTCGCAGCTGTAGAAGAACAGGCTGGGGCACGATTTTGCTCCCCGTGCATTTGTGTAGTCCCAATCGCCCTCCATGCCGACGACGTAGCTACTAACTTGGTAGTTGTATCCAGCTTGGCCCCCCACCAATAATCCAGCAAGATAAGGATTTGTGGAAGTGCCCGCACCGGCAAAGTTCCAATGTTCATAGGCTATGGTACCGCCCGTCGCCGCGCCAACATAGAAGCCGGTCCAATTGTAGCCAGTCCCTGCAACCGGACCATCCTTCAAGCTGCCCGGCTTATCCTTCAAGCTCTCGAGATGTGCTTCAGGGGTGAATTGGTAGCGCAGCCCGGCATTAAGGTTCCAGCCTTCGATGTTATCGCCTGTCCGGTAGTCCACGCGGGCATAGCCAAGCCAGCCTGTGTCGACGAGTTGGAAAGTGCTGCCGAGGCCGAACTGCTCATAGGTGCCAATACGGCTGGTCGTTAGCGTACCAATGCCATTCGGAAGGCTGACGAGATCGCCCCTCGCGATCATTGATGTCGTCACATCGCCCGCAAATTCATGGTACACGCTCGCCGTGAAGAATGGCTGGGCGATCATGGTCCCGTCTGACGACGAAACAGCGGTTCCCACTCTCACACTGGCGCGACCGAGTTCGCTGTCAAAGTCATGGATCTGGACGGTGCCCGGAAAATTAAAATTCGGATTGGCCGGATTGAGCAACGTTCCGCTGACGTCGAATGGATCGACGCTCACACGAGAGAAAATGCCGCCAAGGGAAGGCTCTATGAACCATTTTTCTTGAAGATCGAAACGATAGCCGACGTTACCTGTCAGCGAGTAGCCACGCGCATCCAGCCTTTGATTGAAGATTCCGTTTGCGACGGGATCGTTGACTTCGCTTTGGTAGTAATCCACACGTGCTAGGCCGTCGGCATAGAAATTGCCTTTGGTGACAGCACCGTAAAGTCCGGCGAACGGCACCTGGAAATTAGCGCCCAAGGTCCCCGCGGGCGAGTCGACACCACCGAATGGCGTTGTGTCTTTGGCATTAGACTCGACATAGCCACCTGTCACGCCGAAATGCCAGTTCGCTCCGAAGGTGCTGTCGTTTAAAACGGCAATGTCGTTACCAACTTGAAAGCCCCCGTACTCCTGACGCACGCTTGTTTGGCAGGTCGACGTCCCGGCCCCAAAAGGGGCAGGAAATGTGCCAGTAAACACCCCTGTCGACTTGGTCTCGACCCAACCGCCGATCCCCCGTACCCACGCGCCGTCCCCCTGCTGATCGGGCGCCGCATTTCCAGGCGCGGAAACAAAGGCCGATGTGGTCGTCAAGAACGCAGTGTTTACGGTCTCTATCACGGATGTGAGGGCATTCACTCCACCGCCAGTTCCCATTGGAAACAGCGTATTGACCGAAGCTCCTGTGTGGGTGCACTGGGCCTGCGCCGCCGATGAGGCGAACAATCCCGCCATCAGCGCCAATCCGCTCACGCCGACCGAAAGGCCGGAAATCAGGAAGCGGGAACCGTTCGCCGGGACGTGCACCGCCCGGCCCAAACTCGCCGTGAAATATGTCATTTTGCTCACCGTATATTCAGTCAAAGTCGCCTGAACACCGGCAAAACATGACATAAAGCACCGGCATGGCCCGCCTAATGGCCATGCTTACGTCTAGATAGATTCGGGCAAGTTTATTCCTGTTGTTTTACGCGATTATTGTTTTTTGGGGACAGGAGAGTCGCTTCTGCAACAGGTGTCGGCAGTCTTTGCGATTAAGGATCACGCGCTCTCGAACGCTTGGGTACGCCGAGGCTTAAGAGTGCCCTTCGGCGGATTGGCGGTTCGGTTAAAATGGGCTGGGCTAATAGGCTACACCGAGGGTGTGAACGCCTTCGCAGCCGATGTGCGCACAACGCACACGCAGGATGAAGTTATGATAGCGTGACAGGTATTTGTATCTGCTATCGGGACGCAGCGTAGCGGAAACTGCCTTTGCGGCGGCCGGTTTTGCATGATTGACGACGGCCGGGGCGGGCGCTTGTGTCAATGTCTCCGCAGGCGGCGCGTTCCCGGCAGCATCATCGGCGGCCATAACGGGTGCCGCCAAGAGGGTAATCAGGGACGCGACAGCAAATATGAGAAAGTTCCGATTTCGAGCAGGCATCATTTATCTCCGCATCGCCATCCGGTGGCTTGACAAAAAGATATCCACTTTCAAGTAAGGCTGCAACCAAGAGTTGTCGGCTTCAACAGGGAGCGGTCATCAGGGACGCTGGAGACGGCCGATCAATTGCCTACGCCGTGCATGATTGCCGAGCCGCCGCCTCCTCCACCGCCTCCTCCGCCATAGCCACCGCTGTGGCGGCCCCCGCCCTCTTTCGGCGCACGCTCGGTGTGTCGTGCCACGTGGCGCGCTTGTCTTGCGTTGTCCTCGGTCCTGCGGGCTAGCGCTTCGCGCGCCCGCTGTTTTCGGGCCTGTACGGCTCGGGATGCCTCCGCATTTTTTGCCTCGGCCTGCTGTTTTGCCTCATCGGCCTTGCGCTTCTCTTCGTTGGCCTTTTCCTCGGCCTTCTTGGCCTCAGCCTGCTTTCTGGTTTCCTCCGCCTTGCGGGCCTGTTCCTTGGCTTCCTCTTCGGCCTTGTGCTTCTCTTCGTTGGCCTTTTCCTCGGCCTTTTGGGCCTCAGCCTGATTCCTGGCTTCCTCGACCTGCCGGCCCTGTTCCTTGGCAGCTTCCTCGGCCTTGCGCGCCTTGGCTTCTTCTTCTGCCTTCCTGGCCTCAGCCTGCTTTCTGGCTTCTTCTGCCTTTCGAGCCTGTTCCTTGGCTTCCTGTTCGGCCTTCCGCGCGTTCTCTCTGGCGGCCTCTTCCGCCTTCTTGACCTCAGCCTGTTTTCTTGCCTCCTCCGCCTTTCGAGCCTGCTCCTTGGCAGCCTCTTCGGCCTTGCGCGCCTTTTCCGCCTCCTCGGCCTTCTTGGCTTCAGCCTGCTTTCTGGCTTCCTCGGCTTTGCGAGCCTGTTCCTTCGCTGCTTCCTCGGCTTTGTGCGCCCTGGCTTCTTCTTCTGCCTTCCTGGCTTCAGCCTGCTTTCTGACTTCTTCTGCCTTTCGAGCCTGTTCCTTGGCCGCCTCTTCCGCTTTCTTGGCCTCGCCCTGCTTTCTGGCTTCCTCGGCTTTGCGGGCCTGCTCCTTGGCTGCTTCCTCGGCCTTTTTCGCTTCGGCCTGTTTTCTTGCCTCTTCGGCCTTGCGCGCCTCCGCCTTCTTCGCCTCGGCCTCTCTCCTGGCTTCTTCCGCCTTTCGTGCTTGCTCTCTGAGTGCTTCGTCGGCCTTCGCCGCCTCGGTCTGCTTTCTGGCTTCTTTGGCCGCTTCCTCGCGCTCTGTTTTGGCCTGATTTCGAGCTTCTTCAGTGGTTTTTTCGGCAGCCAGGCGCCGTTCCTCAGCTTTCGCCGCGGCTTCGCGGGCTGTCCGGACCTCGTCCTGCAGCTTCTTCAATTCCAGGTCTCTGGCGCGCTGATCATCCTGAAGCTTTCGCAGTTCGTCAGCGTTTCTGGCCTCCTCCGCACGTTTTTTGGCTTCGGCATCCTTGGCTTCCCGCGCCTTGCGCTCGCCCTCAAGTTTTTGAAGTTCGTTCTCCTTCGCAGCTTGATCGCGGCGGCGCCTTTCTTCCTCCCGTATAGCCTGCTGCTCTTCCCGCTCATGCTTGATTTGATCGATGAGCTTGTGCGCGAGGAGCGAGTAAATGCCTTGCGGATAGCGTTTGAGATAAAGCTCAAGCACGTCCGGATCGTTCTTGTCCTTTACGGAGTTCCAGAACTCAACTTCAGCTTCCTTTTCGATGTCTTTGCTCCGGGCTTCCCGCTGAGCCTCCATCTCCCTCCTCAAATCCTCAATCTGCTGCTTCATCGCAGTGACGCGTTGCTCCTCCAGCGAAGCAATCCGGATTTTCGCCAGCGAGACGAAACGGCCTTTGGGATATTGCGAAATATACTCCTTTAGCTCCTCCGGGTTTGAGCTCGCTCCCACAGACTGCCAGAACTGCTCTTCTCGCGGATCAGGGGCTTCGGGTGGAGAGACAAAGTAGAATTTGGACGAGAGACTATCTTCGCTCCACGGAACCTGCCTGCTGTTCGTGGCCTTTTTCACGTCCTGCTTTATCTGTATCAGGATGGAATGGAGTTCCTCCCCCGGCGCGGCGATGTGTTTTAGCAAAGCTTCCGCAAACGGCGAGTTTCGTCCTGCTCCATCGTCAGCTACGCTATTCGGCGCCGTCGAAAAGCTGATTAACGTGCCGCTTGCGGTCTCTATCCTTGCAAGTCCTGGAACAATGGCTCCGGCTCGCGTCCCATTGCGAAGATTGCTTGCGAAAGGGTTGTTTCTGCATGCGTCAAGAAGAACGATGTTTGTGCCACCAGTTTCGCTCGCCATGGTGTCGAGCACCATGCGGAGCGGGATCAGCCGCCAATCAACGTCGAGATTGCTTCTGAGTTCTGCGCTTGTCGGAATGAGATAATTCTGGTCGTTTACCTGAATGCCGTGGCCGGCATAGAAGAACACGCTAGCCTCCGCGTCATGCAGCTTTTCCGCAAACTCCAGGATAGCGCTTTCCATGGAAGGCTTATCGGCGTTGATTTTAGCTATGACCTCGAATCCGAGTTCCCTGAGCTTCGCTGCGATGTCGGTTGCATCGTTGGCCGGGTTTGCAAGCTGCGGGACGTGGACATAGGCGGAATTGCCGATGACGAGAGCGACGCGCCTCCCTGCCGCAAGCGCATTCCCGCTTGCAGCCCAAAAAAGCATCAGCCCGATTGTCAAAAAGCGCAGCAGGCGGATCATCACATGAATGAAAAAAATGTTAATCCAATCGAGACCAAGTAACTCAGATTTTCACCGAGTGCAGATATTCTGCCCCAAGATTGTAAAGACTTTTCAAACCACGCTCAACCACCTTCGGCATCGGCATTCAAGGCATAGATTTGGCTCTCGATGTCAAGCGCTCCGCCTCCTGCTTCAAACGACAGGCCGGGATTGCATAGGCGAACGGATGGAATTGGAACCGTTCAGCTACGCCGATGTTGAAACACAATATGGCGTGACGGGCGGGGATGGAGAGCAACATGACGTATGTGGAAATCGAAAGCGCCTCATCTCTACCGCTTGCGGAATTGCGGCCGCGTATCCGTCCTACCGTTCGCCAGAGGAGATTGACGCGCCTCGCCGAAATTTTGGAGCAACACGACGACACGGTGCCGCTCTTGTCGCGCATGGAATATGCGCCATGGAATGAGCGCCCTTATCTTCGGGCGGACCGCTCGCCATTGACCATCGCCTTCGAGGATGAGGGGTTCAGGCGCGAAGGGCTCTCCGGAGACAGGCTCGGCGACATCATCGGCTTCTTCGAGCTGACCGATCGAGAGGCTCATCACCTTTTGTGCTATTGCCATTACGCCAGTTCCGTAACCTCGAGGATGGTGGCCGAGCGCGCGAGGGAACTCGCCGCCAAGAAGACGCTCGGGCAAATGTGGCAGAGTTTTCGGATGCGGTTATTCGGCTGATTGGGATGTGATTGACGCTGGCGGCGGGGAATGCTACTTCCGCCCGCCATCGCCGACCAGCGCAAACGCAGCCCAGGTCGCAGGGTGCGCGGCGAACGCGATGCTCTCGTCAGCGACGAGGGAAGCCATCGCCGCTCGCATGGCTTCAGCCTGACTCAGCCCGGGGTCGTTCTCCATCGCGTCGAACGCGCCGGTTGTAAGTTTGACTGCGGCCCCGCTGTCGATTTCCCAGTGCGTTACAAGAACGGCGCGGGAGCCAGCGTAAAAGAAGGCTCTCGCGAGGCCCGACAAGGCTTCCGCGTCCTGTGAGCCTCCCGCGGCCGTATTGCAAGCGGAGAGCACGACCCAATTCGCATCGAGCTTCGTCTGCGCCACTTCGGATGCGGTCAGAAGGCCGTCATCCTCGACAGTGGCGGTTTGCGGCGGTGTAAGCAGGAGCGCAGGCTCAGACACGCCGGGCAGATCTCCCGAAACGAGGCCGTGCGTGGCGAAGTGGATGACCCGGTAATCCGCGAGGCGGCCGCTTCTGTTCAGGCCTTTGAAGGCCGTTTCCGTCGCCCGTCCCCCAAGAAAGACGTCCTCAGCTGAAGCCTTAAGGGATTTGGCGACTTCGCAAAGCTCATCGGCGGTTTCCGGCAGGGCGACCTGCGCCTTCAGAAGGCTGACATTGGCAAGGGCTCCGTGAAAGGCTTCGGCAGGGCGAAGGCTTGTTGCGGCGCGAAACGACCGCGAAGCGGCGCTGGCGGTTTGAACGGGCGCGCTCTGGCATGTCTGCTTCGACCGTGCAAGCTTTTCGGCCGCAGGGTCGCCGCTCAACAGAGGGTTGCCGAAACCAAGGAACGGCTTGCTCGCCTGGGATGGCTTCGATACGCGCCGCAACGCGCGGAGGCTCGAGACAGAGGGCAAAATCGCAATCGGCGCCGTGGTGCCAAGCCACTTCACGTCGCGAAGCCTGATACCGGGCGGGGGCGGTTCGGTCACAAGCGTTGCAAACGGGAGTTGCATCAGGCTCTGCGACGGCACGATCAGGAGATGCTTGCCTGCGATCGACTTTGCCCCTGCCCCAAGGAACAACTTGTAAAGCCGATGCGCACGGTCGAGATCGAAGGGCAACTCGCCGTCCGGGGTTGGCCTCCGCCCCAAACTTTGACATCTCTCGAAGATCGCTTTTTGAACTCGCTTCTGCTGGAGTTCTGCGCGGCTCGTTTCCGGCCAGTCCGTCGGATCGGTCCAGTTGGACTGGTCAAGCCCGCAGCGCAGATTGGCGACCTCGGCCGCCAGGGCCTCGGAGCTCAGATTGATGAGCGAGAGGCTCTTCTCATTCTTCGTTACAACCCAGACCCAGGTCGGGTAGCCGGTTTCGATGAACAAAACCAGCGCTTCATCCTCCCGAAACAGCGCCTGGATCTCAGTGACGTCAAGCGGTGCGGGATTGGTGAGATCGGCATAATCGGGGAAGCGGTTCGCTATCATCGCGTCGAGCGCCGATATCTCGCCGCCGATGCGATCGAGACGGCCGACGCTCCCTTGTGCTGTCTGGGCAGCAGAACTTTCATTCGTGAGAGCGGCTTGCGTCAGGCGCTGCTGGATGGCCTGCCATTCACCCACGAGGTCCTGCCGTCTTCGCAGGAAGCCGGACAACTCATCATCGGCGGCGAAAGCTCGCGCAGACATTTGGAGAAGGGAAGCCGCCGTTTGTGAAGGGCGCCACTGGGCAACCTTGAAGATTTCGCGAGTGAGGGGGACGCCCTGGCTGCGGTCCGCGATCAGAAGCTTCATTGCCACATTGATGAACTCGCCAGCCACACTGCGTTGAACGGCAGGATCCAGGTCCGTTGCTGCAAGCTCACCCTGTCGCGATCGAATGCTCCGCTCGCTTTGCTTTTGCAATATCGTGAGAGCTTCACGGTAGAAGGCTACCGCCTTCGGCCAATCCTCTTTGCTGCGATAGAGATCACCCAGGTTTCTAAGTACCGACACGCGCCGGGGATGATCGCGGTGAAAAATTTCTGCTAATATTGCATTCGCCGACTGCATCATCTGTTCGGCGCGGACAAGATCCCCAGTTTTCTTGTAGAGCATCCCGAGGTTATTATAGGCGGCCGCAACATAAAGATGCTTTTGACCAAAACTGGCCTGGTAAATGCTCAATGCCTGCTGGTAAAGCTTTTCGGCTTCCTGATACCGATGCATGTCGTCGAAAAGGGTTGCCGCATTGTTTATCGTGGAAGCGATTTGGACGCGTTCGTTCGGCGCCTTCTTCAGAAGCTCGATCGAGTTCTTGTATGCGGATAAGGCATCCGCGGGCCGGCCGGTGAGCTGGTAAACGATGCCTAAGTTGCGATAAGTGACAGCGAGTTCGACAGGCGGCGTGCTCGCTTTCGCAAAAGATATCGCTCGCTCATAGTATGGGATAGCATCAGCGTATCTGCCGAGCTGGTAATGAAGTTCGCCGAGATTGTTGAGGACGACCGCGCCTGAAGGTGTGTCGAGCACTCTTTTTGCCTGCATCAGAGCGACGGCTTGCTGGAGCGCTGTGATCGCTTCTGCGTAGCGCCCATCCCTGCGAAGGACTCCAGCCTCTTTTACCTGCGCCTCTTGCGGCCGGGCCGGATTGGCGAAGCCAAAAGCACACAATGTCAACACAATCAAGAAAAGGGGGACGGGGTTTTTCTTCATGAGCCGCGTGAATTAGTTAAAGCGCAGCCCGCTTAGCCCATCATCTTACCATCATTATGACGCGATGACGCGCTTGATGTGTACATCCTTCTGACGCGCCGGCTATGTGAATAAAACACCGTCCGGCGTCCAAGGGAGCGCAAAGTCCTAACTTGCCACTTTAATTCTTACATCCTAACGTGTTTGATGTGGGACGGCTGGTCAGGCTATGAACGTAATTTTTTTACGTGAGGGAAAACTTTGCGAATTGGTGAGGTACTCAGGCGACCTCTAAAGGGGCAGTAGAGGAATAGCATGATCTTGAAGATAGCGTCTCGCGTAATACTTGCAGCTGGTTTGAGTGGTATTCCGGCGTCTGCAATGGCGCAGCAGGCGCAGAAACCGCGCCCCCCTGCGGATATGAAGCTGGAAGCAGCCCCGGCGAAGGAAGCCGCACCGGATCCGTTGGCGCCTCCCGAACAGGACAGCACGCCTGCGCCCGCGCCCGATGCGCCGGCTGAGAAGCCCGCCGAGGTTGCGCAGGCCCCGGTTCCCGAGCCGGACCCGATCGCTACCCAGATCCTTGCCCGCCTTCCGAACCTGGGAAGAGCCGAGAGCCGTGAGGACGCAGCAGCACTGGGCGCTTTCTATAATGGGCAAAAGGGTCAGCCTATCTGGACCTCAAAGGATGGCTTCACCCCCAATGCCTTGAAGGTCATCAAGGAGGTCCGAAGCGCGGACGAATGGGGATTGGACGCCTCGGCTTTCCAGGTTCCGGCGAACCCGGGAGCAAAAGCGACGCCGCAGGCTCTGGCCGACGCTGAAATCAAGCTGAGCCTTGCCGTCATGAAATATGCCCGCCATGCTCGCGGAGGGCGCATTGATCCTCCCTCTCTCAGCGAGATCATCGACAGACGGCCCCGTCTTTACGATCCCAAGTCCGTGCTGAGAGCCATGGCGGCGGCGGAGTCCCCCGATGCCTATCTGCGCAACCTTCATCCGAAGCACGAGCAGTTCAAGCGCCTGAGGCAGGCCCTTCTCTCTATGATGAGAGGCGGAGGTGGCGGCGGCAGCAGTTCCGCATTGCGGATCCCCGCTGGCCCGAACTTCAGGCCGGGCGATAACGATCCTCAGATCGCGCTCATCCGCAAGCGTCTGGGAGCGGGCACAAACGGCAGGCGGGAAACGGTCTACGATAACGCGCTCCTTGAGGCCGTGAGTCATTATCAGAGAGAACACGGCCTCCGCCCGACAGGCATTATCGACCGGAACATGCGGGCCTCGCTCAATGAATCCGCGCCGCGCGAACCTGCACCGCGGTCGGCGGGCCCTATGGACGAAAAGAAGCTACGCATTCTCATCAACATGGAGCGCTGGCGCTGGATGCCGGAAGACCTCGGCAGCTTTTACGTCTGGGACAGCATCCCCGAACAGGTCACACGCGTGTTCGACCGCGGGCGACTGGTCCTCATGGAGCGGATCGTGGTGGGGCGGCAGACAACTCCGACGCCGACTTTCAGCGCAAACATGCAGTTCGTGACCTTCAACCCCGAATGGGCCGTGCCGGAGGGCATCAAAGTCTCCGAAATAGCGCCCAAGCTGCAGCAGGGCGGTGGCAGGGACTTCTTCGGCGGCTATGGCAGGGGAGGAAGCAGCCAGGCTTTGGAGCGCATGGGGGGCTTGCGCGTCATATATAATGGCCGCGAAATCGATCCAGATTCGGTCGATTGGTCGAGCGTCGATATCCGGCGCTTCCAGTTCATTCAAGGGCCGGGCGAGCGCAATGTGCTGGGCGTCGTGAAGTTCCGCTTCCCCAACAAGCACGACGTCTATATGCACGATACGCCCGACCGCCACCTGTTCAACCAAACGCCGCGCACGTTCAGCCACGGCTGCATGCGGACGGAGAACCCTCTCCATCTGGCGGAGGTCATCCTTGGCCACGACAAGGGAATTTCGCCGGGGCAGATCCGGGAGATGGTTCAGTCCGGCGTTACGAACGAGATCAAACTCAACAGCTCCGTTCCGGTTCATGTCGCCTACTTCACCGCCGAGGTCGACGATCAGGGGCAGGTGCATTACTTCCCCGACGTGTATGGGCTCGATAGCCGCGTCGCGAGCGCGCTCCGGGGACAGGCCGTCCACTTTGCCTCCGAGCCCGTGGTCACCGCCGATAACCAGGAGCGCCGGCAGGCCCAGCGCACCTACGACCCGTATCAGCGTAGCGGCGCCTATCAACAACAACCTTACGATCCCTATCAGCAGGGCTGGCGCGATCCCTATCAGCAGCAGCGCGACCCGCGGTATCAGCCGCGCGGCCGGCCTTGGAATCCGTTCGAGACCTGGAACTGACCGGGCGGAAGCGTGGCAATGAATCGTGTGTTAGCGCGAGCGGAAGCGTTCCGCGTATCTTGACGCTGGTGCTTTCGCTTCCCTACTTTGCAGAAATGGGAATCAAGCGGCTGAGCGCCGCGCAACAAAGAGGGCCTCATGGCGACAACGGCCGTGTCCGACGCATCCTTCGAAAACGAAGTCAAAAAGGCTGACGTGCCCGTGCTCGTCGATTTCTGGGCCGAGTGGTGCGGGCCTTGCCGCATGGTGGGCCCGATCCTCGAAGAGCTCTCCGAGGAGTTCGCGGGCCAGCTAAAGGTCGTGAAGCTCGATGTCGAGACCAATCCAGGGACTGCACAGGCCTACAACATTCGCGGCATCCCGGCGCTTCTTCTCTTCAAGAACGGAGAGGTGGCCGGACAGCAGATCGGCGCGGTGCCGAAGCACCAGCTCAGAGCCTGGTTAACCGAGGCGGTCGCAACCTCGTAGAGACGCGCATGCAGTCTGCGCGCATCGAACAGGCCGCTCCACGGGTCGGAGCGGCCTTTCTGTTTGAGCCTTTGCACCATTCCAGTTTCTAAGTTGAAGCTCCTCCGCTGAACCCTTTCATTTATTTAATCCTCCAAGCTTTCATATATTTAATTGAAGACAAGGCTTCACAACCCGGCTCCGCAACCCAGATCTCCGTCAGCTCTAGACGCGGCGTGACCTTGAAATAAAAGGTTTTAGCCGCACTCATCTCATGCGGAGGTCACGATGACGGATAGTCCAGCCCCTTACACGCCAGATCCTGAAAAAACGCTTCCTAACCATTCTGTAATGCTTTCCCAAATCCGCAAGCGCGGCACAATTTACGTCTCGGCATTGGCGCTCGCGCTGACCGCAGCGATCGGGACCGCTTCCTACGAGCTTCGGCCCGAACGCGCGTTTGCGGAAAGCCAAAGCATGACGCAGCAAAAGCTTCCAAGCTTCGCGCCGTTGGTGAACCAAGTGAAGTCCTCGGTCGTCTCAATCCGCGTCAAAGCCGACGTCGAGCCGAAAGTGGCATTAAATGGGGACGAAGATCAGTTCGGCGAAAACGGCAATCCATTTGAGGGAACGCCCTTCGAGCACTTTTTCAATGGGCCGAATTCTCCGTTCAAGCATTTCAAAATGCCGCATGGCAACGGCCACCATATGGTGATGGCGCAGGGATCCGGCTTCTTTATCTCGCCCGACGGGTACATCGTCACCAACAATCACGTTGCGAGCAACGCGGTGAAGCTCGAGGTCGTGACCGATGACGGCAAGATTTACACGGCCAAGGTTATCGGAACCGACCCGCGGACGGACCTTGCGCTCCTAAAAGTCGACGGCAAGAACGACTTCCCGTATGTGAAGTTCTCGCATTCCAAGGCGGAGGTCGGCGACTGGGTCGTGGCGATGGGCAATCCCTTCGGCCTCGGCGGCACAGTGACGGCCGGCATCGTCTCGGCCCATGGCCGCGACATCGGCGAGGGGCCGTATGACGACTTCATCCAGATCGACGCGCCGATCAACAAAGGAAACTCGGGCGGCCCGACCTTCAACCAGGATGGCGAAGTGATCGGCGTCAACACGGCGATCTACTCTCCGTCTGGCGGCTCCGTGGGGATTGCTTTCGACATCCCGGCAAGGACAGCCGAGCGCGTCGTCACCGCGCTCAAGGATCAGGGACACGTCACGCGCGGCTGGCTTGGCGTCCAGATCCAAGGCTTGACGCCTGAGCTGGCCGACAGCCTTGGCCTGAAAACGGTGACCGGCGCGCTCGTCGCTGCCCCGCAAGATGGGAGCCCGGCCGAAAAATCCGGCATCAAGGCAGGCGATCTGATCACGGAGGTGAACGGCGCCGAGGTAAAGGATGCGCGCGATCTCGCGAAGAAGGTCGCCGATCTGCCGCCCGGCTCCGAAGCAACGATCACGCTGAACAGGGACGGGCAGACCAAGACTGTCACCGTGAAAATTGGTGAGCTGCCCGAGAAGCCGGTGCAAAAGGCAAGCCTGCATCCCGAGTCATCAAAAACCGGGATGACGGATCTCGGCATCCGGGTTGCCCCGGCTAACCAAGTCAGCGCGGATGAGGGCAATGGGCTCGCCGTTGTCGGCGTGGAGCCTGGCGGCAAGGCGGCTGAGGCCGGGCTGGCCGAGGGTGACATCATCCTCAAGGTTGGCGAGGAGCCCGTAAACAACCCCGGCGATTTGCGGCATGCCCTTACTGAGGCGAAGCAAGCAGGCCGCAAGAACGCGCTTGCGCTCATCAAGCGGAATGGCGACCAGCGCTTTATCGCGCTCCCCGCCGACCTGGGCTAAGGCCGCGTTTCTCTAAGCGGAACAGCCGCTTCACCCGTGACTGAAATCCCGGATGCCGGTAGAATGCGCCGTATCCGGGATTTTTTTTGCGTGTTAAGATTGGCGAAGCGCTGGGACCTTGCACCACTTCCCCGGCTGCAAATATTCATTCGTGTTTTCACTGATCCTCGACGAACAGGATCTAAAGGCAGGACGCGCCATGAATTTCTTCCGCACCATGCTCTTGCTCGCCGCGCTCACCGCGCTCTTCATGGCAATCGGCTACGCGCTCGGCGGCGGTGCCGGCATGACCATCGCCTTCCTGATCGCGGCCGCCACCAACCTCTTCGCCTACTGGAATTCGGACAAGATGGTCCTGGCCCAGCAGGATGCGCAGGAGGTGGATGAGAAGAGCGCGCCCGAGCTTTACTCCATCGTGCGCCAGCTCGCGGCGAACGCGAACCTGCCCATGCCGCGCGTCTATGTCATCCACTCCGAGCAGCCGAACGCGTTTGCGACGGGCCGCAATCCGGATAACGCCGCTGTCGCCGCCTCTGAGGGGCTTCTGCGCATGATGAGCAAGGAGGAGGTGGCCGGTGTGCTCGCCCATGAACTCGCTCATGTGAAGAACCGCGACACGCTCACCATGACGGTGGCGGCGACCATCGCAGGCGCGATTTCCACGCTCGCGAATTTCGGCATGTTCTTCGGCGGACGCCGCGACGGCGAAAGCGGCGGCCCCGGAATGATCGGCACCTTGCTTGCGGTCATCGTAGCGCCGCTCGCGGCGATGGTCATCCAGATGGCGCTCAGCCGCACGCGCGAGTACGGCGCCGACCACGACGGGGCGGAGATTTGTCAGCGGCCGCTCTGGCTGGCTTCAGCGCTTCGCAAGATCGACAACGCCGCGCGACAAATTCCGAACGAGCAGGCCGAGGCGCATCCGGCGAGCGCCCCCCTCTACATCATCAACCCGCTCCACGGCGGCGGGATGGACAGCCTCTTCTCGACGCACCCAAATACGGAGAACCGGATCGCGGCGCTGGTCGAGCAGGCCCGCCAGATGGGCCAGACCCAGGAGCCGAGCGCCGCGCGGATGAATGTGCGGCCCGGTCAAGCCGCGCCGGGGTCTTGGGGCCAAGGCGGCGGGCGTTGGCGCTGATAATCCCTTCATTCTAGTCGTCATCCTGGAAGCCGCTTACGGCTATCCGGGATCGATACAAACGCAGGTTTCGACTCAATAGGCTGCAAAAAAGCATAAAATCTTGGCTTCATCCTTCGACAGGCTCAGGATGAGGCCGAGTGTTTTCAGCAAGTAAATCCTCATGGTGAGCTTGTCGAACCATGGGCAACACCACTTTTCAGCATCTTGCTAAAGATCCCGGACGGCGCCGCTGGCTTTTCCGGGATGACGGTGAAGTTCCGCAATGCCATCCCACACCGAAATTTCGGGGCTGCAGTCGCGCCAGCTCGCTTCATATCTTCTGCAGGCGGTGTTGCGAGACCGGCGCCCTTTCGATGACGCCTTCGCGGCATCGAGCGCGAAGCCCGCGTTTTCCGGCCTTGCTATTCCGCGACCGCGCCTTCGCCCGCGCCATTGCCGCCACCGCCTTGCGCAGGCTGGGCCAGATCGAAGACATGCTCCGCCGCTTTTTGGAAAGGCCGCTGCCCGAGGACGCTTTCGAGGCGCGCTTTATCCTGATTGCGGGCACGGCGCAGCTTGCGTTCATGGAGGTCGCGCCGCACGCCGCAATCGGGCTCGCCGTGGAGGAGGCGAAAGGCACGCGGGCTGCGCGTCATCTCGCGGGCCTTGTCAATGCCGTGCTGCGGCGGGTGAGTGCGAACAGGGCCGTGATCCTGGCGGAGCAGGATGCGAGCAAGCTCAATACGCCGGAATGGCTGTGGCGGCGTTGGGTCCGCCATTATGGCGAAGGAACCGCGAGCAGAATCGCAGCCGCGCATCTCGAAGAGCCGCCGCTGGATTTGTCCGTGAAGACGGATGCGGCCGGCTGGGCGGAACGCCTTTCAGGGTCGCTTTTGCCTTGGGGAACGGTTCGCGTCTCGGCCAAAGGACGCATCGAAGATATCGAAGGATACGCGGACGGCGCATGGTGGGTGCAGGATGCCGCCGCCGCCTTGCCCGCGCTCTTGCTGGGCGATGTGGAAGGCTTGCGCGTCGCCGACCTTTGCGCCGCGCCGGGCGGAAAGACGGCGCAACTTGCTGCGCGCGGAGCCAACGTCACTGCGGTGGACATCTCCGCCTCCCGTCTGCGCCGCCTTCAGGAGAACCTCGCGCGGCTGAACCTTAAGGCCGAAACAGTGCAGGCAAATGCCAGCGAATGGACGCCGCCCGAACCGTTCGATGCGGTTCTCCTCGATGCGCCCTGCTCGGCAACGGGCACGATCCGCCGCAACCCGGACATCTCTTATCTGAAGTCGGAAGCGGATATCACAGCGCTCGCCGCCGTCCAGGCAAGGCTTCTGAAGCACGCGCTGAGCCTGTTGAGGCCCGGCGGCCGGCTCGTCTACGCCACCTGCTCGCTCGAAGCCGAAGAGGGCGAGGAGCGGATCCGCGCGCTGCTTGCCGAGCGTGGCAATGTCGCGCTGATGCCAATCCAGGCGGATGAGCTTGGCATCCCGCCCGAGGCCATCACGGCCCAGGGCATGCTGCGCACGCTCCCGTTTCACGGCGGCGGGATGGACGGCTTCTTCGCCGCCCGGCTCTCGCTCTAGATACAACCGCCAGACCATTGGACCACTATCATGAACAGAGTTTTCCCAGCCTTTGCTTGAGCGTGGATTTTAGGAAAAAGCGCCTTATCGTCGGGTTAACGCCATTAACTCGTTGATATAGTTGATAAATATTCCATGGAGGATTGCGCCGCCGCGGCTCGGAACAGCGCCAGCATGGTTAATAGAGGCGCCCTGGGTATAATTACCGGACTTTTCCGTGCCCACTTCCGTCCAAAAATACATTCGATTAACCCTGTTGGTTGACGGAAAAACCTATTCTTTTTCAATGGGATATAGGACCTATCCGGCCGTTGGATGCGGACCGCTCTGATTTTCTGGTATTTTTGGGGCGCAAATTCAGGCGGGAAATAAACCCGGGGCGCTGCCGTTAACCATCAAAGTGTAAACGCACAATGCGCGCGGCAACAAAGCCATGCAAGTGCAGGTGGATATGTAAGTGCGTTTGACGCGGCGACGGAGAGATGCAGTTAAACAAACATTCGCGGCTTGACCAACGAATGGATGAAGTAGGCCGTTTCCGGACTCGGTGACATTAAAAACTTTGTCAGATCGTTGCGCCCGCTTTCTGATCGCTTTGCGGTCTACCATGGATTGAGCTTCAAACGGTGAAGGTGGGCCGGCTCCAGACTATAAGCTTTGATGAGGGAAGGCCTTGGACCGACCCAACAGAAGGGAACTCTTAACGGCTGGGAACAATTTCGCTAAGGACCTTGACAAGCCGCTCCGGCACAAAGGGATTCAGCAAAAACATCGCCGCCCCCGGAAAAGCTTCAGCCTGTTGCTTGGCTGAATAACGCGACACAAGGACGTAGGGCAGCCCCTTGGCGTCCAGCGCCGCGGCGGCCGAACTTGCGCTTACACCGCCGAGGTTGGCATCGACGATGGCAGCGTCGAGCGCACCAAGCTCGATCATCGCAAGTGCTTTTGCGAGTTTTGCCGCCACGCCAGCGATTTTGAAACCTGATGCGATGAGGAACTCTTCAAGCCCGAGCGCGATCATTGGCTCGTCTTCGATGATGAGGATGCGCATTTGCCGCCGATTACTCATGGTCTGATCCCCGCGTCATAAGCCGTCGCTGGCTCTAAAACCTCTTCGGCGGGTGCTTGCAATTTCCAAAAGAACCCGCTCGGCGGATAGCCGATATCAGTAGTGCCATCGACTGCCACCTCCGCCATGCTTTGAATCACCTTTTGACCGAAACCTGTGTGCTTGGGTGGGACGACGATGGGGCCGAGTTCCTCCACCCATGACATGAAGAAAACTGGCCGCTCCGTAGATACATGCCAGGAAACAAGCACTCGTCCTTCGCTGTTTGACAATGAGCCGTACTTACCGGCGTTGGTGGCCAATTCGTGCAGCGCCATGCCGATGCCCTGGGCGGCCTTTGCGTTCATCCGAGTCGGCGGCCCATCGAACCTTACGCGCGTGTCAAACAGGTCTTCTAGATGCGCAAGCTGCGACCTGACGAGTTCGGCTACCGCGACGCCCCGCCACTGGTTCTCGACGAGGAGGTCCTGGCTTGCGGCAAGGCCGCGGATACGTTCGGTAAGGCGCGTCAGAAAGGTTGCGTGATCGGCATGAATTGCGGTTTGCTGTGCGATGACCTGCACGACAGCCAGTAGATTTCTGGCGCGGTGATTGACCTCGGCGAGGAGCAATTTGTCGTGCCGCCTCCCTCTGCTTGCGCTCAGTGATATCGCGAATGTTGCATTGAATGACGGAAGAGCCGTTCTCATCGTAAACATTGGCCACGACCTCAACGTCTTGGCGCCCGCCACCCTCCCTTTCCAAGGGCAGATTTTCATAGCGAACTTGGCCATTCTTCTTCAATGCGCTGAACATGTCCCGGCTCGCGCATTCATCCTGGAGCAGACCGATCTCAAACAGTTCCTTGCCCACAAGTTGATCGCGCGAATAGCCCAACAACTTCGTCATGAAGGGGTTGGCGTCTGTAATTTTGCGGGTCACCGGATCAACGAGGAGCACGCCATCTCGCGCAGCTTCGAAGAGCCTGCGATAGCGAATTTCCGAAATGCGCAATTGATCGTTCGTGGACAGTTCGACCGCTTCGTCCATCGAGATCCTTTTGGCTAGAACCGATCAAGTTTCACCGCTAAGGTTTACGCACCGGAACCATAATCACATTTCACCGGCTGAGCTTAAAGGTTCGGAAAATACTCAGACTGGGCAGGCTCACGAGATCTGCGGAAAAGCTTCCTCCCAAGCCGTGTCCTCACTTACCCGAATTCTCCAATCCACTCCCAGCGCTATCGAAAATGCTGATATGCAAGCCGCCCCGCTAATTCCGCCCGCCGCGCAATCGAAACTGGAGCCCTCCCGTTCGGTACCGTGGTAGGCAGTATCCGCAACCTGTGGAATAAGAGCTTCTTATCATGCGACCTATGAGCGGTTCAAACCCAAGGCGCTCAACAAATTAACCTTAGTTTGTGTCTAGTTTTATCAGAGATAATGTTACGACCGACGGGATACACAATAGGTATTTTCCGGATCTATTATTCTAACGGCACCCTGCTAGTTTTTGAATTACTGTATAAGGCTCCCGATGTATTTCGTATTTGTGTTGCATCGGGCCCCTCTCGTCCGAGCGCTGTGGGCATACCTTGCCTCCCGGACAGGCGATCCTCTGCGGTCTGCACAATTTTTTTGTTGGTGATAAGTATGACATGGAAATCCGCTCTGGGACTTACACTTGCCCCCTTCGTTGCCTCTCTGGTCATAGCGATCGCATTCGCGCCGGTTCAGCAGAAGCACAAAGGGTTACTGTCAGGAACTCCTGATTACTCCTTGCAAAACGCCCAAGAAATCAACCACCAAACCTTCAAAGCCGCGGCCGCGATAAACTCAAAGTAGCTAGCCGCCACCACGAATACAGCGTCATCGTCTCAGTATTCGCCACGATCACGGGATATTGATTTGCAGTACTGAAATGAATTCCCATCTCAAATCGGTATAGTTCGGCCAGTCTCGTATTAATCTGGCCCGAGTTACGGCTTTTCTGGCCCCAATTCAGGCCCTGCGATTGCGAGACGCACAGGAGGCCTACCATGCTTAAACATTCTCTCGCAATTCTGATCGCCACAGCCGTCCCGGCAATGGCCGCGGATGCTGTGCTGTCCAGTCATAAAGTTCAGTTCGAACATGAAATCCTTTATTTGCGGGGAGATAAAAGCGGCTTCGGGGAAAGTCGTCCGCTTCATTCATTCGACCCCGACGGCAAAATACATCCCGGAGTTCGAGCCCGCTGCGACCGACCCGAGTGCCAAGAGCTGGGACATCACGTATCGCATTATCTGCGACGGAGCCATGCGGCCGCCAATCACTGCCCGCTTACACCACAAGCGGTTCTAGGAGTTTTTTGCGGCGCACCCGGCCCTGGCGAGCATCTCACCCCGGCGGAACCGCGAACAAAAATGAAGCCGCAACTCCAAGGTCTGCGGCTCAAAAGTCTAGGGAGGAACGCGTACGGCCGTCTCGGTGATTGGCCCTCCGCTTATTGATCGATCGCGCGGGCAAGGTCGGCACAGCCGCTTTCGGACCCACTACAGACTTCGTCCGCGTTGGCGAAGCCGTAGACGTTCGCTTAATCCTTCTTGATCAGCCCCGACAGCATCGCAATCAGCAAGCCCAGCGTAGCCCAACTCAGAAGCGTCTGCACCGTCACGATCCTGTCCACGGTCCCTTCGGCGAGAGGCTCCTCCTCGATCGTGAGATCGGGGATGTCGCTGCCAAGGTCGTAGCCGGGCTCCCAGGTGATGGTTGGAAACACCATGATGACGGGCTTGCCGGGCCGGTCGATGGGCTGCCAGTCGCGTTTCTGGCCGAGATCGAGCACGGGCAGCATGATGTCGAGCGAATAAATGAACGGGTTGAAGCTGGGCAGCTCCGGCGGCGTGCCTTTGCATTCCGTCCAGTTGTTGCCGCACTTCGCTTGAAGGTCATTGTTGAGATAAATGACAGGGTTCGACGGCGCGAAGCTCCCTTGCACGCCGGCTTCGCGATAGAAAAGTCCGCCCGCGGCCCACAGAGCAAGCAGGAACAGCATCAGCCGCCCCCAGCCGTACCAATAGGCTGTGCCGAAGCCGACGAAAGCCCAGATTGCGAAGAGAAAAACCGAGGCTACCGCGCGGTAGAACACTCTTGCGGCGACGGCGAACGGCCAGGCGATAGTGTTCAGCGGCGATAGGACACGCGATTTGACGATCTTCGGCACGTCCCGCCAGCCATGCCAGAGCCTGATGAACAGCGCCCGGTAGGTGCGGCGCGCTTTGAACTTCGCGATTTCGCGGGCGCTGCCGTCATCGCCCATCTCACGATAGACTTTGATGAGCTGCTCAAAGGGCTGCGGTTTGAAACAGACGCCCAGGTCTCTCGGAGACTGACGGCCCAGCCACTTCCTTCGGGTGGTCGTGGCGTAGTCGCCGCATCCGGCGAACCGGTCATATGTAAAGCCGTCCAGGTGAATAAACGCAGATAACCTTCTGCCTTCGTCCGACCGCACTCTTTTCCTGGGCCAGGACTTTGAATGATCGACAAGGCCGTGGACGTGACATCCCGCCAAATTCACAGAACCGCGAATTTCAACATTCGCTAAAGGATCCTGCCCGTCTGGCCCAAGCCAGAAAACCCCGTCCACTTTGGCGCCCTGAAGGTCGATGGCGTCAGCAGACTGCCTGATCCATTTAAGCCCTCCGTCAGCTTGCACCGGTGATGCATTATCGAAGCGGGCGTCAATGCAAATCAGGTCGCCTTTGACGTGAGCGGCGTGGAGATCGACCTTTCCTTCAGCCCTGAACCCGTCGCGAAGAGAGACACTATCGACCTTGGCATCAGCGCCGTTCAGAGCGACGCCAGTCCCATCCCTTGTACGATTGAGAAAGACGCCCTTGCTACAGTTGAGAGCGCCATCGAGTCTGGCGCCCGCGAAGGAAACCAGGCCCTCTGAACGGAAGCCATTCGCAAGCACTGCATCGCCGGAAATCGCATTTCCGTCGCAACCAAGCGCGATGCCCGATCCGTCTTCTCTACGGTTGCGGAATGTGCCAGCCTCGCATCGCAGAGTTCCGCCGATTTTGGCGCCGGAGAGAAGGACGCCGCCTTCGCCCAGGAAACCGTCGTTCAAAAAAACGTCTCCGCTGACTTGTGCGCCAGAACACTTCATTGAGGGGTTGCTATTGGATCGGACTATGCTTCCCGTCATCCGCAGGCCGCCGTCAATGGCTGCGTACAGGAATGAAACGCCCCTGTCCGAGCGAAACCCGGAATGACAGAAAACGCCTCCGCTCACATTTGAGTTCTCAGCCGTCAGCGCGAGAACGCGGCTCCCCTGAAAATTGAGCGATTTTGTAGCGGCGTTTTCAAAAAGCACCCGCCCGGCAAAGTGACAGCGGGAAAACACGAGCGGCTGCGGAATGGTGCAACCGGAAAGGTCCAGATCCTCGCCGATATACGCGCCGTGCAGTTGCAGGCGGCTCTCCTGCACAGGGGCAAAATCGTCGCCGCCAAGCGAGAGGAACCGCAGGAAACGCGCGCGGACCTGGACGTCCGGATCCTCGGGATTGACCCACCGCCAGTGCTCACGCTCATAGCGCGCAAACACACTCTCGAAGGGCTCCCTGAGTGCGGAGGGATCGGCCTTGAGGCTGCCGGCGAAATCCTGCTCCGCCCCGTTCGCCGGCATTATTTCGCGCAGGAGTTCATCGAAGAAGGCATGAAGCACCCGCGGTTGCGCATCGATCCTCGCCCGCATTTCCGCGGAAAGGTTGAGCGGATCGCGGCGAAGCAAGGGATTGAGCCACTTATTCTGGAGCTTCAGCGGCTCATAAGGCTTGGCCGTGAACGCCTCGATGAGGGTAACGGCCGCGAGGTGATAGAAGCGCTCGTCGTTTCGTGCGTGCTCCAGGGTCCGCGCGGGGTGCGCCTCTGCCTCCAGCCGCGTGAGATAAGCGCGCTGCGCCAACGCGAATTTTTCCACATCGTGGACGTCCTTGGGCTCCCAATAGGCAGGCAGCCGCAGCTTATCGATAGCGTGCCGCGTCGCCTCGATGATGGCTTCCTGCACGAGCTCCGGCGCAGCCTCCGTGAACTTGGCCATCGCCTCGACGAAGCCCATCTCCTCCTGGGGCGGTTCTGGCATGTGGCCGCGCCATTCGTCGAGCGCCGCGCAGACAATGGACGCCCGGCTTTCGAGCACGCAGGCCTCGCCATTGACCGCCGCGAACAGGAGCCTTTCCTCCGCCGGAAGGAGGCCGCTTGCCGTATCCTGATCGAGAAAATCCCCCAGCCATCGTCCGAATGGTTTGCCGAGGGGCCGCTCACAGCGATGGCGCAGGTCCTCCGCCGTGGCCTTCAGGTCGATCAACCATTGCGGAGGGGCCGCAGTCGCGACCGCGCCCGCCGCCCCGGCCCTTACCAGAGCGGCTGATTCGCTGTCGAGCGACGTTCCCTCTTGCTCCATGCCCGCATGCCCCGATGCTGTCATGCACTCGATCGAGCCTTAAGATACACTTAATGGAGTCGGAATGCTAAATCGATGGCTGGAATCGAGGACGCGCGGGGTCCGGTTGGTAACCGCAAGCCATTCTGGAATGTTGCCGCGAATCGCGGTTAAGTTTTACAATCGGCGCGTTACCAATCGCTGGCTTCGATGCACGCCGAGAGAATCCTTGCCTGCACAACAAAGGATCGCCTAAAACTGCAAACGATGCAGGCACAGATTTCAGATCAGGCGCGCCTCGCGGCGCTCGCCGTCAATCGGGCGGGACGGTCAGCTCTCAGGCTCGCTTTGAGGTCGCCCTTTTCGCGATGGATGGCCGGCGTTCCAACCGCCTATCACCTTCTCATCCTTCCGCAAGACCTGCGCACCGGCGATCCAAGCTTCGCCGTCGAACTTTATGATGGATATTTCGGCCTTGCCGGCGCCGCCGCGCCCATCGGCTCCGAATTGCCTTTCCACATCCTGCCGCCGACCGTCCCCTGGCAGAAAGACCTGTACGCATTTGTCTGGCTCCGGCATCTTCACGCCGCCGACGACCAGATCGCGCGCGAAAAAGCCCGCAAGCTCACCTCGGAGTGGGTCTCGTTTGCGAGCAGAGCGCCCGCGCTGGCTCGCGACCGGGACATTGCCGCCCGCCGCGTGATTGCGGTGCTTTCGCATGCGGCCTTTCTGCTCGATGGCGCCGAGCCAGCGTTCTACGATTCGGTGATGCGGATGCTGAGCCGTGATTTGCACGATCTCACCGTCACCTACAATGAGGGTCCAGGCGTTGCAAAACTCCGCGCTTTGACGGCCATCCTGCTTGCGGGCCTCTGTATCGCGGAGCAGGAGACGTATCTCTCCTCCTATCTGCCAGCCTTTTCGGCGGAGCTTGAAAAGCAGATCCTTGAAGATGGCGGGCATGCCTCGCGCGATCCAAGCGACTTGATCGAGCTTCTCCTGGAGTTGCTTCCGCTCAAGCAATGCTTCGTCGCGCGGCAGATCGATCCGCCGCCGGCTCTCTACTCCGCCATCAACCGCATGAACGGCATGCTGCGCTTTCTGCGGCTGGGCGACGGCAGCGTCGCCCATTTCAATGGCATGGGGCCGACGCTTCTCGATCAGGTCTCGACCGTGCTTGCGTACGATGATACGTGCGCGATGTTCTCGGGCGTGATCGCGCCCCAGTCGGGCTACGCACGGCTCGCGGCGGGAGAAGTGGTCGTCATCGCCGACGCGGGCGGGCCGCCTTCTCTTCACCTCAGCTCGCGCGCCCATGCAGGCTGCGGCTCTTTCGAAATGAGCGTCGGGCATGAGCCGCTCATCACCAATTGCGGCGCGCCGATGGACGAGGCGGGCGACTGGTATGTGGTGTCGAGGTCTACGGCGGCCCATTCCACCTTGACTATCGAGGATTTGTCGTCTGCCCGGCTCATCAATGCTCAGGAGCGGATTGCCGGCCGGGAGCTGTTCTGGCTTGCCGGGCCAAGGGCCGTTCAGCATGACGGCGCCGATTCCGAGACCGCTTTGAGCGCCCGCATCGGTCACGACGGCTACCGCGAGCGCTTCGGGCTTCTCCATCGCAGACGGCTGACGCTTCGCAAGTCCGGCCTCGAATTCGAGGGGTACGATCAGCTTTCGGCCGTCGGCGACAGCGTCATCGATTCCAAGGCGCGCTTCACGATCCGCTTTCACTTGCACCCACGCGTCTCGGCGCAGCTTTCGCGCAACACAAATGCCGTGGCGCTGACAACCACCGGCGGGCAGGTCTGGCGCTTTCTCGCCGAAGGCGCCGACCTGGACGTCGAGGAAAGCATTTTCTTCGCCGACCCGATTTGCCTGCGGCGCTCCTTGCAGATCGTCCTGAAAGGGCCATGCACGAAGGCGACTTCGGTCCAATGGAAATTCGAGAAGGTGACGCAGCAGCCGCGCCCCGTCATAGGCGGGGATCAGGTGCGTCGTTTTTCGCGATCTTGATCTTCCCCTCCAACAGTTACACTTACGAGCCATGCCGAAACACCACGATTTTCCGGTCCGCCGCGCCCTGATCTCTGTGTCAGACAAAACGAATCTGGCCGAATTTGCCAAGCGGCTCGAACTGCTTGGGATCGAGATCGTATCGACGGGCGGCACCGCCACCTTTTTGCGGGACGCCGGCATCCCGGTCATTGCGGTGTCGCAGGTGACGAATTTTCCCGAGATTCTGGAAGGGCGCGTCAAGACGCTGCATCCCGCCATCCACGGCGGCATCCTGGCCAACCTGGAGCAAAGCAGCGCACGCGATGTGCTCGCCTCTCATGGCATCGCGCCCATCGGGCTTGTCGTTATAAACCTCTACCCCTTCGAGGAGACGGTCAAGCATAGCGCGAACGACATCGAGACGATGATCGAGACGATCGATGTTGGCGGTCCTGCGATGCTGCGCGCTGCCGCCAAGAACCACGCCATTGTTACTGTGGTCTGCGATCCCGCCGATTATGGCGCCGTGGCGGACGAACTTTCGCGCGAAGCGAGGACGACGACGCTGGCGGCGCGCCGCCGGCTTGCGGCCAAGGCTTTCGCGCGCACCGCGGCTTACGATTCGGCCATTGCGGCGTGGTTCGCCTCGCAATCCGAGGAAGCCTCGGCAGGCGCTTTTTCAATCGCGGGCACGCTCAAGCAGGCGCTCCGCTACGGAGAGAACCCTCATCAGGGAGCCGGCCTCTACGAGTTTGGCGATCACTCTGGGCCTGGCATTGTCGGAGCCGAGAAGGTTCAAGGCAAGGAACTGAGCTACAACAATCTCACCGATGCCGATGCCGCTTTCGAGCTGATCTCGGAGTTTCCCGCCGATCACCCTGCCGTGGCCATCATCAAGCACGCCAACCCGTGCGGGGCGGCTGTGGGCGGCTCGATTTTGGAGGCTTACCGGAAGGCTCTGGCCTGCGATCCTGTGAGCGCGTTCGGCGGGATCGTGGCTTTGAACGGCACTCTGGATGAAGAGGCCGCCCGCGAGATCCTGAAGATTTTCACGGAGGTTGTGATTGCGCCATCGGTAACGCCGGAAGCGAGGCGGGCTTTTTCAAGCAAGCCGAATGTGCGCCTGCTCTCAACGGGAGGTCTTCTGCTGCGCGAGAACCGGGCCCCCTGTTTCCGGTCCGTCGCCGGCGGGTTTCTTGTCCAGGATGCCGATACGGCAGGGCTCGACGAGGACACCATGCGCACGGTGACAAAGCGCGAGCCGAGCGAGCAGGAGCGCGCCAATATGATCTTCGCCATGCGCGTCGCCAAGCATGTGAAGTCCAACGCCATCGTATTTGCGAAAGATGGAGCGACAATCGGCGTTGGCGCGGGGCAGATGAGCCGGGTGGACAGCGTGAGGCTCGCCGTCTGGAAGGCGCGCGAGGTCGCCGCCGCGGCGAAAAGAGACCCGGATAAGGCGCTTGCGGGCACGGCGGTCGCTTCCGACGCTTTCTTCCCGTTTGCGGATGGCTTGCTGGCGGCGGCGGATGCGGGCGCGACGGCCATCATCCAGCCGGGCGGCTCAATGCGCGACGCGGAGGTCATCGCGGCTGCGGATGAGCGCGGCCTCGCCATGGTGTTCACCGGCGTCCGCCATTTCCGGCATTAATTCAGAGCAACCCGAGTCTATTTCCGCCAGATGTGCTGACCCATTTAATGGTTCCCATGGCGTTGGCGCTGTGAGGGCGACGCGAAAGCTCGAACAAAGCTGGATTGTGCAATTCCTATAGGCCGGAACGTAAGAGGAACGCTACTGTCCACAACCCTTGCAATCGCGGCGTTTTTTGTTGCGCGCCTATGTCCGCAATGATATTGGAAGCGCTGCAAAGTGAAAACTGCCCTGTAAATCGCGACGTTGTAAATGAAGTTTGAACGCGAGAGGGCTTTGATTTCAAAGGCAAAACTGTCTATGGAGTGGTGGCCGAGAGGCTGAAGGCGGCGGTTTGCTAAACCGTTGTACGGTTGTAAAGCTGTACCGAGGGTTCGAATCCCTCCCACTCCGCCATCCCCCTGATTTTTCCATTTTAAAACAGAGAGTTGGATGGAACTTTGGCTAACAACAGCAGGGGGTTAGCCAATTCGGAATCCGGTTTCCCAATTCGACGCCCTCCTTCTGCACCGTCTGGAGTGCCGCAATGGCGCTGTTGGCGAGCAGCGCCCGGTTCGCGGCTTTGGGTTACATGGCCGCTCACCGACATGATTTCGTGTGGCGAGCACCCCGCCTCAGCCAACCGGCGGCAGGAGGCTTTTCTTAAGCCGAGAGGCGAGCGCCCTTTGGGAACCCCGGCTCGCCGCGCCTTGTCGGTGAACCAGTTGTAGAACCCGGTTTCCCGGATCTGCGTCCGGCGCGTGCTGTGCTGACCCATGTTCCCCTTGGTCCCCGCCCTTGGCTCCACCGCCTCCGCCGCCAGTTTCCCGGCTTTGTTCGGCGGTTCCTTCGCTACTTGGCGGAGTTCGGACTTCTCATGCCCGTGCATCACCGGCTTCGGCTCGTCGCCTTCCCGATGCGGGCCGGAGGCGGCGAGTCGCCCTGGCCGGACATGAGATCTCCCGGTTCCCGCGCAAGGAACGTCTGCACATGCCAGGGGCTCAGACCGCGCCGAACTGGGCAGGCGCTCGCAATGACGCGCCCGTCCATATTGCCTTCCGCAATGAGTACAGCGTCGGCGCCCGGTTCTCTCTCACTTTCGCGGCTCAACGGCTGGCCTATGCGATCCCCTGCCGACGCTTCGGACACCTGCGCACGGCTCAGGGCCGATGTGGTTTGCTACTCCTTCATCGTAGTGGACTTCCACCGCCTACTCCTTGCCGGTCTCCCGGCGCACGCTCAAGGTGAGCATTTTCAGGTTCCGACCCAGAGGCCGCATGCGCGTTTGCGGGAGCTGACCACAAAACGCAGACAAAAGTATTCAGGTTGCTGGCGGCAGCGCCGCGCTTAGCTTCTCGGCTATTGTCGCGCACAGGATCGCGGTCTTCCCTGCCAGGGTTGCCACTTTCGAGGCTACCAGATTGGCTTCCGATCGCAGGATTTCTCCATCGCTAAGGATGCGCAGCCCGTTGGCCCGCAGCGTCGCGCCCGTCGAGGTGATGTCCACGATAGCCTCGGCCACGCCCGCCGCTGGCGCGCCTTCGGTCGCTCCCAGGCTTTCGACCGTGCGATAATGAACGACGCCCTTCGCTGCAAAAAAGCGGCGCGTCAGGTTTGGGTACTTCGTCGCGATCCTGAGACGCCTGCCGTGCTCGGAAGCAAACAGAGCGCCCGCCTCCTCCAGGTCGGCCATCGTCTCGACATCGAGCCAGCAGTCGGGAATTGCGACAATGACATTGGCGTGGCCGAAGCCGAGTTTCAGGAGACAGGACACTCGCTCGTCGGCGGCGGGGATCTGCTCGCGGATCAAGTCTTCGCCCGTCACGCCGAGATGGATCCGGCCGGACTGAAGATGGCGCGCGATCTCGCCCGCCGACAGAAACTCAACGGCTGCCTCCGGCGCCCCCACCATCGCGCCGCGATAGCCGCCCGTCTTCTCGATGGCCAGGCCAGCCTTCCGGAAGATTTCGAGCGTATCCTCCATGAGGCGTCCTTTGGACGGCACGCCGACGATCACTCTATCCATGCATCACCTTTGTGAGGCCGCCGCGAGAAGCCGCTCGGTGTGAAGGGCCGCGCCCACGGCAGGAACGTCATAAACGCCTTGCGAAAGCGCAGCCATCAGCCCGTCATAGCGCCCGCCGCCCGCGATCTCCCCGGCCACGCCCGCGCCTTCGATCTCGATCTGGAAAACCATGCCGCTGTAATATTCGAAATGGCGTCCGAAATCGGCTTCGAACACGATTGGCGCCGTGCCGGCGAGCGCTTTCAGCCCGTAGAAGATTGTCCGCGCTTCCTCAAGCGCATCCCCGAGGTCGACATTCGCCTGACGCGTCAGCGTTTCTATGGCTCGCAGCGAAGGGGTGACCTCGCCGCGCGTCTGAAGGTAGTTCTCTATGAGCCGCGCGACCTCCGCCGCGAGCAGCGGTTCCTTCGCATCGGCGGCCTTGTCCTGCAAGCGCTGGACGATTTCCGCGGGGCGCCGGAGGCCCAAAAGCCGGATGCCTCGGGCGTCCAGATGCTTGAGGAAACCGGCTTCGGTCAGCGCGCCGGCGGGCACGGGCGGCAGCCCATTCTCTTTTGTGCGAGAGAGCGTCGCGAGTTCACGCGCGAAAGCGGCATGCCGCCAGAAGGCGCGCTTCAACCTCTCCCGCCACCTCGGGGGTATGTCCAGACCGTTAAGCAGCGCCTTGAACAGGCCGAGATGGCCGGTCTTGACGGTGAAGGAGTTCACCCCGCCTTGGCGCACCGCTTCGATTGTGAGCGCCAGCACATCAAGGTCGGCGCTGGGGTCGGTTGAGCCGAAATACTCGATGCCTGCCTGGCGGAACTCCCGGGGCCGAAGCCGGTCGGGCTTCTCCTGGATGCGGAAGGCGGGGCCGTTATAGCAGAATTTCGCTATGCCTTCCGGGCCGCCCCGCTCCAGGAAGACGCGGCAGACCGGGATCGTCAGATCGGGCCGCAGGCACAGTTCCTCGCCGTTCGGGTCGGTGAAGACGTAGGTGCGCGCGCGCAGCGTTTCGCCGATGCGGTCGAGAAAGAGGCTCGCAGGCTGAATGAACGAGGGCGCGACGTGCTCATAGCCCTTTGAGGTGAAAAGATTGATCAGGCTCGCCGCCTGCGCCTCAAGGGCCTCGTATTCTTTTGCGCCTTCCGCCGTCACGCTTTTTGCTGCTCCTGGAGAAGCCGTTTCACGGCCTCGACCATCTCATTCGCCGGCACTGCGAATTGCGCCGGGCGCGCATTGCGCCATTCCTCACGTTCGGCAATCTCGCCCGAGAGGCGCTCGCCTTCGAGAAGATCCTTGATCGTGACCTCGCCGCGCGCGCGCTCGTCCTCGCCCTGGATGATAACACAAGGGCTGCCGCGCTTGTCGGCATACTTCATCTGCGCCTTCATGCCGGCATCGCCGACATACATCTCGGCGCGAATGCCTGAACTGCGCAAATCGTGCGTCATCTTCTGGTAGCCGCCCACGCGGGCCTTATCCATGACAAGCACCACGACCGGACCTTGCGAGGCCGCGTTTCCCTTCAGCTTGCCGAGATGGGTCAGCGCCGCATAAAGCCGGGAGACGCCAATCGAGAACCCTGTTGCGGGGACAGGCTGCGAGCGGAAGCGCGAAACGAGCCCGTCATAGCGTCCGCCGCCGCCCACCGAGCCAAACCGCACCGCTTGCCCGGTCTCATCCGTGGCCGGGAAAGTCAGGTCTGCTTCCAGGACGGGGCCGGTATAATACTCAAGCCCTCGAACAACGGTTGCGTCGAAGCGGATGCGATCGTCGCCGTAGCCCGCGTCGCGCACAAGGCCGATAATTGTCGCGACAGTCGCGTCCGCGGGCACCGCATCGCCTGAAAGCAGAGAGAGAACGGCATTCGCCTGCTGGGAAGACAGCTCCGCCCCCGGCGTGAAGTCGCCGCTATCGTCCTTGCGCCCCTTTCCAAGCAGTTCCGCCACGCCCGGAAGCCCGAGCCTGTCAAACTTATCCACAGCTCTCAGCACAACGAGCCGCTGGCGACCATCTGTGATGCCTGCGCTGTCCAGGAGAGTGTCCAGCAAGGTGCGACTTGAGACCTTGATGCCGTAACCGCCGCGCGGGAGGCCGAGCGCCTCCAGCGTATCGGCCGCGAGCATGCACATTTCCGCATCGGCGGCTGGGTTCGCGGCGCCGACGGTGTCGGCGTCGAACTGCATGAACTGGCGGAAGCGGCCCGGCCCCGGCTTTTCGTTGCGGTAGACATAACCCGATTGATAGCGCCGGAATGGCTTCGGCAGCGCGTCAAAGTTCTGCGACACGTAACGAGCCAGCGGCGCCGTCAAGTCATAGCGCAGCGAAACCCACTGCTCGTCCTCGTCCTGGAACGAGAACACGCCCTCATTCGGCCGGTCTGTGTCGGGCAGGAACTTGCCGAGCGCGTCGGTATATTCAAATGCAGGAGTATCGAGCGGCTCAAACCCGTACCGCTCGTACACCTCGCTGATTTTGCCCAGCATTTGCTGCTGAGCGCGGAGTTCCTGCGCTTCGACGTCGCGCAAGCCTTTGGGCAGGCGCGCCTTGACCTGATTGCGGTTCTTCTTATCGCTCATGCGGGAAGAAATGCAGAGGTGCGCGCCTGAACGCAACAGTTTTATTGAAGCATCATCCGGAGACTGGCTGAGCGGCTGAACGCAACAAATCCTACACACCGGGTTCGCCCGGCGGAGCCGCTGCCAGCTTGTTCGGAAGGGAGGAGGGTGGCCTAGGCCACGTGCCGCTCAGCTTTGAGCTTTTCGATCTTCTCTTTTAGGCGGAGCTTTTTACGCTTGAGTTCCGAGACTTTCAGACTGTCGACGAGCGGATGGCTCATCTCTTCTTCGATTTGGCGTTGCAGGGATTGGTGCTTTTCTGTCAGTTCCTCTATATGCGCAAAAAGGCTCATTTCATCGGCCTCCTACTTCTGTTTAGCACTCTATCGCACCTCTATATTATGGCAAAACGATGACGAAAATAAGCCCAAAAAATGGCCTGGTTGCATAAGCTAACTAAAGCAACTATTCGGATTTACTAAATTTGGTCGGCCTATCAATGATGTGCCCTGCGTCAAACTGCCCCGCCCTCCCTTCCGGAGGATAGGGCGTCTGGCGAAGCTTTCGCTCGCATTTTCAAAGCCGCGCCTCTTTACTTTGGCTGCTCTCTGGCGAAAGGTGCCGCCATGACGATCGAAAAACGCCCCGTCCGAGCGGACGATGACGGCCTCCGGCTCGACCGCTGGCTCAAAAAGTATTATCCGTCGCTGCCGCATACGTTGGTGCAGAAGCTTGTCCGCACCGGGCAGGTGCGCGTCGACGGAGGGCCGTGCGAAGGCGGAGGCACGGCTTTCGACGGGCCAGGAAATCCGTATCCCGGTCCATTATGCGGCGCCCCAGGCGGAGCCTGTGCCCTCTCTGAAGCCCCCACCGGGGCTGTCGAAGGCCGACCGCGATTTCATCGAGCGCATGATCGTTTTCGAGACCGACGATCTCGTCATCCTGAACAAGCCGTTCGGGATCGCCGTGCAGGGTGGCACGAAGACCGCGCGCCACATCGATGGGCTGCTGGCCGGGATGGCGGACCGCTTCGGCGGAGAGCGCCCCCGCCTCGTCCACCGCCTCGACCGGGACACGTCCGGCATCCTTGTGGTCGCGAAGGACCGCCAGACGGCCGCGCGGCTCGGCAGGCTGTTCCAGACGCGTTCGGTGCAAAAGATATACTGGGCGGTGACGCGGGGCATCCCCAAGCCGCCGCAAGGCAAGGTTGAGGCCGCGCTCGTGAAAGCGGCGGGGCCGGAGGGCGACCGCGTGCGAAAGGCGAAGCCCGGCGAACAGGAACTCGCCCAGCACGCCACCACCTTTTATTCCGTCAACGACAGGTCCGGGGAATTCGCCTGGGTCTCATTGAAGCCGGTGACGGGGCGGCAGCATCAGCTTCGGGCGCATATGGATATTCTCGGCACGCCGATCCTTGGCGATCAAAAATATGGTGATGTTGCCGATTTGCCAATGGACGGCATCGAACGAAAGCTTCACCTTCATGCAAGGCGTCTCACTTTGAAAGATGCCAAATTGGGGGAAATCGACGTTTCGGCGCCGGTGCCGCCGCACATGGCGAAAACGTTTGAGTTGCTGGGCTTTGATGCGCAGCAGTACGGCGAATAATTACGAAATCCCTCATAGTCTATGGTTCGATTTCATCCGGGGTTAGCTCGGCATATCCTATATTGAGCAACGACAAGGCCAATGAGATGAGAGGTTCAGGCGCTGAACTGAACCTTTGCAATGGGGAACAATGACCTTAACACCGATCCTTATAGTTTTCGATTGCGACGGTACGCTTGTCGACAGTCAGCATGTTATAACAGAAGCTATGCGCTATGCTTTTCAGAGCGCCGGTCTTGGCGAGCCCGCGCGCGGTCGAATGCTTCGCACAGTCGGCCTTTCCATGCCCGAGGTCATGGCCGATCTGGCCCCGGATCACTGCCAATCGACAAGGGATGAACTCATACGCGCCTATCGCGACCGCTGCATGGCCCTGCGTTGCAACAATGCGCGGGAACCCATGTTCATCGGCGCTGCTCCGCTTCTCCTCAGCCTCGGGAAGCAAGACGGCGTTGTTCTCGGCATCGCCACGGGAAAATCGCGGCGCGCGATGATGCGCTTCATCGAGCAGAACACTCTGGAAGGGGTTTTCTCCACGATACAAACTGCTGACGACGCACCATCGAAACCTCATCCGGCGATGCTCTATCAGGCCATGGAGGAAACGGGCATTGCGCCCGAGGCGACGATCATGATCGGCGACACCTCCTACGACATGCTCATGGCTGCATCCGCGAAGGTGGCCGGTGTCGGCGTAACCTGGGGAAACCATACGAAGGCTGAGTTGCAGCGCGCGGGCGCGAGATTGACGGTGGACAGCTTTCCAGAACTGGCGCTGGCGATCGAGCGCGGGGCGATGTTCGCGCCGCGCTTCGAAGCGGTGGCTTGATCCGCGGCAGCGGTGTATAGCGTGCGCTGTGATTACAGCGCGCGCCGTTATTGTTGACAGCCTGCCCGGCAGCCTCTTACATAGGCTAAATTCTGGACACGTAGCTCAGCGGTAGAGCATTCGCTTCACACGCGAAGGGTCACAGGTTCGATCCCTGTCGTGTCCACCATCCCTCCCAGCCCGAAACGGAAGCGGCGACCGAAGGCGCCGCCCGCAGACCGGTGTGGGCACGGTCTACTTCAGGGGTTCGTATCCGCCGCCGCCGAAGCGGTAGTTCAACCCGACGCGGGCGGTTTGAAAGTTGGCATCCAGCGGGCTGGTTGCGTTTCCGAGGCTATCGGTAAGCTTTTCGCTGCCAAGATCGATATATTGGTATTCGGCCTTCAGCGACCAGGCGGGGTTGAATTTGTATTCGATACCGCCGCCGACGGCGTAACCCGTCTGCGTGGTGCTGCTCGCAAACACGTCGCCGCTATAATTGGTGTGCTGATTGACGTTGCCGTAAGCGAAACCGCCGGTGCCGTAGACAAGCGTGTTGCCGAAGGCATAGCCGAGCCTCCCGCGCACCGTACCGAACCAATCGATGCTCTCCTGGCTGGTGAAGCCGGCGCCGTTGATACTCGTGCCGGTCACGGAGTCGCTGATCCCGGCGCCCTGGAAGTCGGTTTCAACGCCAAAGACGAAGGAGCCCGTCTGATAGTTGTAGCCGACCTGGCCGCCGCCAAAGCCTCCCTTCGGCTGCGCCCGTGCCCATTGGTCTGACCAATCGGAGAAGGCGATGGAATCGCCGCCGCCGCCCCAACCATAACCTCCGTTGATGCCGGCATAGAACCCGGTCCAGGTGTTCGTAACAATGGGCGGCACGTAGCTCACCGGCGGCGCTGGCTGAGCGCGGTAAAGATCGGCAGCATTTGCCCCGCCGGCGCCGCCGAGTGAAACCAAACACGCGAGCGCAAAACATCTGATGTACATCCTAAGCATCCCCCTCTTCTGGACGCAGCACCAACAAATTTGCCGCAGTGTTGCATTGCTGTCGGAAAGTTTTTACTGGTGACGAAGTCAACAGAACGAGTTGGGCGATGACAAGGCACTCAAGCGTCTTTTTCGGGCATATTCCTTCCGAAAATCATGATAGTTAACTAATATTGTTGGATTAATTATTTTTTTAAGTTTCGTAACTGAATTATACATGCAATGCAGATCAGATAAAAATTCACACATTTTGGGCATCATTGTAACCACCATTCTTGCTGCCAGGAAAGTCGAAAGGCAAAGTCCAGTAGTTTAATGCGTTCTGCAGGTGATGAGGATGTCCTTGTTTCGAATGTAATCTCGGCTATTCGAGCTGAGGGCCACGCAGCAGACGAAAAATGCGTTTATATCTTTTCGGCGCCACAATCATCGGCTCATTTTTGACGAAGTCTAATTTTAAGCCTAAGTCGGGCCGCGATTCGGGACTACTTGGGCATTTAAAGCAACTAATGCTGCAAATCGGGCCGATTGTGCTGGTGTTGCTGTACAACCAAAATGAGAAGAAAGACATGCGGATAAACACATTGATCGTGGCCGCGGTTGCGCTAATCGGCTTGGGTGGGCCAGTCGAGAAGGCCAATGCGCAGATTGCCATTTCGGTCGGCATCGCTCCTCCGGCCTTGCCCATCTATACCCAGCCCGTCATCCCTGGACCCGGTTATATCTGGACGCCAGGTTATTGGGGATGGAACGCTTCTGCTTCAGACTATTATTGGGTTCCAGGGGCGTGGGTTCTTGCGCCACGTCCGGGGCTGTTGTGGACTCCCGGATATTGGGGCTGGAGCGGCGGAGTCTACGCCTGGAATGCCGGTTATTGGGGGCCACACGTCGGCTTCTATGGCGGAGTTTCCTATGGTTTCGGCTACACAGGTGTAGGCTTTGCGGGAGGATACTGGTCCGGCGGGTCATTCATGTACAACCGGTCCGTTACAAATATCAGTAACACGACGGTCATCAATAACGTCTACAATCAGAAGGTTGTAAACAACAACACGAGCAATACGAGCTTCAATGGTGGTAATGGCGGGATAAAAGCTCAGCCCAGCCAGCAGGAACTCCAGGCTGCGAACGAACAGCACGTCGCGCCCACTCAGGAACAGCAGGGCCATCAGCAACTCGCAAGCCAGAACAAGGAGTTGCGGGCGTCCGTGAATGGCGGCAAACCTTCTATTGCGGCTGTCAGCAAGGCCGGCGATTTCAGCCCTCACAATGTGGTCGCGGCGAAGGCTCCGGGCGGCGCGGTCAAGCCTGCATCTTTTACGCCGGGCCACGGCCAGAATGCTCACCCAGGGAACCAGGCCGGAACTGGGAATGCGAGCCATGGAGCGAACCAGAACGCCGTTGCGAACCTGAATGCCGGTTCGAACAATCAGAAAAACCTGGGAGCCAACCATCCCAACGGGGCGCTAGGCAATATGAACGGCGCTACTAATAAGAAGCCCGGCGGGCCCGCCGCGAACGCCCAGCATCCTGGCGTTTCCAAGCCGGCGCCGCACGGTCAGCCTCCTCATCCAGGCCCGAAGCCTACGGCGCACATGCAGCCGCGGCCGTTTGCGCACGCGCAGAGGGGACAGCATCACGGCTAGCATTCAAGACCAGAAAAGATAAAAAAAGCGGCTGATTTTCAGCCGCTTTTTTTATGGCAAAGGCATCTCCAGGCGCACCCCCTGCGCCGATGCTCCCGGAGAGACGCCGCTATCTCGGCAGGAGAGTATGCCCCATCAGGGCCTTGTCTATGGCGTGCGCCGCCTGCCTGCCCTCGCGGATCGCCCAGACAACCAGTGACTGCCCGCGCCGCATATCCCCCGCCGCAAATATTTTCGGGCGCGACGTGGCGTAGTCGCGGTCGTCAGCCTTGACGTTGCCGCGCGGATCGAGATCGAGACCGAGGGGTGCCGCAAGACCTTCATGCACCGGCGAAACGAATCCCATCGCGAGCAGCACAAGATCGGCCTCGATCTGAAACTCGGTTCCGGATATGGGCTGCATTTTCGGGTCAACGCGCACGCAGTGAAGCGCCTTGACCTGACCGTTCTCATCGCCTTCGAACCGGGTCGTCATCACGCTGAAATCGCGCTCGGCACCCTCCGCCTGAACTCGATGAGGTCCTGAGCTTCAGCGGCCAGTGCGGCCAGGACAGAGCCTTGTTCTCCTTCTCGGGAGCCTTTGGCATGATTTCCAGCTGCACGACAGACTTTGCGCCTTGCCGGAATGACGTGCCGATGCAGTCGGAGCCGGTGTCTCCGCCGCCGATCACGACGACGCGCTTGTCCGTAGCCAGGATCGGTTCGACATCCCCGAGAGGCTCCCCCGAAACGCGGCGGTTCTGCTGCGGAAGGAACCTCATGGCCTGCTCGACGCCCTTCAGCTCACGCCCAGGAATGGGAAGATCGCGCGCCTTCTCAGCACCGCCCGCGAGAAGCACGGCGTCATAATCCCTCTCAAGGTCGAGGATCGAGACGGCCACGCCGACAGTCACATTGCAATGAAAGGTGACGCCCTCGGCCTGCATCTGCGCCACGCGCCGCTCGATGAGGTGCTTTTCGAGCTTGAAATCGGGAATGCCGTAGCGCAGAAGTCCGCCCGGCATCGCATTCTTTTCGTAGACGTGAACATCGTGGCCGGCGCGGGCAAGTTGCTGCGCAGCCGCCAAGCCGGACGGGCCGGAGCCCACGATGGCAACGCGCTTGCCCGTCTTCCTCTCGGGCGGCTCGGGGACGACCCAGCCCTGATCGAAGGCCCGGTCAACGATGGCGCACTCGATGCTCTTTATCGTGACCGGCACATCCTCGATATTCAGCGTGCAGGACGCCTCGCAGGGAGCCGGGCATATCCGGCCCGTTACGTCCGGGAAATTGTTCGTGGAATGCAGGTTGCGCGACGCCGTCAGCCATTCGCCGTGATAGGTCAGGTCGTTCCAATCCGGGATCTGGTTGTTCACCGGACAGCCGCGATGGCAATAGGGGATGCCGCAATCCATGCAGCGCGCCGCCTGCCGGCGCACATCCTCCTCCGAAGGCGGCAGCACGAACTCCCGAAAATGCCGGGTGCGTTCGCTGACCGGCGCGTAGTCGCGATCCTCGCGTTCGATCTCAAGAAAACCGGTGATCTTCCCCATGTCTAGTCCCTGCAAGATGCGGCAGCCGCCGCGCAGGCGCGCCTTGCCTCGCGCGCCCTGATTTTCGATTACCGGCCATTCACTCCGATTGCGATGTCCGCGTGCTCCGGCGGATGCGGAGCGACCCGAAGGCGCTTTATGTTTTCGAGCGCCCTGCGGTACTCGATCGGCATCACCTTAACGAATTTCGGAAGGTAGCCCCTCCAATCGTCGAGGATCGCCTTGGCGCGCTCCGAGCCCGTGTAGTGGCGCTGGTTGTCGATGAGCCGGAAGAGCCGCAACTCGTCATCTGTCGTCATATCGTGAAGAAGGTGCACGAAGTTGAAGCGCTCGAGCGTATCGCCGCTCGCCTGATCGAAGGGCGACACGTCGCCCGGATCGATCGGCTCCAGTTCCACCATCGCCATGTTGCAGTGGCGCTCGAAGTCGCCCCGCTCGTCGAGCACGTAAGCCACGCCGCCCGACATGCCGGCCGCAAAGTTCCGTCCCGTCGGGCCGAGAACCACGACGCAGCCGCCGGTCATATATTCACAGCCATGATCGCCGGTGCCTTCCACCACGGCGATGGCGCCCGAATTGCGGACGGCAAACCGCTCGCCAGCGACGCCGCGGAAATAGCATTCGCCTGCAATCGCGCCGTAAAGCACGGTGTTTCCAACGATGATGCTTTCCTCGGGGACGATGGCCGTTCCTTCCGGCGGCCGCACGACGATCTTGCCGCCGGACAAGCCTTTGCCGACATAGTCGTTGGCTTCACCGGCCAGATCCAGCGTGACGCCTTTCGCAAGCCATGCGCCGAAGCTCTGCCCCGCCGTGCCTTTGAGCGCGATCCAGATCGTGTCTTCCGGAAGCCCCGCATGACCGTAAGCTTTCGCCACCCGGCCGGAGAGCATGGCACCCGTGGCGCGGTCGCTGTTCGCGATGGGAAGCTCCAGTTTCACGGGCCTGCATGCTTCGAGAGCGGGCTTCGCGCATTCGATCAGCTTGCGGTCGAGCACATGCGCGATCGGATGATTTTGTTTCTCCGAATTGTGGATGGCGACCGAGTCGGGCATCTCGGGCTTGTAGAACAGCCGCGTGAAGTCCAAACCTTGCGCTTTCCAATGCTCGATGGCCCTGTCCTTGTCGAGCCAATCCGTCCGGCCGACAAGCTCGCTGTAGGTCCGCACGCCGAGCGCCGCCATGTATTCGCGCAGCTCTTCGGCGACGAAGAAGAAGTAATTGATGATGTGCTCGGGCGTACCCTTGAAGCGCGCTCGAAGCACCGGGTCTTGCGTCGCGACGCCGACCGGACAGGTGTTCAGATGACACTTGCGCATCATGATGCACCCGGCCGAGATCAGCGGCGCGGTGGCGAAGCCGACCTCGTCCGCGCCGAGGAGCGCGCCGACAAGCACGTCGCGACCAGTTCGAACGCCGCCGTCGACCTGGACGGCAATACGCCCGCGGAGCCGGTTCAGCACCAGCGTCTGCTGCGTTTCGGCGAGGCCTATTTCCCAAGGCGAACCCGCATGCTTGATAGAGGTCAGCGGGGACGCGCCCGTTCCTCCTTCGAACCCACAGATCGTGACGTGATCCGCGCGGGCCTTGGCGACGCCCGCGGCCACGGTGCCGACGCCGACTTCCGCGCCAAGCTTCACGCTGACCCAGGCCTCCGGGTTCACATTCTTCAGGTCGAAGATGAGCTGCGCCAAGTCCTCGATGGAGTAGATGTCGTGGTGCGGCGGCGGTGAGATGAGACCCACACCCGGCGTCGAATGGCGCACGCGCGCGATGGTCTCGTCGACCTTATGGCCCGGAAGCTGGCCGCCCTCGCCGGGCTTGGCTCCCTGCACCATCTTGATCTGCATCATGTCGGAGTTCACGAGGTATTCCGTCGTCACTCCGAAACGGCCCGAAGCCACCTGTTTGATGGCGGAGCGCATGCTGTCGCCGTTCGGCAGCGGCTTGAAGCGGTCCGCCTCCTCGCCGCCTTCGCCGGTGTTCGACTTGCCGCCGATCCGGTTCATCGCGATGGCAAGCGTCGTGTGCGCCTCGCGGCTGATCGAGCCGAAAGACATCGCGCCCGTCGCGAAGCGCTTTACGATCTCTTTCGCGGGCTGGACCTCCTCGATCGGAACAGGCGTGCGGCCGATCTCGTCAGCGTCCTTGATGCGGAACAGCCCACGGATCGTCATTAGCCGTTCGGATTGATCATTCAAGCGCTTGGCAAAGGAGCGGTACTTGTCTGGCAGGTTGCCGCGCACGGCGTGCTGAAGATCGGCAACCGTGTCGGGATTCCAGGCGTGCTCCTCCCCGCGGACGCGGAAAGCATACTCGCCGCCGGTTTCGAGCGCGCTCTTCAACACCGGCGCATCCGAGAAGGCCAGCCGGTGCCGTTCGGCCGTCTCTGCGGCGATCTCGGCAAGGCCAACGCCTTCGATGGCCGTACGAGTGCCGGTGAAGTACTTGGCGACGAAATCGGAGCGCAAGCCGACGGCATCGCAAATCTGAGCGCCGCAATAAGACTGATAGGTCGAGATGCCCATCTTGGACATGACCTTCATGAGGCCTTTGCCGATCGCCTTCACATAGCGTTTGAAGGCCTCTTTCTTTTCGACCGGCTTATCGAGTTCCGCGAGATTCGCCGCGATGGTCTCAAAGGCGAGGTATGGGTTGATGGCCTCTGCGCCGTAAGCGGCCAGCACACAGAACTGGTGTATCTCGTATGCTTCGCCCGTCTCGACCACGAGGCCGACCGACGTACGCAGACCCTTGCGGATCAGGTGATGATGAATCGCACTCGTAGCGAGAAGGCTCGGGATCGGGATGCGATCGGGCCCCAAGCCGCGATCTGACAGGATGATGATGTTCCAGCCATCGCGCACCGCCTGTTCGGCCTTCGTGGAAAGGGCATCGAGCGAGTGCTCCATGCCCCATGCGCCGAGGTCTGCGGCGTAGGTGATGTCGAGCGTTTTTGTCTTGAAAGGCGCGTCCCGCACCTCGGCGATGCGGCGGATGCGCTCCAGATCATCATTCATCAGGATCGGCTGCGACACCTCAAGCCATTTGAGGTTTGACGTGCCCTCCAGGTCGAGGATATTCGGCCGCGGTCCGATAAAGGAGACAAGACTCATGACCAGTTCCTCGCGGATCGGGTCGATGGGCGGGTTCGTCACCTGGGCGAAGTTCTGCTTGAAATAGGTGTGAAGCAGCTTCGGCTGCGACGAAAGCGCCGAGATGGGCGTATCGGTGCCCATGGAGCCAATGGCTTCCTGGCCTGTCTCGATCATCGGCGCGAGAAGGAACTTCCAGCTTTCCTGCGTGTATCCAAAGGCTTGCTGCCGGTCGAGCAGCGGAATATTGGTTTTTGGCTGCGATGGCTCGACATGCGGCAGCGCTTCCACACGCAACTGCCCGCGATTCAGCAACTCTCGATAGGGGTGCGCATCGGAGAGCTGCGCCTTCACTTCGTTGTCCGAGATGATCCGGCCTTCCTCCAGATCGATCAGCAGCATCTTGCCCGGCTGAAGGCGCCACTTATGAACGATCATTTCCTCAGGCACGGGCAGCACACCCGCTTCCGAGGAGAGGATGACACGGTCGTCGGACGTGACGATGTAGCGGGCGGGCCGCAGGCCGTTGCGGTCGAGCGTCGCTCCGATCTGCCGCCCGTCCGTGAAGGCGATTCCCGCCGGACCGTCCCATGGCTCCATCAGCGAGGCGTGATACTGATAGAAGTCATGCCGTTTCTCGTCCATCAGCTGGTTGCCTGCCCAGGCCTCCGGAATGAGAAGCATCATGGCGTGGGCGAGGCTATAACCGCCCTGAACCAGGAATTCGAGCGCATTATCGAAGCAGGCCGTATCGGATTGGCCTTCGAAGGAGATGGGCCAGAGCTTCGAAATATTGTCGCCGAACAGCGGCGAGGACACGCTCGCCTGCCGCGCGGCCATCCAGTTCATATTGCCCCGCAGGGTATTGATCTCGCCATTATGGCAGATCATGCGGTAGGGGTGGGCGAGCCGCCAGGATGGGAAGGTGTTCGTCGAGAAGCGCTGGTGGACGAGCGCAAGCGCCGATGTGAGGCGCGGATCGTGCAAGTCGAGGTAATACTCGCCAAGCTGATAGGACAGGAACATGCCCTTATAGACGACGGTCCGGCACGACAAGGTGACGATATAGAAGTTCTGGATTTCGACAGGGCCAAGCTCGGCCCGTGTCCGGTTCGCCATAATTCTTCGCGCAAGATAAAGAGCGCGTTCGAATGTTGTTTCGTCGGCAATGGCCGCGGGCCTGGCCACAAAAACTTGCCGATGGAAAGGCTCCGTGGAAGTAACTGACTCCGGCAGCGACTCGTTGTTGACCGGCACGTCGCGCCAGCCAAGCACGGGCATCCCTTCTTCGGCAAACGTTTCGGCCACGATCGCCTCACACCGCGCGCGGCGTGCAGGGTCCTGCGGCATGAAAATCTGGCCAACGGCGTATTCGCCGGGCGCAGGCAGCTTGAATCCCAGGCACTCCGCTTCAGCGGCGAAAAATTCATGAGGAATCTGAACGAGAATGCCAGCCCCGTCGCCTGCGAGCGGATCGGCGCCGACCGCGCCTCGATGCTCCAGATGCAGCAGGATTTTCAACGCATCCTGCACAATCTGATGGCTTTTCACGCCCTTGATGTTCGCGATCAGGCCGAGGCCGCAGGCATCGTGTTCGTTGGACGGATGGTATAGCCCCTGAGGTTCGGGGAGGCTGTCGGAGTGGTTCAACCTGTTACCTGGATGCATCGCGGTTTCGGTCATGGCTGCATATTTCGAGGGAATTCTTTGTATGATCGGCGATCTTGATGTAGTTCGTGCGCGTGTGCCCCTTCGATGGGGGGCCGAAGCGCTCGCTCTTCAGGGGTGGTGCATTCGTGTGGCGGGGACGGCTGTTTTGCCATAATGAGTCACGCTGTGGAGGCCGCCCTTTCTCATTCCATTGCTCTGGGCCATGCGGGCGCGCAAAACCCCGCCCCGAAACGCATTTGCTTCGCTGAAACAGATGGTAACCGGGCCGAGCTCGACGGCATGGGCTTTTCAGCCCATCATTTCGAAGCCTGCCAGAAATCCGGGATGATGACAAGTCTGCAATGTTGCCGCGGCTGGGCTATCGCATTTGAGGATGAGCGAAGAGGGTGAGGAGTTTTGCCGGGAAGGCGTTATCCCAACCGGCTTGCTTAAGCTTTCCCTTTCATGGAGCCCTTTCAGTGTTCGAGCTTGGCAACATTAGAGCGAGGCGGTGCTGGGCTTCCATCAGGACGAGGGACCGAGTTTCTGCGTCAGATTTCTCGAATTCGCGTCTTAAATTTTCATTTCGGAAGATTTGCTCGAATCCGGGAGGATCGAGCTTCTGCACCGATTCGAAGGACGTGCGGGCTTCATCCATGAGCGCTTTTAATTGGAAACTTTCCTCTACGGTTTCATAAGTGTTATCCGCGACCCGCAAATCGAAAAGCGTCCGGTCTCTCGCTTGCACCAGAAGGCGCCTTTGATTCTTCAGGTAGTCGCGATAGAAAGCGGACACCCGGCGTGAAATTTCCTGCGCCTTCAAATTGGCTTCAAGCGACCTGCGCTGATCGTCGCGGCCGGTTGATTGCAAAAGCTCTCGTGTTTTCGCGCCCGTCTGATCGATGTTGCCGATAATGTCGCTAAGGCGAGCGAGATAAACCTTATCGATGCGCCCGATCAGCATGTCCTGGGCCTGAACCAGCATCGCGAAAAGCGCCGCGTGCATGGCGAAATAGCGGCGCGCAGATTTCAAATCTTCGTTCGACTGCTTCACGAGCGTTGAGAGCTTCTGGTCCGCGACCTTCGCGACCTCAAAGGCGGTCATGAGCTTCAGGATGTCATCGCCGAGCACGCCATCGAGGAGGAGATCGAGCTGGTCTTGCGAAAGCGTCACCCCGGCGGCGGCCAGACCTTTGCCGATCTCCTGCTTGATGCGAAGGATGTCGGCTTCGCGCTTTTTGATATCCGCCTCGAGGGCCGTTATCGTCTTCTCGATGGACTCTTTTGTTTCACTGAAAAAGCTCGGCAACAGGCCGGATTGCGGAACTTCGAGCCGCTTCTCACGCAGGCTCGCCATGCGCTCCCGGTCGGCGGCGATTTCCTCCTGCTGGTTGCGGATGTCCTCTTGAAGCTTGAGAATGGGGGCGTCGGTAACAACGGCGAGCGCGCTGTCGAGCAGATCGCGGACCTCCTTCTCACGCTCCTCGCGCGTTTCCGTCCAGACCGGCTCGAACAGAAACTTGTCGCGCGGGGGCAAGGTCTTGGCCGCCTCGCGCGCAGCTGAGGCCCGCTTCAGGATTTTGTCGATGGAGGCGAGCAGGGATTGCGACTGCAGTCCGCTCGTATCGGGCGGCGCTTGCGACGTTTGCGGAGCCGGCGTGCTGGAAGGGGAAGCGGACGGCGTGACATCCTCTGCGCGCAGCGAGACCGCCTGCAGTGAAAGTGCCAGGAACAACAGTCCGAAACGCATGCAGGCTTGCTCGAAAGGCATCGTTTCCCTGCTCCACTATTCAGCCACAAGGATCCGTTAATCAATGTAGAGTGCAAATTGAAATTTCCAACCAATCCACGGTTTTAGGCGGGCGCCACGGCCCCGCCGCCTATTGGTTGAGTAGCCCTTTGGGAAACGGGCGGTGAAGAAAAAGCGCCGTAACGTAGCTTTTCTGTTCAGCGTCTCTGCTGCCGTGGTGTTCGTTGCCCTGATTGCGCCTTCAGCGATGGCGAAGGACGAACCGGCCAAGACCTGGAAAGTGTCCAAATCCGCACACCTTCGCGGTGCGCCGTCGAGCCAATCGCCGGTGGTGGCATCTGTCCCGAAAGACGCCGTGCTTGCTTCTTTCCAACCCTGCACGAAAGGCTGGTGCGCGGTTGAGTATAAAGGCATACGGGGCTGGATCTATGACATCTTCATTGTCGAGATGCCGGGCAAAGCGGCGCCTGTGGCGGCGCCTCCTCCCCCGAAGCCATTGGCCAGAGCCAGCCTGGAAAGGCTGTCGCCCGCTCCTGCTCCCGTTGCCGCTCCAAAAGAAGGCGTGCGCCTCTCTTATCGCTTGATCGGCCTTAAAGCCGAGGAAAGCCTTGCCATGCGAGAGGGGCCGGCGGATACCGCGCGCGTCGTTGGTGCCCTTTCGTCTTCCGCGACGGGTATTGCCGGGTTGGAGACGTGCGTGCGCCGCTGGTGCTTGATCGAGCGCGATGGCGTGCGGGGGTACGTTCAAAGCCGCTTTCTGGGCCGAATGGAAGAAGCGCCCTCGCCGAGATTCGGCGTCGAAGGCGAGGCGGACGTGAAGGTCTTCAGCTTCGGGAGCACGGACGCGGATGTGGTCGGCGAGATCCCATTTTATGCCGGCGGGATAAAGCCCATTGGCGATTGCAATGCCGAATGGTGCCACGTCCGCTATCTCGGTCTTGTGGGGTTCGTCGAGACGGGCCGCCTGCGTCCAGAGGCCTCTTCCGGGGGATAAGCAGCGGGGCGCTGTGCAAGGATTTGCAACGTAGCCAGCCCCCTTTGGATGAACGGCGCTTTTTGCTTGCGGCAGTCAGGCGAGCATTCTAACGAGAGAGCCGGGACAGGATTGGCAATTCCACCAGTCAAAGTGCTGATCAACATCTAGCTAGAGCAGCCGCGCGTTATGCCCACGGATCAGTTTGCTTCGGATCAGCCGGCTAGATTCGACGAGAACAAGCTCAAGGAACAAAAGGAAAAGGCACGCCGCTTTCGGAAGCGGTTGCAGGCGCGAGAGGCGTTTATACTTCCGGAGATCTGGGACGTCGTGTCTGCCCGTGTCATGGCTGACGCAGGATTCGACCTGATCGGAATCTCGCCCGATTCGATCGCCTGGGCGCAAGGCCTGATGCCTCATGAGCGGCTGGCGCTTGGCGAGTTGGCGGGGGCGGCCCAAAAAATCACCCGCAATTTCGCCGTGCCGGTCAACGCGGATCTGGAGGGCATCGCCGGACGTTCGGTTGAGGAGATCGCTCGCGCGGTCGAGGCTGTGGTCTTGGCGGGCTGCGTCGGAATCGTTATCGGCGACGGCGGACGAGGCGGCGCGCACGGCATTGCCTCGATGCAGGAGATGACGGCGGCGATCAGGAGCGCGAAAGCGGCAGCGCTCGAAGCCAGGGTACCAGCCGTCATCACCGCAAGAACCGAGGCGTTTCTTCTCGATCCGCCGCCGCACTCGCCTTTCGAAACAGCCGTCGAACGCTCAGAAGCTTATTTCGCCGCGGGCGCCGACTGCATTTCAGTGCCTGGAGCTCAGCATATCCAAATTGTCGAACGGCTTGCGGCGCAGATCGATGGCCCGCTGTGCATCACGATCGGCCTTACTCCGGCGCCGGATCTTAAGACCTTTTCCAGGGCGGGCGCATCCTGTGTAGCGCTTGGCTCCGCGCTTATGCGCTCTTTGCTTGGCCTGCTTCGGTTGAGGGCGGAGGAAATTCTGGCCTTCGGCCAGTTCAACAATCTCGACAAGGCCATTCCTGTCGACTCATTGAACGGCTTGCTGCGTTAGAGAAGCAAGCGACTTGAGGCCGCAATGTTTTACTTATCGAAGATTGCCTGGGCAATTTTTCAACCTTCTACACTCATTGCAATCATCCTTGTGGCCGGCCTTTTCCTGGCTGCCCGCGGCAAGCGCTCGGGGCTGCCGGTGCTTTTCTGCGGCGTCGCGCTTTACTTGATCGCGGGTTTCTCTCCGCTGGCCAATTGGCTGCTCATTCCCCTTGAAGACCGCGCACGGATTGGAATATCGGAACCCGTCGACGGAGCGGCCGGGATTATCGTGCTCGGCGGCGCCACAGGCGCTCAGACTTTCGGCAACAGGCGGGTGATCCTGAATGAAGCAGCGGATCGCATGATCGAGGCGGTTCGCCTTGCGCAGCAGCATCCCGACCTGCCGGTCATCTTTTCCGGAGGAAAGGGCGAACTTATCCCGAGCAGCGAGGAGATTGAGGCCGAATCTGCCCGGAGGTTCTTCGAAGGCTTCAAGATCATCCCGCCCCGGCTCCGGCTGGAGGATCGTTCGCGCAATACGCTCGAAAACGCGGTTTTCACCGCTAAACTGCTGCAGCCTCAGCGCGATCAACGCTGGGTCCTCGTCACCTCGGCGTTCCATATGCCCAGGGCAAGGGCCTTATTCGAGGCGCAGGGATTTCGCATCATTCCGCGTCCTGGAGACTTTCGCATCGTCGGGCCTCAGGATTCCTGGCAGATTTTTGGGAAACCTTCCGATGGGCTGCACCGATTGGATTTAGTCGCCAAGGAATGGGTAGGGCTCCTGGTGTCGTGGCTTCGTGGCGATATTCGCTCCCGCCCCGCCGAAGCGCTGCAATGATTGCATCCCTTGACTCCGTGCCTTTGCGTGCATCCCGGATCAGATGGCGCAGGTTAGCCGGCTCAGGGGCAAAACCGGCTTTCTGTGTGCTTGTTGCGAAAGGCGGCATCCCGCTCGAACCCATGGACCAATTGCGCTCATATCCGTTTGCCTGGACCGAGATTTTAGAGAAAAGCGCTTTGCTGAAAGGTTAATTACACTAACACATTGATTTTATTGGATAAAACAAGGGGGATAGCGAGGCAGGCGTGGTGCATCGCGCCGATGGATGGTTAATTTGAGCGTCCAAAAACATATTTAACGGACTTTAGCGCGTCCACTTTCGTCCAAAAATACAATCGCTTAACCCTCTCGGCTGAGGGGGAAAGCTTCACATTTTCAACAGGATAGAACATCCATCCGCCTCCCGCCGGACGGCGCTGCGGAATTTCTGGATTTTTGGGGCGCAAAATTCGGGCCGGAAATAAATGCAATTAACCATCCGGGGTTAACGCATTTTCCGCGCGGCAAGGATTCGTTTGCCATGAGGGCTGGTTGTTTGCCGGCGACGCGGACCTCTGCCCGGCTCGCGCTTCCCTTGGCGCGGAACTGGCCCGTCCGTGATGACAATCCAACAGCCAGATTGTAGATAGAATTGAAAAGGCGGCCAGCGCAGCGCGCGAGGGTTCGATGTCCGGCAAGATATTCCTGAACTACAGGCGGGACGATTCCCGCTGGCCCACGCTCAGCCTCTATAACCTGTTGGCGCAGGTTTTCCCGCGCGAGCAGCTTTTCATGGATGTGGAGGGCTCCATCCGGCCCGGCGACGACTTCGTGGAGGTGCTGGAGAAGCAGGTCTCGGCCTGCGAGGTCATGATCGTGGTCATCGGGCCGCAATGGCTTTTGCTTGCGGGCGAGGATGGGCGGCCTCGCATCGCCGATGTCCGCGATTTCGTCCATATCGAGATCGCGACTGCGCTCACCCGTAAGATCAGGGTCATCCCCGTTCTTGTCGACGGCGCTGTTATGCCAAAGGAAGCCGCGCTGCCGAAAGCTCTGAAGGCGCTAGCGCGGCGGCAGGCGATCTGGCTCAGCCACGACCGCTTCAGCGCGGACGGCCAGGGGCTGCTCAAGGCGCTTCAGGAAAGCCTGGGCGGGACGAATGCGCCGGCGACGATAAGCGGCGACCCGGCGCTCCGCGTACGCCCCGGCTCCGGCGAGAGCTTCCGCGATGGCGATGCGCGCTGGGTGCCCGAGATGGTAGTTGTTCCTGCCGGATCTTTTTTGATGGGCACGGCGCAGGCGGAGATCGATGCTCTGCGCGAGGAATTTACTTACAATTTCGAGTGGGAATCCCCCCAACATAAGGTGACCATCGCGAAGCCGTTTGCGGTTGGGCGTTTTCCGGTGACGCGGGGTCAGTTCGCAGACTACGTGGAAGAGACAGGACACGCCCTTCCAGACGAAGCCGATACCGATAGGTACAACCGCTCATTTCGAAATCCAGGCTTCGCCCAGGACGACAGCCATCCTGCCGTGTGCGTGAGTTGGGATGACGCAAAGAGCTATGCGAAGTGGCTCTCCGGCAAGACCGGCAAGAACTACCGCCTGCTTTCCGAGGCTGAGTGGGAATATGCGTGCCGGGCGGGAACTTTGACACCGTTCTGGTGGGGCCCCTCGATCTCTACAGAACAAGCCAATTACGACGGCAATGTTACATTTGGCGGCGGAAGGAAAGGCAGATTCCGGAAAGGGACCATGCCGGTGGAGTCGTTCAAGCCCAACCCATGGGGCCTCTATCAGGTTCACGGCAATGTCGCAGAGAGGTGCGAGGATTGCTGGAACGAAGGCTATAGCGGCGCTCCGGGCGATGGCTCGGCCTTCACAGTTGGAAATTGTGAGCTTCGCCTTGTGCGCGGCGGTAGCTGGTTCAGCAATCCGCTGGACCTCAGAGCTGCTTGTCGCGGGTGGTGCGCTGCGGACTTCCGGATCGAATTTGTGGGTTTCCGCCTCGCTAGGTCGCTTGCCCCTTAAGCAAGGTTTGCCGGGGATGGACCGCGGCTGGCGTCTTCCCGGAAAGGCGAAGCCTTGTCCGGGGCCGTCAAGGACGCCAGCGCCGGTTGTGAAACGATCCCAGATCGCGCTTCGCTTGGCCGGGATGACGCTCTCCGGGCCAGATTGGCGACGTTTTCGGAATAGGCCGCCGTTCAATGGCCGAACGCTTGACCCCAAAAACGGCCTCGAACGGAGGCAGTACAAAATGCATAGCTTGTGTGACGAGCTATGCACTCAGCGCATAGCGGATGGCCGCACCCTTGTCATGCTTTAGACATGCAATAAATTCATCGTTCCTCAAACACCGGACAACGGGGCAATCTCCGTTTCCGATATACACCTGTTGGTAACCCAATATGAGAGAACATGAATGACGCTGTTAAGATACCTTCCAGCTGAATTGCTGGGCCTTTCCGTTCTTGTTTCTGCGGCTACGACAAGAATATTCTTCCCGGAAGTCTCAGACTTCTGGCTATCGCTTGCAACAGCGATCACATTATTCGTGATCATGCAAATCCGAACGCATCTGGTCCTGGATGTCGATGCCAAAGAAAAGCCGTCGCCCTAAAGTAAACGAGACGGGAGAGCATGCTGGAAGCCGCTTAGCCATGCGCTTTCAGCATGCATCCTCAAGTTACAGGAGAATGCTCACACAACGTTTACTACGCTCTGGTGCGACGCGCACCAATATGCATGGAAGGATCCAGGGACGCCTGAGGTGAACCATGCGGACGGTGCAGAGCGTAACCTTTCAGCTTCTGCGCGAAGTGGGCGCGACGACCATATTCGGAAACCCGGGCTCGACCGAAGCCACTTTTCTAAAAAATTTCCCTCACGATTTCCGTTACGTGCTCGCTCTTCAGGAAGCCTCCGCGATGGCGGACGGCTTTGCGCAAGCCACCGGCAGGCTGACGCTCGTGAACCTGCACACCTCCGCAGGCCTTGGCCATGCCATGGGCAACCTGATGACGGCATCGCTGAACAAGACGCCGCTGATCGTGACCGCCGGCCAGCAGACGCGCGAAATGCTGCTGATGGAGCCCTGGCTGACCAATGTCGAAGCCACCGTGCTCCCTCGCCCCTGGGTGAAATGGGCGTATGAGCCCGTGAGGGCCGAGGATGTGCCCGCCGCCTTCATGCGCGCGATCGCGACGGCGCTTCAGCCGCCCCAGGGGCCTGTCTTCCTCTCGCTGCCGGTCGACGATTGGGACAAGCCGTGCGCAGGGCCTGCGGAGGTGCGGACAGTCAGCCAGCGCCTCGGCCCTGACGCTGCGCGGCTTCAGAGTTCGCCCAAGTCTTGGCGCAGGCGTCGTCTCCTGTGCTGATTTACGGCGCGGCTATCGACAGGGGCGGCGGCTGGAACGAGGGCGTCGCCGTCGCGGAGGCGCTCGGCGCGCCGGTGTGGACCGCCCCCGCCTGCGAGCGCGCGCCGTTCCCCGAAAACCATCCGCTCTATGCAGGCCGGTTGCCGTTCGCGATGGGCGCGCTGCGGCGGAGCCTGGAAGGCCATGACGCTGCACTTGTCGTCGGCGCACCCGTGTTTCGCTATTACATCCACGCGCCGGGCGATTACCTTCCCGAGGGGATGCGGTTGTTGCACATTTCCGACGACCCGGCTGAAACCGCGCGAGCGCCCGTTGGCGACAGCCTGCTCGGGGATGCCGTGTTATCTCTCGCCGCGCTCAAGGCTCTGCTCGGCCAACGCAAGCCGCACGCCCGCGAAGTGCGCCCCGCGCCTCGCTCAGCCCCGCCAGCCCCGGTGAAAGCTTCGAGGCACGCCTTGACCCCCTCGCAAGTGTTCGCCGCTTTGGACGGAATCCGGCCCGCGCATGCGCTGATGGTTGTCGAAAGTCCCTCTACCATGAGCGACCTTCACAAAACCTGGCCGATCACCGAACCCGCTTCCTATTTTACCTCAGCCAGCGGCGGACTCGGCTGGAGCCTTCCTGCATCCGTTGGCATCGCTCTCGGTGAACGAGACACAGGCCGCAACCGGCCGATCTTCATGATCATTGGTGACGGCTCGTTCCAGTATTCGCTTCAGGCGATCTGGACCGCGGCAAGCTTGCAACTGACGATTCTCATCGTCGTGCTGCTGAATGAGCACTACGGCATCCTGAAGTCGTTCGCCGCCTTAGCAGAAACGCCGGGAGTTCCGGGCCTCGATCTTCCTGGCCTCGATATCGTGGCTCTCGCCAGGGGCTATGGATGCGAGGCTCTGCGTCTCGACGATCTTGAGACGATCAAGCTGGCTGCGACGGAGGCCTGGACCAAAGCCAAGCCCACCGTTCTTGAGATCCCGATGTCATCCGAAGTGCCGACACTCGCGACATGAGGGAGCGAAAGCTCCCTCAATTGGCCGAAGTCGCATTCCGCAATCCGGCTCCGCTTCCGAACGGCGCGTTCAACCGGACGATCTTCAAATTGAGGTAAGCCGCGAAGGCCACCCAGAGAAGATAGGGCAGAAGAAGCCAGACCGCATCCGTCGAGTACGGCGCCACGCCGATCATGAGTGCGGCAACCGAAAGCCAGAGAAACGCCACCTCGATCAAGGCCCAGTCCGGACGCCTGAGATTGAAGAAAATCGGCGTCCACAGCATGTGAAAGAAGATGTTCGCCGCGAACAGCAGGGCAATGCTCAAGTGAGCTTCCGGAGGCGATGAGGTCCAAGCCAGGACACCCGCCCACGCGGCCAGTCCAAGGATAACGGCCCAAGCCGGCCCGAACAGCCATTCCGGCGGGTTCCACCAGGGCTTGCGGAGGCCGCGATACCACGGTCCGACCTTTGTTAACCATGCGCCGCCAAACAGGACGGCGAGAGTGATGATAGTTGCAACAATGATTGTAATGGTCATGATCATCTATGTGTGCGTGCTAAAACCCGCAGCAAGCGGCTTCACGAAATTGCTAATCTGCGGGTGAAAGAGCTAACTCTTTTGTGCGTCGCTCTTTACCTCCGCAGCTTTGACTGAGCCATTCTGCACCGCCGTTGCGTAGGTGGCAAGAGCAAGCAGGGTTGCGACGATTGCTTCGTGAGACATTGCAGGTACCCTCTCATAACAATCAATCTATAACGTTACTAGGGGGCCGCCTGTTCCGCCCGAAAGCGGGGGCGCGGCATTAAATCTGCGGAAACCTGTTGAAAAGCCGGCGCTGCATTGCTAAGCGCTTGGCGGGAGCGCGCGCCTCCGCGCAGAGGACCCTTTATGATCTACGACAACATAGACCTCAAAGAGCTGATTCGTACAATCCCGGACTATCCCAAAGCCGGCATCACGTTCCGGGACATCACCACGCTGATCGGCCATGCGAACGGTTTTCGCGCCGCGATCAGAAGGCTTGCGGCGCCCTACGAGGACATGCGGGTCGACGCCGTGGCCGGGATCGAAGCCCGCGGATTTATCGTGGGCGGCGCAGTAGCGGACAGGCTCAACACGGGCTTTGTGCCGATCCGCAAGAAGGGAAAGCTGCCCTGGCGCGCGATCGGGCAGGATTACAAGCTCGAATACGGCACCGACATCATTGAAATGCACGAAGACGCCATTCAGCCGGGAGAGCGCGTGCTGATCGTTGACGACCTGATCGCCACCGGCGGGACGGTGGAGGCAGCCGTCAAGCTCATCCGCCGCGTCGGCGGCGTGGTTATCGGCGCCGCCTTTGTCATCGATCTGCCGGAACTCGGCGGGATGAAGCGGCTCGAAGCCGATCATCAGGTCCGCTCCCATGCCCTGGTCGCATTCGACGGCCACTAGCGCGCCGCGCTGGAAGTGTCCCGACCCCGCTTGCGGCGGGGCCGGCGCCTCGGGGGATACAGCGATCATGGCTCGGCCGCATCGCCGCGCAGGCAGCCCGGGCCGCCATACTAATTAGAGCCAGATTTGCCGGCCGAATTTTGTGTTGCCGTCTGGCACAGCGGAGCGACTGGAGCGCGCGCCTGTTTGAACAGGTCCGCAATACTCGTGTCCGCGGTCCGGCGGAAGACACGGCCATGTGTGGCGGCGGCAACGCAGGCCACGTCGGTGTAGCCTGTCAGATCGACCACGTTGATGACCAGCCCCGGTTTGGTCCGGGCAATTTCCTCCGCCATGGCACAGTAGTTGGCGCCGCAACTCTCGCCGCCGTCAGTCACCAGCAGGATGGCGCCGCTGTAATGGCCATCCGCCCCTGCGGCAAATTTTTGTGAGGCCAACTGCAGCGACTTTCCAATCGGCGTGCCGCCCTTGTTTGATAGTGGGCCATAGGGGCGTGGAAGACCGCCGACAACCGCGGGAAGCTGGCTGATCGTGGCTGGCTGGGAGGAAATCTCCGCGCAGTCCCGGTAGGAGATGACCGTTACCGGCCGCTCGCCGATGTCCGACAAAGCGCGCGGGAGTTCTTCCCGCACCGCCCCGATCCGGGATTTGCGCCCATGCGCCGGATCAAGCAACTGCTCTTTGAGCCGGTTTTGCTGCCTGGTTGCATGATCAGGATCGGACTCAGCCACGCGCATGTCGCGCGCTTCGGCCGGCGACAGATCAATCGGAGCGTTCATGCTGCGCGATAGATCGATGATGACCGCCAGCCCAGGCGTTTGCTGCTCTTGCGGAATGCAGATGGCGCAGGGCGGCAGGCTCGCAAGGCGCAGTTCTACCTCGTGGACGCGGGCGCGCAGATGGCGTCCCTTTTCGATCTCCGTAGTGGAGACCGCGGTAGCTGCGGGGGCCTCACAATAGCGCATCCCGAAGAGAGGATGAAACCCGAGATCGCAAGCGGCAAGAAACTGCTGGCCCGTGACCAGCATCAGCAACGCAAAAAACGCCCACAACATCCCGCTCAGCAAACGCGCGCTCATCGGCCGCAATCCAGTCTGACAAAAGCTACGTAGGTCAGCCTCAGCGCAGCTTAGAAGCTGGCCGCGGCCTGATCCGGAACTGCGAGCGCCTTCAAGAGGTTGCCGAGGGCCAGATTTTGCTCGGCGTCGTGTACCAAGCCATCACCGGTCCGGGCGTTCTCTTTAAGGTGTTCGTAAAAGGCTTTCAGCCACGCGACCGCAAATTCCTCTTGAAAATCGGAGCCATGCTTTTCCATGCCCGCGGCGTCGAAGCGAACCGGACGATCCAAGGCTTTGCTGCCCAATCCCGTCACGAAGTTATTGATGACGCGCTCGGCGACGATGATTGCTTTTGCCCAAATCTGCTGGGGTTTCTCAACATGGGCGATCTTGTCGAGAATCTCGCGCATCTCATTTTCGATTTTCAGGCGGCGCGCGGAGGCAGAAAGTTCATTGCTGATTTCTTGCAAGGATTTTGGCGAAAGCCCGGCGCGTAAAGTGAAGCCTTGGTCGTCGTTGAGTTGGTAAAGATGTTGCGTCCATACCTGCATGGACGTCCTGACCAGCCGGTCCACGCGCGACAGCGAAGGTTTTCCGTTCGAAGAGCTCCCGTTGGAAGCAGCCTGCGCCGTGCCGCCGCCGATGACCATATTGAGCAATCTGTTGGGCCGGACAGCGGGAGCGGACGCTTGACTGGGCTCATGAAGGGCATCGGCCAGCGCGCCGCGGTCGACGCAGAGTCCCCTCAAGAAAGTTCCGAACCTGTTGTGGGAGAGACATCCGTCCAAATCCTCGATGATTGCCTTCGCTATTGCTTCGCGCTCGGCAAGGCGCTTGTCGAGGTCGGTGGGAATGTAGTGCGGCGCCAGAAGCCGCGCGATGCCTGCCCTGATGTTGGCGAGGCGCGCTTTTATCTGGTCCTGCTTCATGCCTGGCCGGCAAACCTGGGCCAGATTTTCCGCGAGATAGGAAATGCCGCCGTCGTTCAGTTTCATAACTTCGTCGAAGGCATGCAGCGGATCGGCGAAATGATCCCTCACTTCCGTGACGCTGCTGTAAGCGGTGCGGAGTTCCGCGATGCGGTTCACCTTGCCGGGCAGAATGCGAACCTCGTTGCGCCCCTCATACTGGATGACCCCTTCCGCCTTGTAGTTCGGATTGCGTATCCAATAGCAATTCTTGAAGGATTGGCCGGGCGTCCACTGCCGCGGCCAGGAATCCGGGAGTTTCGCGAAGGGATCGAGAAGCGAAGCCTTGAGCCGGGCTTCGAAGCGCATGCCCAGCTCCGGTCCTTTGAGATTTTCGTCGATCACCTTTTCGGTCAAATGCTGATCGAACATGGTGAGGCAGAAGAAGAGAAGCACGGGCCGGCCTGCCCGCTCGTTTGCCGTCCTGCCGTGGGTCACGCCGATCCAGTCATCGATGACGGCGGGCAGCGTCGTGACATCCAGGTTGCTTGGCCTGAGGCACAGGAGCATGCTCGTCAGCTCCTGTTCCGCCGTATAGCGCTGAAACAGATAATCGACCTTGCCGCGCAGGAACAATTCCTTGAGCGCGTTGCCTTTCGCGTCGGCGAGAAACTTGGTCAGGTTATAGCGGGTGCGGCCGCGATAACCGGGAAAGTCGAGAAGGTCCGTGTGCTCGAAAAATGGCCAGGGCTTTTCCTTGATAGTGATGCAGAGTTCAGCCGCAAGCGCGGTCACAATGGGACGGGGCAGCGAAACCGGCGCGCCCGCTCCGGTTGAAACCGGCACTGCAGCCTGACCAGGGTCTGACAGCCCGGAGAGCGTTTCGACGTTCAGGATGCCAGTGGCGGCAGGACTGAGCGCGTCGATCTGGCAATAAGCCTTTTCGGAGAAATTCAGCTTCGCCAGACTCTCGATGAGGGTTCTATAGAGGTTTGTCAGGTCTTGATGCTGTCCCCACAGAATGGAGAAAAAACCGGCGCGGTCGGCAAGCCCAAGATAAGGAGCGGTGCGAGCGAGCCGGTCCCAGAAGAAGGAGCTAAAAACCTTCGTTTCAGCGCGCTTCAGATTGCGCTGAAAATAATCCTCCAGGTCCCAGATGTCTTCTTCGCGAAGCACATCCACGTAGGAGGTTTGGGCTTTTCGTTCAAATGACTTGATGTGACCGTCGAGGTCCTCCCAGGACGCAAGTTTTTCCTCTTGCAAGTCGCCGTCGTGGAAGTAGGAATTCGCAAGTATCTTTAAGAGATCAGTCTGGGTTAGCAGCCGGAGGAAAACCGGGAATCCCGGCGGGGTTTGCGGCTTGTGCACAGTGAAGCGGGTAACGAGGCCAGTCGCTTCCTTCTCCCCATAAGGGTTTATCTCCTGGATAAAGTCGACTTCCGGGCGAGCGGGGTCATCGAATACAGCGGTCAGCGTGTCGCCTTTGCGCGCCAGGACAGAAACAAGATAGGATTTGCCAGCCTGGCTGGGGCCGAAAACTCCCACGCACATGGGCCGTTCGACGGATTGCGCCAGACGGCCGGCCTGGTAGGCCTGACTTCTCAGGGCTCGCTCCAGAAACAACCGCTCCTGCGCGATGCGCGGATCGTTCTTCGGTTCTTCGACCCATTCCAATGCTTGGCGCGCGAGGCTCGCAACGTTGCTGCATTCTTGTGCCAGATTGCGATCGTCCATGAGCCAATCCTCAGTATACGTTCAAAATGCCATTATCGAGCCAATAGCCTTGGTCATTTCCAAGCGTATCCAGGACGAGGGAGAAGGAGCGCGTAACTGTAGCGCCGTCATTGGAGGTCGCCGACTCGATCTTCAGCTCTTCTTTCATTGCCTCGGATTTGGAGAAGTCCTTGCTGCCGTATTCCTCAATCTCCTGGGGCAGTTCCCGCTCAAGAATGATCGTCACGGGGCGCTGGATGTTCTGAAGGGCTTGGACACCCGTCGACTTGATGCGATAAAGAGAGGTTGCAACCCATTTCTCAGAAGGCAGCTGCCTGAAACCGATGGGCATCGGGGCGAACCACAAAACGCTGGCGGTTTGTTGCATGCTCGATTTCCCGCCCGCGCCGTTCGTGAAGAGGACGTCGCGCTCCATCAGCTTTCCATCGAGCTGCATCACGCCGATGTAATTCGCCGTCGAGCGCATGGCCAGCCGGTTCGTGTACATGGTGAAATTCGTCATGTGCCGCTCGGACAGCGCGCACAGCATGCAACCGACGACTGTCGCCGTCTTGGGATCGCCGATCGGAAAGCGCGCGCTTCCGCCGAAGGGAAACCATGGTCCCGGCGGATAGTGAGAAAGCGGTATGACGCGATCCGGGGAAATCGCCAGCTTATTGATGAAGAGGTCTATAGTACCCTCAAGCCCGGTGGGGCGTCCGGACAGCAGAACCACATCGCAATCGTAGTGATGGATGGCGGTTGCGATATTTCCAAAAACATCGCCGAGCGTTGTTTCTATTGCGTTATTAAGAGCGGTGAAGTCGATGGGGATCGAAACATCCTCCATCCGGAAGTCTTTGGCGCCCCAGCCCGCGGCTGCTTTCCCGATGTAATCCTGGATGCGGCTGTCGTCCCGCATCGGGACCCCTGTAATGGAGGCTGCCAACTCTCCTATGGTGGCGCTCACCGGGATCTGCGCCTCGTCGAGGCTCGACTTCTCGTAAAGCCGCAGCAGGCCGAGAGCAGCGGGTTTCATGATGCGCAAGACATATTGGCGACGGAGATGCTTGTCGGTTTGCGCCATATTGGCGCGGTCGGAGCCAAAGCGGTCCGTAAGGAATTCGTCCGACCGGCTGACTCCCGCCGCCTGGAGGGCTCGCGAAATGCCTGGGATAAGAACGGACTGAATGACCTCGCGGACAATATCTTCGCCCGCGATGCGGAAGCCTTCGCGGAAGGTTTGGCAAGGTATCAAGGCATAATTCTGCTGGACATAATAGGTGGTGATCATGAGGTCGGTGGTGCCGCCGCCCACATCGATGCTGGCGATGCGCAGGGAGGGCTGCACCGGCCCTTGTGGCGCATCCAGCTTTTCAGGTTCCACGAATGGCCGCTCACGCCCCATGAGCCGCATGAATTCAGGGATGTTGCCGCCGAATTTCTGAGCGATCTCCCCATAAAGATAGACGAACTGAGCGCAACTGGCTTCATCCCATTCCGCAACGATTTCAGGCACGGGAACGCCGGGGGGCGGGTTCTCCGTCCAGCCCATCAGGTCCCAAACCAGTTTCACGCCGCCCTTGACCCTGCTGCGAAGCAGCCATTGCTCGCGGACGGGCATCGCGGTCGGCATGCTCAGGATGATGCGTTTCAGCCGCCGGGGGGTATCCTTCTCCAGCCGCCGGCTCCTGATCTCGGGATTATTTATGAGCGAAAGCGCCTGGACCAGGATTTCCGCCACCATGAAGCTGAAGAACGAGGATCGCGAGTAGGTCAGGCGGCTTGCCTTGTTTTCCAGTTCCGCCTTGTTTGCGGCGATGCGCTCATAAAGCTTCTTTTCTTCTGCGACTTGCCTCAAAACGTCGCCGCGCCCGTTCATGAGAAGCCGTGCAGCCCGGTCAATCGTGGGAGGCTCGCGCCGCGTCCCGTAGTCGGCAGGCTGGAACCGCCATTCCTGATTTACCGCTTCGACGTCGAAGAGGTAGCGCTTTGGACTCGACATTCCGCTAGCGCCCTCCGTACCCTCGGCCTGCTCACGGAAACGAGCCGCCTCAGGGCCAACCCGGACGAGGCTTGGCCAGAAGAAAGCGCGGGCGCGGCCCGACATCTTCGACAGATAATCATCGCCGAAGCTGGCTTGAGACAGCTGCAAGTCGCTTTCGAAAGGCTCCTCGTAAAGCCTGTGCGGTTCTCCCAGATCGCGAAGCTGGAGGATATAGGAATTGCCAAGATCAATACTCTGCTGATTTGGAAACGTTTCGATCAGAAGACCGCATGTGCGGCTGTTGCCGATATCGAGCACAAGGTCCACAGTGACAGGCTTGAGGGTGGGCTCGCTCGAATAGGTGTCGATCAGCTGAACGCGCGGCGGCCGCAAAACAAGGTTTAGAAACTGAATGAAGGTGATATAGCGCGCCGCGTGCTCCAGGGGCGTGCGATCGTCCTCGCGCAGTTCCCGCCCGCCTCTTTGCGCCCGCTTGAACTGAATGAACATGTCATCGACCCAGCGGTCGGCCCATTCCTGGTAATTGGTTTCAGCCGAGCCCCCCGGACCCGGCCTGCAGTCTGATAGGAACCACGAGAGATTGCGGAAATCTGCGGCGAAGGAAAATTCCCGTTCCCCTTTCACATCCTCAGGCCCGGGGGCGACGTAGGACCGGTTCGGCGCGGGCTTCACGATCTCCGTATCGAAGGCGAAAACCACGTGGTGGGTAAGGCCTTCCTTTTTGTCTTTTGCTTCCGACACGCGGACGCGGGCCCAGTTCGTAGGCCCAAGTTGCTCCCGGCCATGATCGTCCTGCCCCTGCTGCGAGAGCAGGAAAGGAACGGGAACCCACTTATTCAGGAATGCTTCCAGCGCCTTCTGCTTTGGAATGTCGTAGCTGACGTCAGTTCCGGAAGCGGCGAAAGGAGGAGCGTCTTCGGGGTTGCTATCGTTCCAGCCGGGCCGCAGCTCGACTTTCGGGGGAGCGGAGGCCGATGATTCGCGGTGCTCAATGAAAGGGCGGGAGAACCGGGGTGTGTTCTCGTAATCGAAAGAGAACCGGACAAATTGAATTTCCGAATGAGGTATAAGTTTTATCGGTTCGGCCGCCATTTCTGCATCTTTCTGATGGTGACACTCATCGAGTGCTTATTCGCGGTTCAACGCTCAAACTCGGCGACCGTTATCTGCTCGCTATCGTGTTCCACTTTCCCAGCGTAACTGGACCTCCTGTCCCCGTCCCGAATGACGACGGTGAAAGGCACAGTTTGTTTGGCTGCATCGCGCCAGGAGAAAAGCCTAACCTCGATGCGATAGTGGCCCGCTGGCGGCATGTCAGCCCAAAAGGCATGCTCGACAGGCGCATCCACAAGGGTTTGGCTGTTCTGGTCGATATCGAACTCCCCTCCACAGACGGCGCGCGCCCCGTGATAGAGCTCGCCGCCTGGGCAGTAAACGTGCAAGTCGAGGTCAGCGTGACCGTTCCAGGACAGCGCGATTTCCAGCTGGCCATGGCCGCCTCGAGCGGCATCCACGCGGCTGCCGGTTTCCTGCTCGTCCGGAGTTTCCAACGGGCTGGCAGTCTGCAGCAGCCGTGACTCGCGAATTTGGCAATCCACCTGCTTGAGCGCGAGATCGGCCTCCGCTTTCTCATGCAAGGTCTGCAAGGCTTGGCTTTTGTTCCTGAGAGCGTCCACCCTGGCGAGTTGTGGACACGTATCGAGATAGCGGCCGAAGAATGGAAGATCGACGCCGCATGCCGGCAGCAGCATATATCCAATGAGGGATGCGATCGCGATAAAACTAAGCCAAAGAATGGAGGCGAACAGCGCGCCTTTATAAGCCGCTCGACCAGACCCTAGTGCGCCGGCCGCGCCAGCTTCCGCCGCAGCCTTTTCGGGCAGCGGCCGCGCAGGGCGCGAAATGACGGGATCTGCGCGGACAATCGTTTCGATCTTCCGTCCCCAGGCTGCCAGAACGGGCTGTCCGTCCAGCGACCAAACGCAGGACTGTTCATCTGGAACGTGCAACACAGCCCGAAGCGCCGCGGCAAACCGGGCGTTGGTCTCGCCCCCCGCTTTGTCCAGGCCATCGGCATAGGCTTCGATGCGCGCCCGTATCTCCGAAAGCCGCCGGAACACCGTTTCGCGTTCGGCAGGCGACAGGCTCGAGACGGGAACGGGATCCTGCTCGGCTTGAATATACCAGCGGGTCTCCTTGCGCTCAGCATCGTGAACGGGCTCCGCAAGAAGGTTCGCAGCCTCGGCCCCAAGGTCACGCCTGAGCGTATCGGTGAGCCGCTCCCACGTGAAGTTCGCCCCTAGATTTGGCGGAGGCAAATTCCGGTCGCTTGTCGTCTGCAGGTGGACGTTATACATCGTTGATTATTTCTGGTCGCCGCCAGTGATCTTATTGCCAGATTTCGCATCCGGCAGTTCGGAAGGTGAATCGGGGGCGCGGCAAGTCAATGCGGCCAGTTTGGTTTGCAAGGCCTGAAGTTGCTTATCGAGGTTATCGTTCGTCTCGTGGAGCCGTTCCTCCTCAAGCTTGCTGGCTTGGCTAGCATCCGGAAACGAAGGAAAGCGCAGCACTCCGGGTATCATCAACACGAACAGGACCGCGAGCGCCGCCAGGTTCGCTATCAGTGGCGGCAGCCACAGCCTGTTGCGTGGCCCCGATGATCCTTCGGCCTTTTCCTCGCCCATGGAAACGCCTCCTTCTCATGTCATTTCGCGTTGGCTGCCCGAGGGCGGCGCTGATGATAATCCCATCGCGGGACTATAGGGGAACCAGGGCAGAGCCCGCCATTGATCGGAAGCGGGGTTGGCGTTCTGCAAATCCCTCCTGCAAAGGAATAAAAAGTTTTGCGGCATCATGGACCTTCAAAATAGGCAGCAGACACTTGAATAGCTTAGGGCCTTCGCAGAGGGACAGATAATAGCGGCAGGGACATTTCCGTCAAAGGAAATGGCATGACAGTTTTATGACAGTGCTGAAAATGCAACGTGCGGTTTTTTAACCGACTTTATGCCGTGACTCGCATTTCAAGCTTGTGTATATGCGAACTATTGAGGCTGTGGGGGTCAAATGAGCCTTCGCGTGTCGGATGACGACTGTCCGGGGTTTGCGATCTTAGATTTTGGCCGCGAAATCGCGCCGGGCGATGTGCTGATCGCGTTAAGGTCGAAAAGGCTCAGGCCGGGTGAATTTGTCGACGACTCTGGGAAATGGTCCAAGGCGCCATTTCTCTTTCGGGCTATAAAGCGAACCGAGGCGGGGACCTATCTCATCGGGCCGGAGATCGTAAACCACGATTTTCTGGCTCATGATTTAATTGAGGTCGCCGTCCAAAATTCCAAGGTCGTTGAAGAACTCGACTGGCCCGAATTGACGCCAAACCTTAGAGCCAGTCCGCTTACGACCGCGATCTTTAAGCCGGATCTGCCGGTTCAGGACGAGAAGCCGCAGACGCGCACAAGCGAAATACAGGACACAAGCGAAGCAAAAGACGACAATGGCGATGCCGGAGCGCGGACGGACGCGCCGCGCAAGCGTTCGTTTCTTGTGTGGATTGGCGCAGGCCTCGGCGCTCTTGTGCTTTTGCTTACTGCCGCGTCGTGGTTTTTCTGCGCGCCGTTTTCGTTCTTGAATGGAAAATGCTCGGGTTCTCCGGATATTTCGCCTGCGGAAAGCGCATTAGAGAAAGCTATGGCCTGCGCAGAATCGCAGGGGGAAAATCGCCCGTGCGAGGCCGCTCAGTGTTTTTCCACCTATTTTTCGCTCAATCCTGCGCCAACCTACGAACGCACGTCCGCCGAGAACAGACAAAGGGCGTACTCTCAAATCTGTACGAAGCGCCGCTCCGATTTTGAGGCCGCCAAGTCCTGCGCAAAAGGCAGGGAGCAAAGAGAGCCGTGCGCAGCGCGTCAATGCCTTTCCGGCTTCCTGGCGTCAAGCATCCAGGTCGCTGAGGTCGATGCGGAGGCTCAAAATCTTGCCGCGGAACTCGATCTAAAATGCGCCCTCAAGAACGACGATAATGCAGCGGCGGAAGCCCGGACATGCATTGCCCGGTCGAAAGCGCCCGATTGCGACGGCAGCCAGCAGTGTTTGCGGACATATTTGGCGGCGGCAAGCTCACCAGCCCACAGAAATGAACTCGTAGCGCTTGCAGACGCTACTCAGGCTGCTTGCAAAACAGATGCAACGAAAGAGCAACGCGACTATGAGGCGTTCAAGAGCGCCGAGCAGTGTGCAGCGGGCGCTGCCGATTGCGTTGCCAAGAAATCGTGTTACGAGGAATACAGAAGCGCATCCCCTAACGGTGTTCACGTGCGCGAAGCGGGCGACAGAATATCGCAAATTCAATGCCCGCCGACCCGCCGCCACCGGCCCCATCGCCGCCATCGCCTAAATCGGGGGACGTGTCGCTCAGGGACGGCACGTATAGCGCTTGGACCAACGTGGAACCGAGCTGCGCGACGGCGATAAGGAGCGTTCTCGTTACCATCAACGGCGGCGCAATCTCGTGGGAGCACAGCATTACCCCGGACATGAAGGCACGGTGGAAGGGATCCATAGATGCCCAGGGCAATATCGACGCGACGGTTCCGGGAGTGGCGCGCACCAAAGCCACAGGACGGCTCACGGACGACGGTTCATCGAAAGAAATCAACATTAGTTACCCGCAATGCGACAGAGCCATCCGTGCCAAAATAGTTTCCCGGGTAGATAAGGGCAAGTAACCGGCTATTCATGGCCGCAGGTTTAGAAGGTCGGACAAAGTCTTGGAGAAGAAGACACGGACGCCGTTGGAGTTGTTGATTGCGCAATTTGAATTCTTCATGAGAACGGCCTGCGCAAAAAACTAGCCAGAGGTTGGAAATTAGTAGAAATCCCTACCGCGCGTCACAAAGTTGATACTCTTTTTCAGCATGAGATGAGGATTTAACGATGTCAATACGGAGAGTGTGATGCCGTCAAAGCGCATTTTTTCGTTATGGAGCCTATTATTCGCGGCTGTTCTTGCTTTGGGCGGGCTGCTCGGGGATTGGCAGGCGCAGGCGCAGGAATTGACTGATATCTGCCTTAAGAATGGGGTTCGCATCCGGGCGCGCGTTGAATTCCGGGACAAGAAAATCCTGCTTTATATGCAAGGAAATCCCACGGCTGCCGATATGACCGATCAGGTCCACAGCATTGGCGCGGCGGATGATCCCATCTGCAAAGGCCCCGTGCCTGTTCCTAATGTTTCCTCTTCGTGCGAACCGTCCCATTTCAGCATCAGAGGCTCGAATACCATCGGCGAGCGTCTTATGCCTACGCTTATCGAAGGCTATTCCAAGAAGACTTACGGCATTGCGCCAAAAGTTACCTTCCCCAAGCCTGAAGAGGGCACAATAGAAATATCGCGGCCAAATTGTCCAGAGCCGGTGGTTGCAATCGATTACCAATCTAAAGGCTCAGGCACTGCTCCGCCCGCGCTCAAGGAACGGCAAATCGCAATCGGGATGATGTCCCGCCGGATGAAGGATGAGGAGGTCGCCGACCTGCAGAAGACTCTGGACGTTACAATGACGGGACCGGAAAGCGAGCACATCGTTGCGCTTGATGGACTCGCCGTGATCGTAAACCATGACAACCCGATCAAGGCACTGCCTCTTGAACAGATCGCCAAAATATTCTCTGGTGAAATCACCAACTGGAAAGATGTAATTGGAAAGAACGAGAAGGGCGAGGAAACTCACGGGCGGAATGCAACAATCAATGTGCATGCGCGTGACAACAAGTCCGGGACCTACGACACATTTAAAAGCATCGTGCTGGAGCGTGAGGAACCGAAGCGCAAGCTCATGGGAAACGCGAAGCGGTATGAGTTGAGCGAGCAGTTATCAGGCGAAGTCACTAAAGATCTCGATGCAATCGGATTTATCGGGTTCCCTTACATCAATCAGAATCAGGCGCTGGGTATTTCCTCGTCTTGCGGGTTGAGCGCCGAGCCGGAGGTTTTTCAAGTCAAGCTCGAAACCTATCCGCTTGCGCGGCGACTATACCTCTACACCCCAGGGACGCCAACCGATCCGACTGTCAAAAATCTCTTAGATTATTCTCTCTCCGATGAGGCGCAGAGCCTCGTCTCTGAAACCGGGTTCATCGACCAAACCATCGACTTTCAGGATGCGAAGAGCCAGCGCCATCTTCTGGAGCAAATAAGCGCCAATTCTCAATTCGCCCTTGGAGCGGACAAGCCGGTTCCTGCTCGAGCCGTCCGTCAGTTCGCCGACGTTGCCGGCAAACTGCAGCGAAGCAGCATCGTATTCCGTTTCGCCTCGGGTGAATCTGTATTGGACAATCTCGCCTTACAGAATGTCAGCCGTCTCGCGCGCTATCTGAACCAGCCATCAATGACGGGCCGCCGGGTTATTCTCGTGGGCTTCGCCGACTCCAAGGGCGATTGGGGGGCCAACCTCGGCCTTTCCTCGACGAGAGCGAGAACTGTCGCCCAAGCGCTTCAGTCGCAGGGCGTCCGTTCGGGGGCGCTGTCGCAGACCGGACTTTCCTATATGGCGCCCGTCGCCTGTAACGACAGCGATAAGGAACGTGCGCTTAACAGGCGTGTCGAAGTGTGGATAGCAAAGTAGGGGGCCCCGCCATAAGCACTTCAGTTTTGGAAGGGCCGGTTTCGCAGACCGCTCTTCCGCTTATGGGTTTCCTGTTCATCGCCTCTCCAGTTACTAGGCGCTCCGGGTTTCCAACGCGGCTGTGCGAAGCCGCAGAGGGGGCGCTGCGCCAAGGCTAAAGCGACATCGGATACGCAGCTATGCATTCCGTCAAGATTGAGGATATCCGCTTCCAGTCCGCCACACAGAGCCATCTGAGGTGGGCAAGGTGACGAGCCGCGTCGTTTGCGCAGCTTTATGGACAATCTTCGGTCTTTTGATCGTTGCGATTTGGCTTGCCTTTCTTCATGCCTGCGACCTCGGCTTCAAACCGCTTTTTGCTTTGAGGTACTGCCAGCAGCCGCAAGCCAGCCTTCCAGCTCTTCTATTCCGCGAAAGGCAGAGGCAGCGTGAGCTGCTGCAACGCCAGCAGGAAGCCAGGTTGCGCTTGGCGGAGCTTCCCCCCTGCGGTTCCGAAAATCGTAGCGTCCCTGAACCGCAACAAGAGGTTCCTGCGGCGCGGCAGCCGGAGCCAAAGAAACTTCTCACCTTGCCGGAAAAGCCCGAGGATCTGGCTGGCTGCTGGCAGTCCGACCGCGGCGATATTGAAATTGTCACGGACGATGAGCGGAAGGCGCATTTAGGCAACGTAAGGGTCTGCTACTGTTTCGGCCAGCATGGGCGCGGCCAGGTGCGCATGACGTACACCGATGGCGCCAAGTGCGCGGCGCCGCTCTCGGCTGTCATCGCGCCCGGCAAACTCGTTATGCGCTATCCACGGCTCGGCTGCACCGGGGGGCATGGCTATATCGTTGCGGCCGACGTGGTCTGCACCGAGGGGCAGGGAGCGGCGCTTTGCGATGAGCGCCAGAACTCTCGTTTCCTAACCGATGTGTTATCGGAGAAATTTCATCGTGTTGATGACGCCTATTGCAGCGAGCGTCCCGGACGCTAGGGCCACCTTAGTCGAGCACGGCGGCAAGATGCGAATTCCGAAGCGATGCATATAGGCATTCCAGCCACGGAAATGTGTCTATACATCAAATTCTTGTTGATCTGTCATTCACGCAGGCACAGACTTTATAAGCACAATGAACCAGGGAGAAATCTTATGGATCCTATTGGAATTCTCGTCATGCTGGCGATCGGCGCTGTTGCGGGATGGCTTGCCGGAGTTATCTACTCAGGCGCGGGATTTGGCCTCGTCGGCAACATCATCGTGGGCATTCTCGGCGCTATCATCGCGGGCGCCTTATTGCCGGGCTTCTTGCATTTTCAGGGCATCATCGGCTCGATCCTCAGCGCTGCGACTGGCGCCATCATTTTGCTGGCCCTTGTGAGCTTTGTTTCCAGCAGAGCCCGTTGAACGCTTCGGAAAGTGCGGCCAAATACACTCAGGGCTGGCATAAGCGTCGACTTGTTGGCAGCAACGTTCAAAATGAATGCAAAATGAAGGGCGGAGTCATTCGCCAGTCTTGGAAAGTCCTTATGGGCGCGATCGCCTCCAACTCCGCAGTCTTGGAGAAATCTAATTAGCCCTATGACCGAAGTTACAATTCTTAGGTTTGAGAAGGAAAAGCCGCCAGTCGTGGAAGAGGTCGCCCAGCGCACGGCTGCCATGAAAGTGCTGGTTGCCGACATAGGCGGCAACCACGTCAAGCTTCTTGTCACGGGGCAAAGACAGCACCGGAAGATGGTCTCCGGGCCGCAGCTGACGCCCGAGCTGATGATGGCGGGGATCAGGGAGGTCGCTTCGGATTGGGACCACGACGTTGTCTCGATCGGTTATCCCGGACCGGTTCTTGGCGGCCGTCCGCTGCGCGATCCGCATAATTTGGGACAAGGCTGGGTTCGGTTCGATTTCGAGACGGCATTCGACCGGCCGGTCAAGATCATCAACGACGCGGCCATGCAGGCGATTGGCAGCTACCAGTCCGGAAGGATGCTCTTTCTCGGCCTTGGGACAGGCCTCGGAACAACCCTCATTGTCGAAGGCGTCGTTCACCCCATGGAGGCGGGCCATCTTCCCTACAAAAAGGGCACCTTCGAAGACTACGTTGGCCAGCGCGGCCTGGACCGCAATGGCAAGAAAAAATGGCGCAGCGATGTCGCGGATGTTGTTCAGCGGCTGATCGATGCTCTCCAACCCACCGACGTCGTGCTGGGCGGGGGCAACGTGAAGAAGCTCAAAGAATTGCCAGCGAACACCCGGCCCGGTCACAATACCAATGCCTTCGAGGGGGGATTCCGGCTTTGGCAAATAAGTTCTGAGCCTGTATAAGGCCTGCGCCCGATGCTGATGGGATCCAGGCCTTGCGCACAATCCGCGCTGGACGGTTCGTCGGATGACATCCCACCGCTCTGTTTGCAATTCTCCGGCCGTCGCGGCGGTATCTCGCTACTTCAAGGCGCCCGCGAGGTAATCGACGATTGCGTTTGCATCCGCTTCCTGGATCGGCGCGCCGAAGACCTTGATCATTTTTGTGACTTCGGCCTTCCAAAAATCCCGGCCAAAGCCGGGGCCTCGCGGCTGAGTGAGGATGTATTCGTAAGAGTGACAAACGCCGCAATGATCCCGGGCGGCCGTCCCATTAGGGCCTGGCAACGTCACAGTTTCTTCTGGCGCTTTGTAAATTGGCGGGGAGCTCTGAGCCGATGTCACGCCCAAAAGGAATGCGCCAGAGACGGCGGCCGCAATAGCTCTAGCCTTCATGTCCGTGGCTCCTAGCATGCTGTTATGTTGACTACTTCGATGTTGTTCCGCATGTACCCTGCGGGGTTCCACAGCGCTTCGACAGGCTGCGTCTGGCCAATGCGGTTGATAGCCCTCACGGCAAGCGCGTGATTGCCCTCCTTTAGGGCAATCTTTGCCGACCACTGCCTGAAAGAATACTTGCCCAGATCGGGTCCGAGTTCCGCGGCGCGCCAGGTCTTTCCGCCATCCGTGGAAAAAACAACGTCTGTAATTCCGTAGCCGCCGTCGAAAGCTATGCCGCCGATTTTGATGCTATTGCCGGCAGAAACCTTCGCGCCGTCGGCATGTGTTGTTGTGAATGACCGCACATTCATGCGATTGATCGGCACGGTCGAGGCAGGCTTCGTCCCAGGCGTCACACACGCGCACTGATTGTTCGGGATCTTGTAGGCTGTCTTCATCCAGAAGCCGTCGTACACGTTATCGATAACCGTTACCTCGTTAACGTGCTTGACCCAATACGTCCCGTAATAGCCGGGAACGACGAGGCGAAGAGGATATCCATTGAGAACTGGCAGGTCCGCGTCGTTCATGGAGTAGGCCAACAGAACTTCACCATCGCGGGCGTGGTCTATATCGAGAGCCTTGAGGAAGTGGGGGATCGTTTCGGCGGCTGGCGTATCCGCGCCATTGAAAACCACCTGCCTCGCGCCTTCCTGCACGCCCGCCTTGTCAAGAATGGCCTTCAGGGAGACGCCTTTCCAGCGGGCATTTCCCATTGCGCCATTGCCAAGCTGGCCCCCTGCAACCCGGGGATTGGAAAAACCACGGCCATTTCCTGAGCACTGGTTTACCGCCACCACTTCGGCAGGCTCAAACCACTTGAGATCCTGCAACGTAAGCGACAGCGGCGTGTCGACTTTCCCTTTCACCTCCAAACGGTAAGTATCGGGGTCTATCAATGGCGGCGATCCGCCGTGATGATACCGGACGAAGAACGCATCATTCGGCGTGAGCACCGCTTCATTGTAAACGGACATAGGCGTTTCCAGCTGCGGCGGCCGGGCTGAGAGCCGGATGAGCGGCCGCTTCTGGGGGTAGCCGACCAGATGCCGTTCACCATTGTCGAACGGCAACGTGACATCGGCGGCGGCTTGCGCCGGAAAAACCTGCGTCACTCCGTAGAGCATCGCGGTATCCACTCCAACCCTGAGCAGCTTACGTCGAGATATGAAGCGGGAACTCTCACTCATGCAACTATCTATCCCAGTCTATCTAGTTTTAGCCCGATAGTGTTTCCCTTCGCGTATCCGAACGGAAGCCTACGAAATCGAAGGCATCTATTCAGAATACTAGGTCTTACAGCAGCGTCAGGCTATCAGGCTTGACACACATCTTAGCGCGCTGTTTGGTTGCTTTCCAGATATTGTCTTATGCGGTTCAGTAACGCGTCTCTCTCGCTGGCGCTCAAATCGCGGCCGTTCGAATTCGCCAGCATGTTACCAATGACTTGCTGAACGTTCTCGGGTTGTTCTTTCCCGGGCTGTGTCCCAACGCTCGCCGTCTGCTGGTGAGAAGCGAGCCATTGGGCCGCGGGCTTGAACCTCGTCCAGCCTGGAATCTCGGCCCAGAGATTGATTTCGCTCCATTTTGGATGTCTGGCAGGGGAGTGGAACTGATCGATCTTGCCGAAGAATTCATTCACAAACTTGGCAATCCTGTTGTAACGCGCAGAACCTTCAGGCCACGCATAGGTGACAAGAAGAGCGCGGTTAGCGATTGTTGGAACCGATGTCCCCTCTGGCACGAGATTGGGATAGGTCTTGTTCGTAAATTCAGCCGGGAGATATTCCGCAAGCACAGGCGTGAAATCTATGCCGGGGAGACTGTCCTGATCGACGGGAACGAAATGGAAGCCGTCCTCTTTCCTGATCCTGGCGAACAAAGCCTGAGGGGCGCCAGTAACAATCATCATGGCAGCCAGTTCTCCGCTCATCAAACGCCGAATTGCTTCATCATTATCGTAGTTCGTCTTTTCAACGGGGATGTTCAGGACCGAAAAGAGGTGGTCGCCCGTAACCTCCGTCTGATGCTCTTTGACGTTGAAGTTGACCTTCTTGCCCTTGAGATCGAGGAGAGACTTGATATCGCTTCTGGCAAGCACGTGAAGCTCGGCGTTATATAGCTTCGTTATATACAGCACGCGCTGTTCAATGTCGCCGTAGAGACGTGGATTCCTCTGCTTCAGAAGCGCGAGGTTGTCCTGATCCACGATGCCCATATCGATCCCTTTCAGGAAGAGGACATCTTTCAGGTTTTGCAAGCCTCCAACGCCGAGAACGGGTAATACGCGGATCCCATCGGGCCTGAGGTCATTGACGACGTTGCGCATGTCTTCAGAAAAGCGAGCGCAGGTGCATGAAAGCCCGGAGTTTATGATTGCCACCGAAATGTCGTTGGCCTCTCTTTTCTTTTGATCGTAGGTCTGGGTCTGCGTTTTGAACTGCGCTGATGCCGTGTTCAAGCAAGCGAAGAGGCAAAGGACGGCCACGAGAATGCTGAACAGCCAATGCGGAGCCTTTGCCCCTAAAAGTTTAGGCGAGGAATGTCTCATGATAACCCTCAATGATTTTAGCTTTAGCGCTTCGCTGCAGGACTACGGTTTTTCCTTGCGCAGCATGGCGGCGGCTTCCTTGCTTCCCAATTCAGCGGCGCGCGCATACCAAGAGCGAGCTAGGTTTGCATCCGGCATCATCCCCGTAACGTGGTGGCCGGCCCATTTCTTGGGATCGTAGCTCTCAGCCAGCGCGAATGCGCCGCCAGCGCTACCGTGATTCACTAAATACTGGAAGATCAGGCGAGCCCCTGCTATGTCATTCTGATTCATGAGGATGGCTGCCCGCTGCAGCATCTTCCCCTCCTGATCTGCAGGGAGTTTCGAACGTTGAGTATCCCGCCTCGCAGCGCTCACATCGGGCTTGCCACCTTCGGAGGGCTTCGCTTCCTGATCGTCTTGCCGACTGAGGACCGGCGCCGGCGTGGGCGCGGCCGCCGCTAATGGGACTATGGACTCTGTCTTGGCCGGAACGTTGGGCTCCTTCGGCTTAGCACTTACTTCAGCCGGAAGGGAGCCTACAGAACTGCCTGTTTCCGCAGCTCCGCTGTTCGCGGCAGGCTGGCGAAGGGCAACCTCCGATTGGGTTGACGACCTTGCATCGGGAACGACTGATGATGCTGGTTGACCACCCGGAGGACGACCCGCAACCCCATCATCTGTTGGATTCGTAGTACGCGCAGAAGTATAAGGCAGGACGTTGTTCGACTCAGGCTGCTGAGAACCATAAAAGTACAACGCCGCATAAAGTAAGGCGCCGCCTGAAATACCTCCGCAAATTATCGCGACAGCAAAATAGCGCAACATGGAAACAAACATGCCCTTTGGACGCTTGGGAGCCGCCCCCAACTCGAAATTCTCGCTCCAGCTATCTACATGCCTCTGCCTTGAAGCTCTTTCGGTTAGCCAATTCGCACCATCGGGTTCCCTCTCGAGCCCTGATTCTGACGGCGCCCATTTTTTGTTCCGGACAGCAGCGTCCAGATCTTCAACTCTCCGTCGGAGACGCGTTTCAAGCGCAAGGTTGTTTTCTAAGCTTGAACCCTTCGACTTATATGAATCGTTACTTGCCATGAGTTTCCTCACCCAAGCACTTACGAAGGTGTTTGATAGTGGTATATTTATGGCGGAGAAATAGGCATTATTCGTAAAATCATAATAACGTCGCGAAAGCAACCACAAGCAGGCAACTTAAATAGTTTCAACCTGGCATGAATATTAGTAAGATGACCCCGGGCAAATTGTTTGAGCTTAAGCCGGGAGCGTGCGGAACGCCAAGTCCTTCCTTTGGATCAAGTCCCAAGATCCGACGCTTACCCGGTGCGAATTATGCCCAATGTGGAAGGCTATGCACCGGACTTATGCGGCGCCCCGCATGGGAAACGGCATCACGTTCTCGCCCGCCTTGCGCGGCTGAGGTGTGAGCGCATTCGGGACGACCCGCGACCTCGGCAGGATCACCGACGCTTCCGTGCCTATTCCGAGTTTGCTGCGCAGCTCGAAGCGGCCTCCATGCAATTCCGCAAGCCCGGTTACGATCGGAAGGCCGAGGCCGGTTCCACAATCGCGCATCTTGAGCGCCAGCGAGCCTTGCCCGAAGGCGCTCAAAACGCGGGGGATTTCGTCCTCGGGAATGCCGGGGCCGTTGTCGCGAACGCTTAAGAAAGCTTCGCCGCCGGGAAGGATGCCGGTCCGGACCGCGATCATGCCGCTTTCCGGCGTAAACTTGATCGCATTCGATATCAGGTTGAGGCAAATCTGCCGGAGCGCGCGCTCGTCCGCGAACACGCAAGGCATGTCCGGCTTGAAATCGGTGATGATGCGCAACTTCTTGGTCTGCGCGTTGAGCCGCAGGAACTTGATGCCCTCCTGGGCGATGTCGCTGAAGTCGAGCACCTTTTCGGAGAGCTCATAGCGACCGGCCTCGATCCGGGACAGATCGAGAATCTCATTGATGAGCTTCAGGAGATGGTTGCCGGACTCATGAATATCGTTGGCGTAGGACTTGTAGGTTTCATTGTCGATGGGACCAAGAACCTCGTCCTTGATCATCTCGGAAAAGCCCATGATGGCATTCAACGGGGTGCGCAGCTCATGGCTCATATTCGCGAGAAACTTCGATTTCGCCACATTGGCTGCTTCCGCCTTGACGCGGGCCTCGTCGGCAGCCGTTTTCTCCTTTTCAAGCTCCTCGATGAGGCGATCCTTCTCCGCGCGGTAATCCAGCATGGAGAGAGCCGTGCGCTGCAAGCTCTTGACAAGAAAAATGAAATAGAAGTGGATGCCGATGGCGACGACCGCCAGAATCCAGTAGAAGGGATCCCCCGTCATGAGGAAACGCAGCGCGAGAGCGGCCGTCACCGGTGCCGTGCCTGCGTGAAGGATTGGCATGACGGAGGCAGCGAACAGCATTCTGATCGCGGTCACGACCGTCAGAGCGGCGAACAGAAAAAAGTACGCGGCTTCGTTATTGTGACGGAAATCGGTGAATGCCACCGCCGCCCAGCAGACGCCATAGAGGAACTCGGCTGCGGCGAGGTTTCGCTGCCATTGGTAGAGATCGACGGTTTCACGCGGCTGCATGCGAAACCTGCGGCAGAGCGCAAGCAGGATGCCTTCCGAAATAAAGACGGTAGCAAGCCAAAGCAGAAGGGGCTGCGGATTGGCCCAGTTCAGCATCGTCACTGCGACAACGACCGCGAGGATGGGCACGGTGAGCGCCGCCACTGTCTCGTTTCGGACGAACATCAGAAGAAGTTCGTAGGCGAAATCCCGGCCGACCGTGGCTTCAGGAGCCCCCTTGGCGAGGGTTTTCTGCCTTTTGCTGCCTTGCGGTGCGAACGCGCGCCAGTTTACAGAGCCAGCAATACTCATCAACCCGAGACCCACTTCTGGAGGGAAGGTAACGCGCTTTCTGCCCTCAAACGCGCGCGTATTAAGATGATTACCCAAAAGTGCTAATTTACGGTTGATAGGGCGTTGACGTTCTTAAGCGTAAAATTTGTTCCCAGCGGCATGCACAGAATTTGGAACGCATGGTTAACAATGAAATTTTGGACGAAAAGCGGGTGCCAAAAATGTGGAACAGGCGGCCCGAACTCAACTTCCTGCTTCCCGTCACCCATCACTTCCGGCATACAAACCCTGCCATGGCGAACCTCGAAATTCCTCAAGTCCCAGCCTGGGCCAAGGCCAACAAGCCGCGGGAGTCGCAGATTATCCGGATCTTCGATGAGAGGCTCGGGACACCCCTTAATCTCGCGGGCGAGAATTTATCCGTCGCCGGTATCACCGCCATGTTCGCAACGGATTTCATGAAACCGGCCCGTCTCGTATTGCACTTCAAGCGGTGGTACGCGCAGGCTGCTTCCCACCCCTCCAATGAAGCTTGAGGCTCCATGCTCCTGACAATTATCGGATGCAGCGACGCATTTGGTTCGGGGGGGCGCTTTCAGAGCTGCTACCTTCTCGATACGCCGCAAGGCCGGCTCATGCTCGACTGCGGCGCAAATTCGCCGCTTGCTCTCAAGCGAGCCGGCATCAACGTCGCCTCCATCGACGCAATTGCAATAAGTCATTGCCATGGCGATCATTTCGGCGGTCTGCCATTCCTGTTTCTGGAGAAGATGTTCGTTGAGCGCGGCTCAAAGCCGCTGGAAATTCTGGGCCCTTCCGGCATTTCGCGGCGAACGACCGATCTGTGGGAAGCGCTGTATCCCAGCATTTCGAGCAATCCCCGGGATTTTGAAATCCTTTATCGCGACTTGCAACCCGGCGGGATGAACACGTGGCGGGGCATTCAGATCTCCGCCCATGAAGTCGATCATTATTCGGGCTCTCCTTCGCTTGCCTTGAGCGTGAGCGACGGTTCGAAACGTTTTGCGTTCTCGGGCGATAGCGCATGGTGCGAAGGCGTGATCGAGGCAGGGCGCGGAGCAGACCTTTTTCTTATCGAGTGCACGACATTCGGCACGAAAACAGGGGTCCATCTCGATTATCTCACGCTTGCCGGGAAGTTCGAGAGCATCGGCGCGAAGCGCTACCTGCTAACCCATATGAGCCCTGAAATGCTTGATGCCGCCGGAAAGATCGACACCAGCCGCTGCATTCTGGCCGAGGACGGGCTCTCGGTCGCCATTTGACCGTCCAAAAGGGTAATTTTTTCTATACTTCTCTCTCAAATGCCTGTAATGTGGGCTGTGGCCGCGCATACGGCACGCTATTACGCAAAGAAATTTCTGGATTGCTCCGATGCTCGACACGATGGACATCAAGATTTTGACGATCCTCCAGGAGGACAGCACCCTTCCTGTCGCGGAAATCGGCAAGAAGGTTGGCCTATCGACGACGCCCTGCTGGCGCCGCATCCAGAAACTCGAGCAGGATGGCGTGATCCTGCGCCGCGTTGCGCTCCTCGATCCGCAGAGCGTCAGCGCGGGCGTGACCGTGTTCGTGGCCATTACGACAAATCAGCACAATGCCGCATGGCTCGAACGCTTCAACGCCGTGGTCGCAAGCTTCCCGGAGATCGTCGAGGCTTACCGCATGAGCGGCCAGGTCGACTATCTTCTGCGCGTCGCGGTCCCGGACATTGCAAGCTATGACCGTTTTTACAAGGCGTTCATTTCGCAGATCGATCTCACCGATGTAAGTTCGAGCTTCGCCATGGAGCAAATCAAGTTCACCACCGCGCTGCCGCTGTCCTTCGCGTCGAAGGCGGCCGCCAAGCGCCCGCAGCAGGTTGCTTGACGGCGCCGTCCAAATCGGCATTTCTCAAGGTGCCATGACCATTTCAAGCACTCACGTGGCGCGGCCGGAATGGCAAAACGCGCGGCGCATCACTGTGAAGATCGGCTCCGCCCTGTTGACCGACCGCGCAATAGGCACGTTGAAGCAGTCCTGGCTGAAGGCCATTGGCGACGATGTGGCGACGCTGAAGGCCGAGGGGCGCGACGTGATCCTGGTCTCCTCCGGCGCCATTGCGCTTGGGCGGGCCGCGCTCGGGCTCAATCCGGGTCCGCTCCGGCTCGAAGAAGCTCAAGCCGCGGCGTCGGTTGGCCAGATCAACCTCGCGCATGCCTACCAGACAGTTTTCCGCGAGCGCGGGCTTACGACGGCGCAAATCCTGGTCACGCTTGGCGACACCGAGGAGCGGCGGCGCTACCTGAATGCCCGCAACACGATCGAGACGCTTCTCAAGCTGGGGGCCATCCCTGTCGTGAACGAGAACGACACGGTCGCGACATCAGAGATCCGCTATGGCGACAACGACAGGCTCGCGGCGCGCGTCGCCAGCATGATGACCGCCGACTGCCTCGTTCTTCTGTCCGACATCGATGGGCTCTACACGGCGCCGCCCTCGCGAGACCCCAATGCCACGCGGCTCGATGTCGTGACCGCGATCACGGCAGAAATCGAAGCCATGGCGGGTGAGGCGGCCACCGAGCTGTCTCGGGGCGGGATGATCACGAAGCTGACCGCCGCCAAGATCGCCGTCGCCGCCGGCACGCATATGGTGATCGCCTCGGGGAAGGATTTGCATCCGCTTCGCGCGCTTGGCGAAGGCGCGCCCTGCACTTGGTTTCTCGCGGGCGCCAACCCAGTCACCGCACGCAAGCGCTGGATCGCGGGCACGCTCGAACCGAAGGGCGTGGTCGTGATTGACGACGGTGCGCGCGCTGCACTTCACGCAGGCCGAAGCCTGCTTCCTGCCGGCGTGAAAAGCATCAGCGGCCAGTTCGAGCGCGGCGAAGCTGTCATCATCCGCGATGAATCCGGCCGCGAGATCGGGCGCGGGCTGATCGCCTACACCGCCGAGGAATCCGCGTTGATCGCAGGCCGCAATTCCATGGAAATCGCTGCCACGCTTGGCTATGCTGGCCGCGCCGCTCTTATTCATCGCGATGACATGGCACTTCATCGCGACCTTGTTTAACTGTTCATCTGACTGGCTGACATCATGACCGCATCCGTAGCTGATACCATGCCCGACCTGCGGCTTTTGAAGACGGAATTGCTCGAAATCGGACGGAAGGCGAAGGCTGCGGCACGGACGCTTGCGCTCACGCCAACGGAGCAGAAAAACAAGGCGCTGCGCGCAGCCGCAACCAGCCTTCGGGCGCATATCGCGGAGATCCTGAACACCAATGCCGCCGACCGCAAGGCAGCGCGCCATGCGGGCAGGCCGGAATCCTTCATTGACCGCCTGACGCTCACAGAGGCGCGCGTCGAAGCGATGGCGCGCGGCTTGGACGAGATCGCCGAGCTTCCCGACCCGGTCGGCGAGGTCATCGCAGCCTGGGACAGGCCGAACGGTCTCAAGATTTCCCGCGTTCGCGTGCCCTTGGGCGTCATCGGCATCATCTATGAAAGCCGCCCCAACGTTACGGCCGACGCAGGCGCGCTCTGCCTCAAATCCGGCAATGCCGTGATTCTGCGCGGCGGCTCGGAATGCTTCGAAAGCAACCGCGCCATTCATGCCTGCCTAGCCAAAGGGTTGAAAGCTGCCGGGCTTCCAGAGACGGCCATTCAACTGATCCCGACAACGGATCGCGACGCGGTGGGGCATCTCCTTGACGGGCTTGGCGGCGCTATCGACGTGATCGTGCCGCGCGGCGGCAAGAGCCTCGTTGAGCGCGTGCAGAAGGAGGCGCGCGTTCCCGTCTTCGCGCATCTCGAAGGCATCTGCCACGTTTACGTGGACAAGGCCGCGGACCTTGAAAAAGCGCGCGCCATCGTGCTCAACGCCAAGCTGCGGCGCACCGGGATTTGCGGCGCGGCCGAAACGCTCCTCGTGGACGAGGCTGATGCGCAGCGCCTCTTGCAACCGCTTGTCGCCGCTCTTCTCGACGCCGGCTGCGAGGTTCGCGGCGACGCGGCAACCGAGGCAACCGACCCGCGTGTCGTTCCCGCCACAGAAGCCGATTGGGGAACCGAATATCTTGAGGCAATCATCTCGGCGAAGGTCGTGCCGGGGGTGGGCGCAGCCATCGATCACATCGCGAAGTACGGTTCCCAGCACACGGAATCTATCGTCACCGAGGACGCCGCCACGGCAGAGACCTTCCTGCGCGAAGTCGATAGCGCCATCGTCTTGCACAACGCCTCCACGCAGTTCGCCGACGGCGGCGAGTTCGGCATGGGTGCGGAGATCGGCATCGCCACGGGGCGCTTCCATGCGCGCGGGCCGGTCGGCGTGGAGCAACTCACGACCTTCAAATACATCGTGCGCGGCGACGGACAGACCAGGCCCATATGATGCTGCCCGGTTGGCTTTGGGACTCCGACTTGCGGCCTCCGCCCGCGACGGACGGGATGCGGATCGGCCTTCTCGGCGGCTCGTTCAATCCTCCGCACCGCGCACACCGCCTCATCAGCGAAACCGCGCTGAAGCGGCTGAACCTCGCGCAGGTCTGGTGGATCGTGACGCCTGGCAATCCGCTGAAGGAGCATCGAGATCTCTCGCCGCTTGCCGAGCGGATTCGCCTGTCGAGGGGCGTTGCGCGGCACCCCCGCATCAAGGTCACGGCCTTCGAGACGGCGCTTGGCACAGCCTACACGGCGCAGACACTCGGCTGGCTCTGCCAGCGTTTGCCGCGCGTGCGCTTTGTCTGGCTGATGGGGGCGGACAACCTCGCAACCTTCCACCGCTGGAGTGACTGGCGCACCATTTTCCGGCTTATGCCGATCGCTGTGGAAGACAGGCCTGGATGGCGGTACCGCGCGCTCGGTTCCCCCGCGGCGGCTCAGTTTGGCCGCTTTCGTATTCCCGAGATCGAGGCTTCCGCGCTTCCGGATCTGGCACCGCCGGCGTGGTGCTATCTGTCGGGGCCGCTGTCGGAACTCTCGTCGAGCGCCATCCGCGCGGCGCATCGGCCCAAGGCGCCACAATAAAGCGCGGCGACGTTTGCCCAATTACTACCGGTAATAAGAGGCTGGCTTTAGCAATGCGCCATAATCTCGCATCCTTATGCGGATATTTGTTCCTCTTTCAACAACCGAGCCAATTCCATTCTTCCTGGAAATGGAATAACCTCTGCACCTTAGCTCTTGGCCGGGCACCTCTCACGCTCAGCCGGCTTTTCTATCGGAGGCTTGCGTTTGACGATAAAACAGGTCAAGAGCCAAAACTACATACTCAGAGATCATTTGAGGTGCTAACTTATCGTCGTTTCGTGCCCTGAACCGTGGAGGCAGATATGGGTCTGTGGGATGGTGTTGTCGGCGGCGCTGTCGGCGCCGGAGTAGCGACAGTTTTGAACGACTTCATTAGAAAGCAAGGCGGCGTGAGGGGTGTCCTCAGCCAGTTCGAGAAACAGGGTCTTGGCCCGACGATCCGCTCCTGGATCGGCACAGGCGAGAACCACCCCATTACCGCTGATCAAGTCCAGCGGGCTGTGGGCTATGATAATCTCCAGAAACTTGGAGCTCAGCTCGGGCTGTCCCCGGACCAAGCGGCGTCCAAGCTGGCGGAATACCTTCCGAGCGCAATCGACAAACTGACGCCTCGCGGTACAGTCTAGCCACAGGTGAAGCTTTTCGCGGCGGGCAGATCCCCCGCCGCGACGGCATGACTGCAATTCCTGTCTAATCCCAGTCTTTTCGCCTCAGCGTGGCGATAGTGTTGTTGTTTTGATCTTTCAGAACCAGCGTCTTGGGCGTCGCCTCGGCTTTTCGTACGCGCTCAAGCATTCCAAGCCATGCCTGCTCGGCAGCCATCACCTCCAGCTCGCAGGCCATTTTCGTTGAGACAAGCGGGCCTATCTTGATCGAGCTGCCATCGAAGGTGTAGCGGCCAGCGAAACGATTGCATCCGCCGTGCCCTGCGACGTCGTTTTCCCTGAACTGGATATACCGATCCGGCTTGCCGTCGCTCTCAGGCCCCCATTCCGAGCCCGCAAGCGACGCCAGCGCGGCGGCAAGCATAATGCCAATGTTCGCCATGGACCACCTTGTCGAAATTGCCAGTCCTGGGTGTCACCGGAAGTTTGCATCGCTCGATGGCTTAAGCAATGGCGCTTGCAAAGGAATTCATTCCAACGCGCAGATCAACTCCGTCTGTGGCCAAGCTTTAGCCAGCATAGATGGTGCGTGAAGACTCCATCCTTGAAATGTGTTATCGTCCAAGTCGCGTTCCCGCAGGAGTTCTCTCTTTGATTGCCTTGACTTTTGCACGACAGGGATCAAGATTTTTCTAATGCCTTCGGCAACAAGAGATTTTTTTGCTCCTGCAGCGGGAATTCGTGGATCTCGGTTGTAGCGTAAATCAGGGAGTAGTGCATGAGTATCAATCTCGTTTCCCTCGTCTCCCAATACTTGACCCCGGCATTGATCGGCAGGATTTCAACGGCTCTTGGAGTGGACCGATCTCTTCTTGGCAAGGCAGTCACTGCTTTGGCCCCTGTACTTCTGCGAGTCTTGGCGGGTGTCGCGTCCACACCTGCGGGCGCGCAAAGGCTTGCTGGCGCGGTCGAGAAGCAGGATCCTAGCATCCTGGACACTCTCGAATCCGCGATCGGAGGACCGGGCCAGCAGTCGTTCGCCAGCGAAGGCATCAGCGCGCTCGACTCGCTCCTGGGGGGCTCCCCGGTCGCTGCACTCAGCGGTGCAATGAGCAAGTTCACCGGGCTCGGTGAATCGGCGGTGTCGTCACTGATCGGGACTCTGACCCCTGCGGTGCTTGGCGCCCTGCGGAAGGAGCAGGCAGCCCAGGGGCTTGATGCATCGGGCCTGGCGCAGCTTCTTGCGGCGCAGAAGGAGAACATTTCCAAGGCTCTTCCGCCTGAACTCGGAAACCTCCTCGGTCAGGCCGGTGTGCCAGGCTTTGCGGCCGGCGCGCAGGCGTCTAGTGCTGAGCGGAGACCCGCTCCCGCCGCCGCCCCAAGAACCGCTCCCGCCGAAAAGGCCCGGGAGCCATTCAACTGGCGTCTGGTTCTTGCAGCGGTGGCCGCCATCGCAGCGGCTTCGTGGTTGTATTTCGGCGCCCGGTCGCCTCAAGTCGTGGAGCAGACAAAGAACGCCGCGGGTCAGGTCGCGGAGAACCTCTCGGTGGACGGCGTGGATCTCAAGTCCTCGGTGCAGAAAGCATTCGATGGACTGAAGACGACCTTGCAGGGCATCACTGATCGAGCTTCCGCGCAGGCAGCCATGCCCCAACTGGAGAAGGACTTGATCGACTTCGACAAGCTGAGAGACCTCGCTGGCAAGCTCCCGACCAACGCGAAGACCGCGTTTGCCATGCTAGTCACTAGGCTTCGTCCTTCGATCGAGGAACTCTTCAACATGGTTATCGAGATCCCTGGCGTCGCCCCAGTTGCGAAGCCCGCGATCGATGGTCTGCGCGCCAAGCTGGACGCTCTTTCAAAGGCCGAAGCGTAAGCCTGAGTTCGCCGTGCTCGTTCACGAGGGTGGCACGAGCACGGCGCTGATGCCGGAAGGCATGTTACTTTTTCCGGCGGCTGGCATGACCGTATATCGCGTACGGGACCAGCGGGCCAAGCATCATGACGACGGCCAAGGAAATGGCGATCGCTTCCAGGATGCCGATATCCGGCAGAAAATCCATGTGAGACCTCCTTTGCATGGATCAAGGGCCGCTCATTTGGGCTCGCCCCGCCTGCCGGGAAGACCTCAGCGAGATCACATCCGCGTGAGAAGACTATCCAGCGGCGAAGACCAAGGTGCGGTCAGCGCGCGCAATTCCAAATGCTCCAGCACACGCAAAAGTGTCATATGGAGATATCCAATTCTTGGTATGTTCCGCGTGCTGCCAGCTCGATCGCGTGAGTATTCAAATGCATTCGGCAGCAGTTTCAGGGTCCGTCGTGTAACGAGAGAAAAGGCATACGTAGGATGGCAAACAAAACGAACTTCACGCCTGAAGAGTGGAAGACGCTTCTCGAAGCCGCAATGATGTCAGGGCTTGCGGTCACGGCCGCTGAACCGAGCGGTATTTTGGGTGTCCTGAAAGAAAGCTTCGCCGCGAGCAGAGCCCTGATCGAGGGGAAAAGCGACTCCGATGAGCTCGTCAAAGCCATCGAGGCGGATTTCGAGACCTCCGAAGGGCGCACCTTCGCCAAGGACGGTTTTCGCGAGAAGCTCGCCGGCGCCAAGGCTGCCGAGTTGAAGGCCAAGTGTCTTGAAACGCTCAAGCAGGCCGCAGCCATCCTTGAGGCAAAGGCTCCACAGGATGCCGCAGCCGTGAAAAAGTGGTTCTATCATATCAGCGAGAAGGTGGCGGACGCCGATGCAGAAGGCGGATTCCTGGGCTTTGGCGGCACCAAAGTGACCGATGCGGAAAAGGCGGCGCTGGCGGAAATCTCCGGGGCGCTCAAGCTGGCGTAAGGCGCCATTGCCAAAGGCGGCAGCGAGCTTGAACCTGTATTATACTTGGATGGCAACGCGGGTCCTGTTCGAAAATCGCGTTGCCCTTCTAATGATCTATTGCAGCACGGGCATGCAAACACCCAAATCCTTATAACGACAATAGCTTGAGTTGGTGAGACAGATGCGCTGGGACGATTTCCGAAAGAGCAGCAATGTTGAGGACCGCCGCGGCCAAATGGTTCGCGCAGGCGGGCTCGGCCTTGGAACTATGGCAGTACTTGGGCTGATCGCCTGGGGATTGGGGATAAATCCCGCTCTCCTCATAGGCGGCGCGGAAATGGTTTCCCGGAATCTGCCATCGTCATCCAGTGGCGGGGGCAAGCCGGTAAACGATGAGGCCGGCCAGTTTGTCGCTGGCGTCCTGGGCGATACAGAGGACAGATGGACCGAGGTCTTCAGATCGGTCGGAAAGACCTATCACCCGCCAAAGCTCGTGATTTACTCCGGCGCAACGCGCTCTGCATGCGGCATGGCTCAGTCGGCTGTTGGGCCTTTCTATTGCCCGAATGACAAAACCGTCTATCTCGACACGTCCTTCTTCAAGCAGATCGAGACGCGCTTTCGCGGTTGCGAGGGCAAGGCCTGCCAATTCGCGCAGGCTTACGTGATAGCCCATGAGATTGGCCATCACGTTCAGAACGAACTCGGAATTCTGCCGAAGGTGCAGGCGCTACAGGCACGCTCCGAGCAAACTCAGGGCAATCAGATGCAAGTTCGGGTGGAACTGCAGGCCGATTGCCTAGCCGGCGTCTGGGCCAACCATGCGCAGACCAAGTTGAAGTTTCTTGAGCCCGGCGACATCGAGGCGGCGCTGCAAACCGCGACAGCCATCGGCGACGACACGCTTCAAAAGCGCAGCCAGGGCTACGTGGTGCCGGACGCCTTCACGCATGGCTCGGCTGAGCAGCGCAAGCGCTGGTTCGTGACCGGGCTGAAGAGCGGTGACGTTGCAAGTTGCGACACGTTCTCGAGCACTTCCTTGTAGGTCTCAGGCACATTGATCAAAGAAAGGCCGCTGAGTGTTCGAAGACCCGGCGGCATTTCTTTTCTGCTCACTCATGAGCTTTCATGTCGACGGCACGGATCGACTGATCGTCGTAGCCTTCCCGATCATATTGCAATGCCTGTGGGTCGCGAGCAACCATCAGCCTTGTGTAATCCGTAAGCGGGCGAGCGCGCGACGCCGACCGGGAATTCCGGGATCGCGGTTGCGGTGAAACGGCCGCTCGTACGAACCGGGATTGCGGCGCAAAATTGCCTGGCAGCACCCACCAGCTAAACTTCTTAAAATTATATTAATCACAAGCCATTTTCGTGGTAACCATCAAGATAAACCATCATTGAGACAACTCCAACAAGCTACAGTGTGACGCTTCCGCTTGTCTTTCGGCTAGCTTATACTTGAGGTACAAAAACCCAGCAAGGGAGTCGGGAGTTGTGGAGCGTCACGAAAAGCTAGAGAAGAAACTTGAGCGCGAATTTCAGGCATTGGCTCCCGGCGTGATGACGTTTATTAAGTCGTCCGTCATGTCCAGGGAAAACTCGATCCAGCGCATCATGTCGGTAAAGTCGGCGCGCTATCACTTCACGGCGATGGTCGAGAACGACCCGGCGCACCACTTCCGCCGTCTCCTCATTGACGAGGCATTTAAGAACTTCAACAACGGCGCGCCCAATATGGCTTTTGAGGTCTTGCGCGTCCACCTCAAAGCCTTGAAGCTTTGGCAACGCCTCATCGAGGAGGCATGGGAGAAGGCAACGCCAGAAGAGAAAGGCGCTCTTCGAGCCGCACAAGAGCGCGTGTCGCCAGTAGACGAAACCGTGAGCGACATGATTCGATTCGCCAAACAGCGACGAGTCGCCGAAAGAGACGCGCTCGGCGGGAAAGGGACCGCGGCGCATCAGCGGTTCCTGCAAGAGGGGCAACGCCGCGGTTTTCAAGAGCAGATCGACCGCGTCAAGGAAGCCTTTGAGTTGCTGGCATCCTGGCGACAAAACCGTGCACGAACCTGATCGTACGGGGGCAATGAGCCGGGGCAGTCGCCCGCCTTTTTCATTCACGGACGAAGTGAGACTATACAGCCCGATCATCCAGGCAGCGCCTGGCGCTCAGGAAGGCGCCACAAGCCCGGCCGGCCCGCAGCTCGAACCGCTCTCGAAAGCACCGGATGCAGAGTTAAGTAATTGTCTGGGTTTAGATTGTAACTCCACAGCCCTTAGCCCGGCAGGGCCGGCGCCACCTGAGTGTCGATGTAAAGCCCGAACCCGAGCGTGGCCCGTGGACGATGCTGCCGTCCGCCGTCTTCAGCATGATGCCGGTACATGCGGCGACAGGAGAAACCGTTAGCGCCGCCCCGACGCCGGCCGCCTCTTGCATTTTTACAACCTGTGGTTTTTTTAGCGGCGTGCGAGAGAAAAGTATGTTTTTGTGAGCAGCGGCCTGCAGACGAATTGAAAGGATTGTCTATGCGTGGTCTGACGTGGCTCGTGCTGCTTTCTGCCGTTATCGCTGTTCCGCTTCCCGCTTTGGCGGACGCCATAAGCCTTCAGGACGTGATGGAGAAAGCCGCGCCGCTGCCGCAAGCGACGATCTTCATGGCCAAGGAGTTCATCACCATGGATCCGAAAAAGCCGCGCGCCGAGGCGGTGGCCGTGGTTCGCGGCAGGGTCGTGGCGGTCGGCTCTCGTGCGGATCTGGAAAAGCTCGCGGGCGAGCAGGCCTACGAGGTCGACGAGACATTCAAGGACAAGGTCGTCACAGCTGGCTTCATCGACCAGCACGTCCACCCCTTCCTCGCGTCGCTGACCATGATGACCGATGCCGTCATCTCCATCGAGGACTGGGACACCGCGAAGGGGTTCTCCGCGGGGGTGCGCGATCCCGAGACCTACCGGAAGCGGCTGAAGGAAGCGCTGGCCGCGTTCGACAAGTCAAAGGGCGAGACGTTCACCTCGTGGGGCTATCACCATTACATGCACGGCGAGATGTCGCGCGAGATCCTCGATAAGCTCGCGCCGGATTTCCCGGTCGTGATCTGGCATCGCTCGGCACACGAGGTCTTTCTGAACACCAAAGCGCTTGAAAAATACAAGGTTGATCAAGCCTTTCTCGATACCTTCACGCCATCGCAAAAGGCGCAGAGCAGTCTCGAGAAGGGGCATTTCTTCGAGCAAGGCGCGCTTAAGGTGCTTGACAGGGCTGCTCCCGCGATCGCTTCGCCAGAAAAATTGCACGCCGGCCTTGAGTACACGAAGAGGTATTATCTCCAGACAGGCATCACAACTGCGGCGGAGCCGGGCGGCCTTGTCCTGAAAGCGATGCAGGACGCCATCAACGCTGTCTACGCCGGCGACGCAACGCCCTTCAACCACTACTTCATCCCGGACGGCAAGACGTTCGCGGCCAAGCATCTCGCCCAAGGTCCGGAGGTCATGATCAGCGAGACGCGCAAGCTCATGAGCTGGGGTGAGGGCCGCTCGCGATGGCTTCCGCAGCAAGTCAAGCTTTTCTCGGACGGCGCCATTTTCAGCCAGCTCATGATGATGAGGGATGGCTACACCGATGGCCACCAGGGCGCGTGGCTCATGGACCCCGATGTTTTCTCGGGGGCCTTCCAGGCCTATTGGGACGCGGGCTATCAGATCCACATTCATAACAATGGCGATCGCGGATTGGACATGGTCGCCGCCAATCTGGAGCGCGCGATGCGGCGCAATCCGCGCTTCGACCACCGCACAACGATTGTTCATTTCGGCTTCGCCGCGCCGGAGCAAGTCGATAAGCTGCACGCGCTTGGGGCGATCATCAGCGCCAACCCCTATTACGTCACGGCAATAGCCGGCTTCTATTCCAAGGTCGGGATCGGCCCCGAGCGCGCGCCCAACATGGTCCCGCTGGGCGACGTCATGCGCAATGGCGGCATGGCGATCTCCTTCCATTCCGACATGCCGATGGCGCCCGCGAAGCCTCTCCAGCTGATGTGGTCCGCCGTCAATCGCATGACCGCCGAAGGCCAGGTGGCAGGCCCGCAGCATAAGGTGGACGTGGAGACTGCACTCAAGGCCGTCACCATCAACGCCGCCTATTCGATCCGGCTGGAAAACGAAATCGGCTCCATCGAGCCCGGCAAGCTTGCCAACTTCACTGTCCTCGAGCAAAGCCCGTATGACGTCGATCCGATAAAGCTCAAGGACATCAAGGTCTGGGGAACAGTTCTGGAAGGACGGGTGCAGCCGGTGCAGGTTTCGACCGCTGTGAAGGGCGCTCTCGAAAAGAAGGCGAGCCTGGAGGAAACGCCTCTGCCGGCGGCTGTCTCACTTGCGGCACCTATGCCAGTCCAGCGGCCCCTGCCCGCGTTCACATCGCAAGACTATTCTCTGGCCGCTTCACGGAACGCGAACGATCTTGGTCTATGCAATGGCCATGTGGCACTCATTCAGGCTCTGGCGAAGGTGATGGATAGGACAATCGTGCATTGAACGCCTCATCTAACTATGTTTATAGGAGAGTTGAATGCCGCAAATGGATAGAAGGCAGGTCATTGCCGCTGCCATCTCTGCCACGCTTGGTGCGGCATTGACGCTGGAGGGAGAAGTGAGAGCTGCTGGCATGCCGGAAGGACAGAGCGCGGAAAAGATCTTTCGCGGAGGGACCATCCTCACCATGGCCGACGGCAAGCCCAAAGTTGCGGCGGTCGCCGTAACCGGCGGGCGGATCATCGCGGCGGGCGACGAAGCCGATGCCATGAAGCTCGCGACCGGCACGACGAAAATCATCGAGCTGAACGGGGCAACCCTGATGCCCTCCTTCATCGACGCGCACGGGCATTTCATGAACGCGCCGCAGATCGTGAAATGGGTCAACGTGTCGGGCGTGCCCGCGGGACCAGTCACCTCGATCGCGGACATCATCACGGTCCTGAAGGCGCATCAGGCGAAATTCAACACGGAGCCCGGCGAATGGATCATCGCCTACGGCTACGACATGACCAACCTGTCGGACGGCAGGCAGATTACCCGCGACGACCTCGATCCGTATTTCCCGGATAATCCCGTTATGCTGATCCACAGCTCCAACCACGGCGCTGTGCTCAACTCAGCGGCGTTCAAGAAGGTGGGCATCGACGCCTCGACGAAGACGCCGCCGGGCGGCTTGATCCTTCGCAAGAAAGGCTCGAACGAACCGGAAGGCCTCGTTATGGAAACAGCCTTCCTACCGATATTCACGAAGATGCCGCAACCCGGCGAGGCCGAACTGCTCGACACGCTCCACGCCGCACAGCAAGTGTACGCCCGCGTCGGCATTACTACCTGCCAGGAAGGCGCGACCAACGCCAAGGATCTGGCATTCCTGCGCAAAGGAGCGGACCAGGACCGACTCTACCTCGACATCGTCTCGCTGCCATTGGTGCTGGAGATCCCGGCGTTGGTCCGGGAGTATTTCCCCGACTTCAAGGGCGGCAAGATGGAGATACCCGATACCGCCCGCGAAGCCTTCGGCAAGTACAAGAACCGGCTGAAGGTGCAAGGGATCAAGTTCGTGCTCGACGGCTCGCCGCAAGGCAAGACCGCCTTCTGGAGCAAGCCCTTGCTGACTGGCGGCCCCGCTGGCGAGAAGGACTGGCGCGGCGCGCCGCTTTTCCCGCCGGAGCTTGTGAACAAAGCTTTCGGCGAGCTTTACAAGAAGGGCATCCAGGTCTTCTCCCACTGCAATGGCGACGCCGCTATCGACATGATGATCGACGCGGGCCGCCTCGCGGGCGTGAAGGCGGACGAGGATCGCCGCACGATCATCGTCCATTCGCAGTTCATGCGGCCTGATCAGCTCGATGCCTATGCCGAGCTCGGCTTCTCGCCCAGCTATTTCACGGTGCACACTTTCTTCTGGGGCGACATCCATGTCGAGAACCTGGGCGAGGAGCGTGCTTTCTTCATGAGCCCCATGGTTTCAGCCGCGAGGAAGGGTCTTCGCTTTTCGAACCACAACGATTTCTCGGTCACTCCGGCGGACCCGATGCGCATGGTCTGGAGCGCAGTCACGCGGCAGTCCCGTGCCGGCAGGATTATCGGCCCGAACGAGCGCATCGACGTGCATCGCGCGCTCAAGGCGCTCACCATCGACGCCGCCTGGCAGATCCGCGAAGAGGATACCAAGGGCACCATCGAGGAGGGCAAGCTCGCCGATCTCGTCATGCTCGACGGCGACCCTACGGCTATGCCAGCCGACAAGATCCTCGACATCAAGGTGCTCGAAACCTTCAAAGAGGGCGAAAGCGTTTACAAGCGCAAGGCAGCCTGACGTGCTTCCTTTCACCGTCATCGGCGGCTATCTGGGCGCTGGCAAAACCACGCTCCTCAACGCCCTGCTTTCGCGGGCGGCCGGCCAGAAAATCGCCGTCCTCGTCAACGACTTCGGCGAAGTGAACATCGACGCGGAGCTGATCGCGAGCCACGATGGCGGCACGATCAGCCTTACCAATGGCTGCCTATGCTGTGATCTATCCAACGGCTTTGCCGCAGCCATCAATGACGTCCTCAAGCGGGCCGATGCGCTTGACCATATCGTCGTCGAAGCCAGCGGCGTCGCGGAGCCCGGCAAGATTGCGCACTATGGCCAGATGTACGGGCTTCCGCTCGACGGCGTGCTCGTCGTCGCCGATGCCGAGCAGATCCGGGACCGGGCGGCAAACAGGTACGTTGGCGATACCGTCCTTCGGCAGTTGGCTCAGGCAGACCTCATCATCCTCAACAAAACCGATCTCGTGTCCACCGATGCAATGGCCGAGGTGCGCCCGTGGCTCGCTCAGCACGCGCCAGCCCCCGTGTACGAAACTTCGTATGCAGAGGTCCCTTTGGAAATCCTCTTCGGCCGATCAAAGCAGTTGGCCTCCGGGAGGGGGCGGCAGCAAGGCCACGGCTCAAGCTCGTTCAAACGAGGCCACCTTCATGACCATGCCATCCGGTGCAGGACCTGGACCTTGGAAAGGAACCGGCCGGTAAGGCGGGAAGCGCTGGAACGTCTGGCGGACCGGCTCGGGAAGGAGATCTTCCGCGCAAAGGGCTTCGTTACCTTCACGGGCGCGCCGGAACGCCGATACCTTTATCAACAGGTTGGCGGCCGGTGGACCCTCGAAGATTTGGGGCCGGATAGCGACTTCGAGACGCGGACACGGCTTGTGTTCATTGGCCCGGACAGTTCGGCTCGCCTGCCGCAAACGCCTGTTTAATAGATGTTCTCGGTGAAGACGGGCCGTACATCCTCGCCCCACTCGCCGTGATAGCGCGCCAGAAGATCGTCCGCGGCCGAGCGGCCTTTCTCGATGAATCCCCTGAGCGGCCTCAGGAACGCAGTCTCGTCGTCGAAGAGGTTCGAGTAGGCCCGCGCTTTCAGCCCAGCTTCGGCGATCTCGACCACAGGGCGCGCAATGTCGAGAACGGTTCTGTTGCGGAATGGTGTGCCCAGAGCGAACCGGGGAACATCGTTGCGAAGCTGTTGGCGTTCTTCGGCCGTCCAATCCTTGACGAGATCGTAGGCGGCGTCGAGGCTCGCCTGATCATACAGAAGCCCCGCCCATAGCGCAGGCAGCGCACACAGGCTGCTCCAAGGTCCGCTGTCCGCGCCACGCATTTCCAGATAGCGTTTCAGCCGGACCTCGGGGAAAATCGTGGTCAGATGATCGGCCCAATCGTCGATCGTCGGCTTCTCGCCCGGCAGCTGCGGAAGCTTGCCATCCAGGAAGGCCCGGAAGGACTCGCCTGCGGTGTCTATGTACTTCTTGTTGCGGCGCACGAAGTACATCGGCACGTCGAGCGCATAGTCGACATAGCGCTCATAGCCCATGCCATCCTCGAAGGCGAAAGGCAGCATTCCGGCGCGCGCATTGTCGGTGTCGAGCCAGATGGCGCTGCGATAGCTGAGAAAGCCGTTTGGCTTGCCCTCGGTAAAGGGCGAGTTTGCGAACAGCGCCGTCGCGACCGGCTGAAGCGCGAGCGACACCCGCAGCTTCTTCACCATGTCCGCTTCGTCGGCGAAGTCCAGGTTCACCTGCACGGTCGCGGTGCGGTACATCATGTCGAGGCCCAGCTTGCCAACCTTTGGCATGTAGGCCGTCATGATGTCGTAGCGGCTTTTCGGCATGCGCGGCGTTTCCCCCAGCGTCCAAAGCGGAGAAAAGCCCAGGGCAAGGAAGGAGATGCCAAGCGGGTCCGCGATCTCACTCACCTGCTTCAGATGGCCGCCGACCTCATCGCAGGTCTGGAAGATCGTCCGCACCGGCGCGCCGGAGAGTTCGAACTGGCCCCCCGGTTCAAGGGTGATCGAGGCGCCGTGGCCGGACGGATCTTCAAGGGCAATGACCTTGTCCCGGTCATAAACCTGATGCCAGCCGAAGCGATCCGCCATACCGTGCAGCAACGCCGATATGCCCGCCGGCCCCTCATAGGGAACCGGGCGCAAGCTATCGCGGTAGAAGGGAATCTTCTCGTGCTCGGTGCCGATCCGCCACTCAGGCTTAGGCTTCGCGCCCTTTTCGATGTGCGCCACGAGTTCAACGCGGCTTTGAATGGCAGGCGCTTCAGGTTTGTCGCCGCTGGCTAGCATCATAATCCCATCTGTTGCCGCTTGGAGTAAGGTGTGCGCGTGTCCGCACGCCGAATGTATATCAAGATTGTAGGCTTTTTATACGCGCCAATCCCCGAGGACCGCGTTCAAAAGAGCAAGGACCGCCACGGCCGCAGTATCGGCACGCATGATTCGAGGTCCGAGTGATATGGGGCACACAAAGCTTTTGGAAAGCAGACGCTCGCGTTCACCTGCCGAAAAGCCGCCCTCGGGACCGATCAGCGCCATGACCTTCCGCCCCTTTAGCCTCTCTAACGCTTCCAGCGGCGACGAAGTTTCCGCACGCTCATCGCAAAAGACTATGGTTCGGTCACTTTCGCAAGTTTTGAGCAGGGTCTCAAGTTTGATCGGAGCCTTGATTTCCGGAAGAGCGAGAACCCCGCACTGCTCGGCAGCCTCGATTGCGTTTGCACGCATCCGCTCGACATTGAGCCTCGGGACCGCCGTGTGAGCTGTGATGACCGGCTGCAGCAGGGAAGCGCCCATCTCCACGGCTTTTTGCACCATATAATCGAGCCGGCCTTGTTTCAGCGGTGCAAACGCATAGTGGACGTCCTGGGCGGGTGTCTGTTCCCGAACCCTTTCGGTCAGGCGGATGGTGCAACCGCTCTTTTTTGCAGCCACGATTTCCGCGCGCCACTCCCCGTTCCTGCCGTCAAAAACGAGAAACCGCGCCCCCTCGGAAAGTCTCAGCACATGCAGAAGATAGTGAGTTTGAGCATGGCTGAGCGTCACTTCCTGCATGGCATCGAGAGGATTTGCCACGAAGAGCCTTTGCTCAGCCATTGCGTGCAACGCGGTTTTGTGGTGATGACATAAGACAGTCCCCAAATTTTAGCATAGTATCTGCGTTATTCGCGTGACCCGGGAAATCACGTGCAAATGAGCGATATATATGCCGGCTATTTTGCCTCCAGCAGACAGCAAGACTGGTACTCCAGAAACCACCGCCAGCCCAATTCCCGACGCACCTCGCAAGAACTGGGTGGACCGGCTCGCACCGCAGAGGCTTAGGCCCTGGCTCCGGCTCATGCGAGCGGACCGGCCGATTGGCGTGTGGCTCCTGCTCTGGCCGTGCTGGTGGTCCGTGGCTCTTTCGTCGCGGGCGATCGATCTTTTTCCCCCTCCCGATTTGCTTATTCTCTTTGCAATAGGCGCTTTTGCTATGCGCAGCGCTGGATGCATTTACAACGATATCCTCGACCGCGACATCGATGCGAAGGTAGCACGAACGCAAGCCCGCCCGTTGGCAAGCGGCCAAATCTCGGTGAAGGCCGCGATGGCGCTGATTGTTGCGCTATGCTTCGTCGGCCTCGCGGTGCTCCTCCAATTCAACCTGTTTGCGATCTGCCTCGGCTTTGCCTCGGTCGGCATCGTTTTGATATACCCGCTCATGAAGCGCGTGACCTTCTGGCCACAGGCATTTCTCGGCCTGGCCTTTTCGTGGGGGGCTCTCATGGGCTGGGCCGCCATGTGGGGGTCGCTTGCGCTGGCGCCGGTCATTCTCTACGTGGCCGCCGTCGCCTGGACAATCGGATATGACACGATCTACGCCCATCAGGACAAGGAGGACGACGAGGTCATCGGGCTGAAATCCACGGCCCTTAAATTCGGCAAGAAGACACCCCTCTGGCTCAGTCTGTTTTACGGGATCACCTTGGGCGGGATAACCTTCTCGGGGTGGATGATCGGGGCTGGCTTGTGGTTTTTTGTCGGCATGATTGTCGCATGCGCTCATCTCATATGGCAGATCGCGACTCTCGATATCGATGACAACCAGAACTGTCTTGACCGGTTTCGCAGCAACCACGGATTTGGAGCGATTGTGTTTTTTGCAATGGTCCTCGACGTCATCCCCATTGCGCTCTCTTCGTCTGGCTGACATTTAGCGGGCATGAGGGACGATTACGCTCAGGACTTCGATCTTATCCGTGACGCCGTTCAAGAGGCGGGCAAGCTCGCGCTCAGTTATTGGGGCCGCACGATCCAAAAGCAGAAGAAGTCCGACGGGTCGGCGGTCACCGAGGCCGATCATGCGGTCGATGCCCTGCTCGCTGCGCGGCTGAGAGAGACCCGCCCCGGCTATGGCTGGCTCTCCGAGGAAAGCGCCGAGCATAACGACCGGCTGAAAGCGCGCCGCGTCTGGGTCGTCGATCCCATCGACGGAACCAGGGCCTTCATCCAGGGCCGCGATGATTGGGTGATCGCCGTTGCCTTGGTTGAAGACCATACACCGGTCCTGGCCGCGGTCATCAATCCGCTGCGTGGCGAGACTTTCGACGCACGCGCCGGGGCGGGTGCCTTTCTGAACGGGCGCAAGCTCCGGGCCAGCGACCAAAGCGTTTTGGCTGGCGCGAGACTTGTCGTTTCCGACTCGGTCTTGAAGCTCAACCGCTGGCGGCGGCCCTGGCCGCCCGTAACGCAAGTGTGGGCAAATTCCATGATTTATCGCCTGTCCCTTGTCGCTTCCGGCAAGGCCGACGCGTCGTTCGCGCTGATGCCAAAATGGGAGTGGGACGTTGCAGCGGGCGCGCTTCTTGTATCGGAAGCCGGGGGGATAGTCACAGATCCCTGTGGATTTCCGCTCAAGTTCAACTCGGCAGAGGCAAAAGTTCCCGGATTTCTTGCGGCCGCCCCCAAATTGCATCACATTTTGGCCGAGCGTATGAGTGATGCAATTGACGGCGCACCCATGGCGCAAGGGCACAAGACGATGTGAGGATGGCCGCATGGATGAGGCCGGCGGCAAATTGGGGACGCGAATGCTTATGCAGTCTGGCGAGCAAGCCCTTAATGGCAACCAAGCCAGTACATTCGGTACACGCCCGCAACACGCACTCGATCTCGCCGGACTGAATCAAACCGCGCTCGCCAAGGCCATGACGGCTCGCGGTTGTGAGCTCAGCAATCGGGCGATAAGCACATACACCCTCGGCTCACGCCGTCGGCCCCGTGAGATCAATGTTAAGGCGATGGCAGACATCCTCGGCGTCAATCCGGCTTGGCTCTATTCTGGCGAGGGAGAGCCGCGGCCAGGGGTGCCATCCGGCAGCGTGAGCCTGCGCTTCCTTGCTGAACAGCAGGAGCGCATCCTGGCCGAGCTCGCGGAGATCCGTGCACTTTTGAAGCAGGCGCTGAGATCATGAGACGCGAGGCAGCCATGAGAAGTGCCATGGGATCAGGCGCTTGATGAACACACCTGCCCCCAATGAACGCGGTTGGGGCCGCCGCCTGCAGCAATCGGAGTTTTTCCTGGACATGGTGGGCAAGCTTGGGGCACGCCACATCCGCGCGGTGTACGCCACCTCCAAGGTCATCCGGGAACCCGCCGACACCGATTCCTACCTCGAAAACCTCAATCCGATGATCGTGGCCATGTGGCACGGGCAATTCGGGCTCCTGCCGCTAATCAAGCCGAAGACCGTGCCGGTGAGCAACATGGTCGCCAAACATGCGGACGGCGAAATCATCGGCCGGACGCTTCTGCATTTCGACATGGGCCTGATTTGGGGCGCCGGCGCGGGCGAGTTCGGGCAAGGACCGCGGCGGCGCGGGCGCGCTTAGGGCCGCACTGAAGGCGCTCAAAGCGAATACCACAATAGCCATGACAACCGATATCCCGCCGGGGCCTGCGCGCGTCGCCGGAATGGGCATCGTGACGCTTGCGCGAATGTCGGGCCGCCCCATCGTTCCGCTCGCCATGGCGACAGACCGCTTTATCACGCTGCCTACATGGAGCCGCTTCACCATCAATCTGCCGTTCTCCAACCTTGCGATGGTGGCGGGCGAACCGATTTATGTGCCGCGCGATGCGGACGAAAGCTCCTTGAAGGAGTTCCGCCAGCAGGTGGAAGCAGCCATGAATGCCGCCACGGCGCGCGCTTATGAACTTGCGGGAAGCGACTATCGCAAGACCGCCCCGAAGACCGCGAAGGAATATCGATCCGGCTTTCTGCTTTCCGCCTATCGCGGCGCTACCTCATTGGCTCGTCCAGCCGCGATGACCATTCTAAGAAAGCGGGCGGCGAGGGGGAAGGAAGTGCCGGAACGGCTTCCCGAGCGTTTGGGAATTGCAGGAATGCCCCGCCCGGATGGCCCTCTTTTCTGGTTTCATGCGGCAAGCGTGGGAGAGACGAACTCCATCCTTCCCCTGATGCACGAGTTGAAGCACCGTCATCCGGGGCTGAACCTTCTGCTCACGACCATCACCACAACCTCGGCGAAGATTGCCGCCGCTCGCCTCCCGGAAGGCGCGATCCATCAATTTCTGCCCCTGGACAATGCGGGCTTTTGCGGGCGTTTCCTCGATCATTGGCGTCCAGATGTCGGGGTTTTTGCGGAGTCCGAAATCTGGCCGAACCTTATTGTCGAGGCGAGCAACCGAAAGGTGGCGCTCGTGCTTGTCAACGCCCGGATGTCGCAGCGCTCATTCAAGCGATGGTCGCGGCTGTCGAGCCTTTCAAAGCCTGTGTTCTCGCGGTTTGATCTGGTTCTCACGCAGAACTGGCGCTTCGCAAAGCGCCTGACGGAACTGGGCGTCCGCAAGACCTCCATCACCGGCAACCTGAAATACGATGCACCGCCGCCGCCGGTGGATGCGCCGGCCATGGCTGAGTTGCGCCGCAATCTCGGAGAGCGGCCGCTCTTTTTCGCCGCCAGCACACACCCCGGCGAAGACGAAGTGATCGCGCGCGTGCATGAAATGCTGCACAGCGCGATGCCTTCGCTCCTCACCATCATCGCGCCCCGGCATCCAGATCGGGGCGAAGCCATCGCGGCGCTTCTGCGCGAACGGCGGCTGGCCGTCGCGCGGCGGTCTGCTCACGAGCCGATAGGCGAAAACACCGACGTCTATCTCGCGGACACCATTGGCGAGCTTGGCCTTTTCTATTCGCTCGCCCCGCTTTCGTTCATCGGCGGATCGCTGGTTCATCACGGAGGCCAGAACCCGATCGAGGCGATCAAGCTCGGCTCGGGGATTTTGAGCGGGCCGCACACGTTCAACTTCACCGAAACTTATACGGTTTTGCAACGCTACGAAGGACTTCGGCTCGTTGGAGGACCCGACGACATGGCGTCTGCGCTCAGGTCCCTGTTTGAAAACCCGGCCGAAGCTGCCGAGATGAAACGCAAGGCCGCGGCGGCCATAGGCACGCTGGGCGGTGCGCTCGAAAAGACGCTGGAAGCGCTGAAACCCTATCTTCCCCAGCCCGCAGCCTCAAAGCTGGAGCCGATGGCGAAACATGCGGCTTGAGCCGCCAGCCTGGTGGTATGGGGGGCGTATCCCCTTTGCCGCCTGGGCGCTTTGGCCCATCTCGGCGGTCTATGGCAAGCTTGTCGAGAGGCGGTTTGGGACCGCCTCCCCTTATCGCAGCAAGCTGCCCGTTATCTGCGTCGGCAATTTCACGATGGGCGGCGCGGGCAAGACGCCGATGGCGTTGAAGCTTGCGTCTCTGCTGCGTGAGGCGGGTTTGAAGCCCGGCTTTCTAACGCGCGGCTATGGCGGCAGCGAGCGCGGTCCGCATTTGATCGACAGCGCGGAGGACGGCGCGGACAGGGTTGGCGATGAGCCGCTGCTTCTGGCGAGAGCCGCGCCGACGGTGGTGAGCCGGGATCGACCGGCGGGCGCGAAGCTTCTTGAGACGCTGGGCTTGGACGCCATCATCATGGACGATGGTTTTCAGAACCCCACGCTTGAAAAGGGTTTCAGCCTCATCGTTATAGATGGCGGCACGGGCGTTGGGTGCGGTCATGTCTTTCCGCTCGGTCCCTTGCGCGCCTCTCTTGCGTTTCAGCTCGGAAAAGCCGACGCGGCCGTCATCCTTGGCGCGCCCGGCCGAACACACGCAGCGCAGATCATGGAACAGAAGAGGCAGCGATATCGCTCCTCACCCCTGCCCGTCTTCAACGCGCAGATCGTTCCTCTCGTCACGGAGAAACTCCGCGACCGACCATTCCTTGCCTTCTGTGGGATCGGCAGGCCGGGCAAGTTCTTCGATACCTTGCGGGACGCAGGGCTTACTGTCGTGAAGAGCGTCAGCTTCCCCGATCACCATCCCTACAGCGATGCTGATGCGGGATCGCTCCTGGCTGATGCGAAAGCGCTGAAAGCCGGCCTCATTACAACAGAAAAGGATCACGCCCGGCTAAAAGGCGCACGGGGCGTGCTCGCGGAGATTTCTCGATCTGCTTTGGCGATGCCGATAAGGGTTGAGTTCACGGAAGACGGTGAGGCACGGCTTTTGGAATTGCTCGGCCTATCGTCATCCCGAAATGGCGAAGCCTTGTCCGGGATCGTAACGTCTTGAAGCGCTGTCTTTTTTGCGATCCCGGATAACGTCTGCGGCGTTTTCGGGATTACAAGACGGTGCTACTTGAGTTTCTCCCGCTCCAAATGGCGTCGCAGCGAAATTTGTGCGTTCGCATAGGGCTCCTGGTGAGGAACGCTCCAATAACGGAGTTCCTCAATACGGATCGGCTCGCCGGTAACGGCGCAGCGAACGTAAGCTCCATTCTTCAGAACCTGGAACTCGCCGTCGAGATAGCGGATCTTGGCCTCTTGCCCAAATGCGAAGGAACGCTCGATTCGATTCATCCTCTGCCCATGCCTTAAAGTAGAGTGCCCTGGCTGCCGTCGTCCTTGTTGACCGAAACCGTCCGGCGAGAAGCCTGAGCGGCACTCCTTCGGCGCAAAACAGGCTCGCCTGTCTCGGCTTCCGGCCCGAAATAATGAGCCGAAACGTGACCATCGGCAAATTCAATGTCAAGGGCGGCGGTGGCCTTCAGCGCTGCGGCGCGGCGTATCACCTCGGCGCCCGCTCCGCGCACAAGCGCAAAGCCCCTGTCGAGCACGCTCTTGTGGCTGAGGCTACGCAAGAGCTGGGAGAGCGACGTCAACTCGAATGCCTTGCGCTTCAGCGCGTTGCGCGCGCCTTGCGCTGCCCGGGCCGCCAGCGATTCCAGCCTTTCGCGCTGGCGGATCGCAGGCCCGGCAAGCAGCCGGGGATTGAGCCGTGCGCCGCGATCGTTCAGGCGCTCGCGCTTTTTCACAATGCCTTCGCGGAAACACCTTTGCGCGCCATCGCCTGCCCGATTGAGGCGCTCCGACGCCCGCTCCAGAGCCAGCCGGATGTGGCGCGGCGTCAGCCGCACGGACTGGTATTCGAGGCGCGCGCGCGAACGCTCGCTGAAATGGCGCAGCGACTGCCCGAGCCGGGCGCCCGCCGTGTCGAGGCGCTGGCGCGGCACGGCCAGAAGAGCGTGAGGCCGCGGCAAGCCGCGCTCGGCGCCGCGGAAATCCGCGCGAAGCTTCTCGAGGTGCCGCCGCACGCACCGCCGCGCGCGGTCGGTGCATTCCGACAGGCGCAGAACGAGGTCCGAATGTTTCGGCACCGCCCATTCCGCCGCTTTCGTTGGCGTCGGTGCCCGCGCATCCGCGACGAGGTCGATCAAGGTCCAGTCGGTCTCGTGGCCCACGGCCGAAATCAGAGGGATCGTGCTTTCCGCCGCCGCGCGAACAACAGCCTCCTCGTTAAAGCCCCAGAGGTCTTCCAGGCTTCCGCCGCCGCGCGCCACGATAAGCAAATCCGGCCTCGGCAGCGTCCCCTCAACCGAAAACGCATTGAAGCCACGAATGGCGGCCGCGACCTCAGCGCCGCATGTCTCTCCCTGGACGCGCACAGGCCAGAGCAGTACGCGCGTCGGACAGCGCTCGGTGAAGCCGTGCAGCATGTCGCGGATAACCGCCCCCGTAGGCGAAGTCACGATGCCGACCACCTGCGGCCAGAACGGCAGCGCCCGCTTCCGCTCCTGGTCGAACAGCCCCTCGGCGGCAAACTTCCTCTTCCGCTCCTCAAGCAGCGCCATGAGCGCGCCCGCGCCCGCCGGCTCCAGCTGCTCGATGACGATCTGGTAGCTCGACTTGCCGGGAAAGGTGGTGATTCGGCCGGTGACGATGACCTCAAGCCCTTCCTCGGGCTTGAACTTCAGTTTCGCGAATGCGGTCCGCCAGATCACGGCGTCGATGCGGGCGCTGTCGTCCTTCAGGCAAAGATAGGCGTGGCCCGAGCTGTGCGGACCGCGATAGCCCGAGACCTCGCCGCGCAGCCGCACCAACCCGAATGCGTCCTCGACCGTCCGCTTGATGGCCGATGACAGCTCCGAGACCGTGAATTCCGCGATGTTCGAAAGGGGCGCCGCTTGCATCGAGGTTAACATGGACCCGTCGCGCGCGCGTGTCCATAGCGACGAACGCGGCCCGCTTGCGCGCGCATCGGCCTGGGAGCAATCAATTTGGAAGGGGTCGGCGGAGCGGTTCAGCGCCTCGACATCACGGGTCTGGAGTCCCTGCTTTCCGGCAGGGAAGCCGGGTTTTGCTCCTCGCCGATTTCGACACGGTTACCGCTTTTTTGAGCGAGCACGGTTTGAAACACCTTTAGAGCGGGCGCTCGATTTCTGAGTTTGAGTGATAATTCCAGGTTGCTATTGACGGTTTTTGTGCCGATCTCCGAAAGTAGCCCTGCACCGCTGAGATCCAGCCTTTTTGATTGCAACTGCTTCTCGATTTCATTCTTGATTTTTGAGGCAACCGTCTTCTCCTCACCGAGGACGTTTGCAAAAGTATTCAACCATGATTCGAAGTGCAAATTATTTACATCCACTTTTTCTACTGACAGGTTTCCAGAGTGGTTCACAAAGTCAAAGAAGCACGAAAACGTCATCCGTCCCGATACCGGAATCAGCGTATTCACCTCAACATTAGACGCAATGTTCAAACAGATTCGCTTGTCATTTACGCCGCAAAGAGAGATTTTCGAAATCTCACTTTTATAATTCAAACGCGTATCTATTGGACCCGAAAGATTGATTGTAGGAATTTGATTCATGTCCACCGTCAGATTAACTTGTTGTATATTTTTAGATCTGTCAGCTTCAGTCCTCATTTTAAAGGGAATTTTGTAACCCTCCATCACCGCATATGCGTTGACCTCGGTTGAGGAGGTTGTTTTGGCCCAAGTATGAGGCGCTACGATCACTGCAAAGCATAGGATTAGCCAACATTTGGAGCCGACATGCATGGATAACTCCCGATAATTGAAGCCAAACATGACGGTAATAACTTCGAAGTTATTCTTAAAGGTGGCACCATCCTTAAAGCTGAAGAAAACATGCACTAATATTGATCAATTTTAATAAAGACAAATTTTCCATCCTCGGAAAAGGGCGCCGCTTGCATCGCGTGAACGTGGACCTGCCGCGCACCCGTCTATAGCGGCGAACGTTGACCCGCTTGCGGGCGCAGGTGCGACTCTTGCCTCGCGATGTCCTGGCGTGCGTCCCCTCGACGCGAAAGGTGGGCGGCCGTGTCTTGTGGAATCGGGCACGACTTTGGGCACAGCAATGCATACGTAAAGGGAGCCAGCAGCGTGCCGAGATTCTACGCCTCAAACCTTCGCCCTTTATCTGGCTTCAAAACCAGAACCCGTTCCAGTGGTAGCGCGGTTGCGGCGGATGGGGCGCGAAACCCGCCACGTGCCGCCAAGGGTTCCGGAACAGGAGGGGCGCTGTCTCTGATTTGCGCAACGCCTTGAGCCGCGCTATGCGCTCCGATGTCTCCGGATGCGTTCGCAAAACTGAAGGCAGGGGGATACGCCGCCCGGGCATGAAGATGTCTTCCCAAAGCCGTCCCTGATAACGTTCGAGCTTATTAAGCGCCGAGGCGAGCCCTTCTGGATCGCCCGTCAGCGCCGCGCCGCCGAGATCGGCATCGAATTCGCGCGACCGCGACAGCGCAAGCTGCAACAAGCTCGAAAGCGTGGGCGCGAAATACAGGAGCGCGATGGCGAGCCAGGGTGCCGGCGCGCCCGTGAAAATCGTTGCGGGCACGCTCAGGAAAAACAGGACCATCGCCAGGAAGGTCATGCTGCGCGTGAACCGGCTCAGGATGTCGGCAAGGCTCATCACCCATATGTCGTTGTTGCGCACATGCGTGATTTCATGTGCGAGCACGCCCGCGAGTTCACGAAAATCCAGGCGACTCACAAGTCCCTCGGTAACGCCGAGCGAATAGCGAGACGGCGTGCCGACCGCGAACGCGTTCATCGTCTGGCTTGGGATCATATAAAGGCGAGGCGCTGCCTTCAAGCCAGCGCGCTCGGAAAGCGCTTGCACAAGGCGCACAAGATCGCTGCCGCCCAGCGGATTAACCGGCCTTGCGTTGAACATCCGCATGATGGCGTCGGGGGCAACCCTCGGACCGATTAGCGAGAACACGCCGACGAAGATCAGCGCCCAGACAACGCCGGTCTGGCCGAACAGCACATAGGCGGAGAGCGCTGTGATGGCTCCGATCCCGCCGACCAGCACAAAAGATTGCGCAACATTGCGGACGCGAGCGCGCCGGCGCTGTTCCTTATCCAGATAAGCCATCGGAACTCCATTCCCGTAACTTCCGGAGATATGGATCGGTCGCTTGGCTTCTCAAGCAAGGGGCCCCTCAAGTAGCCTTGAGAGGCTCAAGCCCGTAATGGCTTTCCTGTTATGTCGTCGGTTTTCCAGTTCTGGTTCTGGAAGGCGAAGAAGAAGGCGGTTGCACCGCCGTTCGGAAAGCGGAGGATGAGGCCGCCATCCTGCCAGACGCCATCGTCGCGATCGTGCGGCGCCGGGCTGCCCTGATTCATATGAATGTCGTGAATGCCGCGTCCGGGCAGGAATTCAAAGTATTTGTCGGGCTTGTCCGCCTCTGGCCCCCAGGGATTGCCAAAGGCGAAGAGCTCGGCCCCGTCGGTGTTCGTGGCGCTCATCAAGGCATTGCTAAGCAGGGTGTCGAGCGCGTCGGGATCGCCGATGGAGCCTTGGTCCGCGGTGCGCATCGCGCTGCTATCGAAGAAGTTGCCGCGCACGTAATCGATGCGCAGCTGGCGGTCTTCGCGTGCGGGCCGAGTCAGGCCCTGAGGCAGCGCTTGCAGATGATCGAGAATGGGATGCTTGAAGTTCTGCTCGGTGTGGAAGCAAAGGTTTGTCTGATCGTCGGAGCGGACGTTGACGGCAAGCCGGAACGGGCCGGCCGGCGTATCGATCAAGACCTCCATATGCGGCGCCGGATCGTCAGGCTTGTGATGAAGGATCCGCGCCGGTTTTCCGCGCAAAATTCCATAGCGAACAGGCATCGATTTTCCTCATCGGGTTATTGCGCCAGATAGCGGGCCTGACGTCCCTGGCATCCCACTTTCGAGCCTGTAAACCAGGCTGCGGGCCGCCGCGCACGCGAGCGATAATGGTCGTAAACGTCGAGAATATGAAACATGTACGCCTCGGCCGGCTGCGCCCGATGAAAGCAGGTTCTTCTCGTTTTCGTATGAGGCCTTGAAGCCAAGATTATGGCTGGCGGTCATAAACGCGCAATTGTCGGACAAAGGATCAACAACAATGATCTTGCCCTGAATGATGGCGAGGTTTCCGGCTAACCATTTGCTTGCGTTTCAGAGCAGCCAAGTTGATAAACTGGTCTATTTTCACGGCCGTTTTGAAATCGCGCGAACAAGCCAGAGCCTGACCTGTTCCATGCGGTTCCTCTCAATTTATTTTCCCGACCTTCCCCGAAGCTTTCTGAGGGGCCCAAGCGTTCTTTCCCTACCGGTTCAAGAAAACCAGGAGTTGGGCGATGAGCGCCGCCTATCTGATCGCAGGCATCATACTGGGCGCCTTTCTATTTTGGCTTTTCCAAGGTGGGTGGCCCTTCCGGCATTACCCCAGATATTATTACGAGCATACCGCGCCTTACCGGACATGGGGACCGCCGATGGCGCCACGCTATGACCCTTACGCCTTCAGGGTCCGACGGGGACCGCCCCGCCCATGCGACATGCCTTGCGGCTACTGATCGCCTGCGCTGAAGGATGACACGACTTGGCGCGAGCGCCCTCCGGCGGCAGGGCGTCTCGAAAACGCCAAGCCTGGGGGCTTGAGGCTGATCGATTCTCGGCCTGATGGAACTCAACAGGCCTGAAAGGGATCTAACCAGGATGGGTTCCCGGGGTCATGAGCATGTTAGACAACCCGATCGACCTGACCATAGCCGCTCTCAATTCGGCGCTGGAAGCAGCGATCACCGGCCTCGGCGAAGCGATCAAAGGTCTTCGCATCCTTTATAAGAAGCTGAAGCTTTTGTTGCGCGTGCTTCTCATCACATTGTTGTTTCTGTTCCCATTCCTCTTTTTCTTATTCATCGGAATAAGAGAAAGCATCCCGTGGCTGATCGTCGTATTCGGCGGGCTTTTATCACTCTATGGGGCCCTCATCGTCAGAGGGTTCTTCAAGGCCGTCAGCCGAAGGGCAGACGCCGCCGCCCCAATAATGAATCGCCTGCCCTTCAGTCTCGTGGCGATCTTCACGCTGCTTGACATAGCGCTAATCAGTTATTGGATCGCCTCCTACAATCTCGGCTACGACATTGTGCAGGAGGCCAGTTCTTACCTTCAGCATTTGCGGGAAAATTACAGCCTCTCCGCGCTACAGCTGCGTTGAGCCCGCAATCAAGCCTCGCGTTCGCCGACAAAGGCGGGATCGTGCTCATGCACCATCGCAGCGGGAACGCGCCACTGCAACGCCCAGTTCGATGGCGAAGCCAGCAATACTGGCTGAGTTCAGGCGCGGATGAGACGCGGCGCGGTCGTCCGCTTGGGCGGGCGGCGCTTTAGGAACTCCGGGACAACCTGCTCGACGTCGTCCACAACGATGTAGCGCGTCTCAATGCCGGGCCGGATGAACATTTGCTCGCGCATCTGGTCGAACAGCTCAAGCAGCAAATCCCAGTACCCGGCTGTGTTCACGATGAACACAGGCTTGTCGTGATGGCCGAGCTGCGTCCAGGTCAGCTGCTCGACAAGCTCCTCCAGCGTGCCGACGCCGCCCGGCAAAGCAACAAACCCGTCGGACAGATTGAACATGAGCATCTTCCGCTCGTGGAACCCGTTGGTGACGAACCGCTCATTGATGGTTTCGAGCGCGTTTTCGACTTCAAGAAGCGAGGCCGGTATGATCCCCGTGACATGGCCGCCAAAGTCGCGGACGGTCTGGGCGACGCTGCCCATCAGGCCATTGCCGCCGCCGCCATAGACCAGCCCGATCTGAGCCTCCGCCATGGCTTGGCCGAGAGTCGCGGCTGCGGCCTTAAAGCGCGGATCCTTCCCTGAACCGGAGCCGCAATAGACACAAAGGCGTTTCATTTTCTTTTGTTTCATATAGCCGTCATCACATCCAAAATGAGCTTGGTCAAGAGCATAGGCCGTTTCGGCTTGCGTCCTGCTTGAGCGAGAAACCCTCGCCAATGGAGGAAGCTCGCTTATATGGAGGGGGGTGTTTTCACTTGCCATCCACCTCCTGAAGCGCTTTCTGGGTATTGATCGATCAAAGAGGCTTTTTTTGCGCCATCGTGCCGTTTCCCACCATGCAGCCGTCCCCGAAGGGGGAGAGCATCACGCAGCTATCCTCAAGTATTTGCTTCCCTTTGTGTGGCCGAAGGGGCGGCCGGATCTGAAGCTGCGGCTTGTCCTCGCTGCTCTGGCGCTGATCGCGGCGAAGGTTATCACCATCGCGATGCCGCTGGCCTACAAGGCGGCGGTCGACGCGCTCACCGGGCTTCCTGGGTCCGATTCGTCGACCACGGCGGCGCAGATCGCGGCTGTTCCCCTCGCCCTGATCGTCGCTTATGGCGTCGCGCGGGTTGCCATGATCGGCTTCGTGCAGCTGCGGGACGTGCTCTTCACGCATATCGGGCAGCATGCGACGCGCGTGCTGGCGACCCAGACCTTCCGCCATGTCCACGATCTCTCGCTGCGCTTCCATCTCGAGCGCAAGACGGGCGGCCTCTCGCGCGTGCTGGATCGTGGCAAACTGTCGATCGACCTCATTATCCGCATGGGCGCGTTGAACCTTGCGCCGACTATCCTGGAGGTGTTGTTCGTTTGCTTGCTGCTCGGCACCTATTTCGGCTGGGTCATGGTCGCGATCGTGCTCATCATGATCGTGATGTACGCTTGGTTCAGCTTCTTCTTCAGCGAGAAGCGCATCAAGATTCGCCGCGAATATATCGATGCGGACATGGATGCGAGCACGAAGGCCGTCGACAGCCTTCTGAACTACGAGACCGTCAAATATTTCGGCAATGAGCGCTGGGAGGCGGGGCGCTTCGATTATTCCATGGAGCGCTTCGAGCGCGCCAGCATCCGCACCTCCAGCTCGCTTGCGATCCTCAACTTCGGCCAGACCGTTATTTTCACGGCGGGCATGGTGCTTGCCATGCTCCTGTCGGCGCGCGGCGTCGCCCGGGGGACCGCGACGGTGGGCGATTTCGTGCTCGTGAACGCCGTGTTCATCCAGCTGTACCAGCCGCTGAACGTCATGGGCATGATCTATCGCGAGATCAAGCAGGCGCTTGTCGACATCGAGGCCATGTTCACCTTGTTCGGGCAGAAGCCGGAAGTGAAGGACAATCCGGGAGCAAAGCCGCTGGCCGTCACCAGGGGCGCGATCCGGTTCGAGAACGTCTCTTTCTCATATGACGATGCTCGCCCGATCCTGCGCGGCGTCGATTTCGAGGTGCCGCCAGGGCATATGGTTGCGCTGGTCGGGCCATCGGGCGCGGGCAAGTCGACGGTGTCGCGGCTGCTGTATCGCTTCTACGATGTGAAGGCCGGGCGCATCCTCATCGACGGGCAGGACATCCGCGGCGTCACCCAGGAGTTGCTTCGCGCCGCCATCGGCATCGTGCCCCAGGATACGGTGCTCTTCAACGACACGATCGAATACAACATTCGCTACGGCCGCGTTGCGGCCACCGATGAAGAACTGCAGGAGGCCGCGCGCATGGCCCAGATCGACGGCTTCATCAGGCAATTGCCGCTCGGATACAAGTCGATGGTCGGCGAGCGCGGGCTCAAGCTTTCGGGCGGCGAGAAGCAGCGCGTCGCTATTGCCCGCACGATCCTGAAAGCGCCGCCGATCCTGATGCTTGACGAAGCGACCTCGGCGCTCGACAGCTTCACCGAGAAGGAGATCCAGGCCTCGCTCGATCAGGTTGCGAAGAACCGCACCACGCTTGTCATCGCGCACCGGCTTTCCACCGTGATCCACGCCGACACGATCCTCGTCATGGACAAGGGTAAGATTGTCGAGCGGGGCGCCCATGCCGAGCTTCTGGCGCAGGGCGGGCTTTATGCCGGGCTCTGGACGCGTCAGCGCGAGGCGGAGGAGGCGCGCCGCAAGCTCGCGGAGATGGTCGAGGAAGGCGCGCTCACAGCCGACGACACCAAGCTCGACCCGCCCCCAAAGCTCGTGCCTGCGCAGTAGAGTGCCGCGGCATTTCCGCAGGGGCCAGGAACCACTTCAGAGCGAATACGACGAGCTTGGCGGAAACTTGCCATTCAACGCGCCAGTCGCGGGTCTCTTCCCTCGGGGGGAGCGAGCGCCCGGCTGCCGAAGCGCTCATGCGGCTTGCCTCCGTGATCTGGTTCGCCTCATCCGGGAGGCTTAGCTTAAAATCAGGCAAAAATTTGGGTTCGTTTTGCAAAAGGGCCGCGGATTAAGTATCCAGATACTTACGTTAAGTCCTTGATTTTACGAAGCCCGCAGTGAACGGTTTTTCAAAAATTGCTTTATCTCCCTTCTGCATGAACCAAAGTTTCAAAAACTGGATGGTTAATTATGGCTAAATGCGTTAGCTTGCGGTTAACGCGATTTTGGCCGGCGCTGCCTTTCAACGCCAAGGCAAAGTCTTCCGGCTTCTGCACGCTTTATCATCGCGCACAGGACTTTTGCGGCGCGTTTGACAAGGACGCGCACAATAGGCCGTTTCCGGACCAGGCGGGTTCCAAAAAAAACGCGAGCGGCGATGCCTGCTTTCAGATCATTTAGCAGCTACTCCCGGAAAAGCGTGACGCGGGCAGGTTGGCCATCACCACAAGAAGTCGCTCCCCAGGTACCCACCAATCCAAGAATAGGGCTCACTTCTGCAACGGCACCGCAGGGTTTTCACCGCGCTGAATGGCCGATAGCCAATCACGACGACGAAGATCGATACGGCCATCAGACTGCCATTTGCGAGGTCTTTCTTGCATTCCTACCTGGGTGCAGGCGACATCAAGTGGGATAATCTTTGCCAGATTACTTCGTTATCAATTCCGTGAGAGGAATGGTTTCAAGTGTAACTCGAAATCAGTTGTATCCACCATCTGAGCTATGATTCCAAAATCCGAAAAAAGCGATGGCTAAGGCCGCCGCATTGACGCTATTCTGATGGACGAGACGGGCGAGCTCCTCGCCTGTCTTCGCGTCCCAGAGCCGGGCGGTCTTGTCGTCGGATGCAGTCACGATCTTCACCCCGTCCGGGCTGAAGGCCGCCGCCTTGACGCTATTCTCATGGACGAGGCGGCCGAGCTCCTTACCCGTCGCCGCGTCCCAGAGCCGGGCGGTCCTGTCGTCGGATGCGGTCACGATCTTCGCCCCGTCCGAGCTGAAGGCCGCCGTAATGACGTTCTCCTCATGGGCGAAGTTCTGCGAGCTCCTTACCCGTCGCCGCGTCCCAGAGCCGGGCGGTCTTGTCGTCGGATGCAGTCACGATCTTCACCCCGTCCGGGCTGAAGGCCGCCGCCTTGACGCTATTTTCATGGACGAGGGCGGCCGAGTTCCTTACCCGTCGCCGCGTCCCAGAGCCGGGCGGTCCTGTCGTCGGATGCGGTCACGATCTTCGCCCCGTCCGAGCTGAAGGCCGCCGTAATGCAGTTCTCCTCATGGGCGTTCTGCGGCGCTCTTTACCCGTCGCCGCGTCCCAGAGCCGGGCGGTCTTGTCCCACGACGCCGTCACGATCTTCGCCCCGTCCGGGCTGAAGGCCGCCGCCTTGACGCTATTCTCATGGGCGAGACGGGCGAGCTCCTTGCCCGTCTTCGCGTCCCAGAGCCGGGCGGTCCTGTCGTCGGATGCGGTCACGATCTTCGCTCCGTCTGGGCTGAAGGCCGCCGCATGGACTTTACCCGCATGGGCGAGGCGGTCGAACTCCTTGGGGCCGCCGCGTCAAAGCCGGGCGGTCTTGCCGTATGACGCGGTCACGATCTGTGCCCCGTCCGGGCTGACGGCCGCCACTTGAACCCTTCCTCCTTCATGGGCAAGCCTTGCGAGCTCCTGACCCGTCACCGCATCCCAGAGCCGGACGGTCTTGTCGTCGGATGTGGTCACGATCTTCGCCCCATCCGGGCTGAAAGCCGCCGCATAGACACTTAGCTCAGGGCGATCCTTGCGAGTTCCTTGCCCGTCTTCGCATCCCAAATCCGCGCAGTGCTGTCGGATGACGCGGTCACGATCTTCGTCCCGTCCGGGCTAAAGGCTGCCGCATGAACCTTTCCTCTTTCATGGGCCAGCCTTGCGAGCTTCTTGCCCGTCTTCGCATCCCAGAGCCAGCTGTCTACCGACAGGGTCAGGATCTTTATCCCGTCCGGGCTGAAGGCCGCTGCATAGACGTCGTCCTCATGGGCGAGCCTTGCGAGCTCCTTGCCCGTTTTCGCATCCCAGATCCGGGCGGCCTTGTCGGATACGGTCAAGGCGTCGGATGCGGTCACGATCTTCGCTCCGTCCGGGCTGAAGGTCGCCGCATAGACGTTTCCTTTATGGGCGAGCCTTGCGAGCTCTTTGCCCGTCTTCGCGTCCCAGAGCCGGGCGGTCTTGTCCCACGACGCCGTCACGATCTTCGCCCCGTCCGGGCTGAAGGCCGCCGTAATGACGTTCTCCTCATGGGCGAGCCTTGCGAGTTCCTTGCCCGTCTTCGCGTCCCAATCCGGGCGGTCCTCGTCTTCGGATGCAGTCACGATTTTCGCCCGTCCCGGGTGAAGCCGCCTCATAGACGTATCCGTCATGGGCGAGCTCTAAGGGCTCTCGGAATGCCCTGTCGGCGATCAGTTGCCACTCGGCCTCTCTACATCAGGACGCAGTACGCCAGCCAGCTTATCCGGCAATCCGTCCAAGGCCAGCAGCGCCGCGTTCGTTATCCTGCTCCAATCCCTGCCGTTGCCGTAGGCGGCATCCGCAGCCTTTGACAAAAAGTCCAATTCTGTCTTCTGAGTTTCGCGCTTTTGGGCCTCAGCTAGCTGCTGCTGCTGTTTTGCCTCGTTTCTTTGCAGATATGGGAAGCTGGCTAGCGGAAGCGCGAGGCTGCAACCATCGTGCTGCCCGCCAGCCACCACCGTTGCCTTCTCGTCGCTTCCCGGCGACTGGCGAGCAGCAAGTCCAGCAACTCCTGCGCAGGCGGGGGTGCCTTCGTTGGACGGTTGTCTTTCCAGCGTTGCCGACTTAAGCGGTTACCGAGCAGGAGAAAAGTGGACCCGCGACCTTTCGACCGCCATTCCGTTGCGCGGTCTTGTAGGCGTGAGGCCTCCTTTAGCCAAGCGCGATCCGTCTCCAAAACCTGCACCAGAGTGTCCAGATCACGCGCGACGTCGAACAGCCTGTCGCACGGCAAAATTGGATCTCATCGAGTTGCCGGGGTAGCCTGTCGCGAGGCGTATCGCCAATCATTACCGGGCAAGGCGCTTATTGCGTTTGGCGACCTCATCCAGTTCCCAGTTCACCCATGCGGAGCGCACCGAGAGCTCACTAACAAGCCAGATCACTGTGTCGGAGAGCCGGATGAACTCGCTCAGCTCGGCTTGCCACTTTTCTCCGATGGGCAGGTCGCGGCGGTCTATAATGACATCGAAGCCCCGGGCCTCCAGCGCGTCCACGAGCGCGTCGGCTCCGGCCGACTTACGCCGGGAATAGGATATAAATATCTTGAGCCTCTCTGCTCTCGGAACGGAATGCATACCAACCCTTAAAGAAAGCTGAACGGGGGATATTTTTCATATTCCCAGCGCGGATAAGCGCTAGCGCCGCTTGGGAAGCGGTTCCTGCGGCGTGCCCGAGACTTCAAGATGTTATTCAGATCTGTTCCTAGAGTTATGTCAATGCGCACGCTAAGCAGGTCTGATGCGTGCAAGGGCGGAAGTGGTTGGCCTTTTTCTAGAAGACGGCACTGAGATCCATTAGCCGACGTCGCACGCTCGGGTTCGCGAAGAAACCTGCACTTCCGGATTCGACCCCATGCAGCAGTTTTCTTAGTCGCGCTGCTCCGCCGCCGTGATCGAGACGGCGACATCGGCGGGTTTCGCGGTGTAGGGCCAGGACGACACGATCAGCCCCGCCCCTGCCCTGACATAATCGCCAGCGTTCGCGGGCGTGACGCCGCCCGCCACCGCGAGCAGAACGCCAACTCTCGCCACCTGTTTGACCGCAGCGACACCGTCCGGCGTCATCTTCTCAAGCTGGATGATGTCGAACCCGGCCTCGATCGCGTCGCTCGCTTCGGCCCACGTCGCAACCTCGATGGCGAGCTTTTTCTCCGGCGCTTCCCGGCGCAGCCGCGCCGCCATCTCCTTCAAGCTGACGCCGGGAATGAAAACGCGATGCTCGGCGAAAACGAGGATCGTTTCGGAAAGGCCGAGCCTGTGAGGGACCGCGCCGCCCGCCCGGATGGCAATGATGGAAAGCTGCCGCGCGCCGGGCACGGTCTTGCGCGTGCAGGCGACACGGACATTCGCGTCGACGGCCTCCACAGCATCCACGAGGGCGCGCGTTGCGGTTGCGATGCCCGAGAGAATCTCCGTCAGCGATTGCGCGGCCTTCCAGGAATGGTGCAGCGCGGCGGCAGAGCCCTTCGCGGTCAAGAGCAGCGCGCCCGCCTTCGCTTTCGAACCCGAGGGCATCAGTGCCGACGCGTCAGCGCCAGCCCGCGCGATCATATCCGCTGCGATCTCCGTTCCGGCCACAACCATGTCGCCGCGCGCGCGGAACTCCATCGCGCCCGGAATGGCCCCGATGCCGAGCGCAAGCGTGGTCAGATCGCCACTCGGCACGTCTTCCGCGAGCAGGCGGTCCACAAAGGATGGAGGAAGGTAAGGCATGATCAAGAGGTGTAGCCTGCACAAAGCGATGTCCGCAAGCGCCTATGTTGCAGCTTACCATGTTGTGCCAGACTGGCGCGGGATTCCCTTGTTAAGAGGCAGCATGGAAAAGGCGGATTGCATTATCATCGGGGCTGGCGTCATCGGGCTCGCCGTTGGCCGCGAGCTTGCCCTGGCGGGGCGTGAAGTTATTGTGCTCGAGGCTGCGGGCGCAATCGGGACCGAAACGTCATCGCGCAATTCGGAGGTCATCCACGCGGGCCTCTATTATACGCCGGGGTCGCTCAAGGCGCGCTTCTGCGTCGAGGGCAAACGGCTGCTCTATGGCTATTGCGCCGAACGCGGGGTTGCGGCTCGCCCGATCGGCAAGCTTCTCGTGGCCGCCAGCGAAGCACAGGCGCCGAAGCTCTCCGCCATCAAGGAGAATGCCGAGCGGAACGGTGTGCGCGATCTCCGTTGGCTTTCTCCCGAGGAAGCGCGGGCGCTCGAACCGGAGGTGCGGTGCGTCGCGGCCGTATTCTCGCCAAGCACCGGCATCCTGGACAGTCATGCCTTCATGCTCGCGCTCCAAGGCGATATGGAGAACGCGGGCGGCGTCATCGCCTTCAATAGCTCGGTGACAGGCGCAAGCGTGCAAGAGGGCGGCATTGTCCTTCGTACGCGCGACACAGAGGTGAAAGCGAAGCTCGTCATCAATGCTGGCGGGCTTCAGGCGCCGGCTGTGGCGCAATCCATCGAAGGCATGCCGAAACACCTCATCCCGAAAGCCTATTTCGCGAAGGGCAACTACTTCACCTTGAAGGGGCGCAGTCCGTTTAGGCATCTCGTCTATCCGATGCCGGAGGCGGCGGGCATCGGCATTCACGCGACGCTCGACCTTGGCGGAGCGGTCCGGTTCGGCCCGGACGTCGAATGGATCGAGACCATCCACTACACCGTCGATGCGAAGCGCGCGCCGCTGTTCGAGGAGGCGATCAGGCAATACTGGCCCAGGCTGCCGGACAATGCACTCGCGCCATCCTATTGCGGCATCCGGCCCAAGATCGCGGCGCCGGGGCAACCCGCAGCGGACTTCCTGATCCAGGGGCCGGACGAGCACGGCATCGAGGGCCTGTGGAACCTGTTCGGGATCGAGTTCGCCTGGTCTCACTTCATCGCTGGCCATGGCGGCGCATGTGCGCCGGACCCTTTGATGCGCTCCCCAGGGAAGACCCTGCCGGGCGCGGCGGGCAACGCGATCATCCGGGACCTTGGGCTCAACATTTTAATCAAAACTGACTGTGTCTTCTGAGAGACGGCCTGAGAAATCTCAAACTGCTCAGGAGCTTGGCACCGATCGGCTGGGCGTCATCCACAGTCTTCTCACACGCGAAGCGGGCAGTCTACGGTAACGCACGCTTGCGTTGCGGAGTAAGCCATGGCACCTGTATTCCTGTTTTCCGAGTAAACCATGTGGCAACCAACGTAAGCGGGAGTATCATGTTAGTCGCAAAGTTTGTTCGTACCAGCGTCGCGCTTCTCGGCGCCCTTTTCATGGCCAGCGCGGCCCACGCGGCGGATGTCTACGGCAACGGGGGGGAATATGGCGGCTACAAGGATACTCCGCCTCCCGCGGGCGTCCCAGCTCCTCTCTGGACAGGGTTCTATGCTGGCGGCAACATCGGCGCCGATTGGTCGACCATCGCCGCGGCCGACAACATCGTATTCGTCGTGTCCAACACGACTATCCAGTCGAATCAATCCGTCAGCAGCACCGGGCTGTTCGGAGGAGTCCAGCTTGGGTACAATATCCAGCCGGGTAATTTCCTTTGGGGCGTAGAGGCCGACATCGGAGGGATGGGTATCGGCCGCAACAGCACATTCACCTTCGGCAATCCTGTGCAGTCCCTGACGGTCTCCAGTACAGGCGGCTGGTACGGCGATATCACTGGCCGCGCCGGCTTTGCCTATGGCAATGCACTGCTTTATGCCAAAGGCGGCTTCGCACTCTTCACCGGCAACGTCACAGTGGCCGACCCGGTCGCCGGGCTCAACCAGAGCAGCAGCACATTCACTGGCTGGACTGTTGGCGCTGGTCTTGAATACATGCTGAGCCCCCGTTGGACAGTGAAGGGGGAGTATCTCTATTTCGACCTTGGCAATAACAATTGCTGCTTTAGCTCAACCTCCGGGCGCTTCGACAATACGCTGACCATGAGTACGGTCAAAATAGGCTTCAATTTTCTCCTGCACTCTCAAGTGGCGCCATTGTACTGAAACACTCCGGAAAGCCAGTGATCAAAAATCGCGAACGCTGGCAAGTCGAGGCGGGAGTGGTCAGGAAGGCAGCTACTTTTGCAGCAGCAAGCGTGCGCGTCTTCACCTTGCCGCCATCGCGATAGTTCTTGCGCAGCAATACGGCAGACGGGAAGGAGCGGCTGGCTGATCGAGGTTGAAGAACTTTCGAGGAACAAGGCATTCGAAAGCGGGTGAGGCTGTGCGATCCTCGACATCTGCAAGGAGTGCATTGCTGCCAACGCTAGCCTGCCTCTACGCTGTGATCATAATTCCGATCTTCGACTACCATGTGCTAGCCGAATGGACGCAGTCCCGAACTGATGCTGTGCACGGCTCCTTCTGGGGCCTGCTGGCAACAAGATGTCACACCGACCAAGCCAGCGCTTCGAATGGCGCTCCCTGCCCAGGCATGGCAGTTGGCTGAGCATCGCAGAGTCCGAGTTGGCCGTTCTGGAATCGCAGCGCCTCCGTTATCCCGGGCGAGGAAACGCTGAGCAGGAGAAGTTTCTATCTGGCAGGCCAGCCGCCATAACAACAAAACCAAAGGCGATTGGCGATTCACAACCGCCGATGCCTACATCAAGCTGAAGCGCCTCTCTCCCCGGTTTGAATGAACTAAGGCCTTAAAGGCGAGGCTTTAACTCTTCCGCCAAGTGAATACCGAACTCGCTGCGTAGTTCCAGACCGCCCCAACAAGGACTCCCGCAATGCCGGAAACCCACCACGAATAACTATGGGAGAACATGAAGTTCGCGATGCCAACATTCGACACGGCGCCCACCGAGCAAACCAGATAAAAGCTGAATAAACCGCCCAGAAGGGGCCAAAAGCCCTTCAACCGCTTATCGCGATAGGTGAGCATATTGTTGAGGAAAAAGTTGAACGTCATCGCAACCGTCGTTGCCGCGCCTTGCCCGATTATGAAGGGGAGTTCCTCGGCCTTCAAAAGCACAGCTAGTACTGCCATATGCACAAACAATCCCAAGCCCCCGATGGCCGTGAACAGAATGAACCTAGCAGGCACCCAGCGCCCAAATGTCTTGTCGAGCAGTAGCATCAAATACTCGAGCGAAACCAAAGCATCGAGCTTGCTTTCGCCGTGCTGGCGGATGCGGAACTGGTATGGAAGCTCCTTCACGCGCAGGGGCTTCGGCGCAGAGGCAACGATATCGAGCAGGATTTTATAGCCTTGCACAGAAAGCTGGCGGAGAGACGCTTCGAACGCGTCGCGGCGGATCATAAAAAAACCACTCATCGGGTCGCTCAGGTCCGCCTTGACCACAAACGCCGAGAGCCGCGTCGCGACCCAGCTAATCGTTTTGCGGCGGCCATCCCAATCGCCAACGCCGCCACCGCCCGTATAGCGTGTACCGACGGCAAGATCAGCCTCACCGCTTTGAAGGCACTTCAGCATCGGGGCCAGCAGACGCTCGTCATGTTGCAGATCGGCATCAATCACCGCGACATAAGGTGTCGAGGTGCTTAGAATTCCCTCAACGACGGCCGACGATAAGCCGCGGCGACCGATCCGCCGCAGGATGCGCACTCGCGGATCGATGCGGCTGCGCTCCGCGATGATTCCCGGTGTGCGATCCTGGGAATCGTCGTCTACGAAGACGGCTTCCCATGCGATGCCTGCTAATGCCGCCTCGATTTTATCCAGGAGCGGGATCACATTGTCGCGTTCATTGAAAGTCGGCACGATAATCGCGAGTTCGGGCAGGCGCGCCACGAGCATCTTGCGTTCAGAACGATCAACTTGAAGCACCTTTTTCATTCCCCGACTGAGCGGCGCTGTTCGACAGCTACCTATGGAAAGCGGGCAGTGGATTAGCGTTCATCGCGCCCGCAATAAGGGGAGCACCCCCAATATGCTTTGACAGAACGCATGAGGGTTTGAGTTCGGCCAAATTAAGGGCGAGGCGGCGCGGCACGGCGGAATTTTGGGGACTGTGATTTTTGCGGCTTCGGCTTTGATCCATTCATGGTGACCCGAGAACCCAATGCAGGCTGCTTTCGATGCAGCAATGATGTCTGACGACACGAAAGGACGATCACGAGCAGTTCGAAAAGATCGTGCCGAGCGTTATCGTCACTCCGGCCTCACTCTTGCGACGTCTGCAGCGCGCCTCACGAGAAAGCATAATGGAAAGGAACTTTTCTTGCATGAACGCGTCCATTGGTTCTTAGCAGAGATTCGCCAGTTGACCAACGAATTGATATTTCTCTCACGGTTCAAGGCTTTGACGGCGGCGTGGATTTCGCGATCAAGCTCTTCGACATCGGTGAAGGTCTTATGGGCGAGATGACGCGCCTTGAGGTCGTGCCAGACTACCTCACTGTCATTGAGCTCTGGCGAGTATTTGGGCAGCCACTCGACGGTCAGCCAGTGCTTGCGCGCATCGAGCGCCGTCAGGGCGATTTTGCTGACATGGATCGGCCCATTATCCTCGACCAGCACGACGGGTATTGTCACGCGCCCGGGCTTGGGGCCAAAGAGGCGATCGAGTTGATCCAGATGCGCAATGAAGTCGGCGCTGCGCTTGGTCCGGCTCGTATGCACGATGAGCCGGCGTTTTACATGATCGAGCGAACCCATCATGGCCACCTTCTTGGCCTGCCCCGGCGCCGGCACGCGCAGACCGGCGCCGCGTTCGGCCAAAAGTGAGCGCTTGCCGCTCACGATAAACGTTCGCTTGTGCACGCGCCAGATAAGGATGCGTCAGCGCCTCGCTCTCGTCGCCGTAAAGCAGCACGATGTCGCCAGCCTCGGCCTGGGCCTTGCGCAGCTGAAGCCGGAGCCCAACGCGCTCGATCTCGTCGGCGATTTGCCGCCCCTTCAGCGTGTGCCGTGGCCGCCGCCACCGGAAGTTTTTTTTCGCAGCGCCTTGGAGAGTTGCGATGGCCCGATATCGACGAGTTCGCGCTTTTTGATCTCGGCGATGAGGCGTGGGATCGTCCAGTTCGCACGGTTTGCGACGGGTGCTTCGAGCAACGGCGCGCAAACCCGCAGCGCAGCCTCGGTCTTCAGCGGCGGTGGGCCTGCATACACGCTCGCCTCGATGGCCTCGACGCCGCCGCGCGCGAAATCGCCGCGCCAAAAGCGAACTGTATCCTCGCGCACACGGAACACCTCGGCGATCCGCGCGCTGGTCCAGCCATCGAGCGTCAGCAATAGCGCGCGCGCCCGATCCGCCTCGCCGCGATTACGCGAAAGCGCCAAAACTTCAAGCGCCGCCCGCTGCTCGCCACTCGCCTTAACCGGAGATTTGCCCGCCATGTCCCGCCCCCGCGAAATCAGTACGGAGACGGAATCACAGTCAAGATCCGTTGGTCAAGTTCAGGGAGTTTGCTTAGATATGACGCGCCCAGGGGATGGTTATCCACAAGTATGTGGCGAAGATTGTCCCGCCTCCCAATTCCCGGGCCAGGAAACACCTGCCAATGGCAAGCCCTTGACCTTCTTGCTCAATCGCACTCCGCATACTTAGCAAGAGCAGAGTGTCGATGTCTCGCGGTGCCGTTGCCGCCATGCCCCTGCCACAAGAAGTAGTACAGCGTGGCCAACTCTCGGAATATGTGCAGAGGGTAAACCGTTGTTGTGATCAGCTAGCGCGACTTTGGCGCTGGGAAGCAAAGTACCGATTCAGTATACTGGTCGACATATCTCGGTTTTTGTTGGCAGAATTGGTCGCCTGTGAGAAGTGGAGCAATACATGGCTAAATTTTCTTCGACTATAGCATTGCTGGCAATCGCGGTCGTTCTTGACCCGAGTCAGCATGCGTGGTCGCAGGGTTGGTGGTCTGATCATCGTGATGGTGGTTCCACCGCTGCTGGTTCGTCATATGGTGGCGGGACACAAGGTGGCTCGACATATGGTGGCGGGACGCAAAGTGGCTCGTCATATGGTGGCGGGACACAAGGCGGCTCGTCATATGGTGGCTGGAAACAGGGTGGCTCGACATCGACAGGTGGTCACTGGTCACATGGTGGCGGGTCCTCGACAGGTTCAGGCGGCAGCGGGTCCTCGACAGCTTCAGGCGGCAGCGGGTCCTCGGGAGCTTCAGGCGGCAGCGGGTCCTCGGGAGCTTCAGGCGGCAGCGGGTCCTCGACAGCTTCAGGCGGCAGCGGGTCCTCGACAGCTTCAGGCGGCAGCGGGTCCTCGACAGGTTCAGGCGGCAGCGGGTCCTCGACAGCTTCAGGCGGCAGCGGGTCCTCGACAGGTTCAGGCGGCAGCGGGTCCTCGACAGCTTCAGGCGGCAGCGGGTCCTCGGGAGCTTCAGGTGGCAACGGGTCCTCGGGAGCTTCAGGTGGTGGCGGGTCTTCAACCACCACTGCAAGCATCATTCCAGCCGAGCGCAACTTTGCATGGAATCCCGGCCTGATGTCGAAGGGCGGCATTCCTAATCGTACCCAGACCTGTGCGACGCTCTCACCCGGCGGCGATATTCAGTCGGCCCTTGATAGTTGTCCGGCAGGACAAGTGGTGCAGCTGAACGCAGGCACATACACCGTTAACAATCTTCTGCAGGTGCACAGCGGCATTACTTTACGCGGTGCTGGCGCGGGGCAAACCATTCTAGTCAAGACCAATGGCGCGCTGCCGCGTACTTCGACCGTGGATCCTAGCACGAATGGCATTCTCACGCCGAATGCCAACGCTTCTTCTGCTGCTGATGCGCAACCTATCATCATCGTTGGTCCATCGCGCTGGCCTGGTCCCGACAATTCGACCTCGCAAGCCTTGAGCGCCGATGGCGTCGCCGGGGCAAGTTCAGTGACGGTTGCCAATGCGAGCGGTTTCTCAGCTGGGCAATTCGTTCTGCTGGATGAGAAATCCGGAGCGTCGTGGCAGCCAACGCCTACAGGTTTTCCAAGCGCGGCTAAAGTTTGGCAGGGCGACCGCGTCGCATGGAACATGCATCTTCCGGTGCAGCAATATCAAGACGACTCCGCCGCGTCAAACACCAGCGGTCCTTACGATACAGCGTCCGGGGTGCTCCCGGCAGCCATGTCATGGTTCTCGCGTACCGATAGGCCAACCAACGAGATCAAGGAAATTGCATCGGTCAGCGGCACTACGATCACCTTCACCTCGCCGCTGAGCATCTCCTATCGGGTCAGTAACACCGCCCAATTGACCAGTTACACCGCGACGGGCTCGCAATCTGGCGCCGATAGCAGGCATGTGGTCAATGCGGGTGTTGAGAACCTCTCGCTTCAGGGCGGGTCTGATGGTGAGTTGCGTTTTGAGAACGCCGCCTACTCTTGGGCGAAAAATGTCGAGATCACGCAGTGGCTGGGCGAAGGCGTAGCGATCGACGGCTCGTTCCGTATCGAGGTTCGCGACAGCTACATTCACACGGGCTCGTGGCCTGAGCCGGGCGGCGGCGGCTACGCAATCAGTTCTTCGAGTGGTACGTCGGAGTCTTTGATCGAAAACAACATCAGCCGGGATGTCAACAAGGTCATGGTGTTTCGCTCATCCGGTACCGGCAGCGTGGTCGGCTACAATTATACCGATGATGGCTGGATTTTCGGTACGGAGGGCTGGGTCGAAGTCGGTATCAACGCGAGCCACATGGCGGGACCGCATCATGTGCTGTTCGAAGGCAACTACAGTTTCAATGCCGACAGCGACTACACGCATGGCAATGCAATCTATCTCACGTTTTTCCGCAACTGGTTAAGCGGGCAGCGGCGCGACTTCACCGATTCAAGCAATGCGCGTGCGATCGGTCTTGCCTATGGCTCCTGGTGGGATTCATTCATTGGAAATGTGCTGGGCCTCTCCGGCAAAATGAGTGGTTGGCTGTACACAGATACCGCCATGAGTTGTGATTCGAGTGGTAACAATTGCACCGGCAATAGTGCCAACTGGAGCGACCATAACATCTGGAAGCTTGGCTACGATCCGGAACGTTGGGGTATGGTTCCCGATCCCAAGGTCTTGAGCACGGTCATTCGTGACGGCAACTACGACTTTTTGACCAATTCGCAAAGATGGCACACCACTCCTGGCGGCTTCACTATGCCCAACTCGCTGTATCTCAAGGCAACACCGTCATTCTTTGGCAACAACGCATGGCCATGGGTCGATCCGACGAAAGGTTCGCTTGCCGTCTTGCCGGCCAAGGCGCGCTTTGACAACGGCACCTACTTTTGCAACAGCGGGTGTTGAGTTGATGTCTTGGTTTTCGAGTAAGCGCTAGTACAGCCCGAGGCAAGTTCGCACTCACTTCGCCCCACGCTCTCAAGCGAACTTGCCTCGGATAAGCTGTACTAGAATCAATAAGTTGCTAGTACGCCTTATCCGCGGGAAGTCCTGTCAGCGCCCGCAGCAAGTGGGTCAGGACTTCCCGCGGGGCGTACTAGTGTAATACGCTTTGCCCGATATGGGCTTATCCAAGTCCAAACGCGCTGAACAGGTTTGCCGCCATGACCACCGTGGTCATGGCGGCAAAACCTTAAAGGAATCAATCCCTTGGCTTTTAAGCTCACGGCACTTTACCATCCCTTCTCCAAAATCGCTTGATCCGGGGGAGTTTAATCGTGCTCCGTCACTGAACTTGACGTACGTAACTTTTAATCCGATTTCTTCATTGCCCCAAGTTTTCAAGTAGGCTAATCCTGTAGTAGCTACGGGGTCAATGAGTGCAACTGGTGAATGAGGTGTGTTCGTGCCTTCCCTCCCACCGACCTCAACCGATCCTCTTCGGATAAAGCGTAGCTGTAAATGCCTCAAACCAATGGGCTGGGGAGGCTATCCTATCCCTCCATATTTTGCGCGGCTTGCGACGTCATCGCCCCGAAGTGGGGCGGACCCGACGATATCCTCGACCCCAGCCGCGGAATTCTCGTGGAGCCGCGCGCGACCCTATACACATGGCCCATGAAGGTCGAGAGGTTCGTCGAAATCTATAGGGGGCGATCAAAGCGCGGGCGATGACCCGTCGGGGATCCACGTTGCAACGCGCGAGCGTGACTTTGCCTCCCGAAAGGGGTAACGATCTAGTATTATGCTCCCACCTCATCAAAATAGGCGTCTGTGCAGCCAACGCGGAAACGGGTAGACAGTCACAATGTCCAAAGCCTCAAGGCATTCTCCCGGGTCAGGTCAGTCGACATCATCGGCTTCCATGCTTGACAGATACGCAATCGCGCCGATCTCGGCAATCGTCTTCGCTTTAATTGTGTCTCCGCTCTATCTCAATTTCCAGTATCCCGTGGAAACTGATTATCTGGCTAAATTCTTCTGGCCTGCCATGGCTGCCATTTCTGTGATGTTTGCCGTGGGAGATCGCTCTCGTTTAAGCAGACTTACTTGGCCTCCGCATATCCTTTGTCTTTTCGCGTGTCTTGCCTTTGCTGGGGCGAGCGTCATGTGGGCCTACAAGCCAAGCAGCTCATTTATTAGATTTTTACAACAGCTTATGGTTGTTACATCAGTTGTCGTGCCTGCTTTGCTGGCAGATCGAAGAGTAGATCTTATACGCGCTCTTTTTCTTTGCTTCGCATTGGCTTCGATCCTGAATGTCTTTTTTGTTCTCGGGGGCACCCCAGAATACGCCGACTATGGCGCTAAGGGGCTCGTGAAAATAGGTTATCCAGGATATTTTCTGGGAAAAAATTATCTCGGAGAATGTGCTACGCTCGCTCTCTTGCTGTCAATTCACGAGATATTACATTCGGGCACCCGGCGAATTCTGGGTATCATCATCTCGATCATAGCAACTTTCCTGGTCTTCGCAAGCGATTCAAAAACAGCGCTCGGTCTTGGAATTGTTTGTCCCCTTGTCGCTGCAGTTGCTTTGATGTTTGCTAAGACAACGCGCCTTTCTCCCGCAATCTTTTTTTTAGCTATTTCACTTTGCTATACTATATTGTCGAGCGTATCTAACTTTAACACGAGTCGTCTCTCTTACATGATATATGGTGATTCGAGCCTAACTGGGCGTACGGTTATTTGGGATTTCATAAGTGCTGAGATCGCACGTCAATCGCTCTTCGGATGGGGATACCAATCCTTTTGGCTTGTGGGACCTGATGGGCCCGCCCTCATTGACGCCACAGGCTGGGTCAAGCACATGCCAAATGCCCACAATGGCTATTATGATGCCACGGTGGAGATGGGCTATGTTGGCTATTATTTGCTCCTCGCCTGTCTCATCGCTACCCTGCACGCCATTGGGCGTGTCGTACCCCGTGACCCCGCTCGTGCGCTGCTCCTGCTCTCACTTGTTCTTTATTTTATGTGCTTTAATTACCTTGAAAGCATTTGGATGCGCGGCTTCGAATTTATGTGGGTGGTGTTCTTGATTAGCGCCGCAGAAATTGGTCGATTCTACCAGGCTGTTCCGCAGAAAAGTAGTCGCACCGGTCAGCGACCGCGGCACCTCGGGACTTACGAGCTACGGGGGGGCGGACCTAACTGCCTGCCCCCGGCAACACCATAACCTTCAATTCGTTCCTTTTCTCACGTACGCTGGGCTCGGAGCCGCGTCTGTCAGCAATGGCGACGCAAATAACATCGACTTTGAGTCATGCGCTTATTGTTGGATCAAGAACGTAGAGAGTTCGGTGGTAAGCGGTGCGCCGTTCACAGGGTGGCGGCATAAGCCCAGGGCATAAGCTCATCGATGCGACGGGCGGGCCATCGATTGACGAGCTTAGTCAGCACGTCGGTTAGCCAGGCGTTCGGATTGACGTCATTGAGTTTGCAGGTTTCGATGAGGGACGACAAGCATGCCCAGTTTTGGGCTCCCCGATCATGCCCCCGCGCCAGAAGGCGTGGAAGATGTGGTCAGAGCACCGCTTACGTTCGGTGTGGAATGAGCGCAGCATAGAATTTGACGCCTGCTTCCGTTGCGAAGCGCGTGAGGCCTACTCACATGATCCCGCTTATTCGCAGCCGGGCGGAGGCGCTTATGCCATTGGCCTCGATTTGTTTTCGTCAGAGGTGCTTGTCGAGGACAGCATATCGGTACAGCATATCGGTCAGGACCAACAAGGTCATAGTGGGGCGCGCCGCAGGCGCCGGGGCGGTGGTTGCGTACAAACTACCATGGACGACGGATTCATTGACTACTCCGAGACCTGGATCGAGATGGGGCTCAACGCCAGCCACTTCGTAGGTGCGCATCACGTGCTCTTGGAAGGCAACTATGCCTTTAACCCGAAGTCCTGCGACCGAACTGACGTTTCCCCACGCGTTTCAATCGCTTACAATTGAACGGGCGGCGCGGCGGTGTCTACGCCTCGATTGCGGCGGCAAGATCGAGGGCTCGCCGCTGCTCTCGCCGCTGCTAATGGGATGGACCGGCGGTGTTTCCCCGTATCCCGCGATGAGCGGGGTAACCGGAACCCAGGAGCCACCCCATGCCAGCACAAACCAAAGCAGCGAAGTCCAATGCCTCGATTGCGGTGATCGGCATCGATATCGGCAAGACTGTTTTCCACCTGATCGGCCTCGACCGGCGCGGGGCCATCGTCTTTAAAACCAAGCTCTCGCGCAGCCAGCTTGAGAACCGGCTCGCCAATATCCCGCCCTGCCTCATTGGCATGGAGGCCTGCGTTGGCGCTCATCATTTGAGCCGGCAACTGACCGCGCTTGGCCACGACGCCCGGCTAATGCCAGCGAAATATGTGAAGGCTTTCCTCAAGGGCAACAAGAACGATTTCCGGGACGCCGAGGCGATTGCGGAGGCCGTACAGCGGCCAACGATGCGGTTCTTGGGGTAAGCATCCGCCGAAGACCCGGGTTGGGAGCAGTTTAGGCGGCGTTCGCGAATGCGGCCGGCTTTTTCCAGTTCCATGGCAGGAGGTCCGCGATGCGGCTGGACGGATGGCCTGGAAGGCGCCTGAGGACGTCGGCGAGCCAGGCTCGGGGATCGACGCCGTTCATCCTACATGTCTCAATCAGGGTGTAGATGGCAGCCGCCCGCTCGCCGCCGCGGTCTGAGCCAGCGAATGTCCAGTTGTGCCTGCCAACGGCAATGCCGCGGAGCGCCCGCTCGGCGGCGTTGTTCGACAGGCAGACGCGGCCGTCGGTGAGGAACAAGGTCATGGCCGGCCAGCGCTTCAGGCTGTAATCGATGGCTTTGGCGATGGGGTTTTTCGAGGACAGCTTCGCACGCTCCTCGATGAGCCATGCTTTTAGATTCTCGACGAGGGGCGCCGACCGCGCCTGTCTTTCGGCAAGACGCGCCGAGGCGGACAGCCCGTTGATCTCGTGCTCGATGGCGAACAACTCGTCGATGCGGCGGACGGCCTCGATGGCGATCGGCGCCTTTTTCAGCGTGGCCAGTTCGAAGAACTTTCTCCTCCCGTGGCTCCAGCAGGCGGCCTCGATGATGGGCGCAGGCTTGCGCGCCGCATCGTAAAGCTCGCCATAGCCGGCGTAGGCGTCGGCCTGCATGATGCCGGCCCAGCCGGCAAGATGCGTGAGAGGATGTTCGCCGCCGCGATCAGGCGAGTAGAAGAAAGCGGCCGCCGGTGGGGCTTGTCCGCCGAAAGGCCGGTCGTCACGAACGTAGGTCCAAAGCCTTCCTGTCCGTGTCTTGTTTTTGGCGAGCACGGGAACCGTCGTATCGTCGGCGTGGATGCGTTCGGCGGCGAAGACGTGGGCGCGGATGGCTTCGATCAGCGGTGCAAGCGTCGCCGCACACGCGCCAACCCAGTCGGCCAGCGTCGAGACATCGAGATTGATGCCTTCCTCTGCCCACATCTCGCTCTGCCGGTTGAGCGGCAGATGCGCCCGGTATTTTGCGAACAGAACCTGCGCCAGAAGCTCGGGGCCTGCGCGGCCGCGGGAGATCGGATGGAACGGCGCCGGAGGCTGGGTGACGCCGAAGCACGTTCGGCAGGCAAACTTCTCGCGCACATGCTGGATCACCTTGAAGTGCGCCGGAACATATTCGAGCGTTTCGGTGATGTCTTCTCCCAGCTTGCGCAAAACGCCGCCACAACATGGACATTGGGAAGGGGCCGGATGCACAATCCGCTCGCGCGGCAGCTCCGCCGGCAAAGCCCGGCGAGCGGGCCTTTCACGTTTGATTGGTTTTGCAGCGCGGCTCGGTTCTTTCGATGGCGCCGCCAACTCCGCCGCCGTCTCATCTTCCGCCGCGTTCTCTTCAAGCTCAGCGAGTTGCAGTTCGAGCTGATCGATGAGCTTGCGGCCCCGCTCCGAGGACGCGCCGTACTTCTCATGGCGCAGCTTGGCGATGGTCAGCTTCAGCGCCTCGATCAGCTGGTCCTGGGCGATGACCATCGCTTTTAACGAGTCGATATCGTCGGGCAAGGCGGCGCGCGTCATGGCTGCGACCATAGCTGCTTCGCGGCCAACGCCATAGAAGCTGCGTCAGCCGGCGGAAAGCGGTCTCCAGGTTTTTTGCGGGGCTCGCCAGTCGATCCCTTCCAGCAAATAGCCAAGCTGCGCCGGCGAGATCGTCACCACGCCATCGGCGCTCGACGGCCATACAAAGCATCCGCGCTCAAGCCGCTTAGAGAACAGGCAGGCGCCCTGGCCATCATGCCAGATGATCTTGATGAGATCACCCCGGCGCCCTCGGAACACGAACAGATGTCCCGAGTGGGGATCACGCTTCAGCGTCTCCTGAACGAGTAGCGCCAGGCCCGGAAAGCCGCGCCGCATATCAGTGTGACCGGTCGCGAGCCAGACCCGAACACCTGTGGGAACGGGGATCATGCCTGGTCCTCAAGCGCAGCCGCAATGCGCTTCAGCACCACCAGATCAATGTCCGCGCAGATCCGCAAAATGCGCCCATTCACCAGCACCACTTCGATCGTGCCGTTTGCGCTGGAAAGGCCCGCCGAAGGCTCGGCTCCAGGCGCTGAGGCCGTCGCCACGGCTGGCGGCGCGAGAGCAATAGGCACAAAGGCCGGTCTCTGCACGGGCTCATCAGCCTTGAAATACTTGATCCAACGATAAAGCAGACTCGAAGAGAGATTGTGCCGTCGTGCAACCGCGCAGATGCTCGCGCCGGGCGCCACGGCTTCACTGACGATCAGCAGCTTCTCCGACTGGCTCCATATCCGCCGCGTCGAAACGACCGTAAAACTGTCTGTAGACCCGGGTCCAGACATAGGCACAGACCTATCTCCATCGTAGCCCTCAAGCCATCACAAAAACCGCGTTCCGTCCTTCTCCGCAAGGCGGCCTTCACCGGGTGAATACGTTCGTGGCGACGAAGACGGCCGAGCAACTCGATCTTCAAGGCCTGCACCGCGTGCGCGCCCGTCTCGTTAGCGAGCGCACCGCCACGGTGAACGAAATCCGCGCCTTCCTGCTGGATCGCGGGATCGCGGTGGCGCAAGGCATTCAGCGTTTGCGCCGCGCGCTGCCGGACATCCTTGGAACGCACGCCGGCAGGCTATCGCCGCGCATGGTCCGCATCATCGAAGCCCTGGCCATCGATTGGCGCCGGCTCGATGAGCGCATCGCCGAGGTTTCGGCCGAAATCGAGACGCTGGCCCGAAAGGACATGGGCTGCGAGCGGCTGATGACAGTGCCAGGCATCGGCCCGATCATCTCAAGCGCCACGGTGGCCACCATTGGGAGCGGCGACATGTTTGCGAAGGGCCGCGATTTCGGCGCCTGGCTCGGCATGGTTCCCAAGCAGATTTCCACCGGAGGCCGCCCCATCCTCGGCAAGATCTCGAAGCGGGGAAACAAATATTTGCGCACCCTGTTCGTGCAGGCCGCCCGCGTCGTGCTGGTGAAGCGCGTGAGCTGGGAGCGTTACGGCCTCAAGGCCTGGATCGAGGCCGCGGCCAAGCGGTTGCACCACAACAAGCTGGCGATCGCGCTCGCCAACAAGCTCGCCCGCATCGCCTGGGCGGTGCTTCGTTATGGTCGCAACTTCGAGGTCCGCACAAGCCATGACAATGCGCCCCAGCCTGCATAATCTGGCGCCATGCCTCGCCTTATCAAGGCCAAGCCCTGCCGGGCGGCCCTGAAACGGGCCGGCCTTGACAACGCCGCGCCACGGCGCTCTCCGATAAGCGCATGGCCGGGATGGGGAAAGGCTCTTTCCGGCCGAACAAGGAAATATCGTGGAGGCGCCATCATGCCCTGACGCCCCTTTCCCATCGAGATCTGCGAGAGTGTGAAACAACGCGATGGGGGACCGGTCTTCCCGGCGCAATCGAAAACTGGTGACCCAAATAGCCCGAGTTTGAGGCTTTGCTGCTAATCAGATCGAATGCGCGCTCATATCCATGGTGGCCAGGAGCATCGCGCTTCACAGATAGGCCGGATACATTGGCGCAAGACCCAACGCCGCTGTTTCGAGGTTTTCCTCTTGCAACACACCGCCGGTCCATACATTGGGGTTGGCCTCGGTGGTGAGGGTGAAGGTCCCAATACCGGGCTTTGGCTCCCTGGGGCGCATGGTATTGCGCACGATGGTGGCGAGATGCGCAAGCAGGCCGCGAAAACTTAAGGGCGGTGAGCCATCGGCGAGACGCCGGTTCTGTACCTTTGCGAGCGCGGCGGCGGAGCGCTTGGCGGGTCCCACGGGATCGCGCTCGCGCCACTCGGCCGCCTGAGCTTCGTCTGCGAACAACATGGGCTTCCAGGCTTCGGCCAGATGCCACTGCACGTAATAGGCCAGCATGCTGAGGAAGATATGGGCCTTGACGCGGCTCTCCAGCCGGTGGCGGATCGGGCGCACGTGCAGGTCCACGCCCTTGAGCGTGCGGAAGGCGCGCTCATCTCGGCCTCGGCGGCGGACGTGCGGATCACATAGATTGCCGTCGAGCGCAGCTTCGGCGGCGACGCGCTTTTCATTGACGCTGAAAGTGAACGCCCTATCCTGGATATCGAGATCGAAGTGCTTGGTCATCTTGTATTTGCCGATGACCTTGCCAACGCGGACGCCGATCTTATCGCGCCCGGAGAGCTTGCCGGCGGCAACCATGCCCGCGATCTTCTGGAGTTCCCGCTCCGTCGCGGCGATCAGGCCCTTGCGTTTTGCTGCGCGCAGCTTGGCAAGCTCGGGATTGCGGCAGGCCACAAGCCGTTCGCCGGGATAGTCTTCGCTGGTCAAGCTGATGAGATTGCGCTCATCGAACAGATCGGGCTGCAATTGGCCTGCATCGGCGAGCCTGGCGATGGCGCCGCTCTTGAGGGCCGTGATCCAGTCCACGCCCTCCTTGTTGCGCATGGCCTCGATCTGCACCGCGATCTCCAACCATGACCAGCGAGGCGATGCCGAAGTTCTCGCGCACCGTCTCCACCTGCGGCAACAGCGTTTTGGGATCGGCCGTGTTGCCCGCGAAGACGGAAACCGCAACCGGACAGCCGCGGCTGTCCGTGAGCAGGCCATAGTTCACCTGCAGCGTGCCGGGCTTGCCGTCGCGGCTGTAGCCGATCTTTGCCAGCGGGCAGGTCACGCCCTCGAAGCTCGATGAGGTGAGATCGAAGAGCACGAGCCCGCCTTCCTTCAGATGGCGCTTGGCGAGGCGCTTTTCGATCTTCTCCTGGCGTTCGATCAGCCAGTCCATGCCTTCGTAAAGCTCGTCTTCATGGGCATCCGCAACGCCCAAATCCTCCGCCAGCGTTGTATCCGGCCAAGCGTGCGTCATGGCCAGCTTGCTGGCTTCCGGCGCGATGATGCGGCCCGCAACCATCGCAACAACGAGATCGCGCTCGCGCGAAGTCTTGCTTCTCGAAGCCAAGCCGGCGCATGGCGATGCGCACAGCCTCCACATGCCCATGCGGCAGCGAGCGGATGCAGTCGAGGCCTCCGTTCGCGGACGCAAGCACTCTGGAGCTTCGGGTTCCGCAAGACCGGGCGGGGGCGGTTTTTCGACGGAGCTGTTCGAGCGCTATCAGCGCTCGGAGAAGGCTTTGGTGGGCACGTTGGCGGAGATGTATGTGCAGGGTGTCTCGACGCGCAAAGTAAAGGCCGTGACGGAGGCGCTTTGCAGCCATAGCTTTTCGGCGAGTTCGATCAGCGCCATCAACAAGACGCTCGATGAGAGCTTGAAAGCCTTTTCCGAACGGCGCCTTGCGGACCCTTTCCCCTACCTCATTCTCGACGCCCGTTACGAGCGCATCCGCGAGGGCGGGGTCATCACGAACCAAGCCGTACTCGTGGTCGTCGCCTAGATTGGGAAGGCCGCCGCCAAATCCTCGCTGTCGAGCTTGCCAACCGCGAGAGCCGGTCGAGTTGGCGCGACTTCTTGCTTGGCCTGAGAAAAAGGGGCCTGTCCGGCGTCGAGTTCGTGGTCTCCGACGATCACGCGGGCCTCAAGGCCGCGATCCGGGAAGTACTGCCGGAAGCGGTGCGGCAGCGCTGCTACGTGCATTTTCTCAGAAACGCGCTCGACTATGTGGCCGCGCAAGGTCGACGACGACTGCCTGCGCGAGCTGCGCTGGTTCTACGACCGGCGCGAGCTGGCCGAGGTCCGCCGCGACATCGCGGCCTGGCTCGCCAAATGGCAGGCGAAATATCCAAAGCTCTGCGGCTGGGTCGAGGAGAACATCGAGGAGACGCTGTCCTACTATCGTCTGCCCCTCGCCCACCACAAGCACATGAAGTCGACGAACATGCTCGAAAGGCTCAACCAGGAGATCAAGCGGCGCACGCATGTGGTGCGCATCTTTCCCAACCCCGAGAGCTGTCTGCGGCTGGTGCGGGCGCTCGCCGTTGAGATGCACGAGAACTGGCTCGAAGCCATGCGCTATCTCAACATGGATCATTTGCGCGAGCATAAGAAACAAATGCTGAGGCAGGCGGCATGAGCGGCCCGGCTTGCCCAACGATCGCGCCGTGCTCGCGGCCAGACGTGCCGGCGCCAACTGAGCGAGTACTGACCTGCAGAGCGGGAGGCTTCGGCCTCCCGCTTTTTCGTTCATTCCTCTTGGACACCTCATTTCAAAGTGCGAGTACGATGCGCTACCGGCGGCCACCGTACACCCGCTCGCCTGCCAGCCGCCACGGAACCGGATAGGCGTTGGCGTCGACCTCCACCGAGCAGTCGCCCTGCATCGTGCGAATGAGATGCGCGCCGCGTCCGAATAGGCGGGACGCCGGCCGCCGCCCTCATCGCGGTCAAAACGTGCGGTCGTGCGATAAATGCGCGCGTCGGCAATCGCGCGACACTAAGCTTCAGAGTGCGCTCCGAACGCATCACTTGTCGCAAGGCGGGAACCGGGCTATCGCGTTCTTCTTTACATAGCCGACGCCGGTCTCGGTCTTGACTTTCGCGCTCCCGATCGGAGCACAGGCTCACGGCCGGAAGCGCCAATGCTTGTCGAAAGCCAATGGCGTGGCGCTAAAGACCGCCGCGCCGGTCATTCTGTCATGCCGGTCGACGGGTGCCTGGGCGTTACCGAACAGCACTTCCCCGGTCACGCCACCGAACTTCGCAAACGCACTTTCCAACCTGTCCGAACCAGCTTTCCTGGCGCTTGTTATTGATGTCAACCCCCGGCCGTGCCCAAGTTAGCCGCAAGCCACGCCAGATTATTTCCCATGCCATCGCACCTGGCAAAACCTCTTGCTTACACGCGTTCTTCAGTTTGGGAAAAACCGTAACGAGCGTCGTACTTGTCGCTATAATATTCGCCGCCGTATGTATCGTAGCTGATCATTGCCTTCATGTCGGTCTTGTTGAGGACAGCCCCGATCATGCCCTGGTAAACATTCGGAGCTGTGTGCAGCGCGCGCTGCACGACGTCGATTTTAGTGCGTCCCCATTCAACAACCAGAATGAAAGAGTCCACGAGCGGCAACGACGCGCGAACATCGATGACTGGGGCAAGCGGCGGAAGATCAACAATGATGCAATCATAGTTCGCCCGCAACTGCTCGAACAGTTTGCGCATCGCTTCGGCGGAAAAGAACTCGGTAATGTGGGTCAATGGCTCTCGCCGGACGAAAGGGAGAAAGGCCAGATTGGTTATCGGATCGCGCCAGATCGTGTCTTCGATCGACCGGCTGCCGTTGATGATTTCGATGATGCCCGCCTCTGCATTCGGGGCCAGATTTGCCGAGAGCGATGGACGTCTTACGTCGCAGTCGACGATGATGACCTTCTTACCGCCGTGAGCAGTGTGCTGAGCGAGTGTGGTCGCAATCGTGGTTTTACCCTCACTGGGCAAAGCCGACGTGATGCCGATGACCTGGCTGGAGGCCTTGTTGGGATTGAGGTCGATCGCAAGCTTGATCGAACGGATGGACTCGGCAAACCGCGAGAAGGGCATGCCTATAATGGCATGGTGGATTGCAGATTTGGTTGACAGCAATCGACGTCTCAAATCTTCTTCGGCCTGATCAGACGGGGTTGCCCGCTCCAGAGCGGGCAGTTGGGGCACGAGTGAGAGGCATGGCAGCTCCAGGGCGCGTTCTATTTGCGCGGACGTACGAAAGCCTCCATCCATGAGTTCCTTGAGCAAACCCAGCGCGGCTCCAAAACCAAGCCCGCCAACGATGCCGAGCAGCAGGATCTTCAGGGTCTGGGGCTTGCTTTTACGCTGTGGCGGCGCGGCCGGAGAGAGCACCCGCGTCTCTGTGTTAGGAAATGTTTCCTGCTGCACCGAGCCCATGTAGCGCTGCAGAAAAGTGTCATACGTCTTCCGTAAAGCTTTAGCCTGGTTTTCCAGGCTCCGTATCGTCATCTCGGCGGAATCGGTTGAGCGCGACTGGGTTATGGCCTCCGCCAGCTGCTTTTCAACCTCCTCCTGACGCTGCCTGGCAACCTGCAATTCACCTCTGCTGGACTCGGCAAGCCGTTTTACTTCGTCGAGGATGGACGCGCGAACGTCGCGCATCCGCGCCTTGAGATCCGTCACCGCAGAATGATCCCGGCCGTAGCGACCGGCCCATTCGCTTGCGCGTGCGCTCAGCTCAAGATATTCTTGGCGCAGCTTGTTGATGATTTGGTTGTTGAGCGCTTCGGCGCCGGCGGCGTCCAGGGTGCCGATTGAGGACGAGTCCGTCGAGTTGGCGCTAAGGATTGTCTCGTAACGGTTCAATTTTGCCAAGGCGTCCGACGTCTGCGCGCGAGCGGCCGTCAACCGGCTGTTCAGCTCGGTCACTTTCAGCTCGTCGATCGGCTTTCCCCCGGATGAGACTATATTGTTCTTGGACTTGTAGGCGCTGACAGCGCGCTCAGCCTGGACGGCCTGCTCGCCGAGATCGCGCAGTCTCTCCTGCAACCATTTTGTCGCAAGGCGATTGGCATCGGATTTTGCGTTGATCTGGTCGTCAATGTAGGCCTTGGCCGTTGCGTTGGCGATTTCGGCCGCTCGCCTGGCGCTACTTGAGTTAAAGCTGATTTCGATGACATTGCTGTAGTCGACCCGGTACGCTGAGAGCCGCTCTTCAAAGGCCTTGATCGCGTCTTCTGATGGCCCGCCAGCCTCGACTTGACTGTCGTCGGGCGGGCCCCCGTTACGGATCCAGCGCCACAACGACGAGAAAACCCCAGAGGCTTTGAAATCCGGGTCGTCTTCGAGCTTGAGCTGGTTGATAACAGCGACCGCTATCGCCCTCGATTTGATGATTTGGAGCTGCGTGTCTATTTGATTGAGATCAAGCTGGGGCGCCGTGAGGGACTGCTGCTGAACGAATTGCGGGGTATTTCCCAGGAGAACCTGGGCTTGCGCCGTATAGGTGGGCGGCGTAATCTTCAAATAGACTACACTGGCCGCTGTTGCGAGGATAGCGGAGACAATGATAATCAAGTATTGCCGCTTCAGGAACGCTAGCGCAAAGTTGACAAGGCTGCCAATGCCGCCACCCTGAGCGTTCTGTCCCAGGCCTGCCGATGGCGCGCTATCGGTTTCAAGCATATTCGTCTGAAGCATAAGGTGCCCGCCACTCGACGCCGCGCGGGTCTACGCCCGCATCAAACATATTTGCCAGCCAAAGCTTAATTATTTTGTATTGTTGTTATCTGGGGCGAATGTATCCGATGTGGAAGAGCCTTGTCAAAATTAAATGGACGGCAGTTTGCATTGGCCCAGCAGGAGATCTGCCACGGCGATCAGATCCGGGCGCCGTCCTGCAGCTTGTGGCCGGGACGCGATGATCCAGGGGAGGCCCCGGGAAATGCACTATCTTTAGGCGGACAATCCCAGCCTCGTGGTGACCCGGAGGCGTCGCCTCGATGTGGCGGCCATGCGGTGTTCCATTGTCTAGCGGGTTGCACCGAGTGCGCTATTTCCGCCGACCCCAAAGAGGGACTTGATGCGCGGCCGTCTTTGGAGGTGAGCAATGCTCGCCTACTGCTCCTGCCCCCAAAGCTCCGCGATTGCTTCGCCTCGCTTGCTTGGCCGGGAACGGTAACGAATCTCAACTTCGCGAATGTAGCGGCCCTCGTGCCATTCCGTACGCAAATCGATGGGGCGGGACTCTCCCCCTGCTCGAATGCGCTCGTTGAACTTGATGCGCTCGACCTCGCCATCCGTGAACACCACATTGATGCTGTTCAATTCGACGTCGTTGCCGCGTACGAGGAGCTTGAGCCGTTTGAACTTGCCCTGCTGACGGCCGACTTCGATGGAGTCGTGATCACCGGCGAAGCTGACGCGCCTTTCGCCCAGTCTTTCCCACTCCCGCGCACAGGATGCCCCGACTGATAAAAGCGTAACGGCCAAAGACAATGCAAAGATCCTGAACATCATTCCTCCGGCGGGTATTACACAAAAAATAAGTTGATAAGCTTTCCCACTATGACGTCAAGGCGGCGAAAGCCCCATGGCTTATTTTGCCGGCAATTCATTGGAGGGGGCTGCTTAAATGGCTCAACCGGAGGCAATTCAGAAACGGAGCAGTGAGAATTTTCCGTTTAATCTCCGCACGGGCTGTCTTGCCGCTCCTTGTTTCCTAGTGAATAGTGAGCGTCTTCTCAGGAGAATCAAAAATGCGGGGGTTCGGTTCAGTCCTTAATGGCGTGGTGGCAGTAAGCCTGCTGCTCGTTGCATTTGCCATGCTTGGCGGTTTGGACCTGCTCGCCGAGCGGGAGGCGAGCGTGCCTGTCCAGGCCGAGTTCAAGTCCGGCGCGGCGAAAAACGAGGCTTCGCCGTTGTCCGTGCCGAGTGCTCTGGCCCCTCAGCCAGCAGTTGCGACCGCTCCCGCTGCTTCCTTAACGCCGCCGCCCGAGACGAGCCTGGCCCAGGCTGCTGCAGCGCCGGACGAACATCCCGCAAGCGCCGTCGCCAGAATCGGTCTTCCTCCGCTGCCTCCAGCGCCGCAGACAGCAATCATCGATTCTGCGTCGCAGTCGCCGCAGGCCATGGTGCGCCTCGCGGCGACCACGCCACAAATTCCGGCTCCGACCCTCGCGCATATTCCAGCGCTCGTCGTGAAGTTCGCCCCGGCCAAGGTTCTGTTTGGCGCTGTCAATGCACCTTCAAAGATGGCGTCGCGATCGATCGGCTTCTACGCAAAGGGTTGCCTCGCGGGCGGCAAGCCCTTGCCGGTTAGCGGCCCGGCGTGGCAGGCCATGCGCCTTTCCCGAAATCGCATGTGGGGCCATCCAACGCTCGTCCGATACATCGAGCGCTTCGCGAAGGACGCCAAGGAGAAGGACGGCTGGCCCGGCCTGCTCGTGGGCGACATGTCCATGCCGCGCGGCGGCCCGATGCCCTTTGGCCATGCGAGCCATCAGGTCGGCCTCGATGTCGATATCTGGTACAAGCCCATGCCTGACCGCGTGCTGGACGATCAGGAGCGCGAAACCATGCCCATGGAGACCTTCCTCCTCGATCCAGGGCACGTCAATCCCCAGGTGTGGACGCCAGCCTTTGCGAAGCTTCTCCGCCGATCCGTGTCTTATCCCGAGGTCACGCGCGTGTTTGTGAACCCGGCGATCAAGAAGTGGCTTTGCGACAACGTGAAGGAAGACCGCGCCTTCCTGCGCAAGATCAGTCCAATCATGGGCCATGACGACCATTTCCACGTGCGGCTCGCTTGCCCCGCCGACAATCCGAGTTGCCGCAATCAGGCCGCTCTCGCCGCTGACGAGGGCTGCGGCAAGGGCCTCGACGCCTGGATCGCGAAGCTCTCGAAGGAGAAGCCTGTCCCTGTCGTGGTTGCATCTGTCCCGAAGCCTGGGACAACGCCCACGCGTGCCACAAGGGGAAAGCGGTCTTTGACCGTGGCCCAGCTTCCGCCGGACTGCCGGACCGTTCTGCAGGCCCCTTCGATGACGGCCGCGGCCCGGTAAACCGAACGCCGGCGTGGTCGGCCATCCGGCTCGGCCGCCGCGTGGAAGGCTCTATGATGGGTACTGAATATTTTTACCTCGCCGTTTGTCATTCATGACAAATCTAGTTTCTGACGCTTATTAAAATGCGTGGATATGGAGGACATTATATGAAGACAGCAGACGAAACGGCGTCGCAACTTGTCAGACTGCTCCTGACCAAAGTGGGACCTCTCCTTGCGGCAATTGCCACGCTCGTGCTTGCGGCCTTCGCCCCGGCCGCGGCACAGACCCAGGAACTGTTCATCCCTATCCCGCAAAACCAGTTCTCGTCCTCGGTCACGCCTGAACAGTATCAGCGACTTGCCAAGATCAAGCAGCAACCGACGACCAAGAGCCTGGATCTGGTGGCGATCAATCTCGGTGCGCTGCAAAGCGATGCCACCAAATTCAGCTTCTCCGGCGAGCGGGCTCTCACATTTTCGAAGCAGTCCGTCCAAAATCTGGGCGGCGCCGACGTAATCTGGCAAGGCAAGCTGCCCGACCTCCCAGGAACGGCAACGCTTGTCATTCGCGATGGCAACATTACCGGCACCGTTCAGGACGGCTCGAACCTGTTCCATATCGAGCCTCTCGGCGGCGGAGTGCACGCCATCGTCAAGGTCGACGCCTCGAAGTTCCCGCCTGACCACCCGCCGAGCGGCGAAAGCAACCAGCAGGATGCGATCACCCCGAAGGAAAACCTGCACCTTCAGAGCGCACCGGCAGGTCACGGCGACACTCCCATCGATATCAATGTGATTGTGGCCTATACCCCATCGGCCGAGGCTTCCGTCTCCGATATCAAGGCCACGATCGAGCTGGCCGTCGCGGAGGCCAATCAGTCCTACATCAACAGCGGGATTGGGATCAGGCTCAAGCTCGTAGACAGCTTCAAACTGGACTATACGGAAGCGGACACGTTCGAAGCCATCGTCGCCGCCTTCAAAGACAATCCCGAAATCAATCAAAGACGCAGAGCTTCGCAGGCCGATCTCGCGGCCCTTATCGTCAACAGGCCGGAGGCTTGCGGCAGGGCGGCGGGAATCATGGCCAACCCGGCAACGGCATTTGCCGCGGTCCATTACGGATGCGCAACCGGGTATTATTCGTTCGCACACGAGCTTGGCCATCTCATGGGAGCGCGTCACGATGAGGGCCACGACTCCAGCCAGACGCCCTTCCCTTATGGGCATGGCTTCCAACGGCCCTCGCCATCGGCAGATCAGGCCTTCCGCACCGTCATGGCCTATCAGTGCAAGGCACCCGACAAGTGCGAGCCGCGCGTTCCGTACTGGTCGAACCCGGACATCCGCTTCAAAGGCGTGCCGACCGGAGCGGCTGCGGACAACAACACTCGAGTGCTGAACGAGACCGCCGCGACTATTGCCGACTTCAGAAATCACCTGGAGCCGTTGGTGGCCAGCCTGCCCGCAGCTTCGGCTACCGCGGATGAAAACAAGGCCGCATCTCGTAACAAGGACGAGGGGCCGTCATTGTTGGGGCAATGGATTCTCAAAGAGAGCGGCGGCATCCTGAGCATCGACCAGGGCGGCTGGTTTCACCCCGTTCACGGAAGGGCCAAGATCCGCAAAGCTGACGATTCCGCCGACATCAAGGTTTTCTATGAGCACGGATCGACACGCTGCTCCTACCGGCTTTCATTCTCGGAAAATGGAAAGAGACTGGACCTCATCGCCGCCGATACGATGCAGGACCCCGACTACTGCCCCGCCGGAAGTCTGAAAAGGGCGGGCGGTTGAGCATCTCATACTTATCAGCGTGGTCGGCGCGCCGATAATCCTCAATACTGCAGAACGCCTTCCGAAAGACAGGTTCAAGCGCGGCTCAATCCGTGAGCTGAGCAATTTCCGCATAACTTCGCGATCTTGACAACGCCGCGCTCCGCCAACCAAGCTTGGATAAAGCGATAATGGAGGCGCGCATGGCAGCAATCGGATTTGTCGGGCTTGGCAATATGGGCGGCCCGATGGCGGCCAATCTCATCAAGGCAGGCCACAAGCTTCGCGTTTTCGACCTGTCGCAGCCTGCGATCGCGAAACTCGCCGAGGCTGGCGCAGCGGGGACCGCTTCCGCGAACGACGCCGCGCAGGGCGCAGACGCCGTTATCACCATGCTCCCTGCAGGCCAGCACGTGCGCGACATCTATCTCGGCCCGCAAGGGCTGATCGCATCCGTGCCGCGCGGTTGCCTTCTCATCGATTGCTCGACCATCGACGTGGCGACAGCCCGCGAGGTGAGCGCGGCTGCCGAAGCCGCAGGCCTCGACATGCTCGATGCGCCGGTCTCGGGCGGCGTAGGCGGCGCACAAGCGGCAACGCTTACCTTCATGGCGGGCGGAAACGAGAGCGCCTTCAAGCGCGCGGAGCCGATCCTGTCTCGCATGGGCAAGACCGTGATCCATGCCGGAGGGCCGGGCAACGGTCAGGCCGCGAAGATTTGCAACAACATGATCCTCGGCATCTCCATGATTGCGGTCTCGGAGGCCTTCACGCTGGGCGAGAAACTCGGGCTCAGCCACCAGACGCTGTTCGACATCGCGTCCAAGTCGTCGGGCCAGTGCTGGTCGCTCACAACTTATTGTCCGGTTCCAGGCCCGGTGCCGACCTCGCCTGCAAACCGGGATTATGCTGCCGGGTTCACCGCAGCGATGATGCTAAAAGATCTGAAGCTTGCGCAGGATGCAAGCCGCATGAGCGGCGCAAACACCCCGCTCGGAGCCGAAGCTGCTTCCCTTTATGGCCTTTTCTCCAGCCACGGGGCGGGCGGGCTCGACTTCTCCGCTATCATCCAGTTTTTGCGCGGAAAGTCCTGATCAGGAGGTGCTTCCAATGCAAGCGATTACGTAAACAAATCGTCAACGGTGCATATTGCACACGCTTGCATTATTTCTCGTAAAAGTTGCTACAATTAAGGTGATATTCATGAATTCCCCTCTAGGTTGTGTTCGTGGGTATCTGCAACTTGAGGATGGTTGGTGACATGATCGCCGATTTCGTACGCGTCCAGCCGGACGACCAGACGTTAAAAACTAATTACCTCGTCACTCTCCGGATGATCGAGCGGTTGCACCGTCTCCTCCTCGATCTCATCAAGGATGAGTTCGAGCGTGTCGGCCGAACGGACGTCAACAGCGTCCAGGCCCTGCTCCTGTTCAACATCGGGGACGTGGAGCTTACGGCCGGGGAGCTGAAGACACGCGGCCTGTATCTCGGCTCCAATGTGTCTTACAATCTAAAGAAGCTTGTCGAGAGCGGGTACATCCATCACCAGCGCTCGCGCACCGACAAGCGCTCCGTGCGCGTGAAGCTCACGGAAAAGGGCAAGGCGATTTCCGAGATGGTGAACCGCCTGCTCGAGCGCCAACTGAACATGCTCGAGAAAGTCGGCGGTGTTTCCGTCCCGGACCTCAAGCACTTCAACCAGATTTCGGTGAAGCTGGAACGCTTCTGGGGCGACCAGATCCGCTATCAGCTTTAGAGCAGGCTGCAGAAAAACCGTGAACCTCGCCCTCATCCCTTCGACAAGCTCGGGATGAGGGCGCGTTTTTTCCAGCGGGTTAACTTCCATCGTGAGCCTGTCGAATCATAGTTCCTGGCGGGCGCGAAAACGGCGTTGGATGAAACGATGCCGTTGCGTGGAAGGCGTTCCTTTCGCTTGCGCCGGGATCGCGTGAGCCCCTCTTCTGCCGTTGGCTAACGCGAAAGTAACCCCGTTATCGTCATAATTCGATGTCACGAAGGGTAAATGCGTATCGAAGGTTGAGATTCGATGTGCCTGTACTGGAAGGCGGGATGGGGAATATGAAACAGAGGGTAACAGCTGCGTTCGCGGCGGCCGCCTTCATGATTTTTGCGGGTGTTTTTGGGGCTGATGCCCAGCAGCAGCGCAGGAGCAGCTTCGACGACTGGCTGGGTTTCGACCAATCCGATGACGCCTGGGATCAGCAGCCCTCCCGCGAGCGCGCCTTGGCCAGGGAATGGGAAACACAACCCGATCGCGGCGCCCCGACGCTCGCGAAGGAAAACATCGCAACCACCAAGACGGCCATCAGGCAATATTCCGAGCTCGTGGCCCAGGGCGGATGGCCCCAGTTGCCGCCTATCGAATTGCAGACCGGCATGAGCCATCCGGCGGTGGTGCAACTTCGGCGCCGGTTGCAGGCCACAGGGGACCTCCAAGCCTACGGCGGGTATCCCGAGGTGTACGATTCCTACGTTGAACAGGCCGTGAAACGGGCGCAACTCCGCCACGGCATGCCGCCGTCGGGCTTTCTCGACGCCGTCACCATCGATGCGCTCAACGTGCCAGCCAGCGCCCGCCTGCGGCAGCTGCGGACAAACCTGACGCGCCTGCAGAACCTGGTCCCAACGACGCCCGGCGGTAAGTATGTGCTGGTCAACATCCCAGCTGCGCAGATCGAGGCGGTGAACAACAATCAGGTGGTATCGCGCCACGCGGGCGTTGTCGGTAAGCCGGACCGGCCCTCGCCGCTCCTGACATCGGCGATCGAGGAAGTCAACTTCAATAAGGAGTGGGTCGTTCCGCCGACCGTGCTCAAGGCCGATCTGGTCCCGAAGGGCCGCGGCGGCCAGGACGTACTCGCGAAATACAAGATCGAAGCTTACCTCGATCACGCTGCCTATCAGAAGGGTCAAAAACTCGATCCGGCCCAGATCGACTGGGCGTCGGACGCACCGCTTCATTATTTCTATGTGCAGAACGCGGGCGAGGACAATCCGCTGGGCTACGTCAAAATCAACTTTGCCAGCCCGCACGGCGTGTACATGCACGATACCCCAGGACAAAGCGTCTTCGCGAAGACCTTCCGGGCCGAAAGCTCAGGGTGCGTGCGCGTGCAGAATGTCCACCAGCTCGTCGCATGGCTTCTGGAGGACAATGGCTGGACGGTTCAGCAGGTTTTGCGCATGAAGCAGACGGGCGAGAGGCTCACCGTACGGCTGAAAAAGCGGGTGCCGCTGTTCTGGACGTACATAACCGCGTGGGCGACGCCCGACGGCACTGTGCAGTTCCGCAACGACATTTACCGCAAGGATGGCCTGGAGGCCATGGCTTCGGCCTACTAAGACGCGTCATGGCCGGGCTTGGCCTGGCCCCCATCTTCCCGCGAGCTTATAGAGGGAAGCGGCCGGAGGTGATGAGCGGGCGGCCGCTCACCGCCCCGGCGAACGGGTAGACCCAGGCGGTGAGCTTCGTGCCGCGGGCTGGCTGCACCTCCGCCACATCGCGATAGAAAAGGTCAGGCTTGCTCCCCTGGCTGCCGCAGCCTTCGTAAGCATCGAGCGTCGCCAGCAGCGCCGCGCTGCGGAGCAGGAAAAGCTCGCCATGCACCTTGCTCGTGGTGTCATCGCCGAACACTGCTCCGGGAAAGCGCCCGAGATGATAGAGGCGTCCCCGCGCCCACGCTTCGCACATGAACTGCGCCCGCGCGCTCAGAAGCCGCGCATAGGGGCTGCGGCTCGCTCGCATGAGCGTGCCATAGACGAACAGATGCTGCGGCTCGTCTTTTTCGAAAGTCACCATTCGCCCGTCTTCTTGCCCTGCTGTCGGCCGCCCTCGATGTGGGTATGGAAAAAGCACTGCGTCAAACGTTGCTGCCGAGCCATCACAGCCTTTCTTGGCACTTCCACAGGACGCAGACGGCCGGCTGACGCATCACGGCTTGACGATGACCTTGCCCTTGATCTGGCGGGCCTCCATGGCGCGCAATGCCTCCGCCGTTTTTTCCATCGGGAACACTTTGTCGATATGCGGCTTGATCTTGCCCTCCACGCACCACTGGATGAGCCGGGACATCTGGTCGCGAAAGCCGGGAAGGTTCATGGCGACATGACGTCCCCAGAAAACACCCGCGATTTCGCAGCCTTTCAATAGCACGAGGTTCAGCGGGATTTTCGGGATATCGCCAGCGGCGAAGCCTATGACAAGGTAACGTCCACCCCACGCGATGCCTCGAAGGGCGGGCTCTGCATAGGGTCCGCCGATGCAATCGTAGATTACGTCCGGGCCTTTGCCGGCGTTCAGCGCCCGAACGGCTTGTTTCACATCGATGCCAGTGAGATTGAGAAGCTGCGCCGCGCCGCGCTCCTTGCAGATCTTCAGCTTTTCGTCGGAAGTGCCCGCGGCTACCACCTCGGCGTTCAGGCAGGCTGCCACTTCAACCGCAGCCAGCCCCGCGCCGCCCGTCGCGCCTAACACGAGCACCGTCTGCCCAGGCCACAGGTGGGCGCGATCTTCGAGCCCATGCAAAGCCGTGCCGTACGCGATGGGAATGGACGCGGCCGCCTCATCGGAAATGCCCTCGGGCAAAGGAATAACCTTGCGAGCAGGCACGATCGCCTCCTCCCGGCAGCCGTCATGCCCGATATAGGCAAGCACCCGCTGGCCCACCGAAAGCCCCTCCACTCCCGGCCCCAGCCGCTCTATCTTTCCCGCCAGCTCACCGCCCGGTGAGAAGGGAAACTCCGGCTTCGTCTGATACTTGCCGCGCACGATCAGGGTATCGAAGAAATTGAGCGCCACCGCCGAGACGCGGATTGCAACCTCGCCCGTCCCCGGTTCGGGAGAGGGAAGATCGCCAACCTCAAGCGCGTCGGGCCCGTCGAGAGACTTGCACAGAACAGCTTTCATCGCATACCTCAGTCGAAACACCTCACTTTACGCGAAAAGCAAGGGCCATGCGCGGATACTTCGCAATCGGGGCAGAACGAATATCGAAGCCCATGAACATGGGCAACCTTTTGCGTTCGGCCCATGCCTTCGGCGCGAAGTTCTTCTTCACCATCGGCGCGCACCCACGCGCTTTCGAGGCAAAGTCGGACACATCCAAGGCCGCCGATCATTTGCCGGTCTATCACTGGGCGAACGCAGATGAGATGACCTTGCCGTCCCACTGCAAGCTTGTCGGCGTGGAACTGATCGAGGGCGCGACCGACCTGCCAAGTTTCCGCCACCCGCTCCATGCGGCGTATGTGCTTGGCCCAGAGCTTGGCGTTCTCTCCGAAGCGCTGCTGTCGCGTTGCGATCATATCATCAAAATTCCGACGGCTTTCTGCATCAACGTCGCCATGGCCGGTGCGATTGTCATGTACGACCGCGTGCGAAGCCTCGGCTCGTTTCCGGATCGGATGGAAGCGCCGCCCTCTCATCTTCGAACGCGAATTGGCAAGCTTCCGCCAGACCTATGACCAAGGTAATCGATTTGCCTTGACGCAAAGGCCGAGATCCAGAAAAGGGTGAGAAGCACTCAAAACGAGGTGGCATGCGCGGGATCCTGGTTATTTCAGCATCATTGCTTGTCCTGCCTGCTCCTTGTGCGGTAGCGCAACAGGCGGAGATCGAGCAAGTCGTTCCCCAGCCAACGCAAGCGCCCAAGCCAGCGCCGCCGGCCAAGCCTAAACCGAAACCCGCTCCCGCCGCCCCGGCGAAGAAGCCTGTTCCCACCGCCCCTGAGGTCAAGGCTCACCTTCTTGAAAGAATAAAGGACTGGACCGTGTTCATCTACGAGGGCAATGAGGGACGGGTCTGTTTCGCGGCGTCGGCGCCAACCGATATGCAACCCAAAACGGCGAAGCGAACGCCCGTCATTTTCTACGTGACGACCTGGCAAAAGGACGGGGTCCATAAAGAGTTGAGCGTCAGGCAGGGCTATGCCATGAAGGCGAATGCGGTGGCGACGGTGACGGTCGGCGGCCAGAACTTCTCGCTCTCGGCCGACGACGACAAAGCCTATGCTAAAGACCCAGCGTACGAACGGAAACTGCTCGATGCCATGGTAGCAGGCGGCCCTATGATTGTGAAAGCGACGTCAGCGAAGGGAACGCAGACGACAGACCAATATTCTCTGGAAGGCATCGCTGCTGCAGTGCAAAAGCTGGAAGAAGCCTGTCCGTAAAAGAGGGCGAGGTTCAGCTCAATCGCAGAACCCGGCGTGATCCGCGCGCAGAATGTAAGGCTTTTCGCGCCATAATTTCCTGGCCGCCTTTTCCGCCTGAAATGGCCCTGAAAACTCAACACCTTCGAGGCTGTTGAAGCCATGCAGCGCAGCCATGAAACGGTATGCAGGCTCATCCTGGTTGCGCCGAACGATGATGCCGACGGCGCTGCCCTGCAATTCGATAACGTAAGCATCCGACATGCGTGTTTCCCTTACCGGGGTGAAGCCGGTTGATATAGGCTGTCTAAGGTTGGAAGCTTGCTTTTTGGTTTACGCGCCTACGCAGATTGCGGTGACGAACGGGTTGTGCCTCAAGGGCATACGGTCTGCTGTCATGATCGGCGGCATCAGCGTCACCGGACTTCGTTGGCGGGACTCTCGCATAAGCCCCAGCCCCAGGCAAAGGTTATAATATTCCGTTGGGTAAGCTGATGCTGAAAAAAGCGAAGCGATTCTCTTGAATGCCGCGCAGCGCCACGCCTTTTACTTTTGCAAGACGTAAATTCCGATAAAAAACCCTAGGCACTGGTCCAAAAAAGCAAAAAAATTTCGAACGTCCGTAGACTTTAGTTTACGTGCCAAGCTGTCGCACCTGAGCGTAACCGTTTTCGAAACCTCCCTTCGGCGCCATTTAAGCACTATGAAAAACCTACGATTTGATCCTGGTCAAAGCCTAACGGGGCCGGCTCAGTCATTCTTCGGCACATCCAGAAGTTGCGCCGCCAAGGCGCGGCTGAGCAGAAACGGCAAGGCGCTTGCCCCATTCACCGAAGCGCCATATCCCTCAGGTACAGACATCCCGCGGCTTTGCAGTATGGCTAACAGAGAACGGAGTTTTGCTTCATGAGCGAGGCGAAAGCGGCAATCGACGTTGACGGCCTGCAGGCGCTGATCGCGGCGCTCAATACTCGCGGATACAAGGTCCTCGGGCCAACCGTTCGCGATGGCGCAATCGTTTATGACGAGATCGAAGGCGTGGCAGACCTGCCTGCCGGCTGGACGGACCGGCAAGATGCCGGACGCTACCGTCTGGAGCGGCGGGAGGATGGCGCGCTCTTCGGATTCGCCCACGGGCCGCAATCCTGGAAACGCTTTCTGCATCCGCCGATGCAGACGCTGTGGACGGCGAAGAAGAACGGCGAAGAGCTTGAGATCATCCCGCCGGAGAGACCATCCCGGAAATTTGCCTTTATAGGCGCGCGATCTTGCGAACTGCATGCGATCGCCATCCAGGATAAAGTCTTCCGCAGCGGCCCGTACGTCGACGCGGGTTACGCCGCGCGGAGGCGCGACGCCTTTATCGTCGCGGTGAACTGCGGCGAGGCGGGGGGGACGTGCTTTTGCGTCTCCATGAAGACCGGTCCCAAGGCCGAATCCGGCTTCGACCTCGCGCTGACGGAACTCCTGAACGGCAGCGGTCACAGCTTCCTGGTCGAAGCGGGCAGCGAGGCAGGCGCGGAACTTTTGGCGCAGCTGCCGAAACGTCCTGCGACGGAAGCCGACCTTAATGCGGCCCAGGCGGTCACGGAGCGCACGGCGAGCCGCATGGGACGCAGCCTGCAGACGGACGGCATCAAGGCGCTTCTGCAAGGCAATCCGAACCACCCGCGCTGGGAGGATGCGGCCAAGCGATGCCTTACCTGCGGCAACTGCACGATGGTGTGCCCGACCTGTTTCTGCACGACGGTCGATGATCACAGCGATGTCACGGGCGCATCGGCCACGCGAGTGCGCAAGTGGGATACCTGCTTCAGCTTGGACTTCTCCTACATTCACGGCGGCGCCGTACGGCAAAGCGGGAGCTCCCGCTACAGGCAATGGATGACGCACAAGCTCGCGAGCTGGTACGATCAGTTCGGAACGTCGGGGTGCGTCGGTTGCGGCCGCTGCATCACCTGGTGTCCCACAGGCATCGACATAACAGAGGAAGCTGCCGCTATCAGGACAGCCCCTGCAGCCCGCACGGAGGAAACCAATGGAGGGACTTGAGCGTATTCTGAGTGAGCATCCGTTTTTCGCAACTTTCCCCAAAGAGCATCGCGAGTTGTTGGCGGGATGCGCGAAGAACCATCGTTTTAACGCCGGGCAGTTCCTCTTCCATGAGGGCGACCCGGCAAACGAGTTCTTCCTGATCCGGCATGGGAAGATCGCTTTGGAGATCGTTGCGCCCGGTCGCGAGGCTATCGTCTTCGAGACGTTGCAGGACGGGGATATTGTTGGCGCGTCGTGGCTCGTCCCGCCTTATCGTTGGATGTTCGACGCTCGCGCCGTCGGATTGACCCGCGCCATCGGCATGGACGCCGCATGTCTGCGCGGGAAATGCGAGGCGGATCATCACCTCGGCTACGAGATGATGAAGCGCTTCTTACCCATCCTTGTAGGACGGCTTCATGCAACAAGACTTCAGATCCTCGACGTCTTCGGCAAGCATTGACGAGACGCTGACCGACGAAACGGTGGCGGACCCGTTCCTGCCTGCACTCTATCGTGTGGTTCGCTCGACGCCCGAGATCCCGGATGTCATGACCATCGACATTGTGCCGGTTTCCGGGGAACGGGCGCCGTTCTCGGCCGGCCAGTTCAACATGCTTTACGTCTTCGGCGTGGGCGAAGTGGCCATCAGCATGAGCGGCGACCCCACCGACATGAGCCGCCACGTGCATACGATCCGCGATGTCGGCATGGTGAGCGGCGCGCTGACAAGGCTGAAAGAAGGCGACGTCCTCGGCGTGCGCGGCCCGTTCGGAACGGGCTGGCCGGTTCACGAGGCCGAAGGGCACGATGTCGTCATGGTGTCGAGCGGCTGCGGGCTCGCGCCGCTGAGGCCCGCCATCTACCATATCCTGAACAATCGCGACCACTATGGACGTGTTTCAATCCTTCTCGGCTTCCACAGCCCGGACGACCTGCTCTATCGCCAGGAGTTCGAGCAGTGGCGTCAGCGGCTGGACGTGGACCTTCTCCTGACCGTCAACCACGCGGATCGCAGTTGGCGCGGCAATGTCGGCGCGGTGCAAGGGCGGCAGTTCATCAAGCGGGCGAACTTCGATCCCAAGGAGACGGTCGCGTTTGTTTGCGGCCCCGAGAGCAAGATGCGCTACATGGCCAACTCGCTGCACGACACTGGCGTGCCCGAAGAACGCATCTACTTCTCCATGGAGCGCAACATGAAGTGCGCCATGGGGATTTGCGGCCGCTGCCAGTTCGGCCCTGAATTCACTTGCAAGGACGGCCCTGTGCTGCGGTTCGACCGCATCTCGCGCATCCTCGCCGTCCGGGAGATGTGACATGGCTACGCGAAACCGCCCGAGGCTCGCGGTCTGGAAGTTCGCATCCTGCGATGGGTGCCAGCTTTCGCTGCTCGACCTGGAGGATGAGCTTTTGACGCTGGCGGCGGAAGTCGACATCGCCAATTTCCCCGAAGCGTCGAGCGCCATTTCCGACGGGCCTTACGATCTTTCCCTGGTCGAAGGGTCCATCACGACAACGCATGACGCCGAGCGTATTCACAAGGTGCGCGAGCAATCCAAGTTTCTCGTGACCATAGGCGCTTGCGCGACGTCAGGCGGGATTTAGGCGCTGCGCAACTTCGCCAATATAAGCAGCTTTATCTCTGCTGTTTACGCGTCGCCGCAGTATATCAACACGCTTTCGACCTCTACGCCAATCAAGTCGCATGTGCGGGTGGACTACGAGCTGCAGGGTTGCCCGATCAACAAGCTGCAACTCGTGGAGGTGATTTCCGCGTACTTGGCAGGCCGGAAGCCGGCGATCCCTTCTTACAGCGTTTGCATCGACTGCAAGTTGCACGGGAACCTGTGCGTGATGGTGCAGGGCATTCCCTGCCTCGGCCCGGTGACGCATGCCGGTTGCGGCGCGCTCTGCCCGTCGTTCCGGCGCGGCTGCTATGGCTGCTACGGCCCGATGGAGACGCCGAACACCGCCGCGCTGGCGAAGGAGTGGCAGGCGCTGGGCGCGACCGAGCGCGATCTGAGGCGCGTCTTCCGCACCTTCAACGCTGGCGCGGAACCGTTCCGGAAAGAGAGCGAAGCTCATGGCGACTAGGTCAATTTTGGTCGATTACCTCGCCCGCGTCGAAGGCGAGGGAGCGCTCGACCTGCAAGTCAACGACGGCCGGGTTACCTCTGCGCAGCTCAAGATTTTCGAGCCGCCGCGCTTCTTCGAAGCGTTCCTGCGCGGCCGGGGCTGCGATGAAGTAGCCGATATTGTCGCGCGCATTTGCGGCATATGTCCCATCGCGTATCAGATGGGCGCCGTCCATGCGATCGAGAACGCTTTCGGCGCGAAGGTCGACGGCCAGCTTCGGGCGCTGCGGCGGCTTATCTATTGCGGGGAGTGGATCGAGAGCCACGGCCTGCATGTCGTGATGCTTCATGCGCCCGACTTCCTCGGCTTCCCCGACGGGATAGCGATGGCCCGCGACCACGGCGCGATGGTCAAGAACGGCCTCGCGATCAAGAAGGCCGGCAACGAGATCATGCAGCTCCTTGGCGGCCGGGAAATTCACCCTGTGAGTGTGAAGGCGGGCGGCTTCCATCGCGTGCCGACGCGCAAGGAGCTTGCCGCGCTGGCTGAGAAGCTGAAACACGCGCGCGATCTCGCGGTAGGGCTCGCCCGCTGGGTTGCGACGTTCCCCTTCCCGGATTTCGAGCAGGACTACGAATTCGTGGCGCTGCGCCATCCGCACGAATATCCGTTCAACGAAGGCCGCCTCGTCTCGAGCCGCGGCCTCGACATCGACATCGCCGATTACGACAACGAGTTCGAGGAGCGGCACGTCGCGCATTCGACGGCGCTGCACTCGGTGCTGAAGCGCAGGGGCGCCTATCTTGTCGGGCCTCTCGCTCGCTATGCGCTGAATTTCGATCTGCCTGCCCGCTTCGGTCCAGGCGCTCGCTCGCGACACCGGCATAGGGCCGGTCTGCAGAAACCCATTCCGCAGCATCGTCGTGCGAGCCATTGAGATCGTGTATGCCTTCGAAGAGGCGCTACGGATCATCGCGGAGTATGAGCCGCCCGCAGAGCCGTCTGTTAAGCTGGAGCCCCGAGCAGGCGTAGGCTTCGGCTGCACGGAGGCTCCGCGCGGCATCTGCTGGCACCGCTACGAATTCGAGGCCGACGGCACGATCAAGACGGCGCGCATCGTGCCGCCGACGTCGCAGAACCAGCCCAGCATCGAGGCTGATCTCAAAGATGTGGCGACCTCGATCCTGGACCAGCCGGACGATTTCATCCGGCATCGCTGCGAGCAGAGCATCCGCAATTACGATCCGTGCATTTCCTGCTCGACGCATTTCCTGAAACTGTCGATCCATCGCTCATGAAGGCTGACAATCCGGGGGAAGCGCGGCCGGGAATTCTCGTCGCGGCTGTCGGCAACCCGGACCGCGGCGACGACGGCGTGGGTCCGCTTGTAGCCCAGAAGCTTTCGGGGAGTCTCCCGGCTGAAGCCCGGCTCGTCGTGCGCAGCGGAGACATGATGTCCCTGATCGAGGATTGGGCAGGCTTCGATGCGGTCATCTTCGTGGACGCCGCCGCGCCAAAGGGCTCGCCTGGACGCATTCATCGGATCAACCTCGCCGATGAGAAGCTGCCGCCCGAACTGACGTTTACATCCAGCCACGCGTTCGGCGTCGCAGAGGCCATCGAGCTTGCCCGCGTGCTGGACCTCGCCCCCAAGAGGATGATCGTTTACGCCATCGAAGGCGCTTGCTTCGACGCGGGCGGCGCTTTCACACCCGCGGTCCTGTCCGCTGCCGCGGAGGTTGCGGATCGCATCGCCGCCGAGGTTCGCCGCATCATAACCGCTGCGAGCGAAGCCACCGGAAATGGAACCCGCGCATGAATGACGAGAACAGAGACCTGTTCACCGTGCGAGTCCGCATTACCGGCAGGGTGCAAGGTGTCTGCTATCGCGCCTGGACGCAAAGCAACGCCCAAGCCCTTGGCCTATCCGGATGGGTCCGCAATACGCGGGACGGCGCGGTTGAGGCGCTGTTCTCAGGCGCAACGGTTCAGGTTTCTGAGATGCTGACACGCTGCCGCGAAGGCCCGCCAGCAGCATTTGTTGAGAAAGTCGCAGTCGTCGCGGAAGGAGCGCCTGCGCCCGCTGGCTTTCGGGTCTTGTCGACCGCGTGATTAACGGTCACGCTTAAGCTATCGCCCCCGGAAGCGCAAGCTTAGCGCATGGCAGAGATGCCAAAGTGGGCGGCATATCCAATTTAATGATGCAAATATAACACAACTTCGATCGATAAAACCGATTCAGGGAGTAGAAGAGCTTTACCCTTCTTCGCCACAACCCCAGTTTCCGTTTACACTTTATTAGGGTAATGATTTGACTGCTTACTTCAGGTGGTCAGGACAATGGCGTCGTTGCGTAAAGCGAGTTTCCCAGCGGAACAGGCAGAAGAGGCCGCAGGCCTCGAAGCCAACATTGGCGGAGCGAGGCGGAGCCATGAGGGTATTTCAGATTATCGCGAGCGCCCAGGGCGCGCGCATATTCTCGAACATGGGGGAAGCGTTCGGGTTCGGCGACGAACTGATGGCGCAGACCGTCCGATATTTCATTCCACCCATCACGAAGAGCATCGAGAAACGTGCTCAAACCCCCGAAGGCTTGGTCTCGGTCCTGGAATTTCTGGGCTCGCGCCGGTACGACCGGTTCCTGGATGAACCGAGGATTTTCGGTCATGCCCAGATCGCAGAAGAAGGGCAGCGCATTCTCGATTATCTCTTCTCGCGCAAGGAACGCATCCAGAAGATCATCGAAAACCGCGCGAAGGTCTTGCCCATCGATCCGGTAACGCTCGAGAAGCTGTTGCCCTTCATCGCCGTGCTGGCAATCGGGGCGATCGAGATCAGAACGCGCCGCCCGCTTGGCCTGATCCTGTATCGCGTCACGAAGGGAGCCACTGACGACCGTGCGATTGCAAATCCGTTCCTCGCGCTCGTGCAATATCTGAGAAAGCAGGAGCAGCACCAGAAGGACCAGCGCAAGAGGCGGCTGTTCTCCTTCTTCGGCAGTGGATCAGAATCACCCGCTCAAAAAATCGAACCGGCATCGGGATTCTTCGAGTCAGCTTGAGGAAGTCTTCGTGTCATCAGAATGCGGGAGAACGCGGGCGACAGCCAACACGCTGGAAGCGCCGCGTAAAGCTTTCCTTACATCAATCGAAAGCAGATGCTCGCTGCCACTTTTGCGGCTGGAAATTGTTACCGCCCTTCTCTGCAATCTTTGGTTGCAAACGCTTGTAACAATTGAAAGGCTCCTGACGCGGATGGCGGGCGTCAGCGATAACGCCCCGTAGTGAGATCGTGCTCGCCGCGTTCGTGAATGATGTTGGCGCGCCCCACCAGGAGATCGTCCACCAGGCCGATGCGCTCAGGCTCCTTGCCGTTGAAGGGCAGCGAATGAAGAATGTAGCGCATGGCATTCAACCGTGCGCGCTTCTTGTCATCGGATTTTATCACCGTCCAGGGAGAGTCCGCCGTGTCGGTGTGGAAGAACATCGCCTCTTTGGCGCGGGTGTACTCGTCCCATTTGTCGAGCGACGCCATGTCGATTGGAGAGAGCTTCCATTGCTTGAGCGGATGATTTTGACGCTCCTTGAAACGGCGCCGCTGTTCATCGCGGCTGACCGAGAACCAGAATTTGATCACATGGATGCCGCTGCGAACGAGATGGCGCTCGAACTCGGGCGCCTGACGCAGGAATTCTTCATATTCGGCTTGTGAGCAAAAGCCCATGACGCGCTCGACGCCCGCCCGGTTATACCAGCTGCGGTCAAACAGCACGATCTCCCCTGCCGTCGGCAAGTGCTGGATGTAGCGCTGGAAATACCACTGGCCGCGTTCGACGTCGCCGGGCTTGTCCAGCGCCACGACGCGCGCGCCGCGAGGGTTCATATGCTCCATGAACCTTTTGATGGTGCCGCCTTTGCCGGCCGCGTCGCGCCCCTCGAACAATATGATGACCCGCTGCCGCACCTCCTTCACCCAGGCCTGGAGCTTGAGCAGTTCTGCTTGCAGCTGAAACTTCTGCTCTTCGTAGTCCTTGCGAAGCATCTTGTATTTGTAGGGATAGCCCCCGGCCCGCCAATCGTCGGCCAGTTCGTCGCTCGTACGCCGCAACTCCTTTTTTGCGGCGGGCCGCCCGAGCGTATGCAGCAGACGCGCTGTGTCGTCGGGTGCGCCGCCGGCGAGAATGGCCTGAACCGGCTCGCTGCTTACGTCCAAGGGCGGCGGCCCATTCATAATTACTTTCAGCGCAGCCACCTGTGATTCCTGCGCCCCTTGGGTGGCCTCATGTACGTAAAATTGGCGCAGGCCTGCCGGAGAAACGTCGGGTGCGATGTCGCCTTGCTTCACCAAAGGCTGCGCTTTGCGGCGTGGGCGCTGCGGCGCCTTTGCCGCCTCTGCGGTAGAGCCTGCGCCGCTGTTTCTTCCGGACCTGCCGCTCATGTCATTCTCCACGGGGACGCCAACCCTACTCTGCTTTGAGTTGCATGTTTGTAAAAGCCTCAACTATCCGCCGGCCAGCAAGGTGACTTTATAGGCCGCCGGCTAGATTCTGCTTTGAACCCGTCAAAAGTCGAGCCCGATATCCAGGCTTCTCACGGAATGGCTGAGAGCGCCGACGGAAATCATGTCGACGCCCGTATCGGCGATCGCGCGAACCGTTACCAGGCGGACGCCCCCGGAAGCTTCGCACAAAATCCCTGGCTTTACAGTCTTCGCCCGCGCCACGGCGTTTTTCAGTTCCGGCACGGCCATGTTGTCGAGCAGAACCGCGTCGATGGAATGCTGGAGCGCCTGTTCCAGCTGGTCGAGCGTGTCGACCTCCACCTCGATCTTCACGAGATGGCCGCTTGCGGCAAGCACCCTTTCGATCGCGGTGGAAACGCCACCCGCCGCAGCGATGTGATTATCCTTGATGAGGACCCCATCAAACAGACCGAACCGGTGATTGAACCCCCCGCCCGCACGCACGGCGTATTTCTCGAAAGCGCGAAGGCCGGGCGTCGTCTTGCGCGTGCAGACGATGCGTGCATGTGTGCCGGCCACGGCCTCGACAAAGTGGCGGGTGGCGGTGGCGATGCCAGAGAGATGCTGCACGAGATTGAGAGCCACGCGCTCCGCCGTAAGAATGGCCCGCGTTTTTCCCCTGAGGCGCGCGACGACGCTCCCGGCGGCAGCCATGGTCCCTTCGCTTGTATGGGGCTCGATAATCATGTCCGGGTCGAGCGCGCGGAATGCGGTCACCGCCAAAGGCAACCCCGCGATGCATCCATCTTCACGCAAGGCCAGAACAGCCTCGGATGTCGCCTCCGGCGGGATGATTGTGTTTGTCGTGATGTCGCCCGCAAGCCCAAGGTCTTCCAGGAGGGCGGCTCGGACCATGTCAGCCGCAAGATGATGGGGAAATTGCAGTCCGGTCTCGTAGTGAGCCGCCATGTTCTGCATAAGCAGCCTCGATCGCAGTTAAAACAAAGTCTCCCGCCCCTCCTCTTCGAAAGGGCGAGATGAATGCCTCAACAAAACAGTAACGCAGATTTCGGTTACATCACAGCCTGTCTGCGCGGGGAATCGCTGATGAACTCCCCGAAATAACCGCCGGTTACATCAGCGACGATTTCGCGGGCGCGATCCAGCGTCAGATAGGTGTGGCGAGGCTTCGTAGCCGCTGTCTCCGGATAATCCAGCCTCAGTTGCGCACCCCGGCTTTCCTTACGGGCGAAAGCACCCGCGGTGACGAGAAGCGCGGCTGTAACCATGTTCTTGAGCGGCGGAGCCACGGCTCCCGCTTTGATCTCCTGCAGGGACCACAGCGCAGCGCGTAAGGACGCTTCCGACCGTTCCACGCCCACTTGCGCAGCCATGGTGTCCCGCAGCCATTTGACGAGGCGCGAAGCATGCGCGGGGTCTGCCACCGCGAGATTGACGGTCTCGGGCACGCCGGACGCTTCGCCAATCGCGCGCCAATTCTGCTCGCCACCCGCGATGTCTTGAGCCACGCGCGCTCCAAACACGACGGCTTCGAGGAGCGAGTTCGAGGCCAGCCGGTTTGCGCCATGCACGCCGGTGCAGGCGACCTCGCCGCAGGCCCACAATCCGGAGAGCGTGGTGCGGCCACGCGCATCGGTCAAAACGCCTCCCATGTGGTAATGAGCGGCGGGCGCGATGGGGATCGGCTGTTTCGATGGGTCGATCCCGGCTTCAACGCAAAACTCGTAGGCCGTGGGGAAGGCCTCTTCCAGATCGATGGAGCGGCAGTCGAGAAAAGCCCCTCGGCCAGCGGCCACTTCTTCATGCACGGCGCGCGCGACTACGTCGCGTGGGGCCAGTTCCGCGCTCGGGTGCGCCTTCACCATGAAGCGCTCGCCGCTGCGGTTGATGAGAAGCGCGCCGTCGCCACGGATTGCTTCGGAAGCAAGCGGCGCGGGGTCTTGCCCGATATCGAAGGCGGTCGGATGGAATTGAACGAATTCGGGATCGGCGATCACCGCGCCAGCCCGCGCGGCCATGCCGAGGCCGCCGCCATTGGCTTCCTTCGGATTGGTGGTCACCCGGAAGAGCTGGCCAGCGCCGCCCGTGGCAAGCACGACGGCGCGCGCAGGCAGGAACGAAGCCCGCCCCGGCTGACCTGTGCGGCTCGCGTAAACACCGACGATCCGGCCACTTCTGCTCACCAGATCGACGGCTTCCATGTTATCGAAAACCGAAATCGAGGGCGTAGCGGAAACAACGGCGATGAGAGCGGCCATGACGGCCTTGCCCGCGCGATCGCCCTGGACGCGGACGATGCGGCGCGCGCTGTGAGCCGCCTCGCGCGAGAGGCGCAACTTGCCATCGAGTTCCCGGTCGAAGGGCACGCCGTAGCGCAGCAAATCCTCGATGCGCTCCTGACCTTCACGCGTCAGGATTTCGGCGATTGCGGGATCGGTTAGGCCAGCCCCGGCCGCGATCGTATCGGCGGCATGTGATTTGGCCGTATCGCCTTCGCCGATCGCAGCGGCGATGCCGCCCTGCGCCCACGCAGACGATGCGCCTTCGCCAAGTGGCTTCGGAGTCAGCACCGTCACCGGAAGCGGCGCCAGGCGAAGCGCTGTAAACAGCCCCGCCAAGCCGCCGCCGATGACAAGAACGCGGTCCGGTCCACCAGGACGCCGGAACTTCAAAGGCTCTTGGGTGCGATGTTCGCTCATGCTTTCCCCCACTTGCGCAAAACCGTGTCTGAAAGGTCAGGCGACCAGGTTTATCATCCGCTCGACGGCCTGCCGCGCCCGAACCGCCACCGCCGGATCGACGGTCACCTCCTCTTTCCCGTAGCGCAGGCTATCGAGGATTTTCGGGAGCGTGATCCGCTTCATGTGCGGGCAGAGATTGCAGGGCCGCGTGAAGTCGGTTTTGGGCGCTTCCACCGCTACGTTGTCCGCCATCGAGCACTCGGTGACGAGAACGACGCGCTTCGGCTGGTGATCCCTCACCCACTTGATCATGCCGCTGGTCGAGCCGGTGTAGTCGGCGGCCTCGATGACATCGGGCGGACATTCCGGGTGCGCGATGATCTTGATGCCGGGCTCGCCGTCGCGATACCGCCGCAACTCGTCGCCCGTGAAGCGCTCATGCACCTCGCAAGCCCCTTGCCACGAAATGATCTCCACCTTCGTCTGCGTCGCGACATAGCGCGCCAGATACTGGTCGGGAATGAGCAGAACGCGCGGCGCGCCAAGGCTCTCCACCACCTTCACGGCGTTGGCCGAAGTGCAGCAAATATCGCATTCAGCCTTCACCGCGGCGCTGGTGTTGACGTAGGTGACGACGGGCACGCCCGGATAAGCCGCGCGCAGCGCGCGCACGTCTTCCGCTGTAATGGACGATGCAAGCGAGCAGCCGGCCTTCGGGTCGGGGATGAGCACAATCTTGTCCGGGTTCATCAACTTGGATGTCTCGGCCATGAAGTGCACGCCGCCCTGCACGATGATATCCGCGTCGGTCTTCGCCGCCTCCTTGGCGAGTTGCAGGCTGTCTCCGAGGATGTCTCCCACGCCGTGGAAGACCTCGGGGGTCATATAGTTGTGGGCCAGGATGACCGCATTTTTTTCGCGCTTAAGGTCGCGAATGGCCTTGATGTACGGTGCATGTCCGACCCACTCGAGCGGGGATATGACGCGCTCGACGCGAGCGTAGAGCGGCTTCAGCTCGCGGATCGCTTCGCGGACGAAAGCAGCGTCGAAATCGTGGCGCGCGGGTTCCAGCTCGAAATCGAGGTCAATCGCCGGAGCGGCATGGGCGCTCCGCCCCCGGAAGGGCTGAATTCCGCTATCCAAGAATGCCATGTGATCCTCCGCTCCGGCCAGTGTTATACTCACATTGAGCATTAGGGTTGCATAAAAAATAGAGCGCCTACCCGCTCAAGTTCCACTTATGCTCAACACGACTATAAGATAAGGCCGGATTCGCCTCTTGCCAATCCCCTTTTTCAACCGGCTTCGTCGCACCGGGCGAGGAGCACATGAAAAAGCGCCGGACGCCTTGACGGCACCGGCGCTCGCTCAGTTGGGGTTGAATCAGGGGTGCGCGTGCGCCTCTCCGTTCGCTGCCTTCGCCATGGAGGGGAACCATCCCCGGAAGGTGCTGTCGAACTCATAATAGTTGCAGGTAATTTCCTCACCGGCTGCGATATCGCGGATGGCGAAGCCCTGCTCGAAATCCGTGAAATCTGTATTCGGCGCTTCACAATGATTCATGAAGCGGCCATTATCGGACTCGAGCACCCAGATACCCTGCTTAGTCATATGAGGGTAAGAATAGCGTGCGATGAAGTCTTGCATGTGAGGAGGAAGTTCTTCGATGTCAGCCTCCGTAAAGAACACATCGAATTTCGGTTCGAGACGCCAGATTACATCGCCCGCTTTGATGGGTTCAGCAGCGAAGATGCCTACTCCCTCGATCTGACTATTCGAGAGATAGGTGCGAACAAGCATCATGATTTGGATGATCCCAATAGAGTTGTGAGGTTTATTTTGCTTCAATGAAGCTTGACGGCATTGCGCCAAGTATTGCGCTCACGGCCTACTGTGCGACCTCGGCCGCGAAGGAGGCTGTCGTCTCTCACATGTGCTTTTTCAACATCCTTTAGCGAAGTTGGGAAAACAGCGCTTGCTCTGGTTGCTGTCCGCAACACAGATGATCGATGATTGCCTCAATTCAAGGGATTTGCAACATACATATTGAGGGCGCTCCAGAGACCTGGGATTTACTTGTGAAAATGAGACTTGATCTCCTTCTTGTGCGGCGCGGGATCGCAGAAACCCGCTCCAAGGCGCAAGAACTCATCAAGCGCGGCGCTATTCGGCTGGAGGGAAGGACCAGCCTAAAGGCGGGCCTTGAGGTATCCACCGAAGAGCCCATCGAAGTCCTTGAAACTGAACGCTATGTTGCGCGCAGCGCGTGGAAGCTTCTGGCGGCGCTGGACCATTTCGCACTCTTGGCCGCGGGGCGAACCTGCCTCGATTCCGGGGCATCAACCGGAGGTTTCACACAGGTTTTGCTTGAGCGCGGCGCAACTCGCGTCTTTGCTGTGGATGTTGGCCGCGACCAGCTCCACGCGTCGCTGCGGACGGATCCTCGGATCATTTCATGGGAAAGTATTGACGTACGGGCACTTACGCCTGCTCAATTCCCAACGCCTATCGAAGCAGTGACATGCGACGTGAGTTTTATCTCTTTGCTCAAGGTGCTGCCGTCTGTGCTTCATCTTGCCGCAGAGGGGGCGTGGCTCGTCGCTCTGGTGAAGCCGCAATTCGAGGTCGGGCGCGCGTTTATCGGCAAGGGCGGCATTGTCAAGGATGAGGCCGCGAAGGTGGCCGCCATTCAGAGAGTTACCGAATGCGTAGAGGCAGCGGGATGGACGGTTCTGGGAACGATCCCATCGCCGATCAAAGGACAGGACGGCAATGAAGAAGCGCTCGTCGCCGCCAGACGCGACCACTGATCCAAGCTCTTCTCCGGCCGCAGCGGACCAGATTGCTGCGCTTGCGATCGAGGCGATGGGCGCTCAAGGCCACAGCGTGGCGCTTGTCGGTGGCAAAAAGGTCCATATTCCGTTCACGTTGCCAGGCGAAACCATCAGCGCGCGGATCACCGGAACGAAAGGCGAGACGATTGCCATCGACACCCCTTCGCCCGACCGTATCTCGCCCATCTGCAGGCATTTCGGGATTTGCGGCGGCTGCTCGCTGCAGCATTGGCGTGAAGTCCCCTATGCGGAATGGAAGGCGAGCCTTGTCAAAGCGGCCTTGGCGCGCGAAGGGCTGGACGCGCCGATTGAGCCCCTGAGATGCTATCCGCTGGCGAGCCGCCGTCGCGCGACATTCACGGCACACAAGTCAAGCGGAGAAGTGCGGCTCGGCTTCAACGCCGCCCGCAGCCACGATCTCGTCGATCTTGCTGAGTGCTCCATTCTCCTGCCTCAGATCGCTTCGGCCTTGCCGGAGTTGAGGGCCGCGCTGGCGGAAGCGCTTCCGAACAGGGAAGAAGCGAAAATTCACCTCACCGCGGCCGAGAACGGCCTCGATTGCACCGTTGAAGGTCCAAGACTGAAGGCGCCGGGCGTGGCGCGCCTCACTCAAATGCTTCCAGCCGCGGGAATTATTCGGGCATCCTGGAACGGGGACATCGTTTTCTTGGCAGACGCTCCGTTCGTTTTTGCCGGTGGCGTGAAGGTGATGCTTCCTCAAGGCGCTTTCTTGCAGGCTGTCGAGGCGTGCGAGCGCGATATGGCGGCCTTTGTGGCCGAGGCGCTGGCGGAAGCGAAGACGGGAAAGGGGCCGGTCTGCGATCTTTTCGCCGGGCTCGGCGCGTTCACTTTTCCCTGCGCGAAGCAGGCGCCGGTCACCGCTTTCGAGGATAATGCCGTCGCGGTGGCGGCGCTGGCCGAGGCGGCCAAGGGCGCGAGCGGCATCAAGCCTGTGAAAGCGATTCAGCGCGACCTCTTTCGCAACCCGGCCGGCCTGATGGAGTTGAATGGGTTTTCCGCTGCTGTCGCCGATCCGCCGAGGGAAGGCGCGGAAGCTCAATCCCGGGCGCTGGCGGCGTCAAAGATAGGGTTGGTCGTCATGCTGTCCTGCAACCCCGCGACCTTCGCTCGCGACGCCGCGATCCTCGCGGCGGGCGGCTTCGCCCTATCCCGCCTCGCGGTCTTCGATCAGTTCAGATATTCGCCGCATGTCGAGATCGCGGGGGCGTTCATCCGTGCAGTCAGCAGAAAGGGCAGGCTTGCGCCCGCCCTCAAACGATGATCAGTGCCGGATTACGCGGCGTTGGGCTTCCAGGCTTCGGTCGCGCCGCCTTCAATCACACGCGGAGCCGGCTGGCCCTTTGTAATCGTAATCGTACGGGGCTTCATCGCTTCCGGCAACTCACGCTTCAGGTCGACATGGAGCAGACCGTGCTCAAGCGACGCCGAGGACACTTCAACGTAATCGGCCAAGCGGAAGCGGCGTTCGAAATTTCGTGCTGCTACACCCTGATGGATGTACTGCCGAACCTTCTCCTCGCCCTTCTTCTCACCGCGAACCGTAAGCGTGCCTTCTTTCACCTCGATGGAAAGGTCATTCTCACCGAAACCCGCAACGGCCATAGAAATGCGATAGTTGTTCTCGCCAAGCCGCTCGATATTGTAAGGTGGGAAGCCCGTCTCTGTGTCGAGGTTGGCAAGCTGGTCAAGAACATTCGCGAGATGATCGAAACCGATCGAGGACTTATACAGGGGAGTAAGATCAAGACGTCTCATTTTCAGTTCTCCTTGAGAAAGCGAGAATTTGAAGCCTGCCTCAAAGGCCAGGCGATCATTGCAGCCTTACGGCCTGCGACCTTTGATTTATTACGGGAACCTTTGCTGTCAAGGGGTGCTTGAGCATCCCACAGCAAGTGAAGTATGAATTTTTGAACTGACGAGGAGGAGCCGCACATGGCCTCAGAAACGGCGGAGTTGATCGGCACGACGCGCAACCCGGTACCGGTTGGAGCCGTCACAGGCATCTTCATAGCCCGCGGAGGAATTCGCATCCGCTACGCGCGCTGGGATACCACCGCGGAGCGCCGCCTCGGAACCGTGTGCCTCTTTCATGGCCGCGCCGAGTTCATCGAGAAGTACTTTGAGACGATTACCGACCTGCGCAGGCGCGGCTTTGCGGTCGCCACCATGGATTGGCGCGGCCAAGGCGGATCGTCGAGGCTGCTCAAAAACCCGGCGAAGGGCCACGCGGAGAATTTCTCGCAATTCGACGAGGATGTGCGCCAGTTTATGAGCGAAATCGTGCTCCCGGACTCCCCCCCGCCCTATTATTGCCTTGCCCACTCCATGGGAGGCCACCTCGTCCTGCGCCTCGCCCAGGCAAGAGTGTGCTGGTGGGACCGGATCGTGCTTACAGCTCCCAAAATCCGGTTTGCCGGAACAGATTCGCAAAAAACGATGACCAGCGCCGTCGCCGAAACAGCCGCGCTTTTCGGTTTCGGCGACAGCTTCGTTCCAGGGGGCAAATATCACTCGTGGGATGAAAGCTCGTTCGAGGGCAACCCGGTAACCTCCGACAGGCTTCGCTTCGAGCGCGCGCAGGAAGTGCTTCGTGCGGCGCCTCACCTCGCAATCGGTTCCCCGACCATAGGATGGGTTGCCGCCGCCTCCAGTTCGATCTCGGTCATCAACTCCCCGGCATTCATGGAGCGCGTCAAGGTTCCAAGCTTGATTGTCGCCGCAGGGAACGATGCGTTCGTCTGCACTGCTGCGATCGAACGTTTCGCAAGCCGCATTAAAAACTGCACTCACATCGTGATCGCCGGGGCGAAGCACGAGATCCTTCAGGAACGCGACCAGTTTCGCGAACAATTCTGGGCTGCGTTCGACGCATTCGTCCCAGGCTCGGTCCTTATTCCCCGCCGCTCCGAGCAGGCTGAAGTGGTCCGGTAGCGGGCATAAAAAAAGGGATGAGGCGGCCTCATCCCTTGGTTCGTCGGGAGCCCTGCCTTTAGTGAGGCAGAGCGGCTCCATCTCCGTCAGCCGCGTGCGGCGGCGTCAGCCCTTGCAACTGCGCGGCGGCGAGTGCGGCGGCCTCATCCCACTCGATCGGCTCGGGCTTGCGCACAAGCGCGATGCCCAACACCTCGTCCATTCTCGCGACGGGGATGATTTCCAGCGCATTTTTCACATTATCCGGAATTTCGGCGAGGTCCTTCGCGTTCTCTTCCGGAATTATCACGCGCTTGATGCCACCGCGAAGCGCTGCCAACAGCTTCTCCTTGAGCCCGCCGATCGGCAGCACACGCCCGCGAAGCGTGATTTCGCCTGTCATGGCAACATCGCGGCGGACAGGAATACCGGTCAGGACCGAGATGATCGCCGTTACCATCGCCACACCCGCGGAAGGTCCGTCCTTCGGCGTCGCGCCCTCCGGCACGTGCACGTGAATGTCCTTCTTCTCGAACATCGGCGGTTCGATTCCGAAGGCGATCGCGCGGCTGCGGACGTAAGCGTTCGCGGCCTGAATAGACTCCTTCATCACCTCCTTGAGGTTGCCGGTCACGTTCATCCGGCCGCGGCCCGGCATCATCACGCCTTCCACAGTCAGAAGCTCGCCGCCAACCTCGGTCCAGGCCAAGCCTGTGACGACCCCGACCTGATCCTCGAGCTCAGCTTCGCCGTAACGATGTTTCTGCACGCCAAGGAAGTCGCGAATGGTTTCCGCGGTGACATGCACTTGCGTCGCTTTGCCGCTTTCGATCAGCTTCACGGCCTTGCGGGCGAGTTTCGCGATCTCGCGTTCCAGGCTGCGGACGCCTGCCTCACGGGTATAGCGCCGGATGATCTCCACGATGGCGTCGTCCGCCACCGTCCACTCGCCGGGCTGCAGGCCGTGCGCCTCCATTTGCCCGCGCATCAGGTGCCGCTTGGCGATTTCAAGCTTCTCGTCCTCAGTGTAGCCCGCAAGCCGGATGATCTCCATGCGGTCTTTCAGAGCCGGCGGGATGTCGAGCGTATTGGCCGTTGTCACGAACATCACGTTGGAAAGGTCGTAATCGACTTCCAGGTAATGATCGTTGAACTCGTGGTTCTGCTCGGGGTCGAGCACCTCCAGGAGCGCCGACGCTGGATCGCCGCGGAAATCCATGCCCATCTTGTCGATCTCGTCGAGCAGGAAGAGCGGATTGGTCTTCTTCGCCTTCCGCATGGACTGGATTACCTTGCCCGGCATCGAGCCGATATAGGTGCGCCGATGGCCGCGGATCTCGGCCTCGTCGCGGACGCCGCCGAGCGACATGCGCACGAACTCGCGGCCCGTCGCTTTCGCGATGGATTTGCCAAGCGAAGTCTTGCCGACGCCGGGAGGGCCGACGAGGCAAAGAATTGGGCCTTTCAGCATGTTGGTCCGCTTCTGGACGGCGAGATACTCGACGATGCGCTCCTTCACGCGATCGAGCCCGTAGTGATCTTCATCGAGGACAGCCTGCGCTTCGTCGAGGTCCTTCTTGACCTTGCCCTTGACGCCCCACGGAATGGAGAGCACCCAATCGAGATAGTTGCGAACCACCGTCGCCTCGGCGGACATCGGGCTCATCTGCTTCAGCTTCTTCAGCTCCGCAACGGCCTTGTCTTTCGCTTCCTTCGAGAGCTTGGTGTTCTCTATCTTCTCCTCGAACTCGGAGATGTCGTCCCGCTCATCGGAGTCGCCGAGTTCCTTCTGAATGGCCTTCATCTGCTCATTCAGATAGTACTCGCGCTGGGTCTTCTCCATCTGGCGCTTCACACGGCTGCGGATCTTGCGCTCGACCTGCAGCACCGAGATCTCGCTCTCCATGAGCGTGAACACGCGCTCAAGCCGCTCCGAGACGGAGAGAAGCTCCAGGATCTCCTGCTTGTCGCCGATCTTGATCGCAAGGTGCGAAGCGATCGTGTCGGCCAGCTTCGAGTAGTCGTCGATCTGGCTGAGCGTGCTCAGCACTTCGGGCGAAATCTTCTTGTTGAGCTTGACGTAGTTTTCGAACTGGCTCACCGCCGACCGGGAGAAAGCCTCGATCTCGTCCTGGTTGCCAAGCGTCTCTTCGACGCGGTCTATTTCGGCCTCGAAATAAAGCTCGTTGGGGTTGAACCGCTTGATCTTGGCGCGCGTCGTGCCCTCGACCAGAACCTTGACGGTGCCGTCCGGAAGCTTCAACAGCTGCAGCACTGTCGCAAGCGTACCCGTTGTGTAAATGGCATTCGGCTCGGGGTCGTCGTCTCCGGCGTTCTTCTGGGCGGCAAGAAGGATTTGGCGGTCGGTTCGCATCACCTCGTCAAGCGCGTTGATTGATTTTTCGCGGCCGACGAAAAGAGGCACGATCATGTAAGGAAAAACAACGATATCACGGAGCGGCAGGACGGGGAAAATCTCGCTGGGACCAGCCGGTTTGGTTTGATCCGAATGTGGGTTCGTCATGTCAGTCTCCTAAATCCGGGAGCGAAAACGCCACCGCTTACTGTCGCCGGATAAACCCGGCTTCTGCCTGCCCAATGCGCTTTAGGCCTCGTCGTGGGCAAGAGTACACCGTCTGGGACTGGCGTCCACGAGGGAATACGCAAGCCGGTTAACAGCAGCGCGTCGTATGCACCGGGCGGGTGCTTCGAAAAATGTTGGCGGGACCGTGACACACAAGACTTCGGTTTGTGGTTAACAAACCTCTGCATTTATGCACTCGATTCATCTAGGCGTTCCGCATAGATCCGCAAGGGCTTGGCGTTCCCTTCGATCACCTCGGGGCTGATGACGACTTCCTCGACGCCTTTCAAGCTTGGCAGCTCGAACATGCTGTCGAGAAGAATGGCTTCCATGATGGAACGCAAGCCGCGCGCCCCAGTCTTGCGGTCGATGGCCTTGCGCGAGACAGACTTCAGAGCCTCGGTCGACAGGGTCAGTTGCACGCCTTCCATCTCGAAGAGCCGCTGATACTGCTTGACGAGCGCATTCTTCGGCTCGGTCAGGATTTTTACCAAAGCGGCTTCGTCCAGATCTTCAAGCGTCGCGAGCACCGGAAGGCGGCCGATGAACTCCGGTATGAGGCCAAACTTCAGAAGGTCTTCCGGCTCAACGCTGCGCAAGATCTCGCCCGTCCGGCGTTCATCCTCGGAGATGACCTTGGCGCCGAAGCCGATGGAAGTCGTACGTCCGCGCTGAGCTATGATCTTTTCCAGACCCGAGAAGGCGCCGCCGCAGATGAACAGGATATTGGTCGTATCGACCTGAAGGAACTCCTGCTGCGGGTGCTTGCGGCCGCCCTGCGGCGGGACGCTGGCTACGGTGCCCTCCATGATCTTCAGGAGCGCCTGTTGCACGCCCTCGCCCGAGACGTCCCGCGTGATCGACGGGTTGTCGGACTTGCGGCTGATCTTGTCGACCTCGTCGATGTAGACGATGCCGCGCTGAGCCCGGTCGACATTGTAATCCGCAGCCTGGAGGAGCTTGAGGATGATGTTCTCGACATCCTCGCCCACATAGCCCGCCTCGGTCAGCGTGGTGGCGTCCGCCATTGTAAACGGCACGTCAAGAATGCGCGCTAACGTCTGGGCCAGCAGCGTCTTGCCGCAGCCGGTCGGGCCCATGAGGAGGATGTTCGACTTCGCCAGCTCCACGTCGTTGTTCTTCGCGGAGTGGTTGATGCGCTTGTAGTGATTGTGGACCGCAACCGAGAGGACGCGCTTTGCGTATTCCTGACCGATCACGTAATCGTCGAGAACGTTGCAAATTTCCTGTGGGGTAGGAACGCCGTCGCGAGACTTCACGTAGGAGTTTTTGTTCTCCTCGCGAATGATGTCCATGCAAAGCTCAACGCATTCATCGCAGATGAAAACGGTAGGCCCTGCAATGAGCTTACGCACTTCATGCTGGCTCTTGCCGCAGAAGGAGCAGTAGAGCGTATTCTTGGAGTCGTGACCCCTGCTTTCTTTCGTCATTGACCTACCTTAGCACCCACATACCAGGACAGTTGGCCTTGTATTGTGCCTGACTGATGACCGGAAGCTGGTTTCTGCCACGTTAAATGCCACCCTCAAGCCCGCCTCGCTGCCTCCTTGTACGCTTCTCCATAGTCTTACGGCTTCTGCGGCGATTGTCCATAATTTCGATTCGCCAAACCGGGAGAGGCAGAGCGCTAGGTTGAACCTCTTATACTTTCCAGGCCGTTAAAAATGTCGCATCTCGTTCAGCCGGCGCAAGGAAGCAACAGTGCGACCTATGAACGGCCAGAGCCGGCCTCTTCGGCCGAGGCGCGCTTGGTCAGCACCTCGTCGATGATGCCGAAGGCTTTTGCCTGCTCCGCTGTCATGAAGTGGTCACGATCCAGGGTGCGTTCAATGATTTCGTACGGCTGGCCTGTGTGCTTCACATAGATTTCGTTGAGGCGGCGCTTGGTCTTCAGGATGTCCTCGGCGTGCCTCTCGATGTCGCTCGCCTGCCCCTGGAAGCCGGCGGAAGGCTGGTGCACCATGACGCGCGCGTTTGGCAGGCAATAGCGCATGCCGGGTTCGCCCGCAGCAAGCAGAAGCGAGCCCATCGATGCGGCCTGCCCCACACAAAGTGTTGATACGGGCGGGCGTATGAACTGCATGGTGTCGTACATCCCGAGGCCGGAGGTCACATGTCCGCCCGGCGAATTGATGTACATCGCGATTTCCTTTTTCGGATTTTCCGATTCAAGAAAGAGGAGCTGCGCCGTAACGAGAGCGGCCATGTTGTCCTCCACGACGCCGGTCAAGAAGATGATGCGCTCCTTCAAAAGCCGGGAAAAGATGTCGAAGGCCCGCTCGCCGCGATTGGTTTGTTCGACGACCATGGGAACGAGCTGGCTGGTGTAGAATTCAACTGGATCGCGCATGCGTTTCTCCCTGGCATGACAAGCCGCGGCGGAATGATTTTTCTGGGGTGCTCGCGGTCTCGCGGGCGGTCGGAACCCGGCGGCTGAAAACGGTGCGGACCACCGGTCCACACCGCATACATGGGACGATTTGAGCGCGAGCGCAACTAGCTACGCCGGGGCCTGCGTCTTGCTCAATCGTGATGGTGGTGATGGCCGTGATCGTGATCGTGATCGCACTCCGGCCCGCACTCTCCCTCATCATGGTGATGGTGTTCGTGGTCGTCGCCACCGCTCTCGAGAAGAGCCTGCTCGCGCTCCTGTTCCGCGGCGAACTCCATGAGTTGCGCGGGCGTCACCTTCTTCTCCGCCTGTTTCGTGAGTTCCAGCGCGAAGTTCATGACCTTCTCTTCGTAGACGGGCGCACGCAACTCGTTCATGGCCTGCGGATTCTTGCGGTAGAACTCGACGACCTGCCTCTCCTGCCCGGGGAACTGGCGGGCGCGGTCGATGACGGCGCGGCGAAGCTCATCATCGCCGACGCGGATTTGGTTCACATTGCCGATCTCCGCGAGGATAAGGCCCAGCCGCACGCGCCGTTCGGCAAGCTTGCGATACTCCTCGCGAGCTTTTTCCTCGGTCGTGCCTTGCGCCTCGAAGCTGCTCTTCGACTGCTCAAGCTGGCGAGTCACATTGCGCCAGACCAGATCGAATTCACTTTGGACGAGCGAGGGCGGCATCTCGAAGGTATGCGTCTCATCGAGCGCATCCAGAAGCCCCTTCTTCAGCTTGTTCCGGGAAATTGTGTCCAGCTCCTTCTGAAGCTGGCCACGAATGGCGTCTTCCAGCTTGGCAAAGGACTCCATGCCGAGGGTGCGCGCGAACTCGTCGTCCGGCTTCGCCTCGACCGGCTTGGCGACCTCCTTCACGGCCACGTCAAAGACCGCGGCTTTTCCGGCAAGGTGTTTCGCCTGGTAGTCCTCCGGGAAGGTCACGTTGATATCGCGGTTCTCGCCCGCCTTCGCCCCGACAAGGCCCTCTTCGAAACCCGGGATGAAGCGCTTTGAGCCAATCAGCACAAAAGCATTTTCGCTCGTGCCGCCCTCGAAAGGCTCGCCATCCACGCTGCCCTTGTAGTCGATGGTCAGGCGATCGCCCTCTTCAGCGAGGCCGTCCTTAGCCTCATAGGAGACATTCGCCGTCATCAGCCGTTCGAGCGCCTTCTTGACGTCGTCCCCTTCCGGCTCCGCGACTTCCTTCTCCAGCGTGATCGACTTCAAGTCAGCAAGTTCGATATTAGGCAGAACCTCGAAGGACATGGTGTATTCGAGGTCGGACGCACCCTCGATCATGCGCTCGACGGTTTCCTTGTCCTCGGGCAGCTTGATGTCCGGCTGGAACGCAGGACGCTCCTGGCGATCCTGCAGCGCCTTCGTGCTGGTCTCGCCGACCGTCTGCTCCAGGACTTCCGCCATGACGGATTTTCCGTAAAGCTGGCGCACATGCGCGAGCGGCACCTTTCCGGGCCGGAACCCATTCAAGCGGACTTTCGCCTGCAGGTCTTCGAGCTTGGACTCGACGCGCGCCTTCAAATCGGCAGCCGGGACAATAACCTTCAACTGGCGATTCAGCCCCTCTGAAACAGTCTCTGTAACTTGCATATTAAAACCGGGTTTGTTGGCCGCTTATTCGGCAGAGTGATCAAGGCAACAGGCTATCGTTGCCGCGGGCGTTGTCCGCTACTGCGCAGTGAAATTGCACATTGGCCGGCAATTCACAAGGGGCCGCCTCTCGGGAGGTGGAAAAATCAGGGGCCGGGCCATCGCGGAGGCGTAACCATCCAAAGCCGAGGGGAAAACCTGACACAAAAAAGTGCTAAACTAGTTCGTCCGTGTTCTGCCTTCGCGTGTTGATGCTGCATGGAAGTTCTCGCTGGAAAACTGTTCCCCTTTCAGGGGGCGATCATCAGGCGGCTCGACAAGGCATCGCGGGAGTTGCTTCTGCCCGATGGCGGGCGGACGATCGATTTCACGAGCCCAGCGGGCGAACCGGCGCTTGGCGAGCCAACATCGGTGGCCTGGCGCATCTTCAAGAACCAGCTCACCACGTATATTGGCGGAGTGACGGCCGTCATTCTCGAACTTGCCGAGCCGCGGGTGCGCTCCGGGGTCTGGAAGCACAGCGGCTTTCGCAAGGACCCGCTCCGGCGCCTTCGCCGCACCGGGCTTGCGGCGATGGTGACCATCTACGGCGCCCGCAGCACGGCGGAAGCCATGATCGCCGGCGTCAGGCGCATGCACGGTCGCGTGCGGGGTGAGACGCCCGGCGGCGAGCCGTATCATGCGAACGATCCGGAACTCCTGAACTGGGTGCAGGCGACAGCGGCTTTCGGGTTTCTTCAGGCGTATCACATCTATGCGGTGCCCCTGCCCCTGGCGGAAAGGGACCGCTATTATCGAGAGGGCCAGACTGCAGCCGCTCTCTATGGCGCGACTCACCCTCCGCGCTCCGAGGCGGACCTTCAGGCTCTTTTTCTCGCGATGCGCCCGCGTCTTGAGCCCTCGCCGATCATTTTCGAATTTTTGCACATCATGCGAACCACACGCATCCTGCCGCCCTTGCTGAAGCCGGTTCAGCCCCTTCTCGTTCGCGCGGCCGTAAGCCTCACGCCGCCCTGGGTACGGGAGCGCCTGGGTCTCGGGATCGAAGATGGACTGCGGGCCTGGGAGGGAGCGCTCGTCAGGCAGGGAGGAGCGTTGGCGGATCGCATCATCCTTGAGTTCGAGCCCGGCTGTGCAGGCCTGCATCCGCCTCGGGCTGCCCGCGGACTATCTGTACAGAAAAAGCGCGAATTCCGTGGATCGGCGTGGATGGGCGCCTACCTGAGGTGACGCTCTATACCGTTTCAGACTGTTCCTCTCTCGTCGAGCGTTCGGAACCGTTCCGGTCTCCGATTATGAGGACCTGGAGAGCCGGGACCACGATGAGGAGCATGATCGGCCCGATGAACATGCCGCCGACGACGACAATGGCCAGCGGGCGCTGCACCTGGCTTCCGATCCCCGTGGAGACCGCAGCCGGAAGAAGGCCGATGCACGCTGAGAACGCCGTCATCAACATGGGTCGCATCCGCTGGGTCGCGGCCTGAAACATGGCGTCCAAAGTGCCGAGGCCCGATTGCCGCAACTCATTGAAATAGGTCATGAGCAGGATGCCGTTCATGACCGAAACGCCGAAGAGCGAAACGAACCCGATCGCAGCCGAGATCCCGAAGGCCTCGCCCGATATAGCCAGCGCGATGATACCGCCAGCCACTGCAAAGGGAATGCCCGTCAGCACAAGGACACTGTCGCGTAACGACCTGAACAAGGCGTAGAGCAGGCCCAGGATCAGCAACAGGCTCAACGGTACGATGATGGCGAGGCGTTTCTGCGCAAGCTCCAGTTCCTCGAATTCTCCCGCCCACTCAAGGCGGTAGCCGTTCGGCAATGTGATCGCCTTGGCGATCCTCTCCTTGCCTTCCTCCACGGCTCCGCCCAGATCGCGGCCGCGTACGCTGAACTTGATCGGGATGAACCGCTGGTTTCTTTCGTGGAAGATGTACGAGGCTCCGGTCTCGATAGAGACGTCGGCGATTTCTGAGAGCGGGATGTAAGCGTTGCCGTTCGGGATGGTCACGTTGATCTTGGCATTCCGGATGACGTCGACAGAGTCGCGAAACTGAGGCGCCGCCCTCACATTGACGCCGAACAGGCGGTCGTGTTCATAGACGGTGGTAGCGGTATTTCCGCCAAAGGCCGTCTGGACGAACGTGGCGATGTCGCCGCTGTTCAGCCCGTAGCGCGCTGCCTTGTCACGGTCGACGCGGACATTGAGATTCGGCTGGCCAAGCACGCGGAAAATTCCGAGGTCGGTGACGCCCGGAACGTCGCTTACGACCCTCTTCACCTGATTTGCCAGGTCTTCGAGCTTCGCGAGATCGGGGCCGATGATCTTGATGGAGTTGGCGCCTTTGACGCCCGATAGCCCTTCCTCGACATTGTCCTGAATATACTGGGAGAAGTTCATGTCGATGCCGGTGAACTCGCGGGCGAACTCCTCCTGCAAATCTTTCACCAGATCGTCTTTGACGCGTCCCCGCTCCCACTGATCGAAGGGCTTCAGGGGCACGAAAAATTCAGCGTTGAAAAAGCCGGTTGCGTCGCTGCCGTTGTCCGGGCGGCCATGCTGCGAGACGACCGTGATGACTTCGGGATGGCTTTTTATGATTTCGCGCATCCGGTTTACGACGGGCATGCCCGCTTCAAGAGAGATCGTCGGCGGCATCGACGCACGGATCCAGAGATTGCCCTCTTCCAGCGCCGGCAGGAATTCCGTACCGAGGTTCGAGGCGAGGAACACGCTCAGGCCGAGAAAGACAAGGCCGAACAGGGCGATGAGCCGGCGCGTTCTCAGGGCGAACCGCAAAAACGGTGTGTAAGCGGCGCGGATTGCCCGCACGAGCATCGTCTCGGTCTCCTCGACATGCTCCGGAATCATGAAGGACGCCAGCACCGGCGTGACAGTGAACGTCGCCAGCAAGGCGCCCACCAGCGCATAGCCGTAAGTTCGCGCCATCGGGTTGAAGATCTGCCCCTCGACGCCCTGCATCGTGAAAAGTGGAATGAAGGCCGCGAGCGTGACGCAGGTCGAGAACAGGACAGCGGTGTCGACCTGCGTCGCGGCGATGTAAATGAGCCGGATGCGGGTCAGAAGGCTCGCGTCTTCGCTTTCCGAACTGATAGGTATCTGGCGCGAAAGCAACTCCTCGCGTTCCTGCGCCTGGAACACCCGGAAGATGTTCTCTACGACGATGACGGCCGAATCTGACGATGATGCCGAAGTCGACGGCGCCAAGGGAAAGAAGATTTGCGTCCTCGCCCCGCAAAACGAAAATGATGATGCTGAAGAAGAGGGCGAAGGGGATGTTGACGCCGACGATGATCGCGCTTCGCAGATCTCCGAGAAAAATCCATTGAATGACGAAGACGAGCAGGCATCCGAAGACGAGGTTATGAAGAACCGTGCTCGTCGTGACGTTGACGAGCGTCGAGCGGTCGTAATACGGGACCAGTTTCACGCCAGGCGGCAAGCTTCCATCGGTGTTGATCTTCTCGACCTCGGCCTTGATGCGCGGAATGACATCGTTCGTGTGCAGCGTCCGGTTCATGACGAGGATTGCGGCCACGATGTCGTCGTCATAGTCACGGCCGGCCTTTCCAAGACGCGGCACGTAGCCGACATAGACTTTGGCTAGATCCTTGATCTGGACCGGCACGCCGTTGAACTGGCCAAGCGTGATGTTCTCGATGTCGTTGACCTTGCGCCCCAAAATGAGGTCCGTGTCGCCGCCATCGTTGATGAGGCCGATGCCTCTGATGGTAACCGACTGCTTGCCGATGTTGATGGTGCGGGCGCCCACATTCACATTGGCGTTGCCGATGGCGCTCACGAGCTGAGCGAGCGTCAGATTATAGGCTTCCAGCTTGTTGAGATCGGCTTCCACCTCGAATTCTTTGGTCGTCCCGCCCCAGGTGTTGACCTGCACGATGCCAGGAACGGTGAGGAAGCGGCGCTGCAAGACCCAATCCTGAATGGTGCGCAAGTTCGTGATGCCGAAGTGCTTGGGGCCTGTCACTTGATAGCGGTAGATTTCGCCGACGAGGCTCGACCCCTGGATTTGTGGCTGCGCGTTGTTGGGAAGACTGACGTTTTGCAGAAGGCTGATCTGCGTTTGTTGCAAGGCAAAGTAATATTCAATCCCGTACTCGAAGGTGACCCTTACGAAAGAAAGCCCGTAGAAAGAGGTCGAGCGAATGTTGGTCACGCCCGGAGTGGGAGCGACCCCGACTTCAAGAGGGATGGTATAAAGCCGCTCCATTTCCTCCGCGGAGAGACCCGCGGATTGGACCGTGATTTCAAGAATGACGGGAGCCGGGTTCGGATAGGCCTCGATATTGAGCTTGAAAAAAGCAACGATGCCGCCAACCACGAAGGCAGCGAGGAACAGCAAGATCACAGGCCGGCGCGTCAGCCCGAATGAAACGAGACCATTAAGCACCGTCTACCTCATGAGAATGACATCGCACGGCTTCCGGCGTCACTGGCCGGCATTGGCGTATTGATTGGCAATGAAAATCGAGCCGCCCGTAGCGATACGCTCACCAGGTCTCAGCCCTTCGAGCACCTCGGTAAACCCATCATTCGTCAGGCCGATCTTGATCACGCGCTGATAAAATGTGTGGCCGTCCTTCGTCGTCCAGACGGTCATGCTTCCGTCGCCTTCGCGGACGACGGCATCCTCCGGGACTCGCGGCCGTCTTTTTCGGTGGCGCGAGCGTGATGACAAAGGTCGCGAACATGCCCGCGCGGAGGTCATAATCGGGATCTGCGATCTCTGAACGGACAAATACGCGGCGGGTATTCGGATCGACGTTCGGACCGATCGTTACGATCTTTCCAGGGTAGGTGCGCCACGGATAGGAAGCAACCCTGGCCCGGACCTCCTGGCCCAGCTTGAGGTCGGCAGCCTCTCTCTCGGGAACGTTCGCGACCATCCACATGATCGATGTATCCGCCACAATATAGACGGGCGGCGGATTGCCGGGCTGCACCAAAAGGCCCGGCGCAGCGTTCCGGGTCGTCACCAGGCCGGTGATCGGGGAAGGGACGGTCAGCGTTGCGTCGACCTTCCGATCTTTCACAATGCGGTCCATTTCGGCGTCGGTCTTGCCAAATACCATGACAGCGCCGCGAGCCGCTCTGTACGCGGCTTCGGCAGCCTGCTGATCGGAAATCGACTGCTCGTAATCCTTTTGCGCAGCAGCGTTCTGCCTGAAGAGATTACGCTGCCTCTCCAGGGTCTTAGTGTTGAGATCCAGCACCCCGGCCGCAGAGATAAGAGTCGATTCTGCCTGAAGAAGATCTGTGCTCTCGATGGTAAAGAGAGGCGTCGCCTTTTTTGACGATGTCCCCAACTTTGGCGAAAGCCTTGATGATGCGGCCTTGATATTGCGTGAAAACTTGAGTCAGCAGATCCTGGTTGAAGTCTATATTACCGACCGTCTGCATTTCCTGCGGGAATGCATGCTCGCCGACCGGCTCGACGTTGATCGAAGCGAGTTGCGTATCGGCAAGCACGACACTCGGCTCCGCGGCAGGGCTCACGCCGGCCAATGGGGTCGCGAGCGAGGACCATGCGAAGCCAGCGGCGAGCGAGGCCAATCCGAATGAGAAAACCGCTTTTTTATATGCGAACATCGCGTTACGGCTCCGGACATTTCTCTTTGGAGACATCCACGAGGCACCGCGTCTCGGCGACGGTGGCCCCCGGATACTCCCGCTCTACGGGCTCCGGCCTCGAACCCACGACACTGGCCAGCCAAGCCTGGGGCTCGGGAGTAGGTGGTGGCAAATTCCGGTTCCACCAGCCTCCTCCCAGGGCCTGAAACAGGCCGACCGTATCGGTATACCGGTTCGCCTGTGCCTGTATGACGAGCAGCGAGGCCTGCAAATTTGTCGTTTGAGCGCCAAGCACTGTTTGAATGGCAACCTGCCCTTGAGCGAGCTGGGTGCGCGTCAATTGCAGCGTCTTTGCCGTCGCCTCTTCCGCGAGTAAGGCCTTCTCGAGAGAGGATGTGTCGTAGCGGATTGCATACAACGTGTCTGCAACATTCTGGAATGCGGTCAAGACTGCAAGCCGATAATCTGCCGCAGCCTGATCGACGCCCGCTTCCGCCGCGCGTTGTCGTTGTTGCAAGGTAAAACCATCGAATAGCACCTGGGATGCGGATGCTATACCAGTATAAAAATAGAATGCCGGATTGTTACTGAAAAGCTGGTTAATGGAAATTCCGCTTCGACCAATATCGCCTGTGAGAGAAACTTGCGGAAGCCTGTTTGCTATCGCGACCCCCACGAGAGCGCAGGCCGCATGGAAGTTCTCCTCGGCCGCCCGTATATCGGGCCTTTGCGAAACGAGGTCCGACGGCAACAGGACCGGCAGCTTTTTTGGCAGCTTGAGATTGGAGAATTCAAAACGCTCCGGCAATCGTTCTCCTGGGAGATGGCCCGAAAGGACGATAAGCTGGTCGCGCTGCTGGGCCAGCGCCTTCCGCAGCGGCGGAAGCGTCGCCTCCGTCTGGGCGACAAGCGCCTCCTGCGCCGCGACGTCCAGGCCGGAAACCTGTCCAGCCTGCTGCTGCAGGCGGATCTTCTCGAGGATATCCTTGGAGACCGTCACGAGGCGTTCGGTCGTGGCGATCTGCGCCCTGAGCGACGCTTCCTGGATCGCGCCTGCGGCGATGTTCGATGTCAGCGTGAGAAACGTCGCTTCATTCATGAAGCGCTGGTTCTCTTTCAAGGCTTCGAGATTTTCGATTTGCCGCCTGACGCCACCCCAGATGTCGGGGACATACGCGACCGTGAACTGCGCAGTATGAAGCTGGTAGTACGTGGGATTGGTGCTACCGGCCCCGACAACGGGCGCGGCGACGCCTCCGTTCGCGCCCCCAGGCGTCGTGGCGACCTTGCCGCCCTGGCTCGTTTCGTTACCCGTCGCCAGGGGGAAAAGCTGGCCTACCTCGGCATACACGTTGGCCTGGGCGACGCGGAGGGCTGCGCGCGCCGACTCGATGTTCGGATTGTCGTGCAGGGCGCGATTGATAAGGCTGTTAAGCCCAGGCGAATGGAATAGCTCCCACCACTCGGCCGGGAGATCGCGGCTGATGTCGATATGCTGCGTCTTGCCCTGCGCCGAATATTTCGAAGGCTGGTGATCGGGCGTATAACTGGCGATTTCGGGTGGCTCAGGCGGCTGAAAATCCGGCCCCACGCACGAACCGATGCTCACAACGGCGCACAGCGCGGTCGCGGCCCGGCAGACGCGGGGAACCCCTCTACGGAGGACGCCATATCTTCTCCGTTGAGACATCCCGCCTAGCTTCGCCCCTGCGCCGGTCTTGGGGTTATTGCGACCAGACCCGAACCTTCAGGTCTAGGTTTTAGAAGTTCAGTTTAGAGCAGCAAATGCGGCTCGAATCCTTCCTACAATGATTCATTTAGATTTCAAACGTCTCGATTGTAATGGATTGCCGCTTCCCGTTGAACATAGTGCGCGATCGGCGACATTTACCAAGACGCAAAAACATGATCTTCTAACTTGGGGGGCGGTCATTCGGGCATGGAGGGTCGAATGCGGCGGGTCGAGACGGCGGTCAGGTTGCGCATCTTCGTCGGCGAGGACGACAAATACAAGGGGCGCCCTCTCTACGAAGAGATCGTGGTGCAGGCGCAGGCATCACACCTTGCAGGCGCAACGGTCTTCAAGGGCTACATGGGTTTCGGCGCCGCAAGCGGATTGCATGCCGAGAAGATCTTGCGGTGGTCCAGGGACTTGCCGGTGGTGATCGAAATTCTCGACACTGAGGAAAATGTGAACGCCTTTTTCGATATCCTGGATAAGCTCATGAAGGGCGGAGTGGTAACGGTGGAGAAGGTGCAAATGCACCGTTACATTAAGGAAAAGAAAAAGCCCGCCAAAAGCTAGTTTCTTCAAATTCGCATGCAGGCCTGATATTTTCCCAGCCGGGGAGCGGCCCGCGCTGCAAGAGATGGGCGGCGCTCATCCGGCGATTTCAACTCGGCAGTTGCCACGTTACTATGACTGCAAGAGGCGTGTAATCCGCGGAATGCCCATGCGCTGGCGTCACAGACCCCCCGGATCGAATTGGGGCGAGTTCGGCCCCGATGATGAGGTGGGACGCCTCAATTCGCTCACGCCTGCGAAGGTGCTGCAGGGGATAGCGGAAGTGCGCGAAGGCCGGACGTTCTGCCTCTCGCTTCCCCTCGACTATCCCGGCGGCAACGTTCTCCACCCCGCTCGCCATCCCCCGAGGCGACGCGCGACCGCAACATCGAGCGGCACGCCGCGCTATCTCCTGCGGCTTTCGGGCGACAACCCGGATTCGACGGACGTCGTGTGCGACGATCAGGTCACGCTTCACACGCAGTACTCAACGCAATGGGATTTGCTCGCGCATATCGGGTCGGAGTTCGACGCCGACGGCGATGGCGTCGCCGAGATGGTGTTCTACAACGGCTGGCGCGGCGGGGAGCACATCGTCATGGAGGCCGATCACGCCACCGAAGCGCGGCGGCTCGGCATCGAGACGATGGCCGAACGCTGCGTGCAAGGCCGCGCCGTTCTCATCGACCTCCACGCACTCGTCGGCGACGCCAAGGCCGATATTGGCTTCGATGGGCTTGAGGAAGCGATGAAGGCGCAAAAAGCCATCGTCGAGCCCGGCGACATGATGTGCTTCCACACAGGGTTCGGGCGAAAGATCATGGACATGAACCGGCAGCCCGACGCGCACACGCTGAACCACAGCTGCGCCGCGCTCGACGGACGCGACCCGCGTCTGCAGGAGTGGGTGATCGACAGCGGCGTGGCGGCCTTGATCTCCGATAATGTCGCCGTGGAGCGCTACCCCAATAGATCCGGGTCGGGGCGGCGGCCGCTTGTTCCTCTCCACGAGCTTTGCCTGTTCAAGCTCGGCATCCCCTTGGGCGAGTTGTGGTGGCTCAGCGAGTTAGCCGATTATATGCGCGGCGCGGGCCGCACCCGCTTTCTTCTGACCGCGCCGCCGCTCCGTCTGCCCGGCGCCGTCGCCTCGCCCGTGACGCCGGTGGCGACGGTATAGCGCCGCCGGGTTAGGCTGGCCTTCGCAAGGTTTGTCTGGTAAACCCCGTCCATCGCCGGGAGGATGGATGTCTACGGTCGTCGGATTATCGGGAAGCCCCTGCACGCCATCACGGACGCGCCTTATCGTGAAAACGGTCATGGAGCGGATCGCGGCGCAAACTGGCGCGCAGGCCCGGCTCATCGATCTGGCTGAGCTCGTGCCCGACCTTGGCATCCGCTCCCGCGCCGAAGCTTCGCCGCAGGTCGAGGATGCGCTGCAGGCCATCGAAAGCGCCAGCCTTCTTGTCGTCGGTTCGCCTGTCTACAAGGGGTCATACACCGGCCTTCTCAAGCACCTCATCGACCTTATCAACTACCCTGCCCTTCTTGGAACGCCCGTCGCGCTGCTCGCCGCCGGCGGAAGCGACCGCCATGCGCTTGTCATCGAGCATCAGCTCCGGCCGCTTTTCGCCTTCTTCGGAGCGAAGACGCTCGCCACCGGCGTTTTTCTCACGGACAAGACCATCCAGAACGGATGGGTAGAGGATGCTGCCTGCAGCGCTCGGCTGGAGCAGCTCATCGCGGAAGCAGTCCACGAGCTGAGCCACGCGCGCATTGTGCGCGCTTCGGCCATCGGGTAGCGCTCGCACTGGTTTGCAAAGCTATTTGGTGAACCAGCTCAAACGGACCTTATTTGCACCCACGGCTTCGAACTTCACGCTGCGCCGGAAGTCATCCGAAAATTCATTTTTCACGCGTTCAAGCGCGCGTCCGGCGATCTGATAACCGTTGAGCTTTATCGGCGCACTCGGTCCAAGCTTGCGGACGAGCCGAGACTTCAAAATATGGTTTGTCAGCTCCGCTTGCCCGCGTTCAAAGTTTTCAATAATCAATTCCACGATACAAAGTCTCTTTAACCGCCCCAGGCTTCCATGGCCTCTCCCCCCTTCTCCGGGAAGCCAGGTCCTGCTTTCCAGACCCTCTTTCAGAGACGTGAGCATTGATAACGTCAGCGGATCACAGTTCTGCGCCTGGTCGCAAACGTGCAGCACCTCGGATAGCCGCGCCTGCAAACTCAACCACGTGAACACAGGGTCAAGAGCAGTGTAATCTTGAAGCGGCTTGAGGATGACCCGGAAACTCTCGCCCAGGAAGCTCTGGTCGAGCTTCATGCTCTTGTCTTCAAAAGCCAACTGGCGCCCCAGCTCAGCTGCGGCGTGCCCCTTCTGTTCGCTATAACCCGCCCAATATCCGTCTTCCAGTTCCAGAGAATAGGAATTGAAGCGGCCATTCACCTCAACAACAAGGTGCTCGATTGGAGACACCACCCGAAGGAGAGCGCCAGCCACAGACTTTGCATCACGGCTTTTGCGCAATATCTCAAGACACTCATTGCGGCGCAAAAATGCGTAGTTGTCCGCTATGCTTTGCCCGAAGTGGAGCACGGTTTTCAGGACCTGCTCTTTCTGGTCGGAACTTAGCCCCGCGAAAAAACCGAAGACCACCCCCTGAAATCCGGAGGAGAAGAGCGGTATGATAAGGCGGTCCGCGGCTCTGTTCGGCCACAGGACGATATCATCAGGGTCGACTTTGGAGGTTGGTTGCATTAGCCATGAGAGAGCTTGGCTGACGTCCTTGACGCTAAATCCCGTCCACGCTCCAAATATTGCGATGTCAACGGCGTTTATGAAATGAAGATAAGAACCAGACGCATGTGTAAGGATATTGCTGCGACTTAAAGTTATTGGCCGATATCCAGCAGTCCGCAGATGGATGTCAGGTAGTACTGGCCATAGGGATGATGCAGCAAATGCATCCGCGCACCATCCGTAAACAGATTCCATGCGCAGGAAGTCATTCAAAGACATATCTGGCAATAAGAAATCTCTAAATACACCAGTATCTAAGATCTCTTTGAATATACCATTGTATTCTTGACGGAGGGCTCGACAGCACAGAGCCATTTGAAATGAGATTTGCTGTGCTTCGGCGTTACTGATGACATTGAACTTTACGGCATCTTGGAAGAAGCGCACAGTCAAAGGGGGAAGCCGGAGGCACGCATATTCAGGGTCGAACGCGGCAAAATAAGCATTACCTCGCGTAGCTGCACTAACCGCAGAAACCGCATTGCCGGAGTGAATGTCCAGATTTTCGAGTATTTCTCGGAGATGTGTCGATGATCGGTTGTTTATGGAGGCAAGCTTACTCAACGCGCCAAGCATTCAACAATCCGATGCCATAACCGCCCGAATGAATTTGACTTATGTCAAAACACACTTGCGCCAGTGTCACTGGCTACGATAGCCAAAAATTGAAGTTGTCACAATTGAGGGTGTTTGTCGAGTCCCGCGGACCGCATCATTAAAGGTGCAGTGGGGGCGATTATAAGTTTGAATTATCGTGAAGCTATTTTAGGGACTATGACGTTTTCCAGCATGCCGGCCTCAACCACAATCGCATATTCGTCATCCCCGATGCGTCCGGAGATATCATTCAAGAGCTGAGCATCGACTTTCTTGCCGATTATGAGGACTTTGCCGTCCCCAAGGTCGAACGTTGCGGGGCAAAATCCTGTGGCGCAGCGATAACGGGTTGGAGTGGTCTCTTTCATAAATAGCATCACCAGGAGATGACACGCCATCCCCTTCCATTACCTAAAGGTTGAAGTTGCACAGAAACTCAACAGCCTCAGCAAACGCAGAGGCCGACGCGGAATAAGCTACTCTATCGCCTCTTCTTGCACAGTAACTGACATTTATCAAGAAGCATCTAACAATCCAAGCGTATTTGCCAGAGTTATTGACAATATAGCCTCATCCCTCAACCTAGCCTGTGCACGAATCCGAATTTTCCAGGATCATCGGAGCCTTAACGAATGCGCATTCGTCGTTGGCGGCTTGACCTAGGTCAAGCGTCTGCCATGTGGAAATAGTGTGGTTTTCAGTGCATTACGAATGAAGTTCTTCAGCTTTTTCCAAATTAAGGTTCATAACGTCGTAGCCTACCCGCCGGTTTTAAAACCTTTCAAAATTTTGAAAATTTTCGAAAAACCACCATAAGTAAATAAATCTCAAAAGAAGTTCTTGTTTATTATTTAATTAACATCCGACGGCGGTGCGAAGCATTGCATTTTCGAGTAAATAGATAGCAAGCGCATGTGACTTCAACAAACCGGAAGGAAGGAGGCTATCGGATTTTGAACGTTCGGCGCTCTCGCAAGGAGGTTACCATGCCACATTCCTGCATTGGAGCACTCAGCTACTACCACCACAATTTCATGAACTACGTCACGTCCGATGAGGCCAAACGGGTGATGGAAGCGACAGCCGCCGGCACTGCGGTTTACCAGACGATCTGGAAACCGCTCAGGAGAGTGCTGCTGTCGGTCATTGTCATCATCGTCGCGTCTTTCTCGGTCACGAAGCTGGACATCAGTGAGGCCGCGCTCTTCGCGCACCGGATGCAGCCATGCTTGTACCCACCCGTTATCAGGCTGCCCTCACCGGAGCCGGTGAGAAACAGCCCGAAACGGGATGCGAGCCTGTATTTTGGGCACGGGCATGCTGCAATCAGCCAAGCAGACAACCTTGTTATAAGCTTTTGCAACGCACCGACTTGATGTTGCTGTTCAGGAAGCGGACAAGCTGTTTCGCTTCCTCCAGGCTTGTTCCGCGATAGAGATCGAGGCCGAATTCCGCTTTGAGGGTCGCGAACCCCTCATGCTTCGGCTGTAACACCACCCAGGGCGCGCCATCCTTGCGCAGCCGTACCACGAAAAGGAATTCAGCGCTTTCTCCGCTCATCTGCCCACCCGTTTATTAGAACAAAACAGGAACACGCTAGCGGGGAATCAGCCCCAGCGCAAGCCTTCATGGGCTGGGCTTTTACCGTTAACCATACTCGTGCACGTAAGATTAAGCCTATAGCGCGTATTTTCCTAAAAGGCGCGGGCGTGAGAGGGAGAGCAAGGCGTGTTGGCGGCTTTTGCGTTACGCTTTTTCATTATCTTCAGTCTTGGCGTATTGGCTTTCGTAAGCTTCCTCGTGGCCACCACGTTGATCTGGCTGATGTGGTTCGACAGCTGGCGCTGCGGGATGTGCCTCAGTTACCCGGTTGGCATTTACACGCTCGCCCTGCTCGGCCTTCTCATCCTGGGGTCGATCGCCTTCGAGGCGGGCGAAGCCGCCGTCATATGGCGGGCATGGGCAGATGTCTCGCGAAAATGGTTCATCGCCAACTGGACGGTGCCGCTCGTGGTCCTAATCGCCATCCTGGCAATTCTTCTGGTTCTCAATTGGTATTATGTCGCCGAGTGGTGGTGCAATTGGTGGTGCAATCTTTGGTAGGACGATTGCCGCGGCCTACTTCATGGTTGGAATGACGAATTCCGCGCCTTCCTTCACGCCGCTCGGCCAGCGCGCTGTTACCGTCTTCGTCTTCGTGTAGAAGCGCATCGAATCGGGGCCATGCTGGTTCAGGTCGCCGAACATGGATCTCTTCCAGCCGCCAAACGTGTGATAGGCGAGCGGCACCGGGATCGGGACGTTGATGCCCACCATGCCGACATTCACGCGCGACGCGAAATCGCGGGCGGCATCGCCGTCGCGGGTGAAAATCGCGACGCCATTGCCATATTCGTGATCGTTGGCGAGCGCGAGCCCCTCTTCGTAGTCATGCGCGCGGACCACCGAAAGCACGGGGCCGAAAATCTCCTCGCGATAGATGCACATGCTGGGCTTCACATGGTCGAAGAGGCAGGCCCCCATGAAGAACCCCTTTTCGTAGCCCTGCATCTTGAAGCCGCGTCCGTCGACGACAAGCTTGGCGCCCTCTTCGACGCCGGTTTCCACGAGGTCCTTCACGCGCTTCAGCGCCGCGCCCGTCACCAGCGGGCCAAAATCGGCCTTCTCATCCGTGTAGGGTGCCACTTTCAGGCTTTCCACCCTGGGGATGAGCTTCTCGACCAGCCTGTCGGCGGTCCCCTCGCCCACCGGCACCGCCACCGAGATCGCCATGCAGCGCTCGCCAGCCGAGCCGTAGCCAGCGCCCATCAGCGCGTCCACGGCCTGGTCCATGTCGGCGTCGGGCATCACGATCATATGGTTCTTCGCGCCGCCGAAAGCCTGCACGCGCTTTCCGTGCGCCGTGCCGAGCGAATAGACGTGATGCGCAATCGCCGTCGAACCCACGAAGCCGACGGCCTTCACGTCGGGGTGCGTGAGGATCGCGTCAACGGCTTCCTTGTCCCCGTTCACCACATTGAAGATGCCCGCCGGCAAGCCCGCCTCCAGGAAAAGCTCGGCAAGGCGGATCGGCACGCTAGGGTCGCGCTCGGACGGCTTCAGCATGAAGGCATTTCCGGCAACGATAGCGGGCGCGGCCTTCCAGAGCGGGATCATGGCGGGGAAGTTGAACGGCGTAATGCCTGCCGCCACGCCGAGCGGCTGGCGCATCGAGTACATGTCGATGCCGGGACCTGCGCTGTCGGTGAATTCGCCCTTCAGAAGGTGCGGCGCGCCGATTGCAAATTCCACCACCTCAAGGCCGCGCTGGATGTCGCCGATGGCGTCCGGGACCGTCTTGCCGTGCTCAGAGGAAAGAAGCTCTGCCAGAGGCCGCATCTCCTTTGCGATCACCTCCAGGAACTTCATCATCACGCGGGCGCGCTTCTGCGGGTTTTGCGCCGCCCACGCAGGCTGCGCCGCCTTCGCATTTGCGATGGCCTCTGCGACCTCGGCTTCGCTGGCCAGCGCTACCCGTGCCTGGACTTCGCCCGTATGCGGAGCGTAAACGTCTGCGAACCGGCCCGACTTCCCCTGGACAGCCTTCCCGCCGACAAAGTGACCGATATGGCGCATCGCGCACTCCAAGGTACCGTTTGCTGATATACCCGAAGAGTAAGGCGAGGCCGCGCCCGGTTCAACCAACCCTGAAGACAAAAAAAGCGGGCAAGAAACCTTGCCCGCGAAAAACCTAGCCCGAGAACCTTAGCCTATTTCATCGCTTCCCGTTCGCCGTAGTCGATGAAGCTGAAAAACGATGCCAGCGCCTCGATTTGCTCCTCTGAGAGGTGGCTCGCCACGATGGGCATTGGGTAGGACGCCGAGGTATGATAGCCGGCGCCCCACTGCTCCAGCCTTCTTTTCAGGTAGTTGTAAGAGAGGCCTCCAAGGCGCGGGATATTTCTTGAACCCACAGCGTTTGGACCGTGGCAAACCGCGCAAGCCGGTACGTTGTCGTTGATTTCTCCGCCCGAGTATATCGAAGCGCCAATTTCAACCAATGCCTCGTTTCCGTCCCTGGCGGCTTTCGGCTCCAGGGTCGCAAAGTAGGCAGCAACGGCGCGGTAGCCATTCTGGTCGCCCCACTGGGTGTCGAGCTTCGCGGCTGCTCTCCACATGTAGAGCTGGGAGTAGGGGTTGTCTCGCGAGTGGGCGCGGAAGTTCTTAAGTTGGTTCTCCACATATTGGGGACGCTGCCCCGCGAGCCTGGGCGCCACGAAGTAGCCCTGGAAGGACGGCCCGTGGCACATCACGCAATTCCTGTTGGCGATCGTCTCGCCAACGCACACCAGATCCGCCTCGCAAGCCATCGCGGAAATGGAGGAGGACACGACTGCCACGATCGCAATTTTCCACCTGAGAAGTTTCATGATCCGAGCCTTCGCATCCGGTTCTTTCGTGAAAGGGACTACGCGGGTTACTTCAGGCTACTCAGGTACGCGGTGACTGCCTTGATCTGCTGCGGCGTCAGGCTCGCCGCGATGGGCTGCATGATATGGGAATTGTCGTCCGCCCCATTTGGCCCCAGGCCGCGCTGCTTGTCCCAATTGGTCAACTGGCCCATGAGGTAGGGGCGAAGCTGCCCGGCCAGCCGCGGGAAGATGCCATCTCCCTTAGCCTCGGGGCCGTGACATACCGCACAGGCCGGTACGTCGTTCTCCGGAGCGCCTCCATGAAAGATTTTTTCGCCCGCCGCAACCAGATCTTCCGGGGCCGCCTTGTGGGTCACCGGTTCGAGCTTGCTCATGTACTCGGCAAGCGCCGTCCGCTCGTCCGGGCTCAGATTATGGACCCTCTCGTACCGGACATAGCCGAGATCGCGCTGGCGGCGGCGTTCGACAAAAGCCGTCAATTGTATTTCGATATATTGAGCCTGCTGCCCGGCGAGCTGCGGGATCGGCCTGAAGCCGAGAAAACCCTTCGCGCCCCGGCCATGACACAGCATGCAATATTCGTGCGCTTTCGACTCGGCCGAGAACCCCCGGGGAGTCATTGCGACCCTTTGGTGCCGCGCTTCAGCTGTCGCCGAAAATACCAGCGCCGCCGCTGCCGCTCCAAGTGCCAATGTTACGCTGAACCTATTCATCTTTTGGCCTCCACGCCTTTCCTCTCCGGGCTGAGAATTTTTTGAACCTTGTTCCCATTGCTATATCATACTCTGTAGATGGAGCTAGCAACATACTGAATTATAACCCTAATGGCGCTAACGGAGGCTTGCCCGTTAGAAGTCGATCCACGCGTAGAGGAAGGTCTGGTCGGCGTCCCTGGCCCTATATCCGATATTTCCGTCCACGTTGTTCGTCGTTCCGTCCAGCTTGTCGAAGTGGGTGTAGAGCACGCCTATCCTGGCATTAAGCCATGGCCACAAATCCGGACCACCGTATGGGTAGGGGATATAGGACAGATCGAAAGTGAAACCATCCGTATTAGGCTTCCCGTTCGGAGAGAAGGCGTAATAAGCGGTATCCTGATTGCCCTGGATATTAAAGTAGGCCCCGGTCAGGCTGATGTGGCGATCGTAGATATAGCTTGCAGAGATGTTGAAGCTCCGCAGATCTTCCGTTGGCCTATTCGCCAAATTGCTGCCGACCGCGGCGTTGGCGAAAGCGTTGCCCACGTAGTAGGTGGCATCGAGCTGCTGATGCTCCCAAAGATAGTATGTCCGCACAGTAACGGCGTGGATCGGGCCGATATACTGGTATTGAGCATCAACAGCAACGTCGGTGTACTTGTCTGTAGCGCTACCGAAAGCCAGAGAACTGAGGTTGCTTCCCGGTGATACGCCAACCCCGGTAGGAGTAAAACTACTAGTAGCGTTAGCAACAGTAGCGTTTGTCGGTTGGACATTCGCATACATGCCGTAGGTGCCGACCTCAAGCGACTGCTCGTTCCACGTCTTTTCGATGGCGAGTCTCCAGTAAGGAGCCACCGAGTCGAACCGAGGGGTGCCGTCAGAAGGGTCGCCTCCGGCCACCTTAATGAGGTTCGGATCGAACGCGCGATAGGCGCTTAATTCGGCATAAAACATGTTATTGACCCAGACATAGGCGCCGGCGCTCTGCGCCCTACCGGCAAACTGAGTGCTTTCAAGCATGGACGTGACGGATGGACCGGTCGCGATGTCCTGAGGAACCCATGGAAAGAGCCAAGCGGGAACGGTATTCCAGACGTCCTGCATGGAGGGGTTGTTGTTGCCCAATATTCCCCAAACGACGTCGTTCCCACTTACCCTGGTTTTGTCGGTATACCGCAACTCTGTGTTGTCCCAGAAGATTCCAGGCACACCGTTGGGTCCCGCGGTGCTGCCGTAGCTGAACTGGGAAAATATACCGAGGTTGCAGTAAATTTGCCCGTTATAGAACACAGTTGCGTCCGAGAAGTCCAAGATATCATTGGCCGGGAGACCTGGAGCTGGAGAGCCGCCAGGCAATGGCTTCGCAAAGTGATTGAATGTCGGCAGGATCCACGACGATAGGTTGGCGCCGCTCCATTCCGGGTCGCTCATGGAGTTGCCGAAGATCTTGCGGATATCACCGCAGCGCGTGCCACCTTGCGTGTAGCCATTGAGCTTGAATTGCCGCCCGAACGGCGTCAACTCAGGTTGCGCAGTGTGGCAGGTCGAGCAGTAATATCCCGTCTGGCGCGCAAACGAAGGGACGGCGTCCGCCGTTTCCGACTGAGTAAGCATGCCGCAAGCAAACGTTGCCAGAGCCAGAGCCGCCGCAGGATACGAACCAAACCTTGAATACGATACGCGTGACTCGCGGGACTGGATCTGCTGATTTTTGCGCGCAAGTATTCGCGCACCCTCTGAGAGATGCATCGCTTCCGGCCCTATGGTTACCCGAATCTTTTTTCCAGGATGGAAACTAACAAGCCCGGTTCGCTTAGTTCAAGCTTGACGCACGACTATTAGGGCTCGTGGACGCAAATCGAAAGATTACTGTGGCAGCTTTGCACTTTTCTTAGCTTTTACGGTCAGAAAAGTACGTTTTTTTTCGCAGCACAGGAAATTCTGCCATTGACTGCCCATCATGGCCTTAATGTGCCGCAAGTGATTCCACCTGAAACGGGAGCGTTAATATTCGTTACCCGCTTCAGCGACACGCAATGCAACGCGCGTGTACCTTTAGTTTGATTCGGTGCTTATGCTAAGTGGTAATCAGGAGGCTCGACGCCGATTGCAACCGCAAGCCTCTGAAATTCTACAGAGGCGAAACTATTTCAACGTATTTGCAGGGGCGGGGTTAGGTGTTCGGATGTAGCGTCGCCCGCTAGCATCGCCTCCCAGTGGTCAGCGCCCAATAACAGGACCGGGTCATCAGTCAGCGTCGAAGCTACATCCCTGTCGACCAGCGGGGTCAACCGGCGACCCCAAGACTTGGCCCGCGCTTCAACCTTGTAGCGAGAGCCGGGGACGCCATAATGGTAAACATTTCGCTGTCACGCCGATGATGCGTTAACCTTTGATGGTTAACGGCCTCCGTCAACGATTTATTTCCGGCCTGAATTTGCGCCCGAAAATGCCAATAAATCAGAATGCCCTGGCTGCCCAAGGCGCAGACAGCAGCGCAACCCATTGAAAATGAATAGCTTTTCGGCTCAAATCGGTAAAGTTAACGGATTGTATTTTTGGACAGAACTGGACGCGCAAAAGTCCGTTAAATATATTCCGGCCACCACTGTTAACCATGCTCGCGCCTTCGCCGCCGTGGCGCGGCAAGCACTCTTTCAAACTTCCTGTTTAATATCAATGACTTGTTGCCGTTAACCTCTCGGCAAGGCGCATTTCTCTAAGATCCCCGCCCAGGCACATACGCGCACGCTGACCCGAAGGTTCGAGAAAGATGCCGCCTTTCGCAACGAATAGACAAAAAGCCGGTTGGCCCGTAAGCCCGGTTCCATGCCCGGGGGCGAGTTGCCGGAAGCAGCGGGGTCATCAAGTTTCTGATGACGGAAGCGGTGATCGATTGCGCGATGGCTTCTTCCACGGCGTCGAAGACAAGCAGCGTGGAGGCGTGCCGCGCCTTTCGCGCATCCATCGCCATCTGATGCCCATCGCGCCGCGAGCGCTTGCGGTCTGCTCAGACTTACGCGAACTCCATGATGACTGCATCGACGGCGAGACTGTCGCCGGGCTTGGCCCGGAGCTTCTTCACGGTCACGTCGCGGTCGGCCTTGAGGACGTTCTGCATCTTCATGGCCTCGACGATGCAAAGCTGATCTCCGGCTTTCACCTCCTGCCCCTCTTCAACGGCGATGGAGATCACGAGCCCTGGCATCGGGCATAAGAGCTTCTTAGACGTATCGGCGACCTTCTTTTCCGGCATGAGCGCGGCAAACTGCGCCTCTCGCCCGGTGTAAGCATAGGCCGTCGCGCGCACGCCCCCATAGGAAAGGTCGTAGCCGTTGAGCACGGGCCGGACCTGCACAAACAGTTCCTTGTCGCCGACGACTTTTCCATGCCACAGCGGCTCTCCTGGCCACCAGTGCGAGTGCAGGATCATCTCGCGCCGGACGGTCCCATCAGGCTCGCACAGCATGACGGTGGCTCCGTCGCTGAGTTCGCCCGACACCCGCAAGTGCTGCTCGAACTTGCCGAGGCGGCAGACGCGCATCTCGCCGAGCCTCAGGCCAACGGCGCCCGGCAGTTGCCCCGAGATGTGGCGGCGGCGGATATTGTTGAGGTTGTCGATGGTGGCGGCGACGGCCGCTAGAACGTCGCGAGATTCGCCTTCAGGCTCGCGATGCTGGAAGCCGCCCGCGAATTCTTCGGCGATAAAGGCCGTGGATAGGTCGCCTTTGCGCCAGCGCGGGTGCTGCATGAGCGCGGACAAAAATGGAATATTGTGCTGGATGCCATCGATATAGAATGCATCCAGTGCGCCAGCCTGCGCGTCGATGGCGGCTTCCCTGCTCGGGCCGTAGGTGATGAGCTTCGCGATCATCGGGTCGTAGAAAATCGAAATCTCGCCGCCCTCTTCGGCGCCGGTATCGTTGCGGACCACGATCCCGCCATACCGCGGGCCTTCCGCCGGCGGCCGGTAACGGACAAGCCTGCCGGTCGAAGGCAGGAAATTGCGGAAAGGGTCCTCCGCATAGACGCGGCTTTCGATGGCCCAACCCTTGAAGGAGAGGTCGGCCTGCTCGAAGGGGAGCTTCTCGCCATCAGCGATCCGGATCATCAACTCGACCAAATCGAGGCCGGTGATCATTTCCGTGACCGGATGCTCGACCTGCAGCCGGGTGTTCATTTCGAGGAAATAGAAGTTTTTCTTCTGGTCGACGATGAACTCGACGGTGCCCGCGCTCTCGTAGCGCACGGCCTTCGCAAGCGCCACCGCCTGCTCACCCATCGACGCGCGTGTTTCTTCGTCAAGGAACGGGCTCGGCGCCTCCTCGATCACTTTCTGATTGCGGCGCTGAATCGAGCATTCGCGCTCGAACAGGTGAACAACATTGCCGTATTTGTCGCCGAGCACCTGGATTTCGATGTGCCGGGGATTCTCGACGAACTTCTCGACAAAGACGCGGCTGTCGCCGAAGCTCGACTTCGCCTCCGCCGTCGAGGTGAGGAACCCCTCCCGAACCTCTTCCGCCGAGCGCGCGATGCGCATGCCCTTGCCGCCGCCGCCCGCGCTGGCCTTGATCATTACCGGGTAGCCGATGTCGCTCGCGATGCGGATCGCTTGCTCTGGGCTTTCAATCACGCCGAGATAGCCGGGCACTGTCGAGACGCGGGCGGCCGCAGCCGCCTTCTTGCTCTCGATCTTGTCGCCCATCGCGCGGATGGCTTCGAGGTTCGGGCCTATGAAGACGATGCCATTGGCCTTCAGCGCCTCGGCGAAGGCCGCGTTTTCCGAAAGGAACCCGTAGCCCGGATGAACCGCCTCCGCGCCTGTCTGCTTTGCCGCCTCGATGATATTGTCCATCACGAGATAGGATTGTGCGGCTGGCGGCGGCCCGATCAGAACGGACTTGTCCGCCATCTCGACATGGACCGCGTCCCTATCCGCCTCAGAGTAGACGGCCACCGTCTTGATGCCCATCCGCTTCGCGGTTTTTATGACGCGGCATGCAATTTCACCGCGGTTGGCGATGAGGATTTTTTTGAACATGGCAGGCATCCTATGCGGCGGCGACATGGAATTGCGCCGGTTGCGCTGTTTTAACCGTGCCGTCGACGCGCTTCAATGCTGCTTAATGTCATTGTAGGGGCGCATATGCGCCAGCGGTATAGCTCGGGTTGAGAACTTACTTCCCGAACAGGTAGCCCAGGCTTTCCGCGCCGATATCGTCCCAGTGGTGGTGACACTCCGCAACGGCAGCCGCGTCGCTGTCGTAGCCGTCCTCTTCGACCATCGCCGAAAGGGCGCGCAACAGCTCGATCCGCTCCTCTGGCGAGAGCTTCTGCGCCTCCTCGGCGAGCCTCTTCACGCGCTCGTTCATACATCAATATTCGCTTGAGGACTTGTGATTGGCAAGGCCGCAGTTGTCTCGCGATCAGTCTCGGTCTTTCTCGAAGCGCATCATCATAACAGCGCCAGCCGCGGCTGCTCCGCCGAAGGTAATGGCGAACCCCGCCGCGAGCATCGCGACGGCGAGCAAAGAGGAATCGGACCGCCATATCAAAGTGCCGACCCCGTTCACATCGGTCCAGAGCAGGAGGGCGAGCAGAAACCAGCCGGCCCCGATCCCGATCGCAGCATGCAGCAAAAGAAATCTCACAAGCTGCGGCAGACTTCTCCAGCCCTCCTGGGCGTGCTTCAGCAACCGGTCCATGCCCCCTGACCTTGCCTTCATAAGACCTGTGATCAAATGCACAATCGGTTGATGCGCCGCTCTGGATCACCATTCGTTTCGCGATGATGGATGAGCCGACTTTCGCGCCCTAAAGAACCGGGGCGGCGCTCGACCGACGTTGTGTACCGTGCGGCTTGCCGGAAACGCCGAAACAGATGAATGCGCTGAACGGCAGCGCGTCGCGGCTGCGAGCACACTTTCTAAGGACCCTGTGATCATTCTCACAAACGAGCCGACCGCTCTCTCGATACAAAGGCGGCGTAAATCTCAGGGGTATGTTTCAGGAGCTCGCGAAGGCCGCCGCACATAAGAGGATGTGCGTCCGCCCGTAGGGCTCGTGACCTTCGGGCGGACATCTCGATCTCGAACTTTCCTGCCCTACGCTTTGAGCGCCGGGAGAGGCGCCCACGGGAACGGCTTGCTTTCCGTGTCCATGAGTACGAACCGCACCGCGTCCGTCAGCCATTGGCCCAATGGAATCGCAAACTTCTGAACGGAGGGATTTGGAGCCTTCTTCCAGAGGAACCACACCACCTGAATCACTGCCAGTACAGCGAAGACGGCTAAGCCGACGCCCGCAAGAATAAAAAATACAACTGAAAAGCCTGCGCGAGCCCAATCGCGGCCCTGCTCGACTGTCGCTGTCTGTCCGGCTTCACTCATTGTGATCTCCATTATCCTGCCTAGCGATTCCATAGCATGGCTTCCGCACCTTTCATGCGCCATGCTGAAGGTTGCGACTCAAGGCCGCGCCTTCTACGCAATCTCCGGCGGCAAAGTATATTTCTCCTGCAACTTCAGCACAATGGGTGTTTGATCATCCGCCTTCCAATAATGCGATCAGCCTATAATAGCAGCATGACTTGGCGATTGCTGCCCGTCCTTTAGGCACGCCCGCGCGATGAGCGAAGCCCAAGAGATCGTGGCCGAAGGCACATGTGGCTTAGAGGAAAGCCCTCTATTCAAGCCGCACCGGGGTCGCATATCCTGAACGCGCAGTGCTCTCCGGGCACGATTAGTGTAAGCTTAGCGGGGCGATCACGTCTCATGACGAAGGAAAGCTTTCGAGTTTGGCCGAAAACACAACTCGATAAGAAATACCCATGCGGGCAGCTTTGCACCCCGCGATACAAGGATCAAAATGGCGATACTCGAGATCAGCAGCGCTCCGCCGGCCGAAGACACAGACGCGGAGATGTCGGTGCCCGGCCTCCGAAAGAATTTCGAGCTTCATCTTCGTCGCACTCTTGCCAGGGATCGCTACAGCGCCACCGATCGTGACCGATACTATGCGCTCGCGCTTGCGGTCCGGGACCAGCTCATCGAGCGATGGATCGCGACCCAACAGGCGCATCACAAGAAAAATGTGAAGAGGGTCTACTACCTCTCGCTTGAGTTCCTGATCGGGCGGATGATGGGCAACAATGTCATCAATCTGCAAATGGAAGACGCCTGCCGCACGGCCATGGCGCAAGAGGGGCTCGATTGGGAGGACTTGCGGGAATATGAAATCGATGCGGGCCTCGGCAATGGCGGCCTCGGGCGGCTCGCCGCGTGCTTTATGGATTTCGATTGCCACCCTCGATCTTCCCGCGGTCGGCTATGGCCTGCGATACGATTTCGGCATCTTCAAGCAGAACATCAAAAACGGCTACCAGGTGGAGCAGCCCGAGGAATGGCTGAAGCACCGCTATCCCTGGGAGATCCCTCATCCCGAGTTCTCGTTCGATGTCCAGTTCGAAGGCCGGGTGGAGACCCGATACGGCCCTAAAGGGCCGGAGTATGTCTGGCTCGATACAAAAACCGTCATCGGAATCCCGTACGATCTCCCGGTCGTGGGCTATGGAGGGGGCACCGTCAACACGCTCCGGCTATGGTCGGCAAAGTCGGCCGAAGAATTCGACCTGGATGATTTCAATCGGGGCGAGTACGTCGAAGCAGTCGCGAACAAGGTGCTCGCGGAGAACCTTACCAAGATTCTTTATCCAGACAACTCGGTATCCGCAGGCAAGGAACTCCGTCTCAAGCAGGAGTACTTCTTCGTTTCTTGCACGATGCAGGACATCCTAAGGCGCTTCAAATCGGACGGCAACGCCTGGGAGCTTTTTGCAGATAAGGTCTTCGTGCAGCTAAACGATACTCACCCAGCGCTGGTCGTTCCGGAACTAATGCGCCTTCTCATGGATCGCGAGGGTTTGGACTGGGACCAAGCCTGGCAGATTTGCACCGCTTCGACAGGCTACACCAACCACACGATCCTACCCGAGGCGCTCGAGAAATGGCCCATCTCCATGCTGGAGCGGCTGCTTCCGCGCCACCTGCAAATCATCTATGAAATCAACTCCCGCTTTTTGCGGGAACTCGCTTGCCACTATCCGTACGACGCGGACCGGCTTCGCCGGATGAGCATCATCGAAGAGGGCGAGCCGAAGCATGTCCGCATGGCTCACATGGCGATTGTGGGCTCTTCCTCGGTCAACGGCGTCTCAGAGCTGCACACAAATCTTCTGCAGACCAAGGTTCTACGAGATTTCGCGGAATATTGGCCGTCCAAGTTCAACAACAAGACGAACGGAATTACGCCACGGCGATGGCTCCTGAAAGCCAATCCGCCGCTGGCGCGCCTGATCACCGAAGCCATCGGTGACCGATGGATCACAGACCTCGAAGAGCTGCAGAAACTTGAACGGTTCGCCGATGACTTTGCCTTTCGCGAGAGTTTTCGGGCGGCGAAGCGACACAACAAGCAAGCGCTGGCGCGGCTTATCGACGGAACGCTCGGCGTCACCGTTTCGCCGGACTCGCTGTTCGATGTTCAGGTGAAACGGCTCCACGAGTATAAGCGGCAACTCTTACTTTTGCTCTTCATCATCGTGCTTTACAACCGGCTCAAGAGCAACCCCGCCCTGGACATCGTTCCGAGAACCTTCATCATCGGCGGCAAGGCCGCGCCCGGTTATGCGATGGCCAAGCTGATCATCAAGCTTATTCATCAAGTCGCTGGAGTCATCGATGGCGATGCCCAGGTGAATGAGAAGATAAAGGTGGTGTTCCTGCCCAACTACAGGGTATCGCTCGCGGAGAAAATCATCCCGGCCGCGAACCTGAGCGAACAGATCTCCCTTGCGGGAACCGAGGCGTCTGGCACCGGAAACATGAAGTTTCAGCTGAACGGAGCCGTCACCATTGGCACACTCGACGGCGCGAACGTGGAGATCCTCGAAGAAGTCGGCAAAGACAATATCTTCATCTTCGGCTTGACGGCTGAGGAGGTAGAGCAGCGCCGTCCCCTCTACAATCCGTGGGACGTTTATAACTCTGACGACGAGATCCGCCGGGCCGTGCAGATGATTGAGCGGGACTTCTTCAACATGATGGAACCCGGGATTTTCCGGCCGATAACAAGGTCGATTCTCGAAGGAGGCGACTACTACATGCTCTTGGCGGATTTGCGGAACTATATCCTGACTCAGGAGCGGGTTGACGCCGCCTACCAGGACCCCGACGGGTGGGACCGGAAAGCAATCATCAATGTGGCGCGGGCCGGAAAGTTCTCATCCGACCGCGCCATACAGCAATACGCATCCGAGATCTGGCGGGTTAAGCCTTGTGCGATCGCCCTCTGAACTGGAGCGCCGGCATGCTCGATGCGAGACTTGGCCAAGGGATGCCAGGGTGCCTCTCCCTCAAAGGGAGAGGATCATAAACTATTCGGCCGCCTTCTTGGCCTTCGCTTTCGGCAACTCCATCACGTCCGAACGTCCGAGCAGCCAATCCACGCTAACCCCTAGATTGTCGGCGATCTTGGCGAGCCGGTAAACGTCGAGAGCCCGTATCCCGGCGAAATGAAGATCGACCGCCGCCGCACAGAGCGGATCGTGTGTCATGTCTCGCGCGCGGCAGGCGGTTGCGAGGTTCTCACGGAATACTGTGAAATCTGATTGCACTGCTTGTCCTCCCGAAGGCCCGTATTGTCTTTTTGCGGAGCGGGCGCTGTATTTCGCGTCCCGAAACCCGATAAGCATACAACTTGATAGGGAAGAGGCTAACGGCCGAGGCGATTTAGAGCGTTGTCAAAACGGCATTGGAATCAAGCCGAAATTCCATTGCGACGAGATGTCGCGGACTGCCTGTGCTATAGGCAGCTGGAGCTGCGCAGGCCCGATAGCAACAAAACTCCAGCTTAGCCTTCCCTAACGCAGCCCGATCAGATCAATTTTCTGCATGGGGGAGCGGGCATTTGCCAGGGGCTCTACAAGGCGCGGGCTCGGCCCGGGTCTTTGCAGCGGCTTCCAAGGCAACAGTTCCATCGCTTCCCCCGCCGGCGGCCACTACCCGCCAACGATAGGACGTCGAGGGTTTCAACCCGTTGTCTGCGAAGCTCGGGCCTGAAGTCTTCCCGACCGGCACAAAATCACCGGCGCCCTGCGCGCGCGCGACGGAATAGCCCTTGGCCCCAGCAATCGGGGTCCAAGCCAAATCGGCTCCCGTATCCGAAACATCGATGACGACCAGCCTAGCGGGTGCATCCGCTGTGTCTTCCGATCCTGGTTTCTGCCCTGCCGCCAGCGTGTCCAGCATCGCCTTGATCACCTTGATCTGGCGTCCGGACTTTGTGATATAGCTGTCGTCATGGGTGACGTAGCTCCACCAGTCCCAGCAGGCCTGCGGATTTTGAGGCGGCAGCCCCATGAGCGGCCGCGCTACGGTTTGTGGGTACAAGACGATGATGCGGTTCGTGTCGGCCCACGCGTTGTAGCCGGACTCATCGACGTAAAGCTTGCCTACGTCCCCTACGTCCTGCGCGCAGCCATGCAGCGCGATGTGTACGCGGCATGCCGCGCCTTGCTCAGGTTCGCAATCCTTCGGAACGAAGAAGTAGCCAGTGTCCCCCATGCTCAGGGAGCTGGGTTCGTCCGAGCCGGTATATTTCGCTTGCGAAAACCTTTTGAGGGTTCCCGACAGTTTGCCGAAATTGGGTGGATTGAGAGCCCCGTAAATGTGCTGGAGGATGACCCCCGCCTGATCATAGCCACACTCGTTGATGTAAGGGCTTTGATTAAGCTCACAGGCATTCAGCCTGCCATAGCGCTCGTCATGCCCTAGCACCTGGGCGTGGCCCGCGCCCAGGTTGGTTTGATAGAAGAGATTTCCGGCGCCTTCCTGTCCCACATAGTGGCGATAGAATTCGGTTGTGGCGTCGGTGACCGGCTGCGCCACGACGGTGTCGTTGAAGCCATGAAAGATGTAGACCTTCTGATGGCTCAGGTTGCTCGTGGCGTCGATCGCTCCTGAGGCGGCCTCCTCGTCGGCTTTATCGATGAAACGCTTCACATCCGGGACGGGCCCCTTCATGCACGGGCCTATCGCCGTAAGCATCGGCATGGTGTAGCCATTCCAGATATCGGACGACGACGCTTGTGCGCAATAATACGGGCCTCCCGCAACAATGCCGACGCCCTTGATCACGGAAGACCAAGCCGTGCCGAACTGCACCGCCATAAATCCGCCGGAAGAGATGCCGGAAATCGAGCTCTCACTAATGGCAGCGTTGTAAGGCTGCAGCGCGCCGGGTTCATCGGCCAACGCGGAAAACGAGATCGCCGCCGAGCATGCGGCGATGAGAAAGGTACGGCGCAGCAGCTCACCGGTGCGATTGTGAAACATGGATCCAAACCCTAGGAAGCTGGAGAGCGAGAGGGGTAGGACGGAAAAGAAGTCCAGTTAGAAATTACACTTTCGCATACACGCTGGCGAGTCGATCAAAGCCGTCCGTTTCACCAACTTGCGCCGTGAGATGAAGCGGGCGCCGCTTGCGGCCTCACGGCTTGCTGTGAATGGCAAGCCATATCGTTGCCGGCTCGGCGCTCGTCCATTCGACGCGATGGCGTGCATGTGCGGGTATGAAAAGATGGTCGCCGGGACCGAGGTGTCTGTCTTCCGGCTCGTCTTCGAAACGCAAGCGGGCGGCTCCGGCGAGCACCGCCACCCACTCGTCCCAGGACTGATCAAACCAGAACCCTGGCGGGCTCGCCTGACCGTTAGAAACGATGCGCTCGATCCTCATTTCCGGCCGGGCGAGGACCTCTGTGATGACCTCTTCCGATCGATCCGACTCTGCCGCCTTGGCAAAAAGGTTCGTGGCGTTAGCCATGGTCTCCGCAAATCTAATCTTCCCGAACTGTTGTATGGTTCAGGATCATGAAATCCATCGGATAACGCCCTTCGCCGCTCATGCCCACGTCGGAAATGATGAGCGTTGCTCCTACCCACAGGCGCTCGCCGATGCGGTGGAGAGCCTCTGGCGGCAATTCGATGCGGTCGAGCGCCGCCGCGGCCGTCTCCGGGAAAGGCTTCATGGAAGGCGTCTCATCTTCCGGCTCAATCATACGCCCTCTCCGGCTGGAATGACGGCGGTGCTTCACCTCGACAGCGGCGGGTGGCGTAAGGTCCACCCAATGGAGAGAAGCGCCATTATCCCCGGCACGCGTCGCAATCAACAGATGCGTACCAAGCGGACGCTCCGGATCGTGGATCGTAATGGGCATGTCGAACAGATGCTGGGTCGCCTGCCGGACGTAAAGATGCCTGGTTTTCCGGCTGATGAAAATCGAGATCGGCTCAGCTCGCACGGTTGCGTCTTTTGCGCTGTCGGTGGCCGCTTCAGCCTGGGCTTCAGCATTACGAACGGCCTCTTGCGCCGATACCACATCCTGATCCTTGGCCGCTTTGGCGTCGCTGGCCTCCCGAGCTTTGCTCTCCGCCTCCGCGACTCTGGCTTCAGCCCCCGATTTCCGGTCCGTGGCTTTCTTAGCGGCCTCGTCTCCCTGAGCCCTGGCTACGGCGCGGTCCGCATCCTCCAGTTCTGCCTTTGCCCGACGCAGGTTATCTTCCGCTGAATAGAGCTCTCTAGCGGCCTGACGCGCTGCCTCCAATTTGCTGGCAACGAGCGCCAACGCCGCCTTCTTCGCCTGGACCGCTGCCGTGGCATTGGCGGCTGCGGCTGCTTTCAACGCTTGCACAAACTCGCCCGGATTGAGAAGTTTCGTGCGGGCGTCCACCTTGGCCTCAGCGGGATTATCCAAAGCTACGGTCTCGACAGGCTTGCTGACCCTGCTTGAGCGAACCTTGTCCTCCGTTCCCGGCGGCGGCGCCAGGAGTTGCGGCACAGGAAGATGCGGATCCACAATATCCGACGGCGTGATATCCTGCTGCGAAATAACCACGCGCTGGCCTACGCTTGTGACGCCGAAAAGCCACTTGGCGAAAGCACCTGGAAGGCGGATGCAGCCGTGAGAAGCGGGGTGGCCTGTGACCACGCCTTCGTGCATCGCAACGCCCGTCCAGGCAAGGCGCTGCATATACGGCATCGGCGCGCCACTATAAATGTTCGACCTGTGCCAGCGCTCCTTCTCGAGGATCGTAAAGATTCCGGGCGGCGTTGGATGACCAGCCACACCAGTCGAGACCACGCTCCGCTCCCACAGGCCGTTCGCGTCGTAGAACGAGACATGCTGATCGGCGAGCGAGACGACAGCGTAAAGCGGGCCAACCGGCTTCTTTCCCTCGACCGCCTTTTGCTCGGCTGGCGCGCGGCGTTCGGGTGCGCTTTCGTGGCGGCGCGGACGGTGGACCGGATTGGGGCGGGCCGGATAGGGGCTTCCGAACCAGCTTTGATAATAACTCTGGTAGGGGCTTTGAGAGCGGGCTTCCGCCGGTTGCACGGCGTTCATGACGCCTGCAAGCGCGAACAGGAGAGCCAAGCCGCGCGGACGCAAAGAAAAGATTGGCACGGAACGGCCCGAAAATTCAAATTGATGCATGTGGCTTAGATCATCTGTAATTTCGCCGGAGAGGCCATTATCCGCCGCCACGAATAACCGCAACGTGAATAAAGACCACAAAAACTCTTTGGCGCGATTTAAGCGCTGGGTTCAAGCTCAAACCATGGCGTGCCCTTATGGATTGACTATAGCGTATGGCTTTAAAGTCACTCTTTGGCTGGATAAAGGCGGAAAAAATGTCCGTGTCGAAACCCAAAATCGATCCCTACCCATTGAGCACTTACAATACGCAGGCTTGGGAACGAAATCGCGATCCCATTCTCCAAGTCTTCAAGACATTTTTCCGGAGGCAGGGGACGCCCTGGAACTCGCGAGCGGAAGCGGAGCGCATGCGAACTACTTCGCTCCGCATTTTCCGCGTATCGGGTTCCAGCCCTCCGACCGCGACGCAACTGTGTTCGAAACCATAAAATCGAACCGGTCCCGCACGGCTAATAACAATGTCGCCGATCCGCTCAGGATCGATCTCACGGAACCGGATACCTTGGCCGCGTCGCGAGGATCGGCTCTACGATGTCATCTTTGCCATCAATGTGTTCCATCTTGCCCCGGTTTCGCCCGCGGATGGCTTCGCACAGATCGCGGCCAAAGTTTTGAAACCGGGAGGAGCCGCTGCCCTCTACGGGCCGTTCAAACTGGATGGCAGCTACTCAAGCCCATCAAATGAGGCTTTCGACAGGAGCCTTCGCGAATGCGGGGTTCCGGGATGGGGCCTTAAAGATGTGCGGGACCTCGAAACGGCCGCAGGCAATCGCGGTATCGTCCTGAAACAGCGCCTGGACCTTCCCGCAAATAATTTAATGCTCGTTTTCGAGAAGCAAAAGGCCGCGGACGTCCTCTGAGCATAAAACGTTGCGCGCTTCACGGCGGGCGCTCTTCCCCGTACACCGTGCCATCTATGATCGTGTGGCTGGATTACATCGCATTTTGAAAAACATGGATCAGTGGAATTAAAACAGCCCACGGATCTTGCAACCAAAGCGTGGTTTCGGCTACACAACTTATGGTAACATAGTTCACGCGTCACTCAACCGAAGCGGGTCGAGTGAAACGAGGTTGAGGTTTTTAATCATGAATACACGTCGTGGCCAACTTTATCTGGCGCACACCTGCACCCCGGAAGAGGCGCAAGAATTTGACGGCGGCAATGACGATTGTGTCGTGGAGCTACAGCCACAGGAAGCTGCGGAGTACATCGCATCCCTTCTCAATTCGCTGCGCCCCATTGCAGTGAAGGCGCAGTTCCGTCTCCTGTCCGACCTCATCGCGGTCGCCGAGGAGGAAGCTAGGTTCCACTGCCGCGCTTGAAGTTGGCCGTCACGGCTTTAAAGCCACCAGCCGGGCTCCCCGGCGATCTATGCGGCCCGCCAGATCCAAGGATACGAGCGCAGCATGAACATGCCGCGCTTTCAATCCGCTAAGCCGGCAAAGTTCGTCGACGTCGATGGGCGCGAGGCTGAGAAGCTTCTCGATATCGCTTGCCGCATCTCCAAGGTAGGCGAACCATCCATCCACGGCGGGTTTGTGGGATGAAGGTGGCGGGGTGGTGCGACCGGGGCTCGTCCCGAGGCTTTCGAGGTTGGGCCTTTCCTTCCTTGACCAAGCCGTCAGCAGACCTTGAAGGACCTCCTCGATATCGTTGGCGGATGTCGTGAAAACGGCGCCTTCCTTGATGAGCCGGTTCGAGCCCGCAGCTCTTGGCTCGAAAGGATGGCCCGGTACGGCAAAAACCTCGCGGTTCTGCTCCCCAGCGAGCCTCGCCGTAATCAGCGACCCCGAACGCTCAGCCGCCTCAACCACGACGACGCCGAGGGAAGAGCCCGAAATGATCCGGTTCCGGCGCGGGAAATCCTGCGAGCGGGCGATGAAGCCGGGCGGACACTCGCTCACGAGCACCCCGTTTTCCGTGATGTCGGCCGCCAGGCGCACATGTTCCGGCGGGTAAACCGCATCGAGGCCGCCGGGCAGAACAGCGCAGGTTGCGAACGGCAATGCCGCGCGGTGAGAGGCTCCATCAATTCCACGCGCCAGTCCCGAGACGATCAGGAAGCCTTTTCTTCCGAGTTCGGCGCTGATCTCCGCCGCGAACTTAAGGCCTGCCGCCGAGGCATTCCTCGCACCGACCACGGCAACCGGCGGACGATCCCAGACGGCGTTTTGACCCTTCACGTAAACCAGCGGCGGCGGCGCCTCGATATGAGAAAGAAGCGGCGGATAACCGGCTTCATGCGCGGCGCACAGCTTCATGCCCGCGGCGGCGGCCTTCTTCAACTCCGCCTCGGCCGCCGCCATGGATGGGATGCATCGCGCGGTAACACGGCTTCCGAATTTCGCGAACTCCGGCAATCCTTCAAGGGCCGCGCCGGCGGAGCCGAAATGCGATAAGAGTTCCCAGAATGTGACGACTCCGATATGCGGCGTCCGGATCAAGCGAAGCCACGCAAGCTTTTCGCTTTCGCTGAATCTTGCAGGCGTTTCCTCTGAATTAGGCTCTTTTCGCGCCCGTCGCGCTCTGGCCGATTTTGCTTTCATGGCCCGAAATCAAATTCCCGATATTCTTATGATGTTTGGCGATAAGGAAGGCAGAGAGAGCGGCCATAAAGACATAAAGCGCGCCCGTCTCCAGGACCGCCACGAAAATGGGAGTAAAGACCGCGGCGATGAGCGCGGAGAGCGAGGAATAGCGGGTCGCGATCGCAATGCCTAGCCAGACCGCGCAGAAAAATGCCCCGGCGGCCCAATAGAGCGCTGTGACGACGCCGATGTAGGTTGCCACGCCTTTGCCGCCACGAAAGCGAAGCCAGACCGGATAGAGATGGCCAAGAAAGGCTCCGGCCGCGCAAAACAGCGCCGGTTCCATCCCGAGATATTGCCTGATGAGCAGAACAGGCACGAAGCCTTTCGCCGCGTCGGACAAAAGGGTGAGCGCCGCCAAGCCCTTCCGGCCTGTCCGCAGTACATTCGTGGCGCCGATATTGCCGGACCCAATGGTGCGGATGTCGCCCACACCCGCGAGGCGGCCGTAGAGATAGCCGAAGGGGATCGAGCCGAGCAGATAGCCGATCAGAAACGCGCCGGCCAGGACAAGCCATGGCTGCGCGCTGAGCATAACGGCGAGCCACAAATCCTTCTCATTCATCGCCATCGGCGGCCCTTCAGCAGCTATGGTTGCAGGCGGTCACAAAAGCACTCTTGTAAGCTTTGTGCCAGCCAAATGAAAAGAGGAAGGGTCGCCATTGACGCAAGGCTCTGAATTCAGGGGTGCGAGCGCGAACGAGTGGCGATCATGCAGGAGAGCGGAGGCCGTAATTCAGCCTGTCTAGCGCGCCTTGCAGGATGTAGGCGGCGGCCATCTTGTCGATGAGTTCGGCGCGGCGCTTGCGGCTTGTGTCGGCTTCCAGCAGGGCGCGCTCGACGGCGGCGGTGGAAAGACGCTCGTCCCAGAACGCCATCGGCAAATCGGTCAGGGCGGCGAGGTTGCGGGCGAAGGCGCGCGTCGACTGCGCCCGCGGCCCCTCGGACCCATCGAGATTGACCGGCAGGCCGATGACGAGGCCACCCACGCCATGCTGCGTCGCCAATTCCAGAAGCCGTGCGGCATCGGCCGAAAACTTCGTTCGCCGGATCGTTTCCAGCGGCGTCGCGATCCGCCGCATCACGTCGGACAGCGCAAGCCCGATGGTCTTCGTGCCGACATCGAGGCCGAGAAGCCGCTCGTCCCGCTTCAACCGTTCCGACAATTCGGCAAGCGCCAGCGGCTGAGAGGGCACAAGTTTGTCCTTGCATGTTTTTATAAATTGCGGGCGCGCCGCGGTTTCATATTATGCGGGGAAAATGGCCGGTCACCCCAAGGAGAGTTGCAATGAAGCTGACATGGTTTGGGCATGCTGCGGTTCGAGCCGAAAACGGCAGTCACGTCATCCTGATCGACCCGTTCCTGTCGGGCAACCCCAAATTCAACGGATCGGTGGAAGAAGCGGCGCGCGGCGCGACGCATGTGGTGCTGACGCACGGCCATGACGACCATGTCGGCGATGCGGTCGAGATTTGCGCTAACACTGGCGCAACGCTCGTCGCGGTCTATGAGCTGGCGATGTTCCTGTCGGGCCAGGGCGTTTCAAAGATGGAGGTGGGCAACCCGGGCGGCACAATCGATCTGGGCGGCGGCGTGAGCGTGAGCTTCGTGAAGGCGTTCCACTCGTCCTCCACCACGATCGACGGCGAGACCATCTATCTCGGCAACCCCACCGGCGTCGTGATCGAGGGCCTCGGCAAGACCATCTACCACATGGGCGACACCGAAATTTTCGGCGACATGGCGCTCGTGGAGGAATTTTTTGCGCCGAAGGTGGGCTTCGTGCCGATCGGCGACCGCTTCACGATGGGCGCGAAATCGGCCGCGTATGCCTGCAAGAAGTACTTCAAGTTCGACACCGTCGTGCCGATGCATTACGGCACCTTCCCCATCATCGACCAGACGCCGGATAAGTTCCTGGCGCAGATGGAAGGCCAGAAGGTGCTCGTGCCCGAGGTCGGCAAGCCTTTCGAGGTTTGAGCAAGCACCGCCAGTTTGGCCAACAGTCCGTCGTCCCGGCCAAGCGCCGCAAAAACGGAAGCGTTTCAACGTGTAACGGTCTCGGGCAAGGCTTCGCCTTTCCGGGACCCGATGGCGATGCGGCGGGTGGCGCAGAACCGTTGGACCATTTTTCGTAATTACGAAGGGCGGCATCTCACTCGAAACCCAGGATCAGCTAGCGTTTGCGGATTTTAGGAAAAAGCGCCTTGCCGAGAGGTTAACGGACACAAGCCATTGATTTTGCTATGTAAATTACGAGAATGACTTGCGCCGCCGCGGCTGCGAAAGGGGCAAGCTCGTTAAGAGACTATATTTAACGGACTTTTGCGCGCCCATTTGCGTCCAATAATACAATCCGTTAACCCTGCCGATCATGGATAGAAAGCTATTAGTTTTCAATGGGTTGCTCTGTCATTTGCGCCCTGCGAACGCGGGGCGTTCCGATTTTCTGGAATTTTGGGGTGCAGAAATCAGGCAGGAAATAAATGCCGTTAAGCATATTTGATTAACGCATAATCGGCCCGGCAATGTCCTGTTAACCATGGCGGCGGCGCGTGGTCTCCGCCTCCCCGCCCTTTCCGGCGCTTCCGCCCTTCTGCGGCACAAGACAGGCCGCGGAGAGTAACGCTCTTGCGCGTGTTGGGATGTGGCGGATTGCGCGGGGGTCTTGCCGTAAGTGAAACGACGCTCACTTAGCGTCCGTATGGCGTATGCGTTTTCCTTCATCAAGCCTTGCATGCCTGCATCGCGTTCACGGCCGCCCGCGAGCGAGGCTTGGCTGCATGAGATCAAGCTCGATGGCTGGCGGGGCCAACTGCACAAAAGCGGAAGCCTGGTTCGGCTCTACTCGAAGCGCGGCAATGATCTGAGCTTCCGGTTCCCGGATATCGTGGCGGCCGCCGCGCAGATGCCGATCAGGGATGTCGTGCTCGACGGCGAAATCACCGCCGTGAACGCGGACGGCGTGCCGGACTTCGAAGCGCTGCAGCGGTCGGACAAAGAGGCGATGCAGACCTTCTGGGCCTTCGACCTGCTGAAGAGCGGGCAGGAGGCTCTGCGCGCGCGGGCGCTCGTTGAGCGGAAGGCCCGGCTTGCCGACGTGATCGGCACACAGCTCAATCCCCATCTGCGCTATGTGGAACATTTCGAGGATGGGGAAGCCTTGCTCGCGGCGGGTGAGCGGCTGGGGTTGAAAGGGATCGTCTCGAAGAAGCGGGATGCAGCGTACCGCTCCGGCCCGTCGCATGCTTGGCTCACGATCAAGACGAGCGCGTGGCGCGAAGCCAAGCAGGAGCGCCGTCAATGGTCTGAAGCCCGAGCCGAGCGCACGGCGTTGCGCGCCGATGTCAGAGCGCTTGAGGCCGAGAGCAAAACGCACAGCGAGCTTATTGGCAAGGTCAGTGGCTTGATTATCGAGGTATACCATAGTCAGGAAGTTGTTTCGGAAACCGCGCGGAGCATGGAGGAGCGGGTTTTCCGGCTTGAGAAACACGCCGGCTTTGTGAAGGTGCATTAGCGGGGGGCAACGCGAGAGCGGGTCCTTCTGGGTGAGAATGGCTAGTCGTAGCGCTTACGCAGTACGATTTTGATAAGCCGCTTGCATTAATTCCTTCAGAAGCTCGCGCCTCTTAGTGATGTCTTCTTTATGAAGCGACAACCGGTATTGGCCAAATCGCGTGTCATATTCTAGTGTCTTTAGCCCAGCTTGCTGGATCTTGGCATCTATTTCGTCAGTCTTTGGCAACTTCATTTCGAGAATGATATAGTTCCTCCGTGGACGGAATAGGGCGAAGTTGAACACCTGACCGTCCTTTGATAGGCCAATATAAAATTTGTTGTATTTAAATTCCAGAGAAGGGTATATTTCGCGTGCAATCCCAAGTAACTCGTCGGCAAGTAGAACTGTTGCCTTCGTACCACGTTTTTCCCAATATGATCGATCTGCCGGGGCAGCCTCGGCATCCTCATCTTCATCGACTGGCCCGCGGGATAGCTCATCTATCACTTTAGTGAATACCAAGGTTGTGTGTGTTGCTACCTTCAATGCCTGCATCTGAAGAGCAATAAGAGGAATATTTCCATTGAAGAGGGCAATAATATTCAAAAAGCGGCTGGTGATGTCCTCAGCAATTATTACAGCACAATGCTCATATTGGGTGTAACGCTTCTTTTCGATGTCCCAATATTCGATAGTTCGGATGATGTGAGCCTCGTCGGTGGCGCCTAGCTGAATTTCTACCTCGTAACGGCGCTTCGTCTCGGGATCTTGAAGAAGAAGATCAAGCCTTCCAGCGCGCGGCTGAATGCGTTCCTTGTCGCGAAGGACGAGGTCCCCAAGCCCGAGGAGCGAAGGGTCAGCTGCGATCAATTCTTGAACCCATTTTTCGTTGAGCTCTGGATGCAACTTCAAATATAGCCGTTCCGGGCGTGTGAACTGCATTACCTCTCCCCGATATATTCTTTCTCAGAGAAAATTGATCCTTGAAGGCCACCTATTAAGGCGCGAAACTTTGGCAGCCGAACATAATCAAACATGGGTTTCATGCCTGATCCTCAGGGCCAAGTCTCACTGCCTTGTGACTGAAGATAGCTGATTTCGACCAACCCACTTTCAACATTGGCGAAAAAATGAAGTCCGCTGAGATGCTTAGTCGCCAGCCGCTTTCCAGCGAGTTGCCCGCCATCTCGGGCGCTCGCAGGGACGCTTTGCAGGACGTCCAGTTCCGCCCTTCGCGATGGCTTGGTTCATCTCCTCGATGCTGACCGGCGTGCCCGGCTTCCTGAGGATGCCCTTCAAGGACTGCGCCTCGTCAGTCTTGGCAGTCATTGGGTGTTGCGAGACAGCAGACGGCAATTCAAAGCTGAATTGCCTCAAGACGCCGGGTTCGCCGGTCCGGCGCGACGCGTCCAAGATCTCCAAGCCAACAATCCGGCCTTCCGCGTCATAGTCGACGACAATGCCGTCGGCCACCTCTTCGCTCTCAGCGATTTCGTGGTGGGTCAAGTTCAAATAGACGGCATCGGCCTTGTGATCCACTCTCACGAGCATGGCTTGCCCTCTCAATTCTGCCTCAGCAAACGGTCATATTCCGCGTGAGAGCCTATCCAGAACCAAGAATAACCGTCGGCCTCTTCCGTAGCCAGCGCGCGGTAAGCAAGCCCAACGCGAACCGACCACAAAACCCCTGTTTTCTTGAATTGAAGCGACGGATGCCTTGGGTTCGACTTGAGTAATTCAAAACTCTTGTCCGCCAAACGCTGATGCGAGGCAGCAGCGCGTCATAGCAATGCCAGAAGCTGGCCGTTGCGAAATGTTTCACAACTCCCGGCCGCGACCTTCGGCGTAATCGCGCTTCGCCTGTTCGATGAGTTTGTCGAGTTTCCCCGATTCGCCATCGCGAGCGATCTGACGGTCCCACTCATCCATATCGAACCGGTGAAACCACTCCCTGAACTCCGCCAGTTCATCGGGCGAAAGCTTCGCAACGGCCTTTTCAAGCTCTTTCAACGTCATGACCTTCGACTCCATGGCCCTACGCTCAATGTAAACGAGCTTCTTGACGTGACTAGCTCTCTATTCGTGCCGGCTTAGGAATCCGACTTCACGTAAACCTCCCCGCCCATCTCCCGGAACTTTCCCGCCATCTCCTCCATGCCGGCTTCTACCGCCATCTCGGGCGTCTCGTTCAGCTTGGCCGCGTAGTCGCGCACCTGCTGCGTGATCTCCATCGAGCAGAATTTCGGGCCGCACATGGAGCAGAAATGCGCAACCTTGTGTGCCCCCTTCGGCAGCGTCTCGTCGTGCATGGCGCGGCTGCCTTCCGAGTCGAGGCCGAGATTGAACTGGTCCTCCCAGCGGAAGTCGAAGCGCGCGCGGGAAAGCGCATCGTCGCGAAGCTGCGCGGCGGGGTGACCCTTGGCGAGGTCGGACGCGTGCGCCGCGATCTTGTAGGCGATCACGCCCGCCTTCACGTCGTTGCGGTCGGGCAGGCCCAGATGCTCCTTCGGCGTCACATAGCAGAGCATGGCGGTGCCGAACCAGCCGATCATGGCCGCGCCGATAGCGCTTGTGATGTGGTCGTGGCCGGGCGCGATGTCGGTGACGAGCGGGCCGAGCGTGTAGAACGGGGCCTCGCCGCAAAGCGCAAGCTGCTTCTCGACGTTCACCTTGATCTTGTGGAGCGGCACGTGGCCGGGGCCTTCGATCATCACCTGGCAGCCCTTCGCCCAGGCGACCTTGGTAAGCTCGCCCAGCGTCTCAAGCTCGGCGAATTGCGCGCGGTCGTTGGCATCCGCGATGGAGCCCGGCCGCAAGCCGTCACCGAGCGAGAACGACACGTCGTAGCGGCGCATGATGTCGCAAATCTCATCGAAGCGCTCGTAGAGAAAGCTCTCGCGGTGATGGGCGAGGCACCACTTGGCCATGATGGAGCCGCCGCGGACTGACAATGCCGGTGACGCGTTTCGCGGTGAGCGGCACATAGCGCAGCCGCACGCCCGCGTGGATGGTGAAATAGTCGACGCCCTGCTCGCACTGCTCGATGAGCGTGTCCTTGTAGACCTCCCAGTCGAGCTTCACCGGATCGCCATGCACCTTCTCCAGCGCCTGATAGATCGGCACCGTCCCGATCGGCACGGGCGCGTTGCGGATGATCCATTCGCGCGTGGTATGGATGTTGCGCCCGGTGGAAAGGTCCATCACCGTATCCGCGCCCCAGCGGATCGCCCACACCATCTTCTCCACTTCCTCTTCCACCGAGGAGGTCACGGCGGAGTTGCCGATATTCGCGTTCACCTTGGTGAGGAAGTTGCGGCCGATAATCACCGGTTCGAGTTCGGCGTGGTTGATGTTGGCGGGGATGATCGCACGGCCTCGCGCCACTTCGGAGCGCACGAATTCGGGCGTAATGAACTCCGGGATCGCCGCGCCGAAGCTCTCGCCATCCGCAAGCGCTTCCTCGGCGCGCTCCAAGGCCGCCGCACGCCCAAGGTTCTCGCGATGCGCGATGTAGATCATCTCCTCGGTGACGATCCCGGCGCGGGCCAATTCGAGCTGGGTGATGCCTTTGGCGTCTACGGCGCGATAAACCGCGTGCCGCGCAGCAAACTCGCGGGCGAGGTGAGTTTCGCCAACATTGCCATTGTCCTCGGGTTTCACCTCGCGGCCAGCATACTGCACCACCGCGCGCGCCTTTACCCACGGCTCGCGAATCCGTTGCAATCCTTCGTTCACATCGATCTTCGCCGCCTCGTCCGAATAAGGACCGCTCGTGTCGTAGACGCGGAAGGGCGGTTCGCCGCTCCTCTCATGCAGCGCAATCTCGCGGAAGGGAACGCGAATGTCAGGCCGCCCCCCGGCCTCGATATAAGCCTTGCGCGATCCAGGCAGGGAGCCCGTCGTGACCTTAACCGGCGTGACATGCTTTGGGTCGATTGGCGCGTTCATCCCTTACCTCTTTATTGTACGCATAGCTTTGCGGCAGCACGGCGTGACCTGCATCTGAAGCGTTTGTGAGTCTATGGCGGTGGTCATTCGCGAGAAACCATCCCTCCGCCGGTCCTAACCGGATCAGGTTCAATGGGTTGTCGCGCGGCGCGTGAACGATTTCGCCACGGTGATCAGCGCGATCTCAGCCGCATGCCTGCGGCCCCCCTTGGTATACAAGATAATCGTGCGAAAGGTCCTGGAATGCAATGGATGTATTTGCAACAGGCCCTGTTTTACCGTCGCTTTCAGCCCTATCCGGCGTTGAAAACGGCAGGCCAAGTCACAGAAGCGCCCAGAATCCTGCAGAACGCTTGCTTTGCGTAAACGGTGCGTCAATGGGGCTGGCGGGCTGAAAGCGTCAGTAGGGATCACAAAAGCGGGATGAAAATGAAAAACATTGCCTTACCTTGCGCGGTGGCCTTAGCGCTTGCGGGCTGTGCCTCGAATGCAGACCAGCCGGCGTTGCAGGCTGCCGCCGTCGATACGACGAAAATGCCGCAGGCCGGGATCTTCACCGTCAAGGACGTGGTCGTGACAGAGCAGGGCCAGGATACGCTCCGGCTCGCGGCTGCCACCACGAACAAGTTCACATTTGCGGACCTGTCCGCGGTGGTCTGGTGCCGCGCCCGCGAGGAGGCCGTCGCCCGCAAATATGACGGCTGGTACCAGGACGGCATTCAGCAAGTCTCCAACGGGCCGGGTGAGCCGCAGGTCGCCATTGCCACGGCTCACTTCTTCAAAGGCAAGCCGCCGGAGGGCAAGAAGACCTTGAAGCACGAGAAGAGTCCGTGCAGCCAGGTTCCTGCCGGGGCGAAGGTTAAAGCCTGACCGGAGCCGCTACTCGTAATTTTCCCGGTCGGGAACAAGCTTTTCGCCCTGTTTCGTCACGCGAAGAGCAAGGTGGCTCGGCCGGAGGTTGACGACAAACGAAGCGATTGCGAGGAGAAGAATTGCGCTCGCTTCGTAGATGATGTGCTGGGGATCCTGCTCCTTTTGCAGGATCGCCGTTCGCGCGAGCGCCGTGATCGCAATGAAGATCGGCAGCGTGATGGGGATTTGCTTGCTGTCTGAGTAGACGCCGATCATTCCGAGAACTTCGACGTAAAGAAACATCAGCAGCAGGTCCTGGAGGCCGACATCGCGCTTGCCCAAGATCAGGTAGATCTCCTTGACCGCGCCGACCACAGTCAACAACGCGATCACGAAGAGAAAAAAGCTCTCAAGCTGCTGGATCGCCTTACCGATTGTCATCACGATAAAACCTCTCTGCTCTTGCCGGCGGCAGCGGCGGCAGCGCCGTTGCCATTCCCGGCATGCCCATTCGTTGGGCTGGCCATATATTGGTTTACCGCCTCGCGCAACCACTCAACCTCATGGAGCAACACTTCAGTCTGCCGGGAGGGCAAGACGATAGTGCTGGCCTTGAACGCCTCCAGGATCTCGATCCTAAGGTCCGTCCTCGTGCTTGCGCCTTTGTTCAAATCGTAAATATAGGCGTAGAGCTTGAAGTCCAGGGCATCGGCGTTGAAGTCTTCGAAATCAACGAACGGTTCCGGCGAGGTCATGACATTGAGATGATCTTGCGCCACTTTCAGAAGAATCGCTTTGACCAGCCGGGGATCGTTGCCGTGGGCCACGGCAACCGAAATGGTCACACGCGCGGTGTTGTTTCGCAGCGTCCAGTTCTTCACCTTGTCCGTAATGAACGATGAATTCGGGATCAGCACATTTGCGCGCTCGAAGGTCTCGATCTCGGTTGAGCGCACGCTGATCTTGCGGACGTAGCCCTCTTCGCCTCCCACGGTAACGAGGTCGCCTATTTTAATGGGCCGTTCGGCGAGCAGAATAAGCCCGGAGACGAAGTTGTTGATGATGCTTTGCAGGCCAAAACCGATGCCGACGGAAAACGCGCCGGCGACAATCGCAAGGTTAGACAGATTGAAGCCTGCGTAAGAGAGCGCGAGCAAGGCGGCGGCGAAGATGCCCGCGTAACCGACTGTTGTCCGGATCGAGTCGCGCAAGCCGCCAGACAATCCCGCCGGCTTGAGCACCTGCCGGTCGAGCCACCCCTGGAAGAGTTTCGCGGCGAAGTAGCCAAGGACAAAGACGATGATCGAGGCAAGGATCGCGGCAAGCGAGATCTCGGTGCTTCCAATCCGGAAACCGAAAAACAGCTGGCGATACAACTCGATAATGTCCGGCCAGGGGTAGCCCCATTGGAGGAGGATCAGCGGGACCGAAGCGACCAGAACAGCGAATTTAAGGAGAAGACTGATCGGAACAGAAACCCTTTCCCGCTTGTCCTGATCGAGATTTCCGGCGCTCTTCAGCCAGGAACCACACGCGGAGTGTTCATCGCTCATGCCCGTGGCCAAACCGTCGGCCCAAAGAAGGAGGAGATAAACCAGGGCCAGTATCGAGCCCGTGACGATGAGCTGCTGCGCAATGAACCGCGAGAGTGCGAGGTAACCGGCGAAGGCGGTGACCACGATCGCGAGGCTTATACCCCACATCGGCAAACGAAGGAGACGCAGCCAGGTCAGCGAAGGCATTCCCTCGACTTCCCTTTCCTCAAGCGGCGTCTTCAGGATCGCCACGACGAGCGCTGCAACCATGAGGTTTGCCGGCAGAGCCAAAGCCAGCGTCAGCGAGAATGGCGATTGCACGATTCGCGTGGCGGAATAAGCGAAGGCGGTAAGCCCATAGAGAATGACGAGCGCCAGCACGAGTTGGGTTATGCGCGACGCGGCGCGATCCCCCGCCGGGAGCAAGCGCCATTGCGGCGCATCTGGCGAAAGTACGGTGGCGATGAGAGCATTCACGACGACGATGATGAACAGCGAGCGCGCCGCAACGAAGAACAGCCACCCAACCTTTTCGGGGAAGGGTTGGATTGCATCGATCGCATTGTAGAGGAAGACAATCGGTACGACGACAGGCATCGACCGTAACAGAATTACGCCGGCGGCCGACGAAGCCCGCTGCCAGAAAGGCGGCTCCCCAGCCTCCGGCCACGTCCGCAATCTTTCCACGCCGTGGAAGCGGAAGTACCCCAGGACTAGAAACATAGCCAGAGCGCTGAGGATGAGATAGTGCAATTCCTGCTTGTTGCTGGAGTTCCACCAATCCTCGACCATGCCCTCGACGCGTTTCTCAGCCAGGCTGGCGTAGTCCGACACGTTCTCCCATGTCTGCGCGGAAAACACACCGGGGACCGGCTGGAACAGGTTGCTGGTGAAGTTCTTCCGATGAATATCTTGAATCGTATTGATAAGCTGACTGATGCGAGCCTGATCAGCGTCAAGCGAACTGCGTGCCGACTTGAAAAGGCCGAGTTGATAATTCAGGTCGGCGCGCAACTGGGCGACCTGCTCCGGCTCGGGGGGCTGGTCTTGCGCCGGCAGAGGCGGCAGCTTCCCAACCTGCTCTTCGACCACTTTCAGAGGCGACTCGAGCTTATTCCTAAAATCCTCTTCGTTCGCGCGCAGCTTCAAGAGTCCGTCGCGGTAAGCGTTCAAATCCGAGTACCTGATATTGGGCTTGCGAAGCGCTTCTTCGATGCGATCCAGGTCTTTCTGCCAGCCTTTGACCTGAGCCTGGATGTCGACGCCGACGCAATCGTTCGCGCGCTTCGTGATCTCGGCCGTATCGACCTTCGGCGCTGCCGGTTTGGCTGGCTGCGCGGCGGCAGCCGCAGGCTGCTGGCCTTGCGGCGCAGGGCTTTGTGCGATGGCCCCGCCATTCATGAAACCGGCCGCCGCGAGAACGAAGCACGCAATGATCCACTGCCGCAAAATCATGAGATAGGCCCCTAACCCGATAAAGAACGGTCTTTGCGCGCTCCTAGAGGGTAAAATTGCGGGCAATAAGGCGGGCGTGGCCTAAACCGCCCATGCTCCCGTGGTTTTCCAAGCCCAATTGGGGCCGGCAAAGCCGAGGCTAACCTCGATTTCGCTTCGATTGGCGGAAGCGATGCCTTGAATAAAAGCTTAGGGCAAAAAGATAATGGCCAATCGTGCAACCCGCGAAAGCAGGCAGCCACGTTTTCCCGGATCGGCCAGAGCGGGACTTCTCGCTCTTCTTGCGGCCGCATTTTTTGGCATGCCCAGAACTCGCTTTAGGAGACCCGCTCCAGCCAGCATTCATGCCAGAACGGATAAATGGCTCGCGGGCACAACCAGCGGCAGATGCTGCGGTCGCCAGAGCACACCACGCCATCCAGCGTGACCGGCTGGTTCTTCATGACCACAAGCTTGCCGTCGCGTTCATTAATGAACCGTCCAATCCGCCGGCGCACACGATACGTTCCGCCACAATAGGGCATCATTTCTTGATCGAACCACATTCCCCGGCGCCGCCCTTCGGGAGTCAGCGTCTTCGCGATTTCCTCCTTGGATTTCACGCGCACGAGTTCCCCGGGCTGCAAATTCAGCGGTTCGAATTTATCGTTCGCGGCCGCCGTGCCAGGAAGGTGGACCTTTGGGACGTATCCAAGCTTATTAAGCGGCTCCGTTATCGCGGCGCGCGAAGCTACTTCGAGGAAGTGAAGCAAGGAAACGTTGCCGGATGTGTACTCACGCACGTAAGGGCGAGGATCCCAGACGCTGAGGACGTCGGAGTACCGGAGAATGTCAGTATTCTGGCATCGGAAGCGTGTCTCTGCCTTGCCGTCTTTCTCGACGCTGAATTTGACTTCCCGCGACGCTCGCTCGAAGAGAGCATCCGCTTCGGCGGGTGAGAATGGCGGGGCGGGCGGTGCATCCGGCGTCACTTTGCGCAGCCAGGCTTCCTTCCAGAAAATCCGGCACTCGGCATGGCAGCCCTCGTGCCCGGAGCCGTCGCAACGCAGATCATCGAGCATTACTGCGTCGGGAATCCGGCGGCTCCCTGTGTACTTGACCGTATCGCAGACCTTGTCCGCCCGATGGCTCACCTTGAACCGGCGGCCGCAATAGGCAACCATCTCCGGCATGAACGGAAGGCCGGCAAGTTCACCGGACTCGTCGAGCGTGGCGAGGATCTCTGAGGGGCTCCTTACTTCGATCAGATCACCGCGATGGAATTCCTCGTTCTTCATCTTTCCTCGCCCGAATTGTTGAAGAAACAAGCTTCCTCTAAGGACGTGAAAACACCCTCAAACCGCTCAATTCAATTTTCTGTAGCGTTCTCAGAGGGCTACCAAACCGGCAACCTGATCAGTCAACCCACTGGCGAATTGCTGACGTGCTCCCCAGCGTGCCCCGTTCGGAAGTGGAGCCCGTTCTGGTTTGCCCCTGCGACCAACCCATTCGATGCACAGAAGGGAATAGACTTTGTCGCCGTAGCGAGCGGCGGGCTGTTACAAATTGTGCCGCGAGTTCACCAGCGGTCCCTCAAGGCGAGAAAGCGATTTCTGCTGGTGATGTGCGGCAATGCGTTCGAGATCGTCGAACGTCGCCGCGAAGTTAGTGGCAATTTGCGAGACTCCACACGAGAGAATTCGTCCAAGCATGCGAAGCCACGCGCGTTTGCTTAATCGCGGACGAGCACGCTCTTGATGTTCACGAATTCGCGGATGCCGAAATGCCCGCATTCGCGGCCATAGCCGGAGTGCTTCACGCCGCCAAAGGGCATGCGCGGGTCGGAGCGCACATTGTCGTTCACGAAGCTCATGCCGGTCTCCAGCATCTCGGCCGCGATGCGTTCGCCGCGCGCGATGTCTGAGGTGATGACGCAGGAACCAAGGCCGAATTCCGATTCGTTCGCGATTCGTATGGCGTCGTTCTCGTCGCGCGCCTCGATGATCGCGGCGACCGGGCCGAACACTTCCTCGTCATGCGCGGGCTGGCCCGGCTTCACGTCGCTGAGCACGGTCGGCGGATACCATGCGCCGGGCTTGTCGGGCATTTTGCCGCCGCAGAGAAGGAATGCGCCTTTCGCGATGCTTTTCTGAACCTGCCTGTGAACGGCATCGCGGGCCTCGACGCTCACAAGCGGCCCAAGCTTTGTCGCGGGCTCGCCCGGATCGCCCATCTGGATGGCGTGCATCTTGGCCGTGAGCGCCTTCTCGAACGCATCCTTTATCGCGGAAACCACGATGAAGCGCTTGCCCGCGATGCAGCTCTGCCCCCCGTTCACCATGCGAGCGGCTGTCGAAACGGTGGCGGCGCGCTCAACGTCGGCATCCTCAAGGATGAGGTAGGGGTCGCTTCCGCCGAGTTCGAGCACACTCTTTTTCAGGTTGCGTCCCGCGGCGACGGCCACGCTCCGCCCTGCCGCCACGCTGCCCGTCAGCGTTACCGCCGCGATGGCGGGATTATCGATGAGCGCGTCGACGTCGCGGCTCGGGATCAGCACTGTGCTGAAAACATTCGCGGGGAAGCCAGCCTCGCCGAACACGCTCTCGATGGCGAGCGCGCAGCCCGGAACGTTGCTCGCGTGCTTCAAGACTGCCGTGTTGCCTGCCATCAGCGAAGGCGCGGCGAAGCGGAACACCTGCCAGAACGGGAAATTCCACGGCATGATCGCCAGGATCGTGCCGAGCGGATTGAAGGTCACGAAAGCTCTGGGGCCATCCCAGTCGATGGGCTCGCGCGCCAGGAAGCGCTCGGCGTGGCCGGCGAAATAATCGCAGTTCAAGGCGCATTTCTCGATTTCGCCGAGGCCCTCGGTGCGGGTCTTTCCCATCTCGGCGGTCATGAGCGCGGCGAACTCGTCCTTGCGGCGGCGCAGGCCTTCAGCAGCCGCCTTCATGAGTTCGCTGCGCTCTGCGAAAGACGTTCGCCGCCAGCCCTTGAACGCTTCATGGGCTCGCCGCGCGATGGCGAGCGCTTCCTCCCGCGTATGGCCGTGATAGGTGTGAAGGAGTTGGCCGGTTGCCGGGTTGTAGGTCTTGAAGAGAGGCCCGCCGTTCTCGGCCTCTGCCGTGGAATGTGTCCCGGTCTGGTTCTGTGAGTAGTCTTCTGTCATGTCGGCCTCGCTCGAGAGAGACGGAGGATATTGTGTTGCTTCAAGCTGTTGTCACGTCCGCAAGGATTCGTTCCGCCTCCTGGAACAGCGCGGGATCGACGCCGTGCCCCGACGCCCGCGCATTCTCCTCGACCTGGGCTGGCCGCGAAGCGCCGATGATCGCCGATGCCACATTGTCGTTGCGCAAGACCCAGGCGAGCGCGAATTGCGTAAGCGTCAGCCCCGCCTCCCGGGCAATCGGCCTCACCCGCTGGACCGCTTCCAGAACGCGCGGCTCCAGCCAGGACCGCTGAAGGAACCCGCCCATGGAGCGGCTCGCGGCGCGCGTGCCTTGCGCAAACGCTTCGCCCGGCCTGTATTTTCCGGTCAGCACGCCCTGCGCAAGCGGCGACCACACGACCTGCGATATGCCGTTGGCCTTGCAGAGCGGGATGATCTCTTTCTCGGGCTTCCGCCAAAGCAGCGAGTATTGTGGCTGGCTCGAAACGAAGCGGACGACGCCCGGCATCGCTATGGCTTCGCCGATCACTCCCGCAGGCCATTCCGAGAAGCCGATATAGCGGGCCTTCCCGGCGTGAACCACCTCGGTCAGAGCCTGCATGGTCTCTTCTAGCGGCGTTTCCGGATCAAACCTGTGGCATTGGTAAAGATCGACGTAATCGGTTTTGAGCCGCTTCAGCGAAGCATCGAGCTGCTTGTGGATTTGTGCGCGCGAAAGGCCCCGATCCGTCTCCGTCATCGGAAAGTACAGCTTCGTCGCCAGTACATAGCTGTCGCGCGGCACGGCTGCGAGCGCTTCTCCAAGAAAGGTCTCCGCAGCCCCGCGCCCGTAAACGTTCGCCGTGTCGATGAAGTTGATGCCGAGAGAGAGCGCTTTGTGCACGCAGGCCCTCGCGGTCTGCGCGTCAACGCCGCCCGAATAGGTGAGCCAGGATCCGAGCGCGATCTCCGAGACGGACAAGCTGCTGTCACCAAGCCTGCGGTATTTCATGGTTGCCTTTCTTGGAGCTCGACAAAGGATGTTACATAAGATTATCGCAATCCTGCTGCAAAGATGCCAGAATTTACCTTACTCTCCGGGCTAGTACAGCCCGAGGCAAGTTCGCACTCACTTCGCCGCACGCTCTCACGCGAACTTGCCTCGGATAAGCTGTACGAGAATCAATAAGTTGCTAGTACGCCTTATCCGCGGGAAGTCCTGTCAGCGCCCGCAGCAAATGGGTCAGGACTTCCCGCGGGGCGTACTAGTGAATTTGCGTTCCCCCCTCAACCCCGAAGTCCGGGCCTTTTTCCCATGTCTGTGATGTCAAAATTGCGCGCCCTGTTCCCTGTCGTGGCCGTGCTGGCGCTCCTCATCGCCGTTTCCGGGCAACCGAGCGCTCAGCGCGCCAGCGATCCCGCTGCCGACGCCGTCATCGGCTTCGACTCCCGGTTTCAGCCCGTCGTCGCCGAGCATGGCATGGTTGCCGCGCAGGAAAAGATCGCGGCGCAGGTTGGCGCGGATATCCTGAAGGCAGGCGGCAACGCGATCGACGCGGGCGTCGCGGTTGGTTTCGCTCTCGCTGTCACGCATCCACAGGCTGGCAACCTTGGCGGCGGCGGGTTCATGCTGATTTCGCTTGCGGACGGCAGGAAGGTCGCCATCGACTATCGCGAGACGGCGCCCGCCGCGGCGAGCCGCGACATGTTTCTCGACAGCAACGGGGCCGTCGATCGCGAAAAGGCGCGATATAGCCGGGCTTCCGCCGGGGTGCCCGGAACCGTCGCCGGCCTTCTCCATGCGTTGGAGCATTATGGAACGATGTCCCGGGAGCAGGTAATGGCTCCGGCGATCAAGCTCGCCCAGGATGGTTTTCCCGTCTCTTATGGCTTGGCCTATGCTTTCGCGAAAGCGAGCGAGCGCCTGTCCGCGGACAAGTCGACAGCCGCCTATTTCCAGCATGAGTTCGGCGAGCCGTACAAGATGGGCGAAATCCTCCGCCAGCCCGACCTCGCGAAAACGCTGATCGCAATCCGCGATCAAGGCGCGGGCGGGTTCTATGATGGCCCCGTGGCGGCAATGATCGAGGCCGGGATGAAAAAGGGCGGCGGTCTCATCACCCGCGAAGACCTCAAGACCTACCGCCCCATGGAGCGCGAACCCGTCCGTGGAACCTACCAGGGCTATGAGGTCGTCTCCATGCCGCCCCCCTCGTCAGGCGGCGTGCACGTGATCCAGATGCTGAACATCCTCGAAGGCTACGACCTCAAGAAGCTCGGACAGGACAGCGCCGACACGATCCACCGGCTGGTCGAGGCCATGCGGCGGGCCTATGCCGACCGGGCCAAGTTTCTCGGCGATCCCGATTTCGTCCAGGTGCCTGTGGCCGGGCTGACGAACAAGGCTTACGCCGCGGAGCTTCGGAAGAGCATCAACCTGGAGCACGCGACGAAATCGGCCGATGTCTCGGCAGGAAAACCGCCCTCGGCCGAAGGCGACCAGACAACCCATTTTTCCATCATGGACAAGGCCGGGAACGCGGTCTCAAACACCTATACGCTCAATCTCGCATTCGGGAGCGGATACACGGTCGACGGCGCGGGCTTCTTCCTCAATAACGAGATGGACGATTTCTCCGCGAAGGCGGGCGCGCCGAACGCCTACGGCCTCATCGGCGACGAGGCCAACGCGATCGCGCCACACAAGCGGCCGCTCTCTTCGATGGCTCCGACCATCGTCCTGAAGGACGGCGTGCCCTTTCTCATCACCGGCAGCCCGGGCGGCAGCACGATCATTACGGTGGTCTTGCAGGAGATCCTGAACGTGCTGACCTTCGACATGAACGTCGCCGAGGCCACGGCCGCGCCGCGCGTCCATCACCAGTGGCAGCCCGATAATGTCATCACCGAGCGCGGGATCTCGGACGATACGCTGCGCATCCTCGAAGCGCGCGGCTTCATCCTGCCGAAGAACGCCGACGGCACATTCCAGCACCGCGTTCTGGGGCGGGCCAACTCCGTCATGAAGAAGGGCGGCCTGTTCATGGGCTCCGCGGACACGCGGGATGGCGATGGCGCCGCGATAGGGTATTAGGGATCGCGGGCCAAATGAGATTATAGAACCGGCCCGATTTTGTTTGGGGCGCTTGCGCCGAATTGGCGTCCCTTCTCCCACCGGGAGAGGGAGCGCTATCATTCACCAAATCACCTGCGCCGGATCAATAGTCCTGGTCGCCTGAGCACTGTATAATGGTTTCCAAAACTTGGCTTCGTTTTGTAAAAACCCCATATCTAATAATGTAAGTACTTACTGCGACAGAGGCGTATAATTCCCGTCGATTTGTGACGGGCCATCGCCAGAAGGGGATGGCGAGCGCGGCGGATGCCCCACCCGCGAATATCTCGCGCTCGCCTGTCTGGGCGGGCCAGACAATGCAAGGCTAAATCTTCTCGCATAGGTTGAAA
>CAWFOS010000018.1:0-178150 GCA_963817495.1 uncultured Alphaproteobacteria bacterium | reverse complement strand
CTTGTGAAGCCATGACGCCGCTTGAGCTCATAGATTTCGTCAAACAGGCTGCGATCGATGCGAAGCCAGACGCTGTTCGGATAATGAAGGCCGATGGCTTCGCGCCAGATTGCGACGGGAAGCCGGTAGTGGGCCTCCTTGCTCCAAGGGATTGGCTCCATTTGCAGATAGCCATCCGGGTCTAGGTAGAAAACCGTGCCGCTGAACAAAAATGAGAGCTGCGCCTCGCCGTTTTCCAGGCCATAGAAATACTTCACCGCCGCAACATCCAGATCGAAGCTGCACTCAACCGGCACTTTTCCGATGCATTCGGTCTCGAAGGCAGGCAGTTGGAGGCTGGTCTGGGTCCATAGCATGCTTCTCAGCGCGCTCTCGAAGCGGTACCCCTCGCCGAAAAGCTCGCTCAGGCGCTCCTGCTCCTCGCGAGAATAGCGTCGCCGCGCAGCCTCGATCCTTATCTGACAGGCGAGCGCAACATTCTGAATGGTCGTACCCAGCGTACGGTTTTCCGCCCGAAGGCTGAAAAGGATCGATGGCTCTGCCGCATAGCGCTCGATCTCGACGCCCTCGATAGCAAAATCGAGATTAACCATCGAGCCGGCTCCTGCTCTGGCCATCGCCAAGGCCCGCGAAGAAGCTGTCAACCGCGCTCCACGCCTCGGCGCCGCCGGAAACCCCTCGCCAATGCGAACGGATAAGGCCCACGAGCTCGTAGCACCTGTCGATAGGCATCCTGTAATAGCCGCGCGCTTCGTTCACTCGGTTGACGAGCAGCGCTTCAACATCCGGTTCCATCTCCGTCAGCACTGGATTGCGCTCCGCAAGCGCGATCCACGCTTGAAGATCAAGCAGCAACTCGGTGGACCCGCTGGTCCGGGATAAAAGGCGACGATGCGGCCACGAACCGTGCTGAAGAAGAAGAATGCAAGGCCGACGGGAATGCCGATCGCTTCCCAATCCGCATCGCTTAAACTGAAGTCGTCAAGCGTGTGCGCGGCTTCCGGAACGGTCCGGTATTTCTCGTCATCTCTGTTGCCAAGAAGCGTTGCACAGCTCCGGCAGACGCACAGGAGGCGGCCACGCGAAGGCTCGACAAGATGCGGGTGATCGGCTCCGAGAGGCGCTGCACAAAGTTCACAAGCCTCAGTCGCCGCGGCAACTTTCGGTTCGCGCGCAAACTTGTGCAGGCTTGCCACCCAATTGCGAGGGCCGGAGCGTCTGGCTGCGTGCATCGCGTCCATGGCTGCCTTTCGGGCTGGACCGCTCATTCCGCGGCACGGCTGATTGCGGCCTTGCCTGGAAGGTCCAAGCCCTCGATTGTTACCTTCTCTGTATCCGGCGCGGCCTCGAAAATGGCTTGCTCAATCTCGGCCGGCAAATTCCACACCAGCGGCGATGGCGTCCTCGGCTCCACGCCGGAAAGCCGCAACCGCACTACTCCTTTGGACACGTCGTCGAGGTCAACGCGCAGGCCGTGAACGCCAAGATGCGGCCTCAGCCGCTCGACCGCGCGCCGCACCCTCGTTTCCAGGTCCTCGGGATGAAGCCCGTGCAAAAGCAGCATCGCCCGCACATGCTCGTCTTGAATGAGGCGCTCAACGAGCGCGCCACCTTGCGCCGGCGCTCGGATTTCCATGAGCTTGGCAAGGCCCAGCCCGTGCAGTTCGAGCACCAGTGCAACCAGCTCGCGCGCGGTTGCGCCTGCCGGGCCGGGATGGGTTTCGAGCGCTTCGATCAGCTCTTCGAGCCGGGCCCGAGCCCTGTCCGCATCCCGTTTGTCGCCGCTTACCCCGCTCATGTCCGCGCGGCGCCAAACATTGGCGAATGCACGGTTTCGATGGTCTTTCCGCCGCCAACATACATGTGAACGCCACAGGGCAGGCACGGGTCGAAGCTGCGGACCGCGCGCATGATGTCGATGCCCTTGAAATTGTCCGGCCCGTTTTCCTCAAAGATGGGCGTGTTCTGGACAGCGTCCTCATAAGGCCCAAGCGTGCCGTACATGTCGCGCGGCGTCCCGTTCCAGGGCGTTGGCGGATAAGGATGATAGTTCGCGATTTTGCCGCCGCGTATGACAAGGTGGTGCGAAAGCACGCCGCGCACAGCTTCGTGGAAGCCGCAGCCGATCGCCTCGTCCGGAACCTTAAACGGCGTCCACGTCTTGGAGCGCCCCGCTTGTATCTCGGTGAACGCCTGCTCTGTGAAATAAAGGGCCGCCGCTGCAGCGTACGCTTGGAAGTAGGTCCGTGCCCGGTCGCGTTCGATGGCGTTACTCCATTTGGGGATTTTCCATTCGAACGTTACTTCGGGTTTCAGCGCCGTCTTTGGGATATGGATGACGACGCTGCTGCCGGTGGCCTTGACGTAGCCCATGTCGACGAGCCCCGCGAGCGCAGTCGACCAAAGCCGCGCAAACGGCCCGCCGCCTGTATCAAGCGCCAGATGATCGCCGGTTCTTTTGTCGAGCCAGCGCGGACACATCACCCAGGAATAGTTGCCGTTGAAGTCCCGCTTTTGCGGCCGGGGAATCGTGGTCTGGTTCCAGGGATGCTTTTGATCGACCACGTTTCCGAGCGGATCCCTTTTGACGAAGGTTTCGCCCTGATCCCAGCCGTCGTAAAAGGAATGTCCCAGCAAAATCCGGATATTGAGATTGATGTCGACGAGGTCGGTCGTAACCAGTTTGCCATCGACGACAACGCCAGGGGTCACGTACATGGCCCGGCCCCAGTCGGTCATTGTCTTATAGTTGTAGTCGCAGACCTCCGGGTCCTGGAAAGAGCCCCAGCAGCCAAGCAGGATGCGGCGGCGGCCCACGTCTTCGTAGCCCGGCAGCGCATCGTAGAAGAAGTCGAAAAGATCGTCGTGCAGCGGCACGCACTTCTTCAGAAACTCGCAATAGCGCATCAGCCGCGTGAGATACTCCGTGAACAGCTGCACGGATGGTACGGTGCCAACGCCGCCCGGATAAAGCGTCGAAGGATGAACGTGACGCCCCTCCATCAGGCAGAACATCTCGCGCGTGTAACGGCTGACCGTTAGCGTTTCGCGATAGAAATCGCCCGTAAAGGGATTGAGCGCTGTCATGATGTCCGCGATTGTGCGGTAGCCGTGATCGGCCGCGTGCGGCGCATCGGTTCGTTTCGCCAGCTCCCACACGCTCGGGTTCGTTTCGCGAACCATTTTTTCGCAGAAGTCGACGCCGACCAGATTGTCCTGATAGATGTTGTGGTCGAACATGTACTCAGCGGCCTCGCCGAGATTGGTGATCCACTCGGCTATGGCGGGCGGCCGGACGCCATATGCCATGTTCTGCGCGTAGACCGAACAGGTGGCATGATTGTCGCCGCAAATTCCGCAAATGCGGCTCGTGATGAAATGGGCGTCGCGCGGGTCTTTGCCTTTCATGAAAATGCTGTAGCCGCGGAAAATCGACGAGGTGGCGTGGCACTCCGAAACGACGCGGTTGGCGAAGTCGATCTTGGTGTAGATGCCGAGGCTGCCGACGATGCGGGTGATCGGATCCCAGTTCATCTCGACGATTTGCGAGGGCTTCTCGGTGCGTTTGATGACCGGTGCTTCCATGGACATGGGCTGTCTCCAGATGGGATGAATGGCGTACTTATTGGCGGGGCGGCTGATAGCCGGTGGTCAGCCTTTCCCCCTTGTGACGCCATTTGGGCTCGCAGTTCACTGTCGCTTGCGTCAGACGCCGCAAGGAGCGCACTATCACGCCGTAGGGCCAGACGAGCGCCGACGAGAAGACGCCTCCGGGCGGCTCGTCCATGAATGGCATGAACTTGTCGGGAAAGCCCGGCATGGTGCAGCCTATGCAGATGCCGCCCACATTGGGACATCCGCCAATTCCGGCCATCCAGCCGCGCTTAGGGACGTTGCACTGCACGACCGGCCCCCAACAGCCGATTTTTACCAGGCATTTCGGCGAGCCGTATTCCTTGGTGAACTCGGCTGTTTCATACCAGGCGGCGCGATCGCAACCTTCGTGCACCGTCCTCTCGAAAAGCCATTTCGGACGTCCGGCCTCGTCGACGGGAATCATGGGGGCGAGCCCCGCGAGCTGACGAAGGAGATAGAGAAGGGTCTCCATGAAATTATCGGGCTGAACCGGACAGCCAGGCACGTTCACGATCGGCAGCCCAGCCTTGGATTTCCAATCCCAGCCGAGATAGTCCGCGACGCCCATGCAACCGGTGGCGTTGCCCTTCATGGCATGGATGCCGCCATAGGCCGAACAGGTCCCCGCGGTGACGACCGCCAACGCTTTCGGGGCCAGCCGGTCCAGCCATTCGGTAATTTTAATCGGATCGCCGGTGTGGGGATCGGTGCCGTACGCAGCCCAATAGCCCTCACCGCTAAGTTTGTCGTTAGGGATGGAGCCTTCGAGAACGAGTACGAAATTTGAAAGCTCACCGCGCGCCGCTGCGTGGAACGGCGCCATGAATTCGTCGCCGACCTCGTAGGAAAGGACCGGATTGTGAAGATGAACCTTGGGAAGGCCGGGGATTGTGCCAAGAATCACGTCTTCGATGCTCGGCTGGGTCGCGGCCGTAATCGACACCGTGTCTCCGTCGCAGCCAAGTCCACCCGTTATCCAGAGTATGTGAACTTCGGCGAGCTTGGGTTTGTTTTCCGTCATCCTCCCCGGCTTAGGCTGCATCCTTTTCCCATACGGCGTCTCTGCAGCTCTACCATTCATGAAAGCCTCCCTGGTCCGCCGCCTGTTGTTCTCCCCTTCTCAGTGCTCCCATCCCGGCTCAGACCGGCCGCAGAGGAAATAAGTTTCGATCTGGCTAGCTGTTCCCGTTGAAATCTGACGCCTGGCAGTTTTTTTGTTTCTTTCTGCCTGGCTCGCGCTGCCGGGAAATTGCGGAGCGATCGATGTCCCGGCCTCAGCCGGGTTGTCAAAGCACACGGCGCTTGGGCTGGAACAAAGAGACAAGTTCGCCGCTTCTCTCTTGCCAACCCCTAACGAGGCGTGGTGACGGGTCGTGAGCCGCGCGATGGAAATCAGAATACGCGGACGAGTGCAGGGCGTAGGCTTCCGCCCCACGATCTGGCGATTTGCGCGCGAGCTTTGTCTCATCGGAGAGGTGTTCAACGATGCGGAAGGCGTGCTGGTCCGCGCTGGCGGGGACGAGAGCGCTATTGCGGCGTTCGTCGCGCGCATTGAAAAAGAGCCGCCCCCGCTGGCCCGGATCGAGGCCATCGAAACTGCTCATTTTACAGGCTTTCTGCCGAGCGATTTTCGCATCTGCGAAAGCGCCTCCGGTAACATAAGGACCGAAATCAGCCCCGATGCGGCGATCTGCACGAAATGCGCGGCGGAGATAGCAGATCCGTCTGAGCGGCGCTTCCGCTATCCGTTTACGAATTGCACCCATTGCGGGCCTCGCCTGACGATCATCTCCGGTGTGCCGTACGATCGGGTGCAAACCGCGATGGGGCCATTTCCGCTCTGCGACGAATGCCGCGCTGAATACATCAACCCGGGCGACCGCCGCTTTCATGCAGAAGCTATCGCGTGTCGCGTTTGCGGCCCCCAAGCAAGGCTGATCCGCCTCGATAACGGCGAAGGAGCATGCGGCTCCGAAACCGGGATCGACGATATAAAGGCGGCAGGGCGCTCGATCCGTGACGGCGAGATCATCGCGGTCAAGGGATTGGGCGGCTATCACCTCGCCTGCGACGCCACGAACGAGACGGTTGTTGCGAGGCTTCGAAGGCTCAAGCGGCGCGATGCGAAGCCTTTCGCGCTCATGGCGCGGGACATGGAGATCATCCTCTCCTACTGCGCTGTCAGCCCCGAAGAGGAGGTATGGCTCAGGAGCGCCGCGTCGCCGATCATGTTACTTCGCGCAGCCGGGCCCGACAAGCTGCCCGATGCCGTTGCGCCCGGAGTTTCCACGCTTGGCTTCATGCTGCCTTACACGCCCCTGCACCTCCTGTTACTGCAGGAGGTCGACCGGCCCGTTGTCATGACGAGCGGAAATTATTCGGAGGAGCCGCAAGTTACCTGCGACGCGGAAGCTCGCGAAAAGCTGTCCCATATTGCTTCCCATGCCCTCGTACACAATCGGGAAATTCTCAATCGGGTCGATAACTCGGTCGTCCGGTTGGCGGGCGGTGCGATCCGCGTTTTGCGCCGGGCTCGCGGCTTTGCGCCTTCACCGGTGAAGCTGCCCAAGGATTTCTCCGCCGCTCCCGAGCTTCTGGCTTTTGGCGGCGAACTCAAGGCGACCTTCTGCCTGCTGAAAAACGGGGAGGCGATTTTATCGCAGCATCAAGGCGATCTTGAAAACGCTGAAACTTTCGCCGACTACGAGCGGGCTTTGGCTCTGTACGAGAAGCTTTTCGATCATAAGCCGCAGGCACTGACAGCCGACAAGCACCCCGAATATCTGTCGTCGAAACTTGCGCGGGAGCGGGCGCGCAAGGATGGTCTACCGCTCGTCGAGGTACAGCATCATCACGCTCATATCGCGGCCTGCCTTGCGGAGAACGGCTGGGACCTTCATGCGCCGCCCGTGCTCGGCGTGGTGCTCGACGGCCTGGGCTGGGGTGACGACGGGACATTCTGGGGCGGAGAGTTTTTGCTGGCGAGTTACCGCGCCTACCGGCGCCTCGGCGCCTTCAAACGGGTCGCTATGCCGGGCGGCGCGCAGGCAGTGAAGGAACCTTGGCGCAATCTCTACGCCCACCTCACCGCAGGAATGGGCTGGCCGCAGTTCTCGATAAATTTCGGCGGCCTTGAGCTTCATGACTACCTTTCGACGAAACCGCGCGCACTTCTCGACCGGATGATCGAAAGGGGCATCAACGCGCCCCAGGCTTCGTCCTGCGGACGGCTTTTCGATGCGGTCGCCGCCGCGCTCGATATTGCCCGGGACCGCCAAGCCTATGAAGGTGAGGCAGCGATGCGCCTCGAAGCAATCGTCGACCAGCACACGCCGGCATCTGTAAGCGAAGCGGAAGCGGCCTATCCCTTCACAATTGGCGACCCCGGCGGACTGCCCTATATCGAGCCGCTGCCGATGTGGAAGGCGCTGCTTGCCGACCTCATGGTCAAAGCACCCGCGCCGGTGATGGCAGCGCGCTTCCACAAAGGTCTGGCGCAAGCGGTCGTCGCGATGGTCGAGACGCTTGCCTCGCGGAATGGCGCGGGCGCTCGGCTGTTCGATACGGTAGCGCTCTCAGGCGGCTGCTTCCAGAACCGGATCCTGTTCGAGACCGTCGCAGCCGGGATCGGATCCGCCGGATTCTCAGTGCTCACGCATACCCAGATCCCCGCCAACGATGGCGGCATTGCCCTTGGGCAATCGGTTATTGCGGCTTCCCAGCTTATCGCGACGAACGGCCTCTCGCATAAAGGAAACGCCTCATGTGCCTCGAAATCCCAGGCCGCATTGTCCGCATCGATGATGCTGACATGAACCTCGCAACCGTCGATGTTGCGGGAGTTAGGCGGCAGATCAACATCGCCTGCATTGTGAGCGACAACCATCCGCCCGAGGCCTGCCTTGGCGATTGGGTGCTCGTCCACGTGGGCTTTGCCATGAGCCGGATTGACGAGGCCCAAGCCGAGGAGACGCTCAGGATTCTGGCCGATCTGGGAGAAGCGCAAGCGGAAATGGAAGCGATGAAACTTCCCGCGGAGTGACGCCAGGTGCGGCTGGCAGGCGCCGCCAGGATGCTGGCGGCCGAGAGTGAACGCCATGAAGTATGTTGATGAGTTTCGCGATTCCACCAAAGCCGGGTTCCTGATCAAGGAGATCGGCGCGTTGATGTCAGGCATGCAGAGTTCTGCCGATGAACCGTTGTACATCATGGAAGTCTGTGGCGGTCATACGCATTCGATCTTCCGTTACGGCATCGAGGGGATGGTGCCGAACTCCATCGAGCTGGTGCATGGACCGGGCTGCCCGGTCTGCGTGCTTCCGATCGGGCGCGTGGACGATGCACTGGCCATCGCCGAGCGCCCGGAAGTGATCTTCACCACGTTCGGCGATGCGATGCGCGTGCCCGGCTCCAGGAAGAGCCTGCTTCAAGCCAAGGCCTCCGGCGCCGATGTGCGAATGGTCTATTCGCCGATGGATGCGCTGGCGATCGCACGCAAGAATCCAGACCGGGAAGTGGTTTTCTTCGGCCTGGGGTTCGAGACGACCATGCCATCCACGGCTCTTACCGTGTTGCAGGCGGAGCGCGAAGGCATTCGCAATTTCTCGATCTTTTGCAACCACATCACCATTCCGGCGACAATGAAGGCCATCCTCGACGATCCGCAATTGAAGATCGACGGCTTCGTCGGGCCGGGGCATGTGTCGATGGTCATCGGAGCAGAGCCCTATCAGTTCATCTGCCGCGATTACCGCAAGCCGCTTGTCATTTCCGGCTTCGAGCCGCTCGATGTTCTCCAGTCGATCTGGATGGTGCTAAAACAGATCGCGGAAGGGCGCGCGGAAGTTGAAAACCAGTACGCGCGGATCGTGCCGGAGCACGGCAACGCGGTTGCGCTCGACGCCGTCGAACGAGTCTATGAGTTGCGCGACTACTTCGAATGGCGCGGCCTTGGCTCCATCGAGCATTCGGGCGTGAGAATACGCGAGGCTTACGCGCGCTTCGACGCCGAGCGGAAGTTTGCGATCCCGAATCTGAAAATCGAAGACCCGGCGGCATGCCAGTGCGGCGAGGTGCTTCGCGGCATCATCAAACCCTGGCAATGCAAGGTATTTGGCAGCGCGTGTACCCCGGCGATGCCGCTCGGCGCGCTGATGGTTTCGCCGGAAGGCTCCTGCTCGGCCTATTATCAATATGGCGGCCTCGAAAAGGCGGTTGTGGCATGACGGTGATGCTTCCCTCACAGTCGCCGCCATCTGACGCCCGGGGCGGGGCCGTAGTGACGCTCGCGCATGGCGGGGGCGGCAAGGCCATGAAAGACCTGATCGACGATGTCTTCGTCTCGGCCTTCGACAATCCCGCCCTTGCGCCGCTTGAAGATCAGGCCCGGTTCGATTTGGCCGGTCTCGCCGTTCGCGGAGATCGGCTAGCCTTCACGACAGATTCTTTCGTTGTAAGCCCGCTTATTTTCCCCGGCGGCGATATCGGCAAACTTGCTGTCTGCGGAACGATCAATGATCTCGCCGTTGGCGGCGCCATCCCTCTTCACCTCTCCTGCGCAGTCATCATCGAGGAGGGCATGCCGCTTGGATTGCTCCAACAGATCGCCAACTCGATGGCGGCGACTGCGCGCGCGGCGGGGGTGTCGATTGTGACGGGCGATACGAAGGTGGTGCAGAAGGGCGCCTGCGATCAGATTTTCATCAATACCGCCGGCATCGGCGTCATTCCCGAAGGGACCCAGTTGAGCGTGTCGAGCGCGCGCCCTGGCAATGCGATTCTCGTCAATGGCCAGTTGGGCGACCACGGCGCGGCAATCCTTGGAGCGCGAGGCGACATGGCACTTGAGAGCCCGATCGAAAGCGATTGCGCTGCGCTGCATGGCCTGATTGCAGCGGTCTTGAAGGCGGCTCCCGGCATTCGTTTCATTCGCGACGCCACGCGCGGCGGCATCGCGACCGTTCTCAACGAGATCGCGGCCGCCTCGCGCATCTCCATTGAGATCGAAGAACGGCTGACGCCAATTCGCGAAGACGTCCGCGGCTTTTGCGAAATTCTGGGGATCGACCCGCTGTATCTCGCCAATGAGGGCAAGGTTGTTATTGTCGCCCCGCATGAGGAAAGCGAAGCGGCTTTGGCGGCGATGCGTGCGCATCCACTTGGCGTTGGTGCATCCATCATTGGCACGGCTGGGCAGGGCGCGCCGGGGCGCGTTACCATGAAGTCCATTTTCGGCGGCCGGCGCATCGTCGACATGCTCGTGGGAGAACAACTGCCGAGGATTTGTTGAGGCCGGGCCATGCACGAAATGGCGATAACCTGCAGTATCGTCGAGATCGTCAGCGAGGCAGCCCTCGACCGGCAGATAAGCGCGGTGACCATTGAGGTCGGTAAGCTTTCTTGTGTCGCACCGGCCGCGCTCGCCTTCTGCTTCGATGTTGTGGCCAAGGGCACGGCGCTAGAAAGCGCCCGGCTCAATATCCTCGAAATCGATGGGTGGGCGCGCTGCTTACAATGCGGCGCCGAATTCGCAGTCCCGTCTGCTGTCATGCCTTGCGCGTGCGGTTCGCATGACCTCCGCATGCTGCGGGGACAAGAGCTGAACATCAAATCCATGGAACTGGCAGCGGAGACCGTGTGATATGTGAAACCTGCAGATGCTGCGAAAAGTACACTCAAGTCATAAGTGCGCAAGCTTTCGCAACTCTATTATAAGCAACGGACGAGTAGTCCCAGTACGGAAGGAGTATCACATGCTGTCCCGTTCCCATATGACGCGCATCGGCCTTGGGATTGCTCTCGCAGCCGTCCCCGCAACCGCCTTCGCTCATCCAGGTCACGGCCTCGCCCAAGGTTTTTCAGGGGGGTTTATCCATCCGCTTCAAGGCCTCGATCACCTCATCGCCGCGATTGCAGTGGGCGCGATGGCAGCGAGGATGGGTGGCAGAGCACTGTGGGCCATGCCGGCCGCGTTTCTGAGCATGATTGCGCTCGGCGGTTTTATCGGCATGCAAGGCGGCCTTTTGCCATTCGCAGAGACGGGAATTCTTCTCTCCCTCGCCGTCTTCGGACTGGCACTTCTTCTCAATTGGAAAGTCCCGGCTCTTGCGGCCGCGGCGGTCACTGGGCTGTTTGCAGCTTTCCACGGTTATATGCATGGCACCGAGATGATAGCGGGAACCCAGTGGGTAGCTTACGGGTCGGGGTTCATGCTCGCCACCGCGCTCCTGCTTTTTACCGGGATCGGCTTCGGGATTTGGGTTGCAAGAGTGGCCGCTCAAAACGTCTGAAGGGAGGCAAGCCGCATCAACGAGCGGGAGCCCGGTTATGGCGGCGATAACGGTGCCGTCCAGGAGCCCCTGTTCCGCGACGGTCCCCACAACGCGACTTCCGTTGCGATCGTTTGACAGAGCCTCGTCGGCAGCCAAGGCCGGCTTTTGTGCGCTCGCAACGCGGAGCATCCCTTTGCCGGCCGCGCCGCCTTCAAGGCCCATCTGCAAAGATTCGGCCTCGCCTCGGGATTGAGGAAACCAGTTAAGCTCGAGCCAAGTGGCTATTGTCATATTTTTCTTGGCTGTATATAAGGTTTTCTAATACTTTGGGAGATTCGGTATGGGGTGGGGGCAAGAAACTATTGAATTCGTCAGCGCTGGCTTTGGAGGTCTTATCCACTGGGATAAGACGCACTCCATTTTTGGCACCATCGCTGCTGCTGTTTCTATAGTGATTGCGATAAGGCAGTTGATAAAAAGGCGCAGCGCTCAGCATGAGTTATATATCAAGTCAGCCCAGCTCGAGGGGGTGGAAAAGGAATTAGAAGCGAAATGTGCGCAACTGCAGGTGGCAGAGGAAGAAGTAAACTCGAAACAAGCAAAATTAGATAAAATCGAGAAAGCTGCACACTCACTTGAGGAACACCTCTGGGAGCTGGGTCCCAAAGAAAGTCCACCATGGTTTAATCAGCTATGGCCCAGATTTTCACGTCGAATAATCACTTTAGCCAATTTTAAAGGCGGTGTAGGCAAAACGACAATCTCGGCAAATCTAGCAATTGCTCTGTCCAAGCGGGGCTATCGCGTTCTGATCATTGATCTCGATTACCAAGGCTCGCTTGACGGCCGGTTTGACATTGGAAGGGTAGACTATTCGGAAAGATCGGGGACAAATGCGCTTCTTCTTCCAGATGGGCGCTTGTTTGATACGGATACTCTACACGTACTCAATGGGAAATTTAGTGGAATTTCTGTCGTTCCAGCCTTTTTCGGGCTTGCCTCCCTGGAAAACAAGTTGCTGCTTCAGTAGCTTCTTCAGAGCTGCGATGATGACATCCGTTTTCGAATCGCTAAGAAGTTGCTTACTTCGGAGGTAGAGAGGCAGTTTCGATGTTATCATCATGGATACGCCGCCTCGTCTCTCTGCCGGCACCGTTAATGCGTTATGTGTATCCACTGATGTTCTGATTCCAACGCGTGTCGATAAGACATCGACTGAAACTGTTTTGGGTTTTGCCCACACGGTAAGAAAATTTCAAGACGCCCACAATTACCGTCTTGAAATCCGCGGGGTAATTCCGTCACTGACGTGCAATCCGCGCTTAACTAACTTCGAAAAGCTATGCTTGCGGCCTTGAATAATCGGTTGGCCAACGAAGGGTTTTCGTTTAAAGTCCTGCCTGTAAATGTCCCCGGCAAAGCAACCGGGGAGGTCTTGGCTGGGCTAAATCAGCTATATTTCGCTGATAATAACTGCAAGCAAGCTTTCGATAATTTGGTGACATCGCTTAACCTGCCAGCGCCTGCGGGCGATATAAGAGGTAAATATGAAAATAGCGGAATTAGCGTCAGCCCTTGAGGAACTCGGAACCGTTTATCGTCATACCTCAAAAAATGAACCGAAGCCCTGCATAACGCAGGTGCTTGCTCTCCTGAAAGGCAAGGAGCATCTGCAGCTTTCAGAGCTTAGAACCGCAGTGTCGGCTAAGAAGACTACTAGTCCGAAGGCGTCTAAGGGCGTAAAGGCGTCTAAGTTCGTTCAGGATATGCACCTCAATCGCTTGTTAGATGGGAAGACGGAAGCCGCATTCGAGGCCGCTCTCGACGAACTCAAAAGGGCGAAGCCAACTAATGATAACCTGATCGGTCTCCTAACCGCATATACAGGGATTCCAATAACTAAGGGTCGCAAGAAAGAGGACCTGTACAATGCGCTCCAGACAGCTTTCAAAGCTGAGTTGAGGCACGAGGCGAGAGCGGAAATCAGCCGGAACATTCTTCCGATCTGAGATTGCACTCATTCCGCAGCCTTAGCCGCAGCGTTCGGCGCGCGCTTCGCGGGGCGGCGCTTCAGCATCTCCGCCAGAAACTTCCCGGTATAGCTCTGGGGCACCTTCGCAATGTCTTCCGGGCGGCCCTCGGCCACGACGCGCCCGCCGCCATCGCCACCCTCCGGCCCGAGGTCTATCACCCAGTCCGCCGTCTTGATCACCTCGAGATTATGCTCGATCACGGCCACAGTGTTGCCCGCGTCCACAAGCTGGTGCAGCACCTCCAGAAGCTTCGCCACGTCGTGGAAATGCAGCCCGGTCGTCGGCTCGTCGAGGATGTAGAGGGTCTTGCCGGTGGCGCGCTTCGCCAGTTCCTTCGACAGCTTCACGCGCTGCGCCTCGCCGCCGGACAGCGTCGTCGCCTGCTGGCCAACCTTGATGTAGCCGAGGCCAACGCGCTGCAGCGTCTCCATCTTGTCGCGCACGGCGGGCACGGCCTTGAAGAACTCGGCCGCCTCGTCCACCGTCATGTCCAGCACGTCCGCGATCGACTTGCCCTTGAACTTGATGTCGAGCGTTTCGCGATTGTAGCGGTGGCCCTTGCAGACGTCGCAGGTCACGTAGACGTCGGGCAGGAAGTGCATCTCGATCTTGATGAGGCCGTCGCCCTGGCATGCCTCGCAGCGCCCGCCTTTGACGTTGAAGGAGAAGCGGCCGGGAAGGTAGCCGCGCGCCTTGGCTTCGGGCAAGCCGGAATACCAGTCGCGGATGGGGCCGAAAGCGCCGGTGTAAGTGGCGGGGTTCGAGCGCGGCGTGCGGCCGATCGGCGACTGGTCGATGTCGATGACCTTGTCGAGGAATTCGATACCGTCGAGCGCGTCGAAGGGCGCGGGCGTTTCGCCGCCGCCCTGGAGCCTGCGCTGGGTGGCCTTCCAGATCGTCTCGATCAAAAGCGTGGATTTGCCGCCACCGGACACGCCCGTCACGGCGGTGAAGCAGCCGAGCGGGATCGAGGCCGTGACGTCTTTCAGGTTGTTGCCGCGCGCGCCGCGCACCGTGAGTTGGCGGCGCTTGTCGATCTTGCGCCGCTGGGTCGGCAGCGGGATCGCGCGCTTGCCCGTTAGATATTGCCCTGTAAGGCTTTCCGGGTGCGCCATGATCTCCTTCGGCGTACCTTCCGCGATGATCTCGCCGCCATGCACGCCCGCGCCGGGGCCGATGTCGATCACATAATCGGCCACCAGGATCGCTTCCTCGTCATGCTCCACGACGAGCACCGAGTTGCCGAGGTCGCGCAGATGCTTCAGCGTTTCGAGGAGCCGCGCATTGTCGCGCTGATGCAGGCCGATGGACGGCTCGTCCAGCACGTAAAGCACGCCCGTCAGCCCCGAGCCGATCTGCGAGGCGAGCCGGATGCGCTGGCTCTCGCCGCCCGACAGCGTGCCGGAATTGCGGCTGAGCGCGAGATAATCGAGGCCGACGTCGTTCAGGAAGCGCAGGCGCTCGCGGATCTCCTTCAGGATGCGCGTGGCGATCTCGTTCTGCTTGGCGGTGAGCTTGCCCGGCAGCGCGCCGAACCATTCATTCGCCGCGCGGATCGAAAGCCGCGAGGCCTCGCCGATATGCTTGCCGTCGACCTTCACGGCGAGCGACTGCGGCTTCAAGCGGAAGCCCTTGCACTCCTCGCACGGCGCGTCGGATTGGTAGCGCGACAACTCCTCGCGCACCCACTGGCTGTCCGTCTCCTTCCAGCGCCGTTCGATGTTCGTGATGACGCCTTCGAAGGCCTTGCGGGTGGTGTAGGTGCGCATCCCGTCGTCATAGGTAAACGCGATGGGCTCGCCGCCGGAGCCGAACAGGATCACATCCTGAACCTTCTTCGGCAGCTTGCTCCACGGCGTCTCCATCGGGACGTTGAAGTGGTTCGCGATGGCTTCGAGCGTCTGCGTGTAGTAGGGCGACGTGTTGCCGGTGCGCGCCCAGGGCACGATCGCGCCCTTCCGCAAGGATCAGCGACTGGTCCGGCACGACAAGCGCGGACTCGAATTTCAGCTCCGTGCCGAGGCCATCGCATTTCGGGCACGCGCCGAACGGGATTGTTGAACGAGAACAGCCGCGGCTCGATCTCGTCGATGGTGAAGCCGGAGACGGGGCAGGCGAAGCGCTGCGAGAAGGTGATGCGCTGCGGCTCCGGACTTTTTTCCGTTTGCGGTTCGCGCTGGCTTCCCCTTCTCCTTCGACAGGCTCAGGATGAGGGGACGCCTCATCCTGAGGACGCGCCATCGGCCGCGCTTTCGAAGGATGGGCAGCATTCGCAGCCTTCGGCGCATCCGCAAACTCGATGATGGCGATGCCGTCCGCCAGCTCCAGCGCCGTCTCGAAGCTGTCCGCGAGCCGCGTGCCAATGTCGGGCCGCACCACCAGCCGGTCCACCACCACATCGATGTCGTGCTTGATCTTCTTGTCGAGCGCGGGCGCGTCGGCGATCTCGTAAAACGTACCGTCCACCTTCACGCGCTGGAAGCCGCGCTTCTGCAGGTCGGCGAACTCCTTGCGATATTCGCCCTTGCGGCCGCGGATCATCGGCGCGAGCAGGTAAAGCCGCGCGCCTTCGGGCAGCGCCAGCACGCGGTCCACCATCTGGCTCACGGTCTGGCTCTCGATGGGCAGCCCGGTCGCGGGCGAATAGGGCACGCCGACGCGCGCCCAGAGCAGGCGCATATAGTCGTAAATCTCGGTGACGGTGCCGACGGTGGAGCGCGGGTTGCGGCTCGTCGTCTTCTGCTCGATGGAGATGGCCGGCGAAAGCCCGTCGATCAGGTCCACATCGGGCTTCTGCATCATCTCCAGGAACTGGCGCGCATAGGCCGACAGGCTCTCGACATAGCGGCGCTGGCCCTCGGCATAGATCGTGTCGAAGGCGAGGCTCGACTTGCCCGAGCCGGACAGCCCCGTGATGACCACGAGCTTCTCGCGCGGAATGTCGAGCGAAATGTTCTTGAGATTGTGCTCGCGCGCGCCGCGCACCGTGATGTGTGTTTGTGTCAAAACCTTACCCGCCCCACTTTGCGCCGCAGGGTTACTCACGCACCTTTACCTTAGGGCGATCATGGCAAAATTAAAGCCTGGCGCGCGGGTTACGCACGCAATTCGGCGGCCTACGGCCCGCGGCTCACTCGGCAGCCGCCGGATGCGGGGCGCGCTTAAGGGCGTTTCGCACGGCGTCGGGTTCGCTAGCGATCACGAGCAGATAAGACCGCGCCGCCTGATCGGGTTCTTTGCGCCCTTGCTCCCAATCGCGCAGCGTGCCGATGGGGATGCCGAATTGCTCCGCGAATTCCTCTTGTGTCAGCCGCAACGCGCGGCGGATAATCTTAACGCGGGGAGTGCGCTTGGCCTTGGCGAGTTGGTCATCGGTCCAAGGCTGAGCATCGGGATCGGCGAGCGCAGCGGCGTGAACCTCCTCGTCTGTCAGCGCATCGAAGCGCGACCAGTCGAAATTCTCGGATGCTTTGTTAGTCTTTTTGGTCATGGTACCGGCCGCGTTCCCGCGGTTCGGCCTTTCGAGCCGAAATGATGCGAAATTTCGTTTCACGTATCGTATACGTCACCGTAATCAAGCGGCACCGGACCAAACCGGTGATATTAAACCGTTCCTCGCCGTAGTCTTCCCTTTCGTCGGCCCATTCATAAGCGCAAATGTCTTCGAACACCTCACTGGCGACTTCAAAGCTCAGGGCGTGTTTCTGAAGGTTGAGCCGCGCCTTGGCTTCATCCCATTCAAAATTGTCATCGTTCATAAATATACTGCTTGGCCGTAGCTACGTCAATTTTTCCGATAGCTTGATTCGAATTGCTGTCCAATCGGCGACCGGCACCTCCGCGTCTTAGCCGCAGTCCAAAGTTTGTCTCAAAACCCCAATACCCCCACTTTGCGCCGCAGGGTTACACGCAACTTTACCTTAGGGCGATGATGGCAAAATTGAAGCCCGGCGTGGGTGTTATCCTCTGGCGCTGGCTTCAGAATAATCAAAACTCACTTTCGTCAAGCCCATAAGTTTGCATATTCCCGTTTCGGACCTTGTACAGCGTCAGCGTCACTTCGCTGAACCGCGTGCCCTCATAGGTTCTTGTTTCGTCGAGTGAGAACGCTTCCGAACGAGAAAGTCCGCCCGTTTCTAGGTCGCGGTACCGAATATCGTATTTGCCCGCCGTGACGCTGCTAAGCATGAAGCTGCTGTAAGCCGGGATAAAGAAAATACGGACCGGATACGCTGGTGGTCCATCGAGTGAAACGAGCTTCACAAAAACATCAGATCCGTTCTGACTGTTATCCACGGTAACCTTGGATAATCCGTGGGAATGGAGCTGCTGGAAGCCATTAACGTAACCGGCTCCAATTGGCCAGGGCTGTCCGTTCGGAGCCGTTGCGGGACGTTGATAGGCTCGCCTTTGCGACTGCTGAGCAGACCAGTTCAACTCCCAAGGAGCGGTTGCCGAACTAGAATAAGCTGCCCTCTGGGGCACATAGGATTGGGGTGTCGCAACATATGGTTTCGGTCCTCTTGGCGGCTGGCTCGGCGGCGCGGTTTCTATCGAATAGCCCAACCCTCCGAATAGCAAGCATGCGACAGCCGCCTGTGCGTAAAATGGGGGGCGAAGCAGGCGCCAAGCGTTTTTCAGCCGTTTGCCAGAGCCGCTGTCGCCGAGCACTTCCAGAAGCTTCTCGATTTGCGCCCGCAGTTCAACGCCCTGGTCGGCAGTTCTGATCTTGTTGGCAGCCGCGAGAGCGTCGACGGCGATGCCGCGCGCGATATCAGTTTTGCCGAGAACTGCGAAAACCCATGCCTGGTATGCGGCAAGGCGAGCATTGATGTTCTTGGGCTGCTTACCCCCGAACATGTTTGTGAAGATCGCCTGAAGAGAATAGATTGGTCCCCAAGGAAATCCCCACCAGCCAAAGATCCAAGTAATGCCGGATGCCTTTAACGCCTTCTTTCCTGCGCAATCGCTACAAAATATGCCTTGGATTGGCTCACGAGTAGTCAAAACTATGAAACTCTTCACCTCGAAGAAGATCGTGTAACGTGGTTGCGCGGTAACTTTACCACAGCACGAGCAAACGATAGGCTCCGGCGGCTGGTGAGCAGCCGCCGATGCTGTCGCGTGCGGTGAGCTGTCGAGACACATTGTGTCGTAATGAGCCCGCGCTACAGGATCACTCAGGACGCCGTATGCCTTATTCACAAGTTGAAAATGCTCAGTGGCGTTGGATGAATTGTTACGGTCTGGATGCAGTTCCATTCCTTTACGGCGGAAGGCGGCTTTGATAGTCGCTAAGTCGGCATTCGGATGAATGCCAAGAATTGCGTAATAGCCCTTGGGATCTTTTGTATTCATTAGCGCTGCTGCTCAAAAAAAATTTCGTGGTGACGAAGCGACACCCCGGCACCTAAATTAGCTTCATCAATATGCTTAGATTCGTGAGGGTGCGATAACCCATAAGTGGGTTTTACTTAGAATCCACCGTTCACTTAAAAAAAGCGGACGACGACCTCTTACCTCTGTCTCGGCACCTTTAACTCCCACCGAGATAGAATGAAACAGCGGCCCTGGTTGTGTGTCCCTTAAGGATGAGGGTACACTTGCCGCCAACGCGGCCCCTCCTCCCGCAGACCCTTTGAGAAAGTTCTGAGTTGATACCCGCCCGGAAGCTCATTCCGCTGATCGTCGCTTGCGGCCTGTTCATGGAGAACCTGGATTCCACGGTGCTCTCCACCTCGCTGCCGGCCATCGCGGCGAGCCTTCACGAAGACCCCATCTCGCTGAAGCTGGCGCTCACGAGCTATCTCCTGAGCCTTGCGGTATTCGTGCCGATCAGCGGCTGGGTCGCGGATAAATATGGCGCGCGCACCGTCTTCATGGCGGCGATTATGGTCTTCACCAGCGGCTCGATGCTGTGCGGCCTGTCGAGCAGCCTGCCGGAATTCGTGCTGTTCCGCGTCGTCCAGGGCCTGGGCGGGGCGATGATGGTGCCCGTGGGGCGGCTCGTCATCCTGCGCAGCGTGCCCAAATCGGAGCTGATCTCGGCGCTGGCCTGGCTCACGATCCCGGCGCTGCTCGGCCCCGTCATCGGCCCGCCGCTCGGCGGCTTCATCACCACATACTTCAACTGGCGCTGGATTTTCTACGTCAACGTGCCCATCGGCGCGCTGGGCCTCGTCCTCACCTGGAAGTTCATAACCAACGTCATGGAGGCCGATACGCCGCCGCTCGACAAGACCGGCTTCGCGCTCTCTGGCCTTGGGCTTTCGGCCTTCGTGTTCGGGCTTGCGGTGCTGGGCGAGAACACGGGCTCGCTCACGCGTCGGCTTTCTTTTGACGGCGGCCGGACTTGCGATATGCGCCCTCTATGTCTGGCACGCGGGCCGCATCGAAAATCCTGTCATCGACCTGCGGCTCCTTCGCATCCCGACCTTCCGGGCGGGCGTGATCGGAGCCTCCTTCTTCCGCATCGGCGTCGGCGCAGTGCCATTCCTGCTGCCGCTGATGCTGCAGTTGAGCTTCGGCCTGTCGCCCTTTCAATCGGGGTCCATCACCTTCGCCTCATCGGCGGGGGCGCTGGTGATGAAGGCCACAGCGGCGCCGATCATCAGGCGGTTCGGCTTCCGCAATGTCCTGATCGTCAACGCGATGATCAGCTCCGCTTTCCTGGCGGCCACGGGCTTTTTCACCGCCGGAAACAGCCCACGCCGTCATCATCGCCACGCTTCTCGTGGGCGGCTTTTTCCGCTCGCTCGAATTCACGGCGATCAATGCGATGGCTTACGCGGACATCGAGCAGCGTGACATGAGCCGCGCCACCAGTTTCGCAAGCGTCTCGCAGCAGGTTTCGCTTTCGCTGGGGGTGGCTTTGGGCGCCCTGATCCTGCAGGCGGCGCGCGGCGTTCGCGGCGAAACCGCGATCACCCAATCCGACTTCGCACTCGCCTTCTGGATCGTCGCTGCCATCAGCGCGCTATCCGTCCTGTCCTTCCTGCGTCTGCCAGCCGGAGCAGGCGAGGATCTGGCGAAGGGAGAGCCGGGGTCTGCCGCGGTCACCGCTCCGGCAACCGCGGCCAACCCGCGCGCTGAAGCAACGGTCCCGTGATGCGAAATCGCGAGTGCCCAGACGCGCTTTTGTAAAATCGCTTACTTATTTTTAATCCACTTATGGCACGCTCTGGTTGTGGAACGAGTTCATCTCTCCAAGTATGAACGCGCCCCAAAAGCGAGACAGGCGTCTCCTTCCGGCTCTGCCCCTAACCCCCGGAGGGAGACGCTGTCGCTGGACTCTCCCTCCCCCGACAAAGTCCCAAAGCCGGATTTTCTCCTCTGGCGGCCACTCCCACGAAGAGCGTAGCGACAAGCCTCATAGCTCGGGTATTGACCGAGCTGTTCCACCCGGGCCTTCGACCCGGCCATCAGCCGGATGCGCCAGTTATCCCATGTCCTCGGACTTGATCCGGGATTAAGGGCGTCTACGACAATCGAAGGCTGGTTAGCATCGAGCAACGGCCATCGGCGTGTCCGCGAGCCCATCGAGATGGCCATTCTGCTTGGACGCCGTCTCGCGCTTGGCTTCGTCCTTGCGCCCTGCCGGAAGTTTGAACACCGTGACGGAGCGCACCAGCGCCTGAGACTGCTCTTCCATGCTCGCCGCAGCGGCGGCTGCTTCCTCGACAAGCGCCGCATTCTGCTGCGTCAGTTGCTCGATCTGGGCCACGGCATGGTTCACCTGCTGGATGCCGTCGCTTTGCTCTTTGCTGGCGGCGGCGATCTCGCCAATGATGGCCGCGACGCGCTTCACCTGGCCCAGGATGCCCTCCATGGCCTCGCCAGCGCCTTCGACGAGCCTCGCGCCTTCATCGGCCTTGTCCACCGTACTCGCGATGAGGGCCTTGATGTTCCTGGCGGCTTCGGCGCTGCGTTTTGCGAGGTTGCGCACCTCGGAGGCAACCACGGCGAAGCCGCGGCCCTGCTCTCCCGCGCGGGCTGCCTCCACCGCGGCGTTCAGCGCCAGGATATTGGTCTGGAAGGCGATGCCGTCGATAAGCGTGGTGATTTCGGCGATTTCGCGATTTCTTTCCGTGATCTCCTTCATTGTGTCGATCGCCTGCGCCACGACTTCGCCGCCGCGCGTGGCGCTCTCGGATGCCTCGCCCGCGAGCTTCGAGGCTTGCCCCGCATTCTCCGCATTCTGCTTCACGGTCGCCGCGAGTTCTTCCATGCTGCTGGCGGTTTCCTGGAGACTGCTCGCTTCCTCTTCGGTGCGGCGGGAGAGGTCGTTGTTGCCCGTGGCGATCTCGCGCGCCGCCGTGTTGATGGACTCTGCCGCCTCAAGGATTTGCCGGATGATATCCCGAAGCCGCTCGATGGTGCCGTTGCTGTCGTCTTTCAGCGCGGCGAATACGCCTCGAAATTCGGCTTCGATTTTTTGAGTCAGATCGCCATCGGCAAGCGCCTTCAAGATACGGGCGATTTCGCTGAGCGCGCTCTCGCTTGTGCCAAGCACCTCGTTGAGGCCGTGACTCATTTGCAGCATGAACCCGGTCTTATCCGCTTCCGAGATGCGCTTCCTGAAGTCGCCCGCAGCCGCGGCTTCGACGATGCCGGCGATTTCCTTTTCGGCGGCGAGCTGCTCGGTGACGTCATTCCACTGCGCGGCGGTTCCGAGGTGTTCGCCGTTTTCATTGAGGACGGGGCTCGTCACGATATCGTAGTCGCGTCCGCCCAAGGACATCCGCGAGGTCGTCGCCCGCACAGTGCTGCGCAGCCGCGCGAGGGTGGCGCTCGCATCGCTGTAGAACATGCCCACGCTGGCGCCGATCGCCTTTTCGGCATCGAAGCCTGGAATCTGGCGGCGGAACGCCGCTTCATAGTTATGAAATGTGCTGTTCATCGCGTTGTTTATATAGAGGATTTCGCCGCTTTCGTTCGCGACGCGCACGGGGATGCTGACGTGGTCGAGCGCCGCCTTCACGAGCGCATTGTACCGCGCAGAGTCCGCCGCCGCTTCCAGCTCCGAGCGAACCTTTTCCGCGGCCTCTGAGATTTTGCTGCGTTCGCCCGGCAGTTTCGGCATGCGGCTCGTAAAGTCCCCGCTGGCGTAACAGGACATCACATCCACGAACTCAGTTTGCACGCCGATATGAGCCTTCACCATCTCATTCAAGTTGCGGGCCATTACGCCATAGGCGCCGGGGAAGTCGCCGGGACGCATTTCCTGGCTGATGCGGCCATCCTGATTATGGGCGCGGGCCATTTCGAGCTGGGCCTTGATGAATTTGTCGAGCGTGTGGATTACGGTGTTCACCGCGCCGCCCACATCGCGGAGTTCATCGTGCGAATGGCTGTCAACGAGCTGAGAGACATCGCCCTGCGCCAGACGCTGGGCGCCTGCCTGGATGGATCTGAGCGACCACAGCACCGAAAGCAGGATGCCCATAAAGAGGTACAGAACCAAGGCCAGCACGAGCCCGACGCCGCCAAGCATCATCGCAAGGTTGGTCTCAAGCTTGTGGATGCGGGCGACAAGCAGGCCGTCGAGTTGGTCCGCCGAGGCATCGAACAATGCGAACAAGGCATCCTTGACCGCGGTCGCGCGGCTGAAGAATTCGATTGGCGCAAGGGAGAGGTCGCCATTCACCAGCCCAGCAGCTTCGTTTTTCAGAAAATGCTCGGCGGCCGAACGTGCTTCCTTGACCTTCGTATCCAGGGCCGACGCCAAGGCGCCGTTGGCGCTGAGCGCCTTGAATAAATCCCCCTGGAGGGTCTGAAAATCCCTTCCATAGAACCGTTTGAGAACAACCAGTTCTGTTTTCTCATCGGGCCTCATGGCTTGCCGCTTGAGAATGCCTGAGCCATGGCCCCGCAAGCGGCCAACACTCTCGACCACATCGGGCATGCGAAAAGCCACCGCATCCATGAGGTAGAAGGAATCCATATCCGGATCGAGGGTCAGGCCGGATTTATCCGCTGCGAGTTTCAGGAAATCCAATATGGATTCAGTGAGGGCGCTATGCTTCTCAAAGCTTTCGTCAGGCGTATATCGATTGTTATTCGAGCTCAAATCCGCCCACTGTTTCTTCAGGTTCGTGACTGCTTCCGTGGTTCCGAGCGGCGCCGCGATCGTCTCGTCGAGCACGCTCAGAAGCTGAAGCTGTTCATCGATTTTGCTCGCGATGGCGCTAAGCTTCTCCCTGGCCGCCGAATCTCCGCTCAGCGCGATTTGGCTCATGCCGCGATGCGTCTGAACCGCCTCCAGCAAGTATCGTGCAGGCACGATCTCCATGATGCCGAGACGCTCGGTTTGTGCGGTCGCGATGTTGGTGGTGATTTCGTCGTCGAGGAAGTAGACGAGGCCGGCAAGCGGCATCATGAACAGCACGCCGATCAGCCCCAGTTTCAGCGCAAACCGAAGCCGGCTCATGACGTGCATGGCTGGCCGGAAAATTGTGTGCAGCATCTATGCTCCCCGGAAGTCTGCAAGAGGCGGGAAGCTTGAGTTATGCAGGAACGAAATTGGGATAGGATTGAAATAACGTGTAAAATTGCCCTCGCCGGCTGCAGGTCCTGCTGGCTAAATTCCCGTTACCACCTCCCTTTCGTCGGCCTGGTGCAATATAGAATTACGCCGCCCCAGGCCACTCCAGCCAGAAGCACCGCAAGCCCCAGATATCCAAGGATGAGTGAAAGCATTTCCTTCAATCTCGTTATTCATTGTAGCGCCTCCTTCATGCCACAACCAGGATCTTTTGCACGGCAAGGTTGCATTAACCATGAATCCGAGGAATTGAAACGACCTTGCTTGCGGGAATTGTGCGGGCCATTCGAGACGAAGAAAGGACCTTTATCCGGCTCACCTGTTTTCCGTGTCTATAGGTGTATGAAAGGCTCCTCATGATCGAGTTGTATTACTGGACGACGCCCAACGGCCACAAGATCACGATGTTTCTGGAGGAAACGGGGCTTCCCTACACGATCGTGCCGGTGAGGATTGGCGCGGGCGACCAGTTCAAGCCTGAGTTCCTGGCCATATCGCCGAACAACCGCATCCCAGCCATCATCGACCGAGACCCGGAAGGCGGCGGCGCCCCCATCCCGGTCTTCGAGTCCGGCGCCATCCTGCTTTATCTCGCGGAGAAGACAAAGCGCTTCATCCCGCCGGACTTGCGGGGGCGTGTCGAGGTGCTGCAATGGCTGTTCTGGCAGGTGGCAGGACTGGGTCCGATGGCGGGCCAGAACCACCATTTCAGCCAGTACGCCCCCGAGAAGATCCCCTACGCCATCGAGCGCTACGTCAAGGAGACCAACCGCCTCTACGGCGTCCTCAACAAGCGCCTAGCGGACAGGCCCTTCGTTGCGGGCGATTACTCCATAGCGGACATGGCTGCCTATCCCTGGATCGTGCCCCATGAACGGCAGGGCCAGAAGCTCGACGACTTTCCGGACCTGGAGCGCTGGTTCGAGGAGATCAAGGCGCGCCCAGCCACGGTGCGGGCCTATGAGCGCGCGAAGGAGATCAACACCGAGCCGACGATGAGCGAGGAGGCGAAGAAGGTTCTCTTCGGACAAACCGCGGCGGTGGTGAAATTCCTCTGAGGCTGCAAAGTGAGCTTAGCAACAAGTCATAGAAGAATAATTCTGAAGTATAGTTCAAGATCAAACAGCAGATATCAACAAGAGTAATATTACGTTCACCATATGTGGATTTTCTATATGAACTATCCATTCATAACGGGAATAATAAGCGCAATGTGCCCATTGCGACTCAAACTCCTTCGGTGAAAGGACGCCCTAATGAGACGGCGCCTGGCCTTTGTGATGACAGCGATCGCAGTCTGTCCAATCGCTTTAATGTCTTTCGCAGCAGGCCGAGCAGAAGAAGCCGCCGCGATCTTCGGAATGAAAATACCACCGGGTTACCGCGACTGGAGGTTGATCTCCGTGGCTCATGAAGAAGGCGAACTCAACGATTTGCGCGCTGTTTTGGGCAATGACATAGCAATCAAGGCTTTCCGGGAAGGCGTGCTTCCTTTCCCGGACGGCACAATCATTGCCCGGCTCGCCTGGAGTTACGATCCGTCGGAAGAAAACAACAAAGCCTTTGGTCGTAACCAATCTTTCGTGGCGGGCTCCCCCAAGGAAGGCGTCCAGTTTATGGTGAAGGACTCAAGTAAATACGCCTCGACTGGCGGCTGGGGGTTCGCACAATTTAACGATGGCAAACCCATCGGCGAGGCGATGCTCAAGACGTGCTTTTCCTGCCACGGGCCCGCCAAAGATCACGACTTTGTCTTCACCCATTACGCGCCCTAAAGGCTGAGCAATCGCGTCATCGGGGACCCAGTGTCACGTCGATCTTCACGAATTAGGCGCGGGCAGCATTTTCAGCAGGCTGTCCATCTTTTACTGGCAAAGGGTATCATCCACCTGTTTGCTCAGGTCACTATTGCGTCAGCTTCGCGACAGACGGCGAGCGGAGATCGAGGGTCACGATATTGACCATTTCGTCCTCCGGATTGCGCTTCACACTGAAGCCCAGCTCGCGGCACATCTTCAGCATGTTCGTGTTTTCGCAGAGGACGCTGCCATTAATCTCCTTCAGCCCCTCGGCCCTTGCATAGGTGATGAGGTGCTGCATGAGGATCCACCCAAGCCCGAGCCCTTTCAGATCGGAACGGACCAGGACGGCGTACTCGGCCTTTTCATAATCGGGATCGGCGAAGAAGCGGGCGACGCCAAGGCCTTCCCAGTCTCCGGCGCCGTCCGGGCGAAGCGCGATGAAAGCCATCTCGCGCCCATAGTCGATCTGTGTCATGCGCGCGAGAAACTCGTGCGAAAACTCCTTGACCGGCATGAACATGCGAAGGCGGATATCCTCCGGGTCCATCAGGTCCATGTACTTCGCGTAGAAGCGCTCGTCCTCGGGCCGGATCGGGCGGACGAAGACCTCGCCACCATCCGAGAGCTTGTACGTCTTCTCCCACTGGATCGGGTATGGCCGGATGGCGCAGGGAACGGGCCGGTGAATCGCGGGGTCTTCGACCTTGATGCGCGCGTCGAGCGCGATCATGCCCTTCTCGTCGATGAGGAGAGGATTGATGTCGAGCTCGCGAATGGCGCGGTGCTGCACGGCAAGGGCACTCAGCCTGACAAGGCAAAGCGCAAGCTCGTGCAGGTCGACGGACGGTTTGTCCCGGTACCCTTTCAGCAGCTTGTAGATACGGGTGGACTGGATGAGGTCGGTCGCGAGCTTGAGATCGAGGGGCGTGAGAGACATGGCGCTGTCGCCAATCGCCTCCACGCCGGTCCCGCCTGCTCCGAACAGGATGACCGGTCCGAAGACATCGTCCGTCGAGATTCCAAGGATCAGCTCGTAGGCGTCCTTGCGGTGGATCATGGGCTGGACGGTGACGCCTTCGATGATCGCGTCGGGGCGCGCCGCTTTGATCTCGCTCAGCATCCGGCGGGTGACTTTCTCGACTTCCTCTGCGGATGCGAGGCCGAGGCGGACGCCGCCAATATCCGACTTATGGGTCAGGTTCGGCGAAAGGATCTTCACGACCACCGAGGCGTAGCCGCGTAACAGGTCCGCCGCAGCACGGGCCGCCTCTTCCGGCGTTGTGGCCACCTTGGTTGGCACGGTCGGGATGCCATAGGCGCTCAGCACCGCCTTCGCCTCCGGTTCCGTCATCATGCTGCGGCCCTGGCCCAGGGTGCGGCCGATCAGGGCTTCGACGGCCGCCGGATCGACGTGGTTCTCCGGCGTGACAGGCGGCGTCCGCATCAACTCCTTTTGCGCCCATGCATAGCGGGCCAGCTGCATGATGCCCTCGATCGCCTTCGTCGGCGTTTCGAAGTCGGGGATATGGGCCTTGGAGAAAAGCGGCCGCACTTCCTCCACCGCGCTTTGCGCGAGCCATGTCGCGACCACAGGCTTTCTGCGGCCAATGCGGCGTTGCTTTTCGACGGCATCGATCGTCGCTTTTGCGGCATCGACCGACGAGGCGAGCGCCGTCGGACAGTTGATGACCAGCACAACGTCCGTATTCGGATCCTGCATAACGGCTTCCATGGCCGCCGCGTAACGGTCCGGCCCAGCGTCGCCGATAATATCGACGGGGTTGCCATGCGACCACGTTGGGGGAAGCACTTTGTTCAGGGCGTCGATGGTATCGGGCTCGAGGTCGGCGAGCGTGCCTCTCAAGTCGGCAATCGTGTCGGCTGCAACAACGCCGGCGCCGCCTCCGTTCGTCACAATGGCGATACGGCTTCCCGGGATAGATCGAACGCGCGCGAGAACTTCCCCCGCATCGAACATCTCGTCCAGATCGACAACGCGAAGGATGCCCGCGCGGCGCAGCGCGGCGGTGTAGACGTTGTCGGAACCCGCAAGCGCTCCGGTATGCGATGCCGCGGCCTTTGCCCCTTCAGGGTGCCGGCCTGCCTTGATCGCGATGACCGGCTTGGCGCGCGCGCAGCGCCTCGCCGCGGACATGAACTTGGCCGCGTTCTTAACGGACTCGATATAAAGGAACACGGATCTGTTTGTGACATCGCCTGCGAGATAGTCGAGCATGTCGCCCAGGTCGACATCGGCGGAATCTCCAATCGAGACCACATGGCTGAAGCCGACGCCTTCGACAGCGGCCCAGTCGAGCATGGCGAGCGCGATGGCCCCCGATTGCGACACAAGCGCGATATCGCCCGGCTTTGCCAGAATATGCGCGAAGCTCGCGTCCAGTTTCAGGCCCGGGATCTGGATCCCCATGCAGTTCGGCCCGATGATGCGCAGGAGATAAGGCTTCGCCGCGGCCAGCATGCGGCGCGCCAGATCGCCAGTGACGCCGGCCGTAACGATGACGGCCGCCTTGCAGCCTTTGCGGCCAAGTTCGTCGATGATGCCGGGTATCGTGTTCGGAGGGGTGGCGATGACCGCGAGGCCCGGCACGAAGGGGAGAGCGTCGATGCTTCGGCAGCACGGCTTTCCCATAATGACGTCGTGGCCCGGGTTGACGAAACCGATTTCGCCTGCGAAGCCGCCGCGCAGGAGATTCTCCGCGATGTGCAATCCGATGGACCCCGGCCGCTCGCTCGCGCCCACGAGGACCACGCTTTTGGGTTGAAACAGGAGATTGAGGTTCCGGATGGTCATGGCGTGCTCCGCCGGCTGCGGTTTGGGCTGCAGCGCTCCGGCGATGATGGGCCCAGCGCCTCGCCCTTATCTAATAATGTTGCCGCAGGCGTAAGCGTTGACCAAGGTCAAAGGACGGCACGCCCAGCATGCAGCGCCTAAATCAGGACGCGTGGTCAGCGCTCACAATTGTACATGATTCACGACCCAGGCTCCCGCAGCGGCGGCGAGACCCGCGAACAAGATGGGCGGCACCGTTCTGGCAAAAACCTTAACGAGTGTCAGAAACGCGGAAAAGGCCTTTTCTCCTGCCGCGTACAGTTCGCGGACGGCGCGAAAAAGGAAGTAGGCAACAATGCTGCTGCTCGCGATCAGCAACAAAACCTTGGAACCGGGCAGGTCGCCGATCCGGCCCCAGGGCACTGCAAGAATTTGCGTAAGCCACCACTGCCAAAAGTCACGCATGAAACCGAAAATGGCTGCGAATACGGCATACAGCAGCTGTTGGAACTGATTGTAAAACTCCATGGCCTAACCCTTTCCCGCACCAGGGCGGTCAGTTTGGGGCCATTATCGGTTGGAAAACATGCCGCGAGCTTGCCGCACACCGGAGTTACGGGGCTGTTTGCGATCTTTGGGGCGCGACTTTCGACCGGCTCTGCCCTGGAACCTGTCAATGTCTTTGAGGTTCATCCCTATAGGGTACAGGGATGGGCCTGCGGCATAAATCACGGACGCGCGTAGAAAAAATTACGCGATCGCACTTCACAAGAAGCGGGCGGAGGCGTTACCATTAAAGCATGCCAAGACGAATTTCACATGTTGGCTTTTTGAAAACCGATGGTTACCTTGACGGGCAACTTCTTATCGCCATGCCCTCGATGTCGGACCCGCGTTTTCACCGCGCGGTCATCTATATGTGCGCCCACTCGGCCGAAGGCGCCATGGGGTTGATCATCAATCAGCGCGCCCCTCACATCACGTTGCCGAGGCTGCTTGAGCAGCTCGAAATATTCCCCGAGGGAGCCAAGCCTGCCGCTATCCGGGTGAGTTCGATGGCCGTTCATATGGGCGGCCCCGTGGAGACGAGCCGCGGCTTCGTTCTGCACAGCGCCGACTATTTCGCTGCCGACAGTACGCTGCCGATTAATGAAGGCGTTTGCTTGACCGCTACAGTCGACATTCTAAAGGCAATCGCGAAAGGAAGCGGGCCGGACAGGGCCATACTCGCGCTCGGCTATGCCGGCTGGGCCGCCGGCCAGCTTGAACACGAAATCCAGACGAATGGCTGGCTCAATTGTCCCGCCGATCCCGAAATCGTTTTCAACAGCGACCTTGAAAGCAAATACGGACGTGCTCTCGACAGTATGGGCATAGATCCTTCCCACCTAGTCGGCGTTGCCGGTCGGGCTTGACCCTGATTTGGCTATTTCTCCCGCCTGCCCAACGGGAAAGCCGGCCGTGATTGCGCTCCAGGGCGAAATCCTTCTCCAGGGGCCGGCGGCGGCTGTGTTTCGCGAGGCGAAGCCCCGTTTGCTGCTGTAGCTGCGTTGGCCCCCTTCCGATCTTCGCCGGAGCTTTCGCGGCGCCTCATGCCCCTTCCCGGTCTTTTTTCGGGCGAGCCCGATACATCCACAACGGACTTTGCCTCAGTAACGGCGGGCGCTCCGCCCTTCTCCCGCTCATTCCCCTCCTTCTCCCTTTCCTTTTCAGCTCTGCGCTCAGCCCGTCTTTCTTCCTTTTCCTGCTCCTTGCTGTCCCGCTTCGTGGAACGGGCAATCGCGTTGAGGAGGCTGACGACCTCGCGCTCCGTCATGAGGTCCGCATAATAGAAGCCCTGGCCGAAGTCACAGCCAAGCGCGCGGACATAGGCGAGGTCTTCCTCGTTGTCGACGCCCACCGCGATGACGTCTTTTCCAAGTTCATGAGCGATCGTCAAAACGGCCTTCAACACCATTGCGCTGGACCGTTCCTTGTCGCTCATCGTGACGAGCGAGCGGTCGATCTTGATGGCGTCGATGGACAGCCGGTGCCAACAGGTCAGCGAGGAGAAGCTGACGCCGAATTCATCGAGCGCAACGCTGACGTTCAAGCTTTTGAGCCAGTCCAGGATCTCGATGGCCTGCTCGGGATTCGAGTTGATCAGCGTTTCGGCGATCTCGAGCCTCAGAGCGCCCTTCGGCAGCGTCTCCCGGCCTATGATCAGCCGCAAGTTCTGCACCAGATCGTGGTGGAAGAGCTGCTGGCTCGACATGTTGATGCTGATATAGATCGGGTCTTCACGCGGGAGGATGCGATGCCAGCGCGCGCCCTGCCGGATGCAGCGCTCGAAGACGTAGGCCCATAGCTCGCCCGACAGCCCCGCGGCCTCTGCGGCTGGCTCGAACTCGGGCAGGCTCAAGCGGCCGAGCGTCGGGTGTTCCCAGAGGACGAAAGCCTCCATCCCGGCGAGGCGCTCATCGGCGATGCGCATCACCGGCTGGTAAAGGATGCGGATCTGGCGGCGCTCGATTGCGTGTTTCAAATCGGACTGAACGATGGAGCGCTCGTCGCTCACGCCCCTCATCTCGGGCTTGAACAGCTCGATGCGATCCGCGCCGGCGCGCTTGGCGCGGTACATGGCGCTTTCGGCCTCGCGAAGCAGTACTTCGGCTTGCTCCTGCGTGCTGTCATACATCGCAATCCCGATGCTGCCGGTGATGACCAGATCGCGGCCCCCAACCTTCATGGGCGTCCGCAAAGAGCGGCGCACGCGTTCCGCAAGCATCGCGATATGACGCGGCTCGGTGTCTTCGGAGATGAGGATCGCAAATTGCAGGGCGCTGATCCGGGCCAGTGTGTCCTGCTGCTGAAATATGGCGGGTAAGGCGCCGGGCGATAGTCAAGAGCACGCCGTCATTCGTCGCGAAATCAGGAGAGCGATTCTGGTTTTTCAGCGCATCGAGGTCGATGAATAAGACGGTGGGCTTGGTTTCCTCATGCTTTGCGCGGGTGACCGCGGTTTCGAGCCGGTCGAGAAACAGTTCCCTGTTCGGCAGGCCGGTCAGGCCATCGCGAATGGCATTGTGGAGGAGACGCTCCTGTGCGCGCTTCTGGGCGTTGACGTTTCGCATGAGGCCGACGCCGCGAAGCGCTCGTGTCGCGCGCTGTTGCGAAACCGTGGCCCTGAGTTCGTACCAGAGATAGCCGCCGTCGGCGCGCTTCATGCGAAACTCTTGGTTGATGTCCCCGCCCTGACGCTCGCGCAACGTCCACAGAGTGAGGCGCATGCGCTCCCTGTCCGAAGCGTGAAGATGCTGGAGCCAATTGTCGGCGGGGCATCGGAGAGCCCCGGCTGGCAAGCCAAGCGCATGTTCCACTTCGGGGCCGGTGTTTATTTCATTGCGGCGGGCGTCCCATTCCCAAACGCTTGCGCCGGAGGCCTCCAGAGCCATGACGCGCAGCTTGAACTGGCCTGCCTCCTCGACCGTGCCTCCGCCCTCGCCAGTCTGAAAGGCGTATTGTGTTACCGTCACGCCGATCAACATGAGAAAGACCACAAGACCGGCGGACAGCGAGGACACAACAAGATCGCCCGATACTTTGCCCGTCATGGTGACGGCCGCCGCAAACATCCAGACCATGAAGAGCATCCAGGACGGGACGAGCGCGAGCGCGCGTTCCTGTCCGCGCAGAGCCAGGATAGCCGATGACCGCGCTGCCGATGGCCGCGATCGGGACGAAAGAGAGCCTTGCAAGACCTGCCGTGAGCTGAGCGTCGATCAGCGCGAAAAAGATCAGGCCGAATTGCGCCGCCATCCAGGCCAGAAACCCGAGCGAGATCCAGGAATGCCAGAGCCTTAAATTCAGAAAGACGTAAAGAAAGATGACAAGGCTCGCCGCCAGGAACGCCTCCGCCGCCGCTCTGTATGTGCCGTTGTCCTCGGAGGAGAGCTGGAAAAGCTTATGCCAGAAGCCGAAATCGACGCAGAAGTAGGCGAGCGCCGCCCAGGCGACGAGCGCCGTGGCCGGAAAAACGAGCTTGTGGTTGGCCGCGAAAATTGCCGTCAGGAAGATCGCGAGAATGCCCGTGATCCCAAGCAGGATCCCGTGAAAGAGCGCCGAGTCCCGCTGCCGTTTCCCGAAATTGGCGGGCGACATGAGATAAAGTCGCGGGACGGAGGCCGAGGCGAGTTCGACGATGAAGGTAACAGTCGTGCCCGGCTCGATCGAAATGCGGTAGATGTCGAGATAATCGTAATCTTCATTCCGCTCGGGGCGGAAGCCGAGCGAAGGCGTGACATTCGTTATTCGGGGCGCATCGAGGTCTGGCTTGGCGACGCGCGATCCGACGACGTCGTAACGCTGGGCTGTCAGGAAGCGGAGGACGGGCTTGTCAGTCGGGTTGCTGAGCGCGAAGACCACCCAGCTCGGGTTCGTTCCCGGCGTTTTGGCCGAGACGGTCATGCGCCCGGCGATGCCGTCTGCGTTGGGTGCGGTTTCGACGCTGAGCTTGTCGCCGCGCCGCTCGTAAAACTCGCCAAGAAGCGTGATATCGATCTTTTCGTCGTCGGGACCGATGACAATCGGCTCCACGGCCCTCGACGGCGTAGCCATTGACGCCAGGGCTATGAGAAATGCGGCGATGAATGCGAACAACGCCGGCGGGAAGCCTTTCCGCCGCCAGAGCGCTCTTGGAGCCGCCGATTGCACTGCCGGGCTTTTATCCCGCTTTTTCATTACCGGACCCGCCGGCCGTCGGTTCGGTCAACGCGCAGAGTCGTCACTGAGCAGTGCAAAAAGCCAATGGTCTTGCCATGTGCCATTAATTTTCAGATACCGCCGGGCCAAGCCCTCATATTGGAATCCTGTCCGATTCAGAAGCGCCGCCGACGCCTTGTTCTCTGGCAGGCACGCCGCTTCCAACCGGTGAAGACGCAGAACATCGAAGACGAACCAGATGACCGCCTGCACGCCCTTGGTCATGAAGCCCTGCCGAGCGTACGGCTCGCCGATCCAGTATCCCAAGGAGCAGCTCTGACTTACCCCCCGCCTGATATTGCTCAAAGTTATTCCCCCGATTAAGGCGTTATCAGAGGTTCTGAACAGAAAAAAGGCATAACCGAGGTCCTGACGGGCATCGCGGTAGTAGTAGCGGATGCGGCGGCGATAGGTGTCGCGCGTCAGTTCGTCTCTCGCCCAGCGCGGCTCCCAGGGCTCCAGGAAGCGCGCGGCTATCGGCGCGCAGAGCAGCCCACGCCTTGTAATCCGACATTTGCGGTTCGCGCAGATAGACCCCGTCGCCCTCCACGTAGGGCCTCGTGTCGGCAAAGAACATGCGCGCGCCGGAAAGCATGACTTCCGTCAAGCGGCCAGGGCGCCGGACAGGAATGCCTCGGCGGCGTCAGCCACGACCGACGACGCGCCACGCGCTCCGACGACCGCTGAAACCATATCCGGCTTCTCGCGTATGGAGCGGCCAACCGCCTGGACGTCCTCGCGCGTGATGCCGTCGATCTTTTCGATCAGCTCCTCGTTCGAGATCGGCCTGCCAAACACCATCAGATCCCAGGCAAGCTGTCCGGCTCTCGCCTCGCAGCTTTCAAGGCTCATGAAAAGCCCCGCCTTGATTTGCGCCTTGGCGCGCGCAAGTTCCTGTTCCGTAGGCCCGTGCTCCGCGAGATCCGCGAAGATGCCGAGCGACAGGTTGGTCAGTTCTTTCAGTTGCTGGGAACTCGTGGCCGCATGAAGGCCGATCACGCCGCTGTCGACGTAGCCCCAATCGAAAGCGTGAATGTCGTAGCAGAGGCCGCGCTTCTCGCGAACCTCCTGGAAAAGCCGCGACGCCATGCCGCCGCCTGCGATGCCCGCGAAAATGCGGCCCGCAAAGGAAGCCTCGTGGCCGTTCGGATAACCCTCGAACGCGAAAAGAACGTGGCACTGCTCGAAGCGCTTGTCCGAATCCGCGTTGCCGCCCTCGAACTTGGCCTTCTTGATCTGGCGCGGCGCTTCCGAGGGAAGGCCTATGAAGAGCTTCTCCGCCAGCCGGTGAAGCGCATCGTGATCAACCGATCCGGCCGCGGAGAGGATCATGCGCGAGGCCGCGTAGTTTTCGTTGCGGAAGCGCTTCAGATCGGCGGCGGAATGCCGGGAGATGGTGCGCTCCGTGCCGAGGATCGAGCGGCCCAGCGCCTGGCCGGGATAGGCTTCGGCAAGGGCGAGATCGAAGACGATGTCGTCGGGGCTGTCCTGGGTCGCGGCAATTTCCTGCAGGATCACCTCGCGCTCGCGGTCCATCTCGTCCTCGCTGAAGGCCGGATTGAGCAGAAGATCGCCGATCAGGTTCAGGCCGAGCTCAACGTCGTCTTTCAAGACGCGCGCGTAATAGTTGGTGGCCTCCGATGAGGTCACGGCGTTCAGCGCGCCGCCCGCGCCCTCGATTTCTTCCGCGATCTGCATCGGCGTGCGCGTCGGTGTGCCCTTGAAGGCCATGTGCTCGAGAAAGTGGGCCACGCCATGCTCATGGTCGGTTTCGGCGCGCGCTCCGGCCGCCACGAAAACGCCAACGGTCGCGGTCTCGAGCCCCGCCATGCGGTGGGTTACGATCCGCATCCCATTCTCGAGCTGGCTCACTTGAACTGTCATGGATATGCCTCGAATATTATGAGTGCCGAGCGCCCGCGTGGGCCTCGATGGTGTCGGCGACGGCTTTCGCGGAGTTCGGCAAAAGCTCGAAGCGTTCGCGGCCGTGAAGACGCGCTTGAAGACGTTCGGGAATTTCGGCGATCCGCCCTGTTGCGCGCTTGACGGCTTCGGGAAACTTCGCCGGATGCGCCGTGCTCAGCACGACCATCGGCCCAGGCCTGCGTTCCTGCTCTCTCTGAGCGGCGGCAAGCCCGACCGCCGTGTGCGGATCGATGAGCCTGCCAGTGTCTTCGAACAGCCTGCGCATCGCCGAGGCGGCTTCATCCCGGCTGACACGGTGAGCGGAAAAGCGCTCGCGCATCGGGGTAAGTGTGGAGGCCGGAATCTCGAATGCGCCGTTCTCGCGCAAACTCGCCATCGCCTGGATCACGAAGCCTGAAGTCCCGGCCGCTTTCCTCAAACAGAAGCCGTTCGAAATTGCTTGAAACCTGAATGTCCATACTCGGGCTGTCGGTGGGCGTCACCTCGCGCGGCTCGTACCGACCCGTTTCGAGCGCCCGGGCAAGAATATCATTCTCATTCGTTGCAATCACAAGCTTTCCAAGGGGCAGGCCCATTTTCGCAGCAACGAAGCCCGCCAAGATGTCGCCGAAGTTCCCGGTCGGCACCGTGAAGCTTGGCCGCGCGTCGAGCCCCAGCTTGGCGTGCGCCGTATAATAGTAGACCGCCTGGGCGATGATGCGCGCCCAGTTGATGGAGTTGATGGCGGACAGCGCGTGACGCTTGCGGAAGTCCGCATCGCCAAACAGCGTTTTCACGATGGCCTGCGCGTCGTCGAAGGCGCCTTCGATTGCGATGGCGTGGATGTTGTCTTCCTGCGCCGCCGTCATCTGCTTGCGCTGGACGTCGCTGATGCGCCCATGCGGGAAGAGAATGAACAGCTCGATGTCTTTGCGCCCGCGGAACGCCTCCACCGCAGCCGCGCCGGTATCGCCGGAGGTTGCGCCAAGAATGGTGGTTCGCGCGCCCCGCCGCTTCAGCGCACGCTCCATGAGGCGCGACAGGACCTGCATCGCGAAATCCTTGAACGCGAGCGTCGGCCCGTGGAAAAGCTCGAGCAGGAAAAGGTCCGGCCCGATTTCGTGCATCGGCGCCGTTTCGGGATGACTGAAGCCCGCATAGGCGTCGGAGACAATGGCGAAAAGGTCGGCGTGCCTGGGATTGCCGCCGGTATACGGCCCCATGACATAGGCCGCCGCAGCCGCGTAATGTCCTGCCGGGGAGGCTGGGAGCGGTTGAAGCTGCGGCCAGGACGCGGGCATATAAAGACCGCCATCGGGCGCAAGCCCCGCAAGTAAGACTTCTTCGAAGTCTGCGGGAGCTGCGGCTCCTCGGGTCGAGAGGTACATCATGGAATTGTTTTTTTTCTTGCGGCCAGGATGGCCATTCAATCGCACAATATGATGGAGTTAAGGCAGTGTCATCTCCGCCGCCCCCGTTTCAGGCTGCTTTCGGCGGTGGAAAACGCGCGAAAGATCAATTTCGCGCGATGAAAAAGCCATAAACGCCCGCGAGCGCGGCGGCAAGGCCAAACCACGTCAAGGCATATTCCAGATGGCGATTGGGGATCGACGCCAAAAGCTCGTGCGGATCGCGGGGCTTTGGCCATTCCCCGGCCTGCGGCGAGGGCTCGGCCTCGATATATTCGCCGGTCACGGTTCCGGGGGCGGCGAGCCCAGCCGCTTTTGCCATCTCGAGGATGTCAGCCGAAAAGAAAAGCCGCTTCGCGAAGTCGGGCGCAGGCGTGATCCAGTTCGATGCTTGCGAGACGCGGAGAATTCCGGTGACGGTTGCCTGCCCGGCCAACCCTTCCGCCGCGTTTTCGAGACTTTGCGGCGCGAAGCCGCGATTCACAAAGACGGCGGCATTGCCAATCCTGAGGGGCGTGAAGAGAAGATAGCCGAACCCATCCTGCGTCCGCGCGCGACTATCCTCCGGCGTGGGCACAAGCATTTTTACGGTCTTGGCCTCTTCGAATGCGCCGGTCGCCGCGACCCGCGTGAATTCCCTGTGCTGCTCGTTCGCATTCGGCTGCGGCGGTTCGTAAGCGATGGGAGGCTTTGCCAGCGCCTGCTCGAAGCGCGCGATGAGATCGTTTTTCCAGTCGCGGCGCTGCAGTTGCCAGACGCCGAGCGCGATCAGGATGCCGAACGCGGCAAGCGCGAAAAGGGTCGGAACGATCGGGCTTTTCCGGGCGGCTTGCGCTGCGGGTCCCGTTTTTATGTCAGGAGCGGCATGGCTCATCGGATTCGGCCTTCCTGCGCCTTGTTCGCGTATTGCAGGGCGATCAGCGTGGCCTTGAAGGGGCGAAGAATGAGAAGCGGGAGGAGAATGGCAAGAGGAAGCCAAATCGCGGCGTGCACCCAATAGGGCGGCGAATAGAGCGCCTCGACGATGAGCGCGCCGCCGGTAACGATAATGCCGACGATCAGCATGATGAAAACGGCGGGGCCATCGCCCGAGTCCGCGAAGCCGTAGTCCAGCCCGCAGGCGGCGCAGCGCTTCGCGAGCGCGAGGAAGCCGTCGAACAGCCGGCCCTTGCCGCAACGAGGGCAGCGGCAGGACACTCCCGCGACCCAGGGCGAGACGTGGTCTTGAACAGCCATGGCGACCTCCGGCCTTTAGCAGGCTCCTGAATAAAGTGCCCCCATCCTTCGACGAGCTCAGGATGAGGCATCGCATTTTCAACGGGTTCATCCCTCATGGTGAGCCCGTCGAACCATGGGCAGCGTCGTAATTCAGCAACCCGTCAAATGTGTAAACACCGCCAGCCTTGCAATGGATCGTCCGGCGCGCGCTTTCTTCGCGCTCCGCCCTCCGGCTCGCCGCAAAGCCCCCTGACAATGGGGAAGACATCGGCTTCCGCTTGCGGTAAAGCCAGATCGCTTGATCAAATGATTTCGGCGCATGACCAAAATCTTCATTTCCTATCGCAGGCAGGATTTAAAGGCCATCGCGGGCCGCATTTTCGACCGTCTCGAAGCGAAGTTCGGCGGTGACGCCGTATTCATGGACATCGAAACCATCCCGCCCGGCGTGGATTTCCACGAATGGCTGAACGAGAGCGTCGCCAAAGCCTCTGTTGTGCTTGCCTTGATCGGACGCGGCTGGGTTGACGCGCGCGACGAGCACGGACTGAAGCGGCTCGAAAATCCCAACGACTTCGTTCGCATCGAGATCGAGGCGGCGCTGGCGTGCAAAATTCCGGTGATCCCGCTCTTGATCGACGGCGCGCCTTTTCCCCGCATCGAGGAGCTTCCGCCAAGCCTTCAACCCTTGACGCGCCGGAACGCGGCGTTTCTGGACGCCGGGCGCGACTTCAACGTGCATATGGCGCGGCTGATTGCGGCGGTTGAGGCGATTCTAAAGCCGGGACAGGGCGAGCAGCCGGATGAAGGACAGCGGCCGGAGCCGGGCAAACAACATGGGAGCGCGGCCGAGCGGGACTGGGAGCGCTTCAAGATAGCTGAGACGGAAGACGATGAAATCATCTTGGCGTACATTGAGCAGTACGCAAAAAGCCAGCCGCTTTGGACCACCCGCGCGCGCCAGCGCCTCACAGCCATTCGGGCTGTGAATGTGGAGCGAGCAGAAAAGCTGAAGCGCGAGAAGATGGAGGCGGAGACGCGCGTCAACGCATTTAGCCGCTTTGCTCGCAAGTTTCAGGAATTAACGAAGGAACATTCTAAGCACGAGGAAGCTAAGCCTCGCGTCGACAAAGCAGATCGCCCAGAGTTAGCGCACCAAAAGTCGGAGGGCCGGATCGAGATCGCCGCGCCCTTCGTCAGGAACCCCAGTGGGCGGTGGTTTCTGCCAGGGGCGGGAAAGACGGAGTGGTTTAAGGACGTGGAAGCCGGCCCCGAGATGGTGGTCTTGCCTGCGGGCAAGTTCATCATGGGGTCAGCCAAGGATGAACCGCAGCGTGATGACGACGAAGGCCCGCAGCACCAGGTGACAATCCCGGAGCCGTTCGCTTTCGGACGCTGCGCTGTAACGCGGGGGCAGTTCGCTGCTTTCGTTGCCGCCACCGGCTACGATGCTGGTACGGGGCGCGGTTCGTGGCGCGATCCCGGCTTCGCGCAAGGCGATAATCATCCTGTCGTCCGCGTGAACTGGGACGACGCGCAAGCCTACGTCTCATGGCTTTCAAGGGCATCTGGCGCGACTTACCGCCTGCCTTCGGAGGCGGAATGGGAGTATGCCTGCCGGGCCGGAACGGTTACGCCTTTTTGGTGGGGATCGTCGATCACCACGGATCAAGCCAACTACGATGGTTCAGCGGACCCTTACAAGGGTGGCGGCGCGAAGGGCGAGTATCGAAAGCGGACTGTCCCGGCAAAGCACTTCGAGGCCAATCCTTGGGGCCTCTATCAGGTTCACGGCAATGTTTGGGAGTGGTGCGAGGACGTGTGGCATGACAGCTATGTTGGCAAACCGGCGGACTTGAAAACGACGGGAGGCGCTTGGTCAACTGGAGGTGGCGGTTTTCGCGTTTTGCGCGGCGGCTCCTGGCACAACTATCCACAGTACCTCCGCTCCGCGAGCCGCTTCAGGTACACCGCAGACTTCCGGTACTTCGATATCGGTTTCCGTGTGGCCAGGACGTTACATCCTTAATCTTTACCTCTTTACCCCCTTCAGTTGTCGGCGGTGGTCAAAATCGCTGCGCCAAAGGCGTCCCGCCGAAGGCGGGCCGCATTGACCAACGCCGCACAGCGTCATCCCGGCCAAGCAAAGCGCGAGCCGGGACCGTTCCAAGCTCAGGTCAGTGTGTTTTTCGACCCCCGATAAAGCGCAAGCGCGTTTCCGGGGTGACGAAACGAGCGCTACGCCCACAATCGTCCGCCGCACGGCGCAAAGCCCGGCCATGGTGGAAAACGGATCGTCGCCACTGAAGGCCCCACCATAATGCCACGCGGATCTTGCGTTAACACACTGTGGTTAACGGCGGCGTGATTGCGGCCTGAATCTGCACCCCAAAATACCAGAAAATCGGAACGCGCGCCTTCGCCGGGCGCAGAGGGCAGCGCAACCCATTGAAATTTATGAGCTTTTCAGCCTCATAAGCAGGGTTAACGCATTGTATTTTTGGACGCAAGTGGACGCGGAAAAGTCCGTTAAATATGTTTTTGGACCATCAAATTAACCATGTGCGCGACCGAACAGCCGCGGCGCGAAGGCTGTGATGACGTCCCATTCGAAATTTTTCCATTCAATATCAATGACTTAAGCGCGTTAACCTGTCGACAAGGCGATTTCTCATAAGATCTTGCAATCGAGCAGCAGGCCGCAAATACCCGCCCAAACCGGTGGACCAAATGGTTCCTTTCGCCCAGAGCATACAAAAGCCGACCAATCCGCCGCGATGGCGAGGCCCTTCTGTAGCGCATCGCCGCGGGGCCGGGGAACCGTCAGCCGGATGGGCGGCCGTCGCTCAGCCCGCAGCCGCAGCCGACCCCGTGCCCCAGACATAGATGCTGGCGAACAGGAACAGCCAGACCACGTCCACGAAATGCCAGTACCAGGCGGCGGCCTCGAAGCCGAAATGCCGCTCCGGCGTGAAGTGCCCGGCGATGGCCTGATACAGGATCACGGTCAGGAAGATTGTGCCGATGATGACATGCGCGCCGTGGAAGCCCGTCGCCATGAAGAAGGTCGAGCCGTAGACGTGGCCGGCGAATGTGAAGCCGGCATGGCTGTATTCATAGGCCTGGCACAGCGTGAAGAGCAGCCCGAGGCAGATCGTCAGCGCGAGGCCCGTGATGAGGCCCCTGCGATTGCCCGTCAGAAGGGACTGGTGCGCCCAGGTGACGGTCGTCGCCGATGTGAGAAGCACGAGCGTGTTGAAGATCGGAAGCGCCCAGGGATCGAAGGGGTGCTTAAAAGTGCCGTCCGCTGTGGGCACGGGCGGCCACTTGCCGCCGAGCACCTGATCGCGGCCGACGACGCCGACCTGCAACCCGTCCGCGATCTTGTGGACGTCGGCGGGGAAAAGCGAAACGTCGAAATAGGCCCAGAACCAGGCGAAGAAGAACATCACCTCGGAGGCAATGAACAGCATCATGCCATAGCGTAGCGAAAGCTGCACGACCGGCGTGTGATCGCCCTTGTAGACGCCCTCGATGATGACATCGCGCCACCACAGGAACATTGTCAGCAGTACGCCCGCGACGCCCGCGGCGAAAACCCAAGGCCCCTTTATTCCGAAGACGCCGTCGCCGCTCGACTTCATCCAGATGATCGCGCCGATTGCGAGCACGAAAGCCGATATCGATCCGACGATGGGCCAGGGGCTGGGGTCGGGCAGATGGTAGTCGTGATGCTTGACGTGTTCCTGGGCCATGACTTTCTCCGAATGGCTTTAACCCGGATTTTGAATTGCCGGAGCAGCGTCGGCTTGCTGCGGCTTCTGCACTTTGTAGAAGGTGTACGACAGCGTCATATCCCGGACGGTTCTCGCATCCCGATCTTTCAGGATCGCGGGATCGATGAAGAAGGAGACAGGCATCTCGACCGCTTCGCCCGGCTTCAGCGTCTGCTCCGTGAAGCAGAAGCACTGCACCTTCGTGAAATATTGGCCCATGATGTCGGGGCTGACGTTGAAGACGGCGGAGCCCGTCACCGTCTGCTTCGAATGGTTCGCGGCCCGGAAGAAGGCGAGCTTATTTTCTCCGATGTGAAGCGTGACTTCAGGCTTTACCGGCTCGAAACTCCAGGGAAGGCCCTGCGTGACATTCGCATCGAAGCGCACGGTGACGGTCTCGGGCGCGATGCTCTTCGGGACGGAAGCCGCGCGCTGCGGCGTCCCCGCCCACCCGGTTTTCTGGCAGAAAATCCGATACAGCGGCACGGCCGCGAACGAAAGCCCGACCATGATGGCTACGACCGCAACGAGCCCCAAGGCCATGCGCCCGTTGCCGGATGCGCCTGTCTCAGAGGGGCCGGTTCGCGACATTGGCTCCCAGCCTTACGATCGTCACGAGGAAGAACATCAAGGCGATGCCAGCGAGCGCCCAGGCTATCGCGATCGATCGCAGCTTTTGCCTGCGCTTCGCCTCGGCATCGAGAATTTGCGGCGCGGGGTGCTGCCGCACCCGTTCATTAAAGCCCAAAGCCATGATCCACCCACAGAGCGCCGAAAAGCGCGAAGAGATAAAGGATTGAGAAGGTGAAGAGCTGCCGCGATGCCCTGTCCGCCTCGAAACCGTCACGGACGCGGAACACGCGCCACGCCAGGAACAGGAACCCCGCGCCCAGCGCCACAGCGACCGCCGCATAGCCATATCCTGCAAACCCGAGCAGGACCGGCAGCAAGCCCGCCAGAGCCGCCGCCGCCGTATAAATGAGGATTTCCAGGCGGGTGCGATCGGGGCCGTACACGTTCGGCATCATGGGCACACCGGCGCGGGCGTAATCGCGGGAGCGAGTGAGCGCCAGCGCCCAGAAGTGCGGCGGCGTCCAGAGGAACACGATCATAAAAAGTGCGAAGCCCTCCCACGACACGCCCGGCGACGCGGCTGCCCACCCGATCATCGGCGGGAGTGCGCCCGCGGCGCCGCCAATCACGATGTTCTGCGGGGTTCGCCGCTTCAGCCAATGCGTATAGACGACAAGGTAGAAGACGATGCTGCCCGCCAGAAGCGACGCCGCGACCCAGTTGATGAGAAGCCCAAGGCTCAGCACCGAAAACGCAGCGAGGAAAAGCCCGAAGGCCGCAGCCTCCTCCCGCGGAATAAGCCCGCGGGGAATCGGCCGCTTGGCTGTGCGCTGCATGAGGCCGTCGATGTCGGCGTCGTACCACATGTTGAGAGCGCCCGCCGCGCCCGCGCCCATCGCGATCAGGATCAGCGCCGTAATGGCCAGCACCGGATGCAGATGCACAGGCGCAACCGCCATGCCGACGGCGGCCGTGAAGACCGCAAGCGACATCACGGTCGGCTTCATAAGCGCGATGTAGTCGCCGGCCGACGCGACCCCGGCTGGCGTTGAAGGGCTGCTTGCGAGGGAGACTTGGGTTTCGCTCATGATCGTTCTTTTTCTTGCCTATACGATGCGCGGCAGAACTTCATAGGAGTGGAAGGGCGGCGGCGACGGCAGCGTCCATTCCAGCGTCGTTGCGCCGGCGCCCCACGGATTCGCGCCCGCGGCCTTCTTCTGCGCAAACGCGCGCGCCAGCATGACCAGGAAGACGAGCAGGCTCACGCCGCTGATATAGGAGCCAATCGAGGAGACGAAGTTCCAGCCCCAGTATGCGTCGGGATAGTCCGCGTACCGCCTCGGCATTCCAGCCGCGCCAAGAAAGTGCTGCGGGAAGAATGTGAGGTTGACGCCGATGAAGGTCAGCCAGAAGTGCAGCTTCCCGAGCGGCTCCGAATACATGTAGCCGGTCATCTTCGGGAACCAGTAGTAGAACCCGGCGAAGATCGCGAAGACCGCGCCGAGCGACAGCACATAGTGGAAGTGCGCCACGACGTAGTAGGTCTGGTGCAGTTGCCGGTCGATGCCTGCATTGGCCAGCACGACGCCGGTCACGCCTCCGATTGTGAACAGGAAAATGAAACCGATGGCCCAAAGCATCGGCGTCTTGAACTGGATTGACCCGCCCCACATGGTCGCGATCCAGGAGAATACCTTGATGCCGGTTGGGACCGCGATCACCATCGTCGCAAACACGAAATAGGCCTGCGTGTTGACGCCGATGCCTGTCGTGTACATGTGGTGCGCCCAGACGATGAAGCCGATCGCGCCGATGGCGACCATGGCATAGGCCATGCCGAGATAGCCGAACACGGGCTTCCTGGAGAATGTCGACACCACCTGGCTGATCATGCCGAAGCCGGGCAGGATCAGGATGTACACCTCTGGGTGGCCGAAGAACCAGAACAGATGCTGGAACAGGAGCGGATCGCCGCCGCCTTGGGGATCGAAGAAGGTCGTCCCGAAATTGCGGTCCGTCAGGAGCATGGTAATCGCGCCCGCAAGCACCGGAAGTGACAGGAGGAGCAGGAACGCCGTCACCAGGATCGACCACACGAAGAGCGGCATCTTGTGCAGCGTCATGCCCGGGGCGCGCATGTTGAAGATGGTTGTGATGAAGTTGATCGCGCCGAGGATGGAGGCCGCGCCGGCCAGGTGGATAGAGAGGATGACGAAGTCCATCGCGGGGCCGGGATGGCCGGTCGTGCTGAGCGGCGCATAAAGGGTCCAGCCGCCGCCGAAGCCGTTCGAGCCCGGCGCGCCTTCAACGAACAGCGAAAGAACCAGAAGCGTGAACGAGGCGGGGAGAAGCCAGAACGAGATATTGTTCATGCGCGGGAACGCCATATCCGGCGCGCCGATCATGAGAGGCACGAGCCAGTTCCCAAAGCCGCCGATCATCGCGGGCATGACCATGAAGAAGATCATGATAATGCCGTGGCTTGTGACAGCCACATTATAGGACTGCGCGCTGGAAAAAATCTGGAGCCCCGGATAGGCAAGCTCCATGCGGATAAGAATTGAGAGGATGGCGCCGATGGTGCCCGCTACCAGTGCGAAAATCAGGTAAAGTGTGCCGATATCCTTGTGGTTGGTGGAAAAAAGCCAGCGCCTGGCAAAGCCCACGGGGCGGCCATCAGGATACTTTGCTGCGACTTCTTTTTGCATAATGTGCCCTCAGCCATGCGCCGCTGCGGCGGTCTTCAACGTGGTACCTAACGCGCAGGAGCCGTGGCAGGGTCCGCGGCTGCTAGCTGGTTCTTGTCCAGGTTTGCGCTTTTCTGCTTGTCACTGAGCCATTTGGAGAATTCGTCGTCGCTTACGACCTTGACCGCGATCGGCATGAAGTCGTGCCCTTGGCCGCAGAGAGCGGAACATTGGCCGTAATAGATGCCGGGCTCCTTCGCGACGAACCAGGTGCGATTGATGCGGCCCGGTATGCCGTCCGCGCGGCTTCCGAAGGAGGGCACGACCCATTGATGGATGACGTCTCCGCCGGTGATAAGGACCTGCACGACCTTGTTCACGGGCACGACCATCTCGTTATCGACCGACAGGTTTCTCAACTGCCCGGGCTTCAAGTCCTTTTCGTCAATGGGATAGGAGTCGAAGGCGACCTTCGAGTCGGGGTATTCGTAGGACCAGTACCATTGCTTGCCGGTCGCCTTCACCACCACGTCGGCTTTCGCGAAGTCGAACTGGCGGAACAGAAGCCTGAAGGAAGGGATAGCGATCACAACCAGAATGAGCACCGGCACGATCGTCCACAGCACCTCCAGAACAGTGTTGTGCGAGAGCCTGGACGGAACCGGGTTTGCGCTCTCCCGGTAGCGGATCATCACCCAGGCCAACAGGCCCATGACGAACAGGACAATCGCGACGATGATGACGAGCAGAAGCTCGTTGAAGCCCTTCATCTCGTCTAGCATCGGCGTGACCGAATGGGGAAGATTGATTTGCCAGTCGCTAGGAGCGCCAATTTCGGCAAACGCACTGCGGCTATCCCCGAACATAGCCAAGCACATGCAAGACACGAACGAGAGAACTCGTGCTTTCATAGAGCCGCACCTCCAGCTATTTTTTTGTTTGACCAACTAGGTCAGAGCTTTGACTTAAAGTTGCAAGGAGCCGTTATCCAATTTCCTTGCACTGAACAACACCGCAGGGTGGTTTTGGTTTCACACTTGCGTGTCAGACTTGGGCTTCACGATGCCGCGATGGCAGGTGGGCGAAAGCCAAAGTCTCAATTCGGCCCAATTCCTTGTCGACTTGCGATGTATTGAATGGCTCGCTCCTCAACACGGTGTGCAACGATGGTTCATCCGGCCAAGCTCCTGGCTGCCTGCCTTCTTCTCGCGTTCTTTCCCCCCCTGGCTCACGCTCAATCAGAGGTTGGGTCGGGACAGGTCAAGGCGGTTTACGGGGCCTGGAAGCTGAAATGCGCACAAGTCGCCGGGGCAAAGCAGCGCGAAAAGTGCGCGCTGGTGCAGGATCTCAAGCTTGAGGACCGGCCGAACATGTTCCTGACGGTCCTGTTCATGCGGGCATTCGACAGCGACAAGAAAATTCTCCGCATCGTGGCGCCGTTGGGCGTCGTGCTTCCGGCTGGCCTGGGGCTGAGGGTGGACGGCTCCGATGTCGGCAACGTCAAGTTCTTGAAATGCTGGAAGTTTGGCTGCCTCGCCGAGGTGATCGTGGACGACAACCTCGTGAGCAAGTTCACGTCCGGTCAGACTGCAAGCTTTATCGTATTCCCGACGCCTGACTCCGGCATCGGCTTTCCCGCTCCGCTCGCAGGCTTCGCCGAAGGGATGAAGGGCTTGAACTGAGGGGGCCTCAGGGTGCCTCATCCCAGGCGACCGTTTATTTGGAGAGGTGCTTTACAAGAAAAGCGCCCAGTTCCTGATAGTGCTGGTTCGATTCCGGCGTATTGAAAAACTTCGCATATTCGGCGTGGACGATTCCTTATAGACGTGCAAATCTGCGTCCACGCCTGCGCGGCGCATTTTGCTGTGCGTCGCCACCGTGTCAACGAGCGGTAAATCCCGTGCTCCCGTTATCAAATAGGTTCGCGGGAAGCCGGTAACATCGCTAAAGATCGCCAGCCAATTTTTGTTATCCCGAGCGCGACAGTCGCACTAGCCGTTGCTGCGCTCGAACTTGGACAGGTCCATATGCTCCGCATAGATCCAGCGGACGGTGCGAGTGGCCGAGCGCATGATGACGGTATGGGTCTCGATTTGCCCGTCGTAGAACTTGACGCCGCTCAACAGCGACCCGTCCGTAACCCCGGTGGCCGCGAAAATGATATCGCCGGAGGCCATATCCGCCGTGGAATACTTGCGCTTCAGATCCTTGATGCCGAAATGCTCCGCCCGCTTCAGATGCTGGTCGTTGAGAGCGGCAAGCCGGCCCTGGATCTGGCCGCCAATGCAGCGCAAGGCCGCCGCAGCCAGCACACCTTCCGGCGCGCCGCCCATGCCGAGATAAATGTCGATGCCCGTCTCTTCCGGCTCGCAGGTCTGTATCACACCTGCGATGTCGCCGTCGCCGATCAGGCTTATCGCTGCACCCGCCGCCCTGATCTCTTCGACCAGCCGTGCGTGCCGCGGACGGTCGAGCACGCAAGCCGTGATGTCGCGGATTGACACGCCTTTCGCCGCGGCGAGCCTGTTCAAGTTCTCAGCGATGGACAAATCCAGGCTCACGAGCCCTTCCTCGTAGCCCGGACCGATGGCGATCTTTTCCATATAGATGCCAGGCGCATGGAGAAGGCCACCTTTCTCGGCAACCGCCACGACCGTGAGCGCACCTGGCAGCGATTTCGCGCACAAGGTCGTGCCTTCGAGAGGGTCGGCTGCTATGTCGACGGGAGGACCGCCTCGACCGAGTTCCTCCCCAATGAAGAACGTCGATACTTCATCGCGCTCGCCCTCACCGATCACGACCTTGCCCGACACCGGCAGGTCGGCGAGTTCCCGATGCATGGCGTGAACCGCCGCAGCATCCGCCTCGCGTTCATCGCCGCGCCCGCGCAGACGTGCAGCAGCAACCGCAGCGCCTTCCGTCACCCGCGCGATGTCGAGCGAAAGCGTGCGCGTGAGGCTGCTTGATAGGGAGCCCGATCCCGATTGATTTTCCATGACGTGCTCCTTCTCAGATTTCTTTTCAGCCGGTTTTGAATTGCTTTACCACGGCGGCCTAAAGCGCCTCAATGCGTATCATCTGCGGAGAGCCTTCGACATGGCCATCCTTCTGAATTGCGTCGAGCGCGGCCCGGAGCAGATTTTCGCGGGTTCGGTGGGTGATCAGCACGACTGGGGTCGGCTCACCCTCTTTTCCGGGGTGGCCAAATCCTGGCAGATCAGGCGCTTCGCGTTTCTGAACAACGCTCTCGAGCGACATGTTCTGCTCGGCCATGCGCGTGGCGATTGCAGCGATGGCGCCGGGCCGGTCGTACACGGAAAGACGGATGTAAAAGCCGCCTTCGTGGGTGCACATTTCGGCAGGGTGCTGGCTTTCGAGTTTTGCTGCAGGCAGGATGAAGGGCGGACCCCTGTGGCCGCGCGCGATATCGATGATGTCACTTGCCACCGACGAGGCCGTGGGCCGCGAGCCGGCGCCCGGGCCGACAAGGATGATCTGCCCCACGAAATCGGCCTCGACGGCAACGCAGTTCAAGACGCCATCGACGCTGGCGAGCGCGCTCGATTTCGGGATCATGGTCGGCGAAACGCGCGCCTCGATGCCGCTGGCCGTCTTGGCCGCTACGGCCAAGAGTTTGATGCGGTAACCGAGCTCGTCCGCGGCGCGGAAATCGGCGGGCGTGATGCCGCGGATGCCTTCCAGATGAACGGCATCAAAATTAGGCCGCACGCCGAAAGCAAGCGCCGCGAGCAGCGTGAGCTTGTGCCCCGCGTCCTGGCCGTCCACGTCGAAGGTCGGGTCGGCCTCCGCATAGCCCAGGGCCTGCGCCTCCGCCAGCACCTCGGCAAACGGCAGGCCCTCCCGCTGCATACGTGTGAGAATGTAATTGCTCGTGCCGTTCAGGATCCCGTAGACGCGTGTGATCGAATTGCCGAGCAGGCTTTCCCTGAGCGTTTTTACGATGGGGATGCCGCCGGCGACCGCAGCTTCGAAACTGAGCGTGACGCCGTTCTTTTCCGCGAGCGCCGCAAGCTCCGCGCCATGGCGAGCGAGCAGCGCTTTATTCGCGGTCACGACATGCTTGCCGGCGCCGAGCGCAGCCTTGACGCTTTCCAGCGCTGGTCCCTTGTCTCCGCCCATCAGCTCGACGAAAACATCAATGTCTGCCGAGATCGCGAGCGCCAAAGGATTGTCGAACCACGGCGCGTTCGTCAGCTTGGCGCCGGGCTCCTCGCGCGATTTTGCGCATACACCGCTGATGACAACCGGCCTGCCGCCTTTTTCCGCGATCGATCCGCTGTGCTGATTGAGAAGAGCCAAGAGCCCGGACCCGACCGTTCCCAATCCGGCGATACCCACCCGAAGCGGTTTGTCTGACATCATTGAGCTTTGCCCTCAGCGCGCGCCGGAAGCCTGCGCCAACGGAATGACGTTGTGCAGCGTGGACTCGGCCGAAGAAAGAAACTTCTTTATGGCGCGTCCGGCCTGCCGGATGCGGTGCTCGTTTTCGACCAGAGCGAGGCGGACGTAGCCCTCGCCATATTCACCGAAGCCCAATCCGGGCGACACCGCTACGCCGGCCTTTTCCAGGAGAAGCTTTGAAAATTCGAGCGATCCCACCTCCGCCATCGCCGGCGGCAGCGGAACCCAGGCAAACATCGTTCCGGGGGGCGAGGGAATGGTCCAGCCTGCACGGTCGAGTGTTTCGACGAGGCAATCGCGCCTGTGCTTGTAAGTCTGGCGCATCTCCTCGATGCACTCCTGCGGGCCGTTCAGCGCTGCCGTGGCCGCGACCTGGACGGGCGTGAATGCGCCGTAATCGAGGTAAGACTTTACGCGGGCCAGCGCGGCGACAAGCCGCTCATTTCCGACGCAGAAGCCTATGCGCCATCCTGGCATCGAATAGGTCTTCGACAGCGAGCTGAACTCCACTGCCACGTCCATCGCACCCGGCACCTGGAGGATGGATGGCGGCGGATCGTTATCGAAGTAGATTTCGGCATAGGCGACATCGGACAGAATGATGAGGTCGTGCTTTTTGGCCAAGGCAACAGCCTCGCGATAGAAATCAAGGCTCGCCATCAGCGCGGTCGGGTTGGATGGATAGTTCAGAACGAGCGCAATCGGCTTCGGCACGCTGTGGCGAACCGCCTTGTCCACCGCATCCAGAAACTCGTGATCGACGCTCGCCGGTATATGGCGGATGGTTGCGCCAGAAATAATGAAGCCGAACTCGTGGATCGGGTAGGTGGGATTGGGCACAAGGATCAGGTCGCCGGGCGCGCTGATAGCCTGCGCCATGTTGGCGAAGCCTTCCTTCGAGCCCAGCGTGGCGACCACCTGCGTATCGGGATTGAGCTTCACGCCGAACCGGCGTTCGTAATAGCCTGCCTGCGCGCGCCTTAAGCCCGGAATGCCGCGCGACGCCGAATAGCGGTTCGTGCGCGGCTTCTTGACTGTCTCGATCAGCTTCTCGACGATATGGTCGGGCGTGGGAAGATCGGGATTCCCCATGCCGAAGTCGATGATGTCTTCACCGCGCGCTCGGGCCGCCGCCTTGAGCTTGTTCACTTGCTCGAAAACGTAGGGGGGCAGTCGTTTAATGCGGTGAAATTCTTCCGTCATGATGGGATTCCTGGATCGATAGGCATCCCATCGAAAAAAGCGGGACGCACAATTAACCTATACGACCTGAGTCATGCTTATGTCCATGAGGCTTTGCGCGTTGCGTGGTTTGGCCAACAGATATGTCTGCGCAGCGCCGTATTTGACCTCGTAACCACGCCCGAGTTCGTGCCTCGAGAGGCTTTAAGCAGCTTGCGCGATGATAGGGACGGTGGCGGTGCCTGTCCTGTGAATTGCATCTTTCGCGAAGCTTGACGAGTAGAATTTTAATCAATATGGAATAACTGTTGCTACAGAAAATGCGGCAATTTCCCGAAGAGCGAACAAGTCCTCTAGCGTTTATGCAAGAGGGTTTGCCTGACCCGCTCTTTCTGGTCGTGCCCCCTAGCCCGCCCCCTCCCAACGCTGGCTAGGGGGCGTGAAAGATTAAGTCAGCCTCTTTGAGAGGGCTGACGCTCACCATTATGGCGAACGCCGAAGCAAAACAGCGGTGCTCACCAAGGCTGCACGCACCTATCTTTCAACCGTCAGCACTTGGGGAGAATTATCTGGCCGCTACTTGCTCGCGGTCTGTACGGCGCCAGAGCTGTGCGCTTGATCCTGCTTCTGAAGGTCTTGTACGGCCTTCTGGCGTTCCTCGGGCGTCAAGATATTACCCAGGTCGGTGATTTTGGCCAGACTTGGATATTTCAAATCCTCGGCGCATGCGGTCAGCCCCGCGCACATTGCGACAGCCATCAGGCTCGCCCACAGGCTCGCAAATTTCAGCTTCTCAACGTTAAACCCAGCACGCAACACGACCTTATGACAAGCCCGATGCATGGCAGCCCCCGTTTCGCGAACCCGCGAACCCATTTCCTCTCTAAGCAATAGTCACATTTTTTGTCGAGGTCTTTTTGAATTATGTAACAGCTTGTTTCAGGATTTGTTAAAAGCTTCGCTTGTTCTGCAACACGCAGTCGAGCATCGGACAGCCAGCCTTGCCTATTCCTGCACGTCTTCGCTTTTCACGCCGGGCTCCGGTGGAATAACCTCCCGCCGCCGCCGTTCCGGGGACCATGGGCGGACGCCGCGCTGATCTCCGGCTAAAGCAACGGCAATGCCGGTCTCAGAGATCGAGATTGCCGCGGAACCCTTCTCCCAAAGAGCGCCGCGGTCGAAAATGAATTTGGGGGCGGGGCAAGGCACGCGAAGGTCCATCGGCGAGACGAGGATCGCAGCGTTCCGGCAATCCTCCTGAATGGCGTCGGGCTTGGTGGTGAAGCTCACGAGCTGGCCCTTGACCATGGCGAGGCAGCTATAGGCGTCGCATTGCCAGCCCTTGCCAACGGAAGCCTCCTTCGGCTTGCGGTTGTCGCCGTCGGCTTTCAGCCATTGGGCCAGCGTGTAATAGGCCCGGCGCGACTTCGGAGCCTGGAGTTTCCCATCCTTGTCCCGCACCGCCACGACCTTGGCATCGCGGTCGATATAAATGTCGGGTTTTTCGTGATAAGCGGTCATGGCGATGCCAACGCCGATGATGGCGAGGCCGGCGACCCGCCAGGGCCGGCGCCAGATGATGAGCCAAAGGCCGCCAGCCAGGATCACAAGCAGCGCGGCAAAGGGATAAGCAGGGACAGTAATCAGGGCCCCGGGTATGGAGGCGACGAGTTTCGCAACGGCCATCATCGCGTCGATGCCGAAGCCCATCAGTTTCAGCGGCCATTCATCCAGGCTGAAAGGCATGGCGATTAGCGCGACGATCATCGCCGGCATGGTCACGAAGTCGATCGGAGGGCCGCCCAGCAGATTCCCGAGCGCTGCGTAGGTCGTCAGATTGTGAAAATAGTAGGCCGAAAATGGCTCGACCGCGAGGCCAGCCGTTCCCGTTGTCACAAGCACTGCGCCAACGATGTAAACAGGCTGCCATGTGAGCCGTTCGCGGATGCTTTTAGCCTCGAAGTGCAGATAGCGGCCGAAGCGCTCATAGCCTGCGATCAGGGCAGCGGTTGCCGCGTACGACATCTGGAAGCTTATGTCGATCAGGCTGTCCGGCAGCACGACGAGGATGAGAACCGCCGATAGCGCGACGTTTCTGAGCGAAAGTGCGGGCCGGTTCAAAATGATCGCCAGAAAAACGACGGCAATCATCAGATAAGAGCGCACCGCAGCGATGGATGCGCCTGACAACGCCAGATAGACCGTGACGCAAAAAAGCGCCGCGCCGCCCGCGATCGTCCTCACAGAAAAGCGAAGTGCGATTGCGGGAAAAAGCGCCAGGAACCAGCGCAGGAACCAGAAGACGGCGCCTGCCACCAGCGACATGTGCATGCCGGAAATCGACGTGATATGGGCGAGCCCCGACCCTCGCAGGTCGTCCAATGAGCTGTCGTCGAGACCGGCCGTTTTTCCCATGGTCAGCGCGGCGGCGAGTTCGCCGGTCTGGCCGAGAAGAACGGAGGTGATCCGCTCGCCGATGGTCGCCCGCAAGTCGGCCAGAGCCGTCCTGAACTTCATGTCGAAAGGCAGTTCGCGCCCGTCAAAAATCTCCGGCTTCGACAGCGAATAGCCTGACGCACCGATGCCCTGGTAATAGCTCATGCGCGCGAAATCGTAGCCGCCGGGCATGACAGGTTCGGGCGGCGGCCCCAGAAGCGCGCGCACTTTCACAGCGTTGCCGGGCCTCAGATCGATGTCGCCGCGGACGCTGACGCGAACGCGGAACGGCTTTCTGGCGACTTCGGCATTCTCATACCTCATGCTCGAAAGCCGGATGACGGCGCGCCCTCGTTTGGCGTTCTGGCGGTCGAAGCTTTCCACGAAGCCTTCGATGTCGTACGCGCCATGCCGCTCCAGCATCGGCGCGGTCATCACCTCAGTGCGGACTTTCGCGGCGAGAAAACCGGCGCTCACGCAGAGAAGGACGCTTGTGAGGAGAAACGGAAACAAATGCGACCGGGCGAGAATTCGGAGCGCCAGAGCCGCGATGAAAAGCCCGGAAGCCAGCGCCAGTTCCGGTTCACGCGGCAGCGCGAAGTAAAGGCCGATGCCGCACCCGAAAAAGACGGGAATCCACAGGGACCAGCGTCCCTGCTCGGCGTCGAGCTGCGCCGCAAGCGCGTTGCCGGGCCATGCCAGGGCGCGGATGAACAAGCCCCCGCGATGCGGAGACGCGTCAAAACCCGCGGGAACGAATACGCTCACCCCTGCCCACCCGCTATCAATTGCCCGGATGGCATGTTACACCGCTGCCCAAGGAAAAAGTCCACAGGAATTGAGAGGATACTCATGGCGTCCGCATCGGGCGTGGTGACACGCTTTGCCCCTTCGCCAACCGGCTTTCTGCATATTGGCGGCGCGCGAACCGCGCTGTTCAACTGGCTCTACGCGCATCACACGGGCGGCAAATTCCTGCTGCGCATCGAGGATACGGACCGCGCGCGATCCACGCAGGCCGCCATCGATGCTCTCATCGACGGGCTGAAATGGCTCGAACTCGATTGGGAGGGCGAGGTTATCTACCAGTTTGCGAGGGCGGACCGGCACAAGGAGGTGGCTCTTAAGCTTCTGGAAGAGGGCAAAGCCTATCGCTGCTATTCGACGCCGGAAGAACTGGCCGCGATGCGCGAGCGCGCGAAGCAGGAGGGGCGCGCGCCGGGCTATGACGGCACGTGGCGTGACCGCGACGCGAAGGATTGGCCGAAGGACGCGCCTTACGCCGTGCGCCTCAAGGCTCCGCGCGAAGGCGAGACGGTGGTGGAGGACCGCGTTCAGGGCCGCGTCACCTGGCAGAACAAAGACCTCGACGACATGGTTCTCTTACGGTCGGACGGCACGCCGACCTACATGCTCGCCGTCGTGGTCGACGATCACGACATGGGCATCACGCATATCATTCGCGGCGACGACCACCTCACAAACGCCGCCCGCCAGACGCAGATCTATAATGCGATGGGCTGGGATGCGCCGTCCTTCTCGCACATTCCGCTGATCCACGGGCCGGATGGCGCGAAGCTGTCCAAGCGCCACGGCGCGCTCGGCGTCGAAGCTTATCGCGCGATGGGCTACTTGCCCGCCGCGCTGCGAAACTATCTCGCGCGGCTCGGCTGGAGCCACGGCGACGATGAGATTTTCTCGACCGAGCAGGCCATCGAGTGGTTCGACCTGGACGCCATCGGCCGCTCGCCCTCGCGCTTCGATTTCGCGAAACTCGAAAACCTGAACGGGCATTACATCCGGCAAACGCCGGACGCTGGAACTCGTGGCGCAGATCAGGAAGATCCTCCCCGAGATCGAAGGCGCAAAAGAGTTCGCGGCCCGCATCGACGAAGACGGCTGGAGGAAACTCGAACGGGCCATGCCCGGCCTCAAGGAGCGCGCGAAGACGCTCGTCGAGCTTTTGCTATCGGCGCGTTACCTGTTCGTTCCTCGCCCGCTCGATGTCGATGAGAAGGCGGCGAAGCTTCTGGAAGGCGATGCGAGGAAGCATCTCGCTGCGCTTCATGGGCGCTTCGCAAAGCTTGATGCGTGGGAGCCTGCGGCGCTGGAAGCCGCGACGCGCGCCTGCGCCGAAGAGGCGGGCGTGAAGCTTGGAGGCGTCGCGCAGCCTTTGCGCGCTGCGCTCACGGGACGAACCACCTCGCCGCCGATCTTCGACGTGCTGCACGTACTCGGCCGTGATGAAAGCCTCGCGCGGATCGCGGATCAGATCGCGTAGCGCCCGAAATGGTCGAGGGGATTTCCTCCCTCGCTCTGTTGCCGTGGATGCGGTCATTGTACGGCGTTTGCAGTGCATATGACCGCGGCCCCGATGCTTTCTATGCTTATTGCGAAAGGCGGCATCTTGCTCGAACCCTTGGATCAGCCTGCGTTTGCTTGACGATGCTTGGGCGGGATGTTAGAAAAAAGCGCCTTTCCGGGAAGTTAACGACAGCAAGTTGTTGATTATAAAGAGAAAAATGCAAGAGAGTGCTTGCGCCGCCGTAGCTGCAGCGGCGCCGTCATGGTTAATTTGCGTGGGCCGAAACATATTTAACGGACTTTTGCGCGTCCACTTTCGTCCAAAAATACAATCGATTAACCCTATCCGATCGGGCTCGATTTCAGGAAAAAGCGTAAGTTTATCAATAGGATGGAACAATCTATCCGCCTCCAGCCGGAGGGCCTTCTCCGATATTGGGATTTTTGGGATATTTTGGGGCGCAAATTTCAGGCCGGAAGTAAATGCGATTAACCATCAAGGGTAAACGCATTTTCGGCGCGGCAAGGATTCGTTCGCCATGAGCGCTGGCATCGGGTTCGTGACCGCGAAGCGCGCGTTCGTGTGCGTGGCCTCAGTCTTGCGCTGAAGACCGGATGCCTCTTCGGGTCAAGGCCGCTTGCGGCCGGGATCGCCAAGAACTCCGCGCTCGCATCTTCTACGATCCCGCATAACGCCTGCGGCGGTGCGGGAGGCGCAGCAAACCGACGAACGCTGAGCGAGCGGCGTCCGTGATGACAATCCAATAGTCAAGATTGTAGATGCAATCGAAAGGCGGCCAGCGGCGGGCGGGGGGTTCGATGTCCGGCAGACGACCCCCACAATTGCGTTCTTTACGCCGGGCTAAGGTGATATGTGCTTAGTTTCTGCAGCCTGACGCAAATCAACACGGGCCAGGTTTCGCCTCATGATTGCACACGACCCAAGCCTGGTGGTCCTTTCCGGTACAATTGCGATCCTTGGGGCTTTCACGGCGTGTGTGATGACGTCGAATCTCGGCGCGCTGAGCCGGGGCGAGAGGCGAGCGCGGCTTCTCATGGCATCGGTTGCCCTTGGCGGATCGCTATGGGTGACGCAATTCGTGGGGCTGCTTTCGCTGGGAGCGCGTCTGAATTTTGCTCACAATCCGATTTTGCTTGCGTCCTCGGCCGCCGCCGCTTTTGCGGGCGCCACGGTCTCGCTGCTTCTGGTTGGGCAACGTAAAGGCGCTTATCGCGCACGTCTTCCGATCGCAGTGGCAGTCCTGGGGGCGACGATCGCCGCTACGAACTATCTTGCCATCGCCGCCATCGCCGGGCGCGGCCTGACCGTTCTGTGGTTTTTGGCTGTTATCAGCATCGCGGTTTCGGTCCAGGTGGCGGCCATTGTGCTTTGGTTTCTCTTCCGCCGCCGGGGCGTTCTCCTCACGCTCGCCGGTTCGATCGTTTTGGGGATTTGCCTCTCGGCGAGCCATTATCTCGCTGTCGCCTCCACGCAAAATCTTGAGCAGACCCTTCTCACCATACCCGTCTACGACAATCCAATTTCGGAGCGGTATCTGGCCTGGTCGGCAACCATCATGATGTATCTGGTCTGCAGCATATGCCTGTGCATTTTCGTCATCGGCCAGTTCAGGGACGAAACCGACTGAGCACACGCTCCTGCCATTCTCCCTTGGGTAGGGAGCGGTAATGCTCATGTTGAGCAGGTCTAGTACGCCCCGCGGGAAGTCCTGACCCACATGCCGCGGGCGTCAACAGGACTTTTCGCGGATAAGGCGTACTAGCAACTATTTGATTCTAGTACAGCTTATCGGAGGCAAGTTCGCTTGAGGGCGGGCAGCGAAGGGGGGCGAACCTGCCTCCGGCTTTACTAGGCGGCTGAACCTTCGGAACCGGACTCATCATCGAAGGCGCGTGTTTCGCCGAGATAGGCAAGACCTGTGCGCTAAATTAGATTATACCAGAATGCGGCTTACAGCGCTCGCAAGCTGCTGGCGAGTAAACGGCTTCCCGAGAACATCGACGCCGTCGTGCGCCTCTTGAGCGACGACCATCCGATCTCCCTCGTTATACCCGGAGCATAAGATGGTTTTGACGCCGGGCTTGTTCGCCGCCGCCCAGCGCATAACGTCGTAGCCCGTCATGCCGCCCGGCATGACGATATCGCTCAAGATCAGCCGAATCGGCTCTTGCGACTTGAGGCGTTCTATGGCCTCCGGGCCAGTTTTCGCGTCGATAACGGCGTACCCCAGGGATTCAAGCCGCTTAATCGTCACCTCGCGAACCATGTCGTCGTCCTCTACGACGAGCACGAGTTCGCCGCCGCCCCGTTGGATTGCGCTTGGGGGAAAGGCTCGCGCCGCGGATTCCCTGGTAGCGCGAGGCAGGTAGACGCTTACGGCGCACCCTTGATCAAGCGCGCTTTCTATCGTTGCGAAACCGCCGGTTTGCTTCGCGAAGCTTGCGACGCTTGCGAGCCCAAGGCCGGTTCCCACGCCCTGACCCTTGGTCGTGAAGAACGGCTCGAACGCCTTGGCGAGCACATCGGCCGGCATGCCAGGGCCATCGTCTGCGATGGCCATGCAAGCGTAATCTCCGGGTCTCGCATCCAGGTGCAGTTTTGCCGCCGCTGCGGCGTTCAGCGTCACGTTCGAAGTTGAAATCCGGATAGTGCCGCCGCCTGGCATGGCGTCGCGCGCATTTGCGGCGAGGTTCAGGATGGCGCTGTCGATCTCGCCTGGGTCGGCCAGCGTGGGCCAAAGGCCGGCGGCGAGCTTCGTTGTCATCGCAATGTGCTCTCCAACCGTGGTCGCAAGAAGCTCTGCGGTATCTTCAACGCGTTCGTTGAGGTTGAGGCGTTGAGGCTTGAGCGAGCGTTTGTACGCAAGCGACAACAACCGCTGGTTCAAGGCGCCTCCTTTTTCGGCGGCGCTGCGCGCCCGGTCGAGAAAGCCGCGCGCGGTTTCATCGCCAATGCGATCCCGGGCGATTTCGAGATTGCCTGAGATGACGTGCAAGAGGTTATTGAAATCGTGCGCCACGCCCCCTGCGAGCTGGCCAACTGCTTCAAGACGTCGCGCGTTCGCAAGAGCTTCCTCATGGCGTTTTCGCTCGGTGACGTCGCGAAAGATGCCGGTGAAGAAGCGGCGCCCTGTCCATCCCGCCATTCGGTAACGGTTCTATCGAGCGGAACAATCTCGCCGCTCCTGCGCTGTCCTTGGATCTCCCTAACGGCGCTGCTTCCAGAGAAGGACTCAACTAGACGGTCGTGCCCGGCTCGCAGGCGCCCAGGCATCAAAATGCTTACGTTCCGGCCGATCAGGTCCTCCAGGCTGTAGCCGAAGATGCCTGCGGTCGCCGGGTTGGCCGACTGAATCGTCCCTTTCTCGTCGCTGACGATGATGCTGTCGGCGGCAGTGTCGATGATTGAGCTGAGCCGGGCTTCGCTCTCTCGCAACTTATGCTCGGCCAGCTTTTGCCGAGTGACATCGCGAGCCGTAACAACCGCCCCGGTGATTTCGCCGTTGTTGTTGCGAATGGGCGCGAAATTATAGCTCCCAACCCATGTTTCGCCGGTGTCTTTCCGCCTCACTGTGTATTCGGCTTGCCTGGCCGTTTCGCCGCGAAGCGCTCTCGTAACGGCCCACTGTTCCAGGGGGGCCAACTCGCCATTCGGCAGGAAAACATCGAAAAGCGCAGGATATGCGGCCAGCGACGTGGCGCACTCTTCCTTGGATCTGAACTTGTGGTAGGCTGCGTACGCTTCATTGAAATGAACGAAGCGGCCTTCCGTGTCGGTAATGAAGACTGCATCCGTCATGCTGGCCAAGGCAGCTTCCAATCTTGACTGGCTTGCCTGCGCCTCCTCTGCGCTCTTCTTGCGCTCCGTGATGTCGAGCACTAGTCCGCCGATCACCTGCTTGCCGGAAACAGATCGCATCTCGCCACACGATTCGATCCAGCGGATTGACCTGCCCGGCAGCGTGATGCGCGTTTCCACCCTGAAAGGTTCGCCCGTCGCAAGGGTCCGCCGCAAAGTTTCCTCGACGCGTGGCCGATCCTCAGGATGGACGTTGGCCAGCGCTATTTCATGGGTCATCGGGGTTCCCGGAGGAAGGCCGTGCAAGGCAAGCGTGCGATCCGATGCGGTAAACTCTGCGGTTTCCAGGGCCACCTGCCAGGTTCCTGCGCCGGCGGCCTCAAGCGCAAATTTCAAGCGCTCCTCGCTTTCGCGCAAGGCAATCTCAGCCCGTTTCCGCTCGGTGATATCCAGAAGCAATCCGCTGATCACCTGTGTTCCAAAAACGGTCCGCGACTCGCCGCGCGATTCAACCCACCTGATTTCTCCGTCCGGCAACAGAAAGCGAAATTCGTGCCTGAAGGGTTCCCGCCCCGACACGGCGCGCCGGAAATTCTCCTCGACGCGAGACCGGTCCTCCGGGTGCACGGCTTCCACGGCTTTTTCGCGCGACAGCGGCGTACCTGGAGGTGCGCCGTGCAAGGCGAGCGCGCGATCCGATGCCATGAATTCACCGGTTTCGGGCACTGACTCCCAAAATCCGGCGTTCGCGGCATCGAGCGCAAATCTCAAGCGCTCCCCGTTCTCGCGCAGCGCCTCCTGCGCGCGCTTGCGCTCGGTGATGTCGAGAATAGTCGTCTGAATAAGGCCGTCAGGCAATTTGCGGCTTAGGGCTTCCCCAACGAACCCCGAACCGTCTTTGCGGCGGAACCGCCACTCGCTGCGACTGGAGATCTCGTCAACCAGACCGACCAGCTCGGGCTCGACCCGCGAGATGTCGTCTGGCTCAAGCACGTCGCCAAAAAACCGGCCAACAATCTCGTCATGCCGGTAGCCAAGCATGGCGCAGAAGGCGAGATTGCAATGAGTGAAATGCCCCCCGCGATCCGCAATGGCCATGCCTGCGCTGGCGTGCTCAAAGATCGAACGAAATAACGCCTGGTCATCTTGAAGCATGCGACGCTCCATGTGCAATCGCCGGTCGAAGCTACCGGACCTTGACCTTGGCAGTAGTAATCTGAGCCGTGTTTATATGGCAAGGTCGATGACCGCGTGCACGACCGCGCGAGACCTCCGCGACCTGCATTCGAGTGGGCCGGCGCACAGGGCTGGCGCCGCGCAGGAACGGCACATCACCCCCGCAAACAGCAGGCAGTCAAGTTTCGCCACAGGCCAATGCCGCACTGCGGAGGCTAATGCATAACAATCTCGACGAGCTTGTTTTCTCCGGCGGCGACTGTGAACGCCCCGGCATATTGGCGCTCGCCATGCTGGGCCGCCACCCGGTAGTCGCCGGCGGCCAGGATATGGGCCGGAAATGCGCCCGCGCTCTCCTTGATGACATCGCCGCCCGCGTTATAGATCGTCCATCGAGTATCCGCGTGGGCTTCTCCACCGGATCGCTGGACGAGCTTGAACGTCACCTTGCCCGCATCGTGATCGACCCCGGCCTCTGTGATCTTGCCCGGCTCGATGACAACATCGGTCGAGATCGTAGAGTTCGCATCGCCGTAGGTGCTTACAATGTGATACACGCCGCTGTTCAATCGCAACACCACCCCTGGATGCAGGTCTGCGAATATTTTTTGCCGGTTCCCGGCTTGATCCTGCGTGTCTGAGTAGATCTCGAATTTCAGGAGGGTGTCCTGCGTAATGGGCGTGCGTGCGAGCGTCGCCGTCAGCCGAAGGCCGCCGGCGTTTACAATGAAGTCCTCGTTGGCGGGCTTTTCCGGCCACACGCCGATCTTCCTGGTCAGGTTCGCGCGTCCGTAAGCGGCGTTGACCAGATACTCTCCAGGCTTCAGCTCGATCGTCGGTCTCGGCTCGCGGAGCGTCGTCAGGAGCTTGTAATTGCCGTCATTCCCGGCGCGCCCGTGGAAGATGCGCCATACGATGCCGGACGTCATGGGCGCTCTGCCTTCACTCAGATAGGCCGAGAAGGTTATCGGAGCCGGGGAACCGGAGGTTGGCGGAACGGGCCTTGCTTCGGCCTGCCCTTCGGCGCCGGGTTCGACGGGGACAGCCGCTCCATCGCCCTCGGCGGGGATGTCCTCGCCATCGAGGGGCATGGGCGCCTTTATAATTTTCGGCCCCGCCTCGGCCCGGGTCAGGAGATGCCCCCCCGTGCAAAAGAAGAGGGCGAGCCCGGCTGAAATGACGCGAACAAGGAGTGCAAGCCTTACCCCGCGCATCGCGTCCCCCGGGCGAATTAAGTCTCGAAAGCGCAATGTAGAAAGGGGCTTCGATTAAAATGAGGCGAAACCGCCTATTCCACCTATTCCTGCATTTTTGCGGACTGGACCTCGCCGGCCACCACCGTGATCTGCGCCTGCCTGGCCGGCGCGGCGTTACCTTTTTCGCGGCATTCCACATCGTATCGCCCGGCCTTGAGGATGAAGCGGATGTCGGAGCCGGCGGCGCGCCCAATCGGGCCAAGCGTGCGATCCGAGCCAGCCTCGTAGACAGCGCAGACCCTGTCGGATGCGCCGGGCGAGAGGCTGAGCTTTGCTTCACCCGCGTTCAGCGTGACATTCTTGGATGTGAGCTGTCCGGCGGTCACTGTCACAGCGCTTTCTTCCCGCGCATTGCCATAGATCGTTTCGAGGCGATAGTTCCCGGCGGGGAGTTGCACCCGAATCGAGGAGCCGGAGACCCTCAGCACGCCTTTCTGGTCCGAAGGCGCCGGAGAGATCCGATGCCACGCTGTCACAAGTTCGGGCGAACCCTCTTTGGCGAAGGTCTTGATCTCGAGCGCGCCCACATTCAGCGGCATCCGGACGACCGAAACTTTTCCGGCTATGACCTTTACCGGAGCTTCGAGCGTTGCGGCGCCCGCGAAGGCGGACAGCAGATAATCCCCCGCATTCAGATGGAAAAGGGCAGGGGCGCCGCTTGAGCGGCCCAGCTCTTCGCGGCCGGCCGACGTCATTTGAGAAACGATGAAGAATGCGCCATCGGCAGGCGGACCGCTCGGCGCCTGCTGCGCCTCGGCCACGATCGTGCCCGCCTCAAGCGGGATCGTCTTCTCCACCTTGTCGGCGCCGAGCGTGAACTCTCCGATTGCCGTCGCGAGGCCGTAAGCCACTCTCACGCCATACCGGCCTTCGGGCAGCTTAGCCTTTGCCTGCCCTCCGCCGCCCACCCACAAAGGGGCCTCAGCGAGGCGAACCTGCTCCGTGGGCGTGATCTGGACTTTGTAAATCTCCCAGGTAACGCCAGACTCGAGCGGCGGCATGCCGGATATGAGCGTGGCTGAAAGCACGGCGTTCGGCTCGGGTTGCGGGGGGAGCGCCGGCTTCTCTTCCGTCTCCTTCTGTTCGGGCTGATCGGCTGGAGACGGCGGAGTTGGCGGGGCGGCCGCGGGCTGTGCGGGCGCATTCGCATCGTTGCCGGCGCTCGCGGCGTTTACGGATGCGCCAACAGCGGGCTTTGGCTGTCCGGCTGTTTTTGCGGAACCGAGCGCCTCCCGCAAGTCGCGTTCCAGATCGGACCCGGTCTTCACGGCAGTGAATGCGCCACCCATGGCCTTCGCCGCGCAGGTGAAGTTCGCCGCCGCCTGTTCGCTCATGTTCAGACCGAGGACCGTCAATTTGGCATTCGGGTAAAGACCGTGAAGCCGTCCGGCCGCGGCGCAAATATCGCCCATGCAGTCGTCTCCTGTTCCACCGATAAGGATGGCGGAAACGGGCTTTCCTTCCGAGGGGGCGGCCGACTTGAGGGCTGCCTGCAAGGCGTCCATGGCCGGCGCCCGCGCCGCTTTCGGCTGGAGCGCGCTCAGCGCCTTGTCCAGCGCGCCAACAGCGGCGCCGGCAGGCTGAAGAGGAACCAGCTCGCCGATGTCCTCGCACTTCTTCTGTGGAAACGTGCCGAAAGCCCAGAGAGCGAACGAATTCGCCGGATCCATCCGGCTTACAGCGCCGCTGATGCCGGTTTTCGCCCAGTCCAATTTGCGCTTCTGGCCCAGGGAAGCGCTCATCTGCGCGGTCGCGTCCAGAATGACAATTGTCCGGACGTCCCCGGCTTGGCATGTGAATGCAAAGCCGCATAGAGCGACTGTGGCCAAAATGACTGCGCTGACTATCCTCATTCTCGTTGACCTTTGCGGCCCTGAAACCTGCCTGGGTTTAGTTGCACTGGCTGGTCCGGTCAACCAAGAGCCTAAAAACGGAACTGCTCCGCGAGGATGCGCTCCTCCAGAGCGTGACCCGGATCGAAGAGAAGCTTCAAGCCGATGCCGCGCTCCTCGCGGACGAGGACCTTGAGCACGTCCCGGAATTCGGCGTGATCGGCGACGGCGCTGACGGGTCGCTTATCGGCCTCCATAATCGCAATCCTGACTTGCGCCTTGTTCGAGAGGAGTGCCCCGCGCCAGCGCCTCGGGCGGAACGGGCTTATCGGGGTGAGCGCGAGCAGGCGCGCTTTCAAGGGCAGGATCGGCCCGCCGACGGAGAGGTTATAGGCCGTGCTTCCTGCCGGCGTGGAGACGAGCACGCCGTCGCAAATGAGTTCGCTGAGACGCTCCTTCCCGTCTACGAAAATCGCGAGCCGGGCGCTCTGCGCGGTTTGGCGGAACAAATGCACTTCGTTGATGGCGACCGCGTTCAGTTGCTCTCCGGCCACGTTTTCCGCCTGCATCTTGAGCGGGTGGATGATGCTGAGCTTCGCGTTGGACACGCGCTCGACGAGGTCGAACTCCCTGTACTCATTCATGAGGAAGCCGACGGAGCCCCGGTGCATGCCGTAGATGGGAACCTCGGCCCCCATGAAACGGTGGAGCGTTTGCAGCATCAGCCCGTCGCCGCCCAGGGCAATGATCACGCTGGCGGAGGCTGGATCGGCCGCCCCGTAGCGCTTCGTAAGTTGCTTCAATGCCGCTTGGGCCTCAGGCGCGGGGCTTGCAACGAAGCCAAGACGAACCTTATCAGCAAAAACGGCCGTCTGAGCAGGGGCCGGCCTTATCTCGGCCATGGAAACTCCTGAGCTTTGGCGTCCGGCAATTCGGACAGAGCGCAGATGCTGCACATTCGGGGGAAACCATGGACCAGGGTGCCGACATGATCGTCCTATATACCACATTCCCGAACGAAAAGGAGGCTCGGAAAGTGGGCAGCGAACTCGTTGAAGAGAAGCTTGCCGCCTGCGTCAACATTTTTCCTGGCATGGTTTCAATCTACCGGTGGGAAGGCGCCATCGAAAACGGGAGCGAGGTGGCCATGCTCGTCAAGACGAGAAAAGAGCTGGAATCCCAGGCGCTCGAAGCGCTGGCGGCGAAGCACCCTTATTCCGTTCCCGCTCTTATCGTGTTCGAGCCTCGCCGGGTAGCCGCCTCCTACCTTGAGTGGCTCCGCGAGCAGACGTCCTCTTAGCGCCGGGAATTCAAGACCGAAATAAGGCGCCATCCGCCCCGGACTGATGCTTTTCCGCAACGGATTCACAGCCCTGTTGGAAAAACATTATAAATCTGAGGCGCTTAAGACGTGAATCAATAAACTTGCATTCGTAAGGGTTAGAAATCATCTTAAAGGCGTTAGGCGGGAGAAAGTCATGGGCAGGCATAGAAAGTTGAAGGAGGCGGCACTGGCGTGTGGCATCGCCTTGTCGCTTGCCCAGCAGATCACTGGAGCGTGGGCCTTTTCAACGGAGCCTGTACCGCCTCCATCGGCGAGCATGCAGGCAAATCCACCCTCTCAGTTCATCCAGCCCGGTATATCCGGGCAGGTTCCCCAATTTGATCTCATCGATCCTATGACGGCCGCGAAATCAAAGGGGACCGATGTTACAATCCCCGGGTTTGGAACGATTGCTACTCTTCCGAAACTGGATTTCGGACTTGAGTTGCTTTATGGCCCAAAAAACGGGCCGGAAGCTCTCCAGCTCGATCAGCATGCACCCGACAGCGACATGCAGATCAAGGGCACGCTAAGCCATAAATTCTAGTCTCGGGCCCGCGCGAGTTCCCCCGGATGAGCTTGCGCTCAAGAAACAATCTCAGGCTTGCTGGCGCCGCGGCGGTTCATATCCTGACCGCAAGCGGCGCTGTACTCGGTCTTTTCTCCCTCTTGTCCGCGAGCGAGGGGCAATGGGCGGTTGCTTTTGCTTGGCTGGGCGCTGCCTTGATTGTGGACGGCATCGATGGCCCACTTGCGCGCCTGGTCGACGTCAAACGCGTCCTGCCCCGATTTTCCGGAGAAGAACTCGACCATCTCGTCGACTACCTGACCTATGTGACGGTGCCGGCGTTTATGGTTGCGCGCGCGGAACTCGTGCCGGAAAGCCTGCGGCTCATCCTGGCCTCGGTCATCATGCTCGTGTCGCTTTATCACTTCTCCGATACGGAAAGTAAGACCACGGACGGCTACTTCGTTGGTTTCCCTGCCGTTTGGAACGTCGTTGTGCTTTATTGCTTTGTGCTCGATTTTGCGCCCGCTCTTTCGGCCCTGGTCATCGCAGTTTGCGCCATACTCACGTTCATACCGCTTTATTGGGTACACCCGCTGCGCGTGAGGCGGCTGCGGATGCTGACTTTCGCCGTTGTTTCAGCGTGGGGCGGGGCCGCGGTCAGTGCGATCCTTCATGGGTTTCCGGGAAGGCCAGCGGAGCAGGCTGTATTCGGTGCGGCTGCGATCTATCTCATCGCGATCGGCATCAGCGCGGGGGCTGCGGGCGGCCGCCGTTTCGATCCCATGAAATAAAAAGGTTTTCCTGAGACAGGCCGCCTCGCGACAGGGCTTCATATGGAACTGCTCTTCGATCCGGCCGCCTGGGCCAGCCTGATCACGTTGACGGCCCTGGAGGTCGTGCTCGGCATCGACAATATCGTGGTGCTGTCGATCCTGACGTACGCCCTTCCGCACAGAGAGGCTCAGCGCGCGAGGGCAGCAGGGCTTGGCCTCGCGCTTGGCCTGCGCCTTGCCTTGTTGTCGGCGATCAGCTGGATCACCCGCCTTACGTATCCCGTCTTCAACGCCGCAGGGCAGGATTTCTCCTGGCGCGACCTGATTCTGATTTGCGGCGGCCTGTTCCTGATGGTGAAGGCCACTCAGGAAATCCACGCCGAAATAGAGGGCAGGGGGGCTCCGTCGGACGCTGCCCCGCTAAAGGCAAGTTTCGGTGCGGTCATATCGCAGATCGCCCTTATGGACCTCGTCTTTTCGCTCGATTCGATCATTACGGCGGTGGGGCTCGCCCGCCACATCGAGGTGATGATTGCGGCGATCTGCATCTCCATGGGCATCATGTACGCGGCGGCCGGCCCGGTCGGAGGGTTCATCAAGCGCCATCCGACCACGAAAATGCTTGGCTTGTGCTTCTTGATCCTGATCGGCGTCGCGCTCGTCGCAGACGGCTTCGGCCTTCAAATTCCGCGCGGATATATCTACTTTGCGATGGCGTTCGCAGGCGCCGTGGAGGCGGTCAACATCCGGGCAAAAGGATCTGCAAGCCGTCGCCGCCGCACGCCCTGAACAGGGAAAAGGCGGACCTTGCGAATCGGTCATCGGGGCAGGCCTGCGCCAGGCAAACTTCGTCATCCCGGCCGGGCGAAGCGCGAGCCGGGATCGCAAAAAAGGCAGGCACTTCAATCTATTACTATCCCGGATAAGGCTTCGCTCAGCCGGGATAACGGTGGGGCTATCCGTTGGCGCGTCCGGCCAAGTTTGCTTCGGTGAGGAAGGCGCAAATGCGGGCGCAACGCCCGAGAGGCCGCGGAAAATAGGTCGCGGCGCCCTTTTGTCACCATGAATATGGCCATCTCCCTGCCTTTGGCCCTGATTTCGTCCATAAGCGCCAGTAGCGACATCCTCAAACAGGCTTAACCGGAAGGAAATCATGCGCGCGCTGTTTGTCTGCGCCCTGGCGGCGCTTACGATTGCGGCAGCAACCACAGGATGCGTGGCCGAGGAGGTTTCCCTGGATTATCTCGGCCTGGAGCTATCGGCCAATCTTGAGGTGGCGCCGGGCAAATCGCTCAAACACGAGGTGGTTCTGCTGGTGCACGATACGCTCGGTCACGACCGGATGGAGTTGATGGCGGCGTTGCAGGACAGCCTGCGCGATCAGGGGATCAACTCCCTCGCCATAACGCTCGGGCTCGGCATGAACAAGCGCCACGGCATGTTCGACTGCGCCATGGAGCAGGATCACCGCCATGAGGACGCCATCGATGAGATCGCAAGCTGGGTCCAGTGGCTGAAGGAAAAAGGCGCGGCCTCAATCACGGTCGCGGGCCAGGGGCGGGGCGCCAATCAGGTTGCGCTTTATGCCATCAACCGGCTCGATAAGACTGTTAAGCGGGCCGTGCTCATGTCGCCTTTGATGCAGAGCGAAGAGAAGGCCGAGGCAGAGTATAGCGCGCGTTTCGGGAAGTCCTTACGGCAGGAACTTGCGAAGGCGGAGGAGCTTGCCGCAAGCGAGCGCGGCAATCAGCTTGTGGATGTACCGGGTTTCCTGACTTGCGCAAAGCCGCGGGTAACGGCGGGGGCTTTCGCGGATTACTACAGTGCAAATGCCAAGTTCAAGACAACGAACCTGTTGCAGAGCATCAAAATACCCGTGCTGATAACGATAGGAGATGCGGATCCGGTTCTGAGCGAGGTTAAGGCCGCGGAGCCGGAGTTTGCCAGCCTCAAAACCGTTGTGCTCGCCGTTATTCCCGGCGCGGATCAGGATTTCAGGGATATGGGAGCCGATGAACTAGCCCGGAAAATCAAGGAGTTCATCGGCCATAAGCTGCAGGGCTGAGCGGCGCGCTCCGCCCGAGAAAGCCTACCTCCGCACATAGGAGCCGGGCGCATCCTCAAGCGGCTTTAAAACGCCGCCGCCGGGCTCGGGCGGGGTAGCCTGCGCGCCCGACAGCGCAGAAAGCCATTGCTTGAAGTCGGGCCACCACGAGCCTGGATGTTCATGCGCCTTCGCAATGAACGCGTCGATCGTAGGCAGGACTTTCGCGTCGCCCTCATCAAGAATCCAGTACTGGTATTTTTTCTTGGCAGGCGGATTGATCACGCCTGCGATATGCCCCGATCCGGCCAGTACGAAACGGACCGGGCCACCAAACAGCTTGGCGCCATTCAAAACCGATTGGGCGGGAGCGATGTGATCATCCTTCGCGGCCACATCGTAGATGGGAACCGTTATCTTGCTGAGGTCGAGGGTCACTCCGCCCAGCTTCAGGAGACCCTGTGCGAGCGTGTTGTTCATGTAAAACTCGCGCAGGTAGAAACTGTGATTGGCGGCTGGCATCCGCGTCGAATCCGAGTTCCAGTAAAGGAGGTCGAACGGAAAGGGCTGCTTGCCGAGCAGGTAATTGTTGACGACGTAAGGCCAGATCAGATCTTTTGGGCGCAGCGCGTTGAACGTCGCCGCCATGCGCGCGCCATCCAGGAATCCTTTTTCCGCCATCAGGTCTTCGAGCGCCTTCACCTGCTCCTCGTCTATGAAGACGAGAAGGTCGCCGGCTTTCGTGAAATCGGTCTGGGCCGTGAAAAGGGTCGCCGAATTGATGCGGAGGTCGTCCTTCGCCGCCATGTAGGCGAGCGTGCACGCCAGCAGCGTTCCGCCGACGCAATAGCCGAGCGTGTTCGTATGGGGCTGGCCTGTTACGCGCAAAACGGCGCCCACGGCCCCCGTAACCCCCTCGATCATGTAGTCTTCGAAGGTTTTCGAAGCGAGCCGCTCATCCGGGTTCACCCAAGAGATCACAAAGACGGTGAAGCCCTGGTCGACCATCCACTTTATTAAGGACTTCGGAGGCGTAAGGTCCAGAATATAGAACTTGTTGATCCACGGCGGCACGATAAGCATCGGCACTTCGTGAACAGTCTCGGTCGTCGGTGTGTATTGGATGAGCTGCAGCAGGTCGTTCTGATAGACCACCTTCCCAGGCGTCACCGCGAGGTTCTTGCCCACCTCGAAGGCCGACATATCGGTTTGCCGGACGCGAAGCAACTCACCCGAGTGATCGAGGTCCTCCAGAAGATGAGACATGCCCTGGGAAAGATTCTTCGCGCCGCTCGATACCGTTGCGCGGATCACTTCGGGGTTTGTGAATGGAAAGTTTGAAGGCGAGAGCGCGCTCACGATCTGGTTCAGATAAAACTCCGCGCGGTGCTTGACGTGCCCATCGACCGTTGTGGCATTGTGAACCATGTCTTCGGCCCACTTGCCCCCTAGCAAATAGGCCTGTTTGAGGAAGTCGAAGAATGCGTTTTCTGTCCATTCCTTGTCGTTGAAACGCGGATCGTGCGCCGAAGGCGCGATCATGGGCTCGACGTTTTCGCCGAGAAAGCGCTTATAGGTCCGGCCCCAAAGCTCGACCATATCCTCGCTGAGTTTTTTCTGGGCGTCGCCATAGGCTTTCGGATCGTTCATCCAAAATTGGATGATGGGAGCAAATAATTTCCCGGAATCCGCCATGCCGCTCGAAACGGTGAACGCGCCGTTGCGCTTGTCCTTGTCCTGGACGATTTTCGAAATGACTTGGGCGGTTGCCTCGACGGATCGCAAGAGGTTGCTGACGAAATCCTGCGGTGACTCCAAACCGGGCAAAGGCTTCTCGGCCGGGCTGACCGCCTTTTCCTGTTTTTCAGCCAGCCGGTGTTTCTCCGATATTCGGCGCTTATCAGACATTCGGCGCTTCCTCGATTCCAACCCGAGACGTCATTGAATGGCTCTCGCCCAGGATGCAGCCTTGGGCGTAGTTAGATTCTATCACACTGATATAACACTTTTGACGTTGTTTGATGAGGGGGCTTCGTTCGCTTCTGTTTAATAGCGGCGAAGGAGAGCGACGAGCTTGCCTTGGATTTTCACCCGGTCCGGGCCGAAAATGCGGGTCTCGAAAGCCGGATTGGCTGGTTCGAGGGCGATAGACTGCCCTTTCTTGCGGAGCCGCTTGAGTGTCGCTTCTTCCTCATCGATGAGGGCGACTACGATCTCCCCGGTTTCGGCCGTCGGAGTCCTTCTCAGGATGACGGTATCGCCCTCCTGAATGCCAGCATCGATCATCGAGTCGCCGCGAACCTCCAGAGCGAAGTGCTCGCCCTGGGAAAGGAACTCAGGCGGCATGACGAGCATGTGGCTATGATCCTCGATGGCGGATCGGGGAACGCCGGCCGCGATCCGGCCCATGACCGGAACCTGAATGCCGCCATCTTCACGGTCACGGATGAAAGCCGCCTGCGGGCTCTCCTCGAAAGACGTACGCCTCGTCCCTTCGATGACCGTCGGCATGAAACCCCCGCCGCCGCGGCGCCTCTCCGCGTCGAAGACGTTACGCGCCCGCTCGGGCAGCTTCGTCACTTCGAGCGCGCGGGCTCGATGGGGAAGCCGCCGTATGAAGCCGCGCTCCTCCAGCGCCATGATGAGGCGGTGAATGCCCGATTTCGACTTGAGATCCAACGCCTCTTTCATCTCGTCAAACGACGGCGGAACGCCTGTGGCCTCGATGCGATCGTTGATGAAGAGAAGAAGTTGCTTTTGCTTTGGCGTCAGCATGGCAGACCTGAATAGAGGAGCCGGTTTCGGCTTGTACAAACCAAGAACAGCAATAAGCGTTCTCTTTGCGTTCCGCAAGGCAAAAACGCCCGCGCCGCAGCTCCCCTTAGAAGTCGAGGGGGATAACTGGCACAAGCGCGCCTGCGGGGAGCGCCGGGCCTCGGGCGGGCCGCACAAGAAGGCAATCGGCATTCGCGAACGCCTTCATGAGCGAGCTATCCTGATGGCCGATGGGGGCGACCCCGTCCTCGGAAAGCCGCGCGCGCATATAGTGCTCGCGCTCACCGTTCGCCTCAACAGCCACGGCGAGGGGCGCCTCGCGCCATTCCTTCCCCTGGCGACGGCCAAGAAAGCGGTCGAGCAGCGGCTTCAGGAAGACGCGCGCGCAGATGATGGCGGCGGCGGGGTTGCCGGGCAGGCTCAGGATGCGCTGCTTGCCCAAGAAGCCGAACATGACGGGCTTGCCCGGACGCATGGCGGCCTTCACCACCTCGAACCGGGCGCCCATCTCCTCCAGCGTGGCGCGAACCAGGTCGTGCTCCCCGACCGATGCGCCGCCGATGGTTAGGAGAATATCGGCGTTGCGGGCGCCGCGAACGCGGTCGGCGAGACTTTCCTTGCTGTCCCGCGCGAGATCGAGCAGGAGCGGCTCGCCGCCCCAGGCAGCGATGGCGGCCTTCATGCCCGCGGGAATGGACGAAATAATCTGGCCGGTGGATGGCGCCTGCCCAGGCTCAACGAGTTCATCGCCATTCGCCAGCACGGCGACGATCGGCTTTCGCCTCACCGGGACCAATGCGTGGTTCATGGCGGCCGCAAGCATGAGTTGCCGGCTGGCGAGTTCCGTCCCGGCTGCGAGCAGGGTTTCGCCTTCGGAAAAATCATTGCCGCGCGGGCGGATATGTTGCCCGGCAGAGCCGGGTTGGAGGACTTCGACGTGGCTTCCGCCAGCGCCCCTGGTGTTCTCCTGGATGATGATGGTGTCGGCTCCAGACGGAATCGGCGCCCCGGTGAAAATCCGGACGGCTTCACCGGCTCCGACCTCGCCGTTGAACCCGTGGCCCGCGGCCGACTGGCCGATCACCTTCAGGCAGGCGGGCGTAGGGACATCGGCAGCGCGAACGGCGTAGCCATCCATGGCCGAGGCCGGGAATGGCGGCTGCGTCAGCTTTGCCCTGAGATCTTCCGCAAGCACGCGTCCGGCGGCCTCGAAGATCGAGACCGTCGCGACGGCCAGAGGTTCGACGCCGCTCACAATATGCGCCTGCGCCTCCGCCACCGGCATCAAGGTCATGGCCCGCCCTTGCGATCGGTTGGGGCGCGAAAGTCGCCGGACTTGCCGCCAGTTTTGGACAGAAGGCGGATGCTTTCGATGCTCATGCCTTTGTCCCGCGCCTTCAGCATGTCGTACAGCGTCAGGCAAGCCACCGCGACGGCCGTGAGCGCTTCCATCTCCACGCCGGTCTGGCCGAGCGCTTTCGCCATCGCCTCGACGCGCACGCCCGGCGTTTCAGGCGACAGCTCAAAGTTCACGCTCACCTTGCTCAGCGCGAGTTGGTGACAGAGCGGGATCAGCTCCTGTGTGCGCTTGGCGGCCATGATGCCGGCGATGCGGGCGGCAGCGATCACGTCGCCCTTCGGCGCATCCCCCGCTTCGATCAGGCGAAGCGTGCTGCGCTCCATCACCACAAAGCCTTCGGCGACCGCGATCCGCTCCGTGACCGTCTTGCCGGCCACATCAACCATGGACGCCTCGCCCCTGGCATTGATGTGGGACAGGTCGCTCATGCGCTGGCGGCCTGCTTTTCGCGCTCAATGGCGGGGGCAAGCAGCGCACGCGTTGCGCTTTCGATGTCCTGCTGCCGCATCAGGCTCTCCCCGACGAGAAACGCGCTCGCCCCGGTGCGCGACAGCCGCGCAATGTCGGAGGGCAAAAAAATTCCACTCTCCGAAACGATAATGCGGCCGGGCGGAATCAGTTGCGCAAGCTCTTCTGTGGTTTCGAGATGCGTCTCGAAGGTGTTGAGATCGCGATTGTTGATGCCGATGAGCCAGGCGTTCAGCATCAGCGCGCGCTCAAGCTCTTCCTGGTTGTGAACCTCCACAAGCACCGACATGTCCATGGCCCGCGCTGTGGAGAAAAGCTCGCTGGCGAGTCCATCCGAGGTGCAGGCCATGATGACGAGGATGCAGTCTGCGCCCATCGCGCGCGCTTCCATCACCTGATAAGGGTCGACCATGAAATCCTTGCGAAGCACGGGCAGACGCGTCGCCTTTCGCGCCGCGATCAGCGCTTCGGGCGAGCCTTGGAAGGACGGGCCGTCGGTCAGCACCGAGAGGCAGGCCGCGCCGCCGCGCTCGTAGGCTTTTGCGATCGCGGCTGGATCGAAATCCGCGCGGATCAAGCCGCGCGAGGGGCTTGCCTTCTTCACTTCCGCGATGAGGCCGGGCTCGACGCGGGCGCATTTTCTCGATAAGGCGCCGAAAAAGTCGCGTAGACACGGGCCAGTCGAAGCGCTTTGCTCAAGCTCCGCCAGGGGAACTTTCGCCTTGGCTGCCGCGACTTCTTCCCTCTTATAGGCGACAATGCGGTCGAGAATGCTCATAGCGGCACCGTTTCTTCGAATGCTTTTAGGTACGGGTTGTGGCCCCCATCAGATCGCAGAACACCGCAATCGCTCAAGCGTTTTCCGCTGAAAGAATTCGAAGATTGCAATTTAACATTACTTTGCATCAATTGCTAATTCTGGTTGCGCCAAGACGGCATCCGTGCTCGCCAAGATCAGGGCATCGAGCGCTCTTTCCGCCCGGCCTTGGTCGATCGAGGCGGCGGCAAGGCGCACGCCTTCCTTGAGCGTCCCGGCTCGTCCCGCGATGATGAAAGCGGCGGCGGCATTCAAGAGCACGATGTCCCGGAATGCTCCCTGCTTGCCGCGCAGGAGTTCCCTCATCGCAAGGGCGCAGTCCTCCGGCGATCCGCCTTCGAGGTCTGAGGCGCGCGCTTCGGGCAAGCCTGCGTCGCGGGGGTGAACCTCGAAGGAAGAAATGCGGCCGTCTTTCAACTCGACAACGCGGCTGACTCCGGTCGTGGACAGTTCGTCCATGCCATCGGCCCCGTGAACGGCCCAGACATGCTCCGCGCCGCTCCGCTTCAGCACCTCCGCCATCGGCGCGAGCCATTGCTCGGAATAAGCACCGATGAGCTGGCGTTTCGCGCCAGCGGGGTTGAGAAGCGGCCCCAGCAGGTTGAAGATGGTGCGCAATTTGAGGCCCTGGCGCACCGAGGCCGCGTGCCGCATCGCCGGGTGATGCGTGGGCGCCCAGAGAAAAGCAAGCCCGGCACGCTCGAAGCAATGCGGGACGCGTTCGCACGGCATCTTGATCGTGACGCCCAGCTTTTCGAGGACATCCGCCGCGCCGGATTTGGAGGACACGGCGCGATTTCCGTGCTTGGCGACCGGCACCCCGGCGCCGGCCAGCAGGAACGAGGTCGCGGTGGAAATGTTGAACGTCCCCTTCGCGTCGCCGCCGGTTCCCACGATGTCGATCGCGCCTTCGGGCGCCGTCACGGGCACCATGAGCGTCCGCATGGCAGCGACCGCGCCCGCGATCTCGTCCACCGTCTCGCCGCGCGCTTTCAAAGCCACGAGAAATCCGGCAAGCTCAATCTCAGAAACAGCCCCTCGCATGATGCAAGTGAATGCCTCGCGCGCCTCATACTCGGAGAGGCAGGCGCCCGAAGCGGCCTTCTCGAAATGAGGGCGGAACGCGGCGGAGAGATCCGGATTATTGGGCATCAACCGGCTCAAGCGACGGCCGCGCGCCCGGAAGCGGGCTCAAGCGCAGGCAAAACCAGCCCCGGTTTGCGCGGTGCCCACCGGACCCCCGCCAGCGTCAGGAAATTCGCGAGGATGGCATGGCCATTCGCGCTCGCGATGCTTTCGGGGTGGAATTGCACGCCAAAGACCGGCTCGCTACGATGCTCCAGCGCCATGATGAGGCCATCGGATGTGCGCGCGGTCACCGCGAGGCAAGCTGGGAGGGTGTCCGCCTCGACAATGAGGGAATGGTAGCGCGTCGCCTCGAAGGCGTTCGGCAAGCTGCGGAAAAAACTCGTCCCCTCGTGAAAGATTTTCGAAAGCTTTCCGTGCATCAGCACCGGCGCGCGAATCACACGCCCGCCAAACGCCTGCCCGATGGTCTGGTGGCCGAGACACACGCCCAGCAGCGGAATGCGCCCGTGGTTCTCCGTAACGAGGTCGAGGCATATGCCGGCCTCGTTCGGCGTGCACGGACCCGGCGACATGACGATCGCCTCGGGCTTCTCCTCCATCACCGCCGCGGCCGTCTTCTCGTCGTTGCGGTACACGCGCACATCGACGCCGAGATCGCCGAAATAATGAACGAGGTTGTAGGTAAAGCTGTCGTAGTTGTCGATGATCGTAAGCATTATAGTTTTCCTTGGCCCGCAGGCGGAAGCGTATTCGGCGTCATGTAAAGCACGACGTTGCCGGTTGCCGGCTGCAGTTTCTTCCAAAGCTCTGCATCGAACTCTAAGGTAATGACAGCCGCTGTTGGTAATTTATCCTTGAGTTGCTGCCGTTCTCTTCCGCTTACCGCAAGCATGACTGCAAGGTCTTGCATGCCGGGATTGTGGCCGACGATCATGACGTGAGCCACCTCTTCCGGCGCCTCCTTCAGAAGATCGATAATCGTCTGCGCGCTCGCCTCGTACAGCCTTTCATCAAAGCGGATTTCCGGCGGTTTGTCCCACGCCTCGACCGATGCCAGCGTCAGCGTCTGGCGCGTCCGCACGGAAGGCGAGCACAGCACAAGATCAGGGCGCACATGCCTGTCGCGCATGGCCGCGCCCATCTTCGGTGCGGACTTCAACCCGCGGTCGGCAAGGGGCCGGTCGAAGTCATCGATGCGCGGATTGTCCTTTTCGCCGGACTTGGCATGGCGAAAGAGCGTTACTGTTTTCATGACACCCTAACCCCGCTCTCAGCCTATTGGCCGCGGCCCGCCTGACCGGCAAATCGCACTGCCTCCTCCGCAGCGCGGAACAGCGCCCGCGCCTTGTTCTCGCACTCTGCCTGCTCGGAGGCCGGAACCGAGTCTGCGACAATGCCCGCGCCGGCCTGAACATACATCATGCCATCTTTCACGATTGCGGTGCGAAGCGCAATGCACGTATCCATCTCGCCATTGGCGGCGAAGTAGCCGATGCAGCCTGCGTAAATGCCGCGCTTCTCCGGTTCAAGCTCGTCGATGATTTCCATGGCGCGGACTTTCGGCGCGCCCGACACCGTGCCCGCGGGAAAGCCCGCCATCAGCGCGTCGATGGAATCGTGTTTCGCGTCAAGCCGCCCGGTCACATTCGAGACGATGTGCATGACCTGGCTGTAATATTCGAGGAAGAAGCTGTCGGTGACGCGCACCGTGGATGTTTCGGCGACACGGCCCACATCGTTGCGGCCGAGATCGAGCAGCATCAGGTGCTCGGCGCGCTCCTTGGCGTCGGCGAGAAGCTCGGCGGCAAGGCGCTTGTCCTCCTCAGGCGTCGCGCCCCGGGGCCGCGTGCCTGCGATCGGCCTGATCGTGACCCCTCCCTCTCGCACGCGCACCAGGATTTCAGGGCTCGATCCCGCGACGGCGAAATCCCCGAAGTTCAGGAAATAGAGGAACGGCGCAGGATTGATCCGGCGCAAGGCGCGGTAGAGCGCGAAGGGCTGCAGATCGAACCGGGTGGCGAACCGTTGCGAGAGCACGACCTGGAAAATGTCGCCCGCGCCGATGTACTCCTTCGAGCGCGTCACCATGGCCATGTAATCTTCCGGCGTCATGTTCGATGTCGCCGACGCGAATACGGCGTCGAAGTCGTTCACCGAGGAAGCGTGCGCGCTCTTCGTTTCGAGCATGTCCTGGATCTGCGTCAGGCGGTCCAGGGCGCGGGAATATGCGCTCTCGGCCGGGATGTTCTTCTGAGGCCGGACGGTGGTCACGATTGTCATCTCGTCCTTGACGGCGTCGAAGATGACCATGATCGTGGGCCGCATCAGGAGCGCGTCGGGCACGCCGATGGGATCGGGCTTCTCCGCGGGCAGCCGCTCCACGAGGCGCACCGTGTCATAGCCGAGGTAGCCGAACACGCCTGCCGACATGGGAGGCAGGTGTTCGGGGATGTCCACTCGCGATGATTTGAGAAGCGCACGCAGGGCGCTGAGGGTGCCACCCTCGGTGGAGCGGAACGCTGCGGCGTCCTCAAGCGGGGCAGTGTTGATCTCGGCGCGATTCCCATGCGCGCGCCACACAATGTCGGGATCGAGACCGATGATGGAATAGCGGCCGCGGACCGCGCCGCCCTCGACCGACTCAAGCAGGAAGGAGTAAGGGCGGTCTGCTGCGAGTTTCAGCATTGCCGCCACCGGGGTCTCAAGGTCTGCGACAAGGCGCAGCGAAATAAGTTGGGCCTCGCCGGCGCCATAGCGCGCGGAGAACTCGGAAGACGAAGGTTCGACCTTCATTGATTTGCGATCTCGTTAAGTTGCGTGTCTCTCGGCTCATCAAAGCAAATAGACACGCCATCGAAATCTATTCACCGCCTTCATAAGAGCCCCCTGCGACGGCGGAGAAGTTCTTCTGGTCGACAGTGACGCCGGCGGTCTTCATGATGCCATTGAGATATTCGGAGTAGTTATCCTGGGCGATTTGTGTTGTGAGTTGCTGCTCAAGGGCACGGGCCTGCATTTGGTTGAGCGGCGGAGGCAGCGTTATTTTATCGACCTGGAACACAACACGCGATTCACCTTCCGAGGCTGACCCCGCGCCACGCTCTGCAAGCGTAAAGGCCTGAGCGATAGCAGCCGGCGGAATGCCCTCTTCCTGTCCTTCGCGCTTCAGCGGCTTGGTTGTCTTGACCTCAGCGCCAGCGCTTTTCGCGACTTCGGCGATGGGCTCGCTGCGGTTGAGGCGCGCCACAAGATCGCGAGCTTTCTCCGCCAGCTTGCTTTGGATCTGCTCCCTGCGCCAAGCTGCCTCAACATCCACCTTCACCTCGTCGAGCGGTTTCTGCCGGGGCTTCACGATGTCCTGCACCTCGTACCAGGCATAACCTCCGCTGGGCACCCGAAGCGCTTCGTTTTCAACCCCGACATCGGATTTGAAGGCTGCGTCAACCAGCGTTGCGATCGGAACGCCGGGCAGTTCGACGGCCTTGCCATCGGGGCTTTTGCCCGTGCGGTCAAAAGTGACTTCCTCAAGCGGGAGGCTCAGCTTCTTCGCACTGTCAGCCAGCACGACCCCACTGGCGCGGTCCTCCTCGAAGGCCTTGATGAGCTTGCTATTTTCCGCCGCGGCGCGACCCTTCACAATGTCGGCGCGGATTTGCTCCTTGACCTGATCGAAGCTCTTCTCCTCGCCAGGGATAACATCCAGCACGCGCATGATGACGCTCGAGAGCGGGCCATCAACCGGCCTGCTGGCCCACCCTTTGTCGGTTGTGAAGGCCTCCTCGATCATGGCTGGGCTGGTGGCGAATTTCTGCGAAAACTCCTTCTTGGACACGAGCCCGATATCGAGCTCCGGCTGCTTGAATCCTGCTTCCTTGGCTACGTCGAGAAAGTCCTTGCCGCCTTTCAGCTCCTGATAGGCGGCATCGGCGGCCGCTCTCGTCTTGAAGGGAATGAGCTCTATCTTCCGGCGCTCGGGAACCGCGTAATTGGCAGCCTTGGCGGCATATTCAGCCTTGAGATCGTCTTCGGAAACGTTGATTTTGCTTGCGACGCCCTGGGGCGTAATCGCGAGCACGGCGGCCTTCCGGTATTCCGGCGCCATGAATTGCATCTTGCGCTCGTCATAGAAACTTTTCAGCGTCTCTTCCGAGGGCGCATCGATCGTCCCTGCCGCATCGGCGTGGAGGGTAAAGGTGGCAAGCGTCCGCTGCTCGTTGCTGTATCTGTTGTAGGCTTCCAACAATGCTTTCGGAAGAACGCCGCTCTTGTCGAAAATGCCCTGAACTTGCCGGCGGATCAGATCAGCCTTGAATTCCTGCTCGAAAAAGGGAGCGCTGTAGCCGATCTGCTGCAAGAACTGTTCATATTTCCTGGGGCTGAAGGTGCCTGGAGGATCCTGGAACATCGCCGTGCTGGTGATAGCCTGCCTGATGCCCGCCTCCGACAATCCGAGCCCGAGATTCTGGGCCTCGAGGTCGACTGCTGCATCCTGGATCAGTCCTTGCAGGACGCGGTTGGGCAAACCGAATGACTTGGCTTCCTGTGGAGAAATCCGGCGTCCGGCTCTTTGGCTCAGGTTCTCAACGACTCTTTGATAGGCCCGGCGGAATTGCTCGGGGGTAATATCCTCGGAGCCGACTTTCGCGACAGTCTGGTGCGTGTAGCGGTCGAAATAGTTATTTCCACCCATGCTGATCGCAAACGCGCCGATGAGAATGGCGAACAGGATGAAAGCAAACACTTTCCGCAGCAACTTCATCATAGGGAGGGGCGTCCTTACACGCTTAGGATAAAGCGGGCCTTGATTCCGGCGGGCATTTCTTGCAGGGTTCTGCAGCGTAATTTAGAGAATAAAAACGAGCGCGCAATATTAAGATTTGCGAAGATGCCACGCTTCAACAAATTCGTGGGCGATGCCGCCCCGGTCAGGGAGATAGAATGGCTGGATCAAAGCTTTATGTCGCAGGCAACTGGAAAATGAACGGGTTGCAAGCCGACCTCAAGGAGATTGAGTCGGTTAAGGCGGGGGTGGAATCCTCGGGCCCCGACGTCGCAATCTTTCCGCCTGCGACACTTTTGCATCAAGCGGCTTCGCTTGCCAAAGGGTCGCCGGTGATAATCGGAGCGCAAGATTGCCACGCCCAGCCGAAGGGTGCGTTCACGGGCGATCTGTCGGCGCCGATCCTGAAGGATGCCGGTGCCACCGCCGTGATTGTCGGTCACAGTGAGAGGCGGAGCTACCATGGCGAGACGAGCCGCGATGTTCAGGCGAAAGCCTCCGCTGGGCTAAAAGCGGGGCTGAAAGTTATCATCTGCATCGGCGAAACCAAAGGTGAGCGCTTATCGGGGCTTGCGGCCGATGTCTGTGCGCGGCAGGTCGCTGGAAGCCTTCCGGCTGAGAGCACCCCGGATACCGTTATTGTCGCCTATGAACCCGTTTGGGCGATCGGGACCGGCCTATCCCCCACGATACCGGACATAACCGCCATCCATGAAGTCGTGCGCGGCGAGCTTCATAAGCTTTTCCCCGGCAGCGCGGGCCAGCGTTGGCGCGTGCTTTACGGCGGCTCGGTCACGGCAAGCAACGCCGCATCGATTTTCGAGAGCGACGAGGTGGATGGCGTGCTTGTCGGCGGCGCGAGTTTGAAGGCGGATTCTTTCCTCGCCATCATCGCCGCCGCGAAGGCAGCCCCTGAGCGGCCCGCTTCTGCGAAATCGAGGTGAGCTTGATATGAAACGCGCTGCGCCTGCTCACTTCCGGTTCCATCGATTTGCATCTTGTGCGCTTGCTTTGAGCGCTTCTGCTTTTCTCTCGGTTTGTGCAGGCGCATCGCCATTGGACAAGAGCACCTGTGTGAAACTCGCCCAGGAGATTCAAAATCTAAAGGCGCTCGACGTGGACAAGCTGATGGAGAACGGACCGGCCTGGGCGGCCGGTCACCTTTCCCCGGGGGATCTTGCTCTCGTCAGGCAATATATCGATCTCGACGAGCAGATGAGGTTCCGCTGTTCCGCGCCGGGTTCGCTCGTGCATCTGAAGCATCTCGAAGACGAAGACGAGGACAACGGAGGGAAGTCCGCCGACGACGCTGGCGGCGCTGGCTCGGGGAAGGGCGCGAGCAATCGCAACGATGGCGCTGCTTCCAAGCCAGCCAAACCCAAAGCAGCCAAGGCGCCCGAGAAGGTGAAACGGCCTGCGGAGGCCAGTTCGGCCAGCTCCCGGTAGCGACCCACGGGTTTGACGGCTTGACTTGCCGCGTAAACCGGTCATGTATGGCGGGAACTTCCCCGAATTTTGACCGGTTGAAAGTCTATGATCACCATCCTTATCGTTATTTACATCATGGCCGCGGTGTCGATGATTGTGCTCATCCTTCTCCAAAGGTCTGAAGGCGGCGCGCTCGGCATAGGCGGTGGCGGGGGCGGCTTCGTATCCGGCCGGGGCGCGGCAAATTTCATGACCCGGGCGACGGCGATTCTCGCCGGGATTTTCATGACGACAGCAATTGTGCTCGGCGTCCTCGGTCATCGGCATGCGCCGTCGTCGGCCGTGGTTGGCGGTCCTGCAAAGGCCCCTGCCGGGGAAAGCACGCCTGCCTCAGAGCCGGCGCCCGTGGAGCAAGCCCCCAGCAACCTTCCCGCGCTCAGGCTTCCCAAGCTCAAGCCAGAAACGGCTCCCGCAAAGGCGCCGAGCCCCGCAGAGCCCGTTCCCGCTGCGCCGGCCCCGGCAACTCCTGCTTTGCCGCAGCTTCCGCAATCGCAGTAAACGCACGTGTGCAAAGAGCGGCCGGAAGGGTTCCTGCCGCCATGCTTTCGTTGAAAACCGCGAGCTTGCCCTTTCGCTTGGGCCGGCAAAGCATTACCTTTTGAGTCCATGGCGCGATACATCTTCATTACTGGCGGCGTGGTTTCCTCGTTAGGTAAGGGTTTGGCATCGGCGGCGCTCGGCGCGCTGCTGAAGGCGCGGGGGTTTTCCGTGCGGCTTCGCAAGCTCGATCCCTACCTCAATGTCGATCCGGGGACGATGAGCCCCTATCAACACGGCGAGGTGTTTGTCACCGACGACGGCGCGGAAACCGATCTCGATCTCGGTCATTACGAGCGCTTCACCGGCGTCTCTGCGCGGCGCGACGACAACATAACGACCGGCCGCATCTATCAAAACGTGCTGGCTGCAGAGAGGCGCGGCGATTATCTGGGCGGCACCGTGCAAGTCGTCCCCCACGTCACCAACGCCATCAAGGACTTCGTCCTGACGGGCAACGAGGGGGCAGACTTCGTTCTTGTGGAAATCGGCGGCACGGTCGGCGACATCGAGGGGCTCCCTTTTTTCGAGGCGATCCGCCAACTCGGCAACGACCTTCCGCGCGGCCGTGCGATTTTCATCCATTTGACGCTCCTGCCCTTCATCAAGGCGGCGGGAGAGCTCAAGACAAAGCCGACGCAGCATTCCGTGAAGGAACTGCGCTCCATCGGCATCCAGCCGGACATCCTCCTCTGCCGCTCCGAGCATCCGATTCCAAAAAGCGACAGGGCCAAGATCGCGCTGTTCTGCAATGTGCGCGAAAGCGCCGTGATCCAGGCCCTTGATTCACACAATATTTACGATGTTCCGCTCGCCTATCATGCGGAGGGTCTCGACAACGAAGTTCTGGCGGCATTCGGCATCAGCGATGCGCCTGAACCGGCCTTGGACGTTTGGCGGAAGATTTCACACCGCATCGCCCATCCCGACGGGGCTGTCTCGATCGCAATCGTCGGAAAATACACAAACCTCAAGGATGCCTATAAGTCGCTGATCGAGGCGTTGACCCACGGCGGCATAAGCCAGGGCGTTCGCGTCAACATCAATTGGCTCGACGCCGAGCTGTTCGAGAAGGGCGATCCCAGCGCGCACCTCGAAAACATTCACGGCATCATCGTGCCGGGCGGTTTTGGCGAGCGCGGGGCCGAGGGAAAGATCGAGGCGGCGCGTTACGCGCGCGTGAGGAAGGTGCCGTATCTCGGCATCTGCTTCGGCATGCAAATGGCAGTGGTCGAGGTGGCGCGTCACGTCGCCGGAATCAACGGCGCCAGCTCGACCGAGTTCGGCCCCGCGGCCGAGCCAGTCGTCGGCTTGATGACCGAATGGATGAGCGGCGGAGCGGCCCAGCAGCGGAGCGCTTCGAGCGACAAGGGCGGCACCATGCGGCTCGGCGCCTATGAGGCGGTCCTGGACGAAGGACAGCCAGGTCGCGCGCATCTATGGCCGCGAGCGCATCAGCGAGCGGCATCGCCACCGCTACGAGGTTAACATCACCTACCGCGAGCGGCTGGAAAAGGCAGGGTTGCGCTTCTCGGGCATGTCGCCGGACAAGGAGCTGCCAGAAATCATCGAGATACCGGACCACCCCTGGTTCATCGGCGTGCAGTTTCATCCGGAGTTGAAATCGCGGCCGTTCGATCCGCATCCGCTTTTCGCATCTTTTGTCGGCGCTGCCGTCACCCAGAGCAGGCTTGTTTAGGATGGCCGTAAATCCAAACTCCATCGTGGAGGCGCGGGGGCGTTCGCATCGGCAATGCCTTGCCGCTCGCGCTTTTCGCCGGTCCATGCCAGCTGGAAAGCCGGGCGCACGCCCTCGAAATGGCGTCCGCGCTGAAAGAGATCGCCGCGCGCCTCGGCATCGGCCTCGTCTATAAGACATCCTTCGACAAGGCGAACCGCACCAGCGCCAAGAGCGCTCGCGGAATTGGGCTGAAGGCGGCGCTTCCCATCTTTGCGGAGATTCGCGAGACGCTTGGGCTGCCGGTTCTCACCGACGTTCACGAAGCCTCGCAATGCGCGCCGTGGCGGAGGCCGTGGATGTGCTGCAAATCCCGGCCTTCCTGTGCAGGCAAACCGATCTGCTCATTGCAGCCGCCGAAACCGGGCGCGTGGTGAAGATCAAGAAGGGCCAGTTTCTCGCGCCCTGGGACATGAAAAACGTGGTCGCCAAGGTGCTTTCGGCCGGCAACCCCAATGTGATCGTCACAGAGCGCGGCGTCAGTTTCGGGTACAACACGCTTGTATCCGACATGCGGGCTCTGCCGATCCTCGCCGAAACGGGGTGCCCCGTTGTGTTCGACGCAACGCACTCGGTGCAGCAGCCGGGCGGGCAGGGTACAGCGAGCGGCGGCGAGCGGCGCTTTGTGCCGGTGCTGGCCCGCGCGGCGGTTGCAGTCGGCGTCGCGGCTGTGTTCATCGAGACGCATCAGGACCCCGATCGCGCGCCGTCCGATGGACCCAACATGGTGCCGCTTTCATCGCTTGAAGGGCTGCTGCGCGAGCTTATCGCCTTCGACAGGCTCGCGAAGGCGAGGCCGCGCAGCAGCTAGGTATGCGGTCTTGCTTTGCGCTCATCGGGCAGGCACGCATGCGTGCAGCGGGTCGAAACCAACTCATTTCGAGCAAATGTGGGCGGGTGAACCCCCCAGCACCGGACTCAAGGTTCTGATGCACAATTCATCGAGATCAGCGATAGCCGTCCCGTCAATTTAGTGCATGCAAAGCCCGCCCCGATTCGGAAGTCAAGACAAGGGTCGGCATGCCGCTTACAGACGTCTCTGTCGGAAGTTAAGTTTAAACTCTAGAAGCATTTATATCCAGTTAAGTTGCAGACGGAAAGGGTTTTAGGTATACGCAGTGTTGTATGGAAACCCAATCCCCTATCATCACCCGCGCTCGCATACGCAGTTTCTCGAGTACCATCACCAAAAATCGCAGTAAATCTACAGCGGACTGAATGTTCCAAAGACTTCTATTTCTTCCTCGTCGGCCAAATCGACCAATTTTTTCTGAGTCCCGTTGTCAAACGTAACAAGTCTTCCCTGCATCATAATTCTTGCGGTCGAGCAATGCTCATTTGCATAACTTTGATTCCATACGAACGTATATAACGCTAAGATAATTGCACCACCAACGAGTTTCTTTACCATAAAGAACCACCTACCAGGATTGTTTCTACAAGATTGGTCTCTGCATGTTTCGCTTTTTTAGAACTCGACCACTTCATGCGTGTTGAGTTCCAAGCCTTTCTGTCCAAGCAGCAGAGACTCGGTCATTGCTTCCTCCAACCAATGAGCAGTTACGCTAGGTTGTTTGCTAAAGAGCGCCTTTTGCACGATTATTAGATACCTCTAAATCCAATGGCAACGCTAAAGTTTGACTTTTTGGGCGGTCACAGGTAGAACGCTTTTCTGTCTTCAGGCGGCAGGGTTAATGGTTTGTATTTTTAGACGCAACTGGACGCGCAAAAGTCCGTTAAATATATTTCGAGTTTCTCCTGTTAACCATTTCGGCGCATTTCCGGCCGCGGCGGCACTGGCGCTGCTTGTCATTTTCATAAGCGATATCAATACCTTGCGGCCGATTAACGTTCCGGCAAGGCGTTTTTTCCTAAAATCCACGCACGGCAGATAGGAAGCGCAAGCTGGGTCAGTTGGTCCAATAGGAGGTGAGGCAACTGATATACAAAATGCCATCCAACCCGCAGGCCGGGTTTGGAGGCACGCTTCGGGGCTCTCCGGTTCTCCATGACCGGTCTCCACGCTGGTAGGCAATGCTGGCTGAGTGCCCTCAGTGAGGGGCTTCGGTTTCAAGCGCCGTTGAGGCTGTTTCCTTGCCGCGCGGACCCCGGATGATGGTGATGGACATCGGCGGCAATCGACAGAGAGCGGCTTGCCGGTCTCAGATTCCGCTCTGGGCGGGAGGATGGAAAACGCGGGGTGTCCGTCGTCCTTGTTCGACTTTCCACCGATATTGACGCGGGCGAATATCGGAAGATTTCGTGAGGGCCGGTCCAACGGCTTTGGGCCGAACCGCCACTTTCGAATACGGCCGAGATTGTTCGTGTCCGCGCAGGGTCCTTGTTGAGAACGAGGAGAGCCCAAAGGTCATCGGGGCGGCGGACGGCGTAAGCCGCAAGTGTTGGTGCGCTGTTCCATCGGTGACCCGATGCGCACCGGATAGAGCGTGTGAACCGCCGTCAGCAGCTCCGAAGAACTCCTTCGTCAGCAGTTGCGCGCCGTAATAGGTCGGCAATTTCCAGACGCCCGCGCCATCCGCTTTCTCCTGAAGCATCATGAGATTGCCCCAGGTTTCGCACCTTGCCCCGTCGAGGATCGGGCTCATTCGGCTCGATGCCATAAAGATAGGCCGCCTTCACGCCTGTCATGAACCACTGCAGCACGATCTCCGCATTGAGGAGCGCGGCGGGAAGTTCGACCTCTGCCTGACCCGCAAAGGAAGAGTAGCCATATTCCGTGATGATCCAGGGAATGTCCTTCGGCACGCCGTCCTGCTCGAGGCGTTGAAGAGTCTGCAGCGATGAGCGCGGGGTGGCTCATCAAGTTGCTGCGGCGGCTTTTCCTTGCAAAGGTCGTCGAACGGGTACCATTCGAAAGAGAAGAAGCCGAAGTCGGCCACTCCGGTTACGGCTTCTCAGATAGGACAGGAAACGGCCCATCCAGGAGGTTTTCCCTCGTTGTCCGGGATGCTGTTCCAGCCGTCGTTCTCGGATTGGAAGCCGGGTCCGCCCAGGACGAGGCCAGGGTTTTCCTTCCGGATGGCATCGGCGAACTGTACGAACAGCGCACCATAATGCTCGGGCGAGATGTTCTGGCCATCGGGCTCCTCGCCGAGTTCCACCTGCCTGACATCGTAGCCGCGCGCCTTCAGGAAACGCACCTCCGCCGCCACATTGCCGGGCGTGTCGTAAAGGAGTCCGGCCGGCATCAGGACCGGCCGTCCGCGCGCAAGCCCGGACGCCATCAACCGGTCGATGCCGGGCTGCTCGATATCCGGGTCGCGGTCTGTCGCGCGGTGCCAGGGGTCGGTCGAGGACGTCACGATTTCGGTCTGCGTCTTGCCGTCCGGGGTGTGTGTCATGGCATCGGCAAGGTTGCCATTGGCATCGAGAACGCCTGCGTAAAGCTCGCGGATGGCGAAGCCGAGCCTGTCGCGCACATCTGTCGACCCCGCCGGAGCGGTTCCCGAAGCCTTCTTGAGAAGGATGCGAATGATAGTTCGTCTTGATCGGGGTATCGCTCAGCCGAAGCAGGGCATCGCCTCCGCTCGCGCCGGTAACCTGCCCTTTCGGGAAGTCGCGCCACCGGCCGCGGAGCATATCCTTATAATATTCGGCAGGCCCGCCCTCCCAATACTGAACCTCGTAATCGACCGCGTAGGGCTCGGCCCAAAGGATTCGCAGCCCGTCGACGGGTACGTCCTTCCTGAAATTGATCAGAACCCACTGGGGATAGAGCGCGTTATCTTCGCCTGTGTAAAACGCGTCGAGGTAGGGGTTGCTTTTCCAGAAGCTTCCGGCATCGCCGTCGGAAAGACGGGAGTAGCCATCGTGATTGGCCTGATCCTTGGTATTGCCCCGGCGGGGAAGCCTGAAGCCGTTTGAGACCATGATCGGCTTTTCAGCTTTGTCGCTGGATGTCCAGTAGCCTTGAGCGTGATCCGGGTCGCTCCAGGTCCCTTCCTCGTTCCAGTGCCAGACCTCGCCGCCAAGTTCGGTGCGAAGCCGGTAAGCGACGCGATAGAACGGGGCTTCCCGCAGTTCCTTCAGCGTCTCGGGCTTGAAGGTCTGCTCGGTCTCTCCGTTGTGACGTCCATCGATGCCTCCTCCAAGCGCCTCGGACGGCGTCACCGTGACGGGGGGTTTATCAGCCTCGATGACGAAGGTAACGGTCTCCGCGGAGCTTGCCGGGAGGGCCATTGCGGGCATTACGGATGAAAAAACAAGATAAAAAAACGCCGTCCTTCGCACTGTGCACCTGTGCCGCTTTCAAGGTTGCTTCAGCTTCACAGCAGATCGCCGCAGCCGGTAAAAAGCCGCGCTCCTCTCAGAGCGCGGTCCGAAAACTTTCGGTTATTGTGATCCAGGCGATTGCGCAAGCCTGAACGATATCAGGATTTCCCCGGCAGCCTCTCGTTCGCCTCGACCGCACTTGAAATCTCCTGTTTTTCCTTATCGTTGCAGGCCACGGGAGAAGGCATAGCCGCGCTCGGCTTCTCCGCATCGATGGCTTCCACCTTTCCCAGCAGAAGCTGCACGGTGAAAAGATGAAGGGTATTGATGTATTGAAGCTGACTTTCCGTCCACCGTCCCGTCTGCCTCTCGCGCAGGAGGATGGCGTCCCGATTGGCGATCACAAGGTCTTGCAGCTCGCACTTATGCGCGCGCGCCGTGACGCTCGCCTCCCGGACGATCTCCCTGGCGTCAGCGTCGGGGATGACGATTTTCGATGGATCGGATTTATCGATCTCGATCACCTTGTTGTCGCCTTGGATGATCCTCGTCGGCAGCGACTGCCAGGCGAGGGCCTTCAGGGTTCTTAGCGTCTTCTCGCTCACGTCCGGCCTTGGCGCCGGCGTTTGCGCAACCGCAGCCGACGCGCAAAGGAGCGTGAGGGCCAAATAAAGGGATCGAAGAACCATACCGGCTATATCCGCAGGAATGAACCAGAGCGCCGGGATTGCAAGCTTACCCTCACAACCGACGCCACTACTGGAACCAGAAAAACCGGGCGACACAATGGCTAGGTTGTATCGGTTTCAGGGCGAACCTGTGCCCGGCCAAGGGCCACGGCGCAGGTTGGCAATTATGCCACGCAAGGTGCGCACCTCCTGCTCGGTCGGCGCCATGCGCGTGAACATGGTCCTGATATTATTGACCATCGTTTCGCGCTTCTCGGGCGGGAACAGGAAGCCGCAAGCATCGAGTTCACGCTCGAGATGCTCGAAAAGGCCAAGCAGCTCATGGCGTTCGGCCGGGCGGCTCGCCTTGAACCGCTGACCCGCGCCTTGCGGCGCATCGCGAAGCTGCCGTCCGAGCGACCCCGGGTTGACGAGCTTGCGCCACTCATAAGCGAACAGGAGGACGGATTGCGCCAGATTCAGCGATGCGAACTCGGGATCGACGGGGGCCGTGACGATCACATCGGCCAGCGCGATGTCGGCATTCTCAAGGCCCGTCCGTTCCTTGCCGAAGAGAACGCCGCACCGAAGACCCGCCTCATGCCGCTGGAATATCGCCGCCGCCGCCCCATCCGGCGCAAGCACCGGCTTCGCAAGGAAGCGGCTTCGGGCCGTGGTGGCGGCGAGAAAATTCAGGTCCGCGATTGCCTCTGCAACCGAACCATAGAGGGCCGCCCTATCGATGATCTCGACCGCGAGGGTGGCGGAGGCGCGCGCAGCCTCGTTCGGCCATCCGTCGCGCGGCTTCACGAGGCGCAACTCCCGTAAGCCGAAATTCGCCATGGCGCGCGCCGCCGCGCCGATGTTTTCGCCAAGCTGCGGCTCGACAAGAATGATCGCTGGTCCCGCGAACGTTGCGGCTGGGATGGACATTCGGGTAGCTAAACGATCCCGGTCTTCTGCTGTCAAGCGGCAAGGAGGGACTTGGGCGGGCGCTAAATATTCACGTGATTGACCACCCACGCGCCAGCCGCCGCCGCCGCGCCCGCGAGCAGGATGGGCGGAAGAGTGCGAACGAAAACCGTGAGCAGCGTCACGAATGCCGACAGCGCTTTTTCACCGGCCTCCAGAAGCTCCCGCCCTGCGCGATAGAGAAAATAGGCGACAACGGCTCCTGTCACCGCGAGGACGGCAACTTTCCACCACGGCAACGCGCCGAGCTGATGCCAGGGCACCGCAAGGATTTGCGCGACGGACCATTGCCAAATCGTCTGGATGAAGTTGAAGAGAGCTGACAGCGCCTGCTTCAGAAACTGAAGCAGCTGGTTGAGAATCTGCATCCGTCGCCCCGTCCCGTCGTTTCATGCATGCCCAAAGCAAAAACGAGCCGGCCCGGAAATGAGGTCGGCTTCCGCCCGGCTCGATCATGCTTTGGCGCTGGAGCACTGTCCAGCGATTCGGGCGCCGAGAGTGCAAAGCCGAGGGACCGAGAGCTGTGTCGCCGCCTTTCGCCAGCCGCGGATGAAAAGGGTTCTGCCTTGGGTCGAAACCGGCCTTGCCGGTTTGCTCGCGATCTTATGCCCACCAAGGCGGCTTTGAGATCCAAATGCGGTCTTCTGAGAAAATACCAATCACGCGCTTGACCCGAAAACCGACGTTCGCAATCTCACTCACCGTAAGCTACACCACGCCTTGGGGCACAGACGATCAAGCTGGATTACGACGAGCAGAATCAACCGCCAGCAGACTTCGATGGACTTCAGAGGATCAGAAATGAGCCATGCGACCAATCGTTGGGGCATAGAGTTAAGCGGTCAGGAAGAAGATAAGAAGGTGTGGAGTTCTGCTGCTAAAACCGCCTTTCGATCCCTTCGTCGAAGAGGTCAAGGACGAACGGGGCAACTATCTAGCCCTGCGGTCATCCGCGTTCGACGGGATTACGACTTCACAAGAGGTCCATCAGACGGCAAGGCAGTTATTCAGCACCTTAAATGTTGCGATGTCAAAGAACGCGGACACCGATCCTGTCGCCAACGGGGCGGTTGTGGAGTTCATCCCGGACGGCCAGCCTCGCAGACACCATTTTTTGGAGGCGGAGAGCATCGCGTTTCGCATGCGCTTCGGCACCGCCACGCTGGAAGTGCGAGTCGCGCAAGGCAAGGTGATCGAGCCGCCACCTGCGCCATCGAGAACTCAGCAGTGGATGCGTGCGGCAGCTTTGGAGCCAGCAATCGGCAGCGCACTGCGCTATCTGGAGGGCAAGCCAAGTTGGCTTGAGCTTTACAAGGCGTTCGAGGCTGTCGAACATATGCCGAATGGCGGCATATCAAAAAGCAAGAGAGAACTCTTTCGTCACACGGCGAATGCGGTGGAACGGCATCACCCCGGGGAAAATAACAAGCCGCCCAAACGACCGATGGAACTATGGGAAGCCCGCGCGCTCATCACTCAATGGATCTCGGCTGCGATCGACGACATTCTGGCGAAGAGCCCATGATGAGTTCGCCTCCGATTTTCGGCAGATGGAAGACGAGCTGATAGTGTAGGCTGCGCCTTCGATGAGCCCGTATGAAACTGGATGAACGACAGCCGGTCTCGAAAGTCGCGCTGAAACGCAACCGCTACGAGATCCGAAAGCAGGCATTGCGGCGTATGCTCTTCTCGAGACCCGCCTCTTCCGCTGTCGGCCTTAAGTGTCAAAATTCAATAGGGCTGGAAGTCAAAGTTGGCGAAGCCGCGGACACTCTTTCAGGCGATCAAGCCCGGCAGCAGCATGGCGATTCCCGGAAACAGGCAGATCAGAACAATCGCCGCTGCCATCAATAGCACGAAAGGCAGCGTCCCCCACATGACCTCGGAGAGAGGGATGTCGGGCGAGATGTTCCTGATCACAAAGAGGTTCAGGCCGACGGGCGGGTGGATGAGCCCCATCTCCATCACGATAGTCATGACGACGCCGAACCAGATCAGATCGAAGCCAGCGGCCTTGACTGGCGGCAGGATGATCGGCGCCGTCATCAGGATGATCGAGACCGGCGGCAGGAAAAAGCCGAGCACGACAATAAAGAACAGGATCGCAGCAAGCAGACCCCATTTCGAGAGCCCAAGCGAGGTCAGCCAGAGAGCCGCGCTTTGCGAGATGTGCAGATAGCTCATCACGTAGGCGTAGAGCAGCGAAAACCCGACGATGAGGAGCAGCATCGAACTTTCGCGCATCGTGCCGGTGAGGATCGGCATCAACCGGGAGGGACGCCAGACGCCATACATGACGCCGATCATGACGAGCGCGAGGATCGCCCCGACGCCCGCCGTCTCCGACGGCGTTGCGAGCCCGGCATAGAGGACGATCGTCACGCCCGCCAGGATCGTCACGAAGGGCGTCACCCAGGCGAGCATGGCGATCTTCTCGCCAAGCGTATAGTGTTCCTGTTTGAGAATCGCGGCAGGCTTGCCGCCGCGCGCCACGACAGACAGCGCCGCCTTGCGCTCCTGGCTGAAACGGAACGCGGCATAAGCGGCAAACAGCACGATCAGGAGCAAGCCCGGCCCGATGCCCGCGAGGAAGAGCTTGCCCAGCGAGACTTCAGCGGCAACAGCATAAAGCAGCATGGTGACGGACGGCGGCAGCAGAATGCCAAGGGTGCCGCCAGCGGCTATGATTCCTGAGGCAAGGCCGGGGGAGTACCCCCGCTTGCGCATCTCGGGGATGCCCGCCGAGCCGATCGCCGAGCAGGTTGCGGGCGACGACCCGGCCATCGCCGCGAAAAGGCCGCAGGCCAAGGTGTTCGCGATGCCGAGGCCGCCGGGGATGCGATGGAGCCAGGCGTGCAGCGCGGTGTAAAGGTCGCGTCCCGCATCGGACCGGCCTATCGCCGCGCCTTTCAGGATGAAAAGAGGGATTGCGAGGAGAATGACGTTCGCCAACTCCTCGTAGACGTTCTGCGCGATGGTGTCGACCGAGGCGCGCGGCATGAACAGGATCATGAAGACGGTAGCCACCGCACCGAGCGCGAACGCAATCGGCATGCCGGAAAGCATGGCGATAAGAGTTGCCGCGCAATAGGCGATCCCGATCTCTGCTGGCGCAAGGCCGGACAGGAGAGGGGTAACGGGTCGTTGCCATATGAGGAGGATGGCCACCGCGGCGATTGCGCCGGCGAGCGCGAGCGCAGATTTCTCGCCGACCTGAATCGCGAGTTCGCAGGCAAGAAGAGCGAGCCCGAGGGTCATGATGCCGTACGGAATCCACAGGGACGGCGCCCAGGTGGATTCAGAAACCTGTCCCTCGGTCCAGGCCTCCCAAAACAGCGCTCCCGATTTCCACGCGACGAATGCCACAAACATCAGCGAAAGCGTGTCGGTCGCCACCGTCAACGATCGCCCCACGCCTGGAGGCAGCAGCAAGTCAATCACTTCGATGCGCGCATGGCTGCGCCGCGCTTGCACAGCCGCCGCCGACAGGAAGACCGCTCCGGCGACGAGGAAAATCTCCATTTCGTCTTGCCAGACGATGCCGCGGTCAAGCAGGCGCCCTGCAACCACGCCGCCCGTCAGAACCGCGCTTGCGATCACAAGCGCGATGGAGCTGAGATTGAAAAGGAAGTCCGTAAGGCGGCGAAAGGCGCTTGCCATGGCCGTTCCGCCAGCAATTGCCGCAACGATTTGGTCCTGAGCGACGGCCCCGGACCCCGATTTCCGGCCCATCAGGCGACGGACTTGGCGCTCGCAAGAAGCTCGGCGGCCTCGGCCGATTTTGAGGCGAAATCCTTCCAGGCGCTCTCCTCTGCGATGGCGCGCCATTTTGCGATGTCGTCGCCGCTCAAATCGACGACTGTGGCTCCCTTCTCGGCGTAGGCCTTGGCGACCCCACTGTCATCCCTCTTGGCCTCGATCGCGCCGAACCACTCCATCTCCCCCCCGACATCCGCGATGGCTTTTTGCTGCTCGGCCGTAAGCGAATTGAAAACGTCCTTGGACATGAGCAGCGGTTCGCACATGAACCAGATCGCCCCGCCGCGCGCTGTTGTGAGCGCCTTGGCCAGTTCGTCGAGCCGGAAGGAAATCAGGCTTGTCGACGAGGTCATCGCCGCATCGAGCGCGCCCGTCTGCATGCCGAGGTAGATTTCGTTCGAAGGCATGGTCGAGACTTTCGCCCCGGCGGCGTCAAGCATGAGGTCCATCTCCCGGCTGCCGCCGCGGATCTTCACGCCCTTCGTGTCGGCCGGAACTTTGATGGGCGCCCCCGTGGAGGCGATCCCGCCGGCCTGCCAAATCCAGCTGATGAACTTGACGCCTTTCTCTTCAGCGATGCGCGACAGCGATTTTCCGACGGCTGCGTCTTTCCACTTCGCGCCCTGCTCGTAGCTGGTGACGAGGCACGGCATCAGCCCGAGGTTCATCGCCGGAACTTCTCCCCCGGCATAGGCGAGCGGATACAGGGATAGATCGAGCGCGCCCTTCCTCAAGGCCGAGAATTGTGCGTTCGTCTTCATCAGGGACGAGCCGGGGTAAATCTCGAATTTCAGCGTCCCGCCGGTGCGCTCCTCCACCCCCGCCGCGAATTTCCGGCAGAGCCGGTCGCGGAAGTCGCCCTGATCGGGCGAGCCCCCCGGAAATTGATGCGATATCTTGAGCGTCCGCGCCGTCTGCGCCCTCAGCACGCTTGGCGCAGCGAAAGACAAGGCGGCTCCCCCCACGAAGGCTCGTCTCGAAATCATGGCACTCTCCAGATTCGTTTCGGCGTCTGGCCTTTGTCTACATCACCCAGGCTTGCGGTAAAGGGATTCATTCTTCGATGTGGGAAAAGCAGGCGCGGTTGCTCCCTTTGCGGCGAAGCCTGCGGCTGCATCCGTTGAAGAAACACGCACACACACCAAGTCTAGCGACGGATATCGCAGCCCCGTCTTGCGGGGCTCGTCCCCTTTTCTGACACGGCGGGAGGCGCGCAGGGGTTCCAATTGCGTGACCCGAGGCACATCCGGCATTATACAGCTTAGAATCGGTTAGCGTTCGACCCGGTTGGAAGACACGGTCTTTGATTGGAAGCAAGAGCGTTGGTTGACAGTGGCGCAGCCACCACGATAGGCATGAACCCTGTCTGGGATGAAGCTTGGCCGGAGCACCGATCCTCGGATGAGCCACATGCCGTCCTCTTTGCTTGCAAATACAACGCGGTAAGGTCGCCGATGGCCGCGGCCATCCTGCGCTATCTTGTGGGCACGCGGATCTACGTGCGCTCGGCGGGGGTTCGGCCGGGCGAGATCGACCCGTTTGCGATTGCGGTCATGGACGAGATCGGGATCGATATGACGCGCCATCAGCCCAAATCCATCGAGGACCTGGAAGACACATCCTTCGACCTCATTGTGACGCTGGCCCCGGAAGCCCATCACAAGGCGCTCGAACTCACCCGCACGATGGCAGTGGACGTGGAATACTGGCCGACGATGGAGCCCTCCGCCAGCGCGGGCAACCGCGAGCAGATCATGCAGTCTTACCGCGCGGTCCGCGACCAGCTCTTCGAGCGCATCAAGACCCGGTTCGGCATAAGCGGCGCGCCTCAGGCCTGAAAGTTGCCCGCACTACGCCCGAAACCGGAAATACCGTTCACGACAAAAGCCCGCCGCTTTGAGTGCCCGGTCAAAGCAAAGGCGCCGGAATTAATCATCACGCTTCAGGATTGCTCCGGCCGGACATTCGAGGTGCCAGCAAAGGCCGGCACCGGCAAAGCGAAGATCGACCTTGCCGTCCAACTTCATTTCGACGAGCTTGCCGATGACGGTCGAGCCGAAACCTTGCCTTTCCGGCGCATGAACGGCCGGGCCGCCGCTCTCTATCCACCCGATGGTGAACGTGTCTTCGGCCTTCGGGGATTGATCGAGCCTCCATTCAATCGTGACGCGGCCTTCGCCATTGGAAAGGGCGCCATATTTCCCCGCGTTCGTCGCCAGTTCGTGCAGCGCCATGCCGACCGTCTGCGATGCAGACGCCGTGATGAAAAGCGCCGCCCCTTCAAGAATGATCCGCAGGCCGATCAAGTCGCTGAAATGCGAAAGCTGGGAGCGAACAAGCTCGCGGACCTCGACCCCTTTCCACTCATTCTTGATCAGCAGGTCCTGGGCCGCCGCCAGCGCCCGAATGCGTTCGCCGAAGCGGGCGAGAAAGTCCTCAGGTGACGATGCTATGGTTTGGCGCGCGACCGCCTGCACGACGGCGAGCATATTCTTCGAGCGGTGGTTGACCTCGCGGAGGAGCAGCCGGATGTGTTCTTCGTAGCGTTTCCGCTCCGTCATATCGGTTACGAGCGCGACGTGATGGGTAGGTTTCCCGGCCATGTCATGCAGCATCGAGACGCGCTTGTGCACCCAAACGGCTGAGCCGTCCTTTCTAATATAGCGGTTGAAGAGTTCCACGGATGCGGTTTCCTGCGCTCGCAGCCGCGCTCCTGCGGCGATATTTTCCTCGCGATCCTCCGGATGAATGAGGTCTGGGAAGTGGTGGTCGAGAAGCTCCGCTTCGCTATATCCCAAGAGGGCGGCGAAAGCGGGATTGCAAGCCTGGAACCGGCCTTGAAGGTCCGTAATGGCGATTCCGGTTCCGGCATCCAGGAAAATGCCGCGGAACCGCTCCTCGCTGGCGCGCAGCGCCTCTTCGGCTCGCTTTCGCTCGCTGATGTTATCGAAAACGGCGACAAAGAAACCCTTGGCCGGGCTATAGACCGAAACGGACAGATAGATCTTCAGCGGCTTGAAATCGATCTCGAACCTCTCTGGGCAGCCCGTCGAGGCCACACGGCCGTAGATCTCGAAGACCTCCGGGGCCAGCTCCTTGATCTGTGGGATGATCTGCGTGACGCGTTTGCCGGTTACATCCGTCAAGCCGGTTAGCCGTCCGAAAGCGTGGTTCACGGCGAGGTAGATAAAGTCGTCCGCACGCCCTTGCTCATCAAACAACATCTGGCAATAAGCGAAGCCGTCGAGCATGTGCTCAAAGAGCGAACGGTAGCGCTCCTCGCTCTCGCGCAGCGCCTCCTCGGCCCGCTTGCGCTCGGTGATGTCGCGAGCCGTGCTGATCAGGCCGATAACGTTGCCTGCGGCGTCGCGGCGGGGCACTTTCTTGTTGACATAATAGCGGGTCCCGGACGGGGTCGAGACCGCCTCCTCGACGGTTTCGGGTTCGCCCGACAGCATGATGCGGCGGTCGTTGGCCATGATGGCGCGGGCGTCGGCGGGATTGTCCAGGAACTGCTCGTCCGTCTTGCCGAGACACAACTCGGCCGGTTTGCCAATCGCCTCGCATGTAGCCGGATTGGCCAGCACCATCCGGCCCTCGCGGTCCTTCATGAAGATCGGGTCGAGGCTTCCATTGAGCACTGACTGAAGCCGCTCCTCGCTCTCGCGCAGCGCCTCCTCGGCCCGCTTGCGCCCAATGGTCACGCCCAGGAACTCGCCCATCAACCGCAATGCTTGCTCAGTCTGGGGAGTGAAAGCGGCAACACGGGCTGACATCAGCTTCAGAACGCCGAACGTGCGTTCGTCATACCGCAACGGCATGATGGTCATGGAACGCAGGCCGATGCGCCGGCAAGCCACTCGGTCCACGCGCGGATCCGTTTCGGTATCGTCGGCGCGCAATAACTCGTTGCTGCTCATGCTCAGCCCGGACAAGCTCGCCGCCGCTTTCAACCTGAGCCCCACGAACCCGGCCGCGAGCCCGGCCGCCGCTTCGTAGACCATCTCCTCGTTATCGGAAATTTCGAGGCAAGCTCCATCGCAGGCCACCAGGTGCATCATACGTTCGAGGATCAAGTGCAGCAGCGCGCTGTAGTTCAGGTTCGAGCTGGCAATCTCACGTTGCAGGTCCAGGATCTCGGCCAGCCGTTTGGCGTTTGCCCGGGCTCGTTCCTCGCTGTTCCGAAGTTGGCGCGACACCAGCATCAGCGGGTCGCGCAGGCTTCCGATGACGAGCGCCTTACACAACAAGTAGAAGGAGAATATCTTGATCAGGTGCCCAAGCTCATTAAAAAAATCGCTCATCGCATCTGATCTGTAGAAGGTAAAGCACACCTCCACGAGAGCCATCAAGGCAATAGACAGGCGCACAAGCTCGTAAATGTGCTTTTCGAATGAGCTTCTTTTTTGATGGAGCATCCAAAGCGACGCGGCATAAAGGCCGACGATGGCGTATTCACTGTAAACCTTGAATGCAGTAAGGCCAGTCCCCGGGACAAAGCAGATTGGAAAGATCCGGAAGGAGAGGATCGACGTTATTACGGCTGCCGTCAGGGCAAAAAGCAGGCCAAAGATCGCAAGGGCGTTGAAGCGCCGCCGCGCGTCGATTGCCCAAATGCCGGCCAGCAAGCCGGCAGACTCCAGGTAGCGGGCGGCAATCCAAAATTGCGGACCGTAATACTCGTAATCATTAAGAAACGGCATCCCCTTGTAAGAAAGGGCATGGAGAGTATCGAGCACCGCGACGAAAAGATATGCGGCGCTCGTGATAGTCACGAAGTTATTGCTGCCTGTAGCGTGCGCGCTTGTCCCTACAATAAAGATCGAGAAGGCAATACAGATACTGAAAAATTCTACGGAGGTATGAAACAATAAGTAGTTGTAGTTTGCAAGCGCGTGCGCACTAGCGATTATTGCCGCAAGTGCGATCAGCTCCCATAATGTTATGCCACCGAAGCTTTTGACCGATTTGTAGTCGGTCCACCCGCGGCGTTCGTTGCTAAACATGTTTCTTCTTTTTGATCAGGTCACGCTTGCGTTTTCAAAGCACAGGAACAATTGAAAATCGAGCATTTATGGAGGGACGCATTTCGGTGGGCGCGCAAGCACCCGGGCATTGCGGCCCTGCCGGCCGTGATGTCCGAGTTCGGCCTGAACGAACTCCGCGGGCTTTCGTTCATCCGTTGGTTTGCCAACAGATGTTCGCCTAGTACAGCCCGAGGCAGGTTCGCACTCACTTCGCCGCACGCTCTCAAGCGAACTTGCCTCGGATAAGCTGCACGAGAATCAATAAGTTGCTAGTACGCCTTATCCGCGGGAAGTCCTGTCAGCGCCCGCAGCAAATGGGTCAAGACTTCCCGCGGGGCGTACTGGCCGCGCTTCCACCTTTCGCCCAGCGCCGAGATGCCTACATTCCCCGCATGCAAGCCTTCGCCGCCCTTCTCGACCGGCTTTACTACACGCACTCCAATCTCGACAAAGCCGCGGTCCTGACAAACTACCTGCGCCGCACGCCCGACCCGGATCGCGGCTTTGCGGTGGGCGTCATCGCCGGCACGCTCACGTTCGAGCTGTTCAAGCGCGCGCTCGTTCGCGACCTCGTGGCTGAGCGCGTCGATCCAGTGCTGCTGGCGCTGTCCTACGACTATGTGGGCGAAATGTCGGAGACGGTGGCGCATATCTGGCCGCGCAATCCGTACGGCGTGATCCTGAACCGCCTGCCGCCGCTGCATGAGGTCATCCACGAGTTCCAGACCCGGGACAAGCCGCAGATCCGCGAGTATCTCGCGCTCCTCCTCGACAATATGACCGCAGCCGAGCGTTGGGCGCTGTTGAAGCTCGGCACGAGCACGCTTCGCATCGGCCTGTCGGCGCGCTCGGTGAAGCATGTGCTCGCGGACTTCGGCGGCGTGAGCGTCGGGGAGATCGAGGAGGTCTGGCACGCGCAGCAGCCCCCTTATCTCGACCTTTTCGCCTGGCTGGAAAAGCGCGGGCCAAAGCCCGAACTCCAAGGATGCCGTGACGTTTCATCCGGTCATGCTCGCGCATCCGCTGGAGGATGCCGACCTGCCAGCCATCACGCCCGGCGCCTTCCTCGCGGAATGGAAGTATGACGGCATCCGTGTCCAGATCGTCTCCACGCCGGGCGGCAAGGCGCTGTTCTCCCGCAGCGGCGACGACATTTCGGCTGCGTTCCCCGATGTGGTCGCGCGGGTCAACTTCCATGCTGTGCTCGATGGCGAGCTGATCGTGAAGTCGGGCGACGAGATCGCCAGCTTCAACCACCTGCAACAACGGCTCAACCGCAAATCGCCCGACCCGAAGCTGATGGCGCAATATCCGGGCCATATCATTCTTTACGACATGCTGGCGGTCGAAGGCCGCGACCTGCGCCCGCTGCCGCTCACCGAGCGGAAGGCCGAGATGGCGCGCTGGTTCGAGGCCGCGCAGCCGCCCGGCGCCGAGCTTGCCCAGCCGCTCGCGTTCAAAAATCCGGGCGAATTGCAGGCGCTGCGAGCCGAAGCCGCAGAACTTCGCGTCCCCGCACATCGAGGGGCTGATGCTGAAGCGCCTCGACTCGCCCTATGTCTCCGGCCGCCCCAAAGGCCAGTGGTACAAGTGGAAGCGCGACCCCATGCTGGTCGACGCCGTTGTGATGTACGCCCAGCGCGGCACGGGGCGGCGCTCATCCTTCTATTCGGACTATACGTTCGGCCTCTGGCACAATGGCGAGCTGTCGCCCATCGGCAAGGCCTATTTCGGCTTCACGGACGAGGAATTGCGCGAGCTCGACAAGTGGGTGCGCCATCACACCGTGAACCGCTTCGGGCCGGTGCGCGAGGTTGAGAAGACGCTGGTGTTCGAGGTGGCGTTCGACGCGGTGCACCGCTCGACGCGGCACAAGTCAGGCGTGGCGCTGCGCTTTCCGCGAATCAACCGCATCCGCTGGGACAAGCCCGCGCGCGACGCGGATCAGCTGACGAGCCTCGCGAAATGGCTGGATTAGCCGTCCTGGAAAAGTTTCGTCACGTCGAGCGAAAGGCCAAGCGGATCGAGCATGAGACTGCCTTCACGGATCATAACCGGCTTGGCCGATCCTGCGCCCTGACGGCGGTAGTGGGTGATTTCCCGCTCTTCCCAATCGACGATCAGATAATGCTTGATGGAGGACACCGCGAAATAGCCGTCGAGCTTCACCGTGCGATTCTTGCGCGCCGTCGAATCGGACAGCACCTCGACCACGGCCACCGGCTTCGGCACGATGATATCGTGGTCGTCCATCGGCCCGGCGAAAACGACCACGTCCGGCTCGAACGCGGTGTGCGGGCCAACTTTTACGACAAGCCCTTGTGTGCCGACGAAGAGATCAAGGCGGCTGGCCGAAATATCGTCTTCGAACAATCGCGCCAGAGTGCGGATATGCCGGGCATGACCCCAGTTCTGAGATTGCTGCAAGACCGGCTCCCCGTCGAAAAGCTCCCAATGCTTTTCGGGGCACGCTTCCGCCCACACGGCAAACTCTTCGGCGGTCATCAGACTTCTGGCAAGCGCTCTCATGCAACGAATATAGCAGATATGCCGTAAACCGCAATTTAGCCCACAGTATCCGCGTCCCCTTTCAGCGCCAGTTCCAGCAGCGCGGCGGGGTGGCGGGCGGTGAGGCCGAGGCCATCGTGGATCTGCTTGCGGCAGGAATAGGCCGTCGCCGCCACGATTGCGTCGCGGCCAGCCTTGCGGATGGCGGGAAACAGCGCAAGTTCCGCCATCGCAAGCGAGGCTTCGAGCGTGTCGGGCGTCATCCCAGTGATGCCGCTCAAGCCGCAGCAGGAGGGCGGGGCGGCGCTCACCGCGAGTTGCGGGATCAGTTTCAGGGCCGTCTCAGCCGCATTCTCAAGCCCGAGCGCGCGCTCATGGCAATGCGAATGGAGCACAAGCTCTGCTTCTATGGGCTTGAGAGGCAAGGGGGCGTTGCCGGTCGCGATCCGCGCGGCAAGGAACTCCTCGAACAGAGAGATTGGAGGGGTTTGCAGCACAGGCAGGCCAAGCGACGCGTATTCGTCGCGCATCATGAGAACGCAGGACGGTTCAAGGCCCACCACCGGGATGCCCCTGCCGGCGAATGCCACGAGCGCATTCCTCATGCGCTGAGCTTCGCGGCGCGCTTCGTCGATATAGCCCGTGTCGTAATAGGTGCGCCCGCAACAAAGGGGCCGGCTGCCGTCCTCCGCGAAAGCGACGACGCCGTAACCGGCAGCGTTCAGGACATGCGCCGCCGCCCGAAGGTTGGCCGGTTCGAACGAGCGGTTGAACGTGTCGGCGAAAATGGCCACCAGGCCCGCGGGGCCGGGCTCCGCCGTCTCGGGAGCCTTGAACCGCCGCCCCGACCATCTCGGCCAGGGCCGGTCCGCCGCCAGCCCGAAACGGCGCTCGGTCCAGCGCGCAAGCGCTGGCACGAGGTCGCGTATCGCGAGGAAGAGACGCCAGCGCGCCGCGCGGTCCGTGTATTCCGGCAGCCGGGCAAAAAGATCGGCTGCGCGCAAGTCTTGGCCCGCGGCCCTGGCGGCAGCAATCACCTCCACCTTCAATTTCGGGATGTCGACGCCGAAAGGGCAGGCGACCCCGCAAGCCTTGCAGGACACGCAAAGGCGCATCGCGTCAAACATCGGCTTCGAGCCGAGCGCGCCCTCGCCCAGCTGGCCGGAAAGCGCGAGCCGCATGATGTTGGCGCGTCCCCTCGGGCTGTCGCGCTCGTCGTGAGTGACGGCGTGGGATGGGCAGGTGAAGTTGTGCTCCGCCGAACGGCAATGACCGAGGCCCGAGCAGCGGCGCACGTGTTCCAGCGCCGGGGCGTCTCCGCTGCCCCAGGAAAGGGCCGCTGGAGCCGCGGGATGCTTGCTTTCCAGCGCGGCCCGCAGGAAAGCCCCATCGTCGAAGCGGGGCGCACGCAGGATCTTGCCCGGATTGAGCACAAAGCCGGGATCGAGCTGGGCCTTGAGATCCTTGAACAGAGCGATGGCCTCCGGCCCAAGCGCACGCTCCAGCGCCTCGCCGCGCGCGATGCCGAGGCCATGCCCTGATGTCAGCGCGCCCTCATGCGCGCGAAGAAGCCCGGACATCTCATCCGCAAGCGTCCTCATGTGCGCGCGGTCCCCTGTGTGGCGGAGATCGAGCATGGGCCGCACCTGAAGGCAGCCGCGCCCGGCCTGGCCGTAAATCGCGGCCTGCGCGCCGTGCTTTGCAAGAAGCGCCTCAAGCTCGGTCCCATAAGCGGCGAGGCGGTGAAGCGGAACCGCGCCATCCTCCAGAAACGCCAAGGGCTGCGCCGCCGGCCTCAGCCTCCACGCTCGCGTCAGCGCGTCGCGACGCAATCGCCAGAGCGCCGCCCTGGCGTTCTCGCCGAGAATTTCTATGACGGCGAACTTTCCCTTGTCGGTCTCGGCGACAACATCGGCAAGCGCTTTCAGCTGCCTTGTATTGTCCACCGGGTTGTCTTCGTCGAACTCGACGATGAGGAGCGCCTCGGGCTCGCCCCGCAGCAGCCGCGCCGCCTGCGAATCGGAATTCGCCTGAAGCGCCACAAAGCCAAGCATGGTCCTGTCGAGCACCTCGATGGCGGCCGGATTCAGAGGCACGATTTTAGGGACCACACGCAGCGCGCGGCCAAGCCCGGCGAAGCGGCACACCCCGAGCGCGCGATTCAGCGGCCTTTTCGTAAGCTTCAGCTCGATCGTGGTCGCGATGGCGAGCGTGCCTTCGGACCCGGCCAGGAGGCGCGCCAGATTCTGATCTTCCGAATAGGCAAGCAGTGTTCGGAGGTCATAGGCTTCCGGCTCCGGCGCGCCTGGAGCGCGCAGCTGCCAGAGCTTCGCAATGGCCTTTTCATGAACCTCGCCGAACTGCAAAAGGTCGAGCAGACGGTCGCGCCCCGGAAAGGACTGCTCGGCCTCCGCGACAGATCGAAAGAGAACGCGTTGCCCATCCGCGACAAGGGCATCGGCGGAAAGGACGTTATCGCGCATCGAGCCATGGCGCATCGCGCGCAAGCCGCTGGCGTTGTTGCCCAGCATTCCGCCGATCGTGGCCTGCGCGGCTGACGCGATATCGACCGGAAAGATGAGATCGTGCGCTTCGAGCGCGGCGTTCAGGGCGGCGGGCGAGCATCCGGGTTCGACCTGGCACCGGCGGTTCTCCGCGTCGATCTCGACGATGCCTGTCAGGTATTTCGAGAAGTCGACGACGATGCCTTCGCCGAGCGCCTGGCCCGCCGTCGACGTCCCGGCCCCGCGCGCGATGACGCTGAGGCCCTCTTCGCGCGCCATCTCGACGGCGATCGCCACGTCCTTCGCGTTTCTGGGGCAGACCACGCCCGCAGGGAAGCACTGATAGATGGATGCGTCAGTCGCATAGCGGCCCCTTGTGAAGAGGTCGCTTGCGGCATCGCCTTCAATCTCATGCGCAAGCCTGTGCCAGAACGCTGGCCCGGCTCTTCGGATTGCCATTTTCCCTCAGGTGCGGGGCGGTGAGAGACCCATCGCCGGCAAGGCTAGGGACGGCCCATCATCAAGCCGCAGACCATGGCGCAGAGTCCCTTTTCGCGCAACGGCCCGGAGAGACACATAGCCGGCTTTGTAGGACGGTTGACATCAGGCGGCGGCTAACGCAAATCGGCGTCAGCACTCCCACCATTTAATCATTTTTAGGTGGTATCCCATGGACGAGGTTTTCATCTCATATAAAAGGGAGCGCCGGAACGCCGCATCTCATCTCGCCAAGATACTCAAATGCTATGGCTACACCGTCTGGTATGATTACAGCCTTGTGAAGGGCGAGGATTTCGCCGACCAGATCGATGCCAAGATCAAAGAGGCCAAAGCGGCTGTCGTGCTCTGGTGCTCACGGTCGGTGCACTCAAAATGGGTGAGGTACGAGGCGGCGCTCGCGGCCGAACGAGGCATCCTGGTTCCCGCTAAAATTGAACCCTGCGAACTTCGGGTTGATTTTCGAAGCAAAGATTATGTTGACTTAACTGACTGGAAAGGTTCACCTCGCGATCAGGCGCTTGACTCCCTTCTCGATGCCATTCGGCAGAAAGTGGGACGCAACCCGCAATCGGATTACGAGGCGTTACGCGAATATGAGGAGGATTGGCGGCGGTTTGATGCGCCTCCACTCAAAGCCTTCGCGCTGGGAGCCCCCGTCGAAGACCGCGACGAGCTTCAACCTTCTCCCCAGGTTTCGGCCAACACACAAGCCCAGCCGCTTGATGCTGAGTTTCAACAATGGCAGCGCATAAGGGCGGAAACTGACCCGAATTTCTTTGAAGACTTCCTAGTAAAGCATCCCCAAGGCAGCTTCGCAGCGCAAGCCGTCGAGCAAGCGTCCAAGTGCATAAGCGCGTGCAGCGATACGCTTCCCCTGGCTCGACTGCTGGTTGATTTTCCTCAAAGCTCTCGAACGGCGCAGGTCCAAGAACGGCTCTTCCATCTGCTTGACCAGAAGATGCCGCATCAGGCTGGGAAACAGAAGAGCGAAAAGCCGTCCCGAATTCCGTGGATCGCCGCCGGATTGATAGCGGCGTTTACCCTGGCCGCGCTAATTTTGCTTGACAGATTTCCTTGGCGCGACCTGCTTGACTACGCTGGCTTCGGCATCGTTATGCTTTCCCTTCCAGTCACTCTCATCCTGCTGATCGTCTACTTGCCACGAGCTTATCAGATTTCGGAATATCTTACCCTGGCGGAGCGTGATCTGAACGACTGTCTTCGAGGGAATGCGCAGCCGCCTGTCCTCAAACAGTTCGACGCGCTTATGGCAATGTTAAAGGATGTGCATCCAAGTGTTAAGGAAGAGCTCACTCGATTTCGGCAGATCATGGCAGAACCCTCGGGCAGAGCCCGGACCACTGCTTTTCTACTTCGTGAACTCTATGAGGTAAATGTGCAAAATGCGCAACTCAAGATATACAACGACTTTAAAAATGGTGAGAAGCCCTATATTGCCCCTGGTATAAGACAACTCTTAGACTACGAACGATTTGATGGGGATTTAGGTTTCCCCGCTGGCTCGGGGGTGGAGAGTTTACCTCTGTTGCTCGCTGTTAAGCTGCTCCGGCATCCCCGCAATATTCTTATGGTCAAGCCAGACGAAACAGTGCTGGAAAACTGGGCAGCCATTAACGAGCTCACCATGCCGACAAGACCCACCGGTTTCCGTTCCCCTTGGAGCAGGCTGGCCGGGTGGTAAGCCATTCACAGGCGATGGTTCTTAGCCAAGCTAAGACACATTGTCTGGCGGCTTTATGGGATTGATACGGGCTCTTCGGCGCAATTCGGCTCCTGGCGCGAGCTTATCAACAACTCTCCCGGCGAAACCTTCCTCCACAGCGTTAACAAAGGCGCTGTTTACATCTCTTGTTGAAGCCCTTATGTTCTGGTTATGTTCCAGCTTGAGAGGGTTTCCATGGATAACTTGCAATTCCAGCAGTTGATAGCGGAACTGGGGGAACTGACCGAAGTTCAACGCCAAACCATCGCCGCGATGCTTTCCGGCCACGGAGACCTGGCCGAAGTCACGTCCCTGATCGAAGCCCGGTTTGCCGTGCAAATTATCTGTCCCCATTGCCAGAGCAAGAATGTGGGATCGTGGGGCGGAGCCTGCGGTTTGAAGCGCTATCGCTGCCGAGATTGCCGCAAGAGCTTTAACGCCCTCACCGGAACGCCGCTGGCGCGGTTGCATAAGCGTGAAGCCTGGAAAACCTACGCTCAAGCTGTCGCGGACAGCGTGAGCGTGCGCAAGGCTGCGCGGAAATCGGGCGTCAGCGTGCCCACGGCGTTCCGGTGGCGGCACCGGTTTCTCGGCCTTGCCAAAGACAACAAAGCCGGAGCGGTCAGCGGCATTGTAGAAGCGGACGAGACGTTTTTTCTTAAGTCTTTCAAAGGGGCGCGCAACATGGGCCGGGCGCCGCGCAAGCGGGGCGGCACAGCATCCAAACCTGGGGCGTCAGACGAACAGGTTCCTGTGCTGGTGCTGCGCGACCGCTCGGGCGCCACGGCGGATGGCGTGCTCGAAAGCCTCAAGGTCGCCGAGTTCTACCGGGTCCTCACGCCGCTTGTCGCCAAGGATGCCGTGCTCGTCAGCGACGGCGCGCGTGCCTATGCCTCTTTCGCCACCGAAAATGGCCTTGGCCATGTGGGGCTCTGCGCCCGCGACGGCGAACGCAGCCGGGGCGTCTTTCATATTCAAAACGTCAACGCCTACCACAGTCGCCTGAAAACCTGGATGCGCCGGTTCAACGGCGTGGCTACAAAATATCTCCCAAGCTACCTCGGCTGGCGCCGCATGTTCGAAAGCGAAGGCGATGACATCAGTTCGCAGCGCTGCCTCTTGGCTGCCCTGGCATGAAACGCTCCAGCAGATGTAAACAGCGCCTTAACAAAAGTTGGTTAACGGCATTAAGTTCCAGCCCAAAATTTGCACCCCAAAAATACCAGAAAATAGAACAGCCCGCGTCCGCCGGGTGCAAGCAGCACCTCAACCACTTGAAAAATATTGTCTTTTTCGCCTGGTCGGCAAGGTTACCGGATTGTATTTTTGGACGAAAGTGGGCGCGGAAAAGCCGGTTAAATATAATGTGTTAACGAGCGCCACACCGTTCGCAGCCGCTCCGCCGGGGCGGCGACACCCTCCCTTCTTGAATGTTACCTAGCAAAATCAATAAGTTATCATCGTTAACGCCTCGGTAAGGCGCTTTTTCCTAAGTTTTTCACCGACCTGCGGGCGACCCCCATGACTGAAAATGCGTCGCGCCCTGTGTCATGCTTTATATTGGGCTGGCCGCTGGTACAGAGGTCGTTTCATCTATGGTGCGCGCGAGCCCGTTCCTAAGTTAGACCGGGGGCGCCTCGATAACCCCCAATGGAGCCAAGGAGCAGCAATGCTCTGGGAGCACGTTTCTTAGAGTTCTTTTTCATGAGGTCCCCACGCTGGCGGCAGTCGAGGGAGAGCGTAATGGAAGTCATGCATGAGCGTGTCGCCGGGCTTGATGTTCACAAGGAGACGGTCGTTTGCTGTGTGCGCATCGTTGCCGGCGGGAAGGTCTCGCGGGAATGCCGGACCTTTGAGACAACCACAGCCGGCTTGGAGACCTTGCTGGCCTGGCTGGCGCAGAGCGGTTGTACCCATGTGGCGATGGAAGCTACGGGCGTTTATTGGAAGCCTGTATGGAACATCTTAAGCGACGGCAAGTTCGAGCTGATTTTGGCCAATGCGGCCCATATCAAGAACGTGCCGGGCCGCAAGACTGATGTGAACGACGCGACCTGGATCGCCGATCTGGCGGCCTTTGGCCTGATCAAGGCGAGCTTTGTCCCGGAAGAAGCGATCCAGGAGCTGCGTTCGCTGATGCGCGCGCGCAAGCAGCTGGTCCGCGAGCAGACGAGACAGGCGCAGCGGATCCAGAAGACGCTCGAAGAAGCCAACATCAAGCTCGATTCGGTGATCAGCGACATCATGGGCGTTTCCGGGCGGCGGATGATCGAGGCGATGATCGAAGGCGTGCGCAATCCCCAAAAGCTGGCCAAATTGGCGGACCGGGGGATCAAGGCCTCGCCCAAAGCGCTCTACGACGCGCTGCACGGCCGGCTGACCGATCATCACCGCTTCATGCTGAAGCTGCACCTTGGTCAATACGACGCTTTGAGCTTGTCCATCGCGCAGATCGACGCCCACGCGGCTGCAGCCATCGCCAGGATCGACAAGGAGGCGGCCGCGGGCCGCAGCTCCTTTCGCGACATGATCGCGCTTTTGGACGCCATCCCTGGCATAGCGAGCTTGGCGGCGATCTCCATCCTTGCCGAAATTGGCTGCGACATGAGCCGCTTTCCAACGGCTGGGCATCTCGTCTCCTGGGCGGGCCTGTCCCCGGGCCAGAACGAAAGCGCCGGCAAACGCAAATCCACGCGGCTGCGCAAGGGCGCCCCCTGGCTCAAGACGCTGCTCGTCCAATGCGCCTGGGCGGCCGTCAGGAAGAAGGACAGCTATTACAAAGCGCAGTTCAATCGCCTCAAAGCCAGGCGCGGCCCGAAGAAAGCGATCTGCGCGGTGGCCGCCTCCATGCTTACGGCGATCTATCACATTCTGAAAAATGGCGTCGAACATCAGGATCTTGGGGGCGGCTATTTTGATCGCCGTCCAGTCGAACAAAAAGCCAACCGCTTGGTCGCCCAGCTGGCCAAGCTCGGATTCAAGGCCGAACTTCAACCGCTAGCGAAGGCTGCTTGATGGCCTTAAAAGCCACGGCCGCGTTGCGGCAGCTGCCCGACCGCGTTGCGGCAGGGTGAGTTTCTTCTTAGATTCCCGGGCCGAAGCCAACACGAGATGCCGCTTTTTGCACAATTTACAAATGCGCACAAAAAGCCGTTTGGACCACCACCCGGACTCAGTGAAGTGGTGAAGCGAGTAGCGCTAATTTGCCGAAAATGTTTTTCCATAAGTTTGAATATCGGGGCGTACATTCATGGTTGAGACTGTCGTGCATCGCGATCCAATCATTCCGCTCATTGCGGCCAGGAAGCAATGCGAGGCCATGCTGGCCTCCTCCAAATCATCATGGCGCAAGCGTGTGGCCGCAGCGTTCACACGCGGCCGGCTTGAACGCCGCTTGCTTCGGCGGCGGCCCATTACGAACGAGGGCGCCCTCGCATCCCTGGAATTGATCTTGCTCACGCTGAAAAGCTACCCCGACAAGGATCAGGGCTTGGAACTCATAAGCTCGCTGGCAGCGGGCGTGCTTTCGCAGTTCCAACGGCGGGATGTTTCGCGAACGCCGAAGCCTGCGCATGACGGGCGCTGGAAACGCTCCTGCTCGCGAGCTGTTCAGCCTAACGGCCGGCAAAAGGAGAGCGTCCGCCCAGAAGAAGAACGGGGCAAGGCGGCGAAGCGGCGGTCTCGAGGCTTGATAAGACACCACTGCGAGGCGCCGCACGCCTGACAGCGCTTTGGCAAGTTCAACGTCGCCCTTATCGTTTCCCGCCAGTCGAGGACCACCCGGCTGCTTCCGTCATCGAAATGAAACGGAATCGCTGAAAGAGAGGCCCTGGCACTAAAACTAGGTGGGATCTCATTATTATGCTTAAAAAACTTGCACTCGGCTTGCTGGCCGGTGTGGCGTCCTGTACGGCCGCGCACGCCTCGGATATCCAGCATGTCTTGCTTATCAGCGTGGATGGCCTGCACGCCCTCGATGTAGCCCGCTATATCGAGAACAACCCGAAGTCCGCTCTGGCGGAGCTGTCCGGCCACGGCGTCACCTACACCAACGCGCGCACACCGGCGAACTCGGACTCCTTCCCTGGCCTTCTGGCCCTGGTGACAGGCGGCTCCCCAATCACGAGCGGCCTGTTCTACGATGTGAGCTACGATCGCACGATCTACGACCCAACCAACGTGACGTGCTCGGGCAAGGGCGGCAACACGATGGTCTTCGACGAGAGCATCGACAAATACAATGCCTCCAATGTCTCCCTGAATGTCATCGATCCGGCAAAGCTCCCTCGCTACCGCAATGAGTTCGGGCAATGCGCTCCGCTCTATCCGCACAATGCCTTGAAGACCAACACGATCTTTGAAGTCATCAAAAGCCATGGCGGCCACACCGCCTGGGCCGACAAGCATCCGGCCTACGATCTTGTAAACGGCCCGTCGGGCACCGGCGTCGACGATCTCTACACGCCAGAGATCACCAATGTGGGCGGAGCGGACGCGACCGTGAGCATTGATTGCACCGTCGCCAACGATGAGCTGAAGGTTAAGGCGATCCTCAAGCAGATCAATGGTTTAACTTCAAAAGGCCAAGCCAGCTCCGTTCCCGCGGTTTTTGGCATGAACTTCCAGGCGGTGAGCGTTGGGCAGAAGCTGGTTAAAAGCAGCAGCGCCAGCACGTGCTCAGACTCGACGCACGATGGTTTGGCCGGCGGCTACCTGGACGGCGCCGGGACGCCGAGCGAGGTTCTCGCTTTCGGCCTCAAGAAGACCGATGACAGTCTTGGCCAGATGATCCAGGCCTTGAAAAGCAATGGGCTTTACGACCATACGCTGTTCATCGTCAGCTCCAAGCATGGCCAATCGCCGATCAATCCTGTGAAAGTCAACAAGCCCGGCCACTTCGCGGATCTGGTTGCCGCCCTGCCGGATGCCAAAACCAACCCGGCGGCGTTGGCCATCGCCGAAGCTGCTGCGTGCTCGACCGGCCCCTGCGGTTTCGTCCAGGATGACGACATCGCTCTCATCTGGCTCAAAAATCAGAGCAAGGCCCAAGCGGTGGCAAGTTATCTGAATGCCAACGCCAAGGCGCTCTATATCGACGAAGTGATGGGCGGCGACGAATTGAAGCTGAAGTTCAACGACCCCGCGCATGACGGCCGCACGCCGGACGTCATCGTTCAACCGGTCTATGGAACCATTTACACGACATCGAGCAAGAAGAACGCCGAGCACGGCGGCTTCAGCTTCGGCGACACCAACCTCGCGCTGGTCGTGTCAAATCCGCACCTCTCCGGCAAGGTCATCAAGACGCCGGTTTCCACCTCGCAAGTGGCGCCCACGATCCTGAACGCGCTCAAGATCAATCCTCTCTCGCTGCATTCGGTCGCGGTCGAGAAAACGCCAGTCCTGCCGGGATGGGACGACGTAAAGACGAATCCGTCACAGCAAGCGACCGGATCCTACTAACGAAAATTGAGGCCCTTTCCGGTTCCCCGGGCGGGGCCTTTCGCGCGCATGAGCGCCGGACGCGAGAATTCGCGGGTACCGGCGCTTTGCGCGTTTCCACACCTTTTTGCTTTCGGCCCCCTTCAAACCAGCGGGCTCGCTCTCGGCTCTATCAATTGATGCGACGGCGACGACTTCCACGATCAATGCGCAACCTTGCCCTCGCGGTTTTCCTTGCTTGCTAAGCATCTCTTGATTTCGGCAATAAGCTCAGCCGACCGAAGCGGTTTCGCAAGAGCGGGAACGCCGTCGAATATCGGGAGGTGTTGGGCTCGTGAATAGCCTGAAAGCGTCACGAACCGCGTGCCGTTCGCCAGCAGCTTTCGCGCGACGCGCTCAGAGGTTTCGCCGCTCAGATTGATATCGAGCACCGCTGTGTCACATCCGCTTTCCTCGATGAGAGACAAAGCCGCAGCAACAGACCGAGCGGGGCCCAAAACTTCGAAGTCCGCATCCCGGAGCACCTGCGCGATCTCCATCGCCACGAGAGCTTCATCTTCGACAACAAGCACCTTGGGGCGGGAGCTTCTGGGAGCGCCGAGTTCGGGCCTCGCCTTGGCCCCGGGCGCAGAGCGGGCTCCTTCGCTGACCCCTGCAGCGGGGCAGTGCAAGCGCCAGGACAACCCTGTCTTCAAGAAATCGAGATCGACCTTGCCGTCCAGGCTGCTCTCGGTCATGGCGCCAATGACGGCCGAACCAAAACCATTCCTGGATGGCGTCGAGACCGGCGGCCCGCCATGTTCGCGCCAGCTCATCGTGAAGGTGTCGCCGCCGGCGCCGTCGCGTTCAAGACCCCAGCCGATCGCAATGCGGCCCTCGGTAACGGACAGCGCCCCGTACTTGCCCGCGTTGGTCGACAACTCGTGGATCGCCATGCCAAGGATCTGAGCCGCGGAAACCGAAACCCGGAGAGATGGCCCCTTAAGCTCGATTCTTGAGCCAATCAAATCCTGGAAATGGGCAAGCTGCCCGCGAACGAGATCGCCGAGCTCTACGCCTCGCCACTCGGCTTTCACGAGCAGATCCTGGCTTGTCGCCAGCGCCTGAACCCGTTCCGAAAAGCGTTGGAGAAAGTCTTTCGGGTTCGCCGCCGCGGTCTGCCGTGCAACGGATTGAACCACTGCAAGCATGTTTTTGGCCCGGTGGTTGACTTCGCGCAGAAGCAGCTTGATCCGTTCTTCCTGGTGTCTGCGCTCCGTGATGTCCAGGAAAGCGCCCACCGCGCCTCTGACCTCGCCTGCGGCGTCGAAAAGCGGCAGCGCATTGCCAAGAAGATGTTTATGGCCGCCATCGGCAAAGCGAAGCTCGTGCTCGAAGCTTTTGATGCTTTCCCCAGTGGCCGCCGCCCGTTGCATGGGGAGCCGATCGACGGCGAGAACCTCGCCAGTCGCAGAATACGTTCCAAAAGAGGGGCTTTCATCGTCAGGGGCCGATTTGGAGGCATTTCTCCCCTCTGAAATCCGTAGCAGCGCATTACCGGCTGGGTTGGCCGTTATGCGCGCGCAGGCCTTATCCTCGGCGATGAAGACGCCCACAGGGAGGACGGCGAGCGTTGTCTCGAGTTCCTGCCGCCGCTGCCGCTCTCTCCCTTCGCTTTCGCGCAGCGCCGTTGCAGCGCGAATGTTTTCGATCAGGTCGGCAGCCTGGCGCGACAATAAATCGATGCGCCAGAGGTCGTGCTCGTCCGGACGATATGGCTTGTCCCACTGCGTCGACAAGACGCCGAGCAGTTTCCCCTCGCGCGAGACCAAAGGCGTGGATTGGACGGCCCGGACGCCTGCCGTGCGGAGCACGGGCAACGACGGTGTGCCTGCCAGCAAATCGCTCGTCTCCACGTCCGGCACCACGATCCGCTCGCGCCGCGCCACCGCCGTGGCGCAAATCGACGCCCGGTTTGCGACATCGGCGAAAGACTCCAGGAAAGCTGGCTGGTGGCCATGATGGGCCGCAATGCGCAGGGTCTCGCCCTCCAGAAGCCGCAGGGTGCCGTGGTCCGCCTTGACGATCGCCACAGCCGCCTCCACGACTTCCTGCAAAAGCGGCTCCAGTCCCTCCGTTTGCAACGTCCGGGCGCTCAACGCGTGCAATCGGGTGAGCGCGGCAAAATCCGCCGCTAGCCGAGCCTCGGCCTGCTTTAAGTCGTCAATGTCGGTAGATGTGCCAAACCATTTGACAATAACGCCCTCTTCATTGTGCTGCGGGTGGCCGCGGCTCAGATGCCAGCGATAGCCGCCATCGGCCATGAGCACGCGATGCTCTTTCTGATAAGTCTGGCCGCGGGCCGCGGCCTCTCGCCAGGCTTCCAATGTTGACGCCAAATCATCGGGATGGATCGCTAGCGCCCAATCGTCACTGATGGGCGGCGACGATAACGTGATGCCGTATTCGACGACACGAGCGTTGTAGTAGTCCACAGCCCCGTCGGAATTGGCGGCCCACACCAGCTGCGGCATGGCGTCGGCCAGTTGCCGATACCGTTCCTCGCTCTTGCGCAGGGCCTTCTCGGCCTGCTTGCGCTCGGTGATGTCGATAAACGCCCCGACAGCTCCGCGCACCTCTCCGCTATCGTCCAGAAGGGGCATGGCATTACCGAAGAAATGCTTGCAGTCGCCGTCCACAAAGTGAACCTCGAATTCCGCGCCCTTGATTGTGCTCTTGGTGGCGGCGGCGCGCTGCACGGGCAGTTCGCAGGGCCGGAGCGCGCGTCCCTTCGCATGCACTGACAAATGCTGAGGGGCCTCGCCTTCCGGCGCGGATAAGGAAGCATTTGCATTCGCGGAAAGACGCAGAAGCTCCTCGCTTGCGCGATTTACGCTCATGTTTGCGCAAGCCGGGTCCTTGGCGATGAAAACCGCAGCCGGGATGGCCTCAAGGATGGCTTCCAGCTCTTGGCGCTTTAGCCGCTCCCGCTCCTCGCTCTCGCGCAGTGCCTCCTCGGCTTGTTTGAGCGCGGTAACGTCGCGGGCGGTTCCTATCAGGCCGATAACGTTGCCCGCAGGATCGCGGTAGGGCGTTTTGTTGCTGACGAAATAGCGCGTCCCGGAAGGGATAGCGAACTTTTCCTCAACGGTTTCGGCCTGGCCCGACGCCATGATGCGGCGGTCGGTGGCCATGATGGCGCGGCCGTCGGCTGGATCGTCCAGGAACTGCTCGTCGGTCTTGCCGAGACAGGCCTCGGCCGGTTTGCCGATCGCGGCGTACGTGGCCGGATTGGCCATGACCTGCCGGCCCTCGAGGTCCTTCACAAAGATCGGGTCGGGGCTTCCGTCAAGCACCGCCCGCAGCCGCTCCTCGCTCTCGCGCAGGGCCTCTTCGGCCAGCTTGCGCTCGGTGATGTCCATCATCACGCCGTAAGACCGGATGGACCGCCCCTCGCCGTCGCGCTCGAAGCGGCCGCGCGCTTCCAGCCAGCGTATCTGGTCGTTCTGACTGAGAACGCGGAATTCTGCTTGATAATCTCCCCCGTGCTCCATGGTTCGCAGCAGCAGCGCTTCCGTTGCGGGAAAGTCTTCGGGCAAAACGCGGATGGCCCAAGTCGCGTAGCTCGGCTTAACCTCGCCAGGCTTATAACCGAGCATGCGGTAATGCTCTTCGTTCCATTGGACGGCGCCGGTTGGAATATGCCAGTCCCAGGAGGCCATGCATCCTGCGTCGATGGCGAGCCGCAAGCGTTCTTCGCTCTCGCGCAGCGCCTCTTCGGCCAGCTTGCGCGCGGTGATATCCCAGGTGATGCCGGTGACGCGCAAGGGATGGTTCGCGCTGTCGCAGATCACGCGGCCTTCGCTGTGCAGCCAGCGCAGCTGCCCGTCGCGAAGAATGCGAAACTCGATGCGCTGGGCCGCCCGTCCCGCGACCGCCTGCGCGAACTCATTATTCACGCGCTCCCGGTCATCGGCATGGATGCTGGCGATCCAGCTCTCGTGCGAGGGCTGGACGGTGCGCGGCAAGCCGTAAAGATCGTAATAAGGCTCCGACCAGGTGACGCGATTGTTGACGAGATCAATATCCCAAACGCCGGCGTCGGCGCAACGCTGGGCGTGGAGCAATGTCGCCGCGCTCTCGCGCAGCTTCTCCTCAATCCAGGCAACGTCCACGACCTGCTGGACGCCACTCCGGTCGCCGGCCATCGTGCGCCCGTCCGGATAAGGCTCATCGGTCAGGTCGATGTTGAACCCCCGTATGACCCGAACGACGCCTTTTTGGTCGCGTTCGATGGCGCCACGATGCAGGATAAAGCGGACGGAACCGTCCGGCCGCACGATTCGGAAGCTGTGGCTGAAGCTTTCGGCATCGGAGCCCAGATGGGCTGACGTCTCCGCCTCGACCCGGACCCGGTCCTCGGGATGGACGAGCTGAGAGAAACCGTCCTCCGCTGCGGGCGCTTGCGTGAGGCCGTACACGCGGATGAGCTCGGGAGACCAGATCAGCCGATCCTCCGCGGGCCACCATTCGTAGCTGCCGGTCCCGCAGGCAGCCTCCGGAGCTGAACCCCGCCACGCTGTCGTCCTGCCCGTATCTGGCATTTCAGCCCCTCATCACGCGGCGTACAGCCCAAGGTCGCCGCCGCAACGCTATCTTATGCAAGAGCATTGAGGTGGCAACCTGGTTTTGCCGCGAAGAGGCTGCATGAACGTCAACCAACCTCCAGGGGCAAATTTGACGGAAAAACCGAGGGCAAAACAAGGGTTAACGGCCTGAGGTTCGAACGTTGGGGGATGCAAGCGAATGGTGGTGAAAGGTGATGTGGTGGGCGCGGTAGGACTCGAACCTACAACCAGACGGTTATGAGCCGTCGGCTCTGACCATTGAGCTACACGCCCACGAATTGGCTACCAAACGTTAACGCGAACGCCTCCATTCTACACGAAGCAATTCACGACGCTTTAGACATTGCAATACTTAGCGAGAAACTGACAATGAGAAAAGACGTCCTTGCGAAGGCTTTGGCCTTTCTCTTCATTTTATCCAGCGAAGCTCACTCTCAAATGCAAAATCAGTCCGCCCCCGCTCCGAAAGTTCCTACCATCCAGGTCGCCGGTATGGGAAGCGTTCAGGCGAAACCCGATACGGCTTCGATCAGCATCGGCGTCAGCACCGAGGATGGAAACGCGCAAAACGCCGTAACGCGCAACTCCGCGGCGACAGCGAAGGTCGTCTCCGAGCTCGATGCCGCCGCAATTGAAAAGAAGGACCTGAAGACATCGAATTTCTCGGTCTATCCGCAATACCGGACCGAGGGCGCGGACAAGCATCAGGTCGTGACATACCGCGCGTCGAATACGGTGACCGTCACCGTCCGCGACCTGGATAAGGTCGGCGACATCCTGACCAGGGCGGTCGCTGCCGGTTCCAACCAGATCAGCGGGCCGAACTTCTCGGTTTCGGACCCGGAGAAATATCTGAGCGAGGCTCGGAAAAAAGCGGTGGAAAACGCCATTGCGAAGGCCAGCGTCTATGCGAGTGCGGCTGGGCTGAAGCTTGGCGCCATCCTCTCCATGGTCGAGGAGGGCGCTTCCGTTCCAACCTATGCTCCACGTTCGGCGTCTTTTGCGGCGGCGGGGGCGCCCGTCCCGGTCGAAGCCGGTGAGGAATGTCTTCAGGCGCGTATTCTCCTTACCGTCGAACTGAAGCCTTGAGCGCTATCTTCCACCGAAAAGAATATGCCATAGCGCTGGGACCAGGATGGAGGTCGCAAGGGCATTCAACCCCATGCCAAGTCCTGAAAAAGCGCCCGCGATCTCATTGACCTGAAGCGCCCGGGCGGTGCCGATCCCGTGAGATGCCACGCCCATGGCAAGGCCTCTGGCTGCCCAATCCGTGATTTTGAGCCTGTTCATGAGGGGCGGACCGAGCATCGCGCCGATAATGCCGGTCAGGATGACGAGGACCGCCGTGAGCGAGGGCAATCCTCCAAGCTGCTCGGCGATGCCCATGGCGACGGGCGCCGTCACCGATTTCGGCGCGATCGAGCTGATCAATTCGCGGCCCCCGCCCAGGAGCCATACAATGCCGATCGCGCTCAGCGCCGCAGTCAACGAGCCGGCGAGGAGGCTCGCCAGAATTGCGAGGCCGGATCGCCGCACCCTCTCAACTTGCCGGTAGAGGGGCACGGCCAGCGCCACGGTCGCCGGACCGAGCAGGAAATGCACGAATTGCGCGCCCTGGAAATAGGTCTGGTAGGTCGTCCCCGTCAGAAGCAGGATCGAGACGACGATCACAACCGCGATCAGGACAGGATTGAAAAGCGGGTTGAACCGCTGCCGCCGATAAATGAGGTAACCGGCGCGATAGGCGACGAGAGTGAGCGCCAGATGCAGAAGCGGGCTCGCCGCCAGATAGACCCAGATGTCCCTGATATTAGTCACGAACCCGATCCTCGATGCGTTGGGCTGGCTTTCTTGAAAGGCGAGCCATCAGCAAAGCCGTCACCGCGATCGTGAGAAGCGTGCTCGCGAGGAGCGCCGCGCCGAGCGGGAGCCAGTCGCCGGCCAGAAGCTTGAAATGCAGCATCACGCCTGCGCCGGCAGGCACGAAAAGCAGCGACAGGTTCGAGAGGAGGGCGTCGGCGGTCTTGCCCAGGTCGTCTGGAAGGCGGCCATTCCAGACCAGAGCGCCGAAAAGGAGAGCCATCCCACAGACCGGCCCCGGTACCGGCACATGCGTCAGCGCCACAAGCGGCCTCGCCCGCCAACTGGCACACAACTAGAACGGTAATCCACGCGACCATGAGCATTCTGCCTTTGTTCGTTTCTTTGCGGAGAAGCGTAAGCACGGTTTTTCACAGGTCTTCAAAAGGAAAATCCGCCAGCACAGTGCGAGCTGCGCTTAAAAAGCCGTTATCGCGAGCGAAAGAATGCTCTCTCACGAGGTGCGACCGTAGAGGGACTTGAAGCTGCATGAACGCGCAGGAAACGCGGGCGCTCCGAGACATGGGGCGCGACGCCTGGAACGACTGGGCTTCGCAAATTCTGAAGTCGAAGGCGAATTTCCAGGACGCAGGCGCTTTCTCCTTGAATTGGTACGGCGAGGCCGACAACGACGAAACGCGCCTGTGGCTGAAGGTCGCGACCGCCGATTTCTCGAACGAGCATTTCGAAGACGAGATCGACTTCGACGGGTTCATCTTTCCAGGTTCGGTCAATCTCTCCGGTGCGGTTTTCGATCGGCCGGTATCCTTTGCCGGAGCCGAATTTCAGCTCCCGGCCAACTTCGGCCGCGCGCATTTTCACGCGGACGCGAATTTCGAGGCGGCGAAGTTTTCGGGCCAGGCCGTTTTTGACGATGCAGTCTTTGACGGAGTCGCGGACTTCGAGCGCGCCGAGTTCCTCAAGGAGAAAAATGGACCTCTGACCCACAGTGTGCGGTTCCAGCGGGCGCGCTTCATGGGCAAGGCGGATTTTCGCTCTTCGGTCATGATCGGCAGCGCCGATTTTTCGAAGGCCCAGTTTGCAGGGACGGCGCGCTTCGACGAGACCCGCTTCACGGCAGACTCGGTTTTCGAAGGGGCGGTTTTCTCCGCGCCCGCGGGCTTCAATGCATGTCAGTTCTTCGGAACCGCGGCCTTCCGGGAGACCCAGTTCACAGGCGAAGCCCGTTTTGCCGAGGCGGCGTTCAAGGGCGAGTGCCAGTTTGAGCGCAGCCAGTTTTGGAACGACGTTTCGTTCCGGGATGCGCACTTCGACAACAACGCAGTTTTCACCGACATGCGGGTGGAAGGGGCATCGCGTTTCAAGGGCGCAAAGTTCGCCATGGAAGCGAATTTCCTCGATGCCCGCTTCACAGGCAACGCCGACTTCTCGGGCTCAGACTTCGGCGGCGCGACACTGTTCCGCTCCACGCAATTTGCGCAAGGCGCCTCGTGGGAGTCCTGCCGATTCTTGAATGGGGCCGACTTTTCCGGCCTGACCTTGGGCAAGGTCTCCAGCTTCGAGGAGAGCCAGTTCGAAGGCGATGCGTTTTTTCGGGAGGCGCAATTCGATGCCTCCGTTTCGCTGGCTGGCGCTCACTTCAAGGCAAACGCCGATTTTTCCGCTCTGCAAAGCAAAGCCGCTTTCGTACTGGCCAAAGCCAGCTTTGCGGTCCTGCCGAATTTTCTGGAGGCGAGCCTTCTCGACCCTCCGAGGTTCGACAACATGGAGATCGCCGATCCGGTTAAGCCCTTCCACAAATGGAAGGAGGCGCCCGTTTCGGATCCGAGGCATTCTCTGCAATTCATGAGGGTCTGTGCAGATCCGGACGCGTCGGCGAAATACCGCCGCCTCAAGAAGCTGGCCTTCGAGGCGCAGGACCTCGCGGGGGAACAAGAGTTCTTCGCGCAAGAGCTTCGCTGCCGGCGATTTTGGCTCGACAAGCCGTTCGGGCGGGGCGCGGCGCGCTTCTGGTTCGGCTGGGCCTATGGCGGCGTCTCGGATTTCGGACGGTCGCTCATCCGGCCCTTTCTGCTTTGGCTTTCCTCCATTTTCGTTTTCGCGATTTACTACCTCGGCGAGGGCAGCCGCGCGGCTTGGACCCGATGCGCGGGTGGGTCCTCCGACCCGATTTCGGAGTCGCTTTATCTCTCCTTCCGCAACGCCTTCCTGAAGATAGACTGGAACGACGCGGTCAACGCAAGGCGGGTTCTTGGCTGCCTCTACGGCGTAGAGTTCGGCGCAACACCCGTTCTGCCGCCCAGCGTCGCATCCGTGTCGCTGGTTCAGGCATTTGTATCTGCGGGTCTGATTCTTCTTTTTCTGCTCGCGCTTCGCAATCTGCTCAGGCTGCGATAGCAAGGGAAGCACGCGCGGCCGTGTGCCCCCCAAAAGTCCCGCAACGCTGCAGCTGTGTGGTAATGTATATAGCGTGCCGGAATGAGGGATTTCATGAAGATCGCGATCGCTACCAAGAACTGGCAAGCCGTAAGCGGGCACGCAGGGAAGGCGCGATACTGGCTGCTCTACGATTTGCAGCCGGGGCAGGCGGTTGACGCATTGCCGCCCCCTGTACGCATCGAGCTTACGAACGATCAGGTGCTGCATCATTTCGGCGACGATGGCCCCCACCCGCTGGATGGCGTCGAAATCGTGGTGGCGGGCAGCGCCGGTGACGGCTTCGTCCGGCATATGAAAAAGCGGGGCGCCGACGTGCTGCTGACCGGCGAAGCCGACCCAGCGGCAGCGCTGAAGCGCATCATTGCCGGAGAGCCCTTGCCGGATCAGCGTTTCGACATCACCACCACGTTGTGCAAGCTGCGCGATCTGTTCTCGCAACACTAACGGGCTGCCGAAAACACTGGGCTGACAGGGCGTTATACCCACCCGCCCAGCCGAGCCGTGGATCTCTCAAGATGGAAAAGAAGGTCTCGACAAGCTGGAAATGTTTGGACAGCAAAGTCCTCCTGGACCATCCACGGATCACCGTTGTGGAAGACACGGTGCAACTGCCCGGCGGACACATCTCTTGGTATGTCCGTTTGGCATCTGGCAGCGATGGGGTGACGGTCGTTTGTCTGCGAGATGACCAGATATTGCTGCAGCGCGAGTACTCCTATCCGATCGGTGAAGTTCTCCTGCAATTCCCAGGTGGAAAGATCGAGGCCGATGAAACGCCCGAACAGGCCGCCGCTCGCGAACTGAAAGAGGAGTCGGGATTCGCCTTTTCACGGTGTGAAACCCTCGGCTGGTACTACAACAACAACCGCCGGTCAGATTCAAAAATGTACGTCGTTCTTGCAGAAGACGTTACCCCCGTAGCGAAGACGGGCGGCGACTTGGAAGAAGATATCGAGTTGTTCTGGATTCCAGTCAGCAAGCTCAAAAAAATGATCACCCATGGAGAAATAACAAATATCACAGTGCTGGCAGCCTGGGCGCTTCTGGCGAAAGATTAGAAGCCTAAGTTCAAGATCTGTTTAGATGAACCCGTCGTTAGCCGGAATCGATTGAAAGACGGAAAAGTTAATCGTTTATAAAGTTCTACAGCAGCCGCGTCCACTGGATGTGGGTTGCCATAGTGTATCAGTTTGAAATCTGCCGGGTTGAGATCATCCCGTCGTAAAATTCGGCTATATCGAGTAGGGAATCTTCGGTTCCAATCGCTGTTGCCTCGCTTAAGGCGCGGACCTCTTCAGCTCTTTGACGCCATATTTTCGGATCGATTCTTTGAGAACCGGTTGCATCCGTGGATCGCGATAGTTCACAGGCGACTGGAAGCTGGGCAGCAATGAGCTTTACCTCTTTACGAAGGGCTTCTCTATTTCGGGAGGAAAGGGCGTGATCGGCAGGAACACGCTTCAGGACTTCGGCCACGATCCGGAGCCGTTCCGCAAGGTCCACCAGATCGGCCTTCGCGTTAGTGATCGAGGCCATGTCCGCGATCCATTTTGTTTAAAATCAACATAGCTTATATGCAATTTTTGCAATGCTTATAATTACGCGTTCGCGTAAGGCCGCGCTTTGGGCGGCTCCAAAACTCTCACGGAAGCAAACGCATTCGCCGCCGCGAATTTCCTTTGAGGGACTGAGGGGCTTTGGTAACACAAGTCGTGCTTTTCGACACGCCCTCCCTTCCGGCCCGAGCGCCTAAACCATCTCATGACGCCATTCCAGATCATCGCCGCCGTCGTCACGCTCAGCGCGATAGGGGCCTATATCAATCAGAAATATTTCAAATTTCCCCAGACCATAGGCTTGATGGCGTTCGCTTTCGCGGTCTCGCTCGTCACGATCATTCTGAGCCGGACCGGCATAGCGAATCTGGAGGCTGTCGGCCTCGTGGTCGGGGGCATCGATTTCTCCGATGTGCTGCTCCACGGCATGCTGTCGTTCCTTTTGTTCGCGGGCGCGATGCACATCAATCTCGACGACCTGAAGAGCGTCGGCTGGTCGGTTGCCGTTATGGCAACCATCGGCGTCATCTCGGCGACGCTCATCAGCGGAACGCTGGTGTGGCAGGCGTCCCATCTTCTCGGCTTTGAACTGCCCTATCTCTATGCCCTGCTGTTTGGCGCGCTCATTTCGCCCACCGATCCTATCGCCGTGCTGGCGATCCTGAAGGATTCCGGGATCTCGAAGCAAACCTATACCAGGATCGGCGCGGAGAGCTTGTTCAACGACGGCGTCGGCGTCGTCTTGTTCCTTACGATTCTCGAACTTGCGACCAGTGGCGAGGAGTTGCATCTCGCCAATGCGGCCGCGCTTTTTCTGCGGGAGGCGCTTGGCGGCGTGGCGTTCGGAATTGTCTGCGGGTGGATTACATACCGGCTGCTATCCTCCATCGAAGACTACAAGGTGGAGGTGCTCCTCACGCTGGCCCTTGCGACCGGGGGATACGCCGCCGCTGAAGAGCTGGTTCATGTCTCGGCCCCGATTTTCATGGTCACTGCGGGGCTGATTGTCGGCAATCACGGCAGAAATTTCGGCATGTCCGATCTGAGCCGGGAGCGCCTGGATCTCTTCTGGGAACTGGTCGACGAGGTGCTCAACGCCGTTTTGTTCATCTTGATCGGCTTGGAGATCGTCGTGATTAGCGTGGCAGTCTCGCATGTTATTCTTGGAACCCTTGCAATTCTCGCTGTTCTTGCCGGGCGTTTTCTTAGCGTTGGGATCCCGGCCGCTTTGGTGGGCCTTCTTAAGGGGCCGGAGAAGGGGACTATTGCTCTTTTGACATGGGGCGGGCTGCGGGGCGGCCTCTCCATAGCGATGGCCCTGTCGCTCCCCGCCGGTCCGCACAAAGACATCATCCTGCCGGTGACTTACATCGTTGTGTTGTTCTCGATCCTGGTCCAGGGGCTGACGTTCAAGTCGGCGTTACCCCTTCTTCTCCGGCTTCCTTAGCTCAGGCGCGGTGGCCTTGCGTCCACTGTTGCCGGCCTGCTTCTCTCCCTCTTTCGTGGCGTCGGAGACTTCTCGCCTTCGGAACGGGTTGCGTGCCGGAACATTGGCGAGCCCAAGGGCTTCGGCCGACTTTTTCGCCGACTCGGCGTTCATCTCGGTGCCCGGTAGCGGCTGCGCCAGCAGCCCCTCCTGAGCCTTCAGCATGACTTCCTTCCAGATTTCCGCGGGAAGCGAGCCGCCCGTGACGCTGCGCATGGGGCTTGCATTGTCGTTCCCCATCCAGACGCCGCCAACCCATTGCGCGGTAAAGCCGACGAACCACGCATCCTTGAAACTTTGCGTCGTGCCCGTTTTACCCCCGGCGGGATAGTAATCGAGTGATGCGCCGTGGCCCGTGCCGCCAGCCACCACCGAGTTCAGCATGTCGTTCATGGCGCTGATGTCCCGCGCGCTGACGATGCGGGAGGGCTCATCTTTCGCCCGATCGAAGAGAACGTGCCCCTGATCGTCCCTGATCCGCTCGACCACCCGAGGCACGACGGCGAACCCGCCGTTGGCGAAGACGGCAAAGGCCGAGGTCATTTCGAGAAGCGTCGTTTCCGATGTCCCGAGCGCAAGCGTGGGGCCGACATTATGGGCGGAGCGAACGCCGAGCCGGTTCGCGACTTCAATCACGCGGTCGTTGCCGACGGATTCCGTCAAACGGACGGCGGCCACATTGCTGGAGTGGGTCAGCGCGGTTCGCAGAGTGATTTTTCCCCGGTATGCGCCGCCGAAATTGGTCGGCTTCCATCCATCTGTTTCGATGGGGCTGTCGTCGATCTGAGTGTCCGGCGTATACCCGCTTTCGATTGCGGCAAGGTAGATGAATGGCTTGAACGCCGAGCCCGGCTGACGCATCGCCCGAACCGCGCGGTTGAACTGGCTGTCGGCGTGATTGCGGCCTCCGATCATCACCCTGATGGCGCCATCGGGCGACAAGAGAAGAAATGCCGCCTCGGTCGCGCGCGCGGTCCGGCCCTTTGTCCGCATGACATCCTCGAGGGCTGTCCGAGCTATGGATTGAAGCCCCGCATCGATGGTCGTCTCCACGATCAGATTGCGGTCGGTTTCGGCCACCAGCATCGGGGCCACCTCGGCGACCCAGTCATCGATGAAACCAAAACCCGCCTTCGACGTCGGCGTTTTGAGCTGTGCCGGATGGGCGAGCGCTTCGGCATATTGATTGATGTCGATCTGATCGGTTTCTGCCAGGATGCGAAGGATCTCTTTTGCCCGCGCTCGCGAGCGATCCATGTTGGCGGTGGGCGAAAAATAGGACGGCGCTTTTATGAGGCCTGCAAGCAACGCTGCTTCCGAGAGCGTCAGGTCCTGGGGCGTTTTCGCGAAATAGGAATGCGTTGCGGCTGCGATGCCATAATTGCCTCCGCCGAAATAGACGCGATTGAGGTAAAGTTCGAGAATATCCTGCTTCGTGAAGCGGCTTTCGAGCCAGAGCGCGAGAATGAACTCCTCGGCTTTCCGGCTCCAGGTCCGCTTCGGCTCAAGGAACAGATTCTTCACGAGCTGCTGCGTGATCGTAGAGCCGCCTTGCACGACTTCGCCCGAGCGCCAGTTCCTGCTTGCTGCGCGCAGGAGCCCTATCGGATCGAGGCCGAAATGATAGAAGAAACGGCGGTCCTCCGTCGCGAGCACCGCTTTGATCACTAGGGGCGGAATGTCCTTATAGGGAACATAGGCGCGCCGCATGCCCCTTTCGCCAATATATTCGCCGCCGCGCGCCAGGATCGTGAGGCTCGGCGGCAGCCGCAGGATCATGACCTGCCGGGCCTGCTTCGGACTGGGCAGAACGGTGGCGTAATAGGCGATGATGCTGATGAGTGTGAATCCGAGCCAGGCGAAGGCGACGAGAAGCCAGGGTATCAGGCGTAATAGCGGCTTGTGCGCATTGCGCCGCGACTCGGCCAGCGGCGATTTCGTGACAACCCATATGAAAGAGCTGCGGAGGGCGCGCCAGGCTATTCCGAGGATGGTTCGCAACAAGGCGCTTGCGATGCGAACTGCACATAATGCGAGGAAGCGTAGATGCCCGGCGGCGGCTGCTCCGAAACGAGCAACGATGATTGCGGCCTCCCTCGCACGCCACTCGATCACCAACGCCTCACAAACGCCCGTCGCCGCGCTGCCCGCACGGCTGCCCAACCTGAAACTTATCAGGATCGTGTTAACGGCCGGTTAACCCGCCGGGCCCGGGCGCTCTGTTCTAGGAACTTCGAGCGGCTCCGCACTGAGTTGCGCCTTATCGGGGCGGCCAACGCTGATGTACCTCAGCCCCGCCTGGCGTGCGTGTTCGGGCCGGTAGATGTTGCGCAGGTCGATGAGTACGTTTCCGCGCATTTTCGAGCCGAGCGCGGAGAGGCTCACCGCGCGGAACTCGTTCCATTCGGTCAGCACAACGGCGGCGTCGGCGCCCTCCGCGGCCTCAAGCACGCTCTGGCACCACACGACATGGGGCAGGAGCGGCTCCGCCTGGTGGCGCCCTTGGGGATCGTAGACGCGAACGGTGGCGCCGCGCTCTTGCAGCATCGGCACGATCACGAGGCTTGGTGCGTCGCGCATGTCGTCCGTGTTCTGCTTGAAGGTCACGCCGAAGACCGCGATGGTCTTGTCCGCCACATCGCCGCCCGCCGCACGGATGACCTTGTGCGCCATCGCGATTTTGCGCTCGTTGTTCACCTTCTCGACCTGCTCGATGAGCGTCAGCGGTACGCGAGCCTCACGCGCCGTCCGCGCGAGCGCCGAGACGTCCTTCGGGAAGCAGGAGCCGCCATATCCCGGCCCCGGATGCAGGAACTTGTCCCCGATCCGTCCGTCTGAGCCGATGGCGCTCGCCACCTGCTGGACATTCGCGCCGACCTCCTCGCACAAATCGGAGATTTCGTTGATGAAGCTGATCTTCATGGCGAGGAAGGCGTTTGCTGCGTATTTCGCAAGCTCGGCGCTCTCGCGGCTGACGAACATGACGGGCGCGTTGCGAAGGCGAAGCGGCTCGTAGACGCGCTCCATGACCTCGCGAGCCTTCGGATCGTCCACGCCGACGAGAACGCGGTCGGGATGGGTGAAATCCTGGATTGCCGAGCCTTCGCGCAGGAACTCGGGGTTGGAGCAGACCGCGAAATCGGCATCCGGTCTGATCCGCCGCATCCGCCGCTCGATCTCGCGGCTCGTGCCGACCGGCACTGTCGATTTCGTGGTGATGACGGTAAAGCCCGATAAATGCGGCACGATCTCTTCGACGGCTTGATACACATAGGAGAGGTCGGCATAGCCATCGCCACGCCGCATGGGCGTGCCCACCGCGAGAAAGATCAGATCCGCCGCTTGAGCGACAGAGGCAAGCTCCGTGGTGAAATGCAGCCGGCCGGCTTTCACGTTCTTCTCGACGAGCACGTCGAGCCCCGGCTCGTAGATCGGGATTTCGCCGCTGTTCAGCTTCTCAACTTTGCGCGCGTCCTTCTCGACGCAAGTGACATTCCAGCCGAAATCGGAGAAACAGGCGGCGGAAACTAGGCCGACATATCCGGCCCCGATCATGCAAATATTCATGGCAAGCGCCCTCGCTGCAAAATGAGTTGGCAGTCTTAACGATTCAACGGCTCAAGGGCAAGACCACCCAAGCCGTCGGTGGGGGAACAACTGGCCCCGCCGAATAGCTTCTGGCTTTTCCGGGGCGGCCGGTGTTCATTATCGGATGTTGGAGTGACAATGAGGAGTATCCCATGAACGAAGACCTTTCGCTCGTGATCGGCGACAAGGCGTGGTCCTCCTGGAGCCTTCGCCCGTGGCTGGCCGCCAAGGTGGCAAGAGTTCCGTTTCGCGAGGTGCTGGTTCGGTTGCGGCAGCCGGATACGGCGGAACAGATCGCACGCTATTCGCCTTCCGGCCGCGTGCCGGTCCTGAAGCGGGGCGATCTTAGCATCTGGGACAGCCTCGCCATCTGCGAATATCTGGCCGAAATCGCGCCGCACGCTCGCCTTTGGCCCCAGGATGCCGGTGCGCGGGCCGTCGCGCGCTCGGTCTCGGCTGAAATGCATTCAGGTTTTCAGGCGCTCCGCAAAGAATTTCCGATGGATTTTCACGCCCGGATCGCCGGCCTCGCCCCATCGGAACAGGCCAGGAAGGATATCGGACGCATGATCGAGATTTGGCGGGATACGCGGCGAAACTTCGGGGCAGGCGGCCCCTTCCTATTCGGCGCTTTCACCATCGCCGACGCCATGTATGCGCCGGTTGCGACGCGGTTTCGCACCTATGGCATCGAGCTTGCCCGTTTCGGCGATGACGGAACCGCGGCAGCTTATGCGGAGACGCTTCTATCCATGCCCGAGATGAAGGAATGGGGCGAGAGCGCGGTTTGAGGCTAAGCGGCGAAACATTCGCGCCGGTAGCCCTGAAAATAGAGAAGCGCGGTGAGATCGGTGTACCGCACCTGTGCGTCCGCTGAAGCGGCGACGATGGGCTTCGCGCGATAGGCTATGCCCAGCCCCGCAGCGTGGAGCATGGCGAGGTCGTTCGCGCCATCGCCGACCGCGATCGCCTCCGCCGGCGAAATCCCATGCGCGGCGGCTTCCTCCTTTAGCGCGGCGGCTTTGACCTCGCGTCCGAGGATGGGCTCCGCGACGCCCGAAATACGGTCATTCTCCCACAGAAGGACATTGCCGCGATTCGCCGCAAACCCGGCCTGCGTTGCGACCGCGCTCGTGAAAAACGTGAAGCCGCCCGAAACCAGAACCGTATGCGCGCCATGGGCCTTCATGGTACGCGCCAGCGTCCGCGCCCCCGCATTGAGCGTGACGCGTTCGTCGAGCACGCGCTGCAGGTCAGCCTCCGTCATCCCGCGAAGCAACCGCATCCGCTCTCGTAAGGAAGACTCGAAATCGAGTTCGCCGCGCATCGTCCGCTCGGTCAGCGCCGCGATCTCAGGCCTGATGCCTTTCAGGTCCGCCATCTCGTCGATGCTTTCCTGGCCGATGATAGTGGAATCCATGTCGGCGATGAGCATGCGTTTCCTGCGTCCCGACGGCAGGCTGGACGCACCAGTCTACCGGCGCATCTGCGACCGCCTCGGCGACAAGCTTTTTGAGTTGAGTGAATTCCCCATCCTGTCCTTCTCCCGGCAAACTCTCCTCGGCGAGTTCGGGACTGTCTCGCAAAATCAAATCTATGGCCTCGCCGGGCCCGAGCCAGCGAAATTCCAGCGCACCGCTGAAATCGCGTTGCAGCGCCGCGGCGACATCGAGCAGCAGATTGTCCTGTGAACGGAGGGCGGCGATGGTAATCGCGATTTCCATGACGAGCTTTAACCGGGCGATGAACTTGCGCTCAAGTGGGAGACGAAGGGCGTTGGCGCCAACACGCTGGCTCAGGCTAGCCTGAAGCGGGATAGCACGCCAGCAGAATGGCATGGCTCCGCTCTATTGCAAGCTCCGGACCAGAAGGCCGCGCTCGCCAGAAGCGGGAATCGGCAGGCCCGGGCAGTGCAGCGATTTGCCGGGTTGATTAATTTCATTAAATCGGCTTTAAGGCTGCGGCTGCTTGACCTTCGCCATGAAGGTCTGGCAATCTGCCGCACGAACAAGCTCGAATATCGGCGCGGTCCACCCAACTCTCAGCAGGAATGCGGGCGCTTTAAAATGATTTGATTCAATTGAACCGCGTCTCTGGGCGATCGAGAGGAATGCGCAAACAACAACCGCTCGGTCACAGCTCTTTCATAGAATCACCGTAGTCTCTTCCAAGACTGCTGGAGAACATAGGAGTTGGGAGTTCCGACGGCATCATTGTGGCCAAGCGCTAAAAATGAACTGCTCAAATCTGCGAATGACGTTCATTCGATGCCGAGACCGTTCACATCCTTTCTTCAATCTTGCAATCAGTTCGGAAAGTTTTGGGTTCAGAGGTGAATCCTCGGCAACCGGCAGGAGATCATATGCTACAAATTCATAACCCTTCAGAGTTTTTCGATCACTTGAAGCAGGGAGTTAAAACTCGACTGAGAATTGGATTGGATGGCAGTTTCGAGACAAGCGTTGAGGCCCTTTGCGAAATAAAACCGGAAGAATGGCTTTGGGCTCCTCTACCGAATTTCTTCGCCATCTCCACGGAGCACTTACGCGAGTTGAATCTGGCGCAGCCACAAAAGTATCTGGTCCTCGATCAAGGCATTGTCGAGGATGGGAATGCTCATAAGCTTCTGGTGGCTGATCATGGTTTTGGCGTGGAGTTGCATAGTCTCCACATGAGGGACCTGGGAAGGAACTGGAATGTGGAGTATGTCCCCGAGCGCAGGCAATTCCGCGCTCTGACGAAGATCAAGATGGGGCAGGAACTTACCACCAACCGGACCGAGCTTTTCTGGGCGCTGTATCCAAATGCCATCCATATCGACGAGAGTGGAAACGCCAACCGCGATTGATCTTCTCATTGGCGAAGCGCGGCAAGTCTGCAACACGGCCGTGCGGCGATACGGCGGCGCAGGGGAGGGGTTTCGTTTGACCCTGCCGCGGCCCGGTTCTAAGACGCTGCCTTGAAGCCTCTCAACCAGGAATTCGCACGATGCCGCTCGTTCGCCCCTTCCCCGGCCTGCGCCCCCTGCCCGACAAAGCCGCGGAAGTGGCCGCGCCTCCCTATGACGTCCTGGACAGCAACGAGGCCCGCGAACGCGCCGCCGGCAAGCCCTGGAGCTTCCTCCACATCTCCAAGCCCGAGATCGATCTGCCCGCCGGAACCGACCCTTACGACGCGGCGGTCTACGCCAAGGGCAAGGAAAACTTCGACCGCATGCAGAAGGAAGGCGTGCTGAAGCAGGACAGCTCGCCCTGCTATTACCTCTATCGGCTGATCATGGGCGCTCACCAGCAGACGGGGCTCGTCGCCGCCGCCAGCGTGGCCGACTACGATGCGGGCCGCATCCGCAAGCACGAGTTCACCCGCCCCGACAAGGAGGACGACCGCGTGCGCCAGGTGGACACGCTCAGCGCCCAGACCGGGCCGGTGTTCCTCACCTACAAACACAACGCCGCGATTGATGCTCTGGTGGCCGAGGTGACTGCGGCTGCGCCCGAGATCGACATCGTCGCCGACACCGGCGTGCGCCATTCGCTTTGGGTGGTTCGCGATCCGGCGCAGATCAATCTCATGACGCGTACCTTCGACGCCATGGATTGCCTCTATATCGCGGACGGCCACCACCGCTCCGCCGCCGCCTCGCGCGTGGCCGCAGCCCGCAAAGCCGCCAATCCGCGTCACGCCGGAGACGAGGCCTACAATTACTTCCTGTCGGTGATCTTCCCCGACAACCAGATGCAGATCCTCGACTACAACCGCCTGCTCAAGGATCTCCACGGCAACAGCCCCGAGCAGTTCCTGGCGAAACTTGGGAACGCCTTTACCGTGGAAAAGGTGGCTGGACAGTGCAAGCCGGGCAAGACCGGAGAATTCGGCATGTACCTCGGGGGGCAGTGGTACGGGCTCGCCATCAAGCCGGAGCTGATCCCGCATGAGGACCCGGTGAAGCGCCTGGATGTGAGCCTGCTTCAGGACAACCTCATCGGCCCCATTCTCGGCATCGACGACCCCCGGCGCAGCAAGCGCATCGATTTCGTCGGCGGCATCCGCGGACTCTCCGAGCTGGAGCGGCGCGTGGACTCGGGCGAGATGGCGGTGGCCTTCGCCTTCTACCCCACCTCGATGGCAGAGCTGATGGCTGTGGCGGATGCGGGCGAGGTGATGCCGCCGAAGTCCACATGGTTCGAACCCAAGCTGGCCGACGGCCTGGTTTCGCACATGATCTGATCGGCGAGGCCCGCGGCGCCGCTGCGGGGCGCATGGGTACGCGACCGCTACGGACGGGCGCAGAGCGCCCGCTCGCTCAAGGCAGACGGTTATCGTTCATCTCATTGGCAGGGGATGCATCAGGCCGCCTTCGGTCCAAAGTGCATTCAGACCGCGATCCAGATGGAAGGGCTCGCCCGTCGTACGCCGGAAGATCTCACCATAATTGCCGGTCGCAGCGATAACCTTGGCGGCCCAATCATGCGCCAGCCCCAGCGCCTGGGCAGTCGCGAAGTCGTGCCCGAGCAATTGGTCGGCCCGCATGTCATGGCGTTCCAACGCCGCCGCCACGTTGTCCTGCGTGATCCCCAACGCTTCCGCCTCGATCAGGGCGCTGACCGTCCAGTCGATCAGCAGTGCGAACTTCTGGTCGCCATAGCGATACGCGGGGACAATCGGGTTCAGTCCGAACCGCTCCGGCAGAAATACGAAGTCGGCGGTCCACGCATGGAAGTTGGCTCGCGACTGGGCGAGCCTCGACTCCGTGCCCACGCCTGCAACGCATCGCCGAACAGCAACAGCCGCGTCCATTTCGCCCTGTTCGGAGTGAGCCATGAGCGCATAAGGAATGCCTCGCGCGGTCATTTCGTCGCGCAGCACCCTCTCGGGCGGGCTCATGTCAAGTGCACAGATAAGCTTGTCGCGCAGGCCCGCCGTTTCCGTGATGCCGCTTTGCTTCGAGACCAAGAAGCGCTGAGGGTCGTAAAAGACCGTCGGTCCGAACCCAAGTCCGAAATGCACCCCTATCAATGCCGAAGGCGAGATGCCGACCGCAAGATGGATGGCGCCCGCCTTCAGCGCATTCAACGCCTCCGGCTCGGCTGGAAAGGCCCGAATCGACAGGCTTTCCGCGTCACCGAAGATAGCGACGGCGACGGCGCGGCAAATCTCGGCTTCCAGGGCTGAGAGATTGCCGTGAATGTCCTCTCCGTTCCAATCGTCGGCGCCGAGCACCGTGCCGCATTCCATGTGATGAGCGGCGCGGATGGAGTTCTAAAGTTTGAGCGTGCCCGGCGCTGGCGAGCGCAATCAGGCAGCCGGTGAAGAGGCTCAGAATCAAGCGAGACATCTACAACCCCCATGAAGCTGGATAAGACAAAGGATGGAGGTCAAGACCCCCATCCCCGTTGCGGACGTTCTCCAGACCGCAGGCTCGGCTATGCCGGAAAATGGATTACGGTGTCCAGGTTCCGGAGGTAGGCGTGCCGGGCGATTGGGTCGGACGAGGATTTACGTCGACCGGATACGGGTCGACCGGCTTGCCCGCCTGGTAGTCGGCCCAAGACTTAAAGTCGGTCGGCAAGATGCCAATTTTCTGGCATGCGCCATTGGTATAGCCGTTTGGCGAATATTGTTTTGACGACGCATAGTGAGGCAGTGAGTTAACGACTGCCGGAGGGATATACGCCTGCGAAGGCGATAGTGGCCGCTTATTCCCCCGCAGGATCTCAAGATCGAATGCTTCCGTCAGGTCACCGACTTCGTTGTCCGGATCATCTGAAGGACCGAGGTTTGGCTGTCCCAATGTTGCTTTGCCTAACGCGCGCCCATTCTTCTCATCCGGCAACATGGCGAGCGGCACCAGGTCGAATAGCTCGTTGATGAATTTGATCACCGAGCCGTGCTCGCTGTATTGATGTGAGATCCTGCCCGATGCTGCATAGGGCGAGACCAGGATTGTCGGAATGCGTGGACCGGCCGCAAGCAGCGAACCGTCGGCAAACGTGCTGCGCCGCGTCGGTGAAACGTGGTCGTAGAACCCGTCGGTTTCGTCATAGGTGATGATGATCACGCTTTCCGGCCAGTATTCACTGTTGACAATGGCGTTGATCGCCTTGGCGGACAGCGCTTCGGAAATCTGTTGATCCGAGTAGGCCGGATGATCGTCATTGCCGATGAACGCTTGCTGGATGGCAGGCGTCGGATCGACTGGCTTCAGCCCATCATTGTTGTCGTAGCCGCCGCGCAGATAGAATACGCCGCCGTCGCGCGGAAGCTTTTTACCTTCAACCGCGTTGAAGAAATCCTTGACGCCGTGCAGGTTGTTTTTCAGCACCTGCTTGTTGTCGCCGAGATAGCCGAAATACTGCGGGCCGTTGTGATGCAGGACATAACCGCTGTACTGGATCGGTGTGATTCCATCGTAGGGGTCAGGCGTATCGTTGGTATTGAAGCCCTGCTGATACCAGCCCCAGTTGACCGGCGCGTTGAAGGTCGCAATGGTTTTGATGTCGTGCTGGACGTCCAGAAGATCCGCGGTGGGATTCTGGTCGTTCTTGATGCTCTGCTCGATGTTCCAGCCCATGAACGAGAGCGGCAGGCTCGCGAAGGTCAGGATCGGGGCCGGGTTGGCTGCATTCTCGTCGGTATTGTATGGAGGCTTGACCGAACTCTTGTCGAGGTTTGAGCCTGGGAACGGCCCCGGATCGGCGACAATCGGCACGAACGCATTTGTATTGCCGGGAACCGCCGGCGCGCTCTGGGCATAGCTGGCACCCAGCACGTTCTGGAAGCTGGGGTTCGCATAGGTCAACCGTCGCGCCTTCGTTGTTGTGAAGCGCCCATTGCGTCTCACCGGCCTGGCCGGCGATGAGCGCGATGGCATTCGGGGTCGAAGGTCCGACGATCGTCTGACGGAAGTTGTCGAACAGCGCGAAGTTCTTGGCCCACTGCCACATGAAGGGGATCGTGTCGCAATCGATGTGGCTAAGGTTTGTCTCGGCTTTCTGCTTTTGCGCGAGAGTGATCGAGGTTGGCGCGACGCCCGTCTTGGTGACGATGTTGCCAGACGCGTCGGTCGTCAGCCCCTCTTGATCCATCGCGTACTGGTCATTCGCCGCGACGCCGACTCGACTTGACATGCATGCTGTTGGCCATGCCCTGGTGGCTGTGATCAACCGAAATCAAGTCGGCGGGATAGATCGGCACAATCGCCCCGGCCGCAGTCTGGACCGCTTGCGGCATCAGGAACGGGGAGGCCGTCGCGGTATTAAGACTGGTATCGAGGTATTTCTGCACGAAGCTGGACGTGGCATTGGCGGCCTTGGCGCCTGTGGGAGCGCTGAAGAGGCCGTTGGCGCCGGGGAAGGTGCCGAAATAATGGTCGAACGATTCGTTCTCGTGAAAAATCACGAACACGTACTTCACCTTTTGGCGCAGAAGGCGAATGACTTCTCTCGAGCTTTGGTACTGTTTATATTGCGCCACGCTTGCAGCCGGCGCCGATTGCGCATAGGCGCACGGCGTCAGGCATGGTTGCAACAACGCTGCGGCCGAAACGAACGCAGTTGTCGCCCTGAAGTATTTTTTCATTTGGGGATCCCCGAAGGAAATGCAGATAGCCACGCATTACCAACGCATTACCCTCGGCCCGGTTAGAGTGCGTTCATGTAAGTTTCACGACAGTTTGGTGAAACACGCCCGAACGGGATGTACGCCCGCCGATTGCACATTTGTGTGAGGCATTCCGGGTACAGCCGCGGTCACGCTTGTGGTGGCGGAGTTCACGAACGAGGCGCTGCAGTTGTCGGCAAACTGGTAAGCGGCGCCCTGGAGGAGATCGCCTTTATCGGCGGACTTTGGCTTCTGCCACGAGGAAATTGATGGCCCCTGCGAGAACCGCATCCAGGGATGCCAGTTCGGCCTCTTTGCCCGTCGGGACTCGGCAGCCGCCTTTTGCGCCAACCGTCCGAAAATAGCGCAAGGCGCATCCCGGTCAGTCGGGGTGCGGTCGCTTTTACTTTTGGGCCAGTTCGTCCGTTGATGGGCATGAAGCAGTCATAGTTGCATCGCGACCTGGCCCAATCGGAAGGTCGTTAGCATGTGTATTATTCCGGCACCGGTTGTGTAATAATTTTCTTCAGCTAATGCGAACTCCAGCTAAGCAAATTCGAACTGTTCTACACCACATTTTTGCTGGTCTGTGTCCTTCGTCTGTGGCGACCGGGCGCCTCGGAGGTGATCGCGGACCTTCCCTGCGACAATCAGGGCAGAACTGCCATTATAAGCGAAGCGGATCAACCGAAGCTGTCATGAACGACCGATGCGCTGTGGAATGCAGTAGCGCTTCTTCATCTCGTTGGCGATGTATCCGGCGGAGCGGGCGCAGTTCACGACGTTGAGTTTGGCGCGAAGATCGTCGTAATTGGCGCTGCCGGTGAAGGAGGCGATCACCTGGATGCCGTGGCGCTTCCAGTGCTGGCCGGCAACTGGGTGTCATCCTGATGGTGTAGTCGCCGATGTAGTTGATGGTGCAGTCGCTCCAGACGAGGCGGCCCACCTGCTTGGCCGCAGCCTGGGCCCTCATTCGAGCCCATGGCTACGACTTTACGTCCGACGCAAAGGAGCAGACCTACAAGGAATTCGGCATCACGCCGCTGTAACGCGCTGCTGCTCTCGGTTCCGGCTGCGGTTCGCGGGAGCCTTACGTCTTGTTGTCCGCGTCGGTCTTTGCTTAGATCCGGCGCTTGCGGAGCCTTCTCTCGCGGCTGGAGCGGGCCGGCTGTATCGCCTCGATTTGCGCGCTGGCTTGGCCGGTTCGCGGGCGATTGGCTCGTTCATGTCAGCCTCGGCATCTCCCGAAGGCGTGAGCGTGCGTCCGATGAAGCGCTCGATGTTACGCAAGCTGCTCCGTTCGCTCGCGTCGCAGAAGGAAATGGCCACACCATCGCTCCCAGCGCGCGCAGTCCGGCCGATCCGGTGGACATAATCCTCCGGGGCGTCCGGCAATTCGTAATTGATGACATGGGTGATGCTGTCCACGTCGATGCCCCGCGCCAGGATATCGGTCGCGACGAGGACGCGCGCCTTTCCCACGCGCAGATTTTCAAGCGCCTTCTGCCTTGCGGCCTGGCTCTTGTTGCCGTGAATGGCCTCCGCCGAAATGCCGCCCTTCACCAGCCGCTCGGCAACGCGATTGGCTGACCGCTTGGTCCGGGTGAACACGAGGACGCGGCCGAATTCGGGCTGATCCAGGAGTCCGGTGAGCATCGCGTGCTTTTTCGCCGAAGCGACGTGATGAACGCGCTGGTCGATGCGCTCCACGGCGACCGACTTGGCTGGAATGGCGACGCGCACGGGGTCCTTCAGGATTTCATCGGCAAGCGCCGCGATTTCCTTGGGCATGGTAGCCGAGAACATGACCGATTGTTTTTGCTGCGGCAGCGCCTTCAGGAGCCTTCGCACATCGTGGATGAAACCCATGTCGAGCATTCTGTCCGCTTCGTCGATGACCAGGAAGCTTGTCTCGGTGAGATCGACGGTGCCCTGCGATAGGTGGTCCAGGAGGCGGCCGGGGGTCGCAACAAGGATGTCCACCCCCTTGGAAATCGCCCTGACCTGCTGGCCGAACGAAACGCCGCCCATGAAGACGGCGCTGGTTACTTTCAGGCGCTGGCCGTATGTCTTGATGCTTTGCGCAATCTGCAGGCCCAATTCGCGCGTAGGCACGAGGATAAGCGCCCGCGCCATCCGCGGCTTCAGGGGTTGACGCCTTTCCGCGAAGAGTTGCAGGAGGGGCAAAGCGAAGGCGGCCGTCTTGCCGGTGCCGGTCTGGGCGAGGCCGAGCACGTTGCGGCCTTGCAGAATGAGCGGAATAGCCTTCTCCTGGATCGGTGTCGGCTTTTCGTAATTCTCAGCCGCAAGGGCATGCAGCAAGGGTTTGATAAGCCCAAGAGCTTCGAAAGTCGGAAGTGTCACGTATTGTCCTTATAAGCCGCGTGCGCGATGAGAACGGCGCACCTGTCAAAACGGCGTGGGGGCCAAATCCACGCGCAGCTGGACGGGCCGGATTGTTAAAAATGGTGCGGCAGGAAAGGCCATAGAAAATCTATGCAGCAAACTGCACGGCCGCGATACAAGCACACGCTGCCACGTAATGCCGGCCCTTGTCAAATTTTTACTTTCCGGGCAGATTTCTACTTGCCGGGAAAGACAACGAGCCGGACCTCACCTGTTGTAGCTGAGGACGGCGGCGCTTGGCATCGAAATGCGCCGACATGCGCTCGCTTGCGTCCTCGGGGCGTGCGAAGCTATATCCATCACGTCTTGCGAGAGGCGTGGCCGCCATCGCCATTCTTCTCCTGGAGCATGCCGATGAGTATGGAGAGTTCGGGGTCGCTCACCTTGCTTGCGGCATTGACGACATCAAACCAGGCTCTCCGCCGCTCGCGCTTTTCAGGCCAGCGCTTGCAGCGTTTGCTGACCTGGAGGAGAAACACCCTGACCTCAATGAGAGCGGCATTGTCAAGTTCGCGCTTGATATAGCGGTATCTGCCGATCGCCTTTCGGAAGATTTTACCTTTAACACCCGCTTCTTCCCGTGCTTCCCTTGCTGCAGCCTCGGAATCCTTCAGGCGCTTCGACGGCCAGCCTTTCGGGATGATCCACCGGCCTGTGTCCCGCGATGTGACAAGCAGGATTTCGATAGCGCCATTCTTGGCCAGACGGAGTGGCAAGGCCGCCACTTGCCTCCGATATACCATCGCGAACTCCTATTTGTGCCTCTCCCCAGGTCAAGAACCATAGTTCCCCACTTCAAAAACAATACGGCAATTTTGCGCTAAGAGAAGCATTTCCTATGAACGGGATATCGAGATAGCGGACCTGAAATGAAATTCGAGGCTTTTCGAACGCTAACGCGATTGACAGGGTTGATCAGGTGATTCTGACTGTCAGTTCCCACTGTATTGCGTGGGAAGCGCCCATTTACTTTTGCGTTGTTTGAGCAGGCGAAATGCGGGCGAGGTTTCCGACCGTGCGATGCCGGACGCCAAAGCCATTTTGCGTGTCGATAGGGCCGGGCTTGCCGCCACCGCCGCCTGTCGTCGATACGAGCGCAGCGCTGACGCACAGTCTATTTTACAAACGGACGCTACCTTCGAGCGGAACTCCGGGCCTTTTAGTGCGTGCGCTCATGCTGCGTCCGGGGCTGGGCGACCGCGGTGGCGTGTCAACTCGGGGTGACGGCCCGGCAGACTGCAACAGTGGCATGAATGAGGTCGCGGGGCAATGAAGGCTTGGTCAATACTTTGGCTGCGGGCCATTCTTCCTCAAGCGCCGATGTATCCAGCATTCCCGTGACGAAAACGATACCCTTGCCTTGTTCCGTAAGTATTCTTGCGATCGGAAATACGTCACCACCCTTGAGTGTTACATCCAGCACGCCACCATCAAGCCGTTCAGACCGCGCAAGGAACACTGCACTCCGTACGCTTACGGCTGGCCCTACGATTTCCGCACCGGCTTCGCTAAGCGCGTCAGCAATGTCGAGGACGAGCAATGCGTTGTCCTCGGCGACGAGAATGCGGCAGCCGTCTAACGGCTTATAACTCATGGTTCCTCCCACACCCCCAATTCATTCTTGTCTTGTTTATTTGGGAGCTTAAAGCGAGGGGTGATGTTCGCGGCTTCCCGCGTTGCCATTAGGCTACAATTTGGGCGTACGCAATAGGATTAGACTCTTCAGCTCGCGCCCCGCGCAATAAAAGCAGCTCCCGGCTTGGCTTCCCGATTGCTTATTTCCTTTTACCTCTCTCTTTGGTAACGTCCCCCGACCCGCGCGCGTAATATCAAGCCATCAACTCGTTACCATGCAGAGGCAACAGAGGCCCTTCGTTGTTGGTGTTGGAGGATCGGCCGGGAGCATCCCCGCCATCAAGCGATTTTTGTCAGCGCTCGGGCAAGCCGATGGGATTGCTCTGATTATTCAGCATCACACAAAGGCGGGAAGTCCTGGCGCATGCGGGGCGGCAAGCTGAGACTGCGGGCCTCGTCAAGCCGGTTGAGATTGAAAGTCACGATCTTTCAGAAATATGCCAGATCCTCAAAGGCGCAACGGGCCAGGACTTCAGGCACTACAAGACAAGCACCCTGACGCGCCGCATTTTACGGCGGATCCACATTGCGGGCGCACGATCCACGGATGATTATCTCCTCACGTTGAGGGATAATCCTTGTAACTTGAAAACCGCCGCATTGGCAGGGCCGTCTGCCGATGCGGGCGCGGCGGAGAGGCCGTCTCATCCTCGGGCGAACAAGTCCGCAACTCAGCATGGGTCCTCCGCCGCAAGTCCATTAAGCCCGAACAGTCGCCGGGGCCATACATTGAGCCCGTTTAGACAAGGAAGGGCCAGGATGGAGACGAACGCGCAGCCTGTTTTCGTGGGAATCGATGTTTCGAAGGATAAGCTCGATGTGGCGCTTTGGCCCTCGGGAGAAAGTTTTACAGTTGAACGCAATGCAAGGGGTCTCAACAGCCTTTGCGCAAAGCTTGCCGCTCTGAACCCTGTCATCATCGCCTTGGAGGCCACGGGCGGGTTCGAAACCGTGGTCGCTGCGGCTCTGGCTGCTGCGAACCTGCCTGTCGCCGTCGTCAATCCGGCCCAGATCCGCGCCTTCGCCCACGCGCTTGGCAAAAGAGCCAAGACCGACCCCATCGACGCCGTCGTCATCGCGCGCTTTGCAGAAGCGGCGCGGCCCGCCATCAGGCCGCTGGCCGACGCCGAAACCCAGCTCCTCGCCGATCTCATCGCAAGGCGCCGGCAGATCGTCGAAATGATCGTCGCCGAAAAACAAAGGCTTGGCCGCGCTCCCGCCAAGCGCCTGAGAAAAAGCATCGAACGCCTCTTGACGGCCCTGGAGAAAGAACTCTCCAGCCTTAACGGCGATATCGATACGGCCGTCAGGGCCTCATCGGTGTGGCGGGCGAACGAAGAGCTTCTCACCTCCGTTCCCGGCGTCGGCCCAACCACGGCGCGCACTCTGATTGCGGAGTTGCCCGAGCTTGGGACCTTGACGCGCAAGGAGATCGCGGCCCTGGCCGGCCTTTGCCCCTTCACCCGCCAGTCCGGGCAGTGGCGCGGCAAAGCCTTTATCGCGGGGGGCCGGGCCAGCGTGCGCGCCGCTTTGTTCGTGGCGGCGATGGTTGCGGCACGGTTCAACCCCATCCTGAAAACCTTCTATGACCGCCTCGCCGCTGCCGGGAAGCCAAAGAAAGCCGCTCTCGTCGCCGTCGCAAGAAAACTCCTCACCATCCTCAACGCTATCGTCCCAGACCAAAAGCCATGGCAAACCGCTTGACAGCCAAGACAGTCGCTGAGGAGGCGACGCTCTTGATGCGAGACCTCCTGATCGGGGTGACCTCCTTTTTCCGGGATCCGTCAGCCTTCGAGGCTCTGTCAGACCTTGTCCTGAAGCCACTCCTCGCAGCAAGCTCTCAAGTGCGAATTTGGACGCCGGGCTGCGGTACGGGCCAGGAAGCCTATTCGCCTGCCATGCTCCTCACCGAGGCGCTCGACGGCAGGGATGCCAAGCTCGACATTCAAATCTTTGCGACAGACATCGACGAAAAAGCTCTGAACTTTGCGCGCCGCGGGATCTATTCCCGGTCAGTCGCAAACGACGTCGCCCCGCACCGGCAGGAACGCTTTTTCACGCCTCAAGGACACCGTCTTCAAACAAGCAAGGACCTTCGAAAGCTCCTCGTCTTTTCTCCGCATAATCTGATCAGCGACCCGCCCTTATCCCGGCTGGACCTGATTTCATGCCGCAATCTCCTGATCTATCTCGGCCGCCAGACTGACGCACACTTTTCAATGCGTGAAGAAAAGCAGCCGGAGCCGTTGCCGGCTCATTTCCGCGGCGGGGTGTGACCTGGCCTCCGATCGAGCCAAGCTAACAAAAAGGGGGAGCGAGCCCCCCCTTCCGTTACAAAGGATGTGCTTCCTTAGTAAGCTGTGCGGCAGAATATGCCGAACAATGGCGTCATGATCACGATCTTCAGATCGAGCCAGATCGACCAGTTCTCGATATACTCCAGATCGTAATGAACGCGTTTCGCCATCATATCAGCATCGGTAGTTTCGCCCCTTAAGCCATGGACCTGCGCCCAACCGGTGATGCCGGGCTTAACGCGATGCCGGTTGGCATATTTCTCGATGAGCTTGCCATAATAAGTGTTGTGAGCAAGAGCATGAGGCCGCGGTCCGACGACCGACATTTCTCCGCGAATGACGTTCCAGAATTGCGGCAGCTCATCGAGACTCGTGCGGCGAAGGAAGGCGCCGACGCGTGTGATCCGGCTGTCATTCTTCGTCGCCTGCTTGACAGTATCGCCGTCCTCGAGAACCCGCATTGTGCGGAACTTAAGCACTTCTATGACACGGTGGTTGTATCCATGCCGGCGCTGACGGAAAAAGACGGGACCAGCGCTATCCAGTTTGATTGCCAGAGCAATGATGACCATGGCAGGCAGAGCCAACATCAGGCATGCAGCGCCAATCACGTAATCCTCGATCATTTTCAGAAAGGCGCCCCATTCCGTGATGGGCTTCGAGACGGCTGTGACAACAGACGCATCTCCGATCCTCTGGACGTGCCTTGCGGATATGTTCGCCACCCCAAAATCGGGCACAACCTGCACATCAACCGGAAGGATTTGCACCTGCGTGATGATCTTGTCGAGTTCCAGCCCCATGCTGGATGGCAAGGCGATGATCACACCGTCGACGTGCTTTTCCTGGGCTTCCTTTATGAATTGACCGATCTCCTGCGCGAACCGGACGCTATCGAATGAGGACAAGGCATTGGGGGCGCTGAGATTGCAAGTGCCGACGAGGCTGAAGTGATTAGCCTCTTGCTGGAGGGCCGCCTTCGCTGCCATGAACTGTTTCCCGGAGCCAACCAGGGCAACTGATCTCCTGAGCATGCCATTGCGCATCAGCGCCTCCGCGTAACCACTGAGCAGGGCACGGCCGGCTGCAAGAGAGGCAAACAGAATTCCCATCCACAAAAGAACCCAAACACGCGAGAAGTCGGTCTGTATCTTCAGGAAAAAGACCACACTGAACGCTGACGCAAGGGTTAGAGCGCAGACATAGATCAGCGTAGACATCTGCGATGTAAAGCGGAAATCCATTTGCTGATCATATTGACCGCGTTGCCGAGCTATCATGTAGAAGAGCGCGACAGCTATCACTACAATCAAGAAGTGACCATTGCTATCTATAGTTCCGCCTAGATAGTTAACAAGGTAGATATAGTATGCGGCCCAGGCGCTAAATATGATTGCCGCCATGTCATACAGCAAACTTATATCTGCAAGAACTTTTCTCGAAAGCCATTTCGGCTTAGGTATTCTTTCACCAATCGAGTTTATCTCTTCATCATCTTTTTTATACAGAGATATCGACGTTTTCGAAGACTCTAACATGGCCCCACCGTTCGCAACCATACAAAATAACTCGATCTGTGGATTGTACTATGGTGCAGCTGACGATGAACGCAACCTTAAATGCTGCTCACCGTTAATCAGTAAATTTAAGGGCTTATGAGCTGATCTGGTTACAAGGACGGTAACGGAAAGTCTACTGAAAAAGCCGTTCAGAGGGTCAGCCCCGGTCTCGGCTCAGCAGCCGTGGGGCGCTCCTTTAGCCAGTCGTGCGCTGGCAGAGCGCCGAGAAGTTTGCTGGTGCGTTGCGTTCTGGCTCACCGCCAGTTTTGCTCTTTCCTCTCCGCCGCCAAGGGGCCTGAAGCTCCTCATGGGGTCCGGAGTTCGGCCAGCGTGCCATGAACGGCGATGCTCATCCGGCAACTGCGGCGACAGGGCCTTGCCGCCCAGCGCACCAAAACCTTCCATGCGAGGATGCGGCAGGGCCAGATCCTGATCGTATGGAGGCGCCCATGCCTCGCGGAAGCCCTCGATGAGCTCCATCCCGCGAGAGTTTGAACACAGGCAACTGCATGGCCGCAGGTGCGGCCATGCTCAGCAATCAGAGCGCAGCGGAGATCGTCTGCTCGTCCGACTCCTCCGCATACATGGACAGCATCGGCTCATCCTGCAGAATGACCTCGTCATAGTAGCCGCAGCCATTGAAGTGGCTCGCCATGACACGGCCATACGCCCCGATGTTGCCGACCTCGATGTAATCCCCTTCCCCGATGCGATCGGGCAGAAGGAACGGCCCCGGCAGATAGTCGGCGCTGTCGCAGGTTGGACCGTAAAAATCGAAAGTCTTTACGGCCCGGCTGCTCACGGGCTCCCCCTTGGCGCTGAAGGCCCTCGCGGGGAAAACCCACTTGCAGTGAGCCGCATCGTAAAGTGTGCCGAAAGCCCCATCGTTAATGTAGAGCGTGTCCTTGCGGCGCGCATCCACCTTGACAATGACTGACTCGGCTTCGGCCGCCAGCGCCCGCCCCGGCTCACACCAGAGCTGGCAGGTATATCCGACCGCCATCTTGTCGAAAGCGGCGCGGATTTCATCGACATACGTCTCAAGGGACGGCGGCTCCCTGCCCGGATAGCGCGCCGGAAACCCTCCGCCCACGTCGATGATATCGACGAGCGTCGCGGCCCGAACGATCTGCTGCGAAACATTCCTCAGGGCCTGACCGTACCCCGTGGGGCACATCGTCTGCGAACCCACGTGGAAGCTGATCCCCAGAAGTTCCGCCTGCTGACGGGCGCGGCGGATCAGATACGGGGCTTCGCTCCAGGGTGCGCCGAACTTACCCTCAAGCGAAATTTCGCTGTAGGTCGAAGGGCATGCCACGCGGACGACAAGCGTCAGATCCGTGGCGTTGTCTGTCGCAGCCGCGATCTTCTCCAACTCCTCCTCGGTATCGAGGGCGAAGGTGCGCACGCCAAAGTCATAATAGGCTTCGGCTATGAATTGCCTGGATTTGACTGGATGCATGACATGCATCTCGGCCCCCGGAAACTTCGCCATCGTGCGCAGTTCCCTGATGGAAGCCACGTCAAAATGACGAATACCGGCGTCGAACAGAGTTTCGAGGACCGCGTGCGAGTTGTTTGCCTTCACCGCATACAGAGTCTCGCCGGGAAAATGGTCGACAAACCATTTTGCCGCACGATTAGCCGCATGGGGACGGAAGCCGAGAACGGGTCGGTCTACTACAGCGTCGCGGAGCACCTCCGCAGGCGTCGGGTAAATGTCCATCGCATGGGACCTCCCATTGAAGAGTTAATCCGATGCTGCTGACGAACGCTTCACCGCGCGAAGCGGAGTTTGCCAGGCAGGCTATTTCTGCACGATCAGCATACGCGGAGGCTAAGCCTCAAGACGCAGCCTTTATGAGCAGAAGTCACCTCCCCGGCGCCCTTTATTGGCGCAATCGTTTCGCAAACAGGTGCTTTAAGTGGCCATATTGGCCCCCAGGTCAAGACCTTTTTTTTGCCCCTTATCAAAAAGACCTGCGAGACCGCGCTCTGGCCACGTCTTGAAGAGATAAAACCTATTATATTCAATGCATTAACAGGGGAGTGCCGCTATTGCAGACGTGTGAATTGGCGCCTCGCATTTTGCGTACAGTTTTAAAGTATATAGGTGGGAATTGCGCCGCTATACTTAAAGTATTTAAGTTTAAGTCCTCTTTTTAATGACATTAAATACGGAACAATTGTTTCCTGTATTCGTTCTGGCACGAACCCAAACCAACGGAGTACGTGGAATGCGATGGAATCGGGAAACCAATGGTTCGGATGGAATGCAATTGCCGGGGGCGAAGGCGATGCTGGAAGCACAGCGCGCCACAACGGAAAACGCGACGCGGATGGCCAACGCCGCTTTTCACTGCGCCGTGTCTATCAATCGGGCGTGGCTTGATCTCTGGGATAACCGGCTCGACGAATATCTGGATTTGCCGAAACGATTCTTGGACGCTCAGACAGACTTTGTTGAGCATGCCTTCGATCACTACCAGGAAAGCATGCAAAAACTGAGCGGCCTCGCGGCGAAAGCTGCCCATGACGCCGAGTCGGCAGTGCATGAAACACAATCGGCGGGAGAGCGGATGGGCCGCCAGTTGCAGTCGGAGGCGAAGGAGGCCTGGGGTAACCGTCCCAGCGACAGCGAAGAGCGCCGCGAGCCGGCGCAGCACGGCGCCCATTGATTTCGGCCCCTGAGTGAAAATGTCCCGGCGATCGCCACGCCGGGTCATTTTCACAAAAGCTCTCCCGGAGCGCCATCGCGACCGATGGCGCCAGCCGCGCTCGCGTGGTAGAAAATTGCATAACCCTGCCAGAAGCGAGCCGCCATGACCTCCACCGGAACAGCCCCGTCCCAATCCACACGCACGGAAAGCGATACGTTCGGCCCCATCGACGTTCCAGCCAATCACTATTGGGGGGCGCAAACGCAACGGAGCCTCGGAAACTTCAAGATCGGCGGCGAAAAGATGCCCCTGCCGCTCATCCATGCGCTCGGCATCGTCAAGAAATGCGCGGCGACGACGAATGCCGAACTCGGCCAGCTCGACAAGGCTCTCTCGGACATCATCGTCGCAGCGGCCCAGGAGGTAATCGACGGCAAGCTCGACGAGGAGTTTCCCCTCGTGGTCTGGCAGACCGGATCGGGCACGCAAAGCAACATGAACGCGAACGAGGTCATCTCGAATCGCGCCATCGAGATGCTCGGCGGCACAATGGGCTCGAAGAAGCCCGTGCATCCCAACGACCATGTGAACCGCTCGCAATCTTCGAACGACACATTCCCCACGGCCATGCACATCGCTGCCGCCATCCAGATCGAGCGCTCGCTCTTGCCCGCGGTGGACCACCTTGCGAGCGCGCTCGAGCAGAAGGCCGCCGAGTTCAGCCCTATCATCAAGATCGGCCGCACCCACATGCAGGACGCAACTCCGGTCACGCTCGGCCAGGAGTTCTCCGGCTACGCGACGGCGGTGCGCTATGGGATGGAGCGCGTAAGGAGCGCCATGCCCCGCATCTATCTGCTGGCGCAGGGCGGAACCGCGGTTGGAACCGGCCTTAACTGCCCCGCCGGGTTTGCGGAGCGCTTCGCCGAAGAAGTGGCGCGCGAAACCGGGCTGCCCTTCGAGACAGCGCCGAACAAGTTCGAGGCTCTCTCCATGAACGACGCGGAGGTGGAACTTTCCGGCGCGCTGAACGCCCTCGCCGTCAGCTTGTTCAAGATCGCCAACGACGTCCGGCTCATGGGATCGGGGCCGCGTTCGGGCATCTCGGAAATCTCTCTTCCTGAAAATGAGCCGGGTTCCTCGATCATGCCTGGGAAGGTCAACCCCACCCAATGCGAGGCCTTGACGATGGTTTGCACGCAGGTGATGGGGAATCACACCACGATCACCATCGCGGCCAGCCAGGGCCATTTCGAGCTCAACGTCTTCAAGCCGGTGATCATCTGCAATCTTATGCAGTCGATTCGGCTGATTGCGGACGCAGCCAGAAGCTTTACCGACAATTGCGTCGCCGGCATCGTCGTCAACGAGAAGCGCGTTGCCGAGCTGCTTGAGCGCTCGCTGATGCTGGTCACGGCGCTTGCGCCGAAGATCGGTTACGACAAGGCAGCTTATATCGCGAAAACGGCGCACAAGAAGGGAACGACGCTCCGGGAAGAAGCGCTCGCGCTGGGCTACGTGTCGGAGGAAGAGTTCAACGCCCTCATGAAGCCGGAGCTGATGATCAAGCCCAGCGAATAGAACGGTGGCGCGAAACGCCCCGGGCCTCGATGCGGTGCGAGTCTCCCTCGATCCCAGCCTCGCACTGCCAAAAAAACGCTCGCTCACCATTGCCGGACACCGCACATCGATCACCCTCGAAGATGCCTTCTGGGGTGAGCTCAAAACGGCGGCCACGGAGATGGGCCTTACTGTGACAGCCCTGGTTGCGGCGGTCGACGCTTGCCGGGAGCCGGCGAGCCTTTCGGCAGCGATCAGGGTGTTCCTGTTCGCGCGGCGGGCACGTCGTGGATTTCCAGAGAATTAATAAAGTCGCGACAATCGCGGCGGCGATCTCAACGCAATCTTCAAAGATGCTTCACATTGGGGTAATCGGCAAGCGGAGGCGCTGCGCTCACCTTTCATGAACAAGATGCATGCAGACACGATATCACATCACATTTAAGACAAAACTTGCCGCAAATTTCTCTTAAGATGAACAAAAAGATAGTTTGTAGTGTCTCATACGATCGAGTGGGCGATTGAAATGTTCCTGTCCAGTCAAACTTGTGGCGGAACTATGCAACCTCTGCCTTGTTTTACTTTTGTTCAAGGCGAGAATTTGCCCTGACCTCGAGGTAATATAAATGGCTTCTCAACCCTATCTACGTGCAGCGGACGACGGTACTTTCGAACTTGTCGTGCCGGCCGGGAAGGGCCGTGTTCATATTCTTCCTTACTGCTTCCACACAGAGGAAGACGCAATGAGATGGCTCTCCAGCCGCAAAGGACGGGAGCAAATTAGCAAGATAAGCTCTCGTATCAATCCCCAATTCCCGGCGGAACACGCTGGCGCCTAAGGCGTGGGCGTCGGCGGCCTCCCCCTCTGCGCCGCCGCTCACGCCATCCACATGGTCCTCTTGCCCGAAGCGCTTCTGTGTGACTTATAAGAGCGCTTCCGGCAACAAGTAGGAGCGAGGACCATCTCTCTATGAAAATCACGCAGGCTTTCAGGTTTGAGGCGGCGCATCGTCTCCCCCAAGTAAAGCAGACGCATCCCTGTTACCGCCTGCACGGACATTCGTACCGCGTCGAGTTGCGGCTTGAGGGCCGGGTCGATCCGGAAACAGGCTTTCTCGTCGATTTCTTTGAGATCGAGGCGGCATTCGGCCCGTTGCTAAAGCAACTCGATCATAACTGCCTGAATGAGATTGCGGGCCTTGAGAACCCAACCGCGGAAAACATCGCCATCTGGATTTGGGAGCGCGTGAAAGGAGCGCTTCCGAGCCTTCACGCTGTGAGGGTGTTCGAGACGCCCGATTGCTGGGCCGAATATGATGGAAACTGATCCGCGCGAACTCGTTACCCTGCCCTTGGGCAGGCCCCTCTTGAATTGAGCCACACTTCTTTCTTTCTCAACCAATAAGCGCATTCATCATACTGTCATGCGCGTGAGCTTGATGTGCGGGTTTATGCAAAAACGGGATTTGGGTCTTGGCTTGGACATACCTACTGCTTGCTGGTCTCCTGGAAGTCGGCTTCACAACCGCACTGCGCCTGTCGGAAGGCTTTTCAAGGCTCGGGCCGAGCCTGGCGTTCTTCACCTGCGCGGCGCTGAGCTTTCTTTCGCTGCAGAAGGCCATGGGGGAAATACCGCTTGGGACGGCTTACGCGGTCTGGGTCGGCATCGGCGCGGCCGGTACGCTGCTTATTGGCGTGGCGCTTTTCAACGAGCCGGTGAGCATCCCGCGCTTCGTCTTCCTCGGGACGCTCTTAGGCTCGATCATAGGGCTCAGATTCTTCTCGCCCTGATGGGGGCGTAAGAAAATCAACCCATCGCAGCCTTGAGCTTTTCCGCGTGGGCCGCCAGAACAGCGCTATCCCCCACGACGCCCGCGGAACGCAGAGGCATGCCCTCGTAACGGGGGATCACATGAACGTGAAGATGAAACACCACCTGTCCGCCGGCGGGCTCGGAGAATTGCGTGACCGTCATGCCGTCCGCGGCAAATGCTTGCTTGGCCGCAATCGCCACTTTCTGCGTCATCTGAATAAGCGGGACGAGAATGCTCTGCGGAGCGTCCAGAATATTGCGAACGGGGTGCTTCGGAAGCACGAGCGCGTGGCCATCCGAGCGCGGCATGATGTCCATGAAAACGAAGGTGTCCGGATCCTCGCATACGAAGTGGCAAGGCGCCTCTCTGCGCAGAATCTTTGCAAAGATATTGTTCGGATCGTAGGCCGGCGCATTCATGGCGATTTCCTTCCCGCTTGAGACCGCGCTGTTTTGCACTCTATGCCGCACCCCGGTCAAGCGGTGCAGTTAGAGAGGCGCGCATCGCGCCTGCCGCCAGAATGAGCCGACAATGCCTGCGAAGGCGAAGAAGGCGAAAGCGCTGCCGAAAATCCAACTGAGCGAGCGAGGGCTTAAGAGCCTTCAAAACGGTGCGCCGTACCTGGACCCCTTCGACGTGATGGACACGGACGTGCGCGCTTTCGGCGCGAGGGTGCTCAAGACCGGCGAAATCACGTTCATTCTACGCCGCCGCTTCCCTGGCTCGAAGAAACCAACCCGGCGCGCGATTGGCCGGTACGGCGAGCTTTCCTTAGCTCAAGCTAGCCCACCTTATTCGCCCCACAGCCCGATTACATGGGGGGCGGTCACTGGACAGCGCCCCGCGGTTCCAGCGACGGTCACACCTCGCGGGCTGAGCCGCCATCGAAAGCAGCTGTGACATTCTTGCGCGACACGGCTGGCAAGGAAAAAACAAGCGGGCTATTGTCCATCATGGCGGGTGTGGCTGGGCTGTTTAACGTGCGCAGAGTGGTCTCGACACCCATTTCCTACGCAAGTTCAATGCCTTGCGCTACTCCCGCCAACCAGATTCCTCCGCCGCATGAATAAGAACGGCTAGAGAGAAGGCGCGCGATTGGATTGCGCTAATTCGCAAAGGTATCGACCCGGAATGGCAGGCCGAGCGGGAACGTAAAGAGGCCGCAGAGCAGAGGCAAGCCGAGATTGAGGCCGAGCGCGTTCGCACCGCCAACACCTTCGAGAAGGTGCTCAGCTTATCTTGAGCACAAGGCCGGTCTCCGCAGCGTTCGCACTGTCGAAATGACCTTGCGCCGCGAGGCGGAGACATGGCTAACGCGGCCCGTGCAGGATATCGACCAGACCGCCGTCAAGGCCCTCGTGACCGGCATTAAGGCCCGCGGCGCGCCAGAGCAACGCCGCGTGACGCTCGGCATGTTGAAAACACTTTTCGCATCGACCGTGGATTGCGGCGACTATGGGCTGACCGTGTCGCCCGCCGCAAGCCTCAGGCCAGAGGTGCTGATAGGCAAGCGCGTCAAGCGCGAGCGCGTGCTGAAGGACTACGAAATTCGCGCCGTATGGAACGCCGCCGGGCAACTTGGCTACCCCTTTGGAAGCTGGGTTCGGTTCATGTTTCTGACCGCCGTTCGGCGCGACGAGGCCGCCGAAATGCCGTGGAAAGAGCTAGAAGCCGAGCGCTGGACCATCCCAGGCGGTCCAGGCGGTCGGCATGAAAGAGGACCTGACGCATGTCGTGCCGATGACACCGGCGATTGCAGAGATGCTTGCGAGCTTCCCGCGGGGCGGCAAGGGCGATTTCGTCTTCTCAATCACGAGGGCCGCAAGCCAATTTCCAGCTTCTCGTTGGCGAAAACCAAGTTCGACGCGCTCATGAAGGTGAGCCTCGCCGCGGAAGGCAAACCGTTCGAAGCCTGGCACTTTCACGATATCCGCCGAACCTGCCGGACCCGCTTCAGCGAGCTTGGCATTCCGTGGGAAATCCGCGAGCTGCTTTTTGCCCATTTGCCGCCGCAGATTGTCCAGACTTACGACCGGCACGATTACGAAAAAGAGAAGCCCGACGGGCTCATGAAGTGGCACGCGAGGCTCTTCGGCATTGTCGCCGATAACATCGTGGAGCTTCCGCGCAAGAGGGCGTGAGGCGACGGGAAACCTCGAACCATTTCCTGATTGTTTCCGATTTCACCAAGGGCCCAATACGGGCCGCGCCGCCAATATCGCGCGGCTGCGCGACTTGCTCGGCTGTGCGCCGCCGCCTGCAGAAAAGGTTGCCAGTTCCAGTCAAGACGAACCGGCAGAGACGGTCTTGCTGCCCTGTCCTTGCTGCGGCGGGCGCATGATCGTCATCGAGTTCATCGAGCGCGGAACGCAGCCGCGGTACCGGCAGCCCTTCGCCGCCGTTATCTGGTTCGATACGTCATGAGCTGCGATCCGCTGGTGAGAAGCTCAATGCTGTCTTCGACTGCTGGCTGCAACGCCGCGCCGATGGGTCTTTGCTTGCGGCGTTTATTATCTGGCCCTCAGCCCGGCTATGCTGCATCGCGTGCCCGGTTGCCAAGGCCATTACCGCCAGCATCAGGGCCGTCGCCGCAAAAGAACGGATCGAAGTTGCCAAACAACGCGGCTACCCTCCCGCTTAAATCTCCATAGCACACCGCTGTTGCCCGCGGTTTCCTTCCTCGGGGACTTTCCTTCAAGTATCTAGTTTGAGAGGCCGCTATGAGCGATGATCCAATTCAGTATCTAAAACAGACTATGGGCGGAGTTGCTGAAGGTACAATTACTCCTATCTTGCTAGCAAATACATCATCGAAATATATTATAGTAGGCGTTCAAACAGACATCGAAAAAGGAGTTCCCTTATTTCTACAATTGAATTTTCAGAAACCAGTAGCCCCGCCTTTCCGCGCTCGCAGTATATACCAAGAATTTATGCGTTGGTCGGAGCCTGCAAACCCCAGTCAATGGGAATACAATTCTAAGGCTTTTTTTACGACGTTTTTGCACGGCATCGACCCGGAGCAGGGACTCTTTGTGCTGCGAGGACTCGCGATGGTGCGCCAGAAGAAACGGTTACGCCAACGCTGCCGCGCGAGGTGAGCCATGTCTTCCGTGCTAAGAATATCGTCCGCGCCGTGCACGCCCTGCTCGCCGAAGTAAAGCGCGCCCGTTTCGCAGCTAGCGCTCATGCTGCCGCCCGCGTCCGTGATCCCGCCCGCCCGTGACGGCGAGACATAGGGCTGGTCCCGCGCGTCGTCGCGATCATTGCGGCCAACGCCCGCCGTTGCGTCTGTGCCTGGCACCCGATCGCCCGGCGCTTCGGTGCGCGCCCGCCGCCGCCGTTCCGGTGCCAGCGTCGGCTCGGGCCAAGACGGCCCCGACTGCATAGGTGCCGCCGGTGCGTTGCGCCGCAACCACAAATCCAGGCTCCTGAAGACAAAAAGCCCATCCTCGATTAGACTTCAACCCGCCTATAACAACGAGGGAAGCTCATGAGGTTCGTTAGCTTGCAGGTCGTGTTACAAACGGCAATCCTGGCAATTGTTTTTGCCACGGCGGGGCGTGCGGAGGAGAAGGACACGTCTGTCTCGGTGAAAGACCTTCAAGCCAAGATAGAATATTGCCAACGCTGCCACCAGCAGTCAGGGCAAGGCATTCGTGCGGCATCTCCCATACCGCGGCTCGCGGGACAACAAGTCGAATACTTCGAGAACCAGCTGCGAGCCTTCATTGAGCACCGTCGACTGCATTCTGTTATGGAAAACGTAGCGCACAATCTCAGTCCGGCAATGCAAAGGGGGATCGCCGAGCACTTTCGGGATCTCAATCCTAAGCCGGTCGGCGGGGCTCCGAAGGAACTCGTGGCGGGCGGCAAGCAAGTCTACGAAGAGGGAGTACCCGATGCCAATATTCCTCCCTGCGCTTCCTGTCACGGTCCAGACGCGAAAGGGAACGGGGCGTTTCCCCGTCTGGCCGGTCAGCTCGATGAGTATATCCAGAATAAGTTGCTGAACTGGAGCAATGAGCGGGGACAGGATCCGGCAAACCCGGATACATCGGCCATCATGCAGCCAATTGCGCACACCTTGACCAAGGGGCAGATTGCAGCCGTGGCGGCCTATCTCAATTATCTGGAGTAAATCATGAAGTTCAGGGCTGGGTGCTTGAAGCTTAGGGAGGTGATGTTGGAAGGCACGGCGGCAATTAGGTGACGCCTTGCTTCTCCGCACATGCCGGTACGACCGGCGATGATTTCCCGCTTGTCAAGCGCATGCAAGCAGATGTCGGCGGCTGGCTTTTAAGGAAGGCAAGCCGCCTCATCCTGCGGGCGGAAGATAACTATTAATATAAAAGCGAACAGAAGTTAAAACCCAAAAAATTTCTGCCGCAATGCGTCTTCGTATTGCTTCTTGGCAGCCTTCACCTCTTTGCGGATGTCGTCTTCCTTGAAGTGTGCTGCCTCCCATTTATCGACCTCGGCGACTGAATGATTCACCGAGGCGAGGGCCTCCTCTTCCCTGATTGCTGCTATCCATTTCTCGACCGCAGCCTTGTAGGCGCTTTGCATTTCGTCAAGTCTTGAAATGTCATCCATGTCAAACCTCCAAGCGTCATCACCCATGCTGAAGGTCGCGGGCAACGAAATGCACGGGCACGCCCGGTGCGATGCTTGCCCGCTTTGCGACCTTGTGACCGGCTAGCTTGCCCCACCGCCATGACATCGAGAAGACAGAAAAAACAGAGAAGACAAAAAAACAATGGCCTCACAGGGTAGCGCCGACCCGCACTGCTCTTGACCTGGTGCTCTACAAGTGCTTACCCTAACGAGCCGCTTGGCATTATAAAGTTGGTGCGCCTGGCCGCATTCAGGGCTAGGTGGACGCGAAAGTGTCGACCAGCCCCTTTCAGATTTTTGCCGCCCTCTCTCGATGCTTTTTGCAACGTAATATCCGGATCAGCCCCATGAGTTTGAATCGCGATCCAGTTTTGGTTGATCTCGCGCTCCAGGGCGGCGGCTCTCACGGGGCTTTCACATGGGGCGTCCTGGACCGGCTTCTCGAAGAACCCTGGCTCAAAATCGACGGCATCTCCGGCACTTCAGCGGGTGCGATGAATGCCGCCGTGCTGGCCTCCGGGTATACGAAAGGCGGCCCTGGGGAAGCCCGAAAGGCGCTCGAAGACTTCTGGCGCCGCGTCTCGGATGGCGCCCTTTTGAGCCCCTTCAAGCGAACGCCGCTCGATATGCTCCTGGGGCGGTGGACCATGGATACCTCGCCCGCGTTCATCGCCTTCGACATGGCCGCGCGCCTGTTCTCGCCTTACGACCTCAACCCGGCGGGGCTCAATCCTCTTCGCGATATTCTGGCGGCCTCTGTCGACGCCGACGAGCTTAAAAAGTCCTCGATCAAGCTGTTCGTGACGGCCACCAACGTTCATACCGGGCGCGGGCGGGTGTTCCGGAACGCGGAGTTAACGCCGGACGTGCTCCTCGCCTCTGCCTGCCTGCCGACGATGTTTCAGGCGATCGAGATCAACGGCGAGCCCTATTGGGATGGCGGCTACTCCGGAAATCCGACCATGACGCCGCTCGTGCGCGAATGCACCTCTAAGGACACGCTGATCGTCGCCATCAATCCGGTCGAGCGGCCGGGCACGCCGCGCTCCGCCGCGGAGATCATGAACCGCCTCAACGAAATTTCCTTCAACTCTACGCTCCTGAAGGAACTGCGCATGATCGCGCTGTTGGCCCAGGCGGCCGACCCCGGCCATGAGGAAGGGGCGAAGTGGGCGGAGATGCGCGTGCACCTCATTTCGAGCCCGATCATGACGAGCCTCGGGTATTCGTCGAAGCTCAATGCGGAGTGGGCCTTCCTCAGCATGCTGAAGGAGGAAGGCCGCCGCACCATGGAGAAGTTCCTGAAAACCAGCGGGGATGATCTCGGCCAGCGGTCCACCCTGAACCTGAATGTGCTTCTGGAGCAGGTCTGATCGCCATGGGGCTCCTCGGCATCCTGATAGCGCTCGGTCTTCTCATCTGGCTCGCTTATCGAGGCTGGAGCGTGCTGGTGCTTGCTCCTGCGGCTGCGCTCGCTGCTGCTGCCCTCTCGCAAGAGCCGCTTCTCGCCCACTGGACGCAGACCTTCATGGGCAGCGCCTCTCAATTCGTGATGCAGTTCTTCCCGATTTTCCTGCTTGGCGCGCTGTTCGGGAAGCTGATGGAGGACAGCGGGTCGGTCGAGGCCATCGCGCACTTCATGACGGAGAAGCTCGGACCGCAGCGGGCGTCGCTCGCCGTGGTGCTTGCGGGCGCGCTTGTCACATATGGCGGCGTCAGTCTCTTCGTGGCCTTCTTTGTGCTCGCGCCGATGGCGATGGCCATGTTCAAGGCTGCCGACATCCCCCGGAGACTGATGCCCCCGGCGATCTTCCTCGGCAGCGCGACTTTCACGATGTCGGCCTTGCCCGGTTCGCCCGCGATTCAGAACGCGATCCCCATGCCGTTCTTCGGCACGACGCCTTTTGCCGCTCCCGGCCTTGGCCTCATCGCCGCCTTTATCATGCTGGGGTTCGGGCTGTGGTGGCTTGCGCGCGCGGAAAAAGCGGCCCGTAAAGCGGGAGAGGGGTTCGGGGCGGACGCCGAAAGCCCCGTCGCAGTCGCCGACGACGAACTCGTTCGCGAACGCGCTACCGTCGCGCAAAGCTTCGACCCGGCCGAAATCTCTCACGGCGCCTTGGCTCGAAGCGCACCGCCGATCGCACTCGCCGCGCTGCCCCTTATCGTAGTCATTGCTGTCAATCTTCTGATGTCGTTCTGGGTGCTGCCGAGCCTTGATGTTTCGTTTCTCGCCGAAGAACGCTGGGGGAAAACCTCGCTCACGGCTGTGGGCGGCGTCTGGGCCGTGATCGTTGCGCTGGCCACGGCGATTGCCGTCCTCGTCGCCGTCAACCGGCACGCGCCTCCCGTCCTTGCGCAAGAGTATCGATGCGGGCGCCAACGCATCCGTATTGCCGGCCTTCAGCGTTGCGAGCCTCGTCGGCTTCGGCGCTGTCGTTGCCGCTCTCCCAGCCTTTGGCATGGTTCGCGATTGGGTGCTTTCGATCGGCGGCGGCCCTTTGGTTTCGCTCGCGGTCGCAACCAACGTGCTTGCCGCGCTCACGGGCTCGGCCTCGGGCGGCCTTACCATCGCACTCGACGCCTTGGGCGCAACTTACATGCGCATCGCGGCTGAGGCGGGCATCGATCCGGCTGTCATGCATCGCGTTGCGGTAATCGGCGCGGGCACCCTCGACAGCCTGCCGCATAACGGGGCAGTCGTGACCCTGCTTGCCGTCTGCGGCGCCACGCATCGCGACAGCTACTTCGATATCGTCATGGTCGCCGTCGTCGGAGGCTTGCTGGCCCTTGTCGCGGTTGTCCTTCTCGGCTCGGCGGTCGGCTCGTTCTGAACGCGCGCCTTACGCACCATTTTAAAGAAGTGGTGATCGCCTTTTTTCTCTTGTCCTTGTATCTCGACAGCTCAGGGCAACGCCGTTATTATCTGGCCCTGCATTTAAAAACGGCAGACCATAGAAAATCTTGCAGCGGCAAGCCGTTGCGCCCATCCCTATACTTTTCAAGAGGTCTCAGATGGCAATTTCCCCTACAGCGGAGCCGACAGCTGGCGGCGACCCCTCTCCAAAATCCTGGTGGCTTTATCTGCTTCTGGGCATCGTTCTGCTCATCGGCGGCGTCTTCGTGCTTGGCGACGTGGTGCTCGCCTCAGTCATCAGCACCATTTTCATAGCCTGGGCCCTCGTGATCGTGGGGGGCTTCCAGATCGTCCACGCCTTCAGCGCGGTCGGTTGGAAAGGCTTCGTTCTCGATCTCCTGCTTGGCGCACTTTATATTGCCGCCGGAGCCATCCTTCTGACCAACCCGCTTGCAGGAACGATCAAGCTCACGCTTCTGCTCGGCATCATCTGGATTATTTCAGGGCTGTTCCGGATCGTGCTCTCCACCGTTCTTTGGCGGGAAGCGGGCTGGTCTCTTCTGCTTTCGGGCATCATCGGCGCGCTGGCGGGAGGCGTCATCCTCTCCGAGTGGCCACAGTCGGGGCTTTGGGTCCTCGGCCTCTGCCTTGGCATCGACCTCATCTTCCACGGCTTCGCCTGGATCGGCTATTCGATGTCGATCCCATCCAATCAAGCGCCTCAAACGGCGTAGCTGCGCCAACGGCTGCGTTCGCCGGCCCCACCGGCGCGATGCCGACATGCTATCAGCGGGCCTGAGGTGCAGGCCCGCTGAGAGACTTATTCCGTATCATGGCGACCGGGAACCGGGTTCCCGGTCAGCCTCCAAATCCGATTATTCGCTTTGAAAAGGCCATGCGGCCAAACTGGGTAAGGCCGCTCTCCGCGACAGCTGCCATCAGGTTGCAAACCAAGACCATCGTCTGAAACGGCGACAGGGTCACATCTGGCGAGAAGACCGCCCAGGACGCCAGAACCCCCATGATCACGGACTGACGCCCAGGAAACCGCTATATCCGTAAAGCCGAACTGGTGGCTCCGCGCCCCCGACAAGATAAGGCAGAAGGCTTGGATAGCGATGTAAAGCATGTCGATCACCGGAACGATCGCCCACATCCAGCCTTGCGATGGTTGCCCCTTGAGGCCCAGCGCGGGAATGAGCAGGAAGTAGGCGACGTTCGCGATAATGAATATCGCCGCCAGCCAAATACTGATTGATTCCTCTACTCCAGACCTTCTTTGAGGTCTCATCGTTTCCGTTCTGCTCATCTTATCTCCCTATCGCTCCGCAGCTCGTAGACCCGTCGAGTTCTCCGGACAGATGAGAGCGGCGCACTACCGTTTTCGTCACGGAGGGACAGGCAGTATAGCCGGGACTCATCACGCAGGTGAAAAATCCCGGTTGACGTATCTGAAAGCCCGGCGGCGTGCGCTCCGATCGCGCCGGCGAACAGGGCCGCCAGCGCCAGCAGAGACAGCCCTGCCGCCAGCCAATGCCCGGTGACGCTGTCGATCCGCTCGAATATCTTGCTCAAGCCAAGGGCCACGCCCCGGACGGGGCTCGCCCAACGGAAAAAGCCTCCAGCCCAGGGCAGGCGCTCCAGCGGATGTCCCCAGCGCGCGAGGAAGATCGCGAGCACGCTTCCCGCCAGGAGCGTTGAAACGACCGTCACCAATGCCTTGAGCGTGAAAGGGTTCGGCGGATTGCCGCCCGGCATGGCCAGGTAAGTCTCCCAGGGAAAAAACCCGAGAAACAAGGAACACAGGGCCAGCGCCAGGGCCGCTGTCTCCTGGATGCGAGGAACGCTCGCGCGCAATTTCACCGGTTCGCTCGCGGGCGTCAGCGCGTTGGCGAGCACGAAAACGAGGTACGCGCCCGTGAAAATGCCGCCGGCCTGGATGACCATCGCCCACCACCATTGGCCCGTCTCGTCCGACGCTTGAAGCAGCAGATCCTTCGCGAGATAAGCGCCGCTCGAAGGCACGCCCATCAGCGCTACACCGCCCAGCGCAAAGGCGAGCACGGTGATGGGCAAGGCTCGCGCCGCGCCCGAAAGTCCCGCGATCCGGTCGTGCCCCAGGGCCGCATAGATGAGCCCCGCCGACATGAACATGGCGGCCTTCGCGGTGGCGTGCGACATTGCCTGAAGCATGCCGCCGGATAGAGCGATGCCGTTGTGGGACGCCGATCCGGATCCGAAGGCGAGCGGGAACATCAGAAACAGATAGCCGATCTGCGCCAGCGTCGAGTAGGCGATGAGCAGCTTCAATCTCGCCTGCCTCAGCGCAAGGATGCTGCCGAACACGATCGCCGCCGCGCCGAGCGCAGCGAGCAGTTGCCTTGCGGCAGGGGCCGGAAAGTTCGGCATGACATCGAACCAGAGCCGCACCGCGATGAAGAATGGCCCCTTCACCACCAGCGCCGACAACACCGCGCTCGCGGCTGCTGGCGCGGAAGCATGGGCGGGCGGCAGCCACAGATGCAGCGGGAAGAGCGCCGTCTTCGCAAGCAGCCCCACCGTCATCAGCGCCGCCGCTATGATCGTCACAGGCTCGGGGCGAAGGCGCTGGGAAAGGAGCGCGATGTCGAGCGTCCCGTAGGCGCCGTAAATCAGCACCGTTCCGGCCAGATAGAGGACCGACCCGAGGAGCGCGAAGAGCAGATAGCGAAGCGCCGCCTGAAACGTCTCTGCGCGGCCATCGAGACAGACGAGCGGCACGGCGGCAAAGGTCAAGAGTTCCAGCCCGACGTAGAGCGTGAAGAGATCGCCAGCCACGAAGACGAGGTTCAGCGCGCTCCAGATCGAGAGCAGCAAAATCCAGAACGTGAACGGCGCACGCGCCTCGGACAGTTCCGAGGGCGTTCGGAAGTCCGCGCGCGCATAAACGCCGACGGCGCAGATCACGATTGCCGCGATGACCATCATGACCACGGACAGTCCATCGGCCCGGAGTGCGACGCCAAGCGGAGGAGCCCACCCGCCGACGAGATAGACGATAGAAGCCAGCTGGTCTTGGCCTTTGGCCGCCGCGATCGCAACGGCAATCGCGAGGCCGAGGGGCAGGGTGGCAAGCGCGATCCGTTCGACGTTTCGGCCACCGCTCACGAAGGCCAGCAGCACGCTTGCAACCGGAACGAAGATCGACAGCACAAGCAGGAAGCCGTCTGCCGTCGCCGCGTCCGGAGCCTGGGCCGGAACCGGCATCATTCGGCGGTGTCGCCGGTGACGGCGGCGTCAGCCTGGAGTGTCGCGGAGCCGGATGTCTGCAAGAGGCGCAGCAACAGCGCAACCGCCAGCGCCGTCCCCGCCGCCGCCACGACAATGCCCGTGATGACCAGCGCCTGCGGCACCGGATCGCCGCTGAACGCAGCCGCAGCTCCCCTGCGCGCAACAACGCCGAAGAGGAGGAACACGCCGCTGCTGAGCAGATTGAAAGCGAGAATTTTGCGCAAGGGCTGCGGATTCGCGATCACGCCATACAAGCCGAGACCCGCTGCCAATGCGCCGCAAATGCCGAACACGGCCGACGTCGTCATGATCTGGGCTCCCTTTCAGGCGGACCGGCAATCAGAAGGCCGAGCGTTACGGCAACCGTCAGCGTCATCGCGAACTCGATGACCAGGATCAGCGGCTTTGCATAGGCGACGGGGTGGGAGAGGAAGGCTTCGCCGAGCCAGAGGCCGCCAAAACCGACGATGAGGAAGAGGAGCGGGCCGGCAATCAGCGCGAGCCTCATCCGGCGGTTGCCGACCGGGGGGGCGTTGGCAAGCCCTGCCATCATGACAAGCAGCCACATGGCGGCGATGATGGTTCCGCCCTGGAACGCGCCGCCCGGAGCATCTGCGCCCACCCAGAGCATATAAATGCCGGTCACGATGCCGATCGGCGGCAGCACCTGAGCGAGGAAGGTGAGCGGAGCTTTCGGATCGGCGCGGTAAAGCGGGCCTGGACGCCCGCCCCACAATCGGTCGCGCGCAAGCGACCAAACCCCCGCCAAGGCGACCAGCAGGACGACCTTTTCCAGCATGGTGTCCATCGCGCGAAAGGCCATCAGCACGTTGGTGACGGCATTACCCATGCCGGTTGCGCCAGCGTTTGCTGCGGCTTCCGGCGCGAGCGTGGGGGCAGGTTCGGGCAGATACAGGACGGCGGCTGCGAGCATCGCTGCGACACTCGCGGAAAGAAGCGCCGCTCCTGCCCGCACAATGAAAGGGGGACGTTCCACCTCGACCGACGCCTCGGTGCTCCGCAGGCGGGAGGACGCTCGAAGCAGCAATGCGCCGGTCAGGCCGCTGCCGATGGCCCCTTCCATCAACGCCACGTCGATGGCGTCGAGGCGCACCCAGACGAGCGTCAGCAACAAGCCGTAGGCGACAAAGCCGACCGCCGCGGCGAAGGAATTGCGCGCAACGATGATCCAGCATCCCATGGCAAGCGCCAGCGCCGCCAAGCCGCCGTCGAGAACGATGTCAATCGTCATCCTTGTCACCGTCTCTCGCCGCTTTTGCGATCAGCTGGGAAACCGCCGCGCCGGTGAACAGCACGAGCAGCCATATGCTGGCCAGCTTGAGCGCTGCGAGCAGGCTCCCAGCGCGCGGCATCAATCCGAGCACCACAAGACCAAGGCCCAGATTGTCGGCCTTCGTCAGCGCGTGCAGGCGGGTCAGCGCATCGGGGAAGCGCAGGAGCCCGACCGTGCCCGCCATGAAGAAGAATGCCCCGGCGGTGACGGCAACCACCGTAAAGATGTCGGCCACGCTAATCATTCGAGGCCTCCGCCTCGCCAACCGCGCGAGTCCCTTTGACGACAAACACCGCCGAGGCGAACGCCGCCAGCAGCGCCAGCACCAGCGCGACATCGACAACGGCGGGCGTCTCGGTCACGTTTGACCGCAAAAGCAGCGCCGCAATGCCGCCTGTGCCGAGCAACTGCGCGGCCATCATCCGGTCGGCCCTGGTCGGCCCGCGAACGATGCGAACCATGCCGAGCGCGACCATTGCGAACACGAAGCCGGAGGAGAATTGAAGGAATTCAGTCATCGGCAGGAACAACTCCCAGGGCTCGAACAAAGAGCTTTTCCTCCTCGGCCATCTGCGCCGCAACGGGCTGGTCGACGTCGAGACAGTGAATGGTGATCTTGCCGTCCTCGTGCTGCCACGCTGGCAAAGACCCCGGAAGCAGGCTCATGAGCGTAAGAAATGCGCTCCGCGCCGGACCTTGAGGCAGCCGGGGTTCATAGGTGACGAAACCTGGCCGCAACGGCAGCCGGGGATCGAGCGCCCGCCACGCGACGTCCAGGCCGGCCACGAGCGATTGCCGGGCAAACCGCAGCGCAAGTTCGCCTAGCGCAAGGGCCGAGGGTCGCGCATGACCGGGTGGAAGGAGGCGCAAGCTGACCGAAGTCGCGGCGACAATCGCAATCAGCGCCGCCGGAAAGTCGGCCAGACGAAAGCCGGAAAGAGCGAACCACAGAGCGATGAAGCACAGCACCCTGGCCACGACAGCCAGCCAGGCTGGACCCTTTGCATCTTGTTCGGCCTGCCGCTCCACTCGCAAACTCTGACGCCAATGCTACCGGCTGCTGGACTAGGTTGTGAGAGGTCTTTTCGGACGCTGAAGCTTGATAAAGCTCAGTGATCATATAGAATAATATGTAAGTCTTGCCTATCGTTATTTGCCGGGAAACATCGAACGGACCCAGTCCCGCAGCCGGGATCGATCAGGGAATCGAGGGTGGCAAATGTTGTCATTACGCTTGTTATGCGGAAGAGCTCAACGTTCCTTTGTTTGGGCTCGCGAAGCCCGATTGAGCGCGAGCCCGGGGTCCGCGGCAAGACCTCTGCTTTGTGGGTTGACCGTCGCTCTCGCGGCTCTCTCGGCAGGTTGCAGCCGGGAGGCCGAACCGGTTCTTCCGGACATCCGGCCCGTTCGCACCGTCACCGTCGAAAAGCAGGATCTGGGCGAAACGGTTACGCTTACGGGACATGTGCGGGCGCGCGATGAGGCGTCGCTCGGATTCCGCATCGGCGGCCGCATGATCGAGCGCCTGGTCAATCTGGGGGACCGCGTGCAGGCCGGGCAGACGATTGCGAGACTCGACCCCGTGGACGAGCAGAATGCTTTGCGTTCGGCGCAGGCCAATTTGAACAGTGCCAACGGCATCGTCACCCGCACCCGCAACGACTTCGAGCGCCAGCAGACGCTCATGAGACAAGGGCACACCACGCGTGTCCGCTTCGATCAGGCCCAGCAGGAGTTGCAAACCGCTGAATCCAAGGTCAAGGACGCGCAAGCGCAGCTTCAGATTGCACAGGACCGGGTGAGCTTCACGGAATTGAAGGCCGACGCTCCTGGCGTGATTACCGCGGTGGCTGCGGAGCCTGGGGAAGTGGTGCAAGCGGGCCGCACGATTGTTCAGGTGGCGCGCGACGGCGGGAGCGATGCTGTGTTCGACGTGCCTGCCAGCATCCTGAGGGCGGCTCCAAGCGACGCGGAAGTCACTGTCAGCCTTGCAGATGACCCCCGAGTGCAGGCGCTCGGCAAGGTCCGCGAAGTCGCTCCGCAGGCGGACCCGGTCACGAGAAACTTCCAGGTGAAGGTGGGGCTGCAAAGCCCGCCCGCGGCCATGCGGCTCGGTTCGACGGTCACCGGGAGCACAAGCTTGCCTCCCGCTCCGGTGATCGCGGTGCCAGCCAGCGCGCTTACGAAATTCGATAACAAACCGGCTGTCTGGGTGGTCGATAAGACGGCCAACACCGTTGCGATCCGGAATGTGGAAGTGAAGCGCCACGAGCCCTCGTCGGTCGTCATTTCCAGCGGGCTCGACAACGGAGACATCGTGGTGACCGCCGGGGTTCAAGCCCTCTACCCAGGCCGCAAGGTCCGGCTGCTTGGGGCGCCCTCCTGATGCAGTTCAATCTCTCGCAATGGGCGCTCAAGCACCGGTCCTTCACGATCTACTGCATGATCGCGCTGGTGGTGGCGGGCACGATGTCCTACCTCCGCCTTGGCCGCGCGGAAGACCCGGCCTTCACTTTCCGCACCATGGTCGTGTTTGCGGGCTGGCCGGGCGCGGACCTGAACGAGACGCTGAAACAAGTGACCGAGCGCCTTGAGCGTACGCTTCAGGAAACCCCGAGTCTCGATCATGTCGAGAGTTATACGAAGGCTGGGCGCACCACGATTTTCGTCACCCTGAAGGGCGAGACGCCGCCTTCGAAGGTGCCGGATATCTGGTATCACGTCCGCAAGAGCGTGGCCGATATGCGTCACACCTTGCCTTCCGGCGTCGTCGGCCCCGGCTTCAACGATGAGTTCGGCGACACCTACGGAATTATCTACGGTTTCACCGCGGACGGGTTCAGCCATCGCGAGCTTCGCGATTATGTCGAAGACATTCGTTCCAAACTTCTGCAAGTGCCGGACGTATCGAAGATCGAGCTTCTCGGCGCGCAGGATGAGAAAATCTTCGTGGAATTCTCGCCCGAGAAGCTCGCGGGCTTGGGCGTCGACCGGGCCGCGCTGGCCGCCGCGCTGGAAGCGCAGAACATCGTCGTTCCGGCCGGGACCATCCAGACGGGGAATGAGGCTTTCGCGCTTCGAACCACGGGTGCGTTCGACTCCGAGAAAGACCTCGAGAACGTGACCTTCGTCGTAAACGGCCGCCTGATCCGGCTCCGCGATATCGCGACCGTCCGCCGTGGCCTCGCCGATCCTCCGCAGCCCCTGTTCCGCGTGAATGGAGAGCCCGCGATCGGCCTTGCCATCGCAATGCGCGAAGGCGGCAACATCCTCGTGCTCGGCCGCAACATCGAAAAGGCGATGCAGGAGATCAAGGCCGATCTGCCGCTCGGCGTCGGAAGCCTTCCTCGTCGCCGATCAGCCGCAAACCGTGAAGCACGCCATCGGCGACTTCATGACCTCGCTCTGGCAGGCCATCGCGATCGTCATGGCTGTGAGCTTCGTCTCGCTCGGCGTGCGGGCTGGCACGGTTGTCGCGCTTTCGATCCCCCTGACGCTCGCCTTCGTCTTCCCGATCATGGCCATGAGCGGGATCGACCTGCAGCGCATCTCGCTCGGCGCGTTGATTATCGCCTTGGGCCTCCTCGTCGATGATGCCATGACGACGGTTGACGTCATGTCATCCCGGCTCGCGCAAGGGGACAAGAAGGAGGATGCGGCAAGCTTCGCCTACACGTCGCTCGCTTTCCCGATGCTGACCGGATTCTTTCGTCACCGCGGCGGGGTTTGTGCCCATCGGTTTCGCCAAAAGCTCGGCGGGTGAATACACCTTTTCGATCTTTGCGGTGGTGAGCATCGCGCTGATCGCATCCTGGTTTGTAGCCGTCCTTTACACCCCGCTGCTTGGACTCTGGCTCCTCAAAGCGCCGGAAAAGAAAGAGGCGGACAAGCCGGGCAGGATCATGCAGGCTTTCCGAAGCCTGCTTGTCGGAGCGATGCGCGCGCGCTGGCTCACGATCGGGATAACGCTCGCCTGCTTCGTGGGAGCGCTTTTTCTGTCTCCCTTCGTCGCGCGCCAGTTCTTTCCGCCCTCGGACCGGCCGGAGCTTCTCGTCGATTTGAGGCTCCCGCAGAATGCCTCGATCTATGCCAGCGAGGATGTCGCCACAAAGTTCGACGGCCTTTTGAAGGGCAATCCCGACGTCAAAAGCTGGAGCACCTATGTAGGCCGGGGAGCGATCCGCTTCTACCTGCCTCTGAATGTCCAGCTCGCCAACGACTTCTTCTCGCAGGCGGTCATCATCGCGAAGGATTTGCAAGCGCGCGACCGGCTTCAGAAGAAGCTCGAAACGGCGTTGCCCGAGATGTTTCCAAGCGCGGTCTCACGGGTTACGCCTCTTGAGCTTGGCCCGCCCGTGGGGTGGCCTGTTCAATACCGGGTCAGCGGCCCGGATGTGAACGAAGTCAGGAACATCGCGCTGCGTCTGGCTCCGGTGATCGCCGGAAATCCTTCCGTCAAGGACGTAAACTTCGACTGGATCGAGCCCGCGCGAAAGGTGAAGATCCACATCGATCAGAACGAAGCGCGTTTGCTGGGCTTGAGCTCACGAGCGATCGCCTCGGTGCTCAACAGCGTCGTGAAAGGCGTGCCCGTGACGCAGCTGCGCGACGACATCTACCTCGTCGATGTCATCAGCAGAGCCACCGATGAGCAACGCGTTTCGCTGCCAGCGCTGCGAACCTTGAAAATTCCGCTGCCCAATGGCGGGGTCGTTCCCCTCAGCCAGATCGCTACCTTCGAAGCCGAGCAGGAATATCCGGTGGTCTGGCGGCGCGACAGGGTTCCCACTTTGACCGTGCAGGCCGATATGCGCACCGGCCAGCTCCCCGAGGCGGCTGTCGGCGCGCTGGCTCCATCCATTAAGGAGATCAACGCAAGCCTGCCCAAAGGCTACCAGATCGCCGTTGGCGGCACGGTTGAGGAAAGCGCGAACTCGCAAGCCTCTGTCATGGCGGTTATCCCGCTTATGCTGTTCCTGATGATCACGCTCCTGATGATCCAGCTGCAGAGCTTCAATCTTCTGGCCCTTGTGCTCAGCGTTGTGCCCATGGGCCTCATCGGCATCATCGTGGCGTTGTTGCTCGTGGGCAAGCCGCTCGGCTTCGTGGCCATCCTCGGGACGCTTGCCTTGCTCGGCTTGATCGCGCGGAATGCCGTTATCCTGATCGAGCAGATCCAGACCGAGCGCGCGCAGGGGCTCAGCGCCTGGGACGCTGTGGTCGAGGCGAGCCAATCGCGCTTCCGGCCGATCATGTTGACGGCAATCTCGACGGTTCTCGGCCTGATCCCGATTGCGCCCACCGTATTCTGGGGGCCGATGGCTTTCGCGATGATGGGTGGGCTTCTGGTTGCGACGGCTCTTACGCTTCTCTTCCTCCCCGCACTGTACGTCACGTGGCTGCGCGTCGAAGAGCCTGCACAAGCGCTGCAAACCGAAGCTCTGAACCAGAAGACCTTAACCGCCGCCCGCTAAAATCGTCGCTATGGTACGTACCGTAGCTGATACTGCCGAGATGATCATGGCCCGGTCGCAGCAATGCGCGCAGCAGTTCATTGGCGTTTCCAAGGAGTTCCCTGTAAATTCAGGTCCTGCCGCCCTTGGCTTTGGCACGCCACCAAAAGGATCGCAGTTTTCCGCGCCGCGATGGCAAAGGACCGGGAAGCGAGCATTTTGCAGGCGTTGAAAAATTCCAGGTTGGGACAAAAGTCTGGCTCCGCATCTGCGGCGCCCTTGTCGAGCCAACGCAGGCACAAGCAGCTTTCCTCGCACCGAAGGCACCTCCAGCGGGCCTCGGTGTAGGCATCGCCATTCCTCAGGCCGATAATGACGAGAGCATCGACATCAAGACGATCCATCATCTGATGCATGCGGGTTGCCCGCCGCTCTACTGTTCTCCGAATTGCCCATTGCATGATACGCTACCTGTTTCTTAAAGATCGAAACCGATAATTGCCATGAGCGCAAGACAGTTTTTAGGATAAGGAACTTCCTGAAATGCATGGCAGCCAGTAACAGAATGCATAACAATAAGAAAAGCATTCCGGATCGGCCCCGAATAACCGCCAAGATGTGTTGAAGCTGATATCATGATCTTGGGGCACTTGATTGAAATACAGAACAAGAGGCACAAGATTTTGTAAAGTAAGTGTCCAAGCATCTGATCAGGAAACGCGAATGACTCCCCCTCGGCCGGTGAAAGCCTGTGTTTTTGACGCCTATGGAACCTTGTTCGATGTGCACGCGCCCGCCGCGGCTCTTGCCGCCGAGCTTGGAGAGAAGGCCCCTGCCATCTCGGCGCAGTGGCGAACGAAGCAACTCGAATATACCTGGCTTCGAAGCCTCATGGGCCGGTATGCCGACTTCGCCCAGGTCACGGCGGATGCCCTCGATCAGGTGCTTGAGGCGAACGGTCTATCGGGCTCGCCGGTGCGCGAGAAACTCCTGACCCTTTATACCTCGCTTGCCGCTTATCCAGATGCCGCGCCCTGCCTCGCTGCTTTGAAGAATGCCGGCGCCCGAACCGGCATCCTGTCCAACGGTTCACCTTCGATGCTCGCCGCAGCCGTGACCTCCGCAGACCTCGGCGCACTCCTCGACTGCATTCTCTCCGTCGATGCGGCGGGCATCTACAAGCCAAGCCCCGAGGTCTACAAACTGGCATGCGACGCCTTTGGGGCTCGGCGTGATGAAATCGCTTTCGTTTCCGCAAATGGCTGGGATTGTGCCGGCGCCGCCGCCTTCGGCTTTCGCGTCATTCATGTGAACCGCTTTCATCAAGCTGACGAGCGGCTTGGTGTCAACGCCGAGGCCCATGTCGGAAACCTCCTTGAGGCGGCGGCACAGCTTGGATCGATGCTTCAATAGCTAAGTGAGCATCAGCGACGAAGCGCAGATTGTCTTAGCGGTGATCGATCAAATTTCGATGCCGAGCTGATGCGGCCCTCTCTCCAAGGCCGCATCATCCGCCGTGAACCTAGAATCTGCCGCGCGCGTAAACGCTTCTGCGGGCGTAACCGCGAGCCCCGTATCCGCCGCCGCGTGCGTAAACGCCTCTGGTCGCATAGACGCCGCGAGGCCCGTATCCGCCGCCGCGTGCGTAAACGCCTCTGGTCGCATAGACGCCGCGAGGCCCGTATCCGCCGCCGCGTGCGTAAACGCCTCTGGTCGCATAGACGCCGCGAGCCCCGTATCCGCCGCCTCGCGCGTAAACGCCTCTGGTCGCATAGACGCCGCGAGGCCCGTATCCGCCGCCGCGTGCGTAAACGCCTCTGGTCGCATAGACGCCGCGAGACCCATATCCGCCGCCGCGTGCGTAAACGCCTCTGGTCGCGTAGACGCCGCGAGGCCCGTATCCGCCGCCTCGCGCGTAAACGCCTCTGTGGGCGTAAGCGCCGCCGCCGTAAACTCCCCCACGTCCTGCAACAACGGTGCGGCCGTGGTAGACGCCCCCGCGGGGACCTCTGACAGTTGTCCCTCTGGCGTAGCGATAGGCCACGTCAATGGTGACAGGGGCGCTTTTGAAGATGCCCGCCTGAGGCGCGGGGACCGCTGCGGACGCGGAAGCAGAAAAAGCAATCGCCGCAGGAGCCAGGAGGGCCAAGATGACGCTTCGCATAGGACATTCCTTCCCTTGAATGTCACCCCCTTTCCTCGGCGCAAGCAGTCTAGGTCTGGAGAGGTGGAAAGACAAGCTCATCCCGACGGCGCTCTCGAAGAGCGACTCTCCTCGCTCTCAAGCGATCCGGGTGCGCTCGCTCCTCCAGTAGCGGTCGCGCAGGAGGTGTTTGTACAGCTTGCCGGTCGGGAGCCTCGGCAGTTCATCCTCGAAGTCGATCGAGCGGGGCAGCTTCTGGCGCGAAAGAGACTGGCTCAAGAACGCAATCAACTCGCCGGCGAGAACCGGACCCGGTGTTACGCCCGGCATGGGTTGCACGACAGCTTTCACCTCCTCGCCCAGATCGACATTGGGGACGCCGAACACCGCGGCATCGGCGACTTTGGGGTGGGTGATGAGCAGGTTCTCGCATTCCTGCGGAAAGATCGTGACGCCGCCCGATACGATCGTGAAGCTCGCCCGGTCGGTCAGATGAAGATAGCCTTCCTCGTCCATATAGCCGATGTCGCCCACGGTGCTCATCACGCCGTCCGGCGAGCGGCTTAGCTGTGTTTTTTGAGGATCGTTGAAATACTCAAAGAGCGACGCGGGTTTGAACCAGATCATGCCCGGGGTACCGGGAGGACAGGGCCGAAACGATTCGTCGAGAACGCGAAGGTCGCCCAAAACGGCCTTGCCGACCGTTCCCTTGCGGTCGAGCCATTCTTCGCTGGTGCAGGCGGTGAAGCCAAGCCCCTCGGTCGCGCCATAGTATTCGTTGATGATAGGCCCCCACCATTCGATCATGGCCTCTTTTATGGGCACGGGGCAGGGCGCAGCCGCGTGGAAAGCAACTTCCAGGGATGACAGGTCGTAAGAGAGCCGCGTGGCCGCCGGAAGCCGCAGCATGCGGGCGAACATGGTCGGTACCACCTGAGTGTGGGTGACCCGGTACGCCTGAACGAGTTCCAGATACTTTTCGGGATCGAAGCGCTCCATGATGATGGCGGTGCCTCCGGTCCGGATGGTGAGATTGACCGAGCCAAGCGGCGCTGCGTGATACAGCGGCGCGGGAGAAAGATAGATCATCCCTTCGCGAAACCGGAAAAGCCTCTGCAGGAAAGCCGGCACAGGCAACGGCTTCGCGGGAGGCTGTCCGGGGAGCAGGCGGAAAACGCCCTTCGGGCGTCCCGTCGTTCCCGAGGTGTAAAGCATCGGAGCGCCGATGCTCTCATCGGGAATGGGGTTCGCTGGCATCGCGGCGGTCGCCTGTTCGAGGCCGGCGATGCGCTCGTCCTCTCCCCGACCATCGGCCACAAGGCACAACTCAACCTTCGGGCAGGCCGCAAGCGCCACGCGCGCGATATCGAGCTTGGCCAGCGAGGTGATCAGGACGCGGGACTCGCTGTTGTTGACGACATAGGCGAACTCACCCGCGGTTAGGTGCGAATTTACGCAGGTGTAATAGAGCCCCGACCGCTCGCCCGCCCCACAGGCTTCGAGGTAGCGGCTGTTGTTTTCCATGAAGATCGCGTAGTGGTCGAGACGGGCCAGTCCGAGACGGCGAAACAGATGGGCGAGGCGATTGCTGCGGGCCTCCAACTCCCCGTAGGTTACGGTCTCGCCCGATCCCGCCATAATGAACGCGGGCTGCTGCGGCCGAAGTTTCGCGTGTTCGCCGGTATACATCCGCTAACGGTCTCGCTCGCCGGATCTCTCAGCCACGGGCCGCACGGTCCTTGGCATCTTGCGCCTTGATTGCCTCGCGAGCCTGCCGCCAGTCGTCGTCACTCCATTCGCGCAAGGTGTACAGATTTGCGCCCGTTGCGAGCGCCTGCGCGCCGTCCATGCCGATGGTCTGGCCTGTGAGCCAATCGCAGCCATCCGACATGAGGAAGACCGCAAGATTTTGCAGCTCTTCGACGCTTCCGACGCGGCCCATCGGGTTAATCTTCGCTGTGCGCTCGCCAGGCGCGGATGTCGGCCGAAGCCGCTTGCTCATCCCTTCCGTCGGGATCTCGCCCGGGGCGATGGCGTTGAGCCGGATGCCGTATCGGCCCCATTCGGAGGCAAGCGACATTGTCATGGCGTGAACGGCGGCCTTGCTCATGGCCGACGGGACAGTGAAAGGACCGCCGTTCCAGATCCAGGTTGCGACTATGGAGAGGATCGAGCACCGATGTCCTCCCGCGATCCATCGCCGGCCGACCGCGTGGGTGACATAGAACGTGCCGTGCATGACGGTATTGGCGATCGCATCGAAGCCGCGGGGGCTCAAATCCTCGGTGCGTGAAATGAAATTGCCAGCGGCGTTGTTCACAAGGCCGGTGAGCGGCCCGGAGGCAAAGATTTTATCGGCCATGGCGTCGACGGCCTTCGCGTCCCTGATGTCCACGCCGAAAGCAGTCACCTTGCCGCCATACCGCTGCATGAGTTCCGCCGCGGTCTCCTCGCACACGCCCGTGCGCCGTCCGCAGATGAAGATTTCAGCGCCGAGGCCGAGAAAGCGCTCCGCCATCGCCCGGCCGAGACCCGTGCCGCCGCCGGTGACAAGAATGCGCTGGCCTTCGAACAAGCCCTTCTCAAACATGGATGCGCTCCCTTGAGGCCCATGGAATATCCTGGGCCTTTCAGCATGGTCTATTTGAACGGCCGAAAATTATGTGCAGCTTATTATGCGAGCTAACATGCTTCATCCTCTGGAAATTGGAAGTATTCATAACAAAACTATGATTAAGCAAAGTTAAGCTCAAGGCACTGCCCGGTCTTTCGGGGGCTCAGCCGAAGGTCTGGGGACTTTGCTGCTGCCAAGCCAGCGCAGAGAGCGGGTTGGAACTCGAGGAGGCACTCCTGGTTGGAAAGTTGGTAAACTTGGATACAAAGCAACTGTGAAGTCCGGTGTGCGTATTCATCTGATGTTAATGATGGTTTGGGCACTTTGCAGCTTCCTTCGAATAGAAATCAATCGCGGAGTTTTTGCTCATGAAACGCTTCCTGGCGCTCGCCGCCGTGTTCACGCCTCTCGCATTTTGTGCGCTCCCGTCTCAAGCCGCTCCTCAGAACCCTCTTCCCGCCATCAATGCTACCGCCGAAGCGAACCTCCTCACACCCGTACAGTGGGGCCGCTGCGGTTTCTGGCGGCGTGAATGCTTTGTGCGTTGGCCTGCACGTGGGCCACGCTTCTTCCGCTGCCTGGCGATTCACGGCTGTTGATAAAATGCAGAACAGAGGCGGCCTTGCTGCCTCTTTTTTTCCATTCGACGAAAGGGCAGGGGATTGATTTCGGCAGCAAGCACGGGATCTTTGCCTTGCCCAGGGGCCAGCCAGTCTTTCACCAGCAAAAAACCCCGTTTTCGCGGGGTTTGAAACGGTCTGAGGGCCGCTTTTGCGGCCCACTAGTCAAGGTCAGTAGCACGCATGATCTTTGCAGATGCCGGCTGTACGCCGGTCGACATGTGCCTTCGCTGCAATGCTTCCCCCGCTCAACGCCAAATGCAGCACTGGCTCAGCAACGGGGTAGAAAACTAAGCTACCTCAAACGTGAGCTTGTGTGGCGCAATTTTTTAGAATGCGAGTTGCAGTTGAGCGAGAAGAGAGCATGCAAGGGAGCATCGCAAATATTCAATGGCAATATCCGACAACTGCTTAACCGTAAGAGTACGGGTTACCGTTGCTAATGACTGCTAAGCATCAGCTTGGATTCTGAACGCCGTTCGCCGAAGCGATCCCGGCTCCCCGTTCGCCCTTGAGAGCGATTATTGCCGAACGGTCTCGACGCCGTTCTCATGCGAGGCCACCGAACTTGTTTTAGTCACGCCCGGCAAGCGGAAGGCTTCGGGCAACGCTTTCCCAAAATCATTGACGAGGGCTAAGGCGCCACTGCAATTCAGATGATCGTTGTTGAAGTATTTCAGGTCGTGATCTTTTATCGCGTAGCAGTTGGCGTTATCGCAAAGCGTTTCGAAAGGACTGAAGAAAAAGACGTTCGAATGGCGTTCAGCCAGCGAACGCAGCGTTGCGTTGATGAAGAACTGACGGCGCTCCGCCTCTTGGCGGGTGACAAAGCCGCATCCGGTCAAGCCCACTCTTTTCGAGAGGACGAAGCATCGCGCTGGGGAAAATTGCATTTCAGGAACCTGCCCCATTAACACAACCTTGATGCCGGCGGCTGTCAAGGTTGAGACAGTCTCTTCGATGGCATGCGCAAATGTCCGCCTGCTCGCCTCCCTAGTCGTGACGCCGTTATCATCGACAAGATACAGGGTTGGCCTTATCTCGTGCCCGTAGGGGAGTTCCTCGATCTGGGTCCACCGGGAGGCCATGACGACGACCTTTGGCTTCAACCGCAAGATTTCATCCATGGCGTGTTGATTGTTTTCAGAGCACTCAGGGAAGGAGACCTGGCCCGATTTTGTGATCAGTCGGGTGTTCGGGACCGGAACGCAGCCTTTGTTGAGGTATGCCGTTCCTGCACCATAGGTTTGAGAAATAAGCGGCAAATAATGCGCCGCATGCGAATCTCCCCAGAGGACGAGATCCGCCGAGCCGTTCCCAAACTCGCATCCCCGGCCACTGCTCCTGGCGACGCACAATTTGGGGCCTGCCCAATCAGGGTTGCCCAGCACGCTCGCCATCTCGGGAGAGAAGCGCCAGAACGCTCCCTTCAATTCCTGAAAGAAACTGCCGGAAGCGATAAGCACTGCGGTTACCAGGAATGCCGCCTGCGCGGAGCGGTTGAGGAGAGGAACCAGGAACCACGGGCGCTTTGCGAGCAATCCGGAGACCCGTGCCGATCGTCTCCGGAAAGGACGCTCAATGAACCGCCAGGATGCGAAGGCAGCGAAAAAGGCGATGAGAACGCAGAGGGAGGTTTCGACAGCCGTTAACTCCCGCACCAGCACATAGTTCGCGAAGGCGAAAATCGGCCAATGCCATAGATAAAGCGAGTACGAGATCAGTCCGATGAAGGCGACCGGCGCCCACGAAAGAAAAGCAGCGATGCCAGTCCGTCTGGAACCGGTGGCATGGATCAAGAGCGCACAGCCCAACACCGGCGCAAGGGCCGCCAGACCTGGAATTGCCGTTTCCTTGTTGTAAAGGAAAAGCGGAGCGATCATCAGCATGAGGCCTGCCGCGGACAAAATCTCGGCGGATGCTCTGCTGGCGATGCGAGGGATGAAATTCATGGCCAGCAAAGCGCCAGCGAGAAGCTCCCAGCCACGAGACGGAAGATGAAAGAAGGCGCTTTGCGGCCAGACATGAACGAGCGCCTCCGCTACAATCAGGGACAGGACGGCAAGCCCGATCACCGCCAGTTTAACCTTCCGGTCCGGAAGAAAGCGTAGCGTCAACACAAGCAGGGTTGGCCATATCAGGTAGAATTGCTCTTCGACCGAAAGGGACCACATGTGAAGAAGCGGGTTCTCCTGCAGGGACTGGTCGAAATAGCCCGGCGTCGCAGCCAGCCTGAAGTTGCTGCCGAAAAGCATCGTATAGATGATGAGCTTTCCGTACTCGATGAGTTCTGCTGGCAGGAACAGCCAGAATGCAGCGATGGTCGTGACAAAAGTCATCGCCAGGAGGGCTGGCAGAATGCGCCGCGCGCGTCTTGCATAAAAGCCCATATAGGTGAAATTGCCGTCTTTGATCTCTCTTAAGATGATCGAGGTTATCAAATATCCGGAGATGACGAAGAAGATGTCGACGCCGACATAACCGCCGGGAAAAGTTGAGCCCCAGGCATGAAAGAGAATAACCAAAATGATCGCGATGGCGCGCATGCCATCGACTTCCGGACGGTAGGACAGCATCCCGTCTCCTGATTGCAAGGCGCTGGAGCGCCGGTAATTGGCCTAAATGCTATTGAGTGCCACTCACCCACAATGGGGGCGAGATTTTGTCGGCCCTGTCCGCTCGCCGGACCAACTCGCTCGGCACTGGGGATAGTGGCCGGGCCGCAACGCCACCCGCATCCGAGTGTACACAGTTATCTGCACGTTAACCGCGAGGAGTACGATCCGGCCGTCCGCCGTTTGAAGCATCGCGCCCCGAACTGTAAAGTGCGGCGGCGGCTCTGAAGGACTGGCCTTTCGATTACAACGGCCGGCGCAGATATTACCCTGCTATGATAGCGGTTGACACAGGAAGTCTCATAGCAATTCCATGGACGGTAGAACAATAAGGAAGCGCGCGGACGAGAGGCGCCCCAACGCGAGCAGCAGGCTCCGGGCGAAGGACACTGCACAGCTCCTCCGGCTGATATCGGGTATCATCCTTTTCTCATTCGCTGCGACCCATTTTCTGAATCACGCCGCGGGTCTCATCAGTCTCGAACTTATGCACGAGGTGCAACAGTGGCGCTGGTCGGTCACGCGGTCCTGGCCTGGCACGGTAATCCTGGTGCTGGCGCTTTTCACCCATGTGGTGCTCGGCCTCGGGAAACTCGCAATGCGCGCCACATTGCGTCTTTCTGCCTGGGAGCTTGTGCAGCTTGGCCTTGGGGTCGCGATCCCTTTCCTTCTCCTCCCGCACATCGTCAACACGCGCATCGCGCATGTCCATTTTGGCGTCGAGGACACCTACCTCTACGAACTCGCCAAGCTTTGGCCGGCGAGTGCGCTTCTGCAAAGCTTGCTTCTTATTATGGTTTGGGCTCATGGCTGCCTCGGCCTCCACAAGTGGCTGACTTTCAAGCGCTGGTACCGTCATGCGGAACCGTTGTTCATCGTTCTTGCGATTGCCATTCCGGTGCTGGCTCTTTGCGGCTTCATGATCTCGGGGCGGGCGATCGCAGAGCTCACAAAAAGCCCCGAACAGTTCAATCATTTGAAAGAGCTGACGCATTGGCCAAGCCCGGATGCGCAGGAAGCGCTGGCTGAGTATCGGCTCGGCGTCCGGCTGTTTTTCGGTTTTGCCTTGGCTCTCGCGCTCGGAGCTTTCGTCTGGCGGCGGCTGGCTTCCAGCACGGCGCCGCGTATTACGGTAACTTATGCGGGAGGACCGGCGATAAGAACTGCTGCCGGGCCAACGCTTCTCGAAATCAGCAGGCTCCATCGAGTCCCGCACGCCGCCGCTTGTGGCGGCCGGGCGCGCTGCTCGACCTGCCGTGTTCGCATCGAGCGCAGTGAAAAGAGACTTCGGCCGCCCGCGTTCGCCGAAGCATTTACGCTGGCGAGCGTCGGGGCCGAGCCCGGCATTCGCCTGGCTTGTCAGATCCGGCCGCGCGGCTCATTGACGGTGACGCGCCTCGTGCGCGAGGCAGTTCTTCCGCCGGGGCATATCGCACCAGACGACAACGAAGCCGCCGGAACCGAGAAACCCCTTGCCATTATGATTGTAGACTTGCGCGGCTACACACAAATGGCTCAGGGGCGGTTGCCTTACGACGTCGTCTACGTTCTGAATGAGTTTTTTACCGCCGTTGGCAACGCGATCATCCTGCATGGAGGCACGATCGACAAGTTCCTCGGCGACGGCCTTCTTGCATTCTTCGGCCGCGAAGGCGGTGTCCAAGCTGGCTGCCGCGGCGCGTTATGCGCAGCCCGCGCGATCGATCTTGCTCTGGACCAATTAAACGCCAAGCTTGAGGCCGAGCTTGAACACCCTCTGCGGGTCGCCATTGGACTTCACGCGGGCCAATGCATCATAGGGCGCATCGGATTTGGCGCATCCCGTGAGGTCACGGTGATCGGGAATGCCGTTAATGTCGCAAGCCGGCTCGAGGCCCTGGCCAAGGAGCACGGCGTTCAGATCATGGCCTCGAAGGAGGTTATCGATACTGTTGCCTGGGCCGCAAGCGAGGCTCAGACAATCGAGGTCGAGGTGCGCGGCGTCGTTTCGAAGATGCAGGTCATCGGGATAGCGAGGGGTCGGGATCTTCCGATGAGTATTTTGACGCAATCGCCGGAAGTCTAGAGCGATGCTTGGCCCCGCGCTCATGGGACCGGCCGCCGCCCTGGTGTTCCAGCTAGAAAGAAACTGGTCGCGAGTCATGCGGCCAGGGGTTGATCTCAACGTTGTAGCCGGGGCTTTGAATTTTGGTGACGAGGCGTTTAATCTGGTTTGGCTTGGCGCGGGTCTTGAAGTGATCGGTGCCAAGGTCTCGGTAGAACGTGCCCTCGGCTGTGAGGATCGAGGCGGCGACCGCTCCAACGTCTTTTTTGGCGCCCCGCCGCGCACGCAGGCGATGGAACTGAGCCTGAAGATAGCTGCCCTTTTTGCGGGCGCCAGCCCACGCGCATCGAATGAGGACCGTCTTCGGGTCGAACGCCGCTTGCCGGCGCTTTCGTCGTCCCCCGGACACAAGCCTGCCCACGAGATCAAATGTGCGGCCGTCGGGAAGCGGCTCATGTCAGTGCCGATCTCGGCGAGAAGGATGCGGGCCGCCAGTTCTCCAATTCCGGGAATGCTGGTCAGGACCGGGATCAGTTTGCGAAAGGGCGCGAGGTTGGCCTCGACCTCCTTATCGACTTCGGCGATGGCCCGGTCCAGCGCATCGATGTGCTGAAGGTGGAGGCGTAACAGGAAGCGATGATGCCGCGTTACGCGACCGCGCAAAGTCTCTCCAAGTATGGCGGGCGGGGCCTTGATCCGGCTGCTTGCAAGGCTTGCCAGCCGCAAGGGATTGGTCTCGCCCGCGATCAAGGCCTCGATCATGGCCCGTCCGCTGGCGCCGATGACATCGGAGATCACCGAGTCGAGCTTGATATTGGCTTCTTCCAGTGTCTTCTGCAGACGCTGAATGTGGCTTGTGCGCTCGCGCGTCAGCTGCTTGCGCGTGCGCAGCAACCCGCGTTGCTCCTGCGTCTGGACGTCCGGCACAAAGCTCGCGCGGATGAGCCCATGGGCGAGGAGATCAGCCAGCCGAAGTGAGCGCTTGCCGCTCACGATAAACGTTCGCTTCTGGCGTCGTTCACATCCGTCTTTCGGCCCGGGACGTTTTTGACATGAGCCGCGTTGGCCAAAATCAACTCGAAATCGCCATCGCTCAGGATGTTCCAGACCGGCTTCCAGTAGACGCCGGTTGCTTCCATCGCGATGTGCGTGGCGCCGAGCGATCCAAGCCACTCCGACAGAAGGTGCGCACCTCACGGACGACTTTGCCATCGATCATGCGGCGGCTGCAGGCGACAACCGTATCCTTGTGAATATCCAGGCCCGCGCAGTTGGCATAGAGTACATCCATGTCGATCCTCCGGGTGCGCCGCCGGCACGGAACTTCCGTGAAAGGAACTCTAGAAAACATGCTCCGGGGCCGCTGCGGCCCTTGGCAAACTCAGGGCTGCTCGGAAGTCCCCGATCCAACTAAGCAAAGGCTCTGCCGCACCAAGGAAACACCGATCTCTCCGCCAGCGGCGCTGGCGCATGCTTTATCACAGCCTCTGAACCGTTTCATTCCCAGCGGGTCGGCAGCGCCGGTGCCGAACTAAGCAGAGGTTGGCGACCCCGCCAACGAATGGACGGTATCGCTCCGTCGGTCGATTTGCCCACCGGTATTCCGGAAGGGGGTCGGGGCACAGACATTCAAGATTAGTGAACTTAAGACTGCATCTCCCCGAATAACTGACTTTGCATATATCCGCGTGTCCACTGCCGTGGCCAGGGTTCCACGTGCCACATCAGCCCGATGCTGGCGCACTTGAGCTGAAAGCGGTATGCCCCATAAAGCAATCTGGATGCGAGACCACAAATGAACGCGAGTAGCGATGAGGATGATCCGGGAGATTATCGCGATCGGCTTGATGCCATCATGCAATTGTTTCGTCGCAGACCGCACAATATGATCGAAGAAATCGAGAAGCTCGGTTTCGAGTGGCACGCCGACGAGCAGCAAGATGCCAACGAGATTGCCGAAGAACGGTCTGCGCGCCCCGCTAATGCAAACGAGAAGCGATTGGTTTTATTTCTGGAAAACCGTAGGGAGCCTGATAGTGAAATATTGGCATTATGGCATCAAGAGACACAAAGAGACGATGCTTCGGTCGCCCTTTGGAGACGCTATTTCCGCTCAGGCAACGCTCAATTAAGAAGACTGGTTCTGTTCGGGCTTGATGTCCATCCATGTGACCAAAGGCTGCTCACGCAGCTTGCGTTCCTTCATGAGTTTCTCCCCATGCACCGCGAAATTTTGGCACGATACACGCGTGCTTGCGATGAAGAGGCTGAGCCCAAGAGTTTTGCCATGCTGGCGCAGGAGTTCGACGCTGCCGCAGATACCTTCGGCTATGATGCGCTTAAGGCCTAGCGGGAGCGGTACGTCAATACTCCTGCAAAAAGTGCAGTGATTACAGAGTTGTTAAGGCAAAGGGCCATGCTGGAAAACGAAGTTGTACCATTCTGACACCGAAAAGAACCTCAAGCTTTCCCTCAATCCTTTCCAGTCCTAATCTTACTGGCAATCCAAGCGATGATCGGAGGGCGGAAGCGCGTATGCATGTTCGGACGCGCCGTGGCGATCCGGCGAGTCTGCCAAGACTCGGATAAAGCATCATTTCGCTTTGGCGCAGGCAGCAGCGCCGCCAAAATCGCGTTAGCCCGAGGATAGAGCATCGAAGTGTCGGGGAAACCAGAAAAGCTTTGCTTACCGCAACTCCCTCAGCACGCGGAAGCCGTTTCCTTCGTAACGGACATCGCTGTCGTAGCGGAAACGCGAGGTGGAGCGGGAAGACGCGGTTTTGTTGCTGAACGCACCCCCGCGCAAGACGCGCAGGCTGCAATCGCCCTTCGCCCACGCCGAACCGTCCGCAGGCGCTCCCAGATAGGACTCGTTCCAGCAATCCTGGACCCACTCCGCCATGTTTCCGGCCGCATCGTAAAGGCCACGCGTATTGATCTGCTGAGAGCCAGCAACTGGGGACTTGCCTGCGCCGGCTGCATATTCCCATTCGGCCTCGCTCGGCAGGCGGTAAATCTGGCCGGTCTTTTCCGACATCCACTTCAGATAGGCATTGGCATCGTCCCAGCTCAGATTGCCGATCGCCTCGCCCGGCGAGCCTCGATGGTCCGGCCTGTAACGGCACGCGCCCGCCCCGACGCAGCGGTCCCATTCCGCATAGGTCACTTCGTGCTGGCCGATGGCGAAGGGATGCGTGATCGCCACCTTATGCGCCGGCTTCTCATAGGGATGCTCGTTCGAGCCCATGGTGAACGCTCCGTTCGGCACCGCCACGAGTGGGGGACAGAAGTCGCAATCCCTGAATGTGAACCCGGCTGGCGATGATGTGGAGGCCTCCGGCAGCGGTGGCGGCGGACGCATCGCTTGCGGCTGAGCCACGGCAAAGTGACCGCTCCTGCCTGAGCGCTGCGGCTCCGCATCGACGCCGCGGGCCGCCTCGCGTGCGATTGGTTTCTGAGTACGCGCTTGCTCTGATTGTGCGTTACGAAGATAGCCTTCAGCAAATTCCCTTCTGAAAGCTTGATCGGCGGCCCGCATCATCGCCCGCACTTCGCCACCTTGCGCCTTGGCTTCGTTGATCGCCATGGGAACGGCCAAGAGAAGCAAGTTAAACCAATATAAGGCCCGGAATTGCAAAGTCTTCCTCCATCCGCCGCGAGGAAAGCAGGCTTTCACGCCACTTGATTTCAATCAATATAGCTCCGCCGCATTTCACCGTAAACGAACACGCTGTTGGGTACGGATC
>CAWFOS010000017.1:0-235561 GCA_963817495.1 uncultured Alphaproteobacteria bacterium | reverse complement strand
TCGATGAGCCGAGGAGTTTCGCTGTGACCCTCGCCTCGCCTGCCTCCCGGGCTGCCTTTTCCGCAGCGTCGCGCAAGCGCTTTGCGGCCGAAATTCTAACAAGGACCGGCTGGGCCTCAACCATCTCGTCGAGAAGGGTCTTTGCCTCCTCCTCCCAAGGGAGCTGCCGAGCCAACCTTGAAGGGGTCGCCTCGATCCGGTCCAAATCCTTTCCGAGCGGCAGGATGTTGAACAGCGCATCGAAAAGCGCGTTGCAGACCTCCTGGACGATGTAAGTCGCCCCGCCATATCCCATGAATGGCGTGCCGGTGTGGCGGCGAACGATTGCGCCCGGGAAAGATGCAGGGATGTACATCGAGCGACCGCCGCTTTCGGCGAGATACATGCGCTCGTTGTAGCTTCCAAACAGCACCAGCGGCGGCTTCTCCCGCACGAGCCGCCTCGCCTCCTCGTTATCGGGCTTTACGCCGGCGCGGCGCGAAATCGCGAAGGTGCAGGGCAGGCCCAACTCGTCTTCCAGGAAGTGGCGGACACCGCGTGCGTAGGTCTCGTTTGCTACGATCCCGAAGCTGGCTGTTCCGAAGAAGTCTTGCGTCACCGAGCGCCAGAGATCCCACAACGGTTTGATCGTAGTGTGTTTCTCACGCTCGATAAACGGCTCCGGATCGAGACCCAGAACCTCACCGAGCGCACGCAGGAATTTCGTCGTCGAATGAAGCCCAATCGGCGCCTGCAAATACGGCTTGTCGAGCGCCTCGCAGAGCATCCGCCCAAACTCGCGGTACATGCAGATGTTCGCGTCTGCTTCCCAAGCCTCGGCACCTCGTTGAGATGAGTGCCGAGCGGGAAGATCATGTTAACTTCGGCACCGATGCCTTCGACCAAGCGGCGGATATCGGCGATGTCTGACGGCATGTTGAAGACGCCGTAGCAGGGACCGATGATGTTGACGCGCGGCTTAGCGTCAGCGGCCTTTGGCTTCACCTTGAGCTTCCGCTTGGCACCGTATTCGCTCCAAAGCCACATGATGGCCCGGTTCGCGCTCTGCCATTGATCCTCGTCGATGGTCCTCGGCAAGAAGCGCTGGATATTCATGCCTTCGGGCGTCACGCCGCCACCGATCATCTCGGCGATGGACCCCGTGACGACGACGCTCGGCTGCTTCGGGTCGAGCGTCTTATGTGCACGCTTCATGGCCTGCTCGGTGCCATGCTGCCCGAGTTCGTCCTCGGAAAGGCCAGTCACCACGATCGGCAGCTCATGCGGGGGAAGCGCGTCGGTGTAATGGAGCACGGCTGTCACGGGCAGGTTTTCGCAGCCCACCGGCCCGTCGATGATGACTTGAAGCCCCTTGACCGCGCTAAAGACGTAAACCGCGCCCCAATAGCCACCTGCTCTGTCGAGGTCGGCGATCAGCATCCGATAGCCTCCTCTGGCATTTTGATGGACGGCTTCTTCAGCTGCAGTTCCTGCTTCCGCGGAGGCGCCTTGGGGGCACTTTCCCATACGCCAGCGTTATGGCCCTCTCCAACCCCTTCGAAGAACTCCTTCATTTCATCGAAGCGGCCTTTGCTGGCGATTGCGGTATTGACGACGTGGGCCAACGATCCTGCACCCGCAACGCCCATAAGGGGACGCGCTGAAATAAGGTTCGTAAAATACAGCCCCGGAATCGCGTTGGCTTTCGCATGCTGCACGACAGGCGTCGTCCCAATGGCAAGATCGGGCTTCAGCTCGTCGACCGCCTGGATGTCCTGCTCCAGCGAGGCGCGGTATTGCACGTGCACGCCTTTCGCCTCAAGCCACTCGCGGTCGGCATCCGACCAGCGGGTGCGCGGGCAGGCGCTACCGACATACGGAACGTCCGCTCCGCTTTCGATGAGAAGCCGCGCAACCAGCAACTCCGAACCCTCGTAGCCCGAGACTGTTATGCGGCCTTTGATCGGCGTTTTCGCAAAAGCGTCACGCACGGCGGGCAATATGCGGTTTAGGGCGGAGTCGACGGCGGAGCGCGCAATACCGCAAGTCTCCGCAATCGAGATGAGCCAGTTGGCTGTCCCGTCATAGCCGACGGGCGCTGAACCTGTGATGGAACGGCCCGCAGCTTCGAATTCGCGGAAGGATGCAGTGTAGAACGGATGGATTGCGGCCACCGCGGCACAGTCGAGCGCCGCATAAAGCTCGCGCCACTCCCTCGTCGGCACCACCGGACCGGCAGCAAGCCCGAGCGGCTCAAGCATCATGCCAATCGTGACCGGATCGGCCGGGAACATCTCGCCCACAAGCGTGATTGTCGGCTTCTCGGCCTTGCCGCCTCGCGGTGCCTGCACCGGCCCTTGCTCGGCTTCCGTGCGCGCATATCGCAGCATGGCACCCGCAAGAACGTCCTTTGCTTCCGCATGCGTTGGGACGCCGAAGCCCGGGACGTCGATACCGACGATGCGAACGCCGTTGATTTCCTTGGGCAGGAGTTGCAGCGGAACGCCGGAGGCTGTCGGAACGCAGAGGTTTGTTACGATCACCGCGTCGTAACGTTCCGGATCGGCGAGCTTGAAGACGGCTTCGCGGATATCCTCAAAAAGCTTGCCCGTGACAAGCGTCTCGGAATTGAAGGGAACGTATCCAACCGTCCGCTTTGCCCCATAGAAATGGGACGTGAACGTCAGACCATAGACGCAACATGCGGAACCGGAAAGCACGGTCGCCGTCCGCCGCATGCGCAACCCAACGCGCAGCGACCCGAAAGCAGGACACATGCTCTGCGGCTGGTCGTGCGGCCCTTGCGGGTAGTCCTTCGCATATTGTTCGAGCGTCTCACTCTTACCAGCAGCGGCGGCCGCCTTCTTCATTTCAGCCGCGCCTGCATGGCAACCAATGCCAGTTCCACCAGCCGGGGCGGTCGCCTCGGCTTTCGACTTGTCAGCCGCAGTCTCGGCAGCCGCAACACTTCCGGCGTCGTCGTAGACGACTTCGCCGGAAGCGGCTTGAGAGGATTGGCGATCAAGTGCTGTCATAAACTCACTGCTCCCTTACGCGACGTCGTAGACGATTTCGAGGGTCGGCTTCTCGACGACCTCATGACCGCGCATGTCAGTCTGCGACGCAGGCTCAAGCACCACACCACGCCCTACTGCGTCTCCCTTGAAGAGACCGAGGAGCCCATCCTGTGAAAGAGGCGTTGGACGCACAGGCGGCGCTTCCGCGACATTGACCGAGAGCGTCTCAAACATCGACGCCCATTGCCCGCCAGGCCTGCCGACGATCTCGTAATTCGCGCTCTTCCTGCGAATGTCCTCGTGCTGAGGGATCGCGGACAGACACGGGAATGCCGACTTCCTTACAGAAGGCGTGCGCCTCGCCCGTTCCGTCATCCTTGTTGATGACCATGCCGGCGACGCCGACATTTCCGCCCAGCTTGCGGAAGTATTCGACCGCCGAGCAGACGTTGTTGGCGACGTAAAGCGACTGGAGGTCGTTCGACCCAACGACGATCACCTTCTGGCACATGTCGCGGGCGATCGGCAGGCCGAACCCACCGCAGACCACGTCGCCAAGGAAGTCGAGCAGAACGTAATCGAAGCCCCACTCGTGGAAGCCGAGCTTTTCCAGAAGCTCGAAGCCATGGATGATGCCGCGTCCACCGCAGCCGCGGCCCACTTCGGGACCGCCCAATTCCATCGCAAAGACGCCGTCACGCTTGAAGCAGACGTCTTCGATCCGAACGTCCTCGCCCGCCGCCTTCTTCTTGGACGAGGTCTCGATGATCGTCGGTGTGGCGCGGCCGCCAAACAGAAGGGAAGTTGTATCGCTCTTGGGATCGCAGCCGATGAGCAGAACGCGTTTGCCCTGCTGAGCCATCATGTAAGAGAGGTTGGCGAGCGTGAAGCTCTTGCCGATTCCGCCCTTGCCATAGATCGCTATGATCTGCGTTTCTTTTTTGGCTTCGGTCACAGGAACCGCGTCGGGCTCGATAGCTGCTTCCGCACGAAGCGTCGCAGCTTGCTGCTCGAGGGCAGTTACCTGGTTTCCGTCCAAAGGACTCATGCACACTTTCTCCAATCTAGAACCATCTTCAGGCAGGCCGGATCTTCGAAGGCGGTGCGATAGGCGCTAGGGGCGCCGTCTGCTGTACTGCGATGCGTAATGAGACCATCAAATGACAAGCGGCCACTGTCGACCAATTGCTTGACGGCAAGCATGTCCGCCTTTTGCCACTGCGCGGCGACCCGCATCCGCGCTTCTTTCATGAAGGCGGGCGGGAAGCTGAAAGAGAGGCGATCCGCGTAAAACCCGGCGAGTATGATCTCGCCGCCGGGAGCAAGGCGCGACACGAGCACATCGAGAATTGATGAGTCTCCGCTTACATCGCAAACTACGCGATAATCGCGGCGAGGATCTTGATCGGGATCAACAACCTGATAACCAACTGCCCCGCCGAACCGACTTGTATTCTTTTCCCACACGACCGGCGCGGGAGAGCCTGACGCAATCACGATCCGCGCGATCAGACGGCCGAGAACGCCATGTCCGACAATGAGATCGGCCGCCACGCCCTTATCCGAGAAAGCCGCGTGATAGCCTGTGGCGCCCAGCGCGAACAGAATGCCTTTTTCGCCGAGTTCCTCACCGATCGGTATCGTGCGGCTCTCGGGCAAAACAACGCGCGACGCAGTGCCGCCAAAAAGGCCGCGGATCGCGCCATAGCAATTTGCGCCGGGCACGAAAACACGTTCGCCTACGCGGATTTTGGTGGAAGACCCCGCCCAGGAAACCCGGCCCACGGATTCATAGCCTGGAACAAGGGGATAGCCCATGCCCGGGAAATGCGGCATGCGGCCCGACCATAAGAGACGCTCCGTACCGGTGCTGATCCCGCTCCACTCGACGTCGACGACAACGTCGGAGTCGCCCGGAGTCGGCAAGTCGAGCCGCTGAAGCCCGAGTTGCTGGGGCTCCTGCAACACTACCGCTAACGTCTCCATTGGGAACTTTGGAAGGGGGGCCATGTAGACAGATATCTCTTCACATGTTCGTGTGTCATCCTAACTTGACCAGCCGATATGTCAATCCAAACTTACACTAAGTGTTTGGCGCTCAAGGGCGAGCTAACAGAAGGCGGACGAGGAGCGGCTGGCAGGTCGAACGCCTCTCGATGCGGCGGAATCCGGCCTCCCGCAAAAGCGCCCGCAATTGCTGCTCCGTGCGCGGACGTCCCCCGCCCATTGCCATCAAATAGAAGCTGAAATAGGCGGCAACCTTCTCCGCGCCGGGCGTTTCGGCCATGGGCTCCGCGACGAGAAGCACGCCCTCCTGCGGCAATGCGGCGCGCACAGACTTGAGGATACCCAGTGCGGTTTGGTCGTCGTGGTCGAGAAGCACGCGAATGAGGGAGACGATGTCAGCGCTTTCCGGCAGATCCTTGAGGAAATCCCCGCCCGCGACCGTCGCCCTGCCGGCTATGCCGCCATCCTTGAACTTGGCCGCCGCAAGGTCCGCGACCGCTGGTACGTCGAAAAGGACAAGCTCAAGATGAGGCTCGCGGCGCGCGGCATTCAAAAGGAAAGTGCCATTCCCGCCGCCCACATCCATGAGGCGGCGATGCGGCTTGAAATCGTACGCGTCCAGGATTTCCTGCGCGATGGCCGGTTGCGTGGCTGCCATCAGCCCGGTGTAATCCGAAACCGCATCCCGGCTCGCGCCCGTGTCGCCTTCGGCATAAGGCCAGTATGATGCAAGATTTGTCGCCTTGCCGGACTTGTCCGGCGTGGCCGCGTGACCCTCGTCGCGGAGAAGGCGGACCGGATCGTCGAGATCGCGATAGAGAAGGGCGTGATGCTCCACCATGGTGGCGAGGCCGGGGCTCGTCAGCATCGCCGCGCCGAGACCGCCAAGGCCGTAACGGCCGCCGCTGCGGCGCTCCACAAGCCGCAATCCAGCCGCCGCCGTGAGGAGTCGCCCCGCCGCGTCTTCGCTCAGGTTGAGCCGGTGCGCGATCTCCTCGACGGTCAGCGGCCCCGGCTTCAAAAGATCGAACAGCCTCAATCGCACGCAGGCAAGAAGCACCTGCGAATAGACGAACCCTGAACACAAATCGAAAAGCGCGCACGCCTCGCGCCGCGCGATGATGCGCGTGAGGGGGAAGGTTTCGGCGAACCGGATAAAGCGCGGGCTTGTCAGGCAGCGGTCGCGGAACGCAAAAAACCGATCCATCAAGCCGGTCAGCGCGTTAGGCTTATCCACTTTCACGATATTTTGGACTGGCGTCACTTTGAGTGTCATCTATAGTTGTCACTCCGATTGTCACCTAAAATGGACAGTCCTAGCTCGGCGTGTCAACGACGTTTTGGGAGAGCATTGTTTGCACGAAAACCGCATCATCGTGGTCGGCGCCGGGATTGGAGGCTTGGCAGCTGCGGTTGAGCTTGCTGCGGAAGGCTGCGGGGTAACGGTCGTCGAGAAATTCGACGGGCCGGGCGGAAAGATGCGTCAGGTGCAGGTTGGCGGCGCATCCATCGACGCCGGTCCAACCGTGTTTACAATGCGCGACGTGTTCGATCGTATTTTCGAGAAGGCGGGCGCGTCGATAGAGGATTACCTGACGCTCAAGCCGGCAGAGGTTCTCGCCCGGCACGCCTGGGAAACGGGCGGCGAGCTCGACCTTTTTGCAGACACAGCGCGGACGGCGGACGCCATCGGAGCCTTTGCGGGAGCGGACAACGCGCGCGGCTATCTTTCCTTTTGCCGCGAAGCCGCGAACATCTACCGGATCCTGGACCGCACCTTCATTCGCGCCCAGAAGCCAGACCTCCCCACTCTTATGTGGCAGGTCGGCCTTCTCAACGTCAGCGATCTCTGGCGCATCAATCCGTATCAAAGCTTCTGGAACGCCGTTTGCCGGCATATGAGCGACCCGCGGCTGAGACAACTTTTCGCGCGTTATTCCACGTATTGCGGAGCTTCGCCCTTTTCGGCGCCCGCTACCCTCACGCTCGTGGCGCATGTCGAGCAGCAGGGCGTCTGGCTGGTGAAAGGCGGCATGGTCCGCATCGCCGCCGCGCTGGAGATCCTGGCTCAGCGGCTCGGCGTGGTTTTCCGGTATGGCGCCGAGGCGGCCGAGGTGCTCGCGGAAAATGGCAGGGCATGTGGAATCAAGCTTCGAGGCGGCGAGCAGCTGAATGCCGATGCCGTGGTCGTCAATGCCGATCCCTCGGCCGCTTCCGGCGGGCTTCTCGGCCTTGCCGCCGAGAGGGCGGCGCGGCATGTTCCGGCCCGCAGACGCTCGCTATCCGCCCTCACCTGGGCATTCCAGGCCGAAACGCGGGGCTTCCCTCTCGCCCGGCATACAGTATTCTTTCCAGATGCCTCGTACGCATCGGAATTCAACGCCATATTCAAGCAAAGGAAACTGCCTCCCTCTCCGGCCGTTTACCTTTGCGCGCAGGATCGGGACGATCGCGGCGGCAAGCATGCCGAAGGAGCCGAACGGCTTCTCGGCATCGTCAATGCGCCGGCCATGCTCGATGCGAATGCGCTCAGTCAATCGGAGATAGATGAATGCGAGACAAAGACCTTCCGGCTGATGGCGGCATGTGGGCTGACGCTCCGGCCAATGGATGGAGCCATGGTGAGGAGGGGTCCGCAGGACTTCGAAAAGCTGTTTCCGGGAACGGGGGGAGCGATCTACGGGAGAGTGTCCCACGGATGGATGGCATCCTTTCAGCGGCAGGGGATGCGGTCGCGGCTCCCGGGCCTTTATTTCGCGGGGGGGAGCGCGCATCCCGGCCCGGGCATCCCGATGGCGGCGCTTTCGGGGCAGCTCGCATCGGAAGCACTCCTAGCCGACTTGGCTTCGATGAAACGGTTCCGCCCAATGGTTACGCCTGGTGGTATGTCGATGCGTTCAGCGCCGACCACCGCTTCGGACTGACGATCATCGCCTTCATCGGCAGCGTCTTCTCCCCCTATTACGCAAGGCAGAGGCGGCTTCGAGGACACGTCGACCCGGCTCAGCATTGCTCGCTCAATGTTGCGGTGTACGGCCCCGGGGTGGGCCGCTGGGCCATGACGGAGCGCTGCTCGAAGGCGCTGAACCCGAGCGCCGACGGCCTCGCCATCGGCCCGAGCGCCGTCATATGGGAAGGCTCGCGGCTGCGCATCGAGATCGATGAGAAGGCACCCTATACAATGGTTCCTTTGCGCGGCACGGTCACGCTGGAGCCGGAAATCCTCCCCGACTTTGTCGCCGATTTCGGCACCGGCGGCCGCCATCGCTGGTCTCCCATCGCGCCGCGCGCGCATGTCGAAGTTCGCCTCGACAGCCCGTCGCTCGCCTGGGACGGCACCGGCTATATGGATATGAACCGCGGCGACGAGCCTATCGAGGACGGGTTTTCCTATTGGACCTGGTCTCGCGCCTGCCTGCCGCGCAAGGCCGCCGTCCTTTACGACGTCACGCGGCACGAAGCTGGCAACTCGTCCATGGGCATCGAAATCGCCGCGGACGGCAAAGTCACGCCGATCGATGTCCCTGAGCACTGCTCGCTGGCAAGCACCCCGATCTGGAAAATGCCAAGGGAAACCCGCTGCGACCAAGGGCAGTCCGCCAACGTCGCGAAGACTTTCGAGGACACGCCGTTCTATTCCCGCTCCATGATCTCCACACGCCTTTTGGGGGACCCGGTCAACGCGATGCACGAAAGCTTGTCGCTGGACCGCTTCCGAAAACGCTGGGTTCAGACGCTCTTGCGCTTCCGAATGCCACGCGTGGCTCTTTAACTGTTACACATCCGCATCACCCGCCCCGAATACTTGTGGAAAGCGGAGCATGGCATTTGTTTACAGCTGCCGAATTTGGCGTCGATAGTTTTGTCCACAACAATATTGCTAGGGGCAAAGACCATGGCAGCAAAGAAACCAGCAGCACCTGCGAAACCGGCCGGTAAGGCCGCTCCCAAGGCAGCTGCGCCCGCGAAATCGGCCGCCAAGCCGAAGAAGGGCAAGTAACCTTTCGGTCAATGGAGTTTTGCATCGAACGAGGCGCGGTAAACGCGCCTCGTTTTGTTTTCCTGTTGCTGCCCTGTCCTCCCGGAAAGACGCGGAACGGGTCGGCGACGCCGGTGGCGAACCAGCCAAGCATACGCGGCTTTGCGCCCCTTCGGAAAACGGGGTTCCTATTTTCCCTGGAAGACACCCAGAACGAGCGTCGCCTATTCCGGCGCGGCGTTAAGTATTACACGCTGTAAGTTGTTGCCGATGAAGCACACCCAGCCTAGATTGTATCAATCATGGATGGGCGCCTATTATGAATCACATGCCACAACATCATGCTGCGAACAGTTCGACAAAGGGCTGCTGCCCGGAAATGCATGACAGCCGCGCCCATTTCCTCGGTCACTCCGGTGCGAAAGCCGCGCATGCTCGCGGCCCCCTCCCGCCTTCCACCGCGATCATTTCAATGTCGCGGCGCAACTTTGTTGAAGGGGCGCAAATCGCCTTCGGAGCAGCGCTCGCATCGGGCATTTCTGCTGTCTTAGGCGTGGGGGCGATAGGTGACACCCATCACGGGGACGGAGGCGTAGCTTGCTTTCTTGCCGGAACACGCATTCAGACTGCGTCGGGGCCTGTTGCTGTCGAAGAATTACGCATTGGAGATGCTGTATTGACAGTTTCCGGTAAGGTTAAGCCGATCAAGTGGATTGGGAAGCAGGAAGCATCGTCTGTGGCGCCGGTCAAGATAGCAAAATTTTCGATAGATGGCACATCGCCGCTTCGCGATCTCTATGTATCGCCAAGACACGCGGTTTACATAGACGGCTTTCTTATTCCTGTTATCTACCTCGTAAATGGCACTACAATTATTAGAGAAGCGAAGTCGAAACTATCGACTTATGCATATTATCATGTCGAGTTTGAGACGCACGAAGTCATACTGGCGGAAGGTCTCACTGTCGAGAGCTACCTCGCCGAGGCCAGCGTTCCCTTCAGCAATGGCGACGAGTATCTGGCGCTCTATGGTCCCCGTACGCTCCCGATGGCGCCATTTGCTCCGATATTGTCCTACAGCGGCAAACAACAACTTGCATCTGTTGCACGCAGCGCCCTCGCTTACTTCTACGACATCCGTAGGCCGCTCGATAAAATCCGCGACCGGCTTGCAGATCAGGCGGCGTTAGCCAAAGCTGCTTAGTTAGAATGTCACGAATTGGCCCCAAGGCCGCCGGAAGGGAGCACAAAAACGCAGATGCATGTGTTGGCGAACCCCAGAATGGGCTGCCGCTGAGATATTCAAACGGCCAGGATGGTGTTGCGCATCGCCCCGATGCCGGCGATTTCGGTCTCCATCACGTGTCCCGGCTTCAGCCACTCCGGCGGCGTGCGTCCCATGCCGACGCCGGAAGGCGTGCCCGTTGCGATCACGTCGCCCGGTTCAAGCGTCAGCCCGCGCGAAAGTTCGGCTATGATGCGCGGGATCTTGAAATACATGTCCTTCGTATTGCCATCCTGCTTGACGGCGCCGTTCACGCGCAGGATGAGACGGAGATTGTCCGGTTCAAGATCGGCGGCCGGAACGATCCACGGCCCCATCGGCGCGTAACCGTCGAGGCTCTTGCCCTTGAACCACTGGCCGCCATGCCAAGTCTTCTGCAAATCGCGCACTGAAACATCGTTCAGCACCGTATAGCCGAAGACATGGTCCGCCGCGTCGGCCTCCGAAATGTTGCGCCCGCGCTTGCCGATGACGACCGCAAGTTCGACCTCCCAGTCAATCTGATGCGAGATCGACGCATCATAGGGGATCGGATCGAACGGCCCGTTGAGCGCGCCTGTGGCTTTGGTGAAGAACACCGGATGCTCGGGCAGCTTCTGGGCCGCATCGCGCATCCGCGCGCCTTCCGCGAAGTGCTCCAGGTAATTCCAGCCGACGCAGAAAATGTTGCGGGTCAATTTCGGGATCGGCGGCAAGAGCCGGACATCGCCGAGCTTCAAGCCGGTATGCACATCCGCTGCGGCTGTCTCCCGCACTTCAGCCAGGCCCTGCGCCCCGGCTTCGATCAGCGCGATCATGGACTTGCCGTCGAAGCCAAGCGCGATCTTCGCCTGATGAGCGGCATGCGCGACGTCGGCCACGTGCCCATCGGGGCGCACCAAGCCGAGACGGGGATGGCCGTGCTCGTCGGCATAAGTGAGAAGGCGCAATCTCGAGTCCAGCGGCACATCAATTCCTGTCATTCTTTCATCCTTGGTTTTCCCTTCGCCCGCTCCCCTCCTCGCCAGGGAAGAGGGGAGAAACGGCGTTCCCGCGGACAAGGGAGTCTATCTGAGGCGTTCCCTACCGGGCTACTGAGCGGATGCGCTCTTCTTTGCCGTAGAATAGCCTTCAATCAGATCCGCGCCGACAGGAATTTCGACCGAAGTTCCCTTCAGTTCCGCAGGCGTGATCGGCGCGACCCGCCCGCCCAGGCATTTGCCCAGGAAAGACTCGGCGATGGCGGTGAACGAGATATTGTTCTCCGGCTCGGCGAAACCGTGGCCTTCCCGGCGATAAAGCAGATAGGTAACCGGGATGCCCTTCCCTTGCATGGTTTCGACGATCTGATCCGACTGCTCTTTTTTCACGCGCGGATCATTCTCGCCCTGCGCGATGAGCAGCGGCTTCCTGATCTTGTCGGCCTGATAAAGCGGCGACCGCTCTTTCAGAAGCACCCGGCCCTCCTCCGTATCGGGGTTGCCGATGGCTTTGAGCAGGCGTGCCCGGCCTGCGGCCCAGTAGGGCGGAATGGTCTTGATCAGGCGATCAAGTTCCGAAGGGCCGACAAGATCGACGCCGCACGCGTAGGTGTCGGGGTTGCGTGTAAGAGCGGCGAGCGTGGCGTAGCCGCCATAGCTGCCGCCCATGATGGCGATGCGCGAGGGATCGGCGATCTTCTCGTGGATGGCCCAGCCGACCGCATCGAGAAGGTCGTCGTCCATCTTGCGGCCCCATTCCTTGTCGCCCGCATTCACGAACGCCTTGCCGAAGCCGGTCGAACTGCGGAAATTCACGCTCAGGACGGCATAGCCGCGGTTCGCCAGCCACTGGTGCATGGCGTTATAGCCAAGATGGTCGCGGGACCACGGGCCGCCATGAACGAAGAGCACCATCGGCAGCGGCTGATCAGGCCTGCCGGCGCGCTCTGTATCGGCCCCCTTCGGCAGCGTAAGGAAGGACACGAGGTCGAGCCCGTCCCTCGACTTGATGATGGCGGGATGCATGTCGGCCAGCGGCGCGTCCGCGAGCTTCGGGCGGGCGTCGAACAGCTTGGTCAGCGTCTTCGCCTCGCGGTCATAGAGATAGGACGTGGCCGGCCGCGTGGGGCTGCTGACCGACACGGTCCAAAGCTTGTCGTCTTCGGTCCGCGAGCCAACGCTCCATTCGCTGCCGAAGTTCTTGGCCAGGAACTCCAAATCCGGCGCATAGCGCGGCCCGAGCGGCTTGTGCTCGGTGCGCTCGTAGTTCACCGAATAGGCCAAGGGGGCGTGCGTATCCGGGTCGCTGATGATCCCGCCGATATCGGCTCTTGGGTCTTCGGCGAGCGCTTTTTCCTCGCCGGTGGCGAGATCGATGCTGGTCAGCGCCGCCGTGTTGCGCCCGCGGCTGTCGAGCATGAACACCGTCTTTGCGTCGCTATCGAGCGCAAGCATTCCGGTATTCGCGTTGTCCTCGGCCGATATCTGAAGCCACGGCTCCCATTTGTCGCCGCTCGCGCGCAGGATTTCCTCGCCGCCGTCATCGGTTGGCTTGGAGGCGAGCCGCGGGGTGAAACTGTCATCCGTCTCGAAGTGCGAGAAACCTGGATTTTCGGCGACGAGTTTCAGTTCGCCTGTTGACAGATCGGCGCGGTAGAGATCGGGATAGCGCTTGTCCCGCCGGTTGAGGGTGACAAGGATTTCGCCGCGGATCTTGCGGCTGCGCCCGGCAAAGGAACTGCGAACGCCCGGAAACGGTGTCAAATCCTTTGTCGTCCGGTTGGCGACGTCAACGGCGTAGACGTGCCAGTTCTCGTCGCCGCCCTCGTCCTGCATGTAGATCAGGTGAATGCCGTCAAAGGTCCAATGATACATCCGGATGCCGCGCTTCTTATCGTCCGTGACCGGCACGGCGGCCTCCGGCTTGCCGATCGGCGCAACCCAGACGTTCATCACGCCATCCTTCGGCGCGAGCCAGGCGATCCACTTCCCGTCAGGGCTGACCTCCGCCATGCTTTTCTCCGGATTGCCGAACAGATCCTGCCGGGGGATCAGCGGCGGCTCGCTTTCGGCCCTTGCAGGCCAAGCGAAAAGCAGCAAGCCCAGAGCAAGCGTCAGCTGCAATGGAAGGACGGCGAGCAACACTTTCATTCTTTTGTCTCCGGAGACTTGATTGCGAAGAGTTGACATCGAAGTTTAGGCAAAAGGGCTACGAATCACGGTCGTCCTGAGGTAAGAAGAATGGCCGATAACCGGAAGAGGGATAGGCTATGCGGATCTTTCGCACCTTTGTCGTCCTGACCCTGCTGGCGTGCCTCGTCCCCGCGCTCAGCCTGCTGGCGGCCGGGTTGATGGCGCGCTGGGCGGGCTGCGAGTTGGACCTGCCGCCTAACACGCCCCTTCCCTGCACGATCCTGGGCGGCGATTACGGCAACGTGCTTTTCGCCCTGGCAGACTTCGGCTGGTACGCTGTCGGGACGCTCCCTGCTTTCGTGGCCCTGCTGGCGGGATGGCTGATCGTGGAAATCGTGCGAATGACGGGACGGCCCCGCAAGCCGCGCAAGCCGGTGCCGCTCGCTGCCTCACGGAGGCTGCGTCAGCCTCCGGCGCCAGCCGCTTCCCGGAACCGCGCGCGCGGATCGTAGGGCCGCTTCTTCGCCCAGTCCTGCATGAGGCGCTCGAGATCGCTGTCGATAACGGCCGGCAGAACGATCTTGAGCGTGATCATTTGATCGCCATGCGCTCCCGAGCGGTTGTTTTTCACGCCCTTGCCGCGCAGCCGCAAGACCTGCCCGCTGGAGGCTCCCTTTGGAACGGCGACGGTGACACGCCCGCCGATGGTCGGAACCTCGACGCGTGCGCCAAGCACCGCCTCGTTCAAGGAAATCGGCAACTCCATCGCGATGTTGTCGCCATCCCGCGAAAAGAGCGGGTGGGGCTGAACCTTGAGTTCGATGAGCGCGTCGCCCGGTTCCCCGCGCCCAGCGCCGGGTCCGCCCCGGTGCCGCAGGCGAAGCGTTTGCCCGGTCTCGACGCCTGCGGGAACCGTGATGTCGAGCGTCTCATTGTCGGGAAACTGCACCCGCTTCTTCACGCCGTTGACCGCCTCAAGGAAGCTGATCTCAAGGTTGTAGCGGTAGTCCATGCCGCGCATGGTGAAAGCGCCGCCCTGCCCTTTTCGCCCGAAAAGATCGCCGAAAAGATCGGAGAAATCGCCCGCGCCGCCGCCGGCGCCGCCGAAGCCTCCGCCGTGTTCTCCCCGGCCAAAGCCTTGCCCGCCGCCGTAGTCGCGATAGAACGGGTTCGCACGCTCATTTCCCATCGCGTCGATCTCGCCCGCGTCGTAACGCTTGCGCTTGTCGGGGTTGCCCAGCACCGCGAACGCCGCCGACACCTTCTTGAACTGCTCCTCGGCCTTCTTGTCGTTCTTGTTCTGGTCGGGATGCAGGTCTTTCGCGAGCTTGCGGTAAGCTCTGCGGATCTCGTCGTTGGTAGCGGTGCGTTTGACGCCCAGGAGAGCGTACAGATCTCTATTCATGGAACTCGAAGCGGTGTGATTGCATGGCGCAAACTCATGACGAGAAACTCCTGTGGCAGATAGGAGTCAAGCTTGGCTTCTTCCACACCTAAAATGAGTTTGCGCCCCGCTTATCCCAAGAGTTCTCCTAAACTTATCCGAAGAGACCTCCTAAGAAAGTAGTTTTTGACGGAGCGAGCGACTCGGAAATCCGCACTTCGGATGGCAGCGCGACCTCGCGCGAGACGGATCGCAGGCGGCGTCTGAGCTGCTCCCCGTCGAGGGCGGCAAGCTCCGGCGGCAGATGCAAAATGAGCTTTCCGCTCTCATAAGCCAGCGCCGTTTTCGGCAGGACACCTTCCATTCCGGCGGACAGCGTGTGCGCAAGGCGTACCGTCTGCCCGACGATCAGCGCGCGCTTCTGCTGCTGACGCGAGATCATGGCGGCAAGCTTCGGCAAAAGTTCGCCGACGAGCTTGCGCTCGTAGCGATGATAAACTGAGAGCGCGAGGAATGCGCGGCCGGGGTGATCGACGCCGACCAGCCCGGATTGGGCGACGAGCACGGCGCTTTGCTCGCCGCGATAATCGGGGTGCGCGCGCCAGGAGATGTCGGAGAGAAGGCAGGCCGCCTGCCGCAAGCGCCGCTCTTCCGGGGTTTCCCGCGGGCCTGGGTCGACGAAGAGACCGTCTGTCCAGGCTATGAGTTCTTTCGCATGCACGTTGGACCTCGCACGGAGGCGAGCCGTGTTTTCGCAGGCGAACAGGAGGGGATCGCGGGCGCGCTCGGCCTCAGAGAGGAGGCGGTAGATCGTGCCCTCGCGCACGCCGAACGCCGAAAAGACGATGTCGTCCGGCTGCATCTTCCTGATAATCATATTGAGGAGGAGCGCGCCGAAAGGCAGGGTCTCCTCGCGGCCTTGCGATATGCCGTACATCCGTTTCAAGGATGCCGGAGAACTGTTGGCGTAGCGCGCCGTGATCTGCAACGCTTTGCGGGCATCGAGGCGATAGCCGTGAACGGCCGACAGAGGGTAGCCCGACTGGCTCATGTAAAGCTTCGCCAGCGCGCGCCAGGTTCCGCCGACGGCATAAAACGTCTCGCCGCGCGCCTCGCCGAGCCAATCCTGAGGCGCCAAACCTTCCTCGATCAGCGGGATGGCTTCGGTCTTCTCGCCTTGGGTCTTGTCTACGAGCGAAAGGCTCCCGAGCGGCAGCGAAACCTTATGATCAAAAGACTTCCCCTGTAACCGCACCAGCTCGACGCTGCCGCCGCCCAGGTCGCCAACGACGCCGGCGGGGTTTACGAACCCTGCCAGCACGCCCGTCGCAGTCAGTTCCGCCTCTTCGGTGTTGCCGATGACCCTGATCGGAACTCCGCAGGCCTCCTCGGCGCGCACCAGAAACTCAGGTCCATCCTCCGCCCAGCGTACCGCTGCGGTTGCAAAGGGGTGGATGTCGCGCGCTTTAACGCCGCAAATGTCGGCGAGCTTGCGAAAACGCGCGAGCGAAGACAGCGCCTCGGGTACGGTTTTCTCGTTAAGCCGGCGCGTCGAATTGAGATAGCGGCCGAGCCCGCACATCGCCTTTTCCTGGAAAAGCGGTATCGGAGCGCGGTCAAGGGCTTCGTAAACGACAAGCCGGATCGAGTTCGAGCCAATATCGATGACGGCTACCGGCTTGGTGCCCAGAAGCCGCCCTTGTGCCGGATAATCCAAGTGTCACCTTATGCGTGGCGAACCGCCGCTGCAGCGAAGCGGCGCGGGAAATTCTCCTTCAGAGCGCCGCCGCGCCCCGAAAGACTGGGATTGGTCATGAAATAGTCGTGCGCGCTGAATGGCTCCTCGCCGGGCCTCAGCCGAAAACGCTCGGACGTGCCGTCGCTGCGAACCCTCCAGCTCTGCAAATTGTCTTTCAGGTTGGCGATCATGATCTGATCCAGAATTCTGCTCATGGACGGTTGGATTCGTTATCGCTGTCATGGCCTCCACGCGCCGCTCGAGGTTGCGCGGCATCATGTCGGCGGAGCTGATATACACGTGAGCCTCGTCGGATGGCAACCCGTGTCCTGCACCGAAACAATAAATTCTTCGAATGCTCAAGGAACCGGCCGATGATGCTTTTCGTCCGGATATTCTCCGAAAGCCCCCTTATGCCAGGCTTGAGGCAGCAGATTCCGCGAATGACGAGATCGACGGGGACGCCCGACATGCTCGCCTCGTAAAGCGCGTCGATGACGTCGGGATCGACGAGCGCGTTCAGCTTCATCCAGACCGCGGCCGGCCGGCCGGCCCGTGCATGCGCGATCTCGGCGTGAATCTCCTCGATGATCTGCGCCTTGATGCCGTTCGGCGAGATGGTCATGCTCTCCAGATCGTTCGGCCGGCTGTAGGTCGTGACGTAATTGAAGATTTTGGAGACGTCGCGCCCGGTCGCGGGATCGGCCGTGAAATACGACAAGTCGGTGTAAATCTTCGCCGTCGCCGGGTGATAATTGCCGGTTCCGATATGGCAATAGGTCCGAAGCTCTCCGCTCTCCTTGCGGACGACCTGGCCCAGCTTCGCGTGGGTCTTGACGTCGAGCTGGGTCAGGCCGTAGACGACGTGTACGCCCACCTCTTCGAGCTGCCTCGCCCAGTCGAGGTTGTTCAGCTCATCGAAGCGCGCCGTGACCTCGATCATGACGGTGACGCTCTTGCCCGCCTGCCGCGCGTCCCTCAAGGCCTCGACAATGGGCGATTTCCGCGACGTGCGGTAAAGCGTCCATTTGATCGCGACCACGTCGGGATCGGACGCAGCCTGCCGCAGATACTGCAGAACGATGTCGAAGGATTCGTAGGGGTGGTGGACAATGATGTCCTTCGCCGAGATGGCCGCGAAGCAATCGTTGTCGTACTCGGCAATGCGCTCGGGAATGCGGGGTTCGAACGGTTTGTAGAGGAGATCGGGGCGGTCGCCGACGATAAGCTTGGAGATGTCCGCGATCGCAAAGAGGCCATCGACGATGACCACGTCCTCGCGGTCGGCCTTCAGGCCCTCGATGATGAGTTCCCGCGCGCCCTCGGGGAGTGACGCGCTCATCTCCACGCGGATCACCTCGCCAAGCTGCCTTTGCACGAGCGCCCGGCGCAATGTTTTCTGAAGGTCTTCGCTTTTCTCCTGGAACTCGATTTCGCTGTTGCGCAAGGGCCGGAAAAGGCCAACGTCCTTCACCCTGAAGCCGGGCAGAAGCATATGCGCGAAAAGGGAAATGACGGTTTCGATGGCAATGAAACGGATGGCCGGCTTTCCGTTCTTGTTTTCCGTCTGAGGCATGCGGACGAACCGGTCGAGGCCGTTCGGCATGACGACGAGCGCGTACATCGAGCGCGGCTCGCCTTCATCTTCGCGGACGCAATCGAGAACGAGCACGAGTTCCTCGCTCTGGACATGCGGGAAAGGGTGGGCGGCGTCCACCGCGACGGCGCTCAGCGCGGAGAAAATGCGGCGCATGAAATAGATTTCGAGCCAGCCCCTGTCCTCGTCGCTGAGCGTCCTCGCCGACAAAATGTGGATCGCTGCCGAGGCCAGCTCTTTCTTGAGCGCGGTCCATCGGGCCTGCTGGTGTTCTGAAATCGCCCCGACGGCCGCGTTGATTTTCTGCACCTGCTGCTTCGGGGTCATGCCGTCCGGCGAGACTTCGAGAATATTCGTGACCGCCTGCTCGTGAAGGCCCGCGACGCGCACCCGATAGAACTCATCGAGGTTCGAGCCCGAAATCGCGAGAAACCGCACGCGCTCCAGAAGGGGGTTTCGCTTGTTCTCGGATTCTTCGAGTACGCGCTTATTGAATTCGAGCCAGGAGAGCTCACGGTTGAAGAACCGTTCCGCGCCAAAGGCTAGAATTCTGTCCCTGTAGGTCGGGGCAGGCTCGGCTTCGGCGAGATTCATAAGCAATACCTCCGGCAAGACAGGCATCCGGCTCCACTGCGGGCAATTGTAGATGCCGACGTGTAACGGAGCGCTTTAACAAGTGTGATCAAAACCCGGCTCAGGGTCCATAGACTCGTCCGTCGCGAGCGTCGACTGGCGCTGCCGGCCGCCGTCGGAACGATGATTATGGCTTAAGGATGACGCGGCTGCCCGCAGGCTGCAAGATCTCTTTCATCAGCGCAATGGCAGCAGGCGGTTACGCCAACGCATGGGCGGAATTGCAGGCTCCGGCAGCTCAGGCGCGCATTCTCCCGGCTTGGGTCGCCGAGCGTGGCATACCGGTTTTCTCGCGATCTCATGCGCGGCAGGGTGCCTTCCTCCGGAGAAGCCAAAACTGCGAGGAGCGCCCTCACTGCCTCGGCATAGCCTCAGAAACCGAACAGCAACGGCCAATCACTTGAGCGAGGAACTTTCTAGAGCCTGACCAGCTGGGAAGGCCGCCGTGAATGAGGCAATCGACACATTCCCGTGGAAGAAGTTCTTCCAATCATACTGTTCGTAGTCCCGAATGCTGATGGTGACGGGCGTCTTGCCGATCAGCGTCGAGTAGGAAAGAGCAGGCCCGACAGCATCCTGTGATCCGATGAATGAACCCAAAAAGTCGCCCGGACCGGAATCGCCCGTGATCTGCCTGTAATCGTATCCGGCAACGCCCAGGACCAGGCCGTTATCGAATTTGTAGCCAATGGCCCATTCGGCGTGGAATTCGTCACCGGTTTGGTACTGGGTCGCATCGTTTTCCAAACTCGTCATGAAGCCGACAGCGCCATTGAACTGGAGCTTCGTGTTCTTCTCAAACCAGGTGAAAGCCCAGCCGAGGTCAAGCGAAGGACGATTGAACCCCGTCAGGGGATAGAAACCAGGCTCGTAGCGGCCAGTTGGAATGACACCGAGAACATGGAATGTGTGCGAGAAGTCGCCCAGATCCCAGCCCAGTTGCACCTGAAGCGTCGTATCGCCAAGGCCCCACCCTTCGGTCGTGTCGGTGACCGTGTTGCTTCGGGGGCCGGTCGCGCTCGCTTCAAGATTGATATGGGAAACAGGAACCGAGACGAGCAAGCCCAGGTGGCCGTCCAAGACCTTTGTTTCGGGCACCATCAAGATGCTTACGCCTTCGGAGAAAATCTCTGCTTTGGCGCCGGCGTTGAAGACGAGCCTGCCGAGCTCGATGTCCCCGCCGATCGAGGCCGTAAAGTAGGAAATAGCGTCAGTCACATAAGTGCCGGGCGGCGGTGTCATGCCCGCCCCAAAGGCCTGGCTGCCCAATTGATAGGTGGTGAAGCCGTACTCGGCGGCTTCGCTGTTCGGCCCGCAAGCAACAAGGCCGCAACTCAAAGCGAGAGTACCTAGTGCAAAACGTCCTGAAGAGGAAGAAGAGCGGCGCCCTCTTCCGGCAGTCTGCCCTGCACAAGCTTTCCTCGTCATTGTTGCATCCCCCTGATAGCCGCAGCAAAAGAGATGCGCATGATTTGTAACACTATAGAATAGCATTTAAGTAACAGAATAAAAAAAGCCTGCGGCCTTCAGTTTAAGCTAAGCAGGTTCCCGCGCGCCGAATGCCTTTCTCCGGAACACTATCTATCGATGAGCATTCAGCGAACTACTTAGGCAAGCCAATCTTGCGGGCCAGTTCGCCAGCGCGTCAGGCTAGGACCGGCGGGCGGCTCGTCTCGAAGGCGGCGGGGACCGGCAGTTCAACCGTAAACACGGCGCCTGACCTGTCGGCGCGATTGGCTGCTGTGATGACGCCGCCCATCGCCTCCACAAAGCCGCGGCAGATCGCCAACCCCAAGCCCGTGCCGGCACGCTGACGATCGCGGCTTTTCACCCGATAAAACTTCTCGAAAATCAAGGAAAGCTGATCCTCGGGAATGCCCGCCCCCTCGTCCATGATCTGAAGCCGGACCACGCCGCCGGTCTTTCTCGCCCTGAGCGTGATCGTGGACGACGGCGGAGCATATTTCGCGGCGTTGTCCAGGAGATTGACCAGCACCTGTTCGATGAGCATTTCATCGAGGGGCAGGAGCGGCAAGTCCAGCTCGACGTCGAGGCTGATCTTGAAATCCGCAAGAAGGCCCTCGCTCCGATGCAGAGACGTCCCGATAACATCCGACAAATCCGTCGGCTGCCGCCTGAGTTCGATTGCGCCCGCCTCGAGCCGGGTCATGTCGAGGAGGTTGCCCACGAAGCGCGCCATGCGGCCCGCCTCTTCCTCGATGGTTGCGATCATCTCGGCGCGCTCTTTGGCGTCGAACCGTTCCCAGTACTGGCGAAGAGAATTTGCCGCGCCGAGGATCGAGGCCAGCGGCGTCTTCAGATCGTGCGAAAGAGAGGTCAGGAGCGCGCCGCGAAGCCGTTCGGCCTCGGCCGCCACGCGGGCGTCGTCCATCTCCTTGGCAAGGCGGACCCTTTCGATCGCGACGGCGGCCTGGTCCATGAACGCGTCGAGAAGGCGACGCTCGTCAGGGGTGAGGATGATATCGCTCCGCCGTCCAGCGGCGAGCCCAACCACGCCGATGACGCCCTGGCTTGTCCGAAGCGGAAGGTACAAGCGCGGCGCTCCCGGCAGGGTATCCGATCCCCGGCCTGCCGAACGGCCATGCTCGAAGCACCACTGGGCCGCGCCAAGGTCGGCCTTCTCGAGGGCCTCGCCGGGCGGGAAGGAGGAAGCAACTTTCAAGCGGCCATGGGCATCGGGCAGCATCACGACCACGTCCGCTCCCAAAGATGCTGCAATCTGCGAGACCGACGTCGAAAGCAGATCGCCGAGCTTCGCCTGACTAGCAAGATTGCTCGAAAAGCTGTAGAGCGCGCTTGTGATCGCGGCCCTGTTGCGGGCCAGCTCCGCCTGCCGCCGCACCCGGGCGGTCAGGTGGCTGACAATCAGCGCCGTAAACAGGAAGAAGAAAAGAGCGGCGACGTTGACGGGATCGGCGATAGTAAAGCTGTAAATGGGGGGTATGAAAAAGAAATTGTAGCAGAGCATGCTAGCCAGGGCCGCGAGGAGCGACGGGCCGAGACCGGAAAGGGAGGCGATGCCGAGCACCCCCATCATGTAAATGAGCGGCACCGTCTCGCCGCCGAAATACGGCTTCAGAAGTTCCGCGGCGAGAGTGCCGCCCGCCGTCAACCAAACTGCCGCGAAATAACCGGCAATATTTGCGCCTGGCGCGCTGGTCCTGACGGTTTTTCGCGGAATGGCCTCCTCTTTCAGCGCGTCACCGGCGATCACATGGACGCTGATATTGCCGGAGCGCCGGACGAGTTCGTGAACGACCGATCCGTAGAGAAGCTCGAACCAGCGCGTGCGGCTGGATTTGCCGATCACGATCTGGGTGACATTGTTCGCGCGGGCGAAGTCGATCACGTCATCCGCGACGCGCCCGCGCGCCGGAAGCGTTGCAGCCACACCGCCAAGCCGCTCCGCAAGGCGCAGCGTGTCGGCGATGCGGTCCCGCTCCACCACGGAAAAGTCCTGGCTGCGCAGCGTTTCGATGGAGAGCGCCGTCCAAGGCGCGCGCAGCCTGTCCGCAACCCGCTTCGTGTAGCGCACGAGGGCGGCGCAGTTCGGGTCCTCGCTGATGCAAACCAGGACGCGGTCGCCCGCCGCCCAAGGCCCAGGGATGGCATGCGCCTTCATGTGCGTGAGGAGTTGCTCATCGACGCGCTGGGCCGTCCGGCGAAGCGCAAGCTCGCGCAGCGCCGTCAGGTTGCCGGGCGAAAAATAGTGCTCGATCGCCCGCTCGGCCTGCTCCGGAACATAGACTTTTCCCTCGCGAAGACGCTGGATCAGTTCATCGGGCGCGAGGTCGATGACTTCGATGTCGTCGGCCCGGTCGAGGATGGAATCCGGCACCGTCTCCCGGACGCGGATGCCGGTGATCTGGGTGACGACATCGTTGAGACTTTCGACGTGCTGGATGTTTAGCGTGGTATAAACGTCGATCCCGGCGGCGAGCAGCTCTTCGACATCGAGATAGCGCTTCGGGTGGCGGCTGCCTGGCGCATTGGTATGGGCGAGTTCGTCGACAAGGGCGACCTGCGGGCGGCGCGCGAGAAGAGCGTCGAGGTCCATCTCGTCCAACATCCGGCCCTTGTATTCGACAGGCTTTCTCGGGATGATCTCCAAACCCCCAAGGAGAGCCTCGGTCTCGGCCCGGCCGTGGGTTTCGACGACGCCAGCCACGACATCGGCTCCCGCTGCACGGCGAGAGCGCGCCGAAAGCAGCATCTCGTAGGTCTTGCCAACGCCGGGAGCGGCGCCGAGGAAAATCTTCAGGTGGCCGCGCCCGGCCTCTTCGCTGCGCGCCACTTCAAGCAAGGCGTCGGGAGACGGGCGACCGGTTTCTTGGGCGTCGGACATGTGTATCCTCAGGGACCAGCCCGCGTGAGCACGAACGAACCTTCCCGATCTTAAGCAAAGCTAGGAGTATGGGCTCATACATTTGTCAAGCCTTTGCCTCGGCGGCGATGATGGAAGCGGGCGCCCTGCCCTACTCCTCGCTCTCTGCCCCATCGCCGCTGGCGTTCAGCTCTTTCAGAACCTTCGCCGCAAAGGCCCGCGTGACCTTCTTCTGCTCTGCAAGCGCGAGCTTATCCAGGCGCTCCGCCACGGTCTGAGCCGCCGCCATGGAGCGCTCGATCCGCGCTACGAGATAGGAGATGACGTCGGGGGCGACTTCGATCTGCCGGTCGCTGAAATGCTTCAGAAGCAGGCCTGCGAGGTGCTCTTCGTCGGGCGGCTGGATTTCCGCCGCCGGGTACGACCGGATGCGCGAACGCAGATCGGGAAGCGATATCTCCCATTGTCCGGGCGGCGTCTCGGCCGTCAGGAGGATGAACGAGCTGTGCTCGCGGGCGAGATTGAGATGGTGGAAGAGCGCCGTTTCGCAGAACGCAGACGAATCCACATCCTCGATGATGAGCGGCGCATAGGGCGCGGACCAGACATGCTCCGCCACTTTGGGCGTCTCGACGAATTCTGCTTCCGACCGGTTTCGCCAGATATTCGCGAGGTAGGTTTTCCCTGACTGGGGCGGCCCGAAGATCACCGCAGCGGGCGCGTGCCAGTCCGGCCACGTTGTGACGAGCTTCAGCGCGTGCTCGTTCCGCGACGTGATGAAAAAGTCCGCTTCGTCCCAGCTCTGCCGGTGCGGAAGGTCGAGCGCCAGTTGTGCAGGCATTACACAGCGCTACCCGCGGATGGTTTCGGCCTTGCGCTCATGCTTCTCCTCGCCCTCATACATGGGGCTGCCATAATACTTGCGGACGGCGAAACGCACCAGAACCCCGATGGCCGCGGCCATCGGCACCGCAATCAGAAGGCCCGTGAAGCCGAAGAGATAGCCGGACGCGATCAATGCAAACAGCATCCAGACCGGATGCAGCCGCACCTTGTCCCCCACGATCTTCGGCGTCAGCACGTTGCCCTCGACGACCTGACCGAGCACGAAGACGCCGCAGACGAGCGCAACCATGGTGTAATTCGGCCAGAATTGCGACAGCGCTACGCCGCCCGATACGAGGAATCCGCTCGTGGAGCCGAGATAGGGCACAAAGCTGATAAGCCCCGCGCCGAGCCCGATGACGAGGCCGTAATTGAGGCCGATCGCGCCGAGCGCGACCATGTAGAACGCGGATACGATCACGAGCACGATCAGCATGCCCCTCAGATAGCCGGAAATGGTCCAGTCGATCTCCTTTGCGATTTCCTTGATGGCGGGCGCATCCTGCCTCGGCAGCAGTTCCTCGACCCCGGCGATCATGTCGTCCCAGTCGCGCAAGAGGAAGAACGTGACGACCGGCGTCAGGAACAGGAGCGCCAGCGAGTTGAAGAGCGCCAGGCTGCCCTGAACCAGGGTCTGAAGCTGCCTGAGCAGCCACTGCGCCAGGTCTTGCGTAATCTGGCCCTGGGAGCCGGAGGCTTGGCCGTTGCCGAGTTCCTTCTGGAGGGGCGCCAAATAGCTTCCATAATTCTTGAAGATGTAGGCCCGAGCCTCCTGGTAGTAGCGCGGCAGCGCCTGGATGAGCTGAGCAAGCTGATCGATGACGGTCGGCACGATCAGCGCGGCGATCAGCGCGATGACGAGCGCCACGGCCGCAATGATGATGAACGCCGCCACGCCTCGATTTATGCCCCAGCGGCCCATGTAGTCCACAAAGGGCTGAAACAGATAGGCAAGCACGAAGCCGGCGACGAACGGCAGAAGGATCTCGTAAAAGACGAGCAGCCCGACCAGCGACAGCGCAGAAGAAAAGCACCCAGAACGTGGCATTGGGCGATAGGCGGATCGTGCTGTCGGGCATGACGGCTTCGGGCTCCTTCGGTGGCGTACCGGTCATCAACGCAGGAGAAGATGCTTAGTTTCCCGGCTGCAGCGATGTCATAGCGTTTGCGCCGAAGGAGATAAAGTGGGGATGACTCCCTAAGAGGTGCAATTGAGCCGTTTCATGAGCGTCCTTAAGACTTTTATAAATGCGCCGGCCTTGGCCCTTCTGGCGCAAGCCACGGCTTTTATTCAGGGGATGCGCGCGGGGAGCGCAGCCCTCAAAGGAGATCGAGTTGAAAGAATTTCGGTCAGGACTTGCCAGGACGGCCGCGAGGTTCTGGCGCCCCGGCAACGTTGGCGCGGCGATCATCGTCTTCGGGGGCATCGCTTCCGTTGCCGTCAACAGTCCCGGCCACCTTTCCTACGACTCGGTGATCCAGCTCCTGGAGGCAAGGGAGGGCCTCTACGACAATTGGCATCCTCCCGTCATGTCCTGGATCCTGGGAGTTTGCGACCACGCCGTTCCGGGCGCGACGCTGTTCCTTGTTTTCAATGCGCTGCTGGCGTACGGCGCGCTGGCGTCGATCATGGCCGCGACCTGCGGGGCATCCTGGGTTGCTCCGCTTGCAGCCGCCCTCTGCATTTCGCTGCCGCAGCTTTTCATCATGCAAGGCATAGTCTGGAAAGACGTTCTCTTTGCCGATGCAAGCCTGGCGGGCTTCACGCTGATGTTTCACGCCACCCTGCAATGGGAGCGAAGGCGCGTCCGCGCCATCCTGCTATCGGCGTCGGTGGCCTGTCTCGCTCTGGCGACGCTGACCCGGCAGAATGGATTCCTGATCCTTCTGCCCGCCGCCACTGCGATCGGAGCCATAGCCCACGCCAAAGCGGACAGGGCGCGCCTGCGGAAAGCGGCTCTGAGCGCTTTCACGCTCACGGCAAGCTGCGCCTTGATCGCCGCTGGCGGCAAAGCCGGGCTCGAACTGCGCACGGCCAAGCGGCCCGGCGCTTATGAGATGCTGCGCCAGCTTCAGATCAACGATATCATCGGAGCGGCGACGAACGATCCGGCTTTCGATCCCGCCATTCTTCAACAGGAAGCGCCGCTGGTCGCGCAGTTGATCGAACGCGGCAAGAGCCTTTATACGCCGCGTTCGTCCGACCCGGTCTGGGACTGGCGGGAGTTGTCGGCTGCGGTTTTGGCGTCACAGGACGCTGTCTCCCGGCAGTGGCTGGATCTGATCGTCAATCACCCGCTCACCTACCTGTCGACGCGAGGCGAAGTTTTCCAGTGGCTCCTTGCTCCGCCTGACCCCAGGAAGGTCTATATCTTTCAGCTTGGCGTCGACGGTCCCCAGCCTCAACTGGGGAAACTGGGCATGGAGCTTCGCCTGGATGCCCGCGATAAGGCGCTGCGCGACTATGCTCGCTGGTTCACCGATGCAGGCCTGATGCACCTGCCTTTCGCACTCATCAGCGGCGCATGCTTTGTTTTCTTATGGATCCGGCGGCGGCCGGAGGATTACGCATTCCTGGCGCTCATCTCATCGAGCGCGTTGTTTGCAGCGAGCTTTTTCGTAATTTCCGTAGCCAGCGATTACCGCTACCTTTACTTCGTCGACCTCGCCGCGATTGGATCGGGCCTTTATGTCCTTGCGGGAGCGCCGTGGCGCAGCTTGGCCGGTCAGCCCGAAGCCCGCCTCCGTGCGATAGAGGTGGCTCACCAGGCATAAAGGCACGACGGTACGGGGTCAGGCTGCCAAGCGTAAACGCAAGCCTTCCAAAGGATTTTGCCCCAATTTTGCAGCCTGCCGAATAGTTGCGACTTGAACGCGGGCATATGCGCATGTTTTGAAGGAACTGAGCGATGTCCACTTCGCCAAGGCGGAAAAGATCGTGCTGGTGCAAGACAATCTGAATACACACACGCCGGCCTCATTGTACGAGGCATTCCCGCCGGGGGAAGCGCGCCACCTTGTTGAGCGGTTCGAGTGGCACTATACGCCCAAGCACGGCAGCTGGCTCAATAGGCGGAATCGGAACTGGCCATCCTTTCCGGCCAGTGCCTGGACCGCCGCATCCCCGATCGGACCGCGCTCGAATGCGAGGTCGCGGCCTGGCTTGACCGGCGCAACACTTACCACGCCAAGGCGGACTGGCGCTTTACAACCGCACGCCCGCATCAAGCTGAAAAGCCTCTACCCCGCACTTTAATTGATTCAGGCCACTAAGCAGACTCCCTGAACTTGACCAACGGATCTTGACTGTGATTCCGTCTCCGTACTGATTCGCGGGGGCGGGACATGGCGGGCAAATCTCCGGTTAAGGCGAGTGGCGAGCAGCGGGCGGCGCTTGAAGTTTTGGCGCTTTCGCGTAATCGCGGCGAGGCGGATCGGGCGCGCGCGCTATTGCTGACGCTCGATGGCTGGACCAGCGCGCGGGATCGCCGAGGTGTTCCGTGTGCGCGAGGATACAGTTCGCTTTTGGCGCGGCGATTTCGCGCGCGGCAGCGTCGAGGCCATCGAGGCGAGCGTGTATGCAGGCCCACCGCCGCTGAAGACCGAGGCTGCGCTGCGGGTTTGCGCGCCGTTGCTCGAAGCACCCGTCGCAAACCGTGCGAACTGGACGATCCCACGCCTCATCGCCGAGATCAAAAAGCGCGAACTCGTCGATATCGGGCCATCGCAACTCTCCAAGGCGCTGCGAAAAAAAACTTCCGGTGGCGGCGGCCACGGCACACGCTGAAGGGGCGGCAAATCGCCGATGAGATCGAGCGCGTTGGGCTCCGGCTTCAGCTGCGCAAGGCCCAGGCCGAGGCTGGCGACATCGTGCTGCTTTACGGCGACGAGAGCGAGGCGCTGACGCATCCTTATCTGGCGCGTGCACAAGCGAACGTTTATCGTGAGCGGCAAGCGCTCACTTTTGGCCGAACGCGGCGCCGGTCTGCGCGTGCCGGCGCCGGGGCAGGCCAAGAAGGTGGCCATGATGGGTTCGCTCGATCATGTAAAACGCCGGCTCATCGTGCATACGAGCCGGACCAAGCGCAGCGCCGACTTCATTGCGCATCTGGATCAACTCGATCGCCTCTTTGGCCCCAAGCCCGGGCGCGTGACAATACCCGTCGTGCTGGTCGAGGATAATGGGCCGATCCATGTCAGCAAAATCGCCCTGACGGCGCTCGATGCGCGCAAGCACTGGCTGACCGTCGAGTGGCTGCCCAAATACTCGCCAGAGCTCAATGACAGTGAGGTAGTCTGGCACGACCTCAAGGCGCGTCATCTCGCCCATAAGACCTTCACCGATGTCGAAGAGCTTGATCGCGAAATCCACGCCGCCGTCAAAGCCTTGAACCGTGAGAGAAATATCGATTCGTTGGTCAACTGGCGAATCTCTGCTTAGTGTCCGAAGCGTAGCCCTGGCGCTCCGGTCGGCTGTAGGTTTTCGCCAGGCATTGCTGGTAATCGAGCGGCGGAGTCCATCCCAGCGTCTCCCGCAGTGCGCGGTTTTCAAATCGGAGAGGCTTGAGCCGCGAATCGAGCCTATTCGGTATGAGGATGCCGGGCACCTTAGTTGCGCGCCTGAAGACTGTCGCGAAGGTGAGCCGTACCACCCGGATGGCCAGCCAATAGGGGACGGGCAGGCGCAAGCCTCGCTCGCCGCTGCCACGCATGTAGTCGGAAAGGTAGCTCCAGATGCGCTCGCCAGGGCCATCGACAACGTTCAATGTCTGGCCGATCGCGCGCGCGTCCGTCGCCGCGATCGCGAACACGTCGGCACAGTTCTCTACATGGGTCATCGGGATGCGGGTCAAGGGGCCGATGACGATGTGGTGACGGCCGATCTGCTGGCCCAGCGCGGCCAAATAGCCGTGATCGCGTCCCCAGATAAAGCCGGGGCGCAGCACTGTGAGGTCCAGCCCGTGCTTTTCGGCGTAGCGTCGGGTCACCCGCTCCTGCCACCATTTCGCGATGGTGTAGCCATCGCGGGCGTAGACGTCCGCCGGCTTATGAAGCGGCGCATTCTCATCGAGAACCCGGCGGGTCGAGCTGTAATCGTAGACCGAGAAGCTGCTGCATAGCACAATCCGCCGGCAGGCGCTGGCCGCCATGGCGTCGAGAAGCCGCTCGGTGCCGACCACTGTTCCGGCAAACTGCGCGTCCTCCCCGCCAGAAACAACTGCGGCGAGGTGTATGAGCGCATCGGCGCCATCGAAGGCGCGCTCCAGCTCGCGCGAGGTGCGAAGGTCCGCCCTGAAGATTTCCACCTTAGAGGACCAGCCGAATTGCTCAACGCGCGCGGCGGGCCGGACCATGGCGCGGACCTCGACGCCGCGGGCCAGCAGCGCGTCGACCACATGCCGGCCGAGGAAGCCATTGGCGCCGGTGACAAGAACCTTCATGCTCACTGCTCCCTTGGCTTGAGGGCCTCGACCATTCGGTTCACCTCGATGATATCGCTCGCCGTGACCGGCAAGACCGGCCCGTTCTCGAGGGCCCGATAGGTGCGGGCCAGCAATTCCCGCAACCCTTCATAGGCGCCGTAACTTGTGAACTTTCGCAAAAGCGTGGTCACGGCGGCACGCCTTATGTCCTTTCCCTCCTCCAGGCCGCTGAAGAAAGGGCGTAAGGGCTTGGGTGTGTTGCGGGGGCCGTCAAAGGTGAGCCGCGTCTCGAATAGATTGGCTGTCGCCTGCATCCGCTCGCCGTAGACCCTAAGCCAGAAGGCGTCAGGCTGCGAGCTGGCGCTGAAGCCCAGGGCCGCGGTCCCGCGCTCGGCGTCCACCACGGCGCGGAACTCGTCGAACGGCAGAGGCGAGGGTTTGCGCTTGCTCCAGACCGAATGGGCGGTCCGGCACGGCCCAACAAAACGATGCGCGAGCGAGGCAAGGTGGGGCAGGAAGTCGGCGATCGCGCCGCCGGCGAGGGCGAGGGCCGGGTGCGGAGAGTTTGGATCGGCGAAGCCGGCTGGACCGAGGACATCGAGGCAGATGAGCACCTCGACATGGGTCACTGCCCCGAACTCGCCTGTTTCGACGCGCCGCAAGATCTCCTGGGGAGCGCGGTTGAAGACGTAGTTGTAATCCTCGATGAGATGGCGGCCTGCTTCCTCGGCGCGCTTGGCCAGCGTCTCCAGTTCTTCGAGTGTCGAGGTGGCCGGCTTCTCCACGATCACGTGGGCGCCTGCGTCTAACGAGTTCATACACAGCCGGAAATGGGAGGTCGGAGGCGTGGTGACATGGACAACGTCGGGCTTTGCCTTGTCCAGCATGGCGCGGTGGTCGGTAAACCACGCCCCAATTCCGTAACGCTCGGCGGCGGCCTCCGCTATGGCGGGCGAGAGGTCGCAGACGGCGGCAAGTTCGATGCCAGGCAACGTCTTCAGGCAGTCAAGGTGCTGCCGGGCAATGTGTCCGGCGCCAATAAGTGCTGCCTTCATGAGCGGACCCCCAGGATTTGGCGATAGAACTCCTCCAGCGCCTGAGTTGCTCCGCTCCAGGAGTACCGCTGCACGGCCAGCTCCCTCGCCGACTGGCCAATGCGCGCCGCGAGCCCGAGATCGGCAAGCAGGCGATTTACCGCGTCCGCGAAGGCCTCTGGCTCGTCCTCAATAAGCAGGTCTCGTCCGGGAGCGGCTTCAATGCCCTCGGCGCCCAGCGTGGTCGAAACAATGGCCTTCCCCATGGCCATACCCTCAACAATCTTGAGCCGGGTGCCGCCGCCCAATCGCAACGGCACCACCAAGGCCGCGGCCTCCGCGAGATGCGGCCGGAGGTCCGGCACGAAGCCGGTAAACTCTATCCGGGGAGCGGCCAGTTGTGTGAGTGCCGGTGGCGGCCTGCCGCCAACGATCTTAAAGTGCGCTTCGGGGTGCGCCTGGATGATATGTGGCCATATGTCCCGGACGAAATGGGTTACGCCGTCAATATTGGGAACGGTGGAAAGGAGTCCAAAGTACACCACAGTGCGGCCGTCCGGCGCGGGATCGGTGGGGCGCGGCTGGTAATATTCGACGTCCGCCGCGTTGGGAATCACCGCCGTGCGGACCCTCGGCGCCTGGTCGAGCAAGCGCTTTTCGTCCGCCTTGCTGCACAGGTAGACCCCGTCCGCATCGCTGTAAGTCTGCAACTCTTCCCGCCGGAGTTTGCGCCAATTGGCCTCGGCGTAGAGGCGACGCCCCAGGCTCCCCCCGGTGCGGGCGAACTGCCGGGCCAGGTCGTAGGCGATCTCGTGGGAGTCCACGACCACCCGCGGGAGCGCCGCACCGGGCGGAGCCTGGCGCAGGTCGCAATGACCGAGATACGGAAACTCCAGGTTGACAATATCGAACCGCCGGGTGCGCAGAACCTGGTCCAAAGCTTGCTGCATCGCCGGAACCGTGACCCTCAGGCGCTCAAAGCTTCTGGGCGAGACCAGCGACCTGAGCTGCAGTAACCGCTTGGCAAGCCCCTTTCGCCCATAAGGATTGGGGATCAGGACCACCTCGCGACAGAAAGACTGCATGGCGAGCCGGCACTCTTCGATATCGAATTCATCATCGACGAGCATCACCGCTGTCAGGTCATGCCGTCGCGCCAGCTCAGTCATCAGCCCATGAACCCGCGCCTGCGCGCCAAAACGCGGAGGGCTGGCCGGCATCTGGGATACGTAAAGAATGCTGAGGCGTTCTTGGCTCATCGATCTGGATTTACTGGCCGCTGCAAACGGCGGCGGGCGTTTGAATGTTGGCGTGAGACTTTAGAGGCAAACGTTTAACGCTTCGAGCCTTTCCAATTTTATGGCAGTCACAAGCCTTTTGAATTGAAAGTCCATACAAAAATGCTAGCACTAAGCCCTCTCTCAGTTCAACAGCCTTTGTTGCTTAGATTTAAGACGCAATAATGTGAAGGGGTTTTGACATTGAGCGACCAGACGATGGTCAGTGTCCCTACTTTTGCAAGGTATCAGGTCGATGTGTGGAATTGCCGGGATCATCGGACGAATTGACGAGCCCAATCGCGCCGCGCTTAAACGGATGAGCGACGCCATGGTTCACCGCGGTCCGGACGCTAGCGGCCAGTGGACCTCCGAGCCGGACGCGCGCGGGTGGGGCGCACTGCTGGCCCACCGCCGGCTCGCCATCCTCGACCTCTCACCGGCCGGCATCCAGCCCATGGTGGACCCGGTTACAGGTCACGTCATCACATTCAACGGCGAAATCTACAACTATCTCGACCTGAGGCGGCGTCTGGAGAGTGAGGGACAGCACTTCCAATCAACTGGCGACACCGCCGTCATGCTGCGTGCGCTTGGCCTGCACGGGCCGAACGCGGTGAGTTGGCTGCGCGGCATGTTCGCTTTTGCATGCTGGGACCCGAAGCAGCGCCGGCTCTTGCTGGCGAGGGATCAACTGGGCATTAAGCCCCTCTATCTGGCTCGGTCGCCGGATCCTGGCAGCGGGTGGTCATTGGCCTTCGCCTCGGAGCTTCGTGCCCTGCTCGCATCCGGGCTGCTGGGCACCCCCCGCCTTGATCCGCATGCCGTCGCCAGCAGTGTATGGAATGGCTTTGTTGTCGGCCCCTGTGCGGCGGTCGAAGGCGTCGATCTTCTCTGGCCGGGGCAGCTTATCGAACTTGATGGTCAGGGCAATGAGGTCCGCCAAGAGGATTTCTGGCGCATTCCCGGCCAAGCTCCCGATCCGGCGATAGATGAGGACAGCCTGGCCGCCATTCTGCAGGAAGTGTTGAGGCTGCACCTTGCCAGCGATGTGCCTCTCGCTGTTTTTCTCTCCGGCGGCGTCGATTCGTCGGTCATGGCCAATCTTGCACAGCGCGCGGCCCAAAGCCCTATTCACACCTTCACATTAGCGTTTGAAGAGCAGGAACTCAATGAAGGGCCCGTTGCGAGAAAAATCGCCGCCGCTATCGGGACGCAGCATCACGAGGTGTTGCTGACGGAGGGAGACTTCGTCGAGAACTTGGAGACGGCGCTCGACAGTTTAGACCAGCCGACCTTCGACGGGCTGAATGCCTATTTCATGTCACGCGCAATCCGCGACGCCGGGTTTACTGTGGCGCTCTCCGGTACGGGCGGAGACGAACTCTTTGGAGGATATGCAACCTACCGGGAATTGCCCATGTTACACAGCTGGTCCCGGCGCGTTGCTTGGATGCCTCGCGGCCTGCAGGTGGCCGCAGCCAAGTTGGCGACCTGGCCGCTGCGTCGCTCCAGTCACGCAGTGCCGCCTCAGACCCGTTGGGCCAAGCTCCCTGAGATGGTTCGTCATGGCGACGACCTGTTGGCGCTTTACCAAATGGCTTATGCGCTCTTTCTACCCGGATTCCAGCATGAACTCTTGGCGCCCGACTTCGCCAAGGCTCTTGCCGATGGTCTGCCACCGGCAATGCGCGAGCGGCTGACCGCCGAGACCTGTGGGCGCACGCCGCTCTCGGCGATCAGCATCATGGAACAGCGGCTTTTCCTGGGCGAGCGGCTTCTGCGCGACAATGACGTGGCTAGCATGGCCTGCTCGCTTGAGCAGAGGGTGCCGCTGGTGGACCAAGTCCTCTTCGAGAGTGTGGACCGCCTACCTGAATCCAAACGCTACCAGCCGCTGGGCCGGAAGGCGATACTTCGGCGTGTTGGTCTGCGCGGCCTCGATCCGGCTTTGTTCGAGCGGCCCAAAAGCGGATTTGTCTTGCCGTTCGATCGCTGGATCAGGCGCGGTCTGAAGAACGCGATGGACGAGACCTTGCGGGATCCGCAAGCTGTCGCTCTTGCTGGCCTTGCCCCTGAAGCAGTTGAGCGGCTTTGGCTAACGTTTCTTGCCGGAGCGCCAGGAATGTATTGGTCGCGGGTTTGGTCGGTCTATATCTTCATCCGATGGTGCCACCGCAACCGCGTCTTCCGATGAGGGCTGGAGCGGAAGGCCGGGGCCCCTGCCTCGCGCCCATGAATCCGCTCTGGGAGTCCAATTCACGGGATCGGGCTCGTCATGCCAGGGCAGTTTATGCACCCGGTCAGCGTTGCTAAGCGCGGGTGCTCCGCTTGGTGGCAACGCAAGTCTGCCTGAAATGAGCGTGGACGATCATTCCCTTTGGAATGCGAGGTGCGCCTGCCCAGTGAAGGGCGACGAGTTTGCGACATAGACTGCTTTGCCGACGGCTGGGTCCAGTTAAATTTCTGAAGGTCGATCCCATTCGGGATTTCGGCCGCGACGGTTGCTGACGCGAATTTTCCGGAGAATTGCTTTCACATGCGCTTTCACCGTCCTTTAGAGGTCGGCAAAGCGCGTATTCGCCGTGAGCGCGGATTCATCCGCGGGGCCGCGCGGACGCAAACACTCTGTAGGCCTGCCTGACGTGAAGGACGACGTTCGACCTCCGTGTTTGTCTCCTATTGCAAGCCACGCTTGATAATTTTATGACCTGGTTTAAGCCTACCGCAGAGGAGAAGATGGTCGTCGCCGGACAACGGCGGCCGTACATCCAAGCCCGTTGCCAGATCAAGTTCTGGCTCCTTATGGCGAAGGACAAATCCCCTACTCATGAGCCGCCCCACCAAGGTCCTGCCCGGAAGCCCCACTCCACTCGGTCCCACCCTTGCGAAGGGCGGAGTCAACTTCGCCCTCTTTTCCGCCAACGCGACCAAGGTCGAGCTTTGCCTTTTCGACGCGTCCCGGCAGTGTGCCGAAACGCGCGTCACGCTCCCGGAATGCACCAACCAGGTGTGGCATGGTCTTGTGCATGGCATTCGGGCTGGCCAGCTTTACGGCTATCGGGTGCATGGCCCCTACGAACCGGAAAACGGTCACCGCTTCAATCCCAGCAAGGTTCTGCTCGATCCCTATGCCAAGGCAATCGGACGTCCGTTGCGCGAGTGGCGCCCCGAGTTGTTTGGCTACACATTGAACCACGACGATGCGGATCTCAGCTTCGACGAGCGCGATTCCGCTCCTTACGCCCCGCTCGGCATGGTCATGGACACCAGCTTCGATTGGGGCCGCGACAAGCCCCCGCGCACTCCCTGGCATCTCACCAGCATCTACGAACTCCACGTCAAAGGTTTCACCCGCCTTATGGGGGCTATTCCGGAAACGCAGCGCGGCGCCTACGCCGGCCTCGCCTCGGACGATGCCATAGACCACCTCAAGAAACTTGGGGTGACGGCGGTGGAGCTTCTGCCTGTGCACCACCATCTCGATGATTCGTTCCTGTTGGAGAAAAATCTCTCCAACTATTGGGGCTACAACACCCTATCCTTCTTCGCCTTCGAACCCACCTACGCATCCGCCACCGATCCCCACGCCGCTCTGCGGGAATTCAAAGGCATGGTCAAACGCTTCCACGCCGCCGGAATAGAGGTCATCCTGGACGTGGTCTACAATCACACCGCCGAAGGCAATCAGCTGGGCCCGACCTTAAGTTTTCGTGGCTTGGACAACGCCTCTTACTACCGCCTCTCTCAGCCTGCGCCGCGCTATTACGAGGACTTCACAGGTTGCGGCAACACCCTGAGCATGCGCCATCCGGCGAGCCTGCGCCTTCTTATGGACAGCCTGCGCTACTGGGTCACGGAAATGCACGTCGACGGCTTCCGTTTCGACCTCGCCAGCGCGCTTGCTCGCGAACTTAAGGGTTGGGACAAGCTCGGCTCATTTTTCGACGTGATTGGCCAGGACCCCGTTTTGACCGACGTCAAGCTCATTGCCGAACCCTGGGACGCTGGCATGGGCGGCTACCAGGTGGGCAACTATCCCACCGGCTGGGCCGAATGGAACGGACGCTATCGCGATGAAGTGCGGCGCTTCTGGAAGGGCGCCGGTTTCGCCGGTGAACTCGCCGCCCGCCTGAGCGGCAGCGCCGATCTCTACGATCACAGCGGGCGTCATCCGCATGCCAGCATCAATTTCATCACCTGCCACGACGGGTTCTGCCTTCGTGACCTCGTCAGCTACAATGACAAAAACAACCTTGCCAATGGCGACGACAACTGCGACGGCGACAACCACAACAACAGTTGGAACTGCGGCGAGGAAGGGGACAGCGCCGACCCCGCCATCCAGGCGCTCCGCTACCGGCAGGCCCGCAATTTCCTGGCCACGCTTTTTCTCTCGCAAGGCGTGCCCATGCTGCTGGCGGGCGACGAGCGTTGGCACACCCAGAAGGGAAACAACAACTGCTACTGCCAGGACAATGCCCTGAGTTGGCTCGAATGGAGTTGGCGCGACGACATTGGAGTCAAGCTTCGCGATTTCGTTAGCGAATTGATCGCGCTCCGCGCCGAATATCCCGTTCTTTGCCGCAAAAATTTCCTCACCGGCAAACCCAACGGTCCAGGTCCTTCCAAGGACGCGCTCTGGTGGAATGTCGACGGCCGTGAAATGACCCAGGGCGATTGGGATTGTGGGTTCATCCGTTGTTTCGGCATGCACCTCGCCGGCGGGATGCTGAACGAAAAGGATGAACGGGGCCACCCAAGAGAAAGCGACAGCGTCTTCCTTCTCCTCAACGCTCATCATGAAGACGTCCGCTGCATCATGCCGCCTACCGGCGCCGCGTCGAATGTCTGGAAACTTCGCCTCACGACTGCCGACGCCGCCAGCCCCGCTTGGGTGCCGGAACATCATGAATTCACGTCGCAAGCCCGCTCCTTCGCATTGTTCATTGCTGACACCCGCACCCGAAAGGACTGGTTCTCGAAGGTACGGTCGCGCATCGCGCCAAGCCGGCTGAAGGATTGACTCTCTTTGATCGGGTAGGGAGAAACTAGACCCTCTGGTGCGCCAAGTCGAATATCGAGTTGCGTATAGCCGCAAGATCGAAACGCGGCTGGTGACATGACTATAGGCTACGATCTGGGCTGGAAACCCGGCCCAGAAAATCGCGCTTACACCCAATCGCTTAATCAGGTGTTTGGCGGAGTGGGAGGGGGTGAACCAGCCCAGCAAAATCAGGGCTTACAGCGGCTAACATTGCTAGTTGGCCCCACTGTTTCGTAAGGGGCATTTTGGAATTTGGCTAACGTGCGCTCTGACCTTTGGTTCGAGTCCCTGCGAAGGACTCACGCTCGATATCGGAGCGCCTCGACGAGCAAGGCGAAAGCAGGCATAGGCTGCCGTCGGCTCGGGTAATAGAGGTGATAGCCCGAGAAGGGGGCACACCAATCGTCGAGCCCGCGGATAAGTCGCCCTTCCTTTATATGCGGTTGCACCACGTCTTCCGGCAGGAAAGCCAAGCCTAATCCGGCCAAGGCCGCATTCAGTCTCAGCGCAATGTTGTTGAACACCAATTGGCCCTCAACGCGGACCTTTAGCTCTCGTCCGCGTTTTTCGAATTCCCAGGCATAGAAGCCGCCATAGGTCGGCAATCGAAGATTGATGCAATTGTGGTCCGTGAGGTCTTGCGGAGCCTTCGGCTTCGATCGTCTCGCGAAGTATGAAGGGGCCCCGACGACGGCCATACGGAAGTCGGGTCCGATACGGACGGCAATCATGTCCTTAGCAACCTGCTCGCCGAGCCTCACGCCGGCATCATAACGTTCGGCAACGATATCGGTCAGGCCGTAGTCGATGACCACCTCCACCTTGATGTCCGGGTAACTCGGCAAAAGCTTCGCCAACGCAGGCCAAAGGACGGCATTGGCGGCATGCTCTCCGGCCGTGATGCGGATGTTTCCGGCGGGCTTATCGCGAAGTTCGTTCAAGGCCGCGAGTTCAGCGTCAATTTCTTCAAGGCGCGGCCCTGCCGTTCGGAGCAATCGCTCGCCGGCTTCCGTCGGGGCAACGCTGCGCGTGGTGCGGGTGAGAAGCCGGATGCCGAGCCGTTCTTCGAGGCCGCGGATCGTGTGGCTCAGCGCCGATTGCGAAACGCCGAGCTTCGCCGCCGCCCGGGTGAAGCTCCGCTCCCGCGCGACGGCAAGAAACGCAATGATATCGTTGATGTTTTTCCGCCCCATTCATGAATACGATTTATAAGTTCATGCGCATTTTACTATCTAATCGAACCAGGCCGTGTCTACTAGATTTCACCTGTCTCATCTGGCGGCCTCGGCAATCAAGGGAGAAGAAGGACATGGACATAAAGCGAAGCGGTTCCCAGCCATCCGGGAAAGGGCCAGCGGAGTATTTCACGGGAACGGTTCGGATTGATCCTCTTATCGAAGCGCCGGACCCGGCCCGTGTCCGCGCCGCGAGCGTCACGTTTGAGCCGGGCGCTCGCACGGCTTGGCATACGCATCCCCTTGGTCAGACGCTTATTGTAACCTTTGGGCTGGGGCGCGTGCAGCGCTGGGGCGGCCCCGTCGAAGAAATCCGCCCAGGCGATGTAGTCTGGATTCCGCCGGGCGAAAAGCATTGGCACGGCGCGTCGTCGAAAACGGCCATGACGCATATCGCCATTCAGGAAGCGTTGAACGGCAGCCCCGTCGATTGGATGGAAAAGGTCAGCGACGAGCAGTACGGCGCCTGATGGAGATGCATTCAACTTTTGAAAAAGGATTACACCATGCAGAAGCGTAAACTTGGAAAAAGCAACCTCGATGTCTCGGCGATCGGGCTCGGTTGCATGGGCATGAGCTTTTCTTACGGGCCGCCCAAAGACAGGCAGGAGATGATTGCGCTTCTCCGGAAAGCCTTCGAACGCGGCGTCACATTCTTCGACACTGCCGAGGTCTATGGACCCTACACGAACGAGGATCTCGTGGGCGAAGCCCTGGCTCCCGTCCGCGACAAGGTTGTGATCGCCACAAAATTCGGGTTTGACCTCAATCCGAAGCTGGATCCGAGGGGGATGAAAGGCTTGCCCGGCCTGAACAGCAAGCCGCAGCATATCAAGGAGGCCGTGGAGGGCTCGCTCAAGCGGCTGAGAACCGATGTCATCGACTTGCTTTACCAGCATCGTGTCGACCCGGAGACGCCAATCGAAGACGTGGCCGGCGCTGTGAAGGAGCTGATCAAGGAAGGCAAGGTGAAGCACTTCGGCCTGTCGGAGGCGGGCGTGCAAACCATTCGGCGCGCCCATGCGGTGCAGCCGGTCACGGCGCTGCAGAGCGAGTATTCCTTGTGGTGGCGGAAGCCTGAAGCGGAAGTTCTGCCAGCCCTTGAAGAACTCGGAATTGGCCTTGTTCCGTACAGCCCTCTTGGCAAGGGATTTCTCACGGGAAAGATGGACGAGACAACGACGTTCGCCAGCACGGACTTCCGCAGCACGCTGCCGCGCTTTACGCCAGCGGCCTTGAAGGCCAATCAGGCTTTGGTCGCCCAGCTGGGGACAATCGCCGCGAAGAAAAAGACGACCCCTGCGCAGATCGCGCTGGCTTGGCTTCTGGCCCAAAAACCGTGGATCGTTCCTATTCCGGGCACGACGAAACTCAGCCGCCTCGAAGAGAACATCGGCGCGGTCAATATCGAACTCACGGCGGACGATCTTCATGAGATCAATAAGGCAGCATCAAAGATCACGGTGCAAGGTGACCGGTATCCCGAACAGCTTGAAAAAATGACAGGCCGGTGAGGGGCGATAAAGCCGTGACGCAAGGTATCAAAGACAAAGTGGCCGTTCTCACCGGAGTTGGCCCGGCATGGGGCTAAACTGGTGTTGGGGGCGAGGCGTCTCGAAAAGCTTCAGGCGCCTTGGCGGGTCTCGTATTCGCGGAGCAGCAGGCGGGGCGCTATGAGGAGTTGGCCCGCAAAGGCTCCGGGAGCATCCAAAACGCCCTACGAACGCTTCGGCGGCGGAGCCAGCGGGATAATACTCCCTGGACACGGATGGCGAAGCTGGCTGCCGATTTCCTCCCGAAGCCGAAAATCCTTCATCCCTGGCCTTCGGTACGTTTCGCCGCCAAGCACCCGAGGTAGGAGCCGGATGCCCGAATTGGGATCGTCCGGATCGGTGCGGGGGGGCGCGGGTAACCCGCGTTCCTTGTACGTTGCAATCCGTCCGGCGGCAGATTAATCCACCGGGCAGCGAGGAAAGCGGTGAGCCTCTCGCGTCCCTTCAGGCTTATGACCTCGAGCGGTAGATCGGGCCCCGCTTTTCCAAGCTCCGCTTTGCAGGCTGGACGGTATCCCGGGACGCGCTTTGGGCGCAGATCCTGTGTACAAGGTAGATCGATGCGGGGCTTCGTGGCGAGGGAGTGTGAGGGAGAAGGACGATATTATGATGACCCCGGCGCTGGGCATTGATGTTTCCAAGGACCGGCTCGACGTCGAGATTGCCGCATGCGGCAAGCCCCGCTCCAAATATTTTGCCAATTCGCCCGACGGCTGGCGCCATTTGATAGCCTGGCTTAAAGAACTGAAGATCAAACGGGTCCACGCGTGCCTGGAGGCAACTGGACGCTACAGCCTCGGTATCGCCCTGGCACTATGGGAAGCCGGCCATATCGTCAGCATCGTGAATCCGGCCCAGATCCGCGATCTTGCGCGCACCAAGCTTGGCCGCAACAAAACTGATGCCGTCGATGCGGGGCACATTCGGGAATATGCTGAAATATTCAAGCCGCAGCCTTGGACTCCGCCTTCGCCAGCTATGCAGCGTTTGGGCGAGCTGCAGACCATCCGGGCCGGTATTGTCAACAGCTTGACCGAATGGAAGAACCGTTGCGGCAGCGGTTTGGCGGACGATACAGCTCTTGCGCTCGTCAAGGCGACGATCACCCACTTTGCCGCTCAACTCGCTGAAGTCGATAAGGCTATCGCTGGAACGATCGATAACGATCCCGATTTGAGCGCCAAGCGTGATCTGTTGTTGAGCATTAGCGGCGTGGGTGAAGTGCTTGCGGGGCTTGTGCTTTCTGAATTGCCGGGAACCGATGTTCTCCGCTCAAGCGCGCAGGCCGTCGCTTATGTTGGATTGAACCCGCGGTCGCATCGGTCAGGCAGTTCGATCGACCGGCCCACGCGCATTTCCAAAATTGGCAATGCTACGCTGCGGAGTGCGTTGTACATGCCGGCGCTATCGGCGATGCAGCACAATCCCGTGGTCGCAGCTCTCGCTAAACGGCTTAGGGCTCAAGGCCGCCTTAAGGGCAAACAGATTGCGGTGGCGGCGATGCGCAAGCTGCTAGTTCTATGTTTCGGCGTGCTCAAGAGCGGCAAGCCATTCGATCCCGCGTTTGCCATGCCGAATTAGCAGCGTACGGCCGCAGCTCATTCATCGCGACGGCGGATGCTATCAAAAATCACAATCTGCCTCTGCTCATTCAAAAGAGCCAGTTTCTTTGTTCGGTTTGAATGGCCGTTTCTTCGCCCCGGCCTGCGCACAGAAGGGCGCTGCGCGCAGGGGCTGTCAAGACGGGCCTTCAGGCCCCCGCGAAGCGGCTTGGTCTTGATGGCTCCGAGCACGGCGCTATGCTTACGGCGAACAGGGCATTTACAACTCAGGCGCCGGTTTCCTGGATCATGGAAAATCGGCGATGCGCCAGAACCCAATTTTGCTCTTGCAAACGGTCACGGTATCTACCGCGATATATTCCGGCGGCTCAACCTCCGCATAGGGCACAATTTTCGCCGAGATAGGCAAGTGCAATTGGACCAATTAGCCGTTCTCTTTTTTTTTGTAGGCGTAGCAAGTTCAGAGATGCTTCATTTGCTGATAAGTTCAAAAAGCGAATTTACCTATTATTGATCCGTCCGCATTCCACCGCGGCCCAATCTAGAATGGCTGCGAGCGCACCTCCCGGACTGAGTCCGCTCTCAAGCGCCATCTCGTAAGAGGAAATCAGAGAACTTTGCAGCTTTTCGAGCAACTCTCGATCTGCGGCTTCGATCAAGCATTCCTCCGGTGTTTCCGCATGCTTTTGAGCGAACATTACGGGAAGCCCTTAAAAAAGAGTTGGGTTAGGTCCGACTTAAACCCAAGCCAGTACCGTCGTATTCGTGTGGACGGTGCGCGCTCGTAAATCTATGTCCTAACACCGTTGATGCCGCAAGCGTAATATGTGTAATTGTGATCCACTTTCATCGGTATTTCTGGAGATTCTGTAGTATTAACGTGATCGTCCTAGAGTATTTTATTCTTGGAGTGAGAAAAGTTAGCCTGATTAGAACTGCCTTTTTTTCCACGAAATGGACGGAGTTTGCGGAGATGCGTTAGGATAATTTTTCTCTCTGCGGACAGCTTATCAACTTGATCGCCAATGCTATTTTGATCATTTGGAAGTTGTTTCAATGCCTGCGCTATGAAGCGCAAACGATTCACAAGCTCTACGAGATCGAGCCTGTCTTCGATGATAGGCAGCATTACCTGTCCATTGGATCGTGAAGGAGCCGGATAATTCAGACACCTAAGCAAATGCACACGAACTCACATTAATTGAGACTGTCTAAATTTACGCGGCAAAGAACCAAGTGCAGTCGGTCGATAAATAGACTGACGCCTTTTGATCGAAACCAAATTCCTGTCTATCTAGGAAAAGAGTAAGCTAGGCTTGGGAGCCCAGCAACTGCGAAAGTGTCAGTGGAGTGTCAGAATAAGACGTACATGCACGATTTTTCCCGACACGATACCGGGCCGTTTCCGTGGTAAGAGGCTGAAGGTGGAACGGGACAAAGCTTAGCTTTCGAACGTAGGGCCGCACATCAGCCTCAAGCCAGGTGGAAACAAAAGCGGGCGTCTTCCAAAAGGAGACGCCTATTGCATTCCGAAGTGTTTCGGAATGCAACGCTTCCCAGGGTTAGCTTCTGTTGGCCCAGCCACCGTAGCCCTAGTCCGCTTCTAAGAAGCTGGCGTGGGCAGCCACTGACCCAACTGAGAGTCTAATCTCGGCGGTGATCCGAGATTTTGGTGTAAGCGCTCAGCCAGGACACCCCCCAATCAGAGACGTGTCAGGATTTCAGGAAACGGCCTTCTGCGCCGCCAAAACCGCGCTGACGGCGGGCTAACGCATTCCCTCAAAATTAACCATCTGATTTATGTAACTTTACTTCAAACGGAAGCAAGAAGAAGCAATTTTTGAAAAAAGCGCTTATGGCGGCGCCGTAAAATCAGCATTTCAACAGAGATGCTTGTATACTTACTTATAGGCTGTTTTACAAAACGAACCCAATCTTCACCGGATATTAAGCGAACGGCGCTTGCTTTGCTTACGAAGGCGGCAGCCCGAACAGGCTGAGGTCGACCGCAAGCCCCATGGCGAGATAGCCGAGGCGGTTCGGGTGAAGCTTGTCGCCGGGGCCGCCCGCCGTGCTGTCAGGCACGAACTCGGGCCGCAATTCCCCCGTCTCGTCATTGACGGTGGCCCTGTCGAAATCGATCGAGCCGTCGAACAGGCCTCCCCCCCGGATGAAGCTGTTCAGCGCCTGACGCTTCATGTCCTGTTCGGCAAAGCCATGCGCGGGGCCGGAATTGCCAAGCGCTGTCGTGAGCGTGCCGCCGATAACGCGCACGCCCGGAATGCGGCGGCGAAGGGTTGCGACACCCTCCTGCAAGGCCGCTTCTATGGACTCGACGCTGGCATTGCCGTTCTTGCTGAAGTCGTTGATGCCTTCAAACCAGATCACCGCCGCAACGCCGGAAAGGCTGACCACATCCCGCTCGAGCCGCTGACCCCCCGCCGGACCGCCTGGATAGGGCGTTTGCGCGCTGTATTGCGGCGGACCCGCGATCAGGTTGCCGCCAATGCCCGCATTCACCACCGAGAACTTGTCGCCGCATTTCTCGTGGAGCCGGCGCGAAAGCACGTCGACCCAACGATCGTTCCCATTCAAGGTCGAGCCGGTGCCGTCCGTGATCGAGTTGCCGAGCGCGACGATGACCTGCGTGTCAGCCGGAACTTTCATGTCGACGGCGTCGACAAAGTACAAGGATGTGGTGCTGTAGGGGAATGCTGCTTCGTCCTCGTTCGCCCCTTGGGAACCGGAACCCGGCCCGGTGACGTAGGAGGTCGAAAGCCCCTTTGCATGCCACGTCATCGGGCCGCTCTCGCCGTCGACATGAAAGCTCAGGGCGAGCTTCCGGGCCTGAAGATAGACGCGCGGCAGAGCGCCAACGAAGGCCAGCGCCACCGGATCGCTCCAGATGCTTGCCCCTGGAGCAACGGTGACGCTCTTCGAACCGGCGAAGGTCACGGGCCGGTTCGTTCCTGGGACGATTGCGGAACTGTCGAGTTGCAATCCCGCAAACACGCCGTCGAACGTGACAGCTTTCGTTCCGAAGACGTTGGAAAATCGAATGCGGGCCTCGCGCCCCCACACATCCGGCCCGATGATAAGCCGGAAGCTTTGATCCCTGGCGCCCGTCTCGGCAGATGGAAAGACACTGCGCAAATCAGGCTGCAGCACCTGGTTTCCGCTGGGATAAGGTCCCTGCGCGGATGCAGCCCAGCTCGTGACCCATCTCTCCGAACCGTCAGACATGGCCGGATGGGACCATGCCAACAAAACAAGGAACAGCACAGCGACACCCGCAGCGCGCATGGCCTTCTCCGAAGGTCTACTTTAAGCAGCGTCCGTGTTTAAGCAGCGTCCGTGGAAACGGACGGGAAGCCTTTCGCCTTCAGCGCCGTCGTTATTTCCGCCAGGATCGCTGGATCGTCGATCGTCGCCGGCATCTTATACGTCTCTCCGTCGGCAATCTTCCGCATTGTTCCGCGAAGGATTTTTCCGGAGCGCGTCTTCGGCAGCCGATTCACCGTCAGCACGGTCTTGAACGCCGCAACCGGCCCGATCTTATCGCGCACGAGCGCAACGATCTCCTTCTCGATCACGCTGATATCGCGGTCGACGCCAGCCTTCAGGAGCACGAAGCCTGCCGGGACCTGCCCTTTCAGGCCGTCTGCGATGCCGATAACCGCGCATTCGGCGACGTCAGGATGGTTCGCGACGACCTCTTCCATCGCGCCCGTCGAAAGGCGATGCCCCGCGACGTTGATGATGTCGTCCGTTCGCGCCATCACGAAGACATAGCCGTCTTCGTCGATGTAACCGGCGTCCGCGGTCTTATAGTAGCCAGGGAATTCGGTCAGGTAGCTGTCGACGAACCCCTTGTCGTTATGCCAAAGCGTCGGCAGGTTTCCGGGGGGCAAAGGCAGGCGGATCGAAAGCGCGCCCGTCTGGCCGCGCGCGACCTCTTCGTTGCTCTCGTTCAGTACGCGCAGATCGTATCCCGGCATGGCAAAGGTCGGCGATCCGTATTTGATGGGCATCGCGCCGAGACCCACGCAATTGCCGGCGATGGCCCAGGCCGTTTCGGTTTGCCACCAGTGGTCGATGACGGGAACCTTCAGCAGATCTTCGGCCCAATGTATCGTGTTTGGGTCGGCCCGCTCGCCGGCGAGGAACAGCGTCTTGAAATTCGAAAGGTCGTACTTGGCGAGAAACGTGCCGTTCGGGTCGTCTTTCTTGATCGCGCGGAAGGCGGTCGGCGCGGTGAACATCGCTTTCACTTTGTGTTCCGAAATCACCCGCCAGAACGCGCCGGCATCCGGCGTGCCGACAGGTTTGCCTTCGTAGAAGATCGTCGTAGCGCCGTGTAGAAGCGGGGCATACACAATGTAGGAGTGCCCCACGACCCAGCCCACATCCGATGCTACAAAAAACACCTCGCCGGGATCGATGTCGTAATGGGCCTTCATCGTCCACTTCAGCGCGACCATGTGGCCGCCCGTGTCGCGCACGACGCCCTTCGGAATGCCGGTGGTGCCGGATGTGTAGAGGATGTAGAGCGGGTCGGTTGACGCCATCGGCTCGCAGTCCGCGCTGATGCCGCGCTTCTTGGCGTTCTCCATCAGGGAGACGTAGTCGAAATCGCGGCCTTCTATCAGCGGCGCGGGCTCTTGCGGACGCTGCACGATGATGCACGCTTCCGGCTTCGCGGTCGACAGCTCGATAGCCTGGTCGAGCAGCGGCTTATATTTCACGACCCTGTTGGGCTCAATGCCACAGGAGGCGGAAAGGATCAGCCTTGGCTTTGCGTCATCGATGCGCACGGCCAGTTCGTTCGCTGCGAAACCGCCGAAGACGACGGAATGGATGGCCCCTATCCGTGCGCAGGCGAGCATTCCGATCAGCGCCTCGGGAATCATCGGCATATAGAGGAGGACGCGGTCGCCCTTCTCGACCCCCGCTTCGCGAAGCACCCCGGCCAAAGTCTTAACCTCGTCCAGAAGCTCGGCATAGGTGTAAATGCGCTTCTGGCCGGTGACCGGGCTGTCGTAAATCACGGCAGGCTGGTCGGCGCGGCCGCGCTCCACATGGCGGTCGATGCAGTTGTAGGCGGTATTGCACACGCCGCCCGTAAACCAGCGGCCATAGACGCCCTGGCTGGCGTCGAAAACCTTCTTTGGCTGCTCGAACCAGTCGATCTCGCGCGCGGCTTCGGCCCAGAAGCCTTCCGGGTCGCGCTTCCAGCGCTCATAGACTTCGAAATATCGGCTTCCACCCTGCGAGCTTGCATTCATTTTACGATCCTCCCTATGCACGCATAGTGTGCAAAAAGGTATGGACTTCGCAAGATCCTAATTGAAGCGTTTCAGCTTGGTCTTTGTTCCTATTTGACGCGCCTGAACGGGCCGGCGAACCGTCGACGCAAAGACACCGAAGCCTTATGCCGCCCAAAGGCCGCTAAAAAAGCCCATGCTCGACAGGCTCACCCTCGGTTGCGCCTGTGCTCCACCGTCATAAACCTGTTGCACGCCGTCGTGCATGCTTCCATCCGCAACCTGTTTTTTTCCTTGTGAACGATCCTGAACCGTCCGAATTGCGGTATAAGGGCAGCGTGAATATCAGAATTAGCGGAAGGAAGTTGTGATGCCCTCAGTCGATATGCCCTTCATGATCACCGTGTGCGGGCTGGAAGAACTGGCTGGGCACGCCGACCGCGAAGTGAGCCATGTCCTTTCCATCCTGGACCCGGATCAACCCGAGCCCGAGGCTTTCGGCGCCTATGGCGAGCATGCGCGGCTCGAGCTGAAGTTTCACGATGTCATCGAGGAAATGCCCGGTTTTCAGGCTCCACAGGCGGAGGACGTTGCGAAGATGCTCGAGTTCGGGCAGGACATCATGCGCGACCCCGAAAACCTTCGGCACCTGCTCGTCCATTGCCACATGGGAATCTCTCGATCGACAGCGGCGATGGCGTTGCTGCTTGCAACGGCACAGCCGGAGCTCCCGGCCAGCGATATCATGACTCGCATTGTGAGCATCCGCGACAAGGCATGGCCGAACCTGCGCATCCTTGAGTTCGGCGAAGAGCAACTTGGCCGGAAAGGGGAGTTCTCTTCGGCCGCCGGTACGATCTACCGCCTTCAGCTTGAGCGGAGGCCGGAGATCAAGACCTTCTTCGTCGAGGCGGGGCGGAACCGCGAGATCGACATCGCGCTCAACGGCGCACAATAGCAGCCTTAAGCCGCACACGGACAAACCGCAAGCCGAGATGAAAGTCTTGGCATCGGCCAGCCGCACGGGTTATGCAGAATGAAACCCGCGGCCCCGGAGCTTCCATGACTTTGCAGCGCATCCCAACCACCCCGATCGCCGGCATGAAGCCGGGCACCAGCGGCCTGCGCAAGAGGGTGACCGAGTTCATGCAAGGCCACTACCTGGCGAACTTCGTTCAGTCTGTGTTGAACGCCGTCCGGCCGCCTGAGGGTTTCGGCGGCGTGACGCTGGTCGTCGGCGGCGATGGCCGCTACTACAATGCAGAGGCTATCCAGACCGTCATCCGCATCGCCGCGGCCAATGGCGTGGAGCGTCTCCTGGTCGGCGCCAACGGCATATTCTCGACCCCGGCCGCCTCCTGCGTCATCCGCAAGCACAAGGCATTCGGCGGGATCATCCTGTCGGCAAGCCACAATCCTGGCGGCCCGCATGGCGATTTCGGCATCAAGTTCAATTCTGCGAATGGCGGCCCGGCGCCGGAGAAGGTCACCGATGCCATCTACGCCGAGACGCTGAATATCACCGAGATCCTGAGCCTCGATACCCCCGATGTGGACCTGAGCCGCATTGCGAGCCACCGGATCGGCAACACGCAGGTCGAGATCATCGATTCCGTTGCCGACTATGTCGAGCTCATGCGCGAGCTCTTCGATTTCCCGGCGCTGCGGGCGGCGTTCGCGTCGGGCCTGCGACTCGCCTTCGACGCGATGCACGCGGTCACCGGCCCGTACGCGCACGCCATTTTCGAGCGCGAACTCGGCGCGCCTCCCGGCACCGTCCGCAACGGCACGCCGCTGCCCGACTTCGGCGGCCACCATCCGGACCCGAACCTCGTTCACGCGAAGGACCTTCTCGACCTGATGATGAGCCCCGATGCCCCGGACCTCGGCGCAGCATCGGATGGCGACGGGGATCGCAATCTGATTATCGGGCGCGGCATCTTCATTCCGCCGTCGGATTCGCTGGCGATGCTCGCGGCGAATGCCCATCTCGCTCCGGCCTACCGCGGCGGCCTCGCTGGCGTGGCCCGGTCGATGCCCACCAGCGCCGCGGTCGATCGCGTCGCCGCAAAGCTCGGCATCCCGTGCTATGAGACGCCGACGGGCTGGAAGTTCTTCGGCAACCTGCTCGACGCCGGGCGCATCACGATTTGCGGCGAGGAGAGCGCGGGCACGGGCAGTAACCACGTGCGCGAGAAGGATGGCGTCTGGGCCGTCCTCCTGTGGCTCAGCATCATCGTTGCGCGCAAGCAAAGCGTGCACGACATCGCGCGCGAGCACTGGGCTACCTACGGGCGCAACTACTATACGCGCCACGATTACGAGGACCTCGACACCCCCATCGCGCAGGCGCTGATTGAGGCGTTGCGCGCGCGGCTGCCTGCCCTTGCCGGTACGACCGTTGGCGGGCGCACAGTCGCGAAGGCCGACGATTTCAGCTACACCGATCCGGTAGACGGCAGCGTTTCGAGGAACCAGGGCCTTCGCGTCATCTTCGAGGACGGCTCGCGCATCGTCTACCGGCTGTCGGGCACGGGGACGACGGGCTCGACCTTGCGCGTCTACATCGAGCGCTACGAGGCCGATCCCGCCAAGCTGGACCAGGAGACGCAGGCGGCTCTGGCGGACCTGATCGCGACGGCCGGCGAACTTGCCGAACTCCACCAGCGCACCGGGCGAGCGAAGCCGGATGTCGTCACCTGATCCCGCCTCATCCCTTTCGGCGCTGAGCAAATTAAGGGCCTGACTCTCGGCAGGCAGCCGCGAACCGGCATTCGAGATATTCGGAGAAACGTCGCTCGTTGAGGGGCGGCCTGCCTCATCAGGCTGCGGCTCCAAACCACACGGAATCATCGCCCATTCCGCAAATGCGCGACAAGACGCACGCGCTTGTGCATCGGTTCAAGAGACTATAAACCTAGCGCTTGGGCGGGACGAAACACACGATGAAGCGGGCATGCTGGAATTTATCTTTCTAGGATTTTTTTCTTTAACGATCCTGGTTATCGCTTTCGCATATTGGCCAAAGAAAGCGCGGACGCCTGCTCCCCCGCAGCGGGCACCGCGTTCCGCGCCGTCGCCGGCGACGGTTCTCAGCCGAACAGTTGAGACCGGCCCAGCCAAGCGCCGAGTGGCGCTTGTCATCGGCAACGGCGCCTATAGTTCGGTCGACCGGCTAACGAACCCTGCTAACGATGCATCTGCCGTGGCTGGCGCGCTTACCCAACTCGGCTTTGACGTCGTTGAAAAACACGACCTCGGCGTTGTGCAAATGCAACGCGTGCTCAGGGACTTCGAAGATAAGGCCGAAGGGGCGGAATGGGCATTGGTTTATTATGCCGGGCATGGCTTGGAGCAGAATGGCAAGAACTGGCTCATCCCGGTCGATGCCGAGCTGACCCGCGCCACTGATCTCCCGGACGAGGCCATTCCGGTGGATCGCGTGCTGGATCGTCTGTCGGGGGGGAGAAAGCTGCGGATGGTGATCCTCGATGCCTGCCGCACCAACCCGTACTTGGCACGCATGGTGCTGAATGGAGCCACCACTCGGGCTGTGGCGCAAGGGCTGGCCGCCATCGACCCCACGCATGGCGAGGTCGTGTTCTACGCGGCGCGCGACGGCAGCGTAGCGGCCGACGGACCCGGCGCGAACAGTCCATTCGCAACGGCGCTCGTCAAGCACATGGAAGAAGAAGGCGTGGAACTAGGCCGCTTTTTCCGCAAAGTGACGAGTCGCGTGCTCGCCATGACCAAGAATCAGCAAGAACCCTTCGTCTACGGCCGCATTCCGGACGAGGACTTCTATTTCAAACCGGCGCAGTGATCGCCGCCGACGGCACGGCTTATAACGCCGTGACAGAGGGTGCTCAGCTGCGGCTTTGCACCACGCGGGAAACATCGCCGCTCAGCCGCTTCGTGACATAAAAGAGTGGCTTGGGCATCGGTCAAAGGCATAAGAAGCCATGATTGCTTGACGAAGAAGACAATGAAGCCGGCATGTTCTGGTTTATTTTTATCTCATCCATCTATCTAATGATCTTGGTTCTCATTTCCGTGTTTCGGCAGGTGGCCCCAGCGGGGCGCCGGGTAGCGCTGGTCATCGGGAACACTGCCTACAAGTCGCCCTATCTGCCACGGCTGGAGAAATCCGCTAAGGATGCGGCTGCTGTGGCTGACGCGCTAACTCGCCTCGGGTTTGATGTCGTTCGAGGTCACGATCTCAGCAATGCCGAAATGCATCGCGCACTTGGAGATTTTATAGCCAAGACCGGTGATGCGGCCTGGGCATTGGTATATTATTCCGGTCATGGCATGGAGTGGGAGGGGAAGAACTGGCTCATCCCAATTGGAGCTAATCTTGCCTACACTGCGGACCTCCAAGGCCAAGCTGTGTCGGTAGAACGCGTACTGGATCTGATCCCCCGGGCGAGTAAGCTGCGAATTGTAATTCTCGATGCATGCCGCAATTGTCCTTTGAAGACCCACATGATGATGAACAAGGGCCTTACTCGAGTTACCCGCGGGCTAGCCGCTATGAAGCCCGCGTTTGGCGGCGACATAGTGTTTTTTGCGGCGCGTCACGGAACTGAGGCTTTCCATGGAGACAAACGCAGGAAGAACAGTTTTTTCACGGGGGCGCTCTTAGAGCACATGGAGATAGAAGGGCTGGAACTGGGCCGATTCTTCCGTAAGGTCACCAGCAGTGTATTGGAGGCGATTGAGGCGACCGGGGCGACCGAAAAGCAGGAACCCTTCGTCTACGGCCACATTCCGGACGAGGACTTTTATTTCAAACCGCCGCGGCGATCCCGCTGATCTTGTTAGCGCTTGCGAACAACGGCGTTACGCAGACTGTGCCCCAGGGGCTGGTCGCCGTTGAGCAAACTTCGCTGATCTGGCCAGCGGATTGTCACCCATGGCACCTTCATCCACTGGTTGTTCGCGCCTTCGTGGCGCACCGTTAATCCGTATGCTTAACGGCATTTACTTCCTGCCGGAAATTTGCGCCACAGAATTCCAGAAAATCCGAACGGCTCGCGTCGGCTGGACACGGAGGCCACCCAACGCTTTGAAAATAATAAGCTTTCCGGCTTAATCGGCAAGGTTAACGGATTGTATTTTTGGACAGAAGTGGGCGCGGAAAAGTCGGTTAAATATAATGTGTTAACGAGCGCCAAGCTTTTCGCAGCCGCGGCGGCGTACGCGAGTTACGGAATTACTCTTTTTATATCAATGACTTGCCCGTCATTAACATCCCAGCAAGGCGCTTTTTCCTAAGATCTCCACGTCAACAAATGCGAAGCGCAAGCTGACCCCGATTTTGGACCAACAAAGATGCCGCCTTTCGTAACGCGCCCACAAAAGCCTGGCCTCTGCGATCCGTTGATCAGAAGATCTGGCTCGAAGCCGCTTCTTCGGCGAGGCCAGGAATGTCGGCTTACCGCCGCTGCCGTTGCCGCCAGGCGAGCCAGCCCCAGAACAGGATGGAAAGGCTGAACACGGCGGGCAGGATGAGCATGGCGTTTTGCAGTCCGGCCCCTGGATTGTCCGCACGATAGCCCCAATCGGCGAGATTACCCACGAATACAGGGCTCCAGAAGTCGCCAAGCAAGTGGATGACGAAAAGCGAGGCTGCCATCGCGCGCGCCCGCAGGCTCACTGGCACACTTTCGATCAGCAGCGTGTTGATGGGTCCGGTCGGCAGGAAGGCGAAGAACATCGCCGCGCCAAGGCACGCCATGGAAACCGGCGTGCTGGCGCTCCAGAATGCCGCCGTGGCCGTGAGAACGGTCAACAATGCCGATAATGTCAGCAAATAGGCATAGCCTGCGCGCGATCTTTTTTGCCACGCGGTGGCGGCAAAGCCGCCAATCAGCGTGCCGAGCAGGCCCGCGATGACGAGCGTTCCGCCGAAGAACTGATCCGCAAAAGAGAGTTCAAGGTCATGGACCCGGTTCAGGAATGTCGGCCCCCAGGCTGCGAATGCGCCGAGCCCAAAGGTGTAGGCCGTCAGGCCGATCAGGACGAGGACGTAATCCTCGATGCGGAACAGTTCACGGAAACCGCTCAGACCGGATCTGGAAAAACCTCCGCTGGCGAGGTCGCCTTCGCCGGGCTTTCTGTGCGCCGGTTCGGAAAGCGTAAGAAGCGCCAGAGCAAGAAGCAGCCCTGGCGCGCCCGCCCAGAAAAAGCCATATCGCCAACCGCCATGCGAAAGCGCGAAGCCGCCCAGCAGATAGCCGAGCGCCGAGCCCAGCGGTGTCGCGCTATAGAAGATCGTCATCGCATTATTGCGCCGCTCCGCCGTAAACAGGTCCGCAATCCAGGTCGGCGCCAGGACCGCGTAGCTCGCTTCTCCGAGCCCCACGAGGAGGCGGCACCCGAGGAACGTCCAGTAATCGTGCGCAAATCCGCTGAGGATCGTGCCAAGGCTCCAGAAGGTCACGCCGAACACGATCAGGCCTTTGCGCGGCCAGCGGTCTCCCAGATAACCGAAGACGGGCGATGTGGCGAAATAGCCGATCATGAAGGCGGAGGTCAGCCAGCCGATCTCGCCATCCGTGAGTTGAAGGTCTGTCTTGACGGGCGGCACGACCGACGCCAGCACGTAACGGTCGAGATAGTTGAACAGGTTCAGCCCGGTGAGCAGCGCAAGTCCGAGATAGGGGCGGCCTGTATCTGTTTTCATGTCCGGCTGGGAGAAGCTGTTTCAGGCTCCATAGCCGATTTTTGTGTCTGAGTAACCCTCGGAACCCGAAAATTGGAGGCGGCATCCACCGCCCCCGTCTCAGCCTTAGCCGTCGTTATCGCCCCAGGAGTGATGCGCATAGCGCCTGGAGTGCGTGGACTGTCCGTCTCCCGCGTGCCCGCAATCGCCGAAGCTGCAGCCATCGCGGAACCCATGTTTCGCGATGATCGCGTGAGCTGGGTACATGAAGCCGGTCGTCTTGCCCCAGCCGCGCTGATCGAAATCGCAGGCCGCGCCGTGATAGTGGCGCGAGTTCGGAATGTGGCCGCCATTTGCTGCGCAGCCGATTGAGCGCGGCTTGTAGCCAGCGGCCACGAAGTCGGCGATGAGCGCCTGGAATCGCCCCGCAAGGTGGCTCGCCACCGTTATCGGGCCGGCTGCGGTAGACACCGTGACCACTCCGCCGCCGCCTCCGCTGGCCAGGGCCGCATAGGCTACGCCTCGATGATGAACGTGAGCGTGGACGGTCCGATGTGAGTAGCCATGATGGCGATGAGCGGCCTGGGCCTGGAAGGCGCACAGGGAAAGGATCGCTGCCGTTATCAGCAGTCGCATACCGCAGTACCTCTTCGGTTGTTACTCTCTGGACGCCCTGCCGGAGATGTTGATTTCAAGCGCCGCGCGCGCCATGCAGCGGCGTTGGCGGGACTTCCCGCAGGCGGCAGACTTCCGCATCCGTGATGCGGGCGCGCCTGGCATGGCTTACGCTCGTCTGCGAGGCGGCGGCAGGCTGCAGCTTTGAAAGTCTTCACGCTGGATTGAACATGAGTTCAAGATCGAAGCGGGCCCGAAATGCTGCGGAAAGGAACAATGTTTCCTAGTTAAACCTTATCGGGATCGCGTCATCATTGGAGCTCAGTATGCTGAAAAACTTCTGGTACGCGGTCGAATTCGCAGATCGGGTGACTGTAAATCCCGTGCGCGTGACCGTTCTAGGCCAGCATCTTGCGCTTTACCGTACCGCCGAGGGCAGCCCGGTGGCGCTCTCCGACCTTTGCGTCCATCGCGGCGCGGCGCTGTCCGGCGGCAAGGTGAAGGGCGACTGCCTCGCCTGTCCGTATCACGGGTGGGAGTACGCGCCGGACGGGAGTTGCGTCAAAATTCCCGCGAACCAGCCAGGGCAGCCCATTCCAGCCAAGGCACGGGTGGACTCCTATCCCGTGCGGGAGAAATATGGATTCATCTGGGTCTTTCTCGGTGACTTGCCTGAGGCGGAGCGCCCGCCGATGCCGGTGCTCGCCGAACTCGACGACCTGATCGAGAATGGCGGCCGGTTCCGCGCGGTGAAGGGCGAAATTCTGCTGCACGCCAATTATGAGCGCATCCTGGAGAACGGCTGCGATGTCGCCCATGGGCCGTTTGTGCATGCAGGCTCCTTTGGTGATCCGGAACGGCCCGAGATCCCGGAATATGAGGTGGAATATCCGGACCCGTGGTCGGCATTCGCGACCGTGGACCTCGTTCCGCCCCCGCCAAAGGGGCTGTGGGGATGGCTATGGAAGGCGCGGACAGGCAAAAAGGAACGGCCGCCTGTGCCCACGACGGCGGGCTGGATGCTGCCCAACATTGCCAAACTGCGTCTTCAGTTGCCGATCGGCGAACTTGTCAACTATTCGAGCTATGTTCCCATCAACGAGACCACGACGCTCGTCAAGTTCGTCCTGCTCCGCTCCTTCTTCACCGGACGGTGGGCCGACAGGAATGCGAAGAAGCGCAATATCAGAACCTACAGGCAGGATCAGGCCGTGCTTGAGAAGGTGCGGCCGGAGCTATTGCCCTTCGACCTTTCGGCGGAGTTGAACGTCCGCAGCGACCTTCTCGGGCTGGCTTACCGCCGCCGCCGCCAGGAACTCGCCGAGATGGGCTGGCTGCTGTCCGACGCCGATACCATCACCGGCGATGTGCCGAAGCGCACCGCGACCGTCATCCCATCGCCTGCTCGCCGCGAGAACCCGGAACTCGCCCGCGCCTGGGTGCACAAGGCGCGCGGGCTGCATCCTACCGTCACCGCGTCGCAGCCGAAGCAGCCGGTTGCGGAGAAGACCGCGCCGCGCGCGAACAGGCTGCCGAACCGGAACAGTCGGAGCCTGCGCCACAATCTCAATAGCCATCGCCAGCGGCAGTCGTTACGCCTCCGACCGCAGGAGGCTTACGATTTACGACTATGTGGGCGGCCTTTCTTCTGGGTCGCTTTCACGAGGGACGCGTGCATCGAAGACTTTATCGTCGATTCGATCCAGCCAGATCGTGAAGGCTAGATCAACCCGCCTCGAATCGGAATAGCTTATTGATCCGGCCCTTTGAATTCTTCTATTCGGCACACTTCTAGGGTGAGTCTGCGATAAGCATACTGGCCGGGGCTATAAAGGCCGAAAGTTGATCGATTCTACGATCTTCGCGAGCGCAGTCAAAATCGCTGTCGATATTGTGTATTGATTCCTTTGCAGGTGATGAAAGCGTGGAGTGGCTTTTGTGTCGACCCTGGAAATGCACTCAAAAAAAGCCCCTAGCAGTTGTGTGGGGCCTGCTAGGGGCTCTACATGCAGGCAAGTTGAAATGCTATACAATCGTGTCGAACACAATCCCCGAAGGGGGGGACCTCTCAAGGTCGCAGCCGACGCTGACGCCACGAAACTCCTACGCAGGCGCCGTAGCTTTGCGCGCCACAGAGGCACACGAATCTGTGGTTTGCCGTTTTACCTGCCTTGAAAACAAATAGTGAACACGCTAACGTCGCCCAAAGTTATGCTAAAGCGATGCATCGGCGAAGTTGCTTGAAGCTTCATGTTTACGTTTTACGAATTTTTCGCAGGAGGAGGAATGGCGCGGGCTGGGTTGGGGCCTGGGTGGGAATGCCTGTTCGCGAACGATTTTGATGAAAAGAAGAGCTGCACCTACAATTCCAACTGGGGCGCCGGAAGTCTCAAGACCGCCGATATCCGAGATATCAATGCCTCAGGATTACCCGGTTGCGCGGACCTGGCATGGGCCTCATTCCCTTGCCAAGACTTGTCTCTTGCCGGAAACGGCGCTGGTCTGAAAGGCGATCGATCAGGGACGTTTTGGCCCTTCTGGGATGTCATAAGGGGGCTGATTGCAATCAAACGCGCTCCAAAAATCATTGCAGTTGAAAATGTTTGCGGGACGATCACTTCACATCAAGGAAAAGATTTCGCTGCTATCTGCGATGCCTTTTCAAGCTCCGGGTATCGCTATGGTGCTTTGGTTATCGACGCAAAATACTTCTTACCTCAATCGCGTCCGCGTCTATTTATTCTCGGAGTGAGAGGGGAATGTACATTCCCTGTAAAACTCACATCAAAAACGCCCTCAGCGCTTTGGCACACATCCGCGTTGCAAAGGGCCGCCGACGCGTTGCCACTTTATGCACGTGTATCATGGTTGTGGTGGCGCTTGCCCAAGCCGCCCCGAAGGCAAGGGCGTTTCGCGGATCTCATCGAAAGCAATTTTGAAAGCGCCACTTGGCACACGCCAAAACAAACTGAATCTCTACTTGGAATGATGAGCGACATCAATCGGGCAAAAGTCGAGGCAGCTAAGAGAGTCGGCAAGCTCATGGTCGGAGGCGTCTATAAGCGGACTCGGCCTAACGGACTGGGGGCGAAGGTGCAGCGTGCGGAAGTTCGATTCGATGACGTAGCGGGATGTCTTCGCACCCCTGGTGGAGGCTCCAGCCGCCAGACAATAGTTATTGTCGATGGTGAAAACGTCCGTTCACGATTGATCTCGGCACGCGAGACTGCGCGGCTTATGGGATTGCCGGACGGCTATAGGCTCCCGGCTAACTACAACGAGGCGTATCACTTAACCGGTGACGGAGTTGCCGTTCCGGTTGTGCGACATCTTGCTCGGCATATTTTTGAGCCAGTGCTAGCCGCGCAGGATCTGCACTGCAAAAAAGCTGCGGCATAGCGGTTATGGCAAGCATTCTCAGAGAGCGGTAGCGTGGCGATCGATTTAATCTTCAGGCGGAGAGCGGTCGCAAAGCTCACCAATCAAATTGGGGTCTACGTTCTTTGCGATTTAGACAATGTGCCGATCTATGTCGGGCAATCGGTCGATGGCATTCGCGCCCGCGTTCGTCGGCATCTCACCTCGGCGCGATCTGACATAATCGCCAATCGACAAATTGACGTCTGGGAAATCGCCTGGGTACGAGCCTTTCCTGTCGAAAACAGGGATGAGATAAGCAAGCTCGAAAATACAATTTTTCACTACTATGACAGCCGTCAGCCTCTAATGAATGGAGAAGTTCCTCCGAAACCGATCGGTGACATCATTATTTCGGATCCAGCGCAAATTGTCCAAGTGATGAGCGATAATGAAATTGCTGAGAAGAAGGGTCCTGCGTTGAGGTTGCCCCGGCAAGCTGAACATTACTCACAAATAGTTGGTCATTTCTTGGCTGTGAAAAACTCGAAAGAGATAGCCAGGGCTATGAATTCGCACTTTGAACCGCTTGCAAAATATCACAAGGACCTTTTAAGTCGCGCAATTGACGTGGAAGACGGAGGTGACACCTGATCACGCGCTCCGAAATTATGCGGAGCGTACGGTCAAAGGATACCGCGCCCAGAGATGATTGTCCGTCGGCTCATCCATCGTACCGGCTACCGATACCGACTCCACCGCTCGGATCTTCCGGGGAAGCCTGATATTGTCTTCGCAAAACGCCGGAAACTCGTCTTCGTACATGGTTGTTTTTGGCATCAACATCCTGGATGCAAGGAGGCTCAGCGGCCGGGATCAAACAGGGATTACTGGGACAAGAAGTTGGCCCGGAACGTTCTGCGAGACAAAGAAAACATTGCAACACTTGTCGGTTTCGGCTGGGGTGTTCTCATCATTTGGGAGTGCGAAATCAAGGACAAGGCAGCTTTGCAAAAACGTTTGCATGAGTTTCTCGGTGAACCCCGCCTGTGAATCCATGTGGAGCGAGAGAACCGGCCTTGAGGCGGCTTCCGTAAAACGCTACCTCTGTCCCCATGTCCGACGATACAATTCTCGCCCCCCCGCCCATTGAGCCGATCAAGCTTAAGGATGCGCTTGAAGAGCGCTACCTCGCCTATGCGCTCTCCACCATCACGCAACGCGCGCTGCCCGATGTGCGCGACGGCCTGAAGCCCGTTCATCGCCGCCTGCTCTACGCCATGCGGCAACTCCGGCTAGACCCCACCGGCGGCTTCAAGAAATGCGCGCGCGTCGTCGGCGACGTGATCGGTAAATATCACCCGCATGGCGACCAGTCCGTTTACGACGCGCTGGTGCGGCTCGCGCAGGATTTCGCCCAGCGCTATCCGCTGGTCGATGGCCAAGGCAATTTCGGCAATATCGACGGCGATAACGCGGCGGCCATGCGCTACACGGAGGCCAAGCTGACGCCGATCGCGGCGGCGCTGCTCGATGGCATCGACGAGGACACGGTCGATTTCCGCGAGACCTATGACGGCGAGGAGGAGGAGCCGGTCGTGCTCCCGGCGAGCATCCCGAACCTGCTTGCGAACGGCTCCAGCGGCATCGCGGTCGGCATGGCGACAAGCATTCCGCCGCATAATCTGGAGGAGGTGTGCGACGCCGCGTTGTATCTCGTCAGACATCCGAGGGCGAGCGTGGAGACGCTGTTGAGCTTTCTCAACGGGCCGGACTTTCCGACGGGCGGCATTCTCGTGGACGATCAGGCCGGGCTTGTCGAAGCCTACAAGACCGGGCGCGGCTCGTTCCGCCTGCGCGCGCGCTGGCATGTCGAGGACACCGGCCGCGGTACATACCAGATCATCGTCACTGAAATCCCCTATGGCGTGCAGAAATCGCGGCTCATCGAGAAGATGGCCGATTTGTTGCAGGCCAAGAAGCTGCCGCTGCTCGGCGATGTGGACGACGAATCCGCCGAGGACATCCGCATCGTCATCGAGCCGAAGTCGCGCAACGTGGATGCGGCGCTGTTGATGGAGCAGCTTTTCAAGCTGAGCGAGCTTGAGGCCCGCGTGCCGCTCAATATGACGGTGCTGTCGAAGGAGCTTGTGCCGCAGGTGATGGGCCTCGGTCAGGTGCTGCAGGAATGGCTGGACCACCGCAAGGTGGTGCTGCGGCGCCGTTCCGAGCACCGGCTGAAGCAGATCGAGCACCGGCTCGAAGTGCTCGACGGCCTGCTCATCGCCTATCTCAATCTCGACGAGGTGATTCGCATCATCCGCAACGAGGATGAGCCGAAGCCCGTGATGATGGCGCGGTTCAACCTCACCGATGTGCAGGCTGAGGCGATCCTCAATATGCGGCTCCGCTCTCTGCGCAAGCTCGAAGAGATCGAGATCAAGACGGAGCACGGCAAACTGTCGGAGGAGCGCAAAGCGCTGATCGAACTGTTGGGCTCGGACGACAAGCAGTGGGACAAGATCTCGGCCGAGATCAAGGACATCAAGAAGCGGTTCGGCAAGGGAACGAAGGAAGGCAAGCGCAAGACCGAATTCGCCTCGCTGCCGCAGATCGCCGTTTCGGTGGAAGATGCGCTGATCGAGAAAGAGCCGGTCACCATCGTCTTGTCGGAGAAGGGCTGGATTCGAGCTCTGAAGGGGCACGACGCCGATCTCTCCAAGCTGAGTTTCAAGACCGACGACACGCTGAAATATGCGATCAAGGCGCAAACGACCGATAAGCTCGTGCTCTTCGCCACCAATGGGAAGTTCTACACGCTTGATGTCAACGCGCTGCCCGGCGGCCGCGGGCAGGGCGAACCGGTGCGGCTCATGATCGATATGGAAGAGGCCGACGAAATCCTGGAAGGCTTCGTTCACAAGCCCGGGCGGAAGCTCCTGGTGGCTTCGAATGCCGGCAACGGCTTCGTCGTGCCCGAGGAGGAGGTCGTCGCGCAAACCCGGAAGGGCAAGCAGATCCTCAACCTCGCCGAGGGCGAGCGGGCCGCGCTGTGCCGTCCGGCCGAGGGCGATTCGGTCGCCGTGCTCGGCGAGAATCGCCGCCTTCTCATCTTCCCGCTCGCCGAATTGAATGAAATGACGCGCGGACGCGGCGTGCGGCTGCAGAAATACAAGGACAGCGGACTTTCCGACGTGCAGGTTTTCGACATCGCATCGGGTCTGAAAGTGGGTGAGGCCTCAGGGCGGGTAAAAATCGTGAGCGAACTCGCAGATTATCGTGGCGCACGCGCTCAGGCCGGATCGGCTGCGCCAAAAAGCTTGCCAAAAAGCAATCGATTCGGTTGGCTTGGCTTCGAGAAGGAGTAGCGATTCGCTGACCTCTGCATCGCAAATTGGCCACTCTTCTTTGGGAGTCGTGCATTGAAGATCATTTTTAATCGGCTTCGCCCTGTTAAAGGGAACCAGGAAGCAGGGGGCGCGTACCAATGATGAGAAGCAGGCTTGCTGCCATTTCAGCAGCACTCTGCGCAGTCTTCTGCCTGGGGGCGCCTGTTCGTGCGGTGGACGCGGATTTCTCTCTGAAAGACGACCTGCCGCCGTCAGCCTGGATCATGGAGGTCGGCGGCTATGGCGTGTTGGAGCCAACCTATTTGGGCTCCAAATCTTACGGCCTCGGGTTCAAGCCGCTGCTTGGTTTTCGCCAAGCCGGCGACAGGGAATGGCTCTCCTTTCCCAACGATGCCTTCGACTATAATCTTTACGAAACTGCGGATTTCCGCGCTGGCGCGGCTGGCAATCTGACCTTGCAAAGCCGCCTTCACGGGGAGGATATCGATCTGCGCCTCGGCAAGGCGGACGTAGATCTGCAAGGCGGCGCATTCGCGGAATATTATCCTGTCAATACCATCCGCACGCGGGCGGAACTCCTGCAGGGAGCGACGGGAAATACCGGTCTGGCCCTCAACCTTGCCGCCGATTACATCTGGCGCCCTGCCTCCGATTGGACGCTGACCTTCGGTCCTCGCGCACAGATTGTGAACGATGAGTACGCTTCGGACTATTTCTCGACGCAGATCGCAATACGAAACAACAACTGTTACGTGCCTTACCATGCCGAAGGGGGAATCCTGACTTCAGGTGCGGAGCTGACCGGCAAATATGATTTGACGAGGCAGATCTCGACGAAATTCTACATCGACTACAATCAGCTTGTGGGGGATGCCGCCGACAGCCCGCGCGTGAGCCAGAGGGGAAGCGCCGAGCAGGTCATACTAGGGGTCGGGGCAACCTACAAATTCGCCATTCAACCCTAGACCACAATCCCGGCAGACTGTCGTTCCGGTTGTCGATGCCAAAATGCAACTTTGTTTATCCTTTGCGCAGTAGAATTGAAAATAGCGCGAGCCAAATCAGCGTGGTTCGTTCATTTTCCCCGTGATCAACATTGCAAAGGCAAGTGGCTATGGTGGGATTTCGGCAAGCTGCTGCGTGTCTTGCGTTCCTAGGGTTATCGGCAGGTGCCGCACAGGCGGGTGGTCTGTGGGGAGATAATCCCGTTTCTTTGAAGGATGGCCCTGCCGGCGGATATTGGGTGGTTACCATCGGCGGGTACGGGGCCTTGGAGCCCGAATTTCCGGGCTCGAAGGATTATGTTCCTGGCGGACGGATAATTTTTGACGTCTACCGCGCCGGCGACAGGGAATGGCTCACGCTGCCAAACGATGCTGCCAGCCTGACGCTTTACGAGGTTGGAAATTTCCGCGCTGGTGTCGCAGCCGACTACCTCAACGGCCGCTGGCAGAACGATGGCACCGTGGTCAAGGGATTGCAAGACATCAACTACACTCTTGAGCTTGGCGGGTTTGCCGAGTTCTATCCCGTGCCTTTCCTTCGCACGCGTGTCGAGTTGCTCCAAGGGGTGACTGGCGCAGAGGGGTTCTCCGCAAATCTAATGGCGGACTTCATCTGGAAGCCCGGTCCCCAGTGGCTGTTCACGGTGGGTCCAAGGCTGACGTTCGTCAATGATCAATATAACTCGGCTTTCTTCTCAATCAGTCCGCTTGAGTTCGTCAGCTCGGGCGCGTACGGCTTGCCGGGCTTGAAACCCTATGATGCGAAAGGCGGCCTCTATTCCGGAGGCGTAGACGCAACCGTTCGCTATCAGCTGACCGAACGCGTCTCGCTCAGGGCCTTTGCCGAGTACGACAGGCTTACTGGCGACGCCGCGGACAACCCGCTTGTACAGACTCGAGGCTCCACGGATCAATGGCAGGTTGGCGTCGGCGCGGCCTACAAGTTCAACTTTGCTTTTTAAGTAGCCTCCTTAACTTCGGGTCTTGCTTCCGTGCTCCGGGGCGAGGCCCATTTTCTTTGGTTTCCATTCGGCCGGCCGTTGTGCGCATCGCGGCGCGAAACTCGGTTGGGCGAACCTGAGTTATCTCCGAAAGCGGAAGAGGGCTCATGATTCGCGCAGGCATCGGCGGATGGACTTTCAAACCCTGGCGCGGGACCTTTTACCCGCCCGGATTGCCGCAGGCGCAGGAGTTGGCGTTTGCCAGCCGCGCGCTCACGACCATCGAGATCAACGGCACCTTCTACCGCACGCAAAAGCCTGACACCTTTCGCAAATGGGCCGATGAGACGCCGGACGGCTTCGTGTTCTCGGTGAAAGCGCCGCGTTACGCGGTGAACAAACGTGTGCTGAACGAGGCCGGGCCTTCGATCGAGCGCTTTGCTGGCAGCGGGCTCGAACAGTTGGGCGAGAAGCTCGGCCCGATCCTATGGCAATTCGCGCCAACAAAGAGGTTCGACGCGGCGGATTTCGCGGCCTTCCTTGCGCAGCTGCCGCGCGAGGTGAAAGGCGCGCGGCTGCGCCATGCCCTTGAGGTGCGGCACGCCAGCTTTAGGACGCCGGAGTTTTTCGGACTCGCCGCCAAGGCAGGCGTTGCGATAGTGCTCGCCGATTCGGATGACTATCCGCTGATCGAGGAGCAGACCGCAGATTTCACCTACGCGCGGCTGATGAAGTCTCGCGCGGAGGAGGAGAAAGGCTATCCGGGCGATGAACTGGCGGCTTGGCGGAAGCGGACGCAGAACTGGGCCAGGGGCGGTCGCGACGTCTTCGTCTATTTCATCGACGGCGCAAAGGAACGCGCGCCTGCTGCTGCGGCGGCTTTCATCGGAGGATTGTAGAGATATTGAAAGACCTTGCCGAGCGTATCGGAAATAAGAAAGCCACGATGGCTGTCGCCCGTAAGCTGGCGGTCATGCTCCACCGGATGTGGCGCGACGGAACTCCCTTCCAAGGAGGCCGAGGGCAATGTCTGCCTGAGGCCATATTGAAGCCGTGTTTCGCTGCTGTCCGGATCCATCGCCTGGATCGTCCGGCGGCGGAATGATGTCCCTGCTGGTACGGGCATCGGCGACCGCGTGATTCTCCCTGCACCGGCATGGACTGTTTAGCGCGTCCGGGTCACAGCGGCGCCGGAACTTGAAGGCCATGATGCGGCCGCGAGGAGGCAAGTCTGGACGGCGAAGAGAACTATGGGCCAGCAGAGGCGTTTGGCCGCCGAACGCGAAAGACAGCGTCTTCCGGTCCGCTGAATAAATCTACCTCCGTGCTCGGCGCTATCAAGGCGGGGCCTGGAGAGGGTGGTTTGTGATTGGCATTATTTGCGCCTTGCACAGGCGCGGCTTCCGCAGCATTTTGCGGCCATGCTGCACATCAACGATCTGAGCTTCCGCATTGAAGGACGGCCGCTGTTCGAGAACGCCACGGCCGCCATTCCCGAAGGCCACAAGGTAGGCCTCGTCGGGCGCAATGGCACGGGCAAGACAACGCTCCTGCGCTTGATCGCGGGCGAGCTTCATCCGGACGACGGGTCCATCAGCTTTCCGAAGAACGCGCGTCTGGCGCATGTTTCGCAAGAGGCGCCGGGCGGCCCCGAGACGCTGCTCGAAACTGTGCTGGCGGCGCATACGGAGCTGGCGGCGCTCACCGCGGAGGCTGAGACCGCCCACGATCCGCATCGCATCAGCGAAATCCACACCAGGCTCGGGGATATCGACGCGCATTCCGCCCCGGCTCGGGCCGCGCGCATTCTCTCCGGACTCGGCTTTGACGAGGAGGCGCAGCAGCGTGCTTGCGCCGAGTTCTCAGGCGGATGGCGGATGCGGGTGGCTTTGGCAGGCGCACTGTTCGCCGCACCCGATATCCTGCTGCTCGACGAGCCAACCAACTATCTCGACCTCGAAGGCGCGCTCTGGCTCGAGGATTTCATCGCGACCTATCCGCACACGGTTCTAATCGTCAGCCACGACCGCGATCTCCTCAACAATGCGGTCGACAGCATCCTGCACCTGAACGACAGGCGGCTCTCCTTTTACACGGGCGGCTACGACCGCTTCGAGGAGACGCGGCGCGAGCAGCAGCGCTTGCAATTGAAACTGAAGAAGTCGCAGGACGACGCCCGCCGCCATATGGAAGCCTTCGTGGAGCGCTTCCGCGCGAAGGCGACGAAGGCGCGCCAGGCGCAGAGCCGGCTCAAGGCGCTGGCGAAGATGCAGCCCATCGCAGCCGAGATCGACTCGGAGGCGGCGCCCTTTCGCTTTCCCTCGCCGGAGCGGCCGCTCGGCAATCCGCTGATCCGCATCGAAGGCGCGAGCGTCGGCTATGACCCTGAGAAGCCGGTGCTGCGCAAGCTCGATCTGCGGCTCGATTGCGACGACCGCGTTGGCCTGCTTGGCGCGAACGGCAACGGTAAATCGACGCTCGCGAAGCTGCTTTGCGGCAAGCTTGCGCCCGTTTCCGGCTCCTACCGCGCTTCGAAGAAGCTCGAATATGGCTATTTCGCCCAGCATCAGATGGACGAGCTGCGTCCGGCGCGTTCGGCTTATGACCACATCGCCGAACTGATGCCGGACAAGACCGAGGCGCAGAAACGCGCGAGAGTGGCGGCCATTGGCTTCGGCGCGGACAAAGCGGACACGCCGTCGGAGAAGCTGTCGGGGGGCGAGAAGGCGCGGCTTCTCTTCGCGCTGGCGACGTTCCATGCGCCGCATTTGCTGATCTTCGACGAGCCGACGAACCACCTCGATGTGGACAGCCGCGAGGAGCTGATCCACGCGCTGAACAACTACGAAGGCGCTGTCATCCTCATCAGCCACGACCGCCATCTGCTTGAGGCGACCGTCGACCGGCTTTGGGTCGTGCGCGACGGCACCGTGACGCCCTACGATGGCGACCTCGAAAGCTACCGGCAGGAAAGCCTCGGGGCTCGCGGAAAGCAGCAGAACGGCGCGTCCAAAGCGAACGCAGGCGCAGCCGCGCCGGATGCGAAGCGCAGCCGCGAAGAGGAACGCCGCCAGACCGCGCAGCGCCGCGCGGAGCTCGCGCCCCTTCGCAAGCAACTCGTCGAGCACGAGCGGCGCGTGGACGCGCTGCAGAAAAAGATTGCGGCCATCGATTTCAGCCTCGGCGATCACAGCCTCTATGAGAAACAGCCCGACAAGGCGCGTTCACTTACTCTTGAACGAGCGGCGATGGCAAAAGAGCTTAAAATAGCGGAAGACGCTTGGTTTGAGGTGTCGCTTGCCTACGAGGAAGCGGCAGCATCCTGCGCTTAGCAGTTTAAAATTATTTTAAGAACAGGAACTCGAAGAACTTCCCAGGTATTAGTTTGTAAGTTTTAGGTTTGAGAAGTTAGAATTGTTATAAATTATGTTTTCGATTGCCATCTTGAACCGAACAGCTTATCTCTTCTTATTGTTCCTGAATTGAAGGCAGGGCCCGGCGAATGATCATCTGCTCCTGTAGTGTGTTGAGCGACAAGCAGGTTCAGGCCGCGCTTGATGCTCCGAACCCTCCTCGCACGCCGTGCCAGGTTCACAGGCATCTGGGCTGCGAGCCGCAGTGCGGGCGCTGCGTCCGCTCCATGCGAGAGATTCTTGATAGGGCGCGCCAGGAAACACCCGCCGAGACGCGTGGCGCTAAAGTTGCCTGACGCCTTTCCTTGATTTTCCCACGAACTCCTCCAAGATCGCCGGTCATACTTCCTCGCAGGCCGATCCAACTCGGCCTCACCGCGTTTACACCTTGCGCTGAAGACCGGAGAAAAAAATGAAGGGCGAGCCCAAAGTCATCGAATATCTCAACGCCGCGCTGCGACACGAGCTGACGGCGGTCAATCAATACTGGCTGCATTATCGCCTGCTCGATAATTGGGGCTACAAGTCGCTCGCCAAGTACTGGCGCAAGGAATCCATCGAAGAGATGGAGCACGCCGACAAGATCACGGTGCGCATCATCTTCCTGGAAGGCTTCCCCAACATGCAGGTCCTCGACCCGCTGCACATCGGGCAGACCGTGAAGGAAGTTCTCGACGCCGATCTCGCCGCCGAACACAAGGCGCGCAACCTCTACCAGGAGGCGGCCACCCACTGCCACGCGGTGAAGGATTATGTGACGCGCGATATTTTCGAGAAGCTGATGCACGACGAGGAAGAGCACATCGACTTCCTCGAAACCCAGCTCGACCTCGTGGACAAGCTCGGCCTGCAGCTTTACGCGCAGTATCACATCGGCGGGCTTGAGAGCGACAAGGACTAGGTCCTGTGGACGGATTTGATCAAGATTAGGCTGCAGGCAAATGCGACAAAGGAAGCGTAATTCTGTGCAGTCTTCTCGCATCGCATGGCGACCCGCTTAAAGCGCTTCAGTTTGCCGAATGCCTGCTCGATCCGCGCTCGGCTTTTGTAGAGTGTCTTGGCGAAGAAGGCTGGCTTGTTCTTGGTGTTTGAGCGGTACGGTATAACCGGGCAGACGCCACGCTCACGCGCCGCTTCACGGTTCGCCGCCGCATCGTAGCCCTTATCGGCGACCGCCGCCCGCGGCGTTATTTCGGGACCGATATCGAGCAGCGTTTCGAAATTTCTGCTGTCGCTGGCCTCGCCGCCTGTGAGATGAAAACCGATGGGATGGCCTTTCTTGTCTGTTTTTAAATGGATTTTTGTCGAGAAGCCTCCGCGCGATCGGCCAAGCGCCTGGGCGTCCTGCCCCCTTTAGCTCCCGCCGCAGACACATGAGCGCGCACGACGGTCGAATCGAACATTTGCACCAAATGCGCGGTGTCGCTCAGGCTCGCAAGCGCGTCGAAGAAGGCTTCGAACGTCCCAGTCTGGCTGAGCCGCCAGAAGCGCTTCCACACACTGTTCCACTTGCCGAACTCCGCCGGAAGCGCCCGCCAGGTGATGTTGTGAACGGTGAAATAATGAAGCGCTTCCAGAAACTTACGGTCATCGCGGCCAGGCTCGCCTCGCTTCGAGCGTACAGCCCGAAAAACTTCGATGGCGATCGCCCAGTCCTCCTCCGTCATCTGTGTCAGCATGACCGGCCCTCCCTAAGCCGGTCATCTATGAATCACCGAAATACTGATTTGGGAATCCACTTCCCTTAAACTGGCGGCTTTCCGTCCACAGGACCTAGGCAGAGTTTGCTGGGCGCGCCGACGGATTGCCGCCGGCGCGGAGCCCAGCCTGTAGGCCGGCAAGCTTTTTGTATGTTCATCGCGAAAGGCGGCATCTCGCTCAAATATTTGGACCATTTTGCGTTTATTTGGACCATCTTGCGTTGCCTGAATTGCTCGGACGTGGATCTTACGTGAAAGCGCCTTGTGCAGAGGTTAATGGCCGCAAGCTATTGATTTTAATGATGAAAATACCGCGAAGCGTCTTCGCCGCTGTGCCTGCTAAGGCGCGAACGTGGTTAACACGCGCCGCCAAAACATATTTAACGGACTTTTCCACGCCCATTTCCGTCCAAAAATACGATCAGTTAACCCTGCAGATTGGGCTAAAAAGCTGAGTATTGTCAATGCGTTGAGCGGAATATGCATCTCGCGGGTGTGGGCTGTCCTGATTTTTCGGTTTTTTCGGGCGCAAAAATCAGGCCGGAAATAAATGCCGTTAAGCATACTGTGTTAACGCAAAATCGGCGCAGCAACGAAAGGTTTAGCTTGATGGCGAAGCGCGGATGGAGCGCCACCAGCGAACGGGCGTCCTGACAGTGCAATTACACATTCTTCCGCCTTGGGCCGAGGATCGGGATAGGGGGACGCCTCGCGGCGCCGCCCACCGGGTCACCGGAGGCGGTCGCCCACCCCCGGTTCCCACAGAACGTAGCGTGCAGTTTTCCCGCACTACGCTCTTCAGAAGATGGTTCACAGCACTGCGAGAGCTTGCAAGTCCCGGTAAGGGAGATACAGCTTTGGCCGCAGTATCGGCAGCCGCTGCTTGATCTGGTGGAACACGTCCCACGTAATGCGGCCTGCCCAGCTCCGGCTGCAAAGCATTTTGTGCCAGTAGCGTTCCACCGCCCTGTGGACCTTTTGCAGGGAACGGAAGTTCCCGGCTATGCCGTAATAGGCATAATGGCCCCTCAGCACGATGTTGAGATTGCTGACCTGTTCCCGGACCGGTAAGTGCCGCATTCGCCGCATCTTGTCCTGCAATGACATGAGGCTGCGCCTTAGCCGAGATTTCTCGGTGCGCATCCCAACCTTGAAGTTGCCCTTCAGGTTTCGCGTGCAATAGAGCGTGAACCCCAGAAAGTAGATCGTCTCTGGGCGCTTCCTGCTGCGTTTGGCCGCATGCCGCTGCGCGAACCGTCCGAACTCGACGAGCTTGGTCTTCGACGGTTCCAGGGTTAGGCCGAACTTTCCCAGCCGTTTGCACAAGGCGTCCTGGACGCGCAAGGCATCCTCACGGTATTGGAAACACAGCACAAAGTCGTCGATATATCTGACCAGACGGGCCTCGCCCCGCAGCCGGGGTTTGACCACGCGCTCGAACCAAAGATCGAGCACATAATGGAGATATATGTTGCTCAGCATGACGCTGATTGAACCGCCTTGTGGAGTTCCCTCCTCGTTCGGATGAACCTCGCCATCCTCCAAGATGCCTGCCTTCAGCCAGCGCCGGATCAAACTGATCATGCGCGGATCGCCGACGCGGTGCTCCACGAACCGGAGCACCCATTGGTGACTGAGACTCCCGAAGAAATTCTTCAGGTCCGCCTCCAGCACCCAGCTCACCTTGCCGCCAGCGATCACCTCATTAAGGGTCGCCAGGGCGTGATGGGCTCCCCGGCCAGGCCGCCCGCCGAACGAACAAGGCAAGAAGTCCGCCTCGTAGATGGCTGACAAGACCTGGGCCGCGCTACGCTGGAGCGCCCGGTCGCTGACACAGGGAACGCCCAAGGGGCGCTTTTCCTGTTTACCGGGTTTCGGGATGTACACGCGCCGGATATCCGGCGCCCCGTATCCCCTGCGGTGAACGGACTGAAGCATGGGCTCCACCCATTCCCTGAAGCTCTCCTTCGCTTCCGTCACGGTCTGGCCGTCCACTCCCGGAGCCGAGCGTTTCGGAATCTGACACAGATTCGTCCATACCCGTTCCTGTGTGATGTGGTGAGCCAGGGAAGTGAACCTTAGCTTCGGTACACTTCGTGCTTTCGCTGCTATTCGTTCGAGTCCTGTTTCCATGGTTGGTTTATCTTCTCTTTGCATAGAAGACCTGATCTCCCTTTGGATGGAGCCCATGTCGCCTTCGAACAATTCATCTTCCGCTGGCCGCTTCCCCATGTAGCCGGCTCTCCCGGCCGCCGAGTACTATCAGCCAGTCTGACTTCCGCCAGGCCGTCGGACCTTCCTCGCCTTACCGGCTTGTCCAGTCCTACAGGCTTGCGCCTGAGCCTGGTGGATCTCCCTTGTTCCCATGAAATCCTTTGGTTGCATGCCAGCGGTAAGAACCCCGGAAGCCTCCCGGACACTCACCATGCCGCATCCGGGAATTCTGCCTTCCCCATTGAGAGATAAGGTCGGCGTCTTCGACCACGATCGATTTCGGGGCTATGTCTCCGTTCACTTTCGTTCCGGCCTGCACCCTCCCTGTCTACGCTTCGCAGTGGCCGTTGCCGGACACCACGCAAGACTTGGTACACGGCTGCTGGTTAGGCTTTGCCGCGACCGCCATCTCAGGCGGCTGTATTTCATGCGCTTGCAAGGCGCAACTCCCACAGATCCGGGCATACGGGTCCGTACCACGGCGGTTCGACCAGGTTAAGCCTCTGCGGCGACATAAAGCCGGGGGAGTCCGAGATCATCGAAAACATGGTTGCGCAGGGCTTGCTGCACCGCCGGGTGTGATGACATGCGCCAACACCCTGTTGGTGAACTGGCCGCGACCGCCGCATGGAACTTTGAAACGCCAGGGCGGCGCAGTTCCTTGAAGCGGGGCGCACAACGAAACCGCTCTCGCGGTAGGCGGCTGCGTCACGGGCAGTCTTTCTTCTGAACCATCAAGGCGAGCGGATAGCTCCGATTGAGAATGAGGCGTCAGTCTCATTCACAAGAGGAGCTCGCGTATGTCTATCAGTCCGCTTCGTCAGCGCATGATCGGCGACATGACCGCCCGGCATATCTGGGAGAGCACGCAGAGGAACTACATCCGCTGCGTCAAGAGCTTTGCGGCGTTCATGGGCCGGCCTCCGGAGACGGCGACAGCGGAAGACCTGCGGCTGTACCGCCTTCATTTGGTTGAGCCGCCCGCTCGGCGCCTCCAGTGTGAACGCGTACATGACCGCGCTGCGGTTCTTCTTTGGGATCACGCTCGACAGGGCAGACCTTTTGAAGTGCTTGTTCCACGTCTATGAATGCCCAAGGCTCCCTACCGTCCTGACCCAAGCAGAAGTTGCCCGCATCCTCGATGCGGCTCCTGGCGCCAAGTACAAGGCTGCGTTGAGCGTCGCCTACGGCGCAGGGCTCAGGGCCTCGGAGGTGCTGTCGCTGAAGGTCTCGGATATCGACAGCGCCCGCATGGTGCTCCGCGTGGAGCAGGGCAAGGGACGCAAGGACCGCCATGCCATGCTCTCCCCGATGCTGCTCGATATCTTGCGGGAGTGGTGGCGCATTGGCAGGCCAAAGGCGTGGCTGTTTCCGGGACAGAACCCGGTCAATCCGCTGACCACGCGGCAGCTGAACCGCGCCTGTCATACGGCGGCCCAGTTGGCCGAGATCAACAAGCGCGTCTCACTGCACACGCTGCGGCACAGCTTCGCGACCCATCTTCTCGAGCAGGATATCGATATCCGGGTCATCCAGGTGCTCTTGGGCCATGCCAAGCTCAACACGACGGCGCTTTACACCCGCGTGGCCACCAGCACAATCCGCAAGGTGATGAGCCCGCTCGACCGGCTTTCGCTACTTGAGAAGCGGGGCGATCCTCCGGCGTAGCCGCCGGCGGCGATGCCGCGTCCCGTGCTCGAGGTTGCGGAGATCCCGCGACCACGGGGCTGCCTGGCGCAAGGCCAACGCCGGTCATCTGAGCCTCGGGCAGTTGAAAGCGATGGCAGCAATCGAAGCTTGCCGCACGGCGGAGCTCAGGGCGCCGCCGAGCGCCAGTGGCTCGCCGACCGCGAGGCTGAGCTTCTGCCGCTGCCTTACTATCACGTCGTCTTCACACTGCCGTCGGCGATCGGCGCCATCGCCTGGCAGAACAAGACCACCGTCTGAGGTGGTCGAAGTGCCCACATCAAAGGCTGGCTGTTCGCGTTCAGCCTCCTTTCGATGCCAGGCGAGCCGTCGCCGCCTTGCTTCCGCATCAAATTTGTTAAAAGTAGGTTGTTATGTGGAACGCTGCCTCAAAAAGGGTGCTACAGTACGCCCAACCAAGCGGACACAATTCGACTTCAGTTAGCGAAGTCCGCAGCCTGTGAGAAATGGAGCTTCCATGGCTAAATTTTGGGCTGTCGTCTTACTGGCAATCTCATTCGTTCTTGACTTGGACTGCCATCCAGCGTGGTCGCAGAGTGCGTCATCGACCACTACGGGCATCATTCCCGCCGAGCGCAACTTTGCATGGAATCCTGGCCTGATGTCGAAGGGCGGCATCCCTAACCGCTCCACAGTCTGCGCGACGCTGTCGCCCGGCGGCAATATTCAGGGGGCGCTTAGCAGGTGCCCGCCAGGACAAGTCGTGCAACTGAATGCAGGCACATACATCGTTAACGATTTTCTGATCGTGAACAGGGGCATTACCTTGCGCGGTGCGGGTGCGGGGCAGACCATTCTCGTCAAGACCAATGGCGCACCGCCCCGCACTTCCACCGTGGTGGCTGGCACCAAGGGCATCCTCGCGCCGGCTGCCAACGCTTATATTGTTCCTGACGCACAACCTATCATTATCGTTGGTCTATCGCGCTGGCCTAATCCTGCCGCATCAACAATAAGGAACTTGACCAGCGATGGCGTCGCCGGTGCGACTTCAGTGACGGTCGCCAATACCGAGGACCTCGCGCCAGGGCAATTCGTATTGCTCGATGAATTGTCGAACGCGACTTGGCAACCGGTCCCGCCAGGCTTCCCTTGTTCCGGCTGCACCGTCGAGCAGGGTGATCACGCCGCTTGGAATATCCATAATCCTGTTCAGGCGGGCGACGACCCCCAGGTCGCCAAAGGCTGGTTCTCGCGCTTCGACCGGCCCACCAACGAGATCAAGGAAATTGCATCGGTCAACGGCAACAGGGTCACCTTTACTTCGCCGTTGAGCATCGCCTACCGGGTCAGCAATAGTGCGCAGCTAACCCGTTACAGCAGGCTGGTGAACCAGGCAGGTGTTGAGGACCTTTCGCTTAAGGGCGGGTCTGATGGTGCGTTGCGTTTTGAGAATGCCACTTACTCATGGGCGAAAAATGTCGAGATTACTCAATGGCTGGGCGAAGGCGTAGCGATCGATGGCTCGTTTCGTGTCGAGGTCCGCGACAGCTACATTCATCAGGGCTCGTGGCCCGAGCCGGGCGGCGGCGGCTACGCGCTCAGTTCTTCCGCTGGTTCGTCGGAGGCGCTGATCGAAAACAACATCATGGAAGATGTCAACAAGGTCATGGTGTTTCGTTCATCCGGTACCGGCAGTGTGGTCGGCTACAATTATGCCGACAATGGCTGGATTTACGGTACCGAGGGGTGGGTTGAAACCGGAATCAACGCGAGCCACATGGCCGGACCGCATCATGTGCTGTTTGAAGGCAACTATAGCTTCAACGCCGATAGCGACTATACGCATGGCAATGCGATCTATCTCACCTTCTTCCGCAACTGGTTAAGCGGACAGCGGCGCAGCTTCAACGATGCCAATCGACGTGCGGTCGGCCTTGCCTATGGTTCGTGGTGGGATTCATTTGTTGGAAATGTGCTGGGTCGCCCCGGTCAAGTGGCTGGCTGGCATTACACCGACCCAGCTATGAGTTGTGATTCGAGTGGTAGCAATTGCACCGGCGATAATAACGGATGGGCCGGCCCGGACATCTGGGCGCTTGGCTACGATCCGGAACGTTGGCGTATGCGTCCCGATCCCAAGACCTTGAGCACGGTCATTCGTGATGGCAACTATGACTTCCTGACCAATTCGCAAAAGTGGCATAACACTCCTGCTGGTTTTACCATGCCCGTCTCGCTATATCTCAAGGCGAAACCGTCATTCTTTGGTACTAACCCATGGCCGTGGGTCGATCCGACGGATGGTTCGCTCGCGATTTTGCCAGCCAAAGCGCGTTTTGACAACGGCACTTACTTCTGCAACAGCGGGTGTTGAGTTGGTTTCTTGGTTTTCGACACCGACGTCCGTGTTGTGATATAAACGCTGCGCTCAGGGTAAGCGGTAATGTAATGCTCTTTCACATCTTGTTCGATTTGGGCTTTTCCAAGTCCGAACGCGCTTAGGTGGGGCGCCGCCACGACACGGTGGTCATGGTTGCAAACCCTTATTGGCCTCAATCGCTTGGCCTATGCCCGTGAAGAACTCCCAAGGCGTTAGCCGCAAACGCCGCATCAGATCACTTCTCCATGCCATAACACAGCCAAGCCGAGGTGTGCTGTGTCCTCCTCTGCCAAGGCCCAGCGCGATCTCACCTACCCCGATAATCGCATCAGCCCCACAACGTGCTCAGCAGTCGGGATGTTTTGGATGGAGTATTCCGACGGAGAATTATCTAAAAATAACCTCTACACGCGTTCTTCAGTTTGGGAAAAACCGTAACGAGCGTCGTACTTGTCGCTATAATATTCGCCGCCGTATGTATCGTAGCTGATCATTGCCTTCATGTCGGTCTTGTTGAGGACAGCCCCGATCATGCCCTGGTAGACGTTCGGAGCTGTGTGCAGGGCGCGCTGCACGACGTCGATTTTAGTGCGTCCCCATTCAACAACCAGAATGAAAGAGTCCACGAGCGGCAACGACGCGCGAACATCGATGACTGGGGCAAGCGGCGGAAGATCAACAATGATGCAATCATAGTTCGCCCGCAACTGCTCGAACAGTTTGCGCATCGCTTCGGCGGAAAAGAACTCGGTAATGTGGGTCAATGGCTCTCGCCGGACGAAAGGGAGAAAGGCCAGATTGGTTATCGGATCGCGCCAGATCGTGTCTTCGATCGACCGGCTGCCGTTGATGATTTCGATGATGCCCGCCTCTGCATTCGGGGCCAGATTTGCCGAGAGCGATGGACGTCTTACGTCGCAGTCGACGATGATGACCTTCTTCCCGCCGTGAGCAGTGTGCTGAGCGAGTGTGGTCGCAATCGTGGTTTTACCCTCACTGGGCAAAGCCGACGTGATGCCGATGACCTGGCTGGAGGCCTTGTTGGGATTGAGGTCGATCGCAAGCTTGATCGAACGGATGGACTCGGCAAACCGCGAGAAGGGCATGCCTATAATGGCATGGTGGATTGCAGATTTGGTTGACAGCAATCGACGTCTCAAATCTTCTTCGGCCTGATCAGACGGGGTTGCCCGCTCCAGAGCGGGCAGTTGGGGCACGAGTGAGAGGCATGGCAGCTCCAGGGCGCGTTCTATTTGCGCGGACGTACGAAAGCCTCCATCCATGAGTTCCTTGAGCAAACCCAGCGCGGCTCCAAAACCAAGCCCGCCAACGATGCCGAGCAGCAGGATCTTCAGGGTCTGGGGCTTGCTTTTACGCTGTGGCGGCGCGGCCGGAGAGAGCACCCGCGTCTCTGTGTTAGGAAATGTTTCCTGCTGCACCGAGCCCATGTAGCGCTGCAGAAAAGTGTCATACGTCTTCCGTAAAGCTTTAGCCTGGTTTTCCAGGCTCCGTATCGTCATCTCGGCGGAATTGGTTGAGCGCGACTGGGTTATGGCCTCCGCCAGCTGCTTTTCAACCTCCTCCTGACGCTGCCTGGCAACCTGCAATTCACCTCTGCTGGACTCGGCAAGCCGTTTTACTTCGTCGAGGATGGACGCGCGAACGTCGCGCATCCGCGCCTTGAGATCCGTCACCGCAGAATGATCCCGGCCGTAGCGACCGGCCCATTCGCTTGCGCGTGCGCTCAGCTCAAGATATTCTTGGCGCAGCTTGTTGATGATTTGGTTGTTGAGCGCTTCGGCGCCGGCGGCGTCCAGGGTGCCGATTGAGGACGAGTTCGTCGAGTTGGCGCTAAGGATTGTCTCGTAACGGTTCAATTTTGCCAAGGCGTCCGACGTCTGCGCGCGAGCGGCCGTCAACCGGCTGTTCAGCTCGGTCACTTTCAGCTCGTCGATCGGCTTTCCCCCGGATGAGACTATATTGTTCTTGGACTTGTAGGCGCTGACAGCGCGCTCAGCCTGGACGGCCTGCTCGCCGAGATCGCGCAGTCTCTCCTGCAACCATTTTGTCGCAAGGCGATTGGCATCGGATTTTGCGTTGATCTGGTCGTCAATGTAGGCCTTGGCCGTTGCGTTGGCGATTTCGGCCGCTCGCCTGGCGCTACTTGAGTTAAAGCTGATTTCGATGACATTGCTGTAGTCGACCCGGTACGCTGAGAGCCGCTCTTCAAAGGCCTTGATCGCGTCTTCTGATGGCCCGCCAGCCTCGACTTGACTGTCGTCGGGCGAGCCCCCGTTACGGATCCAGCGCCACAACGACGAGAAAACCCCCGAGGCTTTGAAATCCGGGTCGTCTTCGAGCTTGAGCTGGTTGATAACAGCGACCGCTATCGCCCTCGATTTGATGATTTGGAGCTGCGTGTCTATTTGATTGAGATCAAGCTGGGGAGCCGTGAGGGACTGCTGCTGAACGAATTGCGGGGTATTTCCCAGGAGAACCTGGGCTTGCGCCGTATAGGTGGGCGGCGTAATCTTCAAATAGACTACACTGGCCGCTGTTGCGAGGATAGCGGAGACAATGATAATCAAGTATTGCCGCTTCAGGAACGCTAGCGCAAAGTTGACAAGGCTGCCAATGCCGCCACCCTGAGCGTTCTGTCCCAGGCCTGCCGATGGCGCGCTATCGGTTTCAAGCATATTCGTCTGAAGCATAAGGTGCCCGCCACTCGACGCCGCGCGGGTCTACGCCCGCATCAAACATATTTGCCAGCCAAAGCTTAATTATTTTGTATTGTTGTTATCTGGGGCGAATGTATCCGATGTGGAAGAGCCTTGTCAAAATTAAATGGACGGCAGTTTGCATTGGCCCAGCAGGAGATCTGCCACGGCGATCAGATCCGGGCGCCGTCCTGCAGCTTGTGGCCGGGACGCGATGATTCAGGGGAGGCCCCGGAAATGCACTATCTTTAGGCGGACAGTCGCAGCCTCGTAGTGAGATTATCTGTTCTCATCCTCAAACGCTTTCAGCTGCATCCGAGGCTTCCATGCCGGCATACTTCCAGCGCCAAGTGTAAAACCTCGCGTCGCGCGCCGCTGATGCCGTACTTCCGGCAAATCTCAGCCTTCGGCAACCCTGCCTGATGTCCTTCGAAATCCCGATGATCTGCTCTTCTGAAAACCGGCTCCGCTTATGCCTCTGCTGGCTCAGAAGTTCGGTCTAGCGAAGCCAGGGTGCGATGACCTCGGCCTTCAGCATGTCCTCGTAGGAGGGCCGCGGCCTGATCACGGCGTAATCCGCGCCCGAGACCAGGACCTCGGGCACAAGGCGGCGCGTGTTATAGGTTGATGCCTGCACCGCGCCGTAAGCCCCCGCAGTCATGACGGCGAGAAGATCGCCGGCGGCGGCCTCGGGCATGGCGCGATCTTTCGCGATGAAATCGCCGGTTTCGCAGACGGGGCCGACAACATCGGCGCGAGCCATGTTTCCGTTGCGAAGGGCCTCGCGAACGGGCCAGATATCGTGATAGGCGTCGTAAAGCGTCGGCCGGATGAGATCGTTCATCCCGGCATCGACGATGATGAAATGCTTTTCACCGCCCCGCTTGGTGTGGATCACCTCCGTCACCAGAATCCCGGCATTGCCGGCAATCACCCGGCCGGGCTCGAACAGGAGCCTCGCGCCGAGTCGATTCGATAGAGCGATCACGATCTCCGCATATTCCTTCGGGAGCGGCGGCTCCTGATGGTCCCAGCGGTAGGGAATGCCAAGGCCGCCACCGAGGTTCACGAAGGATATGGTGTGCCCGTCGGTCCTTAAGTCTTCCACCAGGCCTGCCAGCAGCGCGAAGGCGTTCTTGAACGGCTCCATATGCGTGATCTGGCTGCCGATATGCATATGGACGCCCTGCACGTCGATGCCCGGCAGCGTGCGCGCAAGGCCGTAAAGAGCGCGCGCGTCCTTCCAGCTCACCCCGAATTTGTGCTCGGACTTGCCGGTTGAGATCTTGACGTGCGTCTTCGCGTCGACGTCGGGATTGATGCGAAAGGCGATGCGGGCCGAGACGCCGCGCGCACTTGCAACCTCGCTCAGGGCGCGAAGCTCGGCCTCAGACTCGACATTGAAGCCGAAAATCCCGTTGTCGAGCGCGAAAGCCATTTCGGCCCGCGTCTTGCCGACACCGGAGAACACGATCTTCCCGGGTGGGATTCCGGCCGCCAGCGCGCGGTGGATTTCGCCTTCCGAGACCACGTCCGCGCCGGAGCCGAGCTTCGCCAGGGTGCGAATGACCGAAATGTTGGAATTGGCCTTTATCGAATAGCAGATCAGGGCATCGTGCCCTGCGAACGCCTCGGAGAACACCTTGACGTGCCGTTCGATGGTCGCCGTGGAATAGCAGTAGAACGGCGTGCCCACTTTGCGCGCGACCGCATCGAGAGCGACATCTTCGGCATGGAGGATGCCGTTCCGGTAAGAAAAAAAGTGCATCGAGCGTAGGCCCGGTCAGTTTCAGCGCAAAAGTGGATCGAGGATGAAGGGCCGGTTCGGATCCGGATTCTTCCCCGAGGCGTCCTTGGGAACATCTGGGGGCGGCAACGGACGTTGCAAGTCGGTCTTCTTCCCGCACGCGGCAAGTGCGAGCGCTACGCCCGCGGCCAAAACCAGATTGCGCACTGTGCGAGTCATCCTGTCCCCGTAACGGCGCGGCCGCTGCCGCGCCAGCCTGGATCGTCTTTACCCTGAAGCTTTTTCCAACTCCAGAGACTTCAGCCAGATTTCTGCCGCGGCGCGTACATTTTGCGGCGCTGTGCCTCCGAAGCTTCGCCTGCTCTCGACGGATTTGTCGATGTTCAGCACCTCGAAAACGGACGCATCGATGCGCGGCTCGATCTTCCGCATTGTGTCCAGCGAAACGTGGGCGAGTTCAAGGCCGGCATTTTCGGCCGCTTTCACGATGCGGCCCGTAACGTGGTGGGCTTCGCGGAAAGGCAGCCCCGCGCAGCGGACGAGCCAATCCGCAAGATCGGTGGCTGTCGAAAAGCCGAGCGCGGCTGCTTCGCGCATTTTCTCTGGGTTCGGCTCCAGGTCCTCCACCATGCCGGTCATGGCGGCGAGCCCCAGGGACAGCGCGTCGATGGCTAGGAAGGCCGCCTCCTTGTCTTCCTGCATGTCTTTCGAATAGGCGAGCGGAAGCCCTTTCATGACCATCAGGAGCGAGACGAACGCGCCGGCAACGCGGCCGACCTTCGCGCGGATCAGCTCGGCTGCGTCCGGATTGCGCTTCTGCGGCATGATGGAGGAGCCGGTCGTGAAGCGGTCGCTCAAGGTGATGAAGCCGAAGCCCGCGCTGAACCAGATGACGATCTCTTCGGCGAGCCGCGACAGATGGGAGGCGCAAATCGCAGCGGCCGCCAGCGTTTCAAGCACGAAGTCCCGCGAGGATACCGCATCGAGCGAGTTCGCCATGGGGCGGTCGAAGCCGAGTTCCGCCGCCGTCATGGCCCGGTCGATGGGAAACGATGTTCCGGCCAGCGCCGCGGCGCCCAGCGGCAACTCGTTCACGCGCTTGCGGGCGTCGGCAAAGCGCCCGCGGTCGCGCGCCAGCATCTCGACATAGGCGAGGCAGTGATGGCCAAACGTCACGGGCTGAGCGGTCTGCAGATGGGTAAAGCCCGGCATGATGGTGTCCGCATGCGAGGCGGCCTTGCGGGCCAGTGTTCTCTGCAGGCTCAGAAGCTGGCTCTCGATGTGATCGATCGCGCTCCGGATATAAAGGCGGAAATCGGTGGCGACCTGGTCGTTGCGCGAGCGAGCCGTGTGAAGCTTGCCTGCGACTGGGCCGATCAGCTCCTTCAGGCGCGCTTCCACCGCCATGTGGATGTCTTCATATTCGCGCCGGAACTCGAAGCGGCCAAGCGCTATCTCCTCGCGGACGGTTTCGAGACCTGCTGCGATCTCCTCCGCCTCCTTCGCGGGGATGATCCCACACGCGCCCAGCATTTTCGCGTGAGCCTGGCTGGCGCGAATGTCCTCGGCATAGAAGCGCTTGTCGAACGCAATGGAGGCGTTGATCTCCTCCATGATCTCGGCGGGTTTCGCTTCGAAGCGCCCGCCCCACATTTTGTTGGCCATCGTGTCATCGCCTGATGAGGCTTAAAGCGAAGCATTAGCGCGCCCTTCCCCACCGCACAAGACCACCCTCATAAGCATGATGTATGATACAGTAGTGCTTCAGGCTGCTTGCTCCAAGGGACTACGCCCCCCAAGTTAGCAGTTTGCAGGGCCTCGGACGCCTCGGCGAGCGCTTTGGCGCGCGAATGGGAACGTCTGAAACTGCAGCGCATTCAGTAAGAAAGGGCAAATTGTGCGCCAGGCTCGTCTGGCCATCCGTCAAGGAGAAGCGAATGGACACCCTCGTCGAAAACACCGGCGTCGCCGCCAAGCAGGAGCAAATTCAGTCCGTCTCAACAGAGAGCGAAAAGCAGATCCAGGTCCCGGTTGAGAACGCCGAAGCGGCTTCCGAGGAAGTCACGACGCCGTGGGAAAGCCAGGGCGAGCCAGAGAAACAAATAAAGATCGTCCGGACAGAGGAGAAGCCAGATCCGCTCGGCAGAAGGATCGCAAACTCACCGCTGAACGAAATGAAAGCCGGATATGATTATGCGTTCGGGAAAGGTCGAGCCACTCGCTGAACATGGCTGGCGGTGGTGAACGGAACAAGAAAGAGGCGAAGCCGCCTCTTTTTCCTCGCGAAGAAAGAAAATACGCAGTTCTCGCGGTTCTGGCCGCTTCGGCAGGAATGGGCGGGGCGGTTTTATTTGCGGGTTTAACCACCCAAGATGCGGTGAGGCCGCCAGCTTCCATTGAAGACCGTATCACCGGCCGGTTCGTCCGCCATGCCGAGCCGCAAACGATCCCCGACCTTGCATTCAAGGATGCCGAGGGACATGCGGTGCATCTATCCGATTGGCGAGGCAGCATGGCGCTCGTCAACCTTTGGGCCACGTGGTGCGCGCCCTGCAAGACCGAGATGCCATCGCTGGACAGGCTCCAGGCGAAGCTTGCCGGCACGAACATGGTTGTCGTGGCTATCAGCACGGATCGCGGCGGCCCAAAGGCGCCCGCCGAATTCTTTTCCGGGCAAGGGATCAGGAATCTCAAGCTTTACAATGACGATACCGGCGAGGCCGCCATTCGCATGAAAGCCGCCGGTTTGCCGTTGACCCTAGTCGTCAATGAGAACGGTCAGGAGATTGCGCAACTCGTTGGTCCGGCGGATTGGGACAGCGCCGAAATCATTGCGCAACTCGAAGCTTTTCAGAAAGCGTAGCGTCAGGCCGGGCAGGCAGCCCGGCCTGCGCCTTTGAAGCAAATGCTACGCGCCCTTGATTTCGATCTTCTTCTGGGCGCTGACCATCTCCGGCCGCTTCGGAAGCGTAATCGTCAGAACGCCCTTGTCGAAGCGGGCTTCCGCCTTGTCCTCGTCAATCGTCTCGGGCAGACGGATTGAGCGCTGGAACGAACCGTAGCCGCGTTCCATGACGTGATAGTTCTCCCGCTCGTCGGTGTGCTCGCTCTTCTTCTCGCCCCTAAGGCTCAGCACGCCGTTATGGATGGTGAGGTTGATGTCCTTCTCGTCCATGCCGGGCATGTCCGCCTTCACGACGATTTCTTTTTCGTTTTCCTTCACGTCCATCGTCGGCGCCATCATCTGCGGCGCAGACGGGAGGCCTTGGCGGAGGCCCGTCAACGACTGGAAACCACCGCCGAGAAAGTTGTCGAAAAGCCTGTCGATTTCTGTCCGGAAAGACTGGAACGGGTCTTGAATGCGGGATGGCAAGCGTCCGCCTTGACCTTTGCTCGTTACGTCGTCAGCCATCGTTCTCTCCCTTGATGTGCTAACATTCAGCTCTGAGCGCTCCCTTGTTCAGGGAGCCTGCCAAATATATCTAAATTCGCAAGCCGGATATTCAACGCCAGGAATAAGAAACGCCATGGATTTAGCCACGAATGAATCCCGGTTTGACGCGAGCGATGCAGAGTCGGGCGAGGACCGTTTTCTCGCTTTGCCGGATGGCCGGAGACTGGGCTACACGGAGTTCGGCGATCCCACGGGAATCCCGATTTTCGCGTTCCATGGAACGCCCGGCTCGCGGTTCATGTTCCGTCTCGTTCACGAACCGGCGCAGCGTCTGGGCCTGCGCCTTATCGCGCCGGACCGGCCGGGGTTCGGGCTCTCCGACTACCAGGAGAACCGGACGCTCGCCGATTGGACGCACGATGTTCGCGCGCTCGCCGGCAAACTCGGGCTCGACCGCTTCGGCGTGGCGGGCATTTCCGGGGGTGGCCCTTACGTGGCCGCATGCGCTGCTCTTTTGCCCGAAAGGGTGACAACCGCGGCGCTGATAAGCCCCGTCGGCCCGCTGCATTCGCCGGAAGGGCCGGATAACCTCCCTCCCGCTCAGATCTTCACCTTTCGCCTGCTTCCACATGTGACGCCCGCCATGCGAGGCGCCTTCTCCATTGGCCGCCTCATGTTTCTCAATGCGTCCGATACGATGTATCAAATGATCATGCGGCGCGCGGGGCCTGCTGACGAGCACATCCTGTTGCGGCCGGAAGTGCGGAAGAATCTGCTCGCCGGCGTGATCGAGGGGTTCCGGCCCGGCGTTCAGGGCATCGTGGAGGAGATGAAGATCTTCGCCAAGCCTTGGAACATTCCTTTCGGCGCGATCAAAGCGCCCGTTCTGCTCTGGCAGGGCGCCGCCGATAACAACGTTCCGGTCGCTGCGTCGCTGCGCCTCGCTGAAATCATCCCGGGGTGCGAACTGTTTCGCATCGAAGGCGCTGGCCATTATTGGATCTTCGACCACGTGGAGGAAGTGCTATCGGCAATCAAGCAGAAGATTGCAGGCTTGCAGCCGCATGAGCTCTCGTAAAAAGCCTTACCCATGTTTCCCATCAAGGACTCGATCAGGATACCGTTTGCGCCGGTCGTCACCTATGGCCTGATCCTGATCAACGCCTTGGTGTTTCTCTACCAGGAATATCTAAGCCCGGAGCAGGCGAGCGCTTTTTCCTACGAGCACGCCCTTGTCCCTCGCCGCTATTTCGACCCGAGTTGGGCCGTCGCATACGGGCTGAACCCCACTGACTACCTTCCCTTCATCGAAGGGACATTCATGCATGGCGGCTGGTGGCATCTGATCCTCAATATGTGGACGCTGTTCATCTTCGGATCGTCCCTTGAGGGGCGCATCGGGCGCTGGCAATTTTTAAGTTTCTATCTTGTTTGCGGCCTTAGCGCGAGTTTCGCGCACGCGTTCTTCAACCAGGACTCGGCAGTGCCCGCGCTTGGAGCGTCCGGGGCCATTGCGGGCGTGCTCGGAGCCTACGCCACCACCTTTCCGCGCGCAAAGCTCACGATTTTGATCCTTATCGTCATCATCCCGTTTTTCTTCACGGTTCCCGCCCTTTTCTACGCGCTCATCTGGTTTGTGTTTCAGTTCGCACAGGGCTTCATCGACCTCGCCGTGCCATCCATGGGCGGCGGGATCGCCTGGTGGGCTCATATCGGCGGCTTCGTGGCGGGCATCGTTCTCATACCCTTTTGGCGTTTCGCACCGGATCGGACCTACGATGAGTCGCAGCCGCGGTTCGGGCCTGACGTCTCGCCGGTTACGCCGGGGGGAACATCCGGCTGGACGCGCGGGCCTTGGGGCTAGTACGCCCCGCGGGAAGTCCTGACCCACTTGCTGCGGGCGCTGACAGGACTTCCCGCGGATAAGGCGTACTGGCAACTTATTGATTCTAGTACAGCTTATCCGAGGCAAGTTCGCTTGAGAGCGTGCGGCGAAGTGAGTGCGAACTTGCCTCGGGCAGTCCTAGTGCGATGCCCCACACTCAGGAACGCGACTGAAGCCGCTCCGCGATGACCCAGCAAAGGATCGCCCATGCCGCGCCGGCGCACCATCCAGCAAGCACGTCCGTTGGCCAGTGTACGCCGATGTAAACGCGGCTAATCCCGACCAGGACCGTGATCGCGATGGCGACGGAGAGTAGGTAAATCTTGACTTCGACCTGATGCTGCACCCTGGCGAGCAAAGTGCCCAGCGTCAGGAATGTAACGGCCGAGAGGAAGGCGTGGCCGCTTGGGAAACTGTATGTCTGGGTTTGCGCCACGGCGGCTACGAAATCGGGCCTTGGCCGCTGGATGAGGTCCTTGAGCGCGAAACTGACCGCGGTTCCTCCGCAAATCGAGACCAGAATGAAAAGCGCCGCTTTCCACTGCCGCTTCAGCGCGAGAAAGCCCAGCGCCGCCACTGTAATCAGCGTGAGCACCGCCGGGCTGCCGAGGCTCGTAACGTCGCGCGCGGCGACCTGCAGCCAAAGGGGGCCGAGCGGTTTTGCCGGGTCATCAGCGTGACGGAGCGCAAGAAGGACGGCTCGATCGAAGCCATGCAGATCGCCCTCAACAAGCTCCTCGGTGATCGCCGCGAACGTCACGATGAGGCCCGCAGCGAGAAAGAGCAAGATGAGCGGCGCGATTTCCCTTCGCTTCATCGGCGGGAGATAACGTAAGAAAGCGGGTGCGGACATCGGCCCTCCTCGAACCTGCAGGCTGTGTTTCCAACGCGAAAGCTACGCGTTCGTTCGCTAAAAGAAAGTCAGCGCAATCCCCATAGCGGCCGCCATCGCGACCACCACAAAGACCGGCAGCCTGGCTACCGTCAGGGCCGCAAAAGCAAGAAGCGCGAGCGCGGCGTCAAGCGGGCGGAGAATGGTCGAGGTCCAGATCGGCTCATAAAGCGCTGCGCCGAGTATCCCGACCACAGCCGCGTTGACGCCGTTGAGCGCGCCCCGGATGGAAGCCTTCGTGCGTAGCCGGTCCCAGAAGGGCAGAACCCCGTAGAGGAGCAGCATGCCAGGCAAAAAGATCGCGGCCAAGGCGACGAGAGCGCCCGCCACGCCGCCCGGCCCTACGCTCGATTTCGCGCCGAGGAATGCGGCAAAGGTGAAGAGCGGGCCGGGAAGGGCTTGCGCCGCGCCATAACCCGCAAGGAAATCGTCGCGTCCCACCCAACCCGGTTTCACAACCGTTTCCTGCAGCAGGGGAAGCACGACATGGCCTCCGCCGAACACGAGAGCTCCTGTGCGGTAGAAAGCATTGGCGAGCGCCGCAAGGCCATTTTGCGAGAGCGCCGCAAGCGCCGGAAGGGTGGCTAGAAGCAGAAAAAAGATGCAGATCGCGAGCAAGGCGGAGGTGTGGCCGATCCGGATTCCGAACGAAGCGGGCGCTTTATCGACGTTTGCGCGAAGGAAACCGAGGCCGAAGAGAGCACCCGCCGCGATGGCCCCCAATTGAAGCCCGGCGCTCGGCATCGCAATCAGGAGCGCGGCAACCACGAGGCCAAGTCCGGCGCGCGGCCTGTCGGGGCAAAGGTTGCGGCCCATGTTCCAGACGGCTTGGCCGACCACCGCGACGGCAAGCAGTTTCAATCCGTGGATGAGGCCCTGCGCCGCGCCGCTCTCGGCATAGCTCAGGCCAAAGGCGGCGAGAATCATCAGGAGCGCCGAAGGCAGGGTAAAGCCCGTCCAGGCCGCGAGCCCCCCGGGAAGCCCGCCCCGCATCAGGCCCAGCGCAAACCCCGTCTGCGAACTCGCCGGACCCGGCACGAACTGGGACAGCGCCACGATGTCGGAATAGGCTTCATCGGTGAGCCACTTGCGGCGATTCACGAACTCGCTTCTGAAATAGCCGAGATGGGCGATGGGACCCCCGAAACTCACCAGGCCCAACCGAAGAAACGCCAGGAAGATCGTGAGCGTGTTTGCCATCTTTCGAGGTCGCGAGAGTGCAGCGCTGCGTCAGCCTGATTTTCGCAAGGGCTCCTTCTTGGCTGGAGAGGCGGGCGGCTTGCTATCCACTCTCACCAGCGAAGGCTTCGTGTCGGCCTTTCGCTTATCCTGAAGCCGCTTGGCGCGCTCTGCTGCCAGTTCCCAGTCTTCTGCAAGAACCTCCGCAAGCTCTTCCGAGCGCTGCATCGCCAGCGCCGCCATCTTCTGCGTGTCCGTGTAATGAGCGTAATGTTCGTAAAGCAGCGCCTCGTCATGCTCCTTGAAGGTATCGACCGTGAAGCGGATCTCGCCTTCCGGCAGCCCGAGGCCGCGCAGCACATCGCGGGTCATTTCCAGCGACGAGAGAAAGGTTTCTCGCTCGATATTCTGAACGCCGAGATCCATGAGCTGATGCACGTGACGCCGGTTGCGGGCGCGGGCGTAGATTGGCACGTGCGGGAAATGGGTTTTGACCAGTTCGACCGTCTTGAGCGACTTTTCGATGTCGTCGATCGCCAGCACGAAGGCCCGCGCCTTGCCAGTCTCCGCAGCTTCGAGAATCGCAAGCTGGGTGGCATCGCCGAAATAACTCTTATTGCCGAATTGATTGACGAGCTGAACCTGATCGGGATCGGGGTCCAGCGCCGTGAACGGGATGCCCTTGGCAGTCAGGATGCGGCCCACGACCTGACCAACGCGCCCGAAGCCTGAGATTACGACATGGCCATCGTTAGCCGGCAGCTTGTCGAATGCGGGTTCGACCTTTCGAATGCGCTTGCGAATGAGATCGTCCATGGCGACCAGGAGCGGCGTCGTCATCATCGACAGCGTGACGACGATGCCGAGCGCTGACGCAGAGCCAGGAGTGAGCACTCCTCCCTGTTCGGCGCTGGTGAAGACGACAAAGGCGAATTCTCCCCCTTGCGACATGAGAAGGGCAAACCGGCGCGCCGCCGGACCGCTGAGCCGTTGCCAGCGCCCAAGCAGGTAAAGGACAAGGATTTTCGCGGCCAGGAGAGCCGCCACCGCAGCCGCGATTAGCCCAGGCTGGCTGAAGAGGGCATTGAAGTTCAATGACATGCCGATCGAGGTGAAGAACAGCGCGAGCAGCAGCATCTCGAACGGCTTGATGTCGGCCTGGAGCTTATGGCGAAACGAGGAGTCTGCCAGAAGAACGCCTGCCAGGAACGCTCCCAGAGAGGCGGAAAGACCGATCTCCGTCATCAAAAGCGAAACGCCGGCCACGGTCAGCAGCGACGCGGCGATCATGGCTTCCCGCACCTGAGTCGACGCAAGCAAGTGATAAAGCCGGTCGAGAAGGTAGTGTCCCACGACGATGATGAGCCCGATAACCGCCAAGGCCTTGACCACGCCCGCGAAGGTAATGGCGGACGCGGCAGGCGCGTTGGCAACAAGCAGCGGGACGACTGGCAATGAGCGGGATCGCCGCGAGATCCTGGAAAAGCAGGACGGAAAAGGCGAGGCGGCCGTGGCGCGACGTGAGTTCGTGCCTTTCCTCCAGCGTCTGCAGAACAAGGGCAGTTGATGACAAGGCGAGCGCAAGCCCCACCAGCAACGCTTGTGTGAAGGAGAGACCCGAACCTGGGTTGATACCCCAAATCAGCGTGACGAGAAGGAAGGCTGTTCCAAGCAGCTGGACAAAGCCGGCGCCGAACACCGCGTCGCGCATCTTCCACAAGCGCTTGAGGCGCAGCTCAAGCCCGATGAGGAACAGGAACATCGCGATGCCAAGCTCCGCGATGTGGCGCAACGTTTCTGCATATACAGGCGAGTAGCCGAAGAGTTTGCCAACGCCATACGGCCCGATAACCGCTCCTGCCAGGAGATAGCCGAGAATGGAGCCTAGCTTCAGCGTCTTAGCGACCGGTGCGGCAAAGGCCGCAACGGCAAGGAAGACCACGAGTTGAATGAGAAGGTTTCCATCCACAGCGCCTTCCTCCAGGGCAAGAATCTCGAGGAGAGACGTCAGAGATGTCTCTAAAGGCACTAATGCAGTGAAATACGCCAAGTGCCAAGATGAAACCCGGCGCGAGTTTCGACTCACGCCGGGTTTGCAGCTCTAAATTATGTCAGGAAGCAAGCTTCGAAACCGCCACCAAAGCAAGCGAGATGAACAGCGCCTTCGTCAACGCATCGTTCCCGAGCGACCGAATCTGGTCGATCACGAAAGGAACTTCGTAGATATGGAACACGGAAAGTCCGACGGCTATTGCGATCAGAATGCCGACGAACCAAAGCAACCAGCTCAGCATATTATACCCCCCAAGGATTTAGACTTAGATCCGAAGAAACACGGCCGGACGTTAGAGAAGGCAATCAATATTGACAAGTGTCGGATCGCCGCGCCGTCAACCTATCCACTATCATCGGCGTTGCCCTCTCCCATGAACATTTGGGCCGCTTACCATGCAGGGAGGGAAAGCAGACCAGCGCGGCTTGCGGCGGCTGCGCCAGCCTTAAAGCTAGAACGCTTTGACTATGCCCTCGGTCATCTTTTTGGCGTCACCGAGCAGCATCATGGTGTTGTCGCGATAGAACAACGGATTGTCGATGCCTGCGTAGCCCGAAGCCAGCGACCGCTTGATGAACATCACCGTGCCAGCCTTCCATACCTGGAGCACCGGCATGCCATAGATCGGCGAGGTCTTGTCATCTTCCGCCGCCGGGTTGGTGACGTCGTTGGCACCGATCACAAAGGCGACGTCGGCCTGCGAAAACTCCGAGTTGATGTCCTCAAGCTCGAAAACCTCGTCATAGGGCACGTTCGCCTCGGCAAGCAGTACGTTCATGTGGCCCGGCATGCGGCCCGCGACCGGATGGATCGCGTATTTGACCTCGACGCCCTCCTTCTTCAGAGCGTCCGCCATCTCGCGCAGCGCGTGCTGGGCCTGCGACACCGCCATGCCGTAGCCGGGCACGATTATGACCTTCTGCGCGTTCTTCATGATGAACGCCGCATCGTCAGCCGAGCCGAGCTTGACCGGCCGCTGTTCGGCATGACCGCCAACGGCCGCGGTCTCGCCGCCGAATCCGCCCGCGATCACCGAGATGAACGAGCGGTTCATACCCTTACACATGATGTAGGACAGGATGGCGCCTGAAGAGCCGACGAGCGCGCCGGTAATGATGAGCGCCGTATTCGAGAGCGTAAAGCCGATGCCTGCGGCCGCCCAGCCGGAATACGAGTTCAGCATCGACACCACCACAGGCATATCCGCGCCGCCGATAGGGACGATGAGCAAGATACCGAAGACGAAGGCGCCGACCGCAATGGCCCAGAACAGCAGGTTGACATGAGCCGGATCCTGCCCCTGGCTGCCTGCCTGGACGAAAAGCACGATCAGGGCAATGAGACCCGCCGCGAGACCAAGGTTGATTATGTGGCGAGCGGGCAGGAGAATCGGCTTGCCCGACATGTTGCCGTTGAGCTTCGCAAACGCGATGAGCGAGCCCGAGAATGTGACCGCGCCGATGGCGACGCCAATCGACATCTCGATCAGGCTTTGCATATAGATCGCGCCGGGTGCACCGATTCCGAACGCTTCAGGCGCGTTCAAGGCCGCGGCCGCCACGCAAACCGCGGCTAGACCGACAAGGCTGTGGAACGCGGCGACGAGTTGCGGCATCGCCGTCATTGCGATCTTGCGCGCAATGTATGCGCCGACGCCGCCTCCAAGCGCGATGCCGCCGGCGATCATGGCCCAGCTGAGGTTGTTCTCGGGCTTCGCGACGCCGAGAGTTGTCGCGATCGCGATGGCCATGCCGATCATGCCGTAGGTGTTGCCCTGCCTCGCGCTTTCCGGCGAGGACAGACCGCGCAGAGCCAGAATGAACAGGACGCCGGACACGAGATAAAGGAGAGCGACGAGATTAGGACTCAAGCTCATGACCGCTCCACCTTCTTTTCTTTTTTCTTGTACATGGCGAGCATCCGGCTCGTGACCAGGAAGCCGCCAAAAATGTTCACGGACGCCATAACAAGCGCCGCGAAACCCAAAAGCTTGGCGTTAGAATTTCCGGTCCCGGCCAACACGTCAGTCGCTTCGACGGCGACGGCGAGGAGAGCGCCGACGACGATCACCGACGAAATCGCGTTCGTCACTGACATCAAGGGGGTGTGCAGAGCGGGCGTAACGCTCCAAACCACGTAGTAGCCGACGAAAATCGCGAGTACGAAAATCGAGAACTCGAACACGAAGGGGCTCACCCCGTGAGAACCTTCGGAAGCGGCGAAAGCGGAAACAGGGGCGATAAGGATCATCCCCGCAATTGATAGCGCCGTCAGCATTCCTCGCATCATGCTGCGCCTCCTTTCAGACGCGGATGCACGATCTGGCCGTCCTTGGCGATCAAGGTGCCTGTTATCACTTCGTCGTCCCATTTTATGGCGAGCTTTCCCTGCTTTTTGTCGATCTGGGGCTCAAGAAACGCATAGAGGTTTCTGGCGTAAAGGGCGGACGCATTGCCGGGCACCTGCCCCGCAACATTCGTCAGGCCCATGATCGTCACACCATTATTCTTGACGATTTCGCCGGGCGTTGTGCCCTCGACGTTTCCGCCGCGCTCTGCTGCCAGGTCGACGATCACGGAGCCGGGCTTCATGCTCTCCACCATCGCCTTGGTGATCAGTATCGGCGCGGGCCGGCCCGGAATGAGCGCCGTGGTGATCACGATATCCTGGTTGGCGATATGGCTTGCGACGAGTTCCGCCTGCTTCTTTTTATATTCGGCAGACATTTCTTTAGCATAGCCGCCTGCGGTTTCCGCCTGCTTGAACTCTTCATCTTCGACCGCGATGAACTTGCCGCCAAGGCTGGCGACCTGCTCCTTCGCCGCGGGGCGAACGTCCGTTGCGGAAATGACAGCGCCCATACGGCGGGCGGTTGCGATGGCTTGTAACCCGGCGACGCCGGCGCCCATGACAAATATCCGCGCGGCGGGAACCGTTCCGGCCGCCGTCATCATCATGGGCAGCGCACGGCCGAAACGCGCGGCGGCATCGACCACGGCCTTGTAGCCCGCGAGGTTCGATTGCGACGACAGCACGTCCATGGACTGCGCGCGCGTGATGCGCGGCATGAATTCCATCGCGAAGGCCGACACGCCCTTCGACGCCAGCGCCTCCAACCCGTCACGCGAACCATACGGATCGATCATGCCCGCGAAGATCGCGCCGGGCCTCATCGCCTGCAGCTCTTCCTGTGAGGGCCGTCCGACCTTCAGGATGACATCGGCCTGGGAGACGGCGTCTGCCGCGTTCTGGACGATCTCAGCCCCTGCATCTTTGAAGAGCTGGTCCGGCATGAACGATCGCTCCCCCGCGCCGGCCTGAAACAGGATGCGGGCGCCAAGAGCCTTGAATTTTTTTGTGGTTTCTGGGGAAAGGGCCACCCGCGTCTCGCCCTCTCCCTCCCTCGTTACGGAGATTGTGATCATTGAGCCTATGGATTGTGAGAAGCTTAGGTGAGGAAAATCGCCATCCCAACCAGGACGATCGCGACGGATGCTATGCTGAATTTCACGAAAGCGGTGAAGTTTGTGTAGGTTTTTTCATGGGCTGGCATGTCCATGGCTTCATTCCCATCGGCTTGGTCCTTGTCCATTGCCAGTTCCTTCCCAGCGGCGGCTTACGCCCCTTCTTGTTACGTGAACATTTACACAAGTTTCTGCCAGCGCCAAGTGTTGAAGTCCGAATCTTGGTGCTACAAGAGCGCGCAACTATGGTCCCGGCATGCTTATGCATTCGGGAAACACGTGAGAGAGAAGTGCGGCGTATGGAAGCGTTTGGGTGGGCGACAAAAACAATCCGAACCATGGCTGTTGCCCTTTGTCTCGGCGTAGCTTTTCCATGCGCGGTTTTGGCTGACACCAGCCCGGACGACGCGAAGCTGGCCCAGTGTGCGAAGGACATCTGCGCCATCCTCCTATCGAAGAAGGCAAACGGCCCGGATCTCAACTGCGATCTCACCAAAACCTGGGACAAGGACCAAATCCAGAAAAGCGCAGAAACGAAAAGTCTGATGTGGAGCTTCGGTTCCGCAAAATGCACGGCGAAGGTGAAAGCGAAACGGTCGGACCTGATCGCTGCCGTAACAGCGCCGGAGATCACCTTCAAATTCGAGAGACAATCGGTTGCCTGCGAGATCGGAACCGAAAAATACGAACTGCGCGCCACAGTAGCGCCGGAGTTGAAGTTCAAGAATGGGTCGACAACAGCCGTCTCGTTGCACATGGACAACATCAAAGGCACGCCGTTGGTCAAGGGAGTGGTCTGGACTGCGGCGACGCTGGAAGCAAATTTCGGGATTCTCCAAAGCGACATGGTTCGGGAAGTGAACCGCTTTATCAAGAAGGAATGTCCGAAGATCCTCGGCGCCGCAAAATAGTCTGCGGCCGACAGGAAAAGCGCTTTCACAGGTTCTTTGGCGGGATTTGCTTCATTGCCGCCGCAAATACGCCCTATCCCTGCCCTAGATGGCAATCTAGTTTCGTAATGGTGCGCCGGCTGGCCGACGGCCGCCTGCTTATCGAGATCGGCAACTAGGCGTACGCATGGATAGCGAGCACGACTATTACTCTATACTGGCCGTGCCCAGGGACGCCCCGGACGCCGAAATTCGCCGCGCCTTTCGCGCTCTCGCCAAGGAGCATCATCCGGACAGCCGGGGACCCGCGGGCAGCGGCGAATCTTCTCAGCGCGACTTCAGACTGATCACCGAGGCGTATGAAACGCTAAGAGATCCAAACCGGCGCGCCGCCTATGACCGGGAACTGGATGAGGCTCGGCAACTGGCGGCTCTGGCTGCGCGCACGGGAAGGCAATCTTATGCTTTTGCGGTGGGCCTCGGCGCTGGAATTCTCCTCGCCGTCGTTGCGGTGGGCGCTGTAGCGTATATCGGCCGCGCTGGCCACGGGGGCGGCGAGAAGGCTCAGGACTCGCTGCAACGGTTCACGGTCTCCGAAAAGCCTGCCGATGCGGGCAGTACCATTTCGCCTCAGCAAAACATTAAGGCACAGGAAGACGTAGAAGGTTCCTCCTTATCGACGGAAGCCCGAAAATCTCCACAGTCTCCGCCCGCGCCGCAACCTGCCTGGACAGCGCCAGCGCCAATCGATGTCTCTTCGAGCCTGCCGGCGGAGCGTCATGCTGCTTTCACTTCCGGGGAGTTCTGACGGGAAGCCCTATGACAAGAGCGTCCGGAGCGGAGCTATCGCGCCAAGAGAACCGATAGAGATCATCATAGGGTTGCCCGATCACAAGAAAACGCTCCGGCTTCAGCCCGGCAAAGGCCTTACGCAAAGCTTTTCCGACTGCCCTTATTGTCCTGAAATGATGCTGGTTCCCGCTGGCGAGACGCTGATGGGATCGCGAGTGGAAGGCGATGGGGCGCGTTCAGAAGAGGCTCCAGCCCACCGAATTCATCTCAACCGGCCGGTGGCGATTTCCAAGACCGTCATTTCCGCCGGCAGCTGGCGCAGATGCGTCGATGCTGGCGTTTGCCGCCTGACCCTGTCTTCGCTGCTGGCTGTCGGGCCTCGCGAGGCGGCCACCCGCATATCCTGGTCCGACGCGAAGACCTATGTGGGATGGCTATCGCAAACGACGGGGTGGCGTTATCGCCTCCTGACCGAAGCCGAGTGGGAATACGCCGCCCGCGCCGGCAAAGGCAGAGGGGCGATGGAGCCGGAAGCGGGCGGGCGCTACACGGTCGACACAATGAAGGATACGAGCGGTCTGTTCCCCCGAGTGCGCTACGGTCGCTTCACTGCCGCGGGGCCCAATGCGTGGGGCCTTCAGGGCGGGGGCGTCCTCGAGTGGGTGGAGGACTGCTGGCACGGAAGCTATAACCAGGCCCCGGACGATGCTTCGCCATGGCTTTCGTCGGCTGACGGGGATTGCGATTACCACGTTGTGCGAGGCAGTGAAACGACGGGCGGCGGATTTGGCTGGCGGCCCAGCGCGAGGGGCAAGGAATTTGCGGAAACGAAAGCGCCGACGCTTGGATTCCGGGTTGCCAGAGAGATCTCCGCTCCTACGAAAACGGCGCTCGACGGAAACGAGCATGTTCGACGCCAGCCATAACAAGCTAGCCTCAATTATTCATCTGGATGTGACTATTGATGCGATGAGCGGGGTGTAATCCGTTGGAATCACGTACAATTCTGTTGTCGAGACAGTGTTGTGCGCCTTTCCAGGGAATCTCCCGCTCACCATGACCGAAGCTACGCCCTTCCTCCCCGGTCTGTCACCAGTCGGCGGCAAGGAAATCACAGCTACATTCGATGGCGGCCAGTTGTCTTCGGATGGCGGCGTTCTCATCCTGCGCGAGATCGAGAAACGGCTCGGTCTTGCCAAAGTGCTCAGCCGTCACGTACCAGACATGCGCGATCCAGGCCGCATCGTGCACACCTATGACAGCATGATCCAGGCGCGGGTATTCGCCATCGCCAGCGGTTACGAGGACTGCGACGACCTCGATGCCTTGCGCATCGATCCCGTCTTGAAGATGGCGTGTGGCCGCAAACCAGGGACGGGCGCCGATCTCATGTCCCAGCCAACATTGTCGCGTCTGGAAAACGCGCCATCCTGGCGCGCGCTGGCACGCATGACGCTCGGGATGATCGATATGTTCTGCGCCAGCTTCCCGCGCGTGCCGGGCCGCATCGTGCTCGACATCGACGATACGGACGATTTGGCGCACGGCCAGCAGGAACTCATCCTCTTCAACACGCATTCGGGCGGCTATTGCTTCCAACCAATCCACATCTTCGAGGCGGGGACGGGCAAACCGGTGCTATCGCTGCTGCGTCCGGGAAAGAGACCCTCGGGCGAGGAGGCGGCGCAAGTTTTGCGGCACGTCATTGCCCGCATCCGGAACAACTGGCCGAGGGTGGAGATCATGGTCCGCGGCGACAGCCACTATGCTGCGCCAGAAGTCCTTGACCTGCTTGAAGAAAAGCGCTGCGGCTACATCCTCGGCCTTTCAACCAACGCCCGCCTGGCGCCAATGGCGCAGCCCTGGGCCGACGACGCCGCCACACGCCGGGCGCTATCGAAAAAGGAGAAGGTGCGGCGCTTCCATCAGACCGCCTACCAAGCAGGAAGCTGGTCGAAATCCCGCAAGATCATCGCCCGCGCCGAGGCCACCGATAGGGGCAGCGACGTGCGCTTCGTTGTGACGAACCTGCCTGGCACGGCGAAGGTGCTCTACAATAAGGTTTACTGCGCGCGCGGGCGCATGGAGAACATGATCAAGGACATGAAGCTCTATACCCGCTCGGACCGGACTTCCTGCCACCGCTGGGAAGCAAACCAGTTCCGTCTCTTCCTGCACATGGCCGCCTATTGGCTGCTGTTATCGCTGCGAGCAGCGGCTCCCCGGCGCTCGCTGTGGCGTACGGCAACTTTTGAAACTCTTCGGCGCACCTTCCTCAAAATCGCCGTGCGGGTGCAAGAACTCAAAAGCCGCATCAAGGTCGCCTTCCCATCGGCCTATCCCCACGCGCCGGTGCTAACGCTCCTTGTCGGGACGATTACCGCTCGCAGTCCATGAGCCTTGCGGCATGCGCCGCTTGCCCCCCGATCTCCAACTCTCAACCCGTCGAAAAGTGCCCGCATCAACCCCCGTCAAACCGGTCGATGGCGCATGCCCGAGGAGGTTATAGCCAAGCCCGGTGAATAATTGAAGCTAGTACGCCCCGCGGGAAGTCCTGACCCACTTGCTGCGGGCGCTGACAGGACTTCCCGCGGATAAGGCGTACTAGCAACCTATTGATTCTAGTACAGCTTATCCGAGGCAAGTTCGCGTGAGAGCGTGCGGCGAAGTGAGTGCGAACTTGCCTCGGGCTGTACTAGTTTCCATTAGTTCTTGTCTATGTATATTCCATCTTCGAGAAGAGATTATCGAAGCCATGCTTAAGTTAGCGCGGGGCACTTAAAGTTGATCGCGCCGGGCGTGAAATTTTCGTAATCAAGCAAGACAAAAACCGCGCAGGACTTTACTTTGATGTGGGGTTCTGGCTTATGAGCGATATAAAAAAACATGCTCGGAAATAAGCCGGGCTGGAGGTAAGTCTGGGTCGTCTCGACACAGTCGTCTGAGAGCCAAGTAATGACACATGAGTCTGCATCTGCTGTCACCTATGCCCCGCCCCTCTTGCCGGCGGTTCGCAAGTTAACCTTTGCCGACCTGAATGATGCCTTGGCCGAGGGCTGGCAGGATTTCAGACGGAAACCAAGTCATGTCCTGCTCGTCGGCATCATTTACCCGATCATCGGGCTTTTCATCGCGCGGCTGACCTTCGGCTATGCAGTGCTGCCGCTGTTTTTCCCGCTTGCGGCGGGCTTTGCCCTCCTTGGCCCGTTTGCGGGCCTGGCTTTCTACGAAATCAGCCACAGGCGGGAGCAAGGTCTCGATCCATCCTGGTGGAGCGTTTTCAGCCTTCTTCAAAGCAAGTCGCGCGGTTCCATACTGGCTCTTGGCGCGCTCTTGATGGTTATTTTTTTCGCCTGGATTGGCACGGCTGAGACGGTCTACGGGGCCCTGTTCGGGGATGCTCCGGCGACTTCCTTGAGCGGCTTTGTACATCAAGTCTTCGAAACCGCTGAAGGCAAGCGCCTGACTATCATCGGGGTGGGGACAGGTTTTATCTTCGCGCTTGTGACCTTTTCGATCAGCGTCGTCTCTTTCCCGCTTCTCGTCGATCGGAATGTGAGCGCCCCTGCAGCGATCGTGACTTCGGTGAAGGCCGTGATCGCAAATCCCGTCACGATGATGGCGTGGGCAACAATTATAGCCGCGGCGCTGATTGCTGGCTCTTTACCGCTCTTCCTCGGGCTTGCGATTGTTCTGCCGGTTCTCGGGCATGCGAGCTGGCACATCTATCGTAAAGTCGTGATTTAGCTGCAGCTCCTTAAATCTTCATGAAGTCTTCCTTTCTCGAATTCTGGGCCATCGCCCGCCCTTACTGGTCTTCGCCTGAGCGCGTTCTCTCGGGTCTTCTGCTCGCCGTTGTGGTCGCGCTCAATCTCGGCATCGTTTACATCCTGGTACTCATCAATGACTGGAATGCGCTGTTCTACAACGCGTTGCAGAACTATGATCTCCCGGATTTCTGGTGGCAACTCGGCCGTTTCTGCGTGCTTGCCACAATTTATATCATCGCCGCTGTCTATCGGGTCTATCTGCGCCAGATGCTCCAAATCCGCTGGAGAAACTGGCTTACGGGGCGCTATGTCGCCCGCTGGCTCAGGAACGACGCGTATTACCATCTGCAACTCGGCGATAACCGCGCCGCCGACAACCCGGACCAGCGTATCGCCGAGGACGTCAACGCCTTCGTGAGCCAAACGCTGATTCTCGGCCTTGGCATTCTGGAGGCCGTTGTCACGCTGGCCTCCTTCTCAGTGATTTTGTGGGATTTGTCCGGCTCGCTTAGCGTGGGCGGAGTCGTCATTCCAGGATACATGCTCTGGGCTGCGATTCTTTACGCGATCGTTGGAAGCTGGCTCACCCATGCCATCGGGCGGCCGCTCGTCTCCCTCAATTATCAGCAGCAACAGTTCGAGGCGAATTTGCGGTTCGGGCTCGTCCGCGTCCGCGAAAATGCCGAGCAGATCGCGCTTTATCGCGGGGAGGAAGCGGAGAAAGGCGGCATCGCATCGGCCTTTGCCAACGTGGTTGATAACTGGTGGGGAATCATGCGGCGGCAGAAGCTGCTGACATGGTTTTCATCCGGCTACGACCAGATCGCGACTGTCTTCCCCTTCGTGGTTGCTGCCCCGCGATATTTCACCAAGACCATCCAGCTCGGCGGCTTGATGCAAATTGCGCAAGCCTTCGGCCAAGTGCAAACGGCGCTCTCGTGGTTCGTCACAAACTACACAAGTTTCGCCGAATGGCGAGCGACGCTCAGCCGTCTCAGCGGCTTCGAAAAGGCGCTGGCGGAGGACGGCAAGATCAAGAGTGCGCTTTTGGGTGAGAGCCAGGCTGCAAGGGCCATCTCGGTTTCTAGCCTGAATATCTACCTTCCCGATGGACTGCCTCTGCTGAAAGACCTGTCCCTGACCCTTCCACCCTCCGCGCGCGTTCTGATCTCCGGGCCGTCCGGCAGCGGCAAGAGCACATTCCTTCGAACATTGTGCGGGATTTGGCCTTATTGCGAGGGCCGGATCGTCATGCCTGCCGGCCAGAAGCTCCTGTTCTGCCCTCAAAAACCTTATCTGCCGCTGGGCACTTTAAGGCAAGCGGTGCAATATCCGGAAAGCGGCGGCGCGTATAGCGACGCGGATATCAGCCATGCGCTCCGCTTGTGCGGCCTCGAAGAGCTTCGCTGGCGTCTCGACCAGACCGAAAACTGGGCGATGAAGCTCTCGCCCGGCGAGCAGCAGCGTCTCGCCTTTGCTCGCGCGCTCCTCATTCGGCCGCAATGGCTGTTTTTCGATGAGGCGACGTCGGCTCTCGACGAAGAGTCCGAGCAGCGGCTTTATGGTCTTGTCGCCGGCATGCCCGGATGCGCCCTGATAAGCATCGCTCATCGCAAGACCTTGAGCGCCTTTCATGATCGGAGGATCGCATTCATGAAGACTGGTGCGGCTCAAAAGCAGGATGAAGCTCTTGCATTTGTAAGCGATATCACCGCCATGACTCAGACCGCGGCAGGGGAGTAAGTTCCGCTAAGCGTCGCATTCAATATCATTTCATTGACGATGAGCGCTATGCATACCAGACTGCTAATACCGCATGGGAAAAGCCGAAAAGGCAAAGCGGGACATGGGAGAAACGCATGAAAGTCAGTCAACTCCTTCGAAAAATGGGTGGGCGAATAGTGTCCATCCGAATGAATGAAACTGTCGAGCGGGCAGCACAAATGCTCCGCGACGAAAACATTGGAGCGCTCGTTATCAAGGACAGCTGCAACACCGAGGGCGACGTTGTGGTCGGGATGTTTTCCGAACGCGATTTTATGCGCGCCATCCTGGCACGCGGCCCGGCGGTTCTTAAGCTGCCGGTCTCGCGTCTGATGTCGCCGAACGTGATTGCGGTACGGTCGAGCGACGACACAACCAGAGCAGTCGAGCTTTTCAATATGCACCGCATCCGCCACCTCCCCGTGATCGACGACCACACGCTTGTCGGCGTCATCAGCATCAGGGATATCGTAGCCGCCTACGAGGCGGTCGCGCTCAGAGCGGAGATGGCAGCCTAACCGCAGCGCTATCTCTCCTTCCTTGGAGGCACTTGGCCGCTGCAGGGCGTCCACGTAAAACAGGTTCATTCTGCAGCGACACCCTCCCCGCCTCGACCCCGGCGGCGATATTTTTTTTCGGAGGGGGGCAGGCTGAAGGATGTGTGCGGCTTCGGTGCCATCGCTGTCTGCGAAGGAGGGAGCTTCCCGCGGCGGAAAGTCACGGCGCGCGGCGTACCCAGCCCATCGGAGTAAGGTGCTCCTGGGGCGTGAACCTCGTCTTGTAGGCCATTTTGCGCGAACCGGCGATCCAATAGCCAAGGTAAACGAAAGGCAGACCGCGGGACTTGGCGAAAGCGACCTGCTCCATAATGATGTAATTCCCGAGGCTTCGCTTCGTCAGATCGGGCTCGTAGAAGCTATAGACGAGCGAGATCCCATCGCTGAGACGGTCGCAAAGCACGGCAGCCACGAGAGGATTGTCCTTGGCGCCTGCCTTGCCTGGGCGGTTGATCCGATACTCCGTTAAAAAGGTTTCAACCGCGCTGTCCTGAATCATCATCGAGTAATCGAGCAGCGACATGTCCGCCATCCCGCCTTCGGCGTGGCGCGCCTCGATGTACCCCCGGAAAAGCGCGAACTGCTCGATGGTTGGCCGCCCAGATACGCGGCGAGCCTCGATATCGGCGTTCACCTTCCATATTTTTGCGAGTGTGCGCCGAGGCTCGAACTCGTTCACGACAATGCGAACCGGCACACAGGCCGCGCAATGGTCGCAATAAGGCATGTAGGCTATATTCTGGCTGCGGCGAAAACCGCCCTTCAGCAGGTTGTCGATGAGCGCGACGGGCCGGTCGGCAGACAGATGCGTGAAAATTTTCCGCTCAAACCGGCCAGGCAGATAAGGGCACGGCTGCGGTGCAGTCACATAGAACTCGGGAAATCGTCGCTTCTGGTCCACAGCCGCCCAGGGATTGTCTGGAAATCCCAGTCATTGTGCCGAAAAACTCGACTTTAGGCCAGAGCCGAAATTTCACGACTTGCTAAAAGTCGCTGCCGAAGCGATGAAGTTCAGCGCCGTAGGTTTTCAACCAGATGCGCGCCCGCTGCATTCCGGGAACGGCATCCCGCATCAATCGCCAGAACCGCGGACCGTGGTTCATCTCGAGAAGGTGCGCGACCTCATGGGCCGCCACATAATCCAAAACAAATGGCGGCGCAAAGATGAGCCGCCATGAGAAAGAGAGAGTGCCGCTTGTCGAGCAGGAGCCCCATCGCGTTGCTTGGTCGCGGATCGCGATGCGCTTGTAGCTGCAATCGAGGGCCTTGGCATACTTTTCTACGCTGACTGCGATATCCTTGCGAACCTCGGCGCGCAGCCAATCGTGGAACCGGCGCGGCGCATGCTCCTGTTCGCCGCTCACACACAGGCTCGGAATGCTGGCATCGAAACGGAAGGTGCCCAGGTTTCGCCAGTCGGCTAGAGACGTCGTCACGGCTGGCGCATCCGCCCCATCGTGCTCGTTCCAGACAACCCGGCTGTAACGCTGGCAACCAGCAAACTTGATACGGTGAAGCACGCCTCTAACAGGCACGATAGCGCCGTCAACAAAGGGAACGGGCTCGGGCAACCGCTCCATTTGCTTTCTGAGCCAGTCTTCGTGGCGCGCGAGAAAGGCACTCGCATCCTCCACCCGCCCTCGGTTGGGGAGCGTAAGAATTGCAGCGCGCTCAGTATGGCTCACCTTAAGAGAAAATCGCTTGGCGCGTGGGGACCGTCTCAGTTCGACGGTGCAGCCGATGCTCGGCACTCGAAGAACTGGCGTCTGTTCCAAAGAAATGACAGTTGCAGCTCGCATGAGACTTTCGTCGATGCTTCAACGCGGTTTAGTTTCTAACGGTGACTCGAGTCTGAGACTAGCATGGCGCCTATGAACAATCTGCGTTTTTAGAGCCACAGATTGCAGAATAAACGATCAACATAGCGTAAGTTTTCTACCAACGCCACAGCTAATCCCCTCCCTCGAGGATTTGTTACCGTACCACCATTTTCACGGCTGAGGTCGAGCTTTCTAGCAAAAGCGTGAAAAAAGCGGTAAGTTTCTCAATGATATAAACAGCCGATTAACCTGTTTTACAACCTAAGGTTTTGCTACTCTTTGACCCATACCTCGGGGCGGCAATCGCGAAGGAGAAGCGAGTACTTTTAGATAAAGGCGAGAAAGTGGCTCCGCACCGGATCTCGCCAAAAGTTGTAGAAAGGTTGATTGAGGGCCATTTTTTAGATGAGTTTTCCACAGGAGCGGCTCTCGTGGTACAAGCCCAGTCCCCCTTAGGATAGCGACACCATGGAGGCATTTGCTGATGACGGTTGCCATTGACCGGTAATTAGGCGCGAGCAAACATCGCGAGGTCGTCAGCTTCGCTTCGCCGCGCCATTTTCCAATCCCACTTCATGCGAGCGAAGCCATGCTTTCCTGGTTTGAAAAACTTATTGACCCTTTCAGAGAAGTGCCGGTTCAGCAGCCGCCGGGCAAGCTCGGGGCCTTCTACTGGCATTTTTTGCGCCCTGTCTGGTGGGTGTATGCGCTCATCATGCTGTTCGGGCTGGCCGGCGCGCTGATCGACGTCTCGCTCTTAGCTTTTGTCGGAAAGATCGTCGATCTGGCCAAGTCTGCGAAGGACCCGGCGTCGTTCTTCGATGTGCACGGACAGACGCTCCTCTGGATGGCGTTTGTCGTGCTCGTGGCAAGACCCGTCGCCTTTGGGCTGCATGCGCTCTTGATCAATCAAACGGCGAACGCCAACGTCATGAGCATGGTGCGCTGGCAGCAGCACCGCTACATGCTGCGTCAGAGCCTGTCGTTTTTCCAGAACGATTTCGCGGGACGGCTTGCGAACAAGATCATGCAAACAGGCGGCGCGCTTCGGCAAACCGTTGTTGAGATCGTGGACGCGCTTTGGTTCGTCGCGATCTATTGGACGAGCGCGGCTGTCATCTTCTTCGATCTCGATTGGCGGCTGGTTATCCCGCTTGTTCTGTGGATGCTTACCTTCCTTGGTACAATGTGGTTCTTCGTGCCGAGGCTCATCCGCTACGCGACCATCGTCTCGGACGCGCGCTCCATGCTGACCGGCCGCATCGTCGACAGCTACACCAACATCCTGACCGTGAAGCTGTTCGCTCACACGGAGGGCGAGGACGCCTATGCGAAAGAGGCAATCTCGGACCATCTGAACAAGCTGAAGAAACAGCTGCGCTGGATCACCGGAATGGAAATGACCCAGTGGGTGCTGACGGGCCTGCTCATCACCGGCACCACGGGGCTTGCGCTATGGCTCTGGACGAAGGGATCCATCACGCTTGGCGCGATAGCGGTGATCACCGGCCTTGTGATCCGCATCAACAACATGGCCGGCTGGATCATGTGGGTCATCACGGCGATCTTCGAAAATCTCGGCACCGTGCAGGAGGGCATGGAGGCGATTTCGAAACCTTGGACCGTTGTGGACGCCCCCGCGGCGAAGCCTTTGCGCGTCTCGAAGGGCGACATCCGCTACGAGGGCGTGCGCTTCCACTATGGGCGCGACAGCGGGCTGATCGAGAACCTGTCGCTCACCATCAGGCCTGGCGAGAAGGTTGGCCTCGTGGGGCCGTCAGGCGCGGGCAAATCGACGCTGATCAACATCCTGCTGCGCTTCCACGATCTGGAGGCGGGGCGCATCCTGATCGACGGGCAGGATATTGCCGCCGTCGCTCAGGACAGCCTGCGCGAAGGAATCGGGCTCGTGACGCAGGACACGTCGCTCCTTCACCGGTCGGTGCTGGATAACATCCGTTACGGGAAGCCGGAGGCTTCGCAAGAGGAGGTGATAGCCGCCGCGCGGAGGGCCCATGCCCATGAGTTCATTCTCGACCTCGAGGATTACAAAGGGAGGCGCGGCTACGATGCACAGGTCGGCGAGCGCGGCGTGAAGCTTTCGGGCGGCCAGCGCCAGCGCATCGCGATTGCGCGCGTGCTCTTGAAGGATGCGCCGATCCTGATCCTGGACGAGGCCACGTCAGCGCTCGATTCCGAGGTGGAGGCAGCGATCCAGGAGCAGCTTTACAACCTGATGAAAAACAAGACCGTGATCGCGATCGCTCACCGGCTGTCCACGATCGCAGCGATGGACCGGCTGATCATCATGGAGAAGGGCCACATCGTCGAGGACGGCAGCCACGAGGAGCTGCTGCGGCGCGGCGGGCTCTACGCGAGCCTTTGGGCGCGGCAGTCGGGCGGCTTCCTGTTCGAGGATCACAAGTCGTCCGATCCGCTCGTTCCGCCAGATCGCTATGCCGAAATGGAGGGACTTGCGGAGTAAGCTAGGCAAAGCGAGGCAGCTGCCGAGATTTGCGTGGCTGCCTTGCGCGCAACAATCCAGTTTGCTTGATTTACCCCGGTTTCCGCCCTCAATGTTGGCGCCGGCTGCCCGGCCATTATCCCCGACGTTTTCCTTCCCGTTTTGTGCGAAAGGCGGCTGGATCAAAGACGTCACAATGGGGAGGCTGCGGTCATAGGAAATCGGAGGCTAAAAGGGTCGGACCGTAAGATTCCGGCGTCCCCTTCGGGGATTACGGCCTTCCGTGTCGAAACTGCGCCATCGCTCCAACCGCCTGATGTCCGGTTTGCCCAGCATTTGTACTCGGATCGGCTTCGACTACCGCTCTTTGGAGCCAAGCAGCCTCAAATGGGACTTTTTTACTTGAATGCCTGAGTAGTTCCTAAAATAGTTTTTCCCCAGACACTTGCCTAAGCGAGACGCCATCCCAATATTTCCAAAAATAGGTCATGTTATATCGAAAAATTAGAATCTCGATAAATAGTATTTATTTTGCTTCCGGAAGGGACTTCCAAACATGAGTGCTGCCACAAATACCATAAATACCTGGAACATCGTGGACACAATCCAAAGTAATACGTCATCCCACAAGTTCCTGGCAGCGCTAAAAGCTGCCGGACTTTTGGAAACCTTGAGGAGGGGTGGACCGTTTACGGTTTTCGCGCCATCCGACGAAGCGTTCAAAAAGCTTCCTAAGGGTGCGTTTGACGGCCTGCTTAAGCCAGAAAACAAGGACGACCTTGTCCACATCTTAAAGTATCACGCGGTCGACGGCAGGCTCAGTTCAGACGAGTTTGCCGGTAAGAAGTTCAAACGGAAATCGTTGGAAGGCGCAGAGCTGTCGCTTGATGGGACCGCAGGCGTGACAGTGAATAAGGTAAAGGCGACGGGTTCCGGGATCGAGGCATCGAATGGCATCATTCATGCCATAGACACGGTCCTCGTGCCTCCAAAGGCTGATCACCGGCAAGAGGCGGCGCGATTGCCCGGTATTTTCTGTCCACAGACATCAACCGCTTCGACGGCGCCGAAGCTTCTATCGCTGAACATCTTGTTCAACTCCAACCTGGAGGACGCAGATTTGTCCCACAAATTCGCAGTCGGTCAAACAGTCCATTTCGCCCCGAGCCGTGGCCATGACGCTATTGCAGGAAATTACCTAGTCTGCCACCTCATGCCGGCGTCCGACTATCAAGATGAGCCTCGTTACCGCATAAAGAACGTAGCGGAACGGCACGAACGCGTCGTGACCGAAAGCGATTTGAAGCCGCGGCAGCAGACTGCGGACTTCCTGTAGGAACGATATGAATACCCGATCGCTTTGCGCCGCTCCCGGTGTCGGCGGTTTGTCTTTGGGACTACCTTCCCAGTCACGCCACAAAAGCCTCCGGCGGGAGATCATAAGGCCGGAGTTCGAACCAATCTCATCAACTAGGAAACGCCATGTCAAAAGGCCAAAAACGAAGCAACCGTGAGCCCAAGAAGCCTAAAGCCGCGAAACCAAAAGAGCCAGTAGCCGCGACTTTCGCAGCGAATCTCACAAAGGCAAAGTCCACCGTCCCGAATCCAGCCGGCAAGAAAAAGACTTTCTGATTCTCACTTCATCTTGCGGAATTCGTAAGCTCCACAGGCGATTAAACAGGCAAGCGCGGGCGCTGGGATGCGCTGGGCAGCTCGAGTTCATTCCTGAGGAATAAGCAGGCATCGACGCGTTACGCCTTTACGAATATGAGCGCGACACACGCCAGCAGCGGGCGTCCGACGCCGGGGCACGAAATCGCGGGGTGCGCGGGGCAGCAACGATATACGGCGCTGACCGAAGTGGAACGCGCCGTCTTTGCGCCGAATCTGGGTGAGGCAGATCTTCGCGTTTCTGCGCAGACGGGTGCACCGCTCTCTTTGTGATATAGGTTAGTTGACAGCATTTCGCTGGCTCTCGCGCCCGTCCATCTCGGCTTCCACGGATCGAAACGCGGGCTACTCGGGAGCGGGGCGTACTGCTGCATGTGTTTTTCGGCCACGGCGAGTTTCTCGGCCGCCTCAATCACCGCTGTTATCGGCATTGCCACCCTTGGGCAAGTCCAGCATCCGCGCGAACTGCTTTTGGCAGCCATGCCACTTCTCTTCGCACTCCAGCAGGCCGTCGAAGGCGCTCTCTGGCTGCAATTACCGGCCGATGGCGGCAGGGACGCGGCCGTTGCGCTTTCCTTGTGGTTTCTGGTCTTTGCCAAAGTTCTGTGGCCAGCCTACGTCGCGCCTGCGGTGCTTCTGATCGAGCCCGATCCTCGCCGCAGGCGCGTTCTTTATGCCTTGGCCGCGCTCGGAGGCACAATTTCGCTCTATACGCTGAACCGTCTTATCGAGAACCCGCCCCCTGTCGCCATCTGCGGACATAGCATCGACTACGGAGGTAACGAATACGCACTGTCCTGGCAGAGTTTTCTCTATCTCCTGTGCACCTGTGTTCCGCTCTTGCTTTCTTCGAGTGGTGCTATCCGGAGGTTCGGCGCAATCGTGGCGACAGGCTTCCTGGTTTCCGTTACCACCTATTTCGCGACTTACATCTCCGTCTGGTGTTTCTTTGCCGCTGCCGGCAGCGGCGTTCTTTACTTCTATTTCAGGAATGCCGCGCGGCCTGTGTCGCGTCTTAATCCCGCCCCCTAACTCTGAGCCCGGAGATCATGAAACGACACCAAGCGGCGTTGCGTTTCGTCCCACAACACAAGCCGTACGCAGCCAAAGCTTTCGAGCAGCGTCAGCCTGCCAATATTGCCTAATTCCGGATGGTCGCGTAGCACCTGTGGCAGGCGGTAATAGGGGATGCGGCTACAGAGGTGATGGACGTGATGCACGCCGATATTGGCCGTGAGCCAGCGAAGCGCCGCGGGCAGATCGTAATACGAGCTGCCGTGCAAGGCCGCTTCGTGCAAATTCCAATCCGCACCGGCGTCCCAAACCGTATGCTCGAACTGGTGTTGGACATAGAACAGCCAAACGCCGATCGTGCCGGCGAGAAGCATGATCGGCATGTGAACAAGGAGCAGGGCCTTGGCGCCGATTAGCCAGGCGAGTACGACGGCGATTGATGCGATCGCGAGATTGGTGGCCATGGTGCTGGCCCAGGGCCGCCACCCGGCTCGCATCAGCCCCAAGGGCAGGCGATTTTGCAGGAAAAACAGATAAACGGGGCCGAAACCGAACATGACCAACGGATGCCGGTAGAGCCTGTATTTGAGCCGGCCCCAGCGAGAAAGCGCGCGATATTCACGGACGGTCAGCGTGGCCACGTCGCCGATGCCGCGGCGGCCGAGATTGCCGCAAGTGGCGTGGTGAACGGCATGGGTGTGGCGCCAGTGACCGTACGGCGTCAAGGTAAGGACGCCGATCACGCGGCCCGTCCAATCATTCGCCCATCTCCTTGAGAAGAAGGCGCCATGACCGCAGTCATGCTGGATCATGAATAGGCGCACGAGAAAACCCGCGGCGGGGACCGCGATGATGAGCGAAGCCCACCAATACCCCCAGGCGAAAGCGGACCAGCTCGCGAGCCACAGCGCGACGAGCGGCAGCGCCGTTATCGCGAGTTCGGCAATGCTGCGCGCATGGTTCGGCTCGCGATAGCGGCTGAGGATCTGCGTCCAGTTACGAGCCTCGCTCGCCGCGGGATGAGTATTGTGTTCGACGTTCAAGATATGGACCATTTGCCATCGGCGCCCATTGGGATCGGCACGCAACCCGGCGCCTCGCCGGTTATGGCCGTAGTCTCTTGTGTGTTCCTCAGCTCATTCGATCAGAAGGTCATGCCGCCCCATTTTGGCGCATGTCGCGGCCATAGCGAGCCAGCGTCGTGGCCGCGGCTAGAAAGCGCTTCACCTTGAAGGGCTTCTCCATATGCACGTTGGCTCCCGCCGACGCACAAACCTCCCTCGATCCGCCAGTGATGTCCGCCGTGAGAGACAAAATCGGGATAAACCGCTTCCCATCCTCGCGGCTTCGGATGACCTTTATCGCCTCGACGCCCGTCATGACCGGCATGTGATTATCCATGATGATCAGATCGAAATCAGCCTTTTCCAGCTTCGCCAAGGCTATCTGACCATTCTCCGCCAGCTCTGTTTTGCATCCCGCCCCCTTCAGAATTGTCGAGACGAGCTCCTGCATGAGCGGGTTATCGTCGGCGATAAGAATGAGGAGGGCGCCTGCCACAGGCTCTGGCGCGACGGGCGATGCCGGATCGACATTCACAGAGGGACGCTCCACAGAGGGATCCTCGCCTTGTTTCTCCATGCCTCTCTCAAGCTTTCTTTCGAGAACAATTTCAATGGCTGTAAGAAGGGATTTGGAAGAGGCTTGAACACGCTCGGCATACCTTCTTTGCTGCCTGGTGAGTGTTGTCCGGAGAATCAGTTCGTTGAAGCCGATAATTGCCTGCAGGGGTGTTCTGAGCTCATGGCGCACCTTCAGGAGCAACTCCCTTTGAGCAACGGCTTCGCGCGAACCCAAAAGCTCACCTTTTGCCTGATTTCGGATCAATTCACCTGCGCCAAAGCATGTCTGCCCTAAATGACGCCTCCTGCTATCTTACATGTTGTAGGATCCCTGCAAAGTAGCCATTCAGTCGAAAAATTCCCAGATTCGGAAAATACTCAAGCCGAATCGCATGCATAATTCTTGGATTTCAAAGCCCATCTTTTCCTAGTATAAAAATAATACCTCAAATATGTATTGTTTCATGCTTCCCCTTATTTCATATTGAAAAGATTTTTATAGTTAGCCCGAATGTCATGGCTACTAAAAATGCAGTCTGGATTAGGCGCATGCCACTACGTTGACGGCCACCATCGGTTCCGGACGGTGGCCAGCCGGGGGGAACAACCCATCTATCTATTCTTTGGCGCGACCCTAGCTGGCCGAGGATACGGTGTGTAGATACGGAAAATACTAGAGGGTGAAAGAAGAGCTGTATGCATGAAATTGGAACCATGATAGTTAGCTATTTTTGTTGTGGTTCTTCACCTGCGAGGGGGAGCATCCATGTCCTCGCATAATGAGGCGCCCTCCAGTGATGCGAACGCCTCGACGGCCAGGAGCGAGCTCCGGGCCGATGCGAGCCGGCATGGCGCGCTGCCGTTCCCGGTTGTGGGCGTAGGCGCGTCGGCGGGCGGACTCGACGCTTTCAAGACGTTGCTCGCCGCTCTGCCGCCCGAAACCGGCATGGCTTTTGTCCTGATCCAGCATCTCGATCCGAAGCATGCGAGCTTTATGGCCGATCTCCTGGCAAGCCGCACGCGCATGCCGGTCTCGCAAGCGGTAGACGGCGTCTCGATCGAGCCGAACCATGTCTATCTTATTCCGCCAGCGGTTTCGCTCGCTGTTTCGGACGGCAAACTTCATCTTGCCGAGCCCGCGGAGCGTCATGGCGCACGCATGCCTTTCGATTTTTTCTTGCGCTCTCTCGCCAGGGATTGCGGACGGCGGGCGATCTGCATTGTGCTATCCGGCACCGGCTCGGATGGCAGCGAGGGCGTGAAGGCGATCAAGGACAGCGGCGGGTTCATTATCGTTCAGGATCCGATCGAGGCTCAATTCGACGGGATGCCAAAAAGCGCCATCGGTACGGGCATGGCCGATGTGATCGCCCCTCTCGCTGAAATACCGAGAGCTCTCGTCAGACACTCAACTTACCTCCTTGCTTCGGTGACGAAAGCTGCCGCGAGAGGAAGCGTTGCGAACCGGCTTGCGGAAATCCTCGATCTCGTCAGAACAAAGACGGCGCACGATTTCATGGCCTACAAGGTTGGGACGCTAACCCGCCGGATCGAGCGCCGCATGGCGGCTGCGGGCATAGCGGACGCCGGCCTCTATGCCGATAAGCTCCGCAAAGACGCCGCTGAACTTGATAGCCTTGCCCAAGACCTTCTGATTAACGTCACGCAGTTTTTTCGGGACGCAGCCGCTTTCGATACGCTGGCTGAAAGCGTTATTCCACAGATGATCGCGGCGCACCCGGCCGACAGGCCCTTGCGCATCTGGGTTCCGGGTTGCAGCACGGGCGAGGAAGCCTATTCCCTCGCAATGCTGTTTCTGGAGGCCATTGAAGCGTCGAAGCGCAATTTGAAGCTTCAAGTATTTGCTTCCGACATCGACACCGCCGCCATCGAAGCTGCCCGCGAAGGCGTCTACGGACGCGGGACTGAGGAGCAAGTGAGCGCAAGCCGCTTGAGCCGGTTTTTTTGCAAGGAAGGCGATCTCTACAGGGTCAGGCGCGAATTGCGCGAAACCGTGGTCTTCACGGTCCAGGATCTGCTGTCGGACCCGCCTTTCTCGCGGCTCGATCTCATTTCATGTCGCAACGTGCTCATCTATCTGCGGCCGGACGCGCAGGAGAAAGTTCTGTCGCTCTTCCATTTTGCCCTTCACGCCGGAGCCGTCTTGTTCATTGGCCCCTCCGAGACGATCGGCAATTTTACGGAGCGCTTCGAACCCATCGATAAGAAATATCGCATCTACCGCCATCTTAGCGCGAGCCGCGCGGGCGAAGGAGGCTTTCGGCCTGGCGTCGCGGCTACCGGGCGCGCCGGACCTTCCATCGCCGCCTTGTCCAGAAAAATAAGCCGTCGCCCCAGCTTGGCGGATCTGGCGTCGAAGGTCCTCGTTGAAATTTTCGCGCCGGCTTCGGTTCTGATCGATAAGAAATATGAAGCCTTGTATTATTCGGGGGACGTTGACCGATTTTTGCAAATCGCTCCCGGCGAAGACAACCGCAATGTTCTCCTCATGGCGCGGGAGGGGCTCCGGCCCAAGCTCCGCGCAGCGCTTGAGAGCGCGCGAGAGACCGGCGAACCGGCGTCGAAGACGGGCGCCCAGGTCTATCGCGACGGCAAAGCGTCGGCCGTGAGCATCGCCGTTCAGCCTATTTCCGACGAAGACCTTTTCCTTGTCAGCTTCATCGATGAACCTGAGAGTACGCCGCCCTCCCGGGACGGCCATCCGCCAGAAGACACTTCGCGCATTCTTCAACTGGAGCAGGAACTCGGCGCGACACGGAAAGAGCTGAACGCCGTCATCCGCGATCTTGAAATCGCGAATGAAGATCAGCGCGGCGTGAACGAAGAAGCGCTCTCCATGAATGAAGAGCTGCAATCCGCCAATGAGGAATTGGAGACCTCGAAGGAGGAACTGCAATCGCTCAACGAGGAGTTGACCGCGCTCAATGCCCAGCTTCAGGAGACACTGGAGCACCAGCGCACCACAGCCGCGGACCTGCAAAATATACTGAACAGCTCCGACGTCGCGACCCTTTTTCTCGATATCTACCTTAATATCCGGTTTTTCACACCGGCTTCGCGATCCCTTTTCGGGGTTAGCGCCGTCGATATCGGACGCCCGCTCATCGATCTCGCGCAACGCTTTCGCGACGAAAATCTTCTGCCGGACGCGCGCGCCGTGCTGTCGCAATTGACGCCAATTCGCCGTGAAATCGAGAGCAATGACGGCAATTGGTATATCCGCAGCATCATGCCGTACCGCAATGATGTAAGTGCGGTCGAGGGCGTTGTCCTCACATTCGCCCGCATATCGGAAATGAAGGCCGCAGAACGAAAAATCGAAGCTGCAAGAGCCTATGCGGAAAGCATCATCGCCACACTCAAACAGCCGCTCGTTGTGCTGGATCGTGATTTGCGTATCGTTTCAGCGAGCGCTTCATTTTTTGAATTTTTTGGCGCCAAACCGGAAGACTGCGTGGGTCAGCCTTTAGGAGATCACTTCAAGGAGGTGCCATGGGCAGACCTCCTGGCTCCGGCGCTTGAGGGCAGCCCCGTCGAGGACAGGCAACTCAGAATCGATCTACTCAGGCTCGGCCCGCGAACATTGCGCGTGAGCGCACGCCTCATCTTATCTCGGGTGGCCGAGAGTCCGATCGTACTCATCTCCTTCGACGACATTACTCGAATGCGCGCCAAAGCCGAGGCGCTGGCGGCAGCCAAGGAGGAAGCGGAGCGAGCGAATTTAGCCAAGTCGCGCTTTCTTGCCGCCGTCAGTCACGACTTGCGCCAACCGCTTCAGACCATGACCTTGGTGCAAGGCCTGCTTTCGGAAACAATTTCGGACCCCGCCGCCAAGCCGCTGATCGAACGTCTGGAACGCACCGTCTCGGGAATGTCGAGCCTCTTGGACAAGATTCTCAACATCAACCAGCTGGAGGCTGGCGTCGTGAAGCCGCGGCTCTGCGACTTCCCTATCAACGATCTTCTTGAACACTTGACGGACGAATTCCAGATTCATGCTGCCAGCGACGGCTTGGGTTTGCGCGTCGTGCCGTGCCGCCTTACGGTGCGCAGCGATCCGCGACTCCTGGAACAAATCCTGCGGAACCTGCTCTCCAACGCTTTGAAATATACAAGCCGAGGTAAAGTCCTGCTGGGCTGCAGGCGGCGCGGAGACAGATTGAGCGTCGAAGTCTGGGACACTGGCGCCGGGATACCCGAAACCGAACTCGGGGCGATCTTCAAGGAGTATCATCAGCTCAATAATCACGCCAAGGGCGGCAAGGGGCTTGGCCTGGGTCTCGGTCTTGCTATCGTGCAGCATCTTGCCGATCTTCTCCATGCGCCGATCCACGTTCGGTCGCGCATGGGTAGAGGCTCGGTTTTTTCGCTGGAAGTACCGGTAGCGCGACCGTCTCCGGCCGAACTTCCACCCCTCGAAAATCTTTCTTCTTCGGGCACGGATCGTATCCCTCGTGCACACGACAGTTACACTATTCTCATCGTCGAAGACGACGATGAGGTCCGCGACGCGCTCCAATTGCTGCTGGATAGACACGGCTATTCCGCTTTGACCGCTCGCGATGGTGCTGAAGCGCTCGCTATAGCCTCCGATGTCGCCGCTGTGGATCTGATTATCGCTGACTTTAATCTCCCTGGTCCAAACGGGCTTGAGGTGCTCGCCAGGATCGAGAAGGCCTCAGCACGAAAAATTCCTGCTATCATTCTGACCGGGGACATCTCCGGATCAACGCTTCTTGAGATTGCTGCCGGAGGTCATGTTCACCTCTATAAACCGGCGAACCCGCGGACCCTGATCCGCCATATCGATGCAATACTCGATAACCGCCGCAGGGACCTTTCGTCAGACGAATACGGAAAAATCCACGGCAGTAATAAGCGTATTGCGCTCGAGAAGGCCAGCCAGCAATCTTCAGCCCCTACAGTGTTCGTCGTGGACGATGCTCAAGACATCCGCGAAGCCCTACGCGATATGTTGAAGCAACACGGCTATCGCACCGAAATTTTTGCCGACGCTTCCGCCTTCTTGCAGCATGATTCTCCTCGCCGCGCCGGTTGTTTGGTTGCGGACGTCCGGATGCCCGGAATGGGTGGACTGGAGCTGATCGAACACTTAGGCGCCGCGCAGTCATCGCTCCCGGTTATCATATTGACCGGCTATGGCGATGTCGCCATGGCCGTCAGAGCCATGAAGGCGGGCGCCTTCGATTTTCTAGAGAAACCCGTTCAGCCGGAGGAACTGCTCCGCTGCATCGAGCGCGCTCTGAAGTTCGCAGAGGAGCATCAGGACCTCGCGGCCGGCCGCACCATGGCTGCTTCCAGAATCGAAAGTCTGACGGCTCGCCAGCGCGAAATTCTTGAGCTCGTCCTGGCCGGCGCCTCAAGCAAGAATATTGCCGCAGACATGCAAATCAGCCAACGGACCGTGGACAATCATCGCGCCGCCATCATGCGGAAACTTGGGGCGAAGGTCGTTGTCCGCCATGATCCGCACCGCGCTCGCTGCCGCCTCGATCAAAAGCAATCCATGAGCATGCCGCGCCTGCACTGCACCATCGGAGCGGTGAGGCGGTTTGCGATGACGGAGGGGCGTTTTCTCGATGGAAAAGCGCCGAGCCCGACTAGGTACTTTCCGAGTCTATGAGTTCTCGAACCCAGCGCCTAAGATGCAGCTTCGATGCTCATAGGGTTTTCCATGCGCACTATCTCCAAGGAACGTTTTGGCGTGCCGATGGAGTTCGAGGATTGGTTGGTGTGAAAAAATGCCACAGCAGGGACAATCCTCACTCTCCGATAAGCTCCGCACAGAAATCCCGTGTCTGCGGGCCTACGCGCGATTGATGACGAATGACGTATCAGTTGCCGACCGGGGGGTCGTGGAAACACTGCAGCATGCTCTCTGCGATATTGAGCGGCTTCGCATACGCAAAGCCTTACGAAGCTACCTTCTCATGATCCTTAGGGATATCCTCGTTGCCAGCGAGACCGCACAGGGAAAGTCCAAAGCCCTTTCGGCGGTTTACGACCGCCTCAAAGGGCCTTTCCGGATCGAGAATGGACATCTTGAGAGGCCAATCAGCCTCGCAACGGCTCTTCTCCGCCTCACCTTTGAAGACCGTGAGGCCGTCGTCTTACGAGCGGGTCTCAGACTGTCTCGGATGGAAGCGGCGGCAATCACCGGATGCGAGCTGCCCGTATACGACCGAAGAGTGCGACGCGGTTTGACGCAGCTTGCCGAACTCCTCCCGCAGAAAGCGCTGGCGAAGGCGCTTGGCGATGCGATGGACTGCCGCGCCTTCTCCGGCGTCAATAAGGCTCTCGAACTGCAGGAAATGCTCTTGCACTAATCCGGATTTGTGGCGCTCCGCGCTGGCGCCCAGGGTGGAGGGCAAGTGCGGGCAACCATGGAACAAAGCTAAGTTTTCGCTCGCTAGAGCGAAAACTGATGTTTCTTTCTTTTTTGCAGGTACAGGTGGAGGAACTGGTGGCCTTAATGTTCGATCTCACAGACAATCAGGCCCGCAAGTTAGACCTTGCTAAACTTAGCGGAAGACTGCGCGGCCTGGCGCATGAGGTGAGCAGTCTTTCGCAAACGCAGCCCGACCTTTCAAAGCGCATCGAAAAAATTCAGCAGGACTTGAAGTCTATCGGCGGCTTATTGCGCGGGATTAACTAGACGCGCAATCTCGTTCGCAGCAAATTCCGTGATAGCCGCCATGACGAGGTGCGGAGGTACTCCACGATCAATCGCTGCACAGGTCTGCGAATGCAGTTTCCTGGGCCACCAGCCGCCCTTATTCACCCGGCGGGTCGCAATATAGGCAAGCCAAGCGTCATTTCAGGTCAACCGTGACGCTGTTGATTTTCCCGTCGAACGCGAAGGGCCGCCTGTCGAAATAATCAAGCGATACCGGCGAGCCGAGATCGACGCCGACATCCAATGTTTCGCTGGCGGTAAAGGCGCCCGCCACGGTGCGGTTCACATCGAGTTGGGCCACTTCGGCGCCGTCGACCTTCAACACGATCGCCGCTGCCGCGCCCGGCTTTGCAATTGCGGTATCCACCTCGATCTTGTGTTTGCCTGCCGCAAGTTTCTCTTTCGACCGTCCGATGTAACGCTCGATAATCATCATGTTGTATTCGTAAACGAGCTGCCCTTCGTCCATGTAGAGCGTGAGGCCGCCGCTCGCGCCGCCAAGCGCGTAGAGGACTCCCGACGCATGGTCGCCGAGATCGGCGTCAACCGTGACATGGTTGCTCTCACGGCCAAGCCCCGGCGCGGCAAACTCCGGCATTCGTGTCGTGGTCGCATCGAACCGCCACCTTTTGTACGGCGTCGAGATGCGGTCCTCGGGATGAAGGCGAAGCCAAATGCCAGCGCCAATCGGGAACACCTTGTTCTTCCGAGCTTCGGCCAGAAAGAGCTCCTTCATCTTGGCCAAGCGCTCAGGCTCCTTCCCGGCGAGATTTTCGGCCTGCGAGAAGTCCTTCGTGAGGTCATAAAGCTCCCAGATGTCCTTGGCTGAATCCCAGTCCTTCAACTTTGCGCTGGAGCCCGCGGTGTCCCAAGGGACGAGCGGCCCGAATGTGCAGGCGTACCAGCCGTCGTGATAAATGCCGCGGCTGCCATTGTTGTCGAAATATTGGGTGTGCTTGTGCGTCGCCTCATGGGCGTCGGTAAAAGTGTAGGCCAAGCTGACGCCGTCGATGGGGTCCTGCTCGAAACCGTCGACCACTTTGGGTGGTTTGATGCCGAGGATCTCGTAGATCGTCGGCACGATGTCGTTCACATGGTGGAACTGCGACCTTGGCGTCTTGTCCGGCTTGATGCGCGCGGGCCAGGAGACAGCCATCGGGTTGCGCGTGCCGCCGAAATGCGAAGCGATCAGCTTCGTGTATTGGAAAGGCGTGTCGCCGGCCCAGGCCCAGCCGGCATGATACATGTTGTCCACTTTCGGCCCGCCGAGCGCATCGAGTTCCTCCGAGCCGGTCGAGCGCCTTCATATGCTGGTCAACAGTGCTGGGAATTCCGTTCTGGGCCAAAAGCTCGCTGATCGTGCCCCTCTGGCCTTCCGCGCTCGAACCGTTGTCGCCCCAGATGTAAAAGACAAGGGTGTTCTCTTTCACGCCCAGTTCATCGAGACCGTCGATCAGCTTGCCAACCTGAGCGTCAACATGCTCGGTGAAGCCAGCAAAGACTTCCATCAGCCGCCGCTGAAAGGGGCGCTGCGCCTCCGGGATGCTGTCCCATCCGGCCATGCTCTCTGCGCGAGGCGTCAGTTTGGCGTCCGCAGGAATCCAGCCCAACTCCTTCTGGCGCTTGAAGACGCGCTCGCGCAGCTCATCCCAGCCATCGTCGAAGCGCCCTTTGTATTTGTCGGCCCACTCTTTGAAAATGTGGTGCGGCCCATGCGCCGCGCCCGGCGCCCAATACATGAAGAACGGCTTGTCGGGCGAGAAAGCCCGATGGCGTTTCATCCAGGTGATCGCCTTATCGGCAAGGTCCTCGCTCAGATGATATTTCGGGTCGTGGGGCGGCTCGATTGGATTGAGGTTCTCATAGAGCCGAGGCTCCCATTGCGACGTCTCGCCCGCCAGAAAGCCATAGAAATAATCAAAACCAACGCCCTCGCCGGTCGGCCACCGCGTGAACGGCCCCATGGCCGTGGTTTCGGTCGCGGGCGTGTTGTGCCATTTGCCGAATGCGGCGGTTTTGTACCCATATTCGCCGAGCACTTTGGCGAGCGTTGCGGAGGTTCTCGGGATCACACCCGTATAGCCGTCCCAATCCACGGCGCGCTCGGCGATGGTGCCCGACCCGAACTCGCTGATGATTGCGTCCCGTCAGCAGCGCCGCGCGCGTCGGCGAACAAATCGATGTTGTGTGGAAGGTGTTGTAACTGATCCCCTCATTCGCGATGCGCGACAGCGTCGGCGTGTGGACCGGGCCGCCATAGGTGTCGGGAAGCCCGAAGCCCACGTCGTCCAGCAGGATGACGAGAATATTGGGCGCGTCCTTGGGCAGATGGGTTTTCTCGACGCGCCGACGATGGATGGAGTCCTGCAATCGTGGCTCTGCCACGCTCGCCGAAGGCGCGGGTGCGAACGGCAGGACGGATCCATCGTCTGGACCGGCGGCCGCCTTGCCCGGCAACACCGCCGCAGCCAAAACGAACCAGAGAAGGCTCTGCGCAACAAGTCCAATCAGAGCGCCAATGACTGGGTGCCGTGACGTCAAATCCATACCAACCCCCTACTACTCTTCGACGGGACGCTAGTACAGCCCGAGGCAAGTTCGCACTCACTTCGCCGCACGCTCTCAAGCGAACTTGCCACGGATAAGCTGTCCTAGAATCAATAAGTTGCTAGTACGCCTTATCCGCGGGAAGTCCTGTCAGCGCCCGCAGCAAGTGGGTCAGGACTTCCCGTGGGGCGTACTAGTCGGCTGGCTGTTTGAGCTTCGCCAGCACCTGATCGAGCGAGAAGCTCGCAGCCTTCTGGCGGGGCGGATAATCCTTGAACGTCGCAAGGAACTGGCCGACATAGGTCTGTGCCGGGACCAGCATGAAGGCGTGATCCAACAACCAATCGTAATAGGTATTTGATGTAATGTTGGAGCGCTCATAGGGATCGAGGCGCAGATTATAGATCAACGGCACTCTAAGGTGCGTAAAGGGCTCGGCCCATACCCGCAGCGTTCCAGGCGCCCTCTGTTCCAGGAAGACGAATTTCCAATTGTCGAAGCGCAGGGCCGTCAGATCGCCGTCGTCGGAGAAGTAGAAGAATTCCTTGCGCGGGCTCTTCGCTTCCGCCCCCGCCAGGTATGGCACCAGGTTGTATCCGTCGAGATGCACCTTGTAGGTCATGTTGCCGGCCTTGTAGCCGGTGAGCAGCTTCTCCTTGATGTCCGGCACGCCAGCCGCGGCGAGCAACGTTGGCGCCCAGTCGAGGTGTGAAACGATCTCGTTCGATACGGTTCCCGGCTTGATTTTGCCCGGCCAGCGAACCATGGCCGGCACCCGGTAGGCGCCTTCCCAGTTCGAGTTCTTCTCGTTGCGGAAAGGCGTCATGGCCGCGTCGGGCCATGAGTTCATATGAGGACCGTTGTCCGTCGAATACATGACGATGGTGTTGTCCTCGATGCCGAGGTCTTTCAGTTTCGCAAGGACGGTCCCAACGTTTCTGTCATGGTCGATCATCGTATCGGCATAGGGACCCATCCAACGGCCAGCCTGGCCGAGACTTTCGGGCTTGGTATGGGTGCGGAAATGCATGTGGGTGAAATTGACCCACAAGAACACCGGCTTGTTTGCCTTCACCTGCTTGTCGAGAAATTCGGCGGAGCGGGCGGCGATATCGTCGTCGATGGTTTCCATCCGCTTCTTGGTGAGCGGCCCGGTATCTTCGATTTTTTGCGTTCCGTCTGGGTTCGCGAAGCTGTGGATCACGCCCCTCGGCCCGAAATTCTTGCGAAAATTCGGGAACTCTGGATCGTTAGCCTTCGGGTAGTCGGGAAGCTCCGGCTCCTCTTCGGCATTCAGGTGATAGAGATTGCCGTAGAATTCATCGAACCCGTGCGCGGTGGGCAGCATCTCGTCCTTGTCGCCGAGATGGTTCTTGCCGAACTGCCCGGTGGCATACCCCTGCGCCTTCAGCAGTTCCGCAATGGTCGGGTCTTCCTTGCGGATGCCGAGATCGGCGCCCGGCAATCCAACCTTGCTAAGACCTGTCCGGAACACACTTTGGCCCATGATGAAAGCTGAGCGTCCCGCGGTGCAGCTCTGCTCGCCATAATAATCGGTAAAGATCACCCCCTCTTTGGCGATCGAATCGATATTGGGGGTGCGATATCCCATCAGGCCGTTTGTGTAGGCGCTGATGTTCGATTGCCCGATATCGTCGCCCCAGATAATCACGATGTTGGGCTTTGTGGATGAGATCTGTGCCGCGGCACAGAGCGGAAACGCCAACGCAAACGCTGCGACAAGCAAAGATCGCATTTACTCTCCTAACCGGACTCGAAGACTTGAATAAACACCAATCAAGGGAAGCAGATTGAGTTAAGACCGCGTCAGCCTGATGCCGACTTTCTGACGGGCATGCAGTTGTTGCATACGTCCGCCCGGGAGCGCTGCAAAGGCAAAGATTCACCTTCTCACGATGTCGTGATGCGAATAAGGACCGGCAGCCATCACTTCGACGAGCGCGGAGATGGCTGCCATATTCGCGGCGGATCTAGCGGCAGGCTACCCACGTGCGGCAGACGCGGCGACCGCTAACAACATGATAAGCCGAACAGCGCCTTCCACCGGCACAGCCGACCTTGACAGCTTCCGGCTGAACCGCCGGCGTCTCATTGCCGCCGGAGAGGGTAACGGCTTCAGCCCCTGCGATCGAGAAGAAAAGGCAGGCGGCTGAGAGAGCCATCGTGAGCTTCAATTTCATAACTTTACTCCTGAATGAAACAAACTTTTCCTGGCTGACGACCATGTTAACATAAATTAATCCATTCAATTTGTCATATTGGGCCAAGAACGCAAAAATTTCAGACACTGCCACAAGAGGAAGAGTGGCGCGGGCGAAAATGCAGACTGCGCCGTTCGCTTCGAACCTTCGAGCCGCCGATAAACTTGCAGGCCTGCGGCCCGTCGATGACAGGCTCGATAACGCCGCGTCAGCGATCACCGCTAATTGACACCAAAGCACAGGCTGGATGCGTTGCTTTGTCGGCTTGACTGCGTCACTATTGCTCAGACTGAGGCGGAAACCTTTTAGGTTTCAGCGACGTTGCGGTAACCGGCACGCCTGGGCTCTTACCCACCGTCCCGCCGTCTGAAGCAGAGTGTCGTTCGTCATTTCTCACGCATCAACTAACGGAGTTTGTTATGGGTCTCCTGGATGGGATTTTAGGTGGCGCTATCGGCGCCGCATTGACAACGGCCATAAACGGCCTGATTGAACAGCATGGTGGCGTAAAGGGATTGGTCAATGAACTTGAGCAGAAGGGCCTCGGCCCTGCCACCAAGTCATGGATCGGCATGGGAGAAAATCAGCCGGTTTCACCCGCCCAAGTCAACGACGCGCTTGGCGCGAATACTTTGAAAGAGCTCGCTGCGAAGGCCGGGATGTCGAGCGAGGAGCTGGCCGCTAAACTTTCCGAGTACTTGCCGAAGGCGATCGACAAGCTCACGCCGCAAGGCAAGATTGCTTAGGAGTGGTTCGGCGCGCCCAAACCTTGTTCTCGCCGTCGGCACTTTGCCGACGGCGAGAACATTTGTTGCACCTTCCCTGTCATCTATGCCTTTTGGAGGTTTCCCGTGAGCGCGAAAGCAGAATCCGAAGCTCGGGCCTTAAGCGCGGCAGAACTCGAGATCGTGAACGCCACTCGCGAGCCCGAGATCAGGCAGCTATCGTTGGAGGAACTCAAATCGCTCGGCAAGCGCCTGAGACAAGCTCACGACCGGGCCAAGGATATTGGCGCGCGTCAGCAACGCGAGATGCGCGGGAAGGCAGACCCGCGGGGCGCGAAGCCTGCGCAGGACAACACGGGTTCAATGGCAAAAGTGCAGGTGCTTTTTGAGGCCATCCAGCGGCTCGACGCTGAGCTTTCTCGCCGTGAGGAGGTGGACGCGGCGCAGCCCAGCCAGGCCGAGCTCTCGCGCCGTGCCCTTGAGGTCAAGTTAAGCAGTCAGACAGAACACCATCCCGACGCAGGGCGCTCGGCATCCGAGGGGAAGCAAATGAAAGAGAGGAAAACGCCAGCGAAGATCGGAACAACCAGGAAGGAGATCGGCCGTGTCTCTCAAGCGAATAAAGTGGCGCAGGCTCGCAAGGATTCCCCGAAGTGACCTGAGTGTGGTTATTGATCAATCGCCGCTTGCGAGATCGGCATAGCCCCTTCTTTACCGAGCGAAGGCAAAGGCACTGAAAAGCGTGCACCTGTCGCCAGCAACCCACTGAAAAAGGCGCTCGCCATACATAGGGAAACAAGTGTTTCGCTTATGACAGCGCCTACCAACGCACATAGAAGAAGCAGAATCACGGGTCTTTGAGATGTGGTGCGTATACAGGTCGCCCCGAGGATAATGATCAGAAAAGAAAGCGCCAGACCAGCCCAGCCGAGCGAAACACCCCTAGCATCGACGCTTGCCGAAGATCCTATGCCACCTAACACAATCAACGTGATTATTGCCGCGAGTATGCCATATAACCCTGCTAAAAGAGCTAAGAGTGCGCCTGCTTTTCTCATAAGGCCACGCGATTACTAAATGCTACACCGTGCAGCTGCATACGGTAGCTGAAAAATCCTATCCGTCATACTGGAATATTTACTGAAAGTTAAGATCATGAGCGCGAAAGGGGGTCGAAGCGCCTCACGTCAGGCAGGTCCTGGGAGCGTTTGCAACCGCGTGGACAACCGTCATCCTAACCGCGGATGAACTCTGCGATCATGGCGAGCGTGCGTTCTGCCGGTGTCCAACCCTAGACCACAGCGCCTCTGCCACGGGCCGCAGGTTCGGTGTGGCGGGCGCGGGTAACGCGGGTCCGCTCCCCCGCGCCTTTACGCGCGGCTACCCCTGCCGCTAGAGCCCTCAAGTACCTCAACCGGGCGTTAGAATGGGGAGACAACTTGAGTGGGGCGCCTATACAACGCCTATTTTATTAAAGGCTTTCAACTGTTAAGTATAGCTAACGCATTGATTTAAATGGTGCCGGCTGAGGGATTTGAACCCCCGACCTTCGGTTTACAAAACCGCTGCACTACCACTGTGCTAAGCCGGCTCGCGTACTTCCGAGACTCCTTTAACAAATCCGCCGCCTGAAGGCAACCGTGCGAACCTTGCCCATTCCGGATCCCGTCAGGCGCTTGTCTTGCAGGAAGGCTCGCCGGCGCTTAATGTTCGGGGCGTTACCTTTCTATTGGGTTTAGCGGGCGGAGCTGCAGCCATCTTGCGGTAGCGGCTCCCGGAGGCCATCGCCGAATGACAAGCCGTTTGCGCATCGCGTGCGCGCAGTTGAATCCCGTTGTCGGAGACTTGAGCGGCAACGCGGGGTTGGCGCGGGCCGCCCTGGAGGAGGCCCGGAAGCAGGATGCAGACCTCGTCGTTTTTTCGGAGCTGTTCATAGCGGGTTATCCGCCCGAGGATCTCATCCTGAAGCCGGCTTTCGTGCAAGCCTGCATGGATGCGGTGCGCGATCTGGCCAAGATCACGGCAGAGAGCGGCCCTGCCCTGTTGATCGGAACGCCGTGGCGCGAAAACGGGGAGGTTTACAACGCCGTCGCTTTGCTGGCTTCCGGCAAGGTCGAGGCCCTGCGCTACAAGGTCGATCTGCCGAACTACAGCGTCTTCGACGAAAAACGGGTTTTCGCGCCTGGGGCCTTGCCGGGGCCGGTGAACTTCAAGGGCGTACGGCTGGGCATCCCGGTCTGCGAGGACATCTGGACGGATGCCGTGACCGAATGCCTCGCCGAGAGCGGGGCAGAAATCCTGATTGTGCCGAATGGCTCGCCCTTTACGCTGAAAAAGCGCGAGCAGCGTGAGAACGTCACTGTCGCGCGCGTGACCGAGACGGGCCTGCCCCTGCTCTATGCCAATCAGGTTGGCGGCCAGGACGAGCTTGTTTTCGACGGCGCATCGTTCGCCCTCAATCGCGGCGGCAAGCTTGCCGTGCAACTTCCCGCCTGGGAGAGTGCCGTGGCCGTTACGGAGTGGCGGCGCGAGGCCGATGGCTGGTCATGCATGCCGGGGCCGCTTGCGGTTGTCGCAGAAGGCTCCGAGGCGGCCTATCTCGCCTGCGTTCTGGGCCTCCGCGATTACGTGGACAAAAATCGCTTTCCTGGCGTGGTGCTCGGTCTTTCGGGCGGCGTCGATTCAGCCCTTTGCGCTGCCATGGCGGTCGATGCGCTTGGCCCGGCGCGCGTTCATTGCCTGATGCTGCCCTATCGGTTCACCTCGAACGCATCGCTCTCGGATGCGGCGGCCTGCGCCGAAGCGCTTGGCGTGCGGTATGACATCGTGCCGATCCACAGCGTCGTCGAAGGGTTCGATGCGATGCTCAATCCGTTCTTCGCCGGAACAGAACGCGGCGTCGCGGAGGAGAACCTGCAGTCGCGCATTCGCGGCACGACGCTGATGGCCATATCAAACAAATTCGGCGGAATGGTCGTCACGACCGGCAACAAATCCGAGGTTTCGGCCGGCTATGCCACGCTTTACGGCGACATGAACGGCGGCTTCAACCCCATCAAGGATCTTTACAAAACGCAGGTTTTTGCGCTGTCGCGGTTCCGCAATGGCGCCCGTCCGAAAGGCTGCCTTGGCCCAACCAGCGTCGTCATCCCCGAAAACATAATCACCAAGGCGCCCACCGCCGAATTGCGCGAAAACCAGACCGACCAGGATTTGCTGCCGCCTTACGATGTGCTCGACGACATCCTGGAACGCCTCGTCGATCGGGAGGAGCCGCTTTCGGCGATCGTGAAACGCGGCCATTCGCCCGAGATCGTCAAAAAAGTGGAGCGGCTTTTGTATCTTTCCGAGTATAAGCGGCGGCAGTCGGCTCCGGGCGTCAAGATCACCGAGCGAAATTTTGGCCGGGACCGCCGCTACCCCATTGTCAATCGCTTCCGCGAGACGCTTCCGTGACGAAAGTTAAGGTTCGCTTTGCGCCGAGCCCCACCGGCCGGCTTCACATCGGCAATATCAGGCCCGCCGTCTTCAACTGGCTGTTCGCGCGCCGCGAGCACGGCGTTTTCCTGCTGCGTTTCGACGACACCGACCTGGAACGCTCCAAGGAGGAATACGTCGCTGGCATGCGGGATGATCTCAGCTGGCTCGGCCTGACCTGGGACGAGGAGTTCCGCCAGTCCGCGCGCTTTGCCTTCTATGAGGAATCGGCTGGGAAGCTGAAGCAGGCGGGACGGCTTTATGCCTGTTACGAGACGGCGGAGGAACTGGAGCGGCGGCGCAAGCGGCAGATGGCGCGCGGCCTGCCGCCAGTTTACGACCGTGCGGCGTTGAAGCTGACGGACCAGGAGAAGCGCGAGCTCGAAGCGCAGGGCCGCAAGCCGCACTGGCGCTTCCTTCTGGAGCAGCGGCCAACGGGCTGGGACGATCTGATCCGCGGCCCGCAGGAGATCGATGCAGCATCCGTCTCCGATCCGGTTCTGATCCGCGAGGATGGCACCCCGCTCTACACCTTCACCAGCGTGGCCGACGACGCCGGCACCGGCATTACGCATATCATTCGCGGCGAGGACCACGTCACCAACACCGCCGTGCAACTTCAGATTTTCGAGGCGCTGGGAGCCAAGGCGCCAATATTCGCGCATCACAATCTTCTTGTTGGCGCGCAGGGCGAGGCGCTGTCGAAGCGGCTCGGCTCGCTGTCGATCCAGGGCATGCGCGAAGAAGGGTTCGAGCCGCTGGCGGTGATGTCGCACGCCTCGCTGATAGGAACTTCGGAGGCGCTTCAGCCGCAGGAGAGCCTGGAGGCGCTGGCGAAGCTGTTCGACTTTGCGAAGGTCTCCCGCGCGCCGGCCCGTTTCGACCCCGAAGAGCTGAAGGGCCTGAACGCGAAGCTGCTCCACACCATGCCATTTGAGGCGGTCGCAGGGCGTCTGCGGGCGCGCGGCATCGAAGGCGGCGAGGCCTTCTGGCTCGCGGTGCGCGCCAATCTCGAAGTCTTCGCCGATGTCGACCAATGGTGGAGCGTGGTTCGCGGGCCGGTCACGCCCGTCATGGAGGACGCCGCTTTTCTGGACAAGGCGCTGGCGCATCTGCCGCCGGAGCCATGGGATGCGAGCACCTGGCGGAGTTGGACCGAGGCCGTGAAACAGGCGACGGGGGCAGCGGGGCGGGCGCTCTATCATCCTCTGCGTCTGGCGCTGACCGGGCTCGAGCGCGGCCCTGAACTCAAGGACCTGTTGCCGCTTATCGGACATGAAAGGGCGGTCGCGCGGCTCAGCGGGAGAACGGCCTAAGGATTTGAGCAGGCGCTCTTGCGTCTACCAACGAATGCCTCTCGTTTCGTGGAAGGCGCGCGCGACCTATGCGAACCTCCTCAGGCGGCGAACCCCCGCGAGCGGCCAAGCCTTTGCCTGCCTGTCATTCTGTGACCTCTGCGATACTTAAAATAGGCTTAAGATTGGTTTCGTTTTGCAAAAACCGGGGTATTTAAATATATAAGTATTTCCTTTGACTGCCCTCGCCGGGACTTGTTGTTGCACTCCACATCGGTCAACAGTGAACTATCGGTAAGGCTCGGAGCCAACGCGGACGTAGTCGGTGGCGAGTTGCAACCTGAAACACTAACATTGAGCACATCCAGGCGGCTAAACCTCTGGAAGCGGACATCCATCGTGGGCGCAACTTTCGCCGAGATAGGCGCCGGGCTATTGGGTCTATTAAGGAGATGCGAGGCACCCTGTTGACCCTTCTCGACGAAGAACCTACGGATGACCCCAACCCGTCACGTGGGCAGCTGGGCGCAGCCCTTTCGCAGCGAACCGCGTCCCGCCGAAGAATGAGCGCCACCCTCTCGCTTTCTTCAATCAGGCCGCGCCCACGGAGCAGCTGACCTCGGTCCCGTCGTCCCAGCCGTCCCAAAGAAAGTCCTCGTGGCGTCCGTCGGCGATCAGCCTCAGGGCATACCGGACCTGCTCCTCGTAGAACTGGCAAAACGCGCCTTTTTGCTCCATGCCGCCGTTCATTTCATGGGCTTCGGCGGGGCAAGGCGAGCCGCAGAAATGGCGAATAAGGCAGGCATCGCAACCCGCTATGTCCTCCACCTTGCGGCCGGTGACCAGACGGAACGGCGGACTGTCCAGAATCTCCTCTACAGGCTCGCGAAACAGGTTGCCGCCGTTAAAGGCAGGCAGGCCGATGAATTCGCTGCAGGGGAAGAGATCCCCATTCGCTGCCAGGGCGAAGAAGCTGCGGCCGCCCCCGCATGGGGAGATGTCGCACATAAGCCGCCGTGCCGTCGGCGCCAGAATGGCGATCAGGATGTTGGCGAAATTGGCGACCACCAGCTTGCGCCCGCTTTCGCGGTAAAGCTCATGCGTTCGCTCCAGGGCGGCAATATACGCCTTCGAGACCTCGCTATCCTCGCCGCGCACTGTGCGGGCGCCGGGCAGCGTGCAGCGAGTGACGTTCAGCATGCAGGCGGGCGCCCTGCGCGTGTGGAGGAACTCCACCATTTGGGTCAGATGAGGCAGGTTCTCAGTCGTCATCGTGCAGATGACATTGTAGCCCGGATAGCCGTCCAGCCTCTCGATGGCGCTAACGACATGATCGAAGACGCCTTTGCCGTTCCAGCGCCGCCGCGTCCGGTTGGCAACCTCGGCAATCGGGCCGTCAAGCGATAAGCCGATGCCAACCCCGCGCGAGGTCAGGAACGAGACCGCCGCGTCATCGAGAAGCGTGGCGTTGGTTTGCACGCCGAAGCGGAACCGGTCGCCGAATGCCTCAATTGCGGCAAAGATGGCTTCGCGCGCGAGCAGCGGTTCTGAACCGTGAAAGATGACCTGCGGCAGCCGGCCGGCCGGCATATGGCCGCGGAAATAGCTGTGCAGGCGATCGAGCGCGTCGAGCACCGCGGCCTTGTCCATCTGCTGACCGCCGCGGCGCATGTCTTCGGGGATGTAACAGTAGGCGCAGTTGAGATTGCAGCGCTCCGTCGGATTGAAATAGACAGCCGACGGTTTCAGATGGAACCGCAAGAGTTCCATCTCGCGGCGGAATGCCTCCGCCTTGTCCCGGTAAGTATTGAGCAACGGGCTCTCCGCCAGCGTCTCGCTCAACTTCTCCTTGCGGACCAATCCCCAGAAGGCGGCATTGGGTTCAACGACCGCAATGTAAGCGGGGTGACCGATGTCGAAAGGCTGAAGGGTGGACAGGGGGCTTCTTTCGAAGCCCTCCGCCGGCGTTTGATGCGCAGTCATCGTCACTGCCTGGCCTGCTTGTCCATAAGAACATAGTGCGACAGTCCGGTTCCGGTGGCGTCGCAGGTCTTACGAATGGCGATGACGTCGGGCGCGCCTTGGGCAGGCTTCTTGCTGGGCTTTTTGTCGTTGGCTTGTTTCACGGCTCATTCTCCGATGCGCATGAAGGACGTCGGCAGGCGCAAGGCCTTGCCGAAACCCTTTCCATCGGATTTCGTCCCTCGTGAATCCTATCCAGCAGGTCTTCTGGCTCTCGGATCGTCCGCCGGATGCGTCTTCCCGGTGGAGTGGTCTCCACCAGTGACTGGCTTTCGCCTTGCAACCGGCGTCCCCGATTACAGCGGCGGGACCGCCACGGACTTGCACCGTGTTCCGGGATACTGGATGAAGTCAGAGTGCTCGTGATCCAGCCCCCTGTCAAGCAACCTTGGGCCAGGCTTGAAACGGCGATCCGGCTCAAATCTTCAAATAGTGAGACGGGCCAGAAAAGTGCATGTGGAAAAGAGGGCGTTTTGAGTGTTGAACTGGCGCCGGGCATTGACGGCGGCTCATCCTCCAGCACCAGGCGCTCTCCGAAATCGGCGCTATGTCTCTTCTCTGCCCTACTTCGTCCATTCGTTGCCCTAAAGGGTGCTCCGAGCGATTTGACAATTCGCAAAGCTTGGGCTTTGATCGAGCGTGTCCGCCCGCCTTGACATGTCGCTTATCGGGCTTCATCCATCGCGCCGCTGGCTTGTGGCCGTTTTGTGCCGCGTGGAGTTGTTGCAATGAGCCCGGACCAGCTTGCCGCGCTGAGGTTCTTCTTCGTAACCGTAGAGCCCCGGCTGCCCGACGCCGTCGCCCTCATGTATGATAGATTCTTCGAAGCAGCGCCTGAAACGGCGGCGCTGTTCAAGGGCAATATGCAAGAGCAGCGACGGCAATTCACGCTGATGCTTTGGAGCGTTGTCCGGCTTACACGTTCCAGCGAGCTTTGGCCGGTTAACGCCTCGACGGGGCAAGCTCCCATACCCGCCATAGAGAAACTCGGAATGTGGCATTCTCACGCTCGCGTGTTGCCCGCGCACTTCGAGACGATGAAAAAGGTTCTATCCCGGTGCTTCCGCGAAATGTTTCCCAAGGATTTTACGCCCCCCGTGGAAAAAGCCCTCGCTTTCATCTTCGATGTCGTGTCGCACTCCACGTCGGAGTCGAAAGGGTACGGTGCAAACCGGCGGAGCCACACCACCTACCTCGATGCCACCTCCTGGGACAGTCATCCTGAAGCGCTGACGGACAGGAAGAAGCCCGCGCCGAGCCCTTTGCTCCATCCTGTGAAAGTTCCGTAATCCGTTTCCCTACCGTAGACCCGATCCCAAGCGCAGGTGTGCGCGCGGCAGCCGGGGAAAGCCTCTTCGCGCATATGTCCTTGGCCTGGGCCTCAAGATGGTTCGGACGAGGTACAAAAGCCCGATCATGGCGCCGCCGGTCAGGAACCAGCCCGGCAAAACAGGCGATCTCAGATCGACAGAGGGCAGCGCCTGCGAGTCGAAGCGTCCATGCGCGCCGAAATCGCCTTCGATAGGCTTGAAAAGGTTATCCGGCGCATCCTTTTGAGCCGGCTCCGGCGACATTTGCGACTGATAGCCGAAGCGGGCGAGGTAACGGTCGAGGAACCAGGGCGCCACCTTGTTCGCCAGGATGGCTTTGAACGACGAACCGCCGACCCACACCTCCCGAAGCCGCGCGGTCGACGCGAAAACGATCGCGTCCGACGCCACTTCGGGCTGATAGATCGGCGGGACGGGCTGCGGCCGCATCGGCAGCTTGTTCCGTCCCCAGTTGAACTGCGGAGTGTTCAGCGCGGGCATCTGCACCATGGTGATGTGGATGCGCGAGCGGTCGTGGAGCAGTTCGGATCGGAGCGCGTCCGTGAAGCCGCGAATGGCGAACTTCGCCCCGCAATACGGGGCCTGCAGCGGAATTGCGCGGTATGAGAGCGCCGAGCCGACTTGCACAATGGCGCCGCGATTTCGCGGACGCATGCGGCGAAGGGCGGCCATTGTGCCATAGACATAGCCGAGATAGGTGACCTCGGTTGCGCGCTTGTATTCCGCTGGCGTGATTTCCGCGACGGGCGCGTAAACGGTCGTCATCGCGACATTCACCCAGACGTCGATGGGACCGAGTTCGCGCTCGATCTGATCCGCGGCGCGCTCGACTGCGTCCGCATCGGCGACATCGGCCGGAACGGCGGCAGCGCGCGCACCCTCCCGGCGAACTTCCGCTGCGGCGGCTTCCAGGCCTTCGGCGCCGCGCGCGATCAACCCGACGGAGCAGCCGCGCCTCGCAAACGCTCGCACGGTCGCCCGTCCCACGCCCGCGCTCGCCCCGGTTACGACAACGACTTTCGGATCAGTCATACGAGTCATATCCGGACAAGCGCAAAAACCTCACCCCAGTTCCAATGAAACGCTAGCTCGGCGTGATATATAATTTTTAAGATATGGCGCTGCGTAAGCTTTGCTTTGATTTCTGAAAATACCAGTCGTCAGGAACATAATATACATCCCAAAATTATACTTCCTGCTTGCTTTTCAGACCTTGAAATCTTCGACTGGGCACTTGAATGCAGATCTTCCGCCCACGCGCAAATGTCATCACGCGCTCAGTCTTGATCGGCGGGGCGCTTTTTCCGTTCGCGGCGATCGGCGTCACTTATGGGTATATGAATTCCTCCTATGTCACCGGCCAGGGCGTCACTCTCGAACAGCCGGTCCCCTTCAGCCACAAGCATCACACCCGCGAACTCGGCATCGCCTGCCTTTACTGCCATACCGGCGTCGAGAAATCGGCCTTCGCCGGCCTCCCCGCCACCCACACCTGCATGACGTGCCATTCGCAGATCTGGACGAATGCGGCGCTGCTTGCGCCGGTGCGGGAAAGCCTCGCGACGCATCAGCCGATACGCTGGAACCGGGTCAACTTCCTGCCAGCCTATGTCTATTTCGACCACAGCGTTCACATCGCGAAAGGCGTCGGCTGCAGCACCTGTCATGGCCGCATCGACGAAATGGCGCTGACCGCGCAGGGCAAACCATTGACCATGGGCTGGTGCCTCAGCTGCCACCGCGACCCTGCGCCGAACCTGCGCCCCGCCAATGAGATCTTCAACATGGAGTGGCGTCCGCCTCCGGATCAGGACCGGAAAGGGGCGGAACTCGTCCAGGTCAATCACATCAACGCCGCGCGCCTGATCGAGTGTTCGATATGCCATCGCTGAAGCAGCAGAACGAAACGGGCGGCCTCGGTTTGCGCCGGAGGGAGGCGCTGAAACTGCTCGCTGGCAGCATGGCGCTGGCGGCGGCAGGCTGCGGGAAGCCCCAGGAAGAGATCGTACCTTATGTCGACATGCCGGAGCGGCTCATCCCCGGCATCCCGCTGCAATTCGCCAGCACGCTCGCGCTGAGCGGATATGGCCGTGGCGTCATCGTGACATCGCACCAGGGCAGGCCGACGAAGATCGAGGGCAATCCGCGCCACCCCGGCAGCCTCGGCTCGACGGATGTGTTTGCCGAGGCGGACATCTTCAACCTCTACAGTCCGGACCGGTCCCAGGCGGTGAAGCAGGGCCGGGAAATCCGGTCCTGGGCGGACTTCGCGGCGGCCTGGCAAAAGAGGCAGGAGATTCATCATGCCGATCAGGGCGCGGGTCTCCGGCTTCTCACCGGGCGCGTGACCTCGCCCACGCTGCTGCGCCAGATCAAAGCCCTGCAATCCATGTATCCGCGCATGGCCTGGCACGCCTACGAGCCAACCGGCGATGGGCATTCGGCGATAACGCAGAGCGTTTTCAAGCGGCGTCTGGATGTCCTGCCGCGACTGCGGGATGCAGACGTCGTTTTGAGTCTCGACTCGCGCTTCCTCGATGCGGGGCCGCAGCAGATCGCCATGGGCAGGGCGTTCGCGGACCGCCGCCGGGTCAGGCGAGACGCGAAGGAGATGCTTCGGCTTTATGCGGTCGAGCCGGTCCCGGCCCTGACAGGCGCGAATGCCGACCACGTCGTTTCCGCCTCGCCCTCGGATATGGAGCGCGTCGCTTGCGAGATTGGCAAGCGCTTGGGCGCGGCTTTGCCCGATCCCGTGTCGCAGGGTGCGTTAGCCCTGTTTGCCGACGTTGTTTTCAAAGATTTGAACGCGCACCAGGGGCGCGGGCTCGTTCTCGCCGGGCCAACGCTCTCGCCGGAGATTCGGGGCCTCGTCTTATGGATCAACGCGAAACTGAATGCACCCGTCACCTACGTCGATCCGGTTGCGGGCAGCGATTCGCAACCAGGACTTGAAGAGTTGGCGCAAAGCCTGAACGCCGGACAAGTCAAGACGCTCATCGCGATCGAGTGCAATCCAGCCTATGACGCTCCGGCCGACCTCGATTTCAGCCGCGCGCTGCAGAAGGCCGAGTTCCGCGCGCATCTCTCGCAGGTCGCGGATGAGACGTCGGCCCTTTGCGAGTGGCGTCTGCCCACTTCCCATGCGCTCGAAAGCTGGTCCGATCTGCGCGCACTCGATGGAACGGCAAGCATCGTCCAGCCGATTATCGAGCCACTTTACGACACGAGGACCGCGCATGAGATCGTCGCAATCCTGAGCGGACAAACGGGCGCGAAGCCTCACGATCTCGTGCAGGACACGTGGCGCTCTCACGCGAGCAAGGACGCATTCGACGGCTGGTGGAAGAAAGCGCTGGAAGACGGCGCCATCCCGGATACCGCCGCGCAGCCCGTGAACCCCGGCGAACCTGCGCTTCCCGAAATCAAGCCGAGCCAGGAGACCAAGGCGGCCACCCTCGTTCTAGCCGCGGACCCGAGCCTTTGGGACGGGCGCTACGCCTATAATGCCTGGCTGCAAGAGTGCCCGAAGCCTCTGACGAAGCAGGTTTGGGGCAACGCGCTCGGGATGAGCAAGGCCGACGCAGCGAAGCTCGGCCTCAAAAACGGCGACAAGGTCCTCCTCACCAGACATGGGCGGCAGCTCGAAGCGCCCGTCATGATGCGCGAAGGCCACGCCGAGGGCGTTATGAGTCTGCCGCTCGGCGGCGGGCGCGCCTCCGCTGGAGACATCGGCACAGGCGTGGGAGTGAATGCCTTCCTCCTTCGCGAAACGGCCGCGCCCTGGGTCGTGGACCAGATCAAAATCGAGCGCGCTCCTGCCAGCGAAAATTTCGCAATCGAGACGGCCGTCACCCGGCTCGACGCTGCCGCCAAGGATTTGTTTCCGGTTCTCACATTAGCGAGCTTCACGTCTGCGAACCTGGAAAGGAACCAGGAGAACCAGCCGTCGCTTCTTCCTTCAAGCCAGCGGGCTGAACCGGCGTGGGCCATGGTCATCGACAACACCGCCTGCATCGGCTGCAACGCCTGCGTGATGGCCTGCCAGGCGGAGAACAACATCCCCGTCGTCGGACCGGACGAAATCGAGTGGGGCCGCATCATGCACTGGATCCGCGTCGATCCTTACGAAGAGGACAATGGGCCGGGTCAGACGCGCGTCGTGGGCTTCCAGCCTGTGCCCTGCATGCATTGCGAGAAAGCGCCGTGCGAGCCGGTCTGCCCCGTCGCCGCTTCGATTCACGACAGCGAAGGGCTGAACCTCCAGGTCTACAACCGCTGCGTCGGAACCCGCTTCTGCGAGGCCAACTGCCCTTACAAGGTCCGGCGTTTCAACTTCTTCGGCTACGCCAGCGGCCAGGAATACAAGAATCTCGGCGCTGAGGTGCTCCACGCACAGAAGAACCCGGACGTGACCGTCCGTGCCCGCGGCGTGATGGAAAAATGCACCTATTGCATTCAGCGCATCGCACGCGCCGAGCACACGGCTGCGACGGAAAACAGGGACCTTCGAGACGGTGAAGTCGTCACCGCGTGCGAAGCGGCCTGTCCAACGCGCGCGATCCGGTTCGGCGATCTCGGCCGGAATTCGGACGTGCGCCGCCTGCGCTCGGAGCCCCAGCATTACGCGCTTCTCGGTCACTTGGGCACGCGCCCGCGCACGACGTATCTCGCGCGTGTTCTCAACCCGAATCCGGAACTGCAGAAAGGCGAGGGATGACCGTCGCAGACGTAACAGCCGGTGCGGAGCTGCCTCGCGGCAAGGACCTCGTTTCGGTGTCTCTCAAGGACAACGATGTCGCCGAGCTGATTGCGCGGCCAGTGCTTGGCCAAGGGGCTGGCCGCGGATGGCTGATTGCCTTTATCGCGGTGTCGCTTGGCGCGATCATCATGGCTGGAGGCGTCGCCTGGCTCCTGCTTGTTGGCGTCGGCATCTGGGGCATCAACACCAGCGTTGTCTGGGGCGTCGCCATTGCGAGTTACGTCTGGTGGATCGGGATCGGCAACGCGGGTACACTGATCTCGTCGATGCTGCTTATCATGCGGCAGCGATGGCGCGCCTCCATCAATCGCTTCGCGGAGGCGATGACGATCTTCGCGGTGTCGATTGCGGGCATCTTCCCGGTCATCCACCTGGGCCGGCCCATGTATTTCTATTGGCTCGCCCCCTATCCGAACACGATGACGCTTTGGCCCCAGTGGCGAAGCCCCCTTGTCTGGGACTTCTGGGCGATCCTCAGTTACCTGCTCTTCTCGATCATCTTCTGGTACACGGGCATGATCCCCGACCTCGCCGCGCTCAGGGACCGGGCGCGAACGCGGACGGCCCAGGTGTTCTACGGCGCGATGGCGCTCGGCTGGCGCGGGTCGGCGCGGCACTGGTCGGTCTATCACACCTTTACCATGACGATGGCGGCCATGGCCGTGCCGCTGGTCTGCTCCGTGCATAGCATCGTTGGCCTCGACTTCGCGGCCAGCCTGATGCCGGGCTGGCAGGAGACGATCTTCCCGCCCTATTTCGTCGTGGGGGCGATGTTCTCCGGCTTCGCGATGGTTATCGTGCTGGCGGCGCTTATCCGCTGGGGTTTCCGCCTGCAATCGATTGTGACCGTTCAGCATTTTGACATCATGGGGCAGATCCTCGCCGCAGCAGCCCTCATCATGGGCGCGTCCTACGCGACCGAATGGTTCTCGGCCTGGTATGGCGGGCGGGCTCTTGACCGGAGCGTTGTCTCCTTCATGTTCACGGGGCCTTATGCGCCGCTCTACTACGCGATGCTCATCTGCAACGTGGTCCTGCCGCAGATCTTCTGGTTTCCCGCCGCAAGGCGCAGCGTCCTTCTGCTGTGCATCGTCTCGATTCTGATCAATGTCGGCATGTGGCTCGAACGCATCCTCATCCTCTGGATGACGCTGAGCCATGACTACATGCCGAGCATGCACCGGCTGTTCTATCTGACGTTTGCCGACTGGCTTTTCATCTTTGGTCCGCTTGCCGTTTTCGCCCTCCTTTTCATCGTCTTTGTGAGGCTTTTGCCTGCCGTGTCCATCCACGAGGTGCAGGAACTCCGGCGCGAGGAGGCAGCGGCATGAAAACGCTGGTTGCGACCTTCCATACGCCCGCCGCCTTGCTGCGCGCCGCCGAGCGAGCGAAATCGGAAGGATTCCCGCCGCAGGATGCGCTCACGCCGTTCCCAGTCGATGGCATCGACGGCGTCCTCGGCCTGAAGCAGACCGATATTCGCAGGTGGATGGGAATTGCAGGCTTCTCCGCCGCAGCCGCGGCGTACGCGCTGGAATATTATAGCGCGGTCATCGATTACCCCTATGACTCGGGCGGACGTCCCTTAAACAGCTGGCCCGTCTTCCTGCTCTTTCCGTTTGAGCTTGGCATCCTGGTGGCCGCGATCACAGGCTTCATTCGGTTTCTCGTCCATTGCGGCTTTCCAAGTCCTTATCATCCGCTTTTCGAGGTGCGCGGCATCGACAGGGCAACGTCGGACCGGTTTTTCCTGGCCGTCGAGACGGTCAAGGAAGAGACCGCGGAAAACCGGCTTCGTGAAGTTCTGGAAGCGGAAGGGGCCTCCTCGATTTCGGAGGTTGAGCCGTGAGAAACTTCGTGGCGCTGGCGGCGCTTTTTCTCGCGGGCTGCGATCTCTCCATGACGCAGCAGCCGAAATATACGGCTTACCAGCCATCCTCTCTCTGGCCCGACGGCGCGTCTGCCCGCCCGCTTCCGGCTGGCACCGTCGCGCAAGGCGACCTCGCACGGGAGGCCGAGGAGCAAAAGCCGCCGGAAGTGACGGCTGCACTCCTGGCGCGCGGACAGGACCGCTTCAACACCTTCTGCTCAGCGTGCCACGGCCTTTCCGGCTATGGCGACGGCATGATCGTGCAGCGCGGTTTCCCGCCGCCGATCTCCTATCACACGGAAGGCTTTCGCCAGATCGATGGCCAGTTCTTCTTCAATGCCATGACCCAGGGTCTTGGCCCGATGTACTCATACGCGGATCGCGTCTCGGTCGCAGACCGCTGGGCCATCGCCGCTTACATCCGCGCCTTGCAGCTGTCGCAATATGCGTCGCTCGCGATCGCGCCAGAAGCCAAGGAGAAGCTGCGATGACATCTGTTCCTGCTCATGAAGAGGCACGGGCGCATTCGACCATCCCGCAGGGCGTGCTTGCTGCCTTGTTCATCGCAGCCGGTGCGGCAACGATTGCTTTCTTTCTTGTCGATCCCCCAGCGGCGGCGCGCGGCTGGCTCGTGGCCTTCGTCCTTTTCAGCCAAGCGGTGCTTGGCGGGCTGGCGCTCCTGCTGATCCATAACCTTGTGCATGTCCGGTGGGGCATTCATTTCAGCCCCCTCTTGAAGGCGCTGATTTTGGGCGTGCCCCTTCTGGCGTTCCTCTGGATCCCCGTCGCGCTCCACCTCGGCGGCATCTATCCGTGGGTGTCGGCGCCGCCCCATGTGCCGTCCGATGTGAGCGCGGCTTACCTCAACCCGCAATCCTTTGTGCTTCGATCCGTCGTCGCATTCGCAGGCTGGATGCTGTTTGCGGTCCTGCTCCTGATCGGCGAGACGATACCCCGGCTGACCGCCGCTTTGGGCCTCGTATTCTTCGGCCTGTCGAGCTATGTCTTCGGTTTCGATTGGATCCTGTCCGTCGGCGCGCCCTTCATCTCCAGCTCCTTCAACGCCGAGATCGCTATCCAGTGCCTCATGGCAGGCTTGGCAGCTTGTGCGCTGTTCGCTCCCAATGTCGCTGACAAGCAGGCTCGCGGCGATGCCGGGGCCTTCCTGCTCGCCTCCTCGCTCGGCGTCTTCTACTTCGCGCTGATGGCCTATATCGTGAACTGGTACGGCAATCTGCCGGATCAGGCCGAGTGGTACTTGGAGCGCGGCGGGCGCTGGCTTTTTATCCTGGTGGCTGCCGTGGTTTTCGGCGCTGCGGTTCCGATTGTGTCGCTGTTGTTTGGCCCGGTGCGCAACAATGGCCGGCCCCTCCGCCTTGTCGGCGCTTCGGCCCTCCTCGGCATCGCGCTTCATAACCTTTGGCTGTTCGCGCCCCTGATGACGGCGCAGGCGATCGCGGCCGCCCTGATTTCCTTCATAGCCATGATGGGGGCGCTTCTGGCTGTGCAACGGCTAGGCCGCCGCTTCATTCCGGAATGGAGGCGCAGCGATGTCTGAGACGCCAGCAACCCGGACAGAACCGGAAGGCGTGCCAGCAAGCCCCGTTCTTTATACAGCCGTGGGATTCCTCATTTTCGTGGCGGCGTGCCTTGGCGGACTTTACGTGTATTACAGCGACGTTATCACCAGCCGCAGGCCGCCGAAGCCCGAGCCGTTCCCGGCCCCGCAACTCCAGCGCACGCCTCTCTCCGACCTCCAAAAGCTCCAACAGAAGGAGCGGGCGCAACTGCAAGGGTACGCCTGGGTCGACAAGCAGCAGGGCATCGTTCGCATTCCGATCGAGCGCGCCATGCAGATCGTTGCCGCAAGAGGAGGGACCGCAGCTTTCGGCTCCCTGGACGATCTCAACAAGCCTCCGCCGCCGCCAAAGGGAAAAAACGAAACGGCCAGGGCGGCACCGCAGCATGCTGCCCCGAATGGGGTGCAGCGATGAAGCGCATTCTGACGGCCCTGGAAAGAAACTCGCCCCAACGGATCGTCATCCCTGGCCAAGCGAAGCGCCTCTTCGTCGCCCCGGCCAGGCGAAGCGCGAGCCGGGATCGTTCCCAACTCAGGTCGGTGTGTTTTACGATCCCGTGTCTGCAGCGCACAGCTCCGCGCTTCGCTGGGCCGGGACGACGAATCGTGGGTCAGATTGGCAGCGTTTGCTTGGCGCTCGTTCTCTTTAGCCTGCCCTGCGATGCAGCTTTTTCGCCGAAGCAGTTGAGCACGGCTGCCCTCAACCCGTCTCCAGGCGCTTCCCTGCCGCTTGACGTGGCATTCGCAAGAAGCACAGGCGCGCCACTGACCCTTGGCGATGCCATCGGCGGCAAGCCGTCTGCGCTCATCCTGGTCGATTACACCTGCCGCTTCATCTGCGGAACGACGCTCGCGATTGCCGCCTACGGCATGTCCGCCACCGGCCTGGAGCCGGGCAAGGACTTCTCCTTCATCGTGATGGGGATCGATCCGAAGGACAAGCCCGCTGACGCCAAGGCCATGAAAGACGCCGAACTTGCGCCCTATCCCGCGCTCAATGCCTCGGCGCACTTTCTGAGCGGCGGCGCGTCCGCAATCGCAAGCGTGACGAAAGCGCTGAACTACACGCCGGTCTACGATGCCGAGCTCGATCAATACGCGCATCCCGTCGGCGCGGTGATCCTGACGCCGGATGGCCGCGTCTCTCGCCTGATTTCAGGGCTGAACCTCAATCCGGATTCGTTCAGGGCTGCACTGACGGATGCGGGAGACGGCGGCCTCTCCGGCCTCGTGGAAGGCATCCGGCTTCTTTGCTATGGGCACAGCCCGCTCCATGGCGCTTACGCATCCACGATAAGGGCCGCGCTTGCGGCTGCGGGGGCTGCGACGCTTGCCGGAATTGCGGGCCTTGCCGTTCTTTTTGCGAGGAAAGGGAGGCTCCAATCATGAACAGCTTCAGGCTTTTTCCAGAAGAAGCCTCCACGCAGGCCCCCGTCACCGACACGCTGTTTCTCATTTTGATGATCGTGTCGGCCGCGATCATCATTCTGGTGCTGGCCCTGGTCATCACCTTTTCGCTGCGCTACCGGCGGGGCACCACGGTCAATCGCGGACCGCTCCGCGAGCTTTCATCCCGCGAATTCGAGATCGGCTGGACCGCAGGAACCTGTTTCCTCGCGCTCTTTCTCTTCTGGTGGTCGGGCAGCGCCAACCTTTCGACGCTTGTCCCGCCGCGAGACGCGATGGAAATTCACGTCGTCGGCAAGCAGTGGATGTGGAAGACCCAGCATTCCAATGGCGCACGCGAAATCAACGCCTTGCACGTGCCCGTCCATGAGCCGGTGAAGCTCATCATGACATCCGAGGACGTCATCCATTCCTTCTACGTACCGGATTTTCGCATCAAGCGCGATCTGGTGCCGGGGCGCTATACGCAGACGTGGTTCAACGCGACCAAAACGGGCACTTTTCATCTGTTCTGCACGCAGTTCTGCGGGACAGAACACTCGCGCATGATTGGCGAGGTCGTCGTCATGCCGAAGGATGAATTTGCGAAATGGCTGCACGAACAGCCCCAATCGGCCGACATCTCCAAAGAAGGCGCGGCGCTGTTCGCCTCGCTTGGATGCGCGAGTTGCCATGAAGGCAAATCGCGGGTTCACGCGCCGCAACTGGCAGGCTTGTACGGCAAGCCCGTTCACCTCCGCGACGGGCGCGTCCTTACCGCGGACGACGCCTACATTCGCGATACGATCCTCGAGCCCGGCAAGCATGTCGTCGCCGGTTACGAGGCGCTCATGCCAAGTTTCGACGGACTCGTGGGCGACGACGAGATCCTGCGCCTGACGGCATACATCCGCTCGCTGAAAGACAAGGGAAGGACCGGATGACCGACATCACCATAGGTCAAAACCCGCCGAGGCCGTCCCCCGTTGTCGCGCCCGCGCAGTCCTATCTGGACACGCCGAGCCTCTGGTCTTGGCTCGCCACCACGGATCACAAGCGCATCGCCGTTCTTTACGCGATCACGGTCACGTTCTTCTTCCTCGTCGGCAGCGCCGCAATGGCGGTGATCCGCCTCGAACTCATGACGCCCCAGGCCGATGTGGTGAGCGATGAGGCGTATAACCGCTTGTTCACGCTGCATGGCGTGGTGATGGTCTGGTTTTTCCTGATTCCGTCCATTCCCACGATCTTCGGCAATTTCCTGATACCGCTCATGATCGGCGCGAAAGACCTCGCTTTTCCGCGCCTCAACCTCTTGAGCTGGTATCTGAACCTGATCGGCGGCCTTTTCGTTATTTACGTCCTTATCTCGGGCGGCGTGGACACGGGCTGGACCTTCTATACGCCCTACTCCACCATGTTCGCGAACGGGGCGGTGATCGCCGCTGCAGCGGGGGTATTCTTCGCGGGCTTTTCCTCCATCGCAACCGGCCTGAACTTCATCGCAACCATTCACATGCTGCGCACCAAGGGCATGACCTGGTTCCGGCTGCCCCTTTTCGTCTGGGCCATGTATGCGGTGAGCATTGTCCTGATCCTGGCCACGCCCGTTCTTGCGATAACACTCATTCTGATCTCAGCGGAGCGCTACTTCGGCCTGCCGATCTTCGATCCGGCGAACGGCGGGGATCCGCTGCTCTTTCAGCACCTCTTCTGGTTCTACAGCCACCCCGCCGTCTACATCATGATCCTGCCCGCCATGGGGGTCATCTCGGAGGTCATCACCTGCTTCGCGCGGCGGAAGGTCTTCGGCTACACCTTCATGGTCTACGCGCTGGTGGCGATCGCGGGGATCAGCTTCTTCGTATGGGGCCATCATATGTTCGTGTCCGGCATGTCGCCCTATGCCGGGGTGGTCTTCTCGCTCTTGTCCTTTGTTGTGGCGGTGCCCTCGGCGATCAAGGTCTTCAACTGGACAGGCACGCTGTTTCGCGGCCAGATTACCTTCCAAGCCCCCATGCTTTATGCCCTCGGCTTCCTGGGCCTGTTCACGATCGGCGGCTTGACCGGTCTTTTTCTGGCTTCCATCCCCATCGACGTTCACGTCCATGCCACCTATTTCGTGATCGCGCATTTCCACTACATCATGGTGGGCGGGTCGGTTTCCGCGCTCTACGCGGCGCTGCATTTCTGGTGGCCGAAGATCACGGGCAAGATGTATCCGGAATCGTGGGCGCGCTTCGCCGCGATCATGATGTTCTTCGGCTTCAACTTCACGTTCTTCCCGCAGTTCATCCTGGGCTATCTCGGGATGCCGCGGCGCTATCATGTCTATCCGCCCGAGTTTCAGCCGCTGCATGTGATGTCATCGACGGGCGCGAGCGTTCTGGCGGCGGCCTATCTCCTGCCGATCCTGTATCTGACCTGGTCGCTTTTCACGAACCGGAACGCGCCGGGCAATCCCTGGAACGCAACCGGGCTTGAGTGGCAAACAACGTCGCCGCCGCCGACGGAAAACTTCCTCACGCCGCCTGTCGTCGACAAGGAGCCGTATGACTACGGCGACGAGGAAGGAAATCCCGACCGTCCCGAGAAGCCGCAGCTTCAAGGGGCCACATTATGAGCGTCTCGTCGATCGATGATGCGGCGCTCCCCGCCGCCGAGCCAGCCGTCGCCGAACAGTGGGAAACCCTCGAAGAGGAGCAGGAAGCCGCGAGCTTCGGCATGTGGCTTTTCCTCGCAACCGAGATTCTTTTCTTCGGCGGCCTGTTTCTCTGTTACACGGTCTATCGCTTCATGCACGCCGACGGGTTTCTGGCGGGGGCGCGAGCGTCCGATCTCAGGCTTGGGACCATCAACACCGTGATCCTGCTGACGAGCAGTCTCACCATGGTGATGGCCGTGCAGGGTGGCCGAGCGGGCTTGCGCGGCCTGGTCTGGCGATGCCTCGCCGCAACCGCGATGCTTGGGGCCGCGTTCCTTGCCGTCAAAGGTTACGAGTGGAGCGAAGACCTCAGCCGCAACCTGTTTCCGAGCACGCATTTCGCGATCCCGGAGCGCGGTGCATCGATGTTCTGGGCGCTGTACTGGGTGATGACCGCGATCCACGGCATCCATCTGACCATCGGCGTCGTGATCGTCGCGCGGCTTGCGTGGCTCATGCGCGGGCTGACTTCGCTGAAAATCCCCGATCTCGTAACCATCGGCCTCTATTGGCACTTCGTGGATACGGTCTGGATCTTCCTGTATCCGCTTTTGTACCTTTCGGGGCGAGCGTCATGAACGAAGAAACCGAGCTTCTGATCCGGCGGCTCTGGTTCCGCAACGGGGCGATCCTTCTCTTCGAGTTCGTTCTTCTCGGCATTTCTTTCGGGGCGGCCTTCGCTCCGCTGGGGGGGTACAACACGGCCGTCAACGTCTTCATCGCGGCGCTCATGGCGCTGATCGGCCTCCTGTTTTTCATGGGCCTTATCGGGGATAGAACGCTGCTCAGGCTTGCGGCGTCGGGCGGGGCTTTCTGGCTCATCATCATGTTCGCGCTGACATTCGCCGATTACTTCACGCGCGGCATTTGACAGCGAAGCTGGGTTGCTGACAGTCTGGACGGAACCGCCAAGACTTTTTTGCATTGCACTATTCCGAAGGCGTCATTCCAGCGTGAGCTTGAACCTGATGGCGGAGAAAGACAAAGCAGAGGCCCCGGCTGGCATTGCGCCGGGCGAGGCTGTATCCGAACCGTCCGAGGCTTTCTCCCTCGAGGACGAAATTGAAAAACAGCCCGGAGTTCCCAAGACTCCGGTGGGTTGGTGGACCCTCGGCCTGACCATCATGGCAATCTTGATCGCTGTCGCGCTATGGCTTCGCTATCACTAATAGGATGCCGATGCTGCCCATGGTTCGACAGGCTCACCATGAGGGGTAGCCCGTTGAAAACACTCAGCCTCATCCTGATCTTGTCGAAGGATGAGGAGACGGTTTCGCGATTTCCCCGCGTCCTGCTAAGCGGTGTTTGCCGGATCGCCGCCGCCATCATCCCGGAAAGGCGAAGCCTTATCCGGGATCGTGAGAATTGAAGCGCCTGCCTTTTTGCGATCCCGTCTCGCGCTTCGCTTGGCCGGGACGACGGAGCGAGGAGGGAGCCGCGTCCAGGACAACAAATGGCCAGTTCAGCGAAGTTTGCTTAGCGGTGGTGATGCTATGCTGAAGCGCATTCTTGTCGGCATTGTCGTGTTCTGCGCGCGCGCCAGATGGCTTGTGCTTGCCATCGCGCTGGCGGCAACGGCCTACTTCGCATTTTTTGTCACGCAGCATTTCGCGATCGACACAAACATCAACGATCTGATTTCCCCGGACCTGCCCTGGCGCCAGAACCAGTTCGCTTATCAAAAAGCGTTTCCTGGCTGGGAATCCACGATCCTGGCCGTCATCGATGCGCCAACCGCGGAACTTGCACAGAGCGCGGCAGAGCGGCTGACAAAGCGGCTCAAGGAGCGACACGACTGGATCCGCGGCGCGAATGAGGGAAACGGCTCCCCCTTCTTCCGCCGCAACGGTCTTCTTTATCTTGCCGAGCCGGAGCTCACGTCGACACTCAACCAGCTCTCGCGCTCAGGTCCTTTGCTCAGCAGGCTGACCGCCGATCCGAGCCTGAGAGGCGTCATGGACTCGATCGGGCTGAGCCTGCGCGGGGTGATTTTCCGAAGGGTGTCGCTTGAGACGCTCGCGCCGGAGTTCCAGAACTTATCTGATACGATCAATAACGTTCTCGACGGCAAGCCTGCCTCTTTCAGCTGGAGCAGCCAGTTCCAGACCGGCGCGTCCAAACCTCCGACACGGCAGTTCGTGACGATTTCGCCTGTTCTCAATTTCGACGCTCTGCAGCCCGGTGAGCAGGCCACCAAAGCCATCCGGCAAACGGTCGCCGATCTGAAGCTGCCTCAGCAGGGCGTCAGCGTCAGGCTCACAGGGCCAGTACCCATCGCCGACGACGAATTCAACACGTTGAGGCAGGGAGCCGGTGAGAATGCGGCCATCACGATAGCCGCCGTTCTTTTCATCCTCTGGCTCGCCCTTCACTCGTTCCGCATCATCCTCGCCGTTTTCCTCAGCGTGACGGTCGGCCTTGCAGCGACAGCCGCGGCCGGGCTTTCTCTTGTCGGAGCGCTCAATCCGATCTCGATCGCGTTCTTTGTCCTGTTCGTGGGCATCGGCGTCGATTTCTGTCTGCAATTCAGCGTGAGCTATCGCGCCGCCCGCTACGAGCATCGCGGCCTGATGCGCTCGCTGGCGGAAACCGCCGCAAACAATGGCGGCCGCCTTGTCCTCGCAGCCCTAGCCACCGCCGCCGGGTTCCTCTCCTTCCTTCCCACGGCCTTTCTGGGCGTCGCCGAGCTTGGCGAAATCGCAGGCATGGGCATGATCATCGCGCTCATCCTGAGCCTCACCCTGCTTCCGGCGCTTCTGCGCATTCTGAACCCGCCGCCAGAGCCCTCGCCGCTTGGCTACGCGTTCTTGTGCCCGCTCGACCGCTTCATGGAACGGCACCGCATCGTCATCGTTGCCGCGACCGTCGCCGCGGTCTTCGCGGCCAGTCCCCTCCTCTATTGGCTTCAGTTCGACACCAACCCGATGGACCTCCGCAATCCCAAGGTGGAATTGGTTTCGACTTATCTCGACATCAGCAAGGGCAATCCGGAAGTCGCCGGACAAACGGCTGAGCTGCTCGCGCCTTCGCTCGATCAGGCGAACGCCATAGCGAAGACCTTGCAGGCGCTTCCCGAAGTTGCCGGCGCGATCACGCTTTCAAGCTTCATTCCCGAAAACCAGGATCAGAAGCTGGCCGCCATAAAGAAGACAGCCGACGACCTCGAGGACGGCCTGTATCCCGCTGAAGTGAAGCCCGCGCCGACCGATGCCGAAGTCGTGTCGAGCCTGGAAGCGACAGCCACTTCGCTTGCCGCGCTCGCCAACCAAAGGCAAGGCCCAGGATCGCACGTAGCAAAAGAGTTGTCGGACTCTCTCTTAAGGCTCGCAAACGCGAGACCGGAGATGCGCGGCCGGGCTGCGGACGTGCTCATTCCGCCTCTCGACATAACGCTCGAAAACCTGAAGGCGAGTTTAAACCCGGAACGCATCACGCTGGACACGATCCCGGCGGATTCTGGCCTCCCTGTGGAAGACGCCGGACGGCCGGGCGCGCGTTTCGGCGACGCCGAAAGGGGATGCGAGCAGCACCAGCGTCTTGCGGCAGTTCGTGGACGCGGTTCTGAAGGTCGAGCCCACGGCGACGGGCGCGGCGGTCGGCATCGTGAAGGCAGGCGAGACGGTCGTGCGCGCCTTCATCGAGGCCGGGATTTGGGCGCTGCTTTCCATCGCCGTCCTCCTCTGGCTTTTCCTGCGCAGAGTGACGGATGTGGGGCTCACGCTGTTTCCGCTGATCCTCGCCGCCACGGTGACGCTGGAGATCTGCTCGGGGATTGGCTTCAAGCTGAATTTTGCGAACATCATCGCCTTGCCGGTTTTGCTGGGCCTCGGCGTCGCGTTCAAAATCTATTACATGGTCGCCTGGCGTCAGGGCCAGACCGATCTTCTGGCCTCGCCCTTGACTCGCGCCGTCTTCTTCAGCGGCTTGACCACGGCGGTGGCGTTCGGCAGCCTGTGGATGTCGAACCATCCCGGCACGTCGAGCATGGGGCAACTGCTTGCGCTGTCGCTAGCCTGCACGATGGCGTTTGCGATCCTGTTCCAGCCGCTTCTCATGGGGCCGCCAAGGACAAAAGCCGAGAAAAGCCCGGCTCCCGAGAAGGAAGCGTCGCTGCAAGAGTGACGTCCCAAAGTTTTCACGCTCAAGGCGCTGGCAACGGCGCAGTTGATTGCAAGTGTTTCAAGTTAAAAACATTGGTTATTTTTAATTGAACGATATAAATTAATAAAGTTTTTACAATTTCGTTGATTTGCCCGCCATCCCTATAATTAAATTGCAAAGACCATGTTTATGATTTCGAAACGAGTGGTTTGCAGTGGGGAGCATTCAATGAACAGGAGCATAACGTTACTAGCCCTCGTGGCAACTCTTGCGATGATTGCCGCGCCAAACTTTGATGCTACGGCGCAGTCACGGCAATTCACTCACAAGCGGTACGTTGGATATAGACCCGTGCATCGTCCTTCGTGCACTGACTGTGATTACTCCGGCGGCTGGAGATACAGGTCGACTGCTCACGGCTGGGACAATACCTGCATCAACGTGCCCTGGCTTCCTTCTCAGTTTGCATGTTCCGCGAAATAGAGCGCCTGCACGATAGCGGCTGCAATCCTGTTCCAGCCCCTTCTCGCGGGGCCGCTCAGGACGAAACCCGGTGAAAGCCCGGTTTTCACGAAGGAAGCCTCTGCGGCAATAGCGGGGCGGAGGCTCTCCAGCAGCCGGATAAGAGCCTGATCTCCAAAATGTGTTTGGTTAACTGTTGGTAACAGTGCGTTGAAGCGCAACTGTGGCCCGCCCGCACTTGTGTAACTCCCGCACCTTCCGGAATGTCGTTACACAGAGGTTGGCGCCGCTGAGCCGGTTTTTTTGGTGCAAAATAGTGAATTTGCGGGTACGCGACTTCTGTCCATGGAGAGAAGGATAAGCGATGAGCCCAGAAACGCAGCGCGAATTTCATATCGTGCTTATCAAGCCGGCTCATTACGATGATGACGGATACCCTATTCAGTGGTTCCGCTCGGCAATCCCCTCCAACACGCTGGCCTGCCTGAACGGGCTGGCGATGGACGCGCAGCAGCGCGGCATCCTTGGCCCGGACGTCGCAATCCACATCCACACCTTCGACGAAACCAACCGGCGCATGCGGCCGGACAAGATCATCCGGATGATCTCGGAGCGGGGCGGCAAGGCGCTCATCGGCCTCATCGGCGTGCAATCCAACCAGTTTCCGCGCGCGGTCGATATTGCTCGCCCGTTCCTCAAGGCGGGCCTTCCCGTCTGCATCGGCGGTTTTCATGTCTCCGGCTGTATCGCGATGTTGCCGGAATGGCCGCAGGATATGCGCGACGCGCAGGCGCTTGGCATCTCCTTCTTCGCCGGAGAGGCGGAAGACGGCCGTTTCGACGCGGTAATTCGCGATGCCTGGGCGGGGAAGCTCGCGCCGCTCTATAACTACATGAACGATCTTCCGGCGCTGCAGGGCCAACCGGTCCCGATCCTCCCGCAACAGCATTTGCAGCCGGACCGCAGGCGCGCTATCCAGCATGGATTTGGGGCGCGGCTGCCCCTATCAATGCTCGTTCTGCACCATCATCAACGTGCAGGGCCGCAAGAGCCGCTTCCGCACGCCCGACGATCTTGAGAAGATCATTCGCGAAAACTACGCGCAGAAAATCTATCGCTTTTTCATCACCGACGACAATTTCGCCCGCAATCACGATTGGGAAACGCTGTTCGACCGCCTGATCGAACTGCGCTCGAACGGGTTTCCGAAGATCGGGTTTACCATCCAGATCGATACGCAATGCCACAAGATCCCGAACTTCATCGAGAAGGCGTCGCAAGCCGGCGTCCGCCGCGTCTTCATCGGGCTGGAGAACATCAATCCTGACAATTTGATTGCTGCCAATAAGCGCCAGAACAAAATTACGGATTATCGCGATCTGCTTCAGAAGTGGCGCAACCACGGCGCGATCACATGCGCTGGCTACATTACCGGCTTCCCGGGAGACACGAAGGAATCGATCCTGCGGGATATCGAAATCATCAAGAACGAATTGCCGCTCGATATTCTGGAACTGTTCTACCTCACTCCGCTTCCCGGCTCGGAGGACCACAAGGTCCTCCTGGAAAAAGGGGTGTGGACCGATCCTGACATGAACAAGTATGACCTGAATCATCGCGTCACTCATCATGCCAAGATGAGCGATGCCGAATGGGAAGAGGCGTTGCGGGCTGCATGGGCCAGCTTTTACAGCAGAGAGCACATCCGCACGGTCCTTCGCCGGGTCGCCGCCAACCCAAGAGGCCGGGCGGGGGCAACCATGTCGACGCTCCTCTGGTTCAAGCTCGTGCATACTTACGAAGGCGTTCATCCGCTCGAAGGCGGCGCGTTCCGCATGAAATTCCGCAGCGACCGCAGAAGCGGGCTTCCAATCGAAAGCCCGTTCCTCTTCTATCCGCGCTATTTCGGCGAAACGGCGCTTAAGGCTTGGCGCTATTGGTCCGAGTACAGGAAATGCAAGGCGATCCGGACGGAGGTGCTGGCAGCGCCGGATCGCTTGACCTATACGGATACCGCGATCGCGCCGCCCAAGGCCGACGAATTCGAAGCCCTCGACCTTTACCACGCGACGCCCGGGGCCGAGGCCGCGCTCGCGCGCAAGCAGTTGCAGGACAACATCCGGTCGAGAACGAGGGTTGCTCCCGCGGCACGGGCGGCGGAGTAGATGCGGGTTGCGCCTCGTTGTTGAGCCGCCCTTACGCAAAGTTGGCTTGTCCAGCAAACAGGGGTTTTGCCTCGCGGGGCCGTAAAGAGATATTCCTGTGTTGGGTCTAAAGCTGCCATCGCAAAAATCGAACCGTGCGGCAGCTTTTTCCTGACAATCTGACCTACAAAAGCACGATCTGGGAGGCCGCATAGCAAAAGAACAATTTAACCCGAACTTCTAGGACTGTAGCGCAGAAGCTGAAACTGCTTTCTCCCATAGACAGTGTAGCGCAACATTTTTGCCTCAATGGATTTGGTTCCTGAAATACCGGTTTCGGTCTTTTGGTAAGGCTCTATCTCAATCAAGCCCAAGGCAAACAATTGTTCGCGAATTAATTTCCAATTCGTAATAGTTGCGGGCTGATTTCTAATTCCGCTCCTCTGCACTTCATCAACAATCCTACTCTGCTCTTCATCAATATGCCTTCCAATACAACTTATAAATTGCTTTATCACAGCCTCTTCATCGAAATCCATCAGCATCGCGTCCACGATAGCCAAGAAAATAGCTTTCCAGCTCACAGAAAGAGAGAATTTTATTAATCCAGATTCTGCTGATCTGGATTCTAAGTTAAGCACGCATGTCTTTTCATGATCCGTAAATGGGACATTCACTACACCTAAGTCAGTTAGCGCCTTTCTAAGATTGGTAACTTCATAGGTTAGCTCAGCATTGCGCTCTAGAAGTTCCGCATACTTTCTATAATCGACTCTGTTCATCCGTTCTTACGTAGCCTGTCCGGGGTTTAGTTCGCTTTAGATCAATGAAACTCGTAATAACTTCTGAGGCGAGTTCATGCACACTTGAAAACGTGCGTACAGGGCGTGTCCGAACTTTAGCTATAAAATTGTTTAACTTCTCAACCAATAGAGGGTCTGTGTCCGTTTTACCCAGAGCAATTTCTGCGCGATTTGCATGTATGAAAGCAATAGATGGAATCTCACGCTTCCGAGCATAGTCGTACTCCTTTTCGGTGAAACTAATACCTTCAGTGGTAAGACTTCCATACTTACCCCCAATCAAAACAACATAATAGTCAAAATCATCAATCTGGTCCTTAATAAAGTTCCAAGTGTCCTCATCTGCGGCAGGGAAAAGCTCCATTCCTACAGGTAGACACTTGAGCTTTAATAACGCCTTTTGCACCTCTGACCGCTCCTCCCGCAGATTTGAGTAGGTTGAGCTTACAAAAACTTTGTAAATTGCCTCGGATATCAAAGTCTTCATCCTCATTAGAAACCGCGGTCTAACGCTTGAAACGCAAGCAATTATATAGGAGTTTGGCCTAATTAATGGAAAGGAAAATTCGAAAGGCCTAAGGTGATATCATGAATGGATTGTTAGCGTTGGCCGCAGTGAGCAGCGCGATTGGCGCAATTAGCCTGGTCTCGATAGCGGTCGAAACCTTCCTCCACCATAGGTGGACTTGAGCCAAGGATGCGGAGGAGACATTATATAGGTTGGTATTCGGTGAATTCCCCGAAGCATTAGATGAAATAGGTGGAAAGTTCGATTGGGATCCAATAAATGGTAGTGTAAATTATGGTGAGGTTCTTCAAAACCAAACCGAAGCTAAGGCGCGAGAATTGAATTGGCTATTGCGTCGTGTATTAAGAATACTAGAAACCGTTTTTATTCAGGTTAAACATGGCTCCTTGCATGAAACATTATGCTATGATTACTTATCATCGATTGCTGTCAATATTTTTACGAAATGTGATCAGTTTATAAATGAAGAGCGAAAAGTTCGTGGTGATGATAGAGTCTTCGAAACCTTTGAGTACTATGCAAAAAAATGGATTGAGCGAAAAAAGCAAGGCAAGATCAGACTAGGTTAAGATGATTATATGTTTTTTGTCTGCTATGACTTAGGAGCGGAACTACTTTCAATTGAAGCAAATGACGGCTTCCGGCCTGTGTCAGAAATTCACCGGAAGTTTTGCTGGGACGATCCCGAGAACCTGGGAGAGTGGCGAGCGCAATGTCCAGAACTCAACACGGTAAACGCCCCGTTATCGCGCTGATTATGCGTTAACCCGAGATAGTTAATGCCATTTATTTCTAGCCGGAAATCTGCGCCCGAAAATTCCAAAAAATCGGAACAGCCCGTGCCCGCAGGGCGCTGAATTCGCATAACCCCTTGAACATAATCCGCTTTTCGGCTCAATCGGCAGGGTTAACGGATTATATTTTTGGACGAAAGTGGACGCGCAAAAGTCTGTTAAATATAGTGTGTTAACGAGCCTCACGCCTTTGGTCAGCGCCGCGGCACAATACCCACCGATATTTTTCCTTTTTATATCAATCGCTTATTTCAATTAACCTCTCAGCAAGGCGCTTTTTCCTAAGATCCCGTCTCAAGCATTCGGACGCAAGCGCAATGTCCAAGGGGTTCGAGCGAGATGCCGCCTTTCGTAACGAGCACACAGAAAGCTGTTGGCCTGACTCAGCGCCATGCCGCTGCCTTACGTCGCGACGAGGCAAGGCCTGCGATGCAGTCCATCATGCAGTCGATGTCGGCGCGCGTGGTGCGGTGGTTGACGATGGCGCAGCGAATGACGGTCTCGCTGCCGATGGTCGTCCATGATGGCGCCGCGACGCCGGTTTCGTGCATGTCCAGCACAAGCTCGCGGTTGAAGGCCCGGTCGTGCGCGCCGCGAACGCCGAAGCACACGATATTGAGAGCCACGGGCGCTTTCAACTCGAACAGCGGGCTCTGCCGCACTTTCTGAGCCAGATACTGAGCGAGTTCGCAATTCGCGAGCATCGCGTCGCCGATGCGGTCCGCGCCGAGCGTCTCAATGGTCATCCAGGTTTTCAAGGCGCGGAAGCCGCGCGACAGGTCGGGACCAAGGTCGCAAGGCCACGTGTCCCCGGCGGCGAGGCCGCGCTCAGACCGTTGCAGATAGGCGGCCGGCATCGCAAACGCCTGCTTTTGTGCATCGCCATCGCGAACCAGAAGGAACCCCGCGTCGTAGGGCACGTGCCCCCATTTGTGGAAATCGAGCGCGACCGAATCCGATTTTTCGATCCCCTTGAGCAGCGGGCGAAGCCGAGGCGAGAACGCCGCCAGCGCCCCGATTGCGCCATCGACGTGGAACCATAGTCCTTCGCGCGACGCCACCTGCGCTATGCGCTCAAGCGGATCGATAGCCCCCGTGTTCACGGCGCCCGCGGTGGCTGCAATCAGGAAAGGCGTGCACCCGGCGGCGCGGTCTTCCGCGATCGTGGCCTCAAGCTTTGCGACATCCATGCGGCGGTATTGATCGACTTCGATGGTGCGCAAATTCGCGGAGCCTAGCCCCGCGAGTTCCATTCCCCTGGCGATACAGTTGTGGGCTTCCACCGAGGTGTATGCGACGAGCCGGTGAGCCGTCTTCGCCACCCCCTCATGGCGGGACTCATACCCCGCCGCCTTCGTTCTCGCCACGATCAAGGCGGCGAAATTCGCCATCGACGATCCGGTGACGAAAACGCCAGACGCGCTGCCCGGAAACCCAAGCGCCTCCGCCATCCACCGCGTAATCTGCTTTTCGACGTCGAGGCCGATGTGGTTGCGGCCGCCGCAGTTCATGTTCAAGCCCGCCGCAACCATCTCGGCCACCATCCCCACCGGCGTGCCAGCGCCATGAACCCAGCCCATGAAACCGGGATGCGTATTGCCGGTGGCGTAAGGGATGACGTGGGTCCTCAGATCGCCGAGCACCTCGCCGAGATTGCGCCCATCGCGCGGCAAAGGCTGCCGGAACCGTTCGAGCGTCGCCTCAGGCGCCGGTTGCCAGACGGGCCGCTCCCGGATGGTTTCGATATGCGTGATCATGTCGTCGAGCATGGCGTGCGCGAGGCTGCGGAATTCGCTCCAGTCCGCCGGGTCGAGATCGCGGCTCGCGGAACCGCCCGAGGCGTCCGGCGCACCTGCAAGAAAAGGCTCGGCGGCGCTACCGCGGTCCTTTGGTGAAACGGATCGGGACATCGTTCACTCTAGAGTTGACGCTCAATGAAAGACCATTTCTCGAACAGGCTGTCGAGGTCCTCCGCAACGGGTTGAAAGGCTTGATCGATATTGCTTCCGCCCATGCGTGTAGCGATGCCTGCCAGGGTGTAAGCTGAAGCGGCGATGCGCAGCACAGTCAGGCCCCGTAGGCATACCGGTTGTCCCACATGGCATACAGGGCCATGGCTTGGCTCCCTTAAAGCCGTCTGGATGCTTTGCGCCGCAGAGAAGGCCGAAGAGGCGTCATCCCGGCTGCGCACCGCTAACGGCACAATGGCGCCTGATCCCAAATCAGGCTCATCATGGTCGAAGTCAATGCTACGAAGGTTTTTCGCCCGGTCACGCACCTCTTTCGTAAAGCGGGCCGCGATCGTTGTCCGCACGTTGTCGCCCATGGCAGCCATTGAGGCAATTCCATCAAGGGCCGCGGCCCATCTGAGACCGAGACCGATATTCGCTTGCGATGCCCACATTTGTCCGGCTCGATCCCGGAGAGCCGCAGGCCAATCCAACGCCGCGCTGTAATCGGCAATCCCCCTCGGAAGCGATGCTCGGGCTGCTATTTCCTCCGCCAATGCAGCGGGAAGCAGCACTACCCCACAGAACGGTGGTCCGCCAGCAAATTTAGACCCCGTTGCCTGGACCATAAACCCATCCGCAAGATCGCGCTTGATCTGGGTTAAGCTGCATCGAAGCTGGCAGGCGTCTACGACGACGCGCACACGATTGGGCGCGCTCGCCATAAGGGTGCGCGCTGCCTTTCGCGTCGGTCCCGTGAGCCCGGTTTTCGACGTGTCAAGCACGTGGAGCAGCACCGTGCGGCCGCGCCGCAGTTCGCGCTTCATGGCCTTTGCCGCCTCGTCATCGACCGCCTCGGGGGCGAGCGGCGCACCTTTCGCATCGCGGATTGGCACTACGGCGACCTCGATCTCATTCGTGGCAAGCCCATCAATTGCGCCGCCAACGGTGACCGGCGCGCCAAGAGCTGTGGAATTCGAGAAATGGCATCCGGAGGCAGCCAATGAAACGCCGCTTCCGGTTTCTTCCGGGGCTATGAGGATGTTCGTGAGCGGCCCCCGCTCAAGACTGACGGTGACGCAGAGGGTAAGCACTTCAGCATCCGTTCCCGATGCCGTGAGGACTGCCACCGAGCTGGGAATGCCAAGGAGGTGCGTGATGCTGACTCGGATGTCATCGAACCATTGGCCTATCGGCAAACAAGTGGCTGGATCTGGGGCAAGTAACCGAGCGAGAGCCCGCCCCGCTGCAGCGAAGCCCCCTTCAGATATCGTATTGGCTGTCGTCGATGCGAATGAGATTTCGTCGCGGACAGGCGTTGTGGTTGTGCCGTAACGATTCTGCCGCGTAAGTGGATCAAGCCGTATCCGGGCATCGCCTCCTTCGGCCAGAAGCATCCCCAGTGAGGCGCCCGCTTGACGGCTCGCAGCCAGTGCTTTTACAAAACCGTCCTTGCGCGATCCAAGCATGGCCTGGAGTTTCCGGTCGCGTTCATGAGAGATGACTGCACCGGCCTTCCAGGGCCGACTGGAAGGCCCTGAACAGTTTTTGCATTGCTGGCCCCTTGTAGGGAAAGATGCCGGTCGCATCCATGGCGTGAACGATCATTGCGACCTGCGCCTCGAACAGCAGGAGCCGTCCGTCCGGCATTTCGGCGCAATCGATGACGAAATAATCGAGGCCGATTTTCCTGGTGAGGGCATCGAATGCAGGCGCGTGGCGCACGGCAAAATCGGTATCGAAGTCTCGCATCCAAGCCGCTTCCTCAGCGCGCCACGCTTCGTTCTCCTGCATGCCGGAATTGAGATAATGGACCATCCAGTGATTGGAGACAGCGAGATGACTGGGGAAGGGCCGCCCGTCGATGACGGCGATCCTCTGCTTGCGGAAAAATCCGTCAGGGCCGGCATAGTCGACGAAAGATGCAAGATAGAAGTGCTGTTCGGCCCGCTTCTCCAGATAGGCTCCAATCTCCTCCGGGCCGTTTATCTTCTCCAGGCCCTCCCCCGCATGCGAACCAAATGGCCGCACTATGATTGGAAAGGACTCATTCCGCAGAAGCGCACCCAAGCCGATTTGGCCATGCGCCAGCCGGGTAAGGGACGCCCTATCCGCCCTCACCGTGGCCGGAGCGGCAATCGAGGCCTCGCCGGCGAACATTTCAGCGACCCGGTCGCGCGTCAGCGCTGCAATGTTCCGGGGGTTGCCGTTCATGATCGGCCCGCCCCAGCCCTCCAGCAGCCGTTCGAGGTTTTCAAGGACTGGGACATTTGCTTCGGATTCGCCGATCGCGATGAAAGCGACATCATGCTCGGGAAGGTCCGGAAGGCCGCGGGCCTGGCCGTCCGTGTAATAGAGCGTCAGGACCGCATCGGAGCCTTCCATGAGAAAGTCGACCGGCGTATTGGCCATGAAGTCGCCTTCCGCGACGAACGCGAGGACTTTCAAGCCGCCGCCGCTGCCGTACACACGGGTGTAACAGCGGCCGAGCTTCAACGCCATCTGTTGGAGGTCCAGCGCCTTGTTCCAATGCCCAGTAATCTGAAGAATGACCGACATATCCATAAGAGCCGCCGGTTCTGCCGGATTGGCGCCAAATCGCTCTAAGAGCTGGCTCCAAACGGCGGCGAGATCGCCCTGCCTGTAGGCCAGCCCGACAAGAGCGGCCATCCCCAGAACCATCGAGGGAGGATGCGTAAACTTGGCGCTTTCCGCGACTGTCATTGATTCGACTTCTGTCTGGTTTCTTTAGAGCTAGGCTGAATTTCGAAGTTTAACCTTGAGAATAATGTTTCTCTTCGACGATTGCTGACCCGAAGAGTTCATTAATATTTCGCTTGAGGGCTGCCCGCTTGTCGTTTTCCTGATAGACGCGGCGTGCAAGGGCGACAAAATCCGGGCCGAAATCGCCCATGCGTTCGCATTGACGGATCGCCTCTTCGATCTCCCAGAGTGCGCAGTTTGTGCGTTTCAGCTCCGCCTTCAGGCTGTCCACACGAGCGCTTGAGATGCCACGGCTCCTTTTCAAGTCGCTCAAGAGCGCGAGTTCGCGCCTGACGTTGGCCAGCTTGCGCGGATCCGGGATGCGCTCCGCCTTGATTTCGAGAATGGTCAGCTTGTCGATCAGTTCTCCAACTGCCGTAGGGACAAAAAGCGGACCGGCCGACCTCCTGTTTTTCTGCCCTATGAGCGTTTTCGCCATGTCCGCGAAAACGCCCTCCCAGTCGCCTATCGCGCGCTGCCGAAAAAGGCGCATGGTCGGATACCACGGCGAGTCGTCGCGGTCGAGCATCCAGCGCCACTCGGGGATATGCTTCAGGGCAACCCACACGGGCCGCGCCAGCGCCCCCGCCAGATGAGCGATAGACGTATCCACCGTGACCATCAGGTCGAGATTGGCCATGACGGCGGCTGTATCGAGAAAGGCGTTCGGCCCTGCGTCGAAGTCATCGCCGAGCGTTTCCACGCGCACCCCGGAGTCGGCGATCTGCTCGACGCCGTAACCTTTTTGGAGACAGATGAGACGGCAGTCCGGAAGAGCCGCGAGCGGGGCAAAATTCGCAAGCGGAGCCGAGCGGGCAATGTCGATCTTGGGGTCGGGGTTTCCCTGCCACGCGATGCCGATCCTGAAACCTTGGCTTCCCAGACGGTCGCCCCATTTTACCGCCAGCGCCCGATCCGCGAAGAGGTAGGGCACGCTGGCGGGGATACTGTCGAGCCGCGTTTTGAACGCGTGCGGCAGACTGAAAAGATGCACTTGATAGTCGAAATCCTCGGCCGGGTCGATTTTCGTGACGAGCCGCACGCCCGGCGCTTGGCTCAGAAGAGCCAGCATATGGGGCAAACATTCGACGGTTGCTTCGATTCCGCGTTCGGCCAGCATGGGAAAATAGCGAGCGAGCATGATGGCGTCGCCATGGGCAGCCTCGTTGAGGACGAGCAGCTTCTTTCCGGCAATGTCTTCCCCGTTCCAGGCGGGAAAGACCCGCGCCAGCTTCGGCTTGCAATAGCCGGGTATGGTCAGGCGGTACTCATTGGCCTCAAAGCCTTGCTCGAACTCGCCGAGAAGCAGTTGCAAAGCGCTGAGCGCGGCGTGAGCGTCCGGCAGGTCCGGATTCAAGGCGAGTGCGTGTTCGAAGTCTCGCCTGGCCTCTTCGATCCGGCCCAGGTATTGCAACGCCAGACCGCGCCCGCAGAAGCCGGTCGCCGAAGCCGGATCGGCTTTAAGAGCGCTGTCGAAAGACTTAAGCGCCGCCTCGATCCTGGCGCTCTTGAACTCGACAATGCCGCGCCCGAGCAGCGCTTCGACGCAGCCGGGCTTTTGAGCAAGCGCCGCATCGAACATGGCGGCGGCCTCCGAAAGCCGCCCCAATTCGCGCAGCGTGCATCCTCGATTGCAAAGAACGCCCAAATGCCTTGGATTTCGGGGCAGGGCTTCGTCGAAGGCGGCCAAGGCGTCGGCAAGGCGGCGCAGGTCGAAGAGAATATTGGCGCGAAGAAAGAGGGCCTCAAAGTTCGCCTGCTCTTGCTTCAAAAGCGTGTCGCAAGCCGCGAGCGCCTCGTCAAAACGGCCAAGCTTATGCAGCGACTTGGCAGCACCGTAGAGCGCTTCGCCATAATCTGGGACAAGCCGAAGGGCGGCATCGAAGCATTTGCAAGCCTCGGCGTGCTCACCGAGAGAGGTTAGGATCGCTCCGCAGTTGTACCATGCCGTTTCAATGGAAGGGTCGGCGGAAAGCGCAGCCCGCAGCGTCTTCAAGGCCTCGTCAATGCGGCCCTCGTCATAGAGGAGAAGCGCTTTGGCCGCCAGCGTGGGCGAATGACCGGGCGATATCTCAAGAGACCGATCGTAACAGGCCAACGCCTCGTGCCGCTTCCCGGCGCCCTCGTAGGTGGCGCCAAGATTGTAGAGGGTATCTGCATTTGCAGGCTGGATGCAAAGAAGGGCGTTATAGTCGGCAATCGCTTCCGTGAAGCGCTCCAGCCGCTGCTTGATCCGGGCGCGGCCTTCCAATGCATCAGCGTACGAAGGATCAAGCGCCAACGCCCGGTCGTAAAAAGGAAGGGCGGCCGTATCCTTCCCGGCGTTGACGTAGATCAACCCGACAAGATAGCAGGCGAAGGGATGGCCGCGTGTCAAGCCCGGGTGGGCGATGAGACAGGCAAGCGCATGATCGGCGTCGCCGGCGCGGAGAAAGCCGAGCGCCCTTTGCAGAAGATCCTGAATGCCCAGCGTAGCGGCACTCTTGGGGGAAGCGCGATCCATCGAGGCTCCGGGTTGTACTTTTACCGGAACTAAACGACGGGAAGCTTCTCCGAAGCTGATCCCTTGTGCACCGGGCCGCCGGCCCTGCATTGTGATTGCGGAGCTTCCATCGATCGGGGAAAGCTCTTACGGTGCCATCCGTGATTCGGGCGGCGGTTTATCGCCGCCCTTTCGGCTTTGTGATCTCAGCCGGCCTTGCGATCTCGCGGCTTTTTTCAGCGATGTGAAAATGCACCCGTCGAGCCGCCGGTGGAGAAGAAACTAATTGGCTGGAGCTTTGGGATCGGGCTCGCGCCGCTGGGCGTTCGTGTCGCCGTCGATTACTTCCCGATCCAGGTCCAAGCGGGCGCGCATGCGGATCGCCGCCGTCGTCATCCTGCGACATGGCTCTTCCGGCGGCTCGCTGCGGAACAGAACCCGGCTTACAGGCCAACTGGCCTTTTGTAAGAACGTTGCTAAAGGCTGCATCTCGCTCAATCCCCGAATCAGCTTGGCTCTTGCGTCCGCATTACCTGAACCGCAATGTTAGGGAAAAGCTCCTTACTGAAAGGTTAATGGCATTAAATCGTTGATATAATGAGAAAATTTTCGGTGAGCGCAGCGCCGCCGCGGCTGCGAACGGCGTGACGCTCGTTAACACACTATATTTAACGGACTTTTCCGCGCCCGCTTTCGTCCAAAAATACAATCCGTTAACCGTACGGGTTGAACCGGATAGCTGACTATTTTCAAGGCGTTGAGTGGCTTCCGCGCCCGGCGAACGCGGGCTGTTCTGATTTTCTGGCATTTTCGGGCGCAAATTCGCGGCCGGAAGTAAATGCAATTAACCAACAAGTGTTACTGGATGATTGGCGCGGTCATAAACAGTTCACCATGATGGCGCTTGGGTTAGCCGCGCCGGACGGCAGCATGAGCCCGCCGCGTTTTTTGAAAGACTGCGCCGCATGAAACGCGGCGTAATAGGCAGACCGGGCAGCGGCCTGCGCGAGGCCGATCCCGGCTATCTTCCGGGCCTCGTTAAGATGGTCTCTCGCCTTTTTCGCGCCCTGGGGATCGAGCGCGAGCTTCAGCGCCATGGCTCGTCAAGAAGCGCGCTCGCCTGCGCATCTGAAACGTGCTCGCTTCGCCGCGCGCGCTCAAGCGCGGGCTTCAGGACCGCCAGCTCATCGTCCGACAAGGCATAAGGCTCCGCCGCGATGTCGGCAAGCGCCTCCAGGGCGGCCTCCTGCCGTTCCCTTGGCAGGGCGCGCGCCTTCTCGAATAATGTCTCAAGTTTTTCGTTCAGAGCTGGCATGGCAGTATCATAACATCTTTTTGTTCAGAGCGGACACAGGGGCGCATAACATCCACCAGCTTTCAGAGCTGCCCCTGATTGGCGCAGCTCGGCTTCTGCGCGGCGCGATAAGAAAAGCTCAGCCACGTTCAGTCTTGCCGTCTTTCAGACGAGCGCGCTCCTCGGCAATCAGGCTTGCGATGTCGAGCGGCCCAGCGCGGCCGCTTGCCTTGCCTTCGTCCCATCGTTGGCGCAGCATATCCAGATCGCGCTCACGCAGATGGCGGCGCAATTCCCAAAGCCGCAGCGCATCCCGGATGACTTCGCTTGCAGAGGCATACTCGCCGTCTTCGACTGCGCGGCGCACGGCGTTTGCCATGGGCGCTGGCAGGGCGATGCTCAGTCGTTCAATGTCGGCCATGCACAAACCTCCGTGTATGCCGGAGATATGGGGAAGAGCTTGGTTTTGCGCGATAAGTAATACTTTTTAAGCGGGAAACAAAGGGATATAGTTACTGCGTCGCGGCGGTCGGAACCGGAACAGCCCCTGTTGGGCCGACGCTCGTTAACTGCAGGATCACTTCGCCGTCCTTCGCCCAGGCGTAATGAGGAGCGTTCGGAGCCTCGGTGAAGAAAGTGCCTGCCGGCAACGCCTTCAACTTCGTCTCATCCCATTTCTCGCCAAGCGCGTAATACAGCGTCCCCGACATGACCGCGACGGTGCGAGGCGAGTCCGGATGCGAATGCGACATGAGTTTCAGGCCAGCCGGGATTTTGTAGCGCTGCACAAACACGCCCGGCTTTGTGGGATCGCCATAAACCGTGGCGATGACCGGCGCTCCGGGAAGGCCCTTGAACTGGATTTCTTCCGGCAGCTTCAGAATCTGCGGGTCGGGCGTCTGCGCTTGCGCGGCCAGGATTGAAAGCACGATGCAGCCCAGGATGGCCGCACTCCATGGGAGCTTCTTCATCCTATATTCCCTTGCCGTTTTGCTGTTGGCACACGCCAAAACTTGATCCCTCGCCCTTTGCTACCGCATGGCGCTTATGACAAGCTGTCGTCACAGCGGCGTTTGCGGCGCTAGTACAGCCCTAGGCAAGTTCGCACTCACTTCGCCCCACGCTCTCAAGCGAACTTGCCTCGGATAAGCTGTACTAGAATCAATAAGTTGCTAGTACGCCTTATCCGCGGGAAGTCCTGTCAGCGCCCGCAGCAAGTGGATCAGGACTTCCCGCGGGGCGTACTAGCCCCAATTATTCGCGAAGCACGCTCACGGACAGAGCAGGCATGCGTCATCGGCCGGTTTGACGGTCGATTGGTGAGTGGACATTGCAACGCGTTGAGGGTTTGGGATCGGGGCTTGCGCGGCGCTTGCCGCAATGGTCATGGGCTTGGAACACTCACTGATCGGGCGAGGAGAGCGAGCACCGGTGCGTGCGGATAGGCTGAGGGAAAGGCGACCTTGATACGGCTCTTCAGTTCCTCCACGCGCACCGCGATTTTGAGAAAGGCGCGCCGCAGCGTCTCGAAAGTCGCCGTGCGCCATAGCGAGCGCCTTGGCGCAGCGCCCCTCAACGCGTGCAGCAGCCAGTAGGCAGCCATGTGCAGGATAAGCCGGAACTGATTGGCCTCCCAGCGGTGGCAGGAGGTGCGATCGGAGCGCGTGTAGAGCTTCATGTCCTTGATCATGTTCTCCATGCGCCCGCGTGCGCAGTAGACCTTCTCGTAGAGCACCTTCGCGGAGCCTGGCAGGTTCGTCACCACGAAGCGGACGTCGCTCCCCATGCCTGTGGCCTCGGCGCGGGCGATGATCTTGCGCGCTTTCGACCAGCTGCCAGCTTGGTAGGCGGTCTGATGGAAGCGCCGCACCTTTTCTTTCTTCGCAGGCGCCAGGCGTGTGGCGGCGTCCTCGGCCCAGGGGTGCGCCATCTTCGCGAGGCGGGCGTTGGTTGAAAGGCCGAGAATGTAACTGCATCGTCTTTCTTCAAGCAAATCCAGCACTTCTGGCGCCGTATAATGACTGTCGCCGCGCACCATGATCTCGACCCTCGGCCAGTTGCGCCGGATTCGGGCAATGACGTGCCGCAGAACTTGCGCGATCTCCTCGCCCGACGGCCTCTTTCCAGGGCGCAGCAGCGACAGCACGGATTTGCCGGAGCCTGCCTCGAAGATATGCATGGGCTGGAAGCAATAGCCGCCCGAATGGGTGTTGAAGAGAATGAGTTCCTGTTGGCCGTGCGCCGGATCGTCCGTATCGTCGATGTCGAGCACGATGCGGACAGGCACACGGGAGAAACTGGCGCAGAACAGGTCAATCATTCCGAGCGCCATGCGTGCAAGGGCGCGCCAGGACGGCGCGTTTTCAAGACGCGACAATGTTGGCTGGGACATGAGGTCTTTACCCGTCTCAGGCTGGCGCCCACACGCCATCTTGAAAGCTGGATCGATGCGCAGTGCATCGAGATCGTCGCAGTCCTCGTAACCGCTGGCGATGGCGAACACCCGCGATCGGATCATGTCGGCATGGGTGTGGATGACGCGGCTCTGATCGCGGACGTCCGGCACGCAAGCGCTGAGCATCGCGGCAATGCCGAGTTGCTTCTCGATCTCGCGCAAAATGAGAACGCCGCCATCCGAGGAGAGTTGTCCGCCATCGAACGTGGCTGTGATTTCCTTGCCGCCGACAGGTGACAGTCCGGGAAGGAAAAGAGTAGCTTCTGTCATGGTGAGCGGGAGTCTCCGAGGAATTGCGAACGACACTGTTTCGACAACAGAACCATACGTGATTCCAATGGATTACGTCCCGCTCATCGCCCAAAAGGCGACAGCCTGGTGAATAATTCGGGCTAGGAGCACGCTGTAGCAGCATTTTGATTTTCGGCGATTTGAATCGCGGGCCTGCCTCTGTATGATCGCCGCTCAATTCCGCCTTGCGGGCGGCCCCAGGCCGGGCGGCGGCGAGGTTATCGGACTTACTAGCAGCCTGTCGGACTTAACCTTGCCATTTGAATAGCGGCAATCTCTGGCGATTGATTCTTCAAGGTTGGCCGCGCCTCCATGAGCAATTTCCGCCCGATCGACCGCCAGACTGCCTATTTGCTGCCGCCGTCCGTCGAGGACTGGCTGCCGGAAGAGCATCTGGCGCGGTTTGTGGTGGATCTCGTCGAACAGCTGGACCTCTCAGCGATGAGCAAAGCCTATCGCGGCTCGGGCTCAGCCAGCTACCATCCTTGTCTGTTGGTTGGGCTTCTGGTTTACGGCTACGCCACGGGCGTGTTTTCCAGCCGCAAGCTGGAGCGGGCGACGTACAACTCGATCGCGTTCCGCTTCGTCGCGGCCAACCGAAAATCCCGATCACGACACGATCGCCGCCTTCCGCCGGCGCTTTTTGAAGGAGATCGAGGCGCTGTTCGTGAAGATTTTGCTTTTGGCGCGCGAGATGGGCCTTTTGAAGTTGGGGACAGTAGGCTTGGACGGGACGAAGATCCACGCCAACGCCAGCAAGCACAGCGCGCTCTCTTATGAGCATGCGGCCAAAATCGAGGCGCAGTTGAAGGCCGAGGTTGCGGAGCTTTTGGCGAAGGCCGAAGCCGCCGATCAGGCGGATGGTCCCGATGGGATGTCGATCCCGGAGGAACTGGCGCGCCGCGAGGAGCGGCTGAAGAAAATCGCCGAAGCCAAAGCCAAGATCGAAGCGCGCGCCAAGGAGCGCACCGAGCGCGAATTGGCCGAGCATAAAGCCAAGCTTGCGGCGCGCGCGGCCAAGGAGAAGGCGACAGGCAGGAAGCCCGGCGGCAAACCGCCCGCGCCGCCGGCGGAGGGGCCGCAGCCAAGCGATCAGGTCAATCTGACCGATGAAGAGTCGCGCATCATGCCGGTTTCAGGCGGCGGCTTCGAGCAATGCTACAACGCGCAAGCCGCTGTCGCGGAAGGCAGCCTCCTGGTCGTCGCGAACGGCGTAACCCAGGCGCCAAACGATAAGCGCGAGCTCGAACCGATGCTGGCCAAGATCGGCGCCCTTCCCGAAGAGTTGGGCAAGGCCGAAACGCTGCTCGGCGACAACGGTTACTTCAGCGAGGCCAACGTAAAGGCGTGCGAGGCGGCCGGGATCGAGCCGCTGCTCGCCATGGGCCGGGATTCGCATCATCTGTCCTTGAGCGAGCGATTTTCCGGCGCGCCGCCCGCGCCGGAAAATCCAACCCCTGTTGAAGCCATGGCCCATCGCCTGCAAACGCCCGAAGGCAAAGCGCTCTACGCCAAGCGCAAATGCACGCCCGAGCCGGTCTTCGGCATCATCAAGTCCGCGCTCGGATTCCGCCAGTTTCTCTTGCGCGGGCTCGAAAATGCGCGCGGCGAGTGGAGCCTTGTGACCATGGCTTGGAATGTGAAACGGATGTTCGCCCTGAAGGCCGCCTGAGGGGGCAGTTCGCCGCCTGTGCTTGGCCTGACGTGCAGCACTGCTACATGGGGGCGCCATTCCGCCGCTGCTCTCCAAGCCCAGTCCGACAGGCTGCTAGCGGACAGATCTACTGCATCCCCGGCAAATTTGGTCCGCGATCGAAAAGCAGTCGCGAGAACCAACTGTGCCAGCGCGGCGCATAGCAGTGAGCGCTCAAGTCATTTTCCAGTTCGCAGCCGCGTCCGGAAGAGTACTGAACATAGCCATGCCTTCCCATGCAAGCCGCAACAAAAGCAGGACCAGCTGCACCGCTGAGGGTGGCATCAGCCTCAGTCTGCAAGAACTCGAATTCGCATTTCAAGACCTGCGTCTGTTGCTCTGGCACGCATCCACACAGAACCGGGGCTAAGACAACGAGTGGCAGCACTATGAGCCACCTTCGGCTTGGAAATCGGTCCCGTTGCATGATCCGGCCTCTGCGCGAAAAGTTCAATCATCGAGTGATCCTTTCACCAGACACAGGAACCCGCTGTTCCTCCCGGAACATCGATCAAGAAAGCATGCAGCCGAGTGTTCAAGCCCCAGGACTGCCACCTGTTCGCCTCGACGTCTTCTCCCAGGGAACAGCTTATACTGATGATCCATAAACCCTGTCAGAAGGCCTGAAGGAATTGACTTCGCAAGACTTGGCAAGCGGCCGGCGCCTCGGTTTGACAGCCGTGGGCGCATCCAGGGTGACAATGAAATCCGAAGCTTTAGAAACGTGCTTCAACACTGTTACTTCGGGAACAGCGCATAACAAAGGGATGGGCTCAAATGGTTCTCAGAGAAGATCGAATGCATCGACTTCGTAACCTGAGGAAATCACCATGCCTTTCAATCCTACCAAGACATTGTTCACGCTTTCAGCCGGTGTGTTGCTTGTGGCGTCTTCTGTAACGTCCTCGGATGCCAAGCCGCACGGAAATCAGCTGACCCCTCAAAGCGAGTTGACCTATTACCATTCGGATTACAATAGCCCGCGCGACCAGGATAACTCCGGTTTCCTTTCTTCGGGCCCTCCCGAGATATACGCGTGCAGCTCAAGCGGCGGTTGAGCACCGTACCTCGACCGCGCCGTCAACGGCGCGGTCTATTTCGATCCGAAGACTCCTAGGCCATGTGGACGGATTTGATCCAGATTAGGCCAAGCGCCAGGGCCACAAACGAGGCATAATTCTGCGCGGTCTTCTCGCATCTCATAGCGACCCGCTTGAAGCGTTTGAGCTTGCCGAAGGCCTGTTCGATGCGGGCGCGGCCTTTATACAGTATTTTGGCGAAGAAAGCCGGCTTCTTCTTGGTGTTCGACCGGAACGGTATAACCGGGCAGATGCCGCGTTTGCGCGCCGCCGCGCGGTTGGCCGCCGCATCGTATCCCTTATCGGCCACGGCCGCCCGCGGCGCGATTTCCGGCCCGATGTCGAGCAGCGTCTCGAAGGAGCGGCTATCGTGGGCCTCGCCGCCTGTCAGATGAAAGCCGATGGGAAGCCCGTCCTTATCTGTTTTTAAATGGATTTTTGTTGAGAAGCCCCCACGCGATTTGCCGAGCGCCTGGGCGTCCTGCCCCCCTTTGCGCCCGCCGCGGACACATGCGCCCGCACGATGGTGGAATCAAACATCTGCACCAGATGGGCGCTTTCGCTTAAGCTCGCCAGCGCCTCGAAAAACGCCTCGAAGGTTCCTGTCTGGCTGAGCCGCCAGAACCGCTTCCACACGCTGTTCCAATTGCCGAACTCGGCGGGCAAAGCCCGCCAGGTGATGTTGTGGACAGTAAAATAATGCAGCGCTTCCAGAAACTTGCGATCGTCGTGACCGGGCTCGCCCCGCTTGCAGCGCACCGCCCGGAACACCTCGATAGCAATGTCCCAATCCCGCTCCGTCATCTGTGTCAGCATGACCGGCCCTCCCGAAGCCGGTCACCCATGAATTACTGAAAAACTGATTTGGGAATTTACAATCGTTCAACTTGCGGCAATCCGTCCACAGGGCCTAGTATCTCGTTGATCCTAGTACAGCTTATCCGAGGCAAGTTCGCTTGAGCGCTCGCGGCTGTCGGGGCGCGAACTTGCCTCGGGCTGTACTAGTCACGCGAAGTCGTGAACGGCTTGATGTACGTGCTTTCGGGCTCTATACGGCTGCGAAAGCTTTGCCGGAGGCCACTATGATCTCGGACGAACTCCGAGGCCGATGCGATCGGCGCACCGCTGCCTGCCCTTGACCTTATCGGCAGCTGTCCCGCTCAAACACGAGAAGCCGGCGACAACCAGCTTCGCAGGGTTCGGCTGGTTTACCAGTCGTGGAAAATGCCGGTATCTGCGCCCCCGGGGCCTGCCTTAATCCAATCTTGCCTCGGCACACGATTGAGCCGGCGAATATCCTGAATATTGAAATCATCCCTGTCGATGCCGAATAACTGCCTAAATCTGCCGCGAAGGCGGTTATAGTCGTCGAGGGTACAGCTTGGCTGCGCTTTGAGGAACTCGGCAGAGGAGCAGGCAACGGCAAAGGCCATCCGAGCCGTCGCTCCCTTGAGCTTGAGGTCCCTTGCCGCGCGGCGAACCTGGTCGGACGTGTAAACGCCACCACCGCCATATTTCTCAAATAGCCGGACTGGCAGGACCTGCGCGATCGAACGAAATCGTCGGCGTGCAAAAAAACGAAGAAGACTTGCAAACATGGCTCGATTCCTTTTGGCGTGCCACCGGCGACAGGCTTTGAGCTATGTTGGGGACAACGGCGGCCAAACATAACCAAAATCTGCATCAGCAATTCTCTCACCACGCTTGGGATCACGCTGTTCCCTGAGGAACATGGGCTGCGGTCCTGGTCATCGCCTCGAAGCGTAAGGGTCGCGGTCTGAAAACTGTGCCGCTGACGTCCTCGGGCCAGTGCGGCCGGTATCGCCCTCTACCAGTTCGCAGGCAGGGTGCTAAGGCCGCGGAAGACAAATGTCTGGCGCCAAGCGGGCGCGTCCGCATGATCGAGCGTCAGGTTCGGAAGGCGGCGCAAAAGCGTGGCGATGGCGATTTCGGCTTCGATGCGGGCAAGCTGAGCGCCAAGGCAATAATGAACGCCGCCGCCAAAGGACAGCAGCCGGACGCCCTCGCGGGTGAGATCGAGCCGGTCCGGATCGGCATAGACCGCCGGGTCGCGGTTGGCGGCGCCGAGAAGGCAGAAGATCGTCTCGCCTTTCTTGATGCCTTTGCCGCCGATGTTCACGTCTTCAAGCGCCGTCCGGGTGGCGACCTGAACCGGAGACTTGTAGCGCAAAAACTCGTCGACCGCTGTATCAGGCGCAGGATCGTGTTTCAAGAAGCTCGAGTTGGCTGGGATGGCGATGAAGCGCAAGCAGCGCATTTCCGATCAAATGGGTCGTGGTGACATGGCCGGCCACATAGAGAAGCATGATGTTGGCGGTCAATTCCTCGTTGGACAGTTTGCTGCCTTCTTCTTCCGCCTGCACAAGCAGCGTCATGAGATCGTTGCGCGGTTCTCGCCGCCGAAGATCGAAGAGCGCGTGGAAGTACTGCGCCGCCATCAAGGTTCCGGCATTGGCCGCGTCGAGTTCGGCGCGCGAAAGGGGGACAGGATCGAGAAGCCGCGCGCCTGGGCCTCCGCCCTTGAAGACCATCCCCTGGTCTTCTTCAGGAATGCCCAGCATTTCGCTGATCACGGTGACCGGAAGACGGAAGGCGAAATCGGCGATCAAGTCCATGCGGCCTTGCGGCTCGATACGGTCAATCACACGATCCACGATCTCTTGGATGCGCGGACGCATATCCTCGACGACGCGGTTGCTGAAGGCCTTGGCCACGAGGCCGCGCAGGCGGGTGTGATCGGGCGGGTTTTGACTGATCATCCAGCGGAGCATGGACTGATAGACAGGCTCTTCGAGCGCCTTCTCGCCCGAGCCTCGCCTGATCCTGCCCGCAAGGTCCTTCCCGAAACGCGCATCCCTCAGGATGAACGCGACATCGGCGTGGCGGCTCGCCATGGTGATGCCGAGCGGCGACCGGTGCATTGGATCGTCGCGGCGCAGGCGATGATAGGTTGGATAGGGGTCTCGGATGAAATCCGGCGCCAGGGGATTGAACGCCGGCTCAGCCGCGGCGTGATTGGAATGTGAGTTGGTCAAAGCATAGCCTGCGGTTCATATCGCAATAGTTTCTTTCTATGCCATCCTAGTGCAGGTGTTTTGATGATTGTAAGTAAAATCCTCGTGCCTATTGGCGTCTGGCAGAGCCACCGTGATGTTTCGGGCTGTTCGAGTCCCGCCGGGAAAACACTCCGTAAGGTTCGAGTTCAGTCTCGTACAGCCGGAGGCAACTTCGCCCCCATTTGCCGCAAGCGAACTTGCCTCCGCCCGCAGCATGTGGGTCAGGACTTCCAGCGGGGCCTACTCGTGGAAGGCGCTTTGAAGGAATTCGCGGCGCGTTTCCCGGCAGCATCGGAGGCGGTCGCTGCCTTTCCGCAATGTAATCTGGACGCCATTGTTTTGCCATATGCTGTCTTAATAGGGATAGGTGTCCCTGGGACTTGTCTGCAACAGGTTTATATTGCCCAATTCTTGTTTGCATTGCGATGGAAAGCACCGCCTGTCTCCGTAAATAGCTGGCGCCTTCTTGCGAACCTCAAGCCTGGGCTGGAGCGACCGATGATTATTGCCAAAAACCTCACGCGCAATTACGGAACCTTCACTGCCGTTGACGATGTCAGTTTCAAAATCGAGGAGGGCGAGATCGTCGGTCTCCTTGGCCATAACGGCGCCGGCAAAACGACAATCATGAAGATGCTGACCGGCTTTCTTGAGCCGACCGCCGGTTCCGTTGAGATCAACGGCCACGACATGGAAAGTGAGCGCAGCGCCGCGCAGTCCTTCGTGGGGTATCTCCCGGAAAATTGCCCGCTTTATCCTGAAATGACCGTGATCGAATTTCTGGACTACGCTGCGGAACTGAAAGGCATTTCCAAGGGCGAGGGCGCGCGAGCAATCAGAGAAGCCATTGACGCCACCGGACTTGGCGACAAGGCGATCGAGCCTATTTCCAGCCTGTCGCGCGGATATCGCCAGCGTGTGGGTGTGGCGCAGGCAATCCTGCATAAGCCCAGGATCGTGATCCTTGACGAACCGACGAATGGGCTCGATCCCTCGCAGATCAGCCACATGCGCGATCTGATCAAGCGCCTCGCGGAGACCGCGACTGTCATCTTATCGACTCACATCCTTCAAGAAGTCGCCGCGGTTTGCGGGCGCGTCATCATCATCAATCGTGGCAAGCTCGCTCTTGACTCCGCCCTGAGCGATCTGCGCCGGGATGGGCGTCTCAGGCTCGTTACAAATGGCAGTCCCGATGTGGTGGAGCCTTTGATTTCCGCGCTCAATCTCGTCAAAAGCGTTGAAGTCCTGCCCACGCAAGGCCATGCGAACGCCTATGGATTGCACCTCAATGGTCATGCGCAGGAGGAGGTCGCGCCGAAGGTGGCCCGCGCCATCAACGATCACGGGCTTGAGCTTTTCTCTCTTCATGTCGAGCAGCGCGATCTGGAAACGGTCTTCGCCGAAATAGCGGCCGGCTCAGCAGCACAGGAGGTGGCGCATGTCTAACGTGGTTCGCATCGGCCGCAAGGAACTCGCCGCATTCTTCTCATCTCCGGCAGCGTTCATCTTTATTGGCGCCTTTCTCGCGGCGCTGCTCTTTATCTTCTTCTGGGTCGACCGGTTCTTCGCGCGCAACATCGCGGATGTCCGGCCCTTGTTCGAATGGATGCCGATCCTTCTTATTTTCCTGATCTCCGCCATGACGATGCGTATGTGGAGCGAGGAGCGGCGAGCCGGGACGCTGGAATTCCTGATGACGGCGCCGGTGAAACCGCTGCGTCTCGTGCTTGGAAAATTCCTCGCCTGCCTCACCCTCGTTGGAATCGTATTGGCGCTGACGCTTCCGTTGCCGATCACTGTCTCGATGCTCGGCCCTCTCGATTGGGGGCCGGTGCTTGGCGGCTATCTGGCGACGCTGGCGCTGGCGTCCGCCTATATCGCCATCGGCCTTTTCGTCAGCTCCCGGACCGACAATCAGATTGTCAGCCTCATTGTGACGGCGCTGATCTGCGGTGCGTTTTACGTGCTGGGATCGGATGCTCTCACCTCGCTTTTTGGCAATGACGGCGGCGAAGTTCTGCGTCTGATCGGCAGCGGCTCCCGCTTCAATTCCATCGCGCGCGGCGTGATCGACTTCCGCGACATCTATTACTATCTGAGTATTTTTGGAGCATTTCTGGTGCTCAATCTCTATTCCCTGGAGAGCCTCAGATGGTCCGCCCAGGGACAGACAAAAAGGCATTTCCAATGGAGGCTGGCAGCAGGACTCCTCGTTGCCAACCTGATCGCCGGCAATCTTTGGCTTGGTCAACTGACCTGGGCGCGCGCCGATCTCACCTCAGGGAGCATCTACTCGATTTCGAGCGAAACCCGCTCCTACTTGCAGCAGCTTCAGGAGCCGCTGCTGATCCGAGGCTATTTCAGTGCGCAAACGCACCCTCTTCTGGCGCCGCTCGCGCCACGCCTGCGCGATCTCCTCAAAGAGTATGAAATCGCAGGAGGCGGCCGCATCCGGGTGGAATTCGTCGACCCCGCAAAGGAGCCTGTTCTGGAGTCCGAGGCAAACAGCCGGTTCGGCATCCGGCCGGTGCCGTTTCAGACATCGAGCAAATATCAGGCTTCGGTAACCAACTCGTATTTCAACATCCTCGTTCAATATGGCGACGAGTTCCAGACGCTGGGTTATCAAGACCTGATCGAAGTCAAGCAGGCTGGTGAAACCAACCTCGACGTGAACCTGCGCGACCCGGAATACGAAATCACGCGCGCTATCAAGAAAGCGATCGAAGGATACCGCGGCTCGGGCGATACCTTGAGCAGCATCCCGCAAAAGGTGCAACTGCAAGCCTATATTTCGAGTGAGGACAAGCTCCCCGATCCTTTGCCAAAATTGCGGACGGACTTGGAGGAGCTGGTCGCCGACTATAAAAGGTCCGGCGCAGGAAAATTCGACGCCGCGATCACCAACCCGGATGAAGGCGGCGGCGCAATTGCGAAGCGGCTCGATGAGACTTACGGACTTCGTCCTCTTTCTGCGGGGCTCCTGGATCCGAAGCGGTTCTGGTTCCATCTCATCGTGAAAAGCGGCGACAAGGTCGAGCAGGTTCCGCTTCCGCAGTCGCTCGACAAGGCCGGACTGAAACAGAACATCGAAGCCGAACTGAAGCGTTTCAGGCCGGGCGCGTTGCGCACCGTCGCGCTCTACACGCCGCCACCGACTCCGCGGATGCCGCAACTTGGCCTCGCTGGCAGCGGCGGCCCAGCTTTCCGGCTTCTTGAAAGCAAGCTCCGCCAGAACGCTCAAGTCAAGGCCGCCGGTCTGCACGACGGGCGCGTCCCGGAAGACGCCGACATACTCTTTGTCGCGGCTCCCGAGAAACTCGACGATACCCAGGTCTTCGCCGTGGACCAGTTTCTTATGAAAGGCGGAACGGTCATTGTTGCCGCGTCGCCATTCAAAGTGTCGCTGCAGGGCAGCCTGACGGCTTTGCCGTCGCGCTCGGGTCTTGAGAAGTGGCTCGACTATCATGGACTTGAGATGCGGCAGTCCATGGTGCTGGACCGGCAGAACGCCCCCTTGCCCATTCCTGTCGAACGCGAGGTTGGAGGAATTCCAGTCCGCCAGATCCAGCTTCTCGACTATCCTTATTTCGTGGATGTCCGCGAGGACGGGCTGGCTCAGGGCGAAGCGCCAACGCTTGGCCTTAATCAGCTCACGCTCTCCTGGGCCGCTCCCATCACGATCGACGCTGAGAAGACGAAAGGCCAAAAAGTTGTTCGCCTGATCGAAAGCTCCCGCGACGCCTGGGGTTCAACCTCCGACACTGTCGTGCCGGATTTTCAAAGCTTTTCCGATCTCGGCTTCGAGGAGGCACGAGAAAAAGGCCGGCAGACCCTCGGCGTAATGGTCGAAGGGCAGTTCACGTCGCTTTTTGCGGGCAAGCCTTCGCCGCTCGCAAAAGACGCCAAACCGGCGGACGCCAAGGACAAGGCAAGCGGTGAGACGGCGGCGGATGGCGAGAAGAAGGACGCATCCGCGCCCAAAGATCAGAAGCCGACGATCACCGGCGTCATCGAGCGCTCGCCCGAGAGCGCGCGCATCATCTTGATCGGGTCAAGCAGTTTTCTGTCCGACGACGTGCTGTCCGTTATTTCCGAGGTGGACCGCACGCAATATCTGACACCGCTCAGTTTCGCCCAGAACCTTGTCGACTGGTCGCTCGAAGATCGCAATCTGCTTGCACTTCGCGCCCGCGGCGGCCAGTTCTCGCGCGCGCTGTCGCCGGTCAAAAGCGGAGGCCAAGCGATCTGGGAATATCTGAACTATGCCTTGGCCCTCTTCGGCCTGGCGCTTGTCTATCTGATCCACCGCGCCTCGCGGCGCGCCACGAAACGTAAATATCTCGCCATGCTTGGCAGCAGGGGAGCTTGACCGGAATGCAACGTCTTACCTTTATATTGGCCGGAATACTCGGCGCGCAGCTTGTTCTCGCGCTTGGCCTTTCCTTTGGAGGCTCCGACCACGCCTCGTTCAAGGCAAAAGAACCGCTCCTCGCGTTCGATGCAAACGCCGTGGACCGCATCGACATCGATGAAAGCGGCGCAAATTCCGTGACTTTGACCAAGCGCGACGGAAGCTGGGTTGTGCCGTCCATGGCCGATTTTCCAGCTGACGGGACGAGAGTGACAGCGTTCCTGGCAAGACTTGCAGACTTGAAAAAGGGATGGGCAGCGGCGACCTCCACCGAAGCCGCGCAGCGCTTCAAGGTGTCGGATCAGGCTCATGAGCGCCGCATTGTCCTTCGCAAGGGCGAGAAGTCGATTGCGGAGCTTTTGCTTGGAACGTCGCCATCATTCCGTCAGGTTCATGCGCGCGCAGGCGCAGACCCCAATATCTACTCCATCGCGTTCACAACTTACGATGTCGGCGCGCGGGGCGAGGATTGGATGAACCGCGATGCCCTTGCCGTTCCGGATGACAAGATCGCGAGTATCTCGATCGGCGATCTGAAGCTCGACCGCAAGGACGGCAGGTATGTGATCGCCGGCCTCGCCGAAGGCGAAACGCAGAAGGACAGCGCGGTTTGGGGACTTGCAGAGACCGTGGCCAATCCGGTTTTCGACGCTGTTCAGGGCAAGGGAGCCGACGCGCTCGCCAAGGTCGCCGACCCCGACATTCAAGCTTCGATCAACAAGACGGACGGTTCGTCGGTCGTCCTCAAATATAAAAAGGAAGCTGCTGGTGGCGCCTACCTCTTTGCAAGCTCAGCCAGCGATTATCTCTTTCGCGTCGGCGAAACGACAATCCAGCTCCTTGTAAAGACCAAGCGCGAGACCCTTGTCGAAGCAAAAAAGGGAGAGACTGGCGGAGTCCAAACCACAGGGAAACACGAAGCGCAGTCGGGCCAGAGCGGGGGCTGAGGTCTGTGGGGCGGTTGGCTGGCCCCGGCGGCGGAAATGACGCTGTCTTGGGGTGGCATCGCTGTGAGCCTCGCGTGATCCGCTCTCGTGGACCATGATCAGGGATGCTTGCGTAGAAACTGCGTCTAAGCAAAAATTCGCTAATTTGCCCAATGGATCGTTATCCCGGCCAAGCGAAGCGCGAGCCGGGATCGCAAAAAAGCTAGACATTTCAATTTACTACGATCCCGGATTAGGCTTCGCCTTTCCGGGATGACGGTGGCGGTTTCGCTTGGGCCTCATTTCCATGGATAAGGCATTTTTGTCCATGAAATAGTTGGATCTCCACAAAGCGGCGACGCCACCCGCAGAGGCAAGCACAATGCTCTCCGCACGGTCGGATTGCCACGCCGCCACCATCGGCAACACAAAAAACATCACCAGGCAGAATCAACACCCGTCAAAAAACGGCTTGCGACAGGGGATGCACCCCGAAAAGCGAGAAGTGGAAATGAAGCACCGCGGCCCACGCGATCACAGCGATGGCAATCTTCCACCAGCCGATGGCCTTAAGGCTGAAATGAGCGCGGCCCTGCAGGAGTGCCACAAAAGGAAAAAACGAAGTCTTCGCTTCGAAGACAGCCCACCCGGGAAGCGTGTTGCGCTTACGGTTCTGTTGTAGCCAGCTCCCGATCAGAGCGGTGGCGGCTAATGCGCCGAAAAACGCGAAGCCCCGCCAGGTTGCCTGCGAAATCAAATGCGCGATGGCCCAGATCGCCACGCCCCACATGACGGGATGACGGGTTATCGCGAATATGCCCCCAGCGACGTCGGGATCTTGAAGCGCCTGTGCGCCGATTGGCGAAGAAGGGTTCGGCGTCAAGAGCCCGCCGAACATCAGGATGAGAGAGAAAAGAACCAGCGCCGCTTGCAGCCACGGCCACCACCCGGGCACGAGCCAGAGCTTATCGCCGTAGGGCGCGACGTTGAATTGCCTCCAGAGCCAATAGAAAGCGACCAGCGAGAGGATGGAAAAAACGGCTGTGTATGCGCCTTCCCCGGCGATCGCAACGCTTCGAGGCCGAAGCTGCGTCGAAGGAAGCATATGGAGCAGGAAGAACCAGGATGCTGCTGCTATCAACGCCCCCAAAGCTTCCTCCCGCGATGAATAGCTGCCGTACTCTCCAGGCTGGCAGCCGAGCCTTAATGCAGCCGCTTCTTGATGCGGTCCAGGCTGGCCGTTATCGTGTTCTCCGCGACCTGCCCGGACATCTTTTGCTCGATCAGCTGCTCAGCCGCTGAAACCGCAAGCTCCGCTGCCTGCACCCGGATCTGCTTGCGCGCCTTCTCTTCCTCGAGCTTGATCTTCTGCTCCGCCACATTCAGGCGGCGGGCGATCATCTCATCAAAGGCAGTGCGCGCTTCCTTTGAGTAGGCCGCGGCCTCGCGCTCGGCTTGAGCCAGGATTTCTTCCGCCTCGACCTGGGCGTTCTCGGCGCGCTGCTTGTAATCGGCAAGAAGCGCTTCTGCTTCGGTGCGGAGTTTGCGGGCTTCCTCCAATTCACGGGCAATCGCGGCAGAGCGCTGGTCAAGCGCTTTAACAAGCCTGTGAGGCAGCTTGTAATAAAGAACGACGCCTACGAAGAGCAAGAAAGCGATGGCGACCCAGGTTTCAGGATCCGAGAATATGGCGAGGTTCATGCTCGTTACTCCTTCGACCTCTGACGCAGAGCCGCCTTAACTTCCTGGTCGCTGACTTCTATTCCTGCGAGCTCTTTCACGATGTCGCTAACAACTCCGGCGGTCATCGCCTCCATCTCTCCCGAGGCTCGCTCAAGAAGGCTCTGAACTCGTTTTTCGGTCTCAGCTGTCTTGTCGGCGAGCTGGTTGTCAAGCTCCCGGCGCTTGTCGCCGAGTTCCGCGCCAAGCTTCTCTCGCGAGGCGCGGATCGAGCCGTGGCCCTTCGCCTTCGCAGCAGCGATTTCGGCCGCGTAGCGCTCGGCCTCTTTGTCGGCATGGTGTTGAGCGTCGCGCGCCGCTTGAATATCGCCTCCAATTTTCGCCTTGCGGTCCTTGAGGACGCGCTCGATGCGCGGAAGCGCAAGCCGGGAAAGCGCGAAATAGAAAAGCGTAAAGATGATGGCCAGCCAGATTAATTGTGGAGCCCAATCACCGGGTTGCAGTTGAGGCATGGGTCAAAGCCGCCTATACGATGAATGATGGCGCCGCCCTTTGGCAACGCCAGCCTTCAATATTAGAATACGAACAGAAGGATGAGCGCGATAACGAGACCGAACAGACCGGTCGCTTCGGCGAGCGCAAACCCGAGAAGCAGGTTCGGGAACTGGCCGGGAGCCGCCGTCGGATTGCGCAGCGCGCCCTGCAGGAAGTTGCCGAAGATGCTGCCGATGCCGACGCCGGCGCCGATGAGGGCCGAGCAGGCGAGGCCCGCGCCAATGAGCTTGGCTGCTGCTGGATCCATGAAACATTCTCCTATTCGATGGACTGGTGGGAGGTTGCGAAGGGGTTAGTGCTCGGATGCGTGGAGGGCGTCGTGCAGATAGATGCAGGTGAGAACCGCGAAGACATAGGCCTGCAGGAATGCGATCAGAACTTCGAGGCCCATGAGCAGGACCATGAAGAGGAACGGCACGCCGCCGGCCAAGAAACCGATATTAATGCCCAGTCCCACGACGAAGCTGCCGAAGACGGCCAGCATGGTGTGCCCGGCCATCATATTCGCGAAAAGACGAACGGAGAGGCTGACGGGCCGCGTGAAGTAGGAAATGATCTCGATCACAGTGATGAGCGGCAACAGCCAGATCGGCACGCCCGACGGGACGAACAGCTTCAAAAAGCCGAAGCCATTCTTGAAGATGCCGATCAAGGTGACGCCGATGAAGACGAAAGCCGCAAGCGCGAAGGTGACGATGATGTGGCTCGTGACCGTGAAGGCGCCGAGCCCCGGCAGCGGGATCATGCCGAGCAGATTCATCGACAGCACGAACATGAAGATCGTGAAGATCACCGGGAAATAGGGCATCCCGGAACTGCCCGCGTTCTGGCGGACCATGTTCGCCACGAACTCGTAGGTGATTTCGGTTACGGATTGCAGCCGGTTCGGAACCGCGGATGCACCGCTCATGCTGTAGAGGAACAGGGCCGTGACAAACGTTGTCGCCATGATCATCCAGAGCGCCGAGTTCGTAAACGAGGCGTCGTAGCCGAACAGATAAATTGGATATAAACGGTTGATGACGAACTGATGCATGGGGTTGAAATCATGTCCCCCATGGCCGCCTTCCGCCGCTGCAGCGTGCGCTGCGCTAATGAACCAGTCTATCATTGCAATCCCTGCCAGCGCCGAATGCCGGGCCGCTTCTACTTTTTACCCATCTCGCGCGCCGCGCGGAAGACGTTCAAGAACCCGGCAGCGATGCCGAGAAAGAGAAATACTATCAAGAAGAAGGGATTCGTAATGAACCCCAACTTCGGCATCAGCAAGTTATCCAACGCCCACCCGATAAAGCCCCCAACGAACACGCCAGCCACCAGCTCGGTGGAGACCTTGAAGGCTTTGCCGAGTGTCGAGCTTCTCTTGTCAAGCTCTGCATCGGACATACCCTCGCGCTTTTCATCCCCCGGTTCGAGCTTCCGCTCAAGCTGACGAAGCCGCTCTCGCAAGCTATCGCTTGACTCGGGCGAAGCCCTTCGTTCATCTCGGTCGCCGTCGCCGGTGGAAGACATCGGAACCCGATCGCGGTGGGGATGCACAAGCGCGTAAGAATTTTCTGGCTGTTTCTATGCCACCGGATGAAGCGAAGTCAAGCGTGCGTCTTTCTTCCGCGTCCTTAAGCGGCAGTCATCCAGGGGAAATTCTCATTTAACGAGGGCAAGAGCCACCCCATCATGGCCCTTGACGCCGACGCTTTGGACTATGGTAGCATCGACGCCGGGCTGTTTCGAAAGCGCATTCAGAAACCGTTGGATTCCTGCAACTCGCGAATCCGATTGTCCGGCGCCGGGGTCGATGACTGCGCCGTAGCGGATGACATTGTCCGCCGCGATCAGCGTCCCGGGGCGCGACAGCTTGAGAGCAAGCTCGAAATATTCGAGGTAGGACTCCTTGTCCGCGTCGATGAAGATGAGGTCGAACGGTTCCTCCCCGGCGGCGATCAGTTTCGGCAGAACCTCAAGCGCAGGCCCCTCGCGGACCTCGACCGTGCCGAGCAGCATGGCGCGGGCGAGGTTTCGCCGCGCAATCCTGGCGTGGGCGGGGTCGATCTCCAGCGTGATGAGGCGCCCATCCTCGGGGAGCGCGCGGCCGAGCCAGATGGCGCTGTATCCGCCAAGCGTCCCGATCTCCAGAATGCGGCGCGCGCGGGCCAGCCGCGCCAGCATATGGAGGAATTTCCCGAGCACGGGCGAAACGCTGATCTCGGGCATCCCGGCAGCGCTCATTTCCTCAACCGCGGCGGTCAGTGCGGCATCCTCCTTGGCGAACAAGCCTGAGATATAGCCGTCGACGGCGGTGAAGATGTCGGTCTCAGTCATGCAGAAGCTCCTGTGAGGCCGGCGGTGGGGCCATTTTGCCGAACACTTCTCTCTTTGTATTTGACAAACCGGGCGCGCGGCCAAAGTTTTCTGCGGCCAGTGTCCCGTCTCCGAATTGCCGCCCAACTTGCAGCCCGCTCGCACGGCAATTCGGAGACAAAGGGACACTGGCAAAAACAAGGATCTCGTGTGGCTTATGTCTCGCAATTGCCTATGGGAGCTTGATGCAATGAGTGTAGGCAATTGCGAGACGCCACACGAGTGTTGTCGCGAGGTTTTCTTGAGCAATCCTAAACACAAGACGCCCCCCTTCTCGCGCGAGATGGAGTTTCAATACGGCGCGCTCGAACGCATCGCCCCGGGCTTGCGGCGCATCGTTTGCAACAACCCAAGCCCTTTCACCTTCAAGGGCACGAACCTGTATGTGATCGGCGAGGGGCGCGTGGCTGTGGTCGATCCGGGACCCGCATCCGGCGACCAGCTTGACGTGCTTTGCAATGCGCTGAAAGGCGAGACGATCACGCACATTCTCGTCACGCATTGCCACGCCGACCACAGTGGCGCCGTTGATGCGCTGAAGGCGCGGACGGGCGCACCCACCCTTGGCATGCCGCGCGGCGCGGGCGCTCCTTCAGCGGGGGCTAAAGGACCACCTGGGCGAAGCTTCATCGTACCCGTCGCTTTCGATATTGCGCTTCAGCATGGCAGCCGCGTCGAGGGCGACGGATGGGAGGTGCAGGCCATTCACACGCCGGGCCACGCGCCCGATCACCTGTGCTTCCACATGCCCCGCGAGAACATCCTGTTCTCGGGCGATCATGTCATGGGCTGGAATACGAGCGTCATCGCGCCGCCAGAGGGCAACATGGGCGATTACCTGCGTTCGCTCGATTTTCTCATCGAGCGAAAAGTGGCCGCCTACTATCCCGCCCACGGCGCGCCCATTCACGAGCCGCAACGGTTTGTCAAAGCGCTGATCTTCCATCGCCGCTGGCGCGAGATGGAAATCGCCGACGCGCTGCGCGCGGGGTTGACTACCGTCGGCGAGATGGTGCCTCGCATCTATAACGGCCTCGATCCATCGCTCACCGGCGCGGCGGCGCTGGCCGTGTTTGCGCATCTCGAATATATGGCCGAAAAGGGATCGGTGACGGCAAGGATGCCGGGGCCGCTTACCATGGATCAGGAGTTCGCGCTCGTAGAACAGCGCTAGGCGAGCGCTCAGCCCTGGCTGCGGCTTCGAGAGAAGGACTCCTCCTCCTGGTCTGGAGTTCGGCTCAACCCAAACCCCGATGATGCGTTGGAAACATCGGTTTCCCGTGCCCACTTAATGGTGGCGATGCGGGTGAATGATCAAGTATTGCAAATAACGCACGGGGAAGCCGACACCCTTGCCTCCGGCATTCTACCTGCGAAAAGGGGATAACTTGCAAACAGAGAACCCCCAGTCTGACACGACCAGGGGCTACTTACTCCTGCTCGAAGTAAGCTCTTTGTAAAGCTCCTAGCACAGGGGCAGAGCTAGAAGCTTAGATGTAGGCAAACCTATGATTAATTCTTAATCTTCGCCAGAAACCGCCACCCGTCAAGCTTGGCGCAAGCTTTAGGCGATTTTGCCGCAGGTGCGAGACGCAGTTGCAAAAAAAGATGGGCGTTCCATTGTGGCCGCCAAGCCACCTTCGCGCTTTTCGCACATGCGCTTGCTCCAAGGCTGGAAAATTTCCCCTTATTATTTTAGCAAGTTACGATCGAATCCATGCTCCTCACCACCCGCTTCGCTCCGAGCCCTACCGGCTATCTGCATCTCGGCCATGCTTATTCCGCGCTCTTCGCTTATGAGGCCGCGCAGGCCGAAGGCGGAAGGTTCTTGCTGAGGATCGAGGACATCGATCCCATCCGTTGCAGGCCGGAATTTGCTGGGGCGCTGATCGAGGATTTGCGCTGGCTCGGCCTCGAATGGGAAGAGCCGGTGCGGCGGCAATCCGAGCACATGGAGGATTATACGGCGGCGCTCGCGAAGCTGCGAACCTTGGGTCTGCTGTATCCGTGCTTTTGCACCCGCCGCGAGGTCGCGAAAGAGGTCATGGCCTCCGCCGCCGCGCCCCATTTCGCGCAGCAAGGGCCGGACGGGCCGGTCTATCCGGGGACATGCCGCAATCTCCACCCGGACGAGCGCACGCAGCGGCTGCGCGAGAACCAAGCGGCAAGCTGGCGGCTGGATATTACTAAGGCGCTTGCAATGACGGGGCCTTTATACTGGAACGACCGCGCCGCTGGGCGGGTCAGGGCGGCTCCGCTGGATTTCGGCGATGTGGTGCTGGCCCGCAAGGATGCGGCCACCAGCTATCACCTCAGCGTCACCGTGGACGATCACCTCCAACACGTCACGCTTGTCACGCGCGGCAAGGATCTCCTCCGCGCCACAGACATTCACCGGCTCTTGCAGGCGCTCTTGGGCTATGCCACGCCGGACTATCATCACCACGAACTCCTGACGGATGCAACGGGCCGGCGCCTCGCAAAAAGGGACAGGGACATGACGCTGCGAGCGCTCCGCGCTGCCGGAAAGACGGCGGCCGAGGTGAGAGAGATGGTCATCAACTCATCCACAGGAACGCGGTGCCGCAGCCGGTAAAATCTGGAGTTCTCTCAACGAAAGGGGTTTGGCTTTCTCTGGCTTTTCCAGCTCAGGCCAGTGCATCGAGAGCTTCCTCTTGCACCTTCCGCAAGCGCTCGTAATCGCGAGGACTGCCATGCACCTCGACCATATGCTTCGCGAAATTGAGTTTGAAAGCGTAAAGCCGGCCGACGGGGGTGTCCGTATCGACAAACACTTCGACCTCTTTGACGTTATGGCCGTGGCTGCCATGGATCTGCTTGATGGCGTACTGCGGTGAGCGGGCCGGGACGCTCGATTGAGCATCGGTCCATCCGTTTGTGTTGGGCATCGCGTATTCCGCACAGATTCGGGCGGGGGTTCGTAGGGCTGAGCATGAGATCACCTCTTCCAATCTGCCCGATACAACGCAAACCTGGTGCCAAACTGTAAGCCATTATTATTTATTGATATTTACCTCGCCCTCTGCGATCTCCTGTTGCTCAGGCAACAGATCGTGACCCGAGGTCGTTGCTCCAGCAACAGCGGCCGTGGATGAGCTTGGCCAGAGATTTTCCACACAACCAAGAAATTGTTCACGGCCCTCGCCTGCGGCGTGCTACCAGACGCGCGGTACTGAGCGGGGAGCGGACCCCATTCGTGCGGGAGCTTTCTGACACTCGATCAAGGGCCAGAGATGCCACACGAAAGCAAACCTCGCCAGCTCCCGGACGGCCCGCGGCCAGTGACGCCAAAGGACGATGGGACGCCTTCGCTGCTGACGGTGCCCGGCCGTCAAACCGCTCCGCGGATTGTCGCGGCCAGCGCGCTCAGGTTCGAAGATCCCCGCTCCAAGGAAACGGCAGAGGAAATCCGCCGCCTGGCGCCGAGCGAAGCCAACATTTTGATCATTGGGGAGACGGGAACCGGCAAGGAACTTGTGGCCCGGCACATTCACAGCCTGAGCCGCAGGAGTTCCAATCCATTCGTGGCGGTAAACTGCGCGGCCCTTTCGGAGACGCTGGCCGAAAGCGAATTGTTCGGCCATGAGCGGGGCGCCTTTACCGGAGCGCACGCCACCACAGCGGGATGGTTCGAAACGGCCCAGGGCGGCACGCTGTTTCTGGACGAGATCGGCGAGTTGTCGCTGCAGGTTCAGGTCAAGTTGCTTCGGGTGCTTCAGGAGCGCGAGGTCGTTCGGGTCGGATCGCGCAGGCCCATCTCGATCGATGTCCGCCTCCTCGCAGCAACCAACGTCAACCTCAATCGCGCGATCGAAGCCGGCCGGTTTCGCGAAGACCTTTATTACCGGATCAAGGTTGCCGTAGTAAGCCTGCCGCCGCTGCGGGAAAGGCCCGGCGATGTCGTTCCGCTGGCCCATCATTTCTTGGCGACATATCGCGAGCGGCTTGGATCGGACGCCATATCGTTCGCGCCGGAAGCGATCGATCTGATCAAACGCTATCCTTGGCCCGGAAACATACGCGAACTGGAAAACGTCATTCACCACGCGCTCTTGGTGTCGATGGGTCCTGCCGTATCCGCGGCAGACTTGCATTTGCCGCACCTGGCGACCGAACCCGCCGGGATGCCGGCGCCGTCGAGCGTTTTGGCCGCTGCTTTGCGCAACGCGATGCAGGCGCCGTTTCCCAATCTCTATCAAACCGTAATCGATATGCTGGTGCAGAGCGCATACGAACACTGCGACGGCAACCAGGTGCGCACGGCTCAGCTTCTCGGCATCAGCCGCAACGTCCTGCGCTCTCACTTAGCCCGCCTGTCGGTCATCAAGGGCCGGCGACAAGGGTAATACGGGAACCGCCAAGGGCATTCGACACGTGTCATAAACGGGAGCTCTTCCGAGCCACTGCTTGAGCGCAGATCTTGGAAAAAAGCGCCTTACAGGCACGTTATAACATGTTCAGGCGCCGCGCGCGGGTGACTTAAAAAGCGCCGCTACCCGCCATCTTCGGTGACCACGCCGACGAACGGAAGCTCCCGGAATGTGTGCGCAACGTCCATCCCATAGCCGACAACAAAGCGATCCGGACACGCGAACCCTACGAACTCGGCTTCGATATCCAGCTGGCGGCTGCCGCGCTTATCCAGGAGCACGGCAATGGAAACGCTTTTCGCCCCCCGGTTCAGAACCAGATAACGCGTGTATGCCAGCGTGTTGCCGGATTCAAGAATGTCGTCGATGAGAAGGACATCCCGGCCCTCGACGGAGGCATCGATATCCCGGAGGATCCTGACGCCGCCGCTTTTCGTTCCCGCGCCATAGCTCGATATGAGAATGAACTCCACTTCCGGCGCCAAACCTGCATCATGCATGCAGCGGATGAGATCGGCAGCGAAGATGAACGATCCCTTGAGGATGGCAATGACCAGAAGGTCGTGAAACTCGCGCGCGGCGATTTCCTGTGCAAGCTCAAGATTGCGCTGCGCAATCACGTCCGCCGGAAAAAGCACCTCTATGTTTCGGCCTCGGACTATGGGCATCGCTCAAGCTCCAATCGCGGCTGCGAGATCCGTTTAATCTTCTTGAGGGCGCGCTGCGCGAAGCACCTTGCGCGGCCTTCCTGGGGTGCTATATCCGGTGCCGTTCTAGTCATGCAACTCCCCTAACTTTGAGCAGACATATGGCAGAGGCAGATTCCCTGGTGAAGGAAGCGGCGGAGACACATTCATTCCAGGCCGAGGTGGCCGAACTCCTCCGGCTGATGGTGCATTCCGTCTATACGGAAACCGACATATTCTTGCGCGAACTCATTTCCAACGCCTCCGACGCCTGCGACCGGCTGCGCTACGAGGCGATCGCCAGCCCGGAGCTGACCGCGGGCGGCGCTCCTTTCGTCATCCGCGTCACGCCTGACAAAGACAAGAACACACTCACCATCGCCGACAACGGCATCGGCATGAGCCGGCAGGAACTCATCGACAATCTCGGCACCGTCGCCCGCTCCGGCACGCGCGCTTTCGTGGACAAGCTTGCGGAGGCGAAAGATGGCGCGGGACTGATCGGGCAGTTCGGGGTCGGGTTCTACTCGGCGTTCATGGTGGCGGACCGCATCGAGGTTGTGAGCCGGCGCGCAGGAGCGAAGGAGGCCTGGGCCTGGACTTCGTCCGGAGGCGGCGGCTTCGAGATCGCGCCCGCAAGCGAAGAACAGGCGGCCAGGCCGTGCCGCGCGGCACGGAGATCGTGCTGCATTTGAAAGACGACGCGAAGAAATATCTCGAACCGCACGAAATCCGGCGCGTGATCTCGACCTATTCGGATCACATCCTGTTCCCGATCGAACTTGTCGATGCCGAGGGCAAGTCCGAACAGATCAATTCCGCGAGCGCGTTGTGGCAGCGGCCGAAGTCGGAGCTGAAGCCGGAGGAATACGCCGAGGCCTACCGCTCCATCGCGCATGCCTTCGACGAGCCGGCCATGACGCTGCACTACCGGGCGGAGGGCCGGCAATCCTACGCCGTGCTCCTGTTCGCGCCTTCGACCCGGCCCTACGATCTGTTCGACCCGGCGCGAAGCTCGCATGTCAAGCTTTACGTGCGCCGTGTGTTCATCACGGAGGGCGCGGATCTCCTCCCGTCCTACTTGCGCTTCATACGCGGCGTTGTCGACAGCGAGGACCTGCCGCTGAACATCTCGCGCGAGATGCTGCAGAACAATCCGCAAGTTGCGCAAATGCGCAAGGCGCTGACCGGCCGCGTCATCTCGGAGCTGGAGACTCTGGCCGCGAAGGACGCCGACGCCTTCCGGAAAATCTGGGACGCGTTCGGCGGGGTCATCAAGGAGGGCCTTTACGAGGATCACGAGAGGCGCGACGCGCTGCTCAAGCTTGCGCGCTTCACAACGACGGCGGGCGACAACCGGACGCTCGAACAGTATGTCGCCGATCTGAAGCCCAATCAGACCGAGATATATTTTCTCGCCGGCGAGAGCACGGAGCGGCTCAAGTCCAATCCCAAGCTCGAAGCAGCGAAGAAGCACGGCATCGAGGTTCTGCTGCTGAGCGATCCGATCAATTCATTCTGGACCGCCTTGCCGGTCGATTTCGGCGGCAAGCCATTCAAATCGCTCAGCAAGGGCGATGTCGATTTCGGGCTCATACCCTTGCTCGAAGAGGCGGCTAAAGAGGAGTCCAAGCTCGATGAGCCTGATACGGAGGCTGTCATCGGGGCGGTCAAGAGCGCGCTCGGAGAACGGGTCTCCGACGTGCAGGCCTCTCACCGTCTTGCGGACAGTCCTGCCTGTCTTGTTGCCGCCAAATACGGGCCGGATCTGGAAATCGAGCGCCTGCTGGCGCGTCAGGGGCGCGGCGTGGGGGCCAAGCCGATCCTTGAGCTCAATATCCGCCATCCGCTGGTAAAGGCGATCGCCAATGCATTGAAGGAATCACACCAGGACGATGTGAACGATCTCTCGGCGCTTTTGCTCGAACAGGCGCAAATTCTGGATGGCGAGTTGCCGGAGGACCCCGCGGCCTTTGTCGCAAGGCTGAACCGGCTTGTCATGAGAGGGGTTTAGCCGCGTTAGCCAAGCAGAGTTCTCCGGGCGGCCAACGGATCGCGCCGCCCGGGCCTTTTGTATGGTCGTTGGGGCAGCCTTCGGCGCTTCGAGGTTCTCGCTGTCCAATGCTTCGGCCCCGCTTTGTGTGCGAACCCGGCGATGACGTTGCGATTCAACTCCGGGGATGCGATATCAATCATTGAAGAAAGCGAGATCTCTCGGTCATGTGGCTTCAGCAATGGCGCCTTGCAGCTTTCGTTGGCATCCTTGTCGTGCTTGCGGTGCTCGCGCTTCAACGTCAGCGACACGAGGCTATGCCAACTTCGGTACCGGGCGCGCCTGTTGCTGTCACCATTCTCGCGATCAACGACTTCCACGGTAACCTTATGCCCCCATCGGGTGGCATCTCCATCGCCGACCCGGAGGATGCGCGTAAGCAAATCGCCATCCCCGCGGGTGGCGCCGAACACATGGCTACGCTCATCAAAGAGGTTCGGGCGAGAAAGAAGAACAGCATTTTCGTGGCTGCCGGCGACCTGATCGGAGCTAGCCCTCTGCTGTCTGGCGCGTTCCATGACGAACCTACCATCGAGGCCCTTTCGGCCATGGGACTTGAGATCTCGGCGGTTGGCAATCACGAGTTCGACGAGGGAAGGGATGAGCTGCTGCGTATGCAGAAGGGTGGCTGCCATCCGAGGGACGGTTGTAAGGGGCCACACCCATTCACAGGCGCTAAGTTCCGCTATTTGGCGGCCAATACGATCGACCAGCGCTCCGGCCAGACGCTCTTCCCCGCGTATGAGATCAAGGAGTTCGAAGGGATACCCGTCGCATTCATTGGTCTTACCTTGAAAAATACGCCCAATCTCGTAGCCCCGTCGGGCGTCGCCGGACTCGAGTTCCGCGACGAGGCGGAGACCGTGAACGCGCTGGTGCGGCAGCTAAGGCAGCGCGGGATAGAGGCCATCGTTGTCCTCCTCCACGAGGGCGGCTTCCCCTCCGGCGGCTACAATGAGTGCCCGGGAATCTCGGGGCCGATCGTCGATATTGTAGGCAAGCTTGACAAGGCCGTGGACCTTGTTGTGAGCGGACACACTCATCGCGCCTATCGCTGCGTGATTGACGGCCGGCTCGTCACCAGCGCGGGCAGCTTCGGGAGGATCGTCACCGAGATCGAGATCGAACTCGACACTAACACGCGCGATGTGGTCAGCGCCCGGGCCGACAATCTGATTGTGCGTACAGATCGTTACGCCAAGGATCCAGAGCAGACCACCCTCATTTCCGAGTACGACAAGGTCATTAAGCCGCTGGCCGAGCGACCGGTCGGTTCGATCACGGCCACGCTCTCGCGGGAGGTGCTCTCGACTGGGGAGAGCGTACTTGGAGACATTATCGCGGATGCCCAGCTCGCCGCGACCCGATCGCAGGAAGATGGCGGCGCGGTTATTGCTTTCACCAATCCCGGCGGCATCCGCGCGAGCGTGCCCAAGACCGGAGACGGTACGGTCACCTATGCCGGCTTATTCTTGGCCCAGCGCTTTGGCAATAACCTTGTCACGCTGACGATGACAGGGGCCCAGATCAAGACGCTGTTGGAACAGCAGTGGCTGAACCAGCCCAGGCCCAGCATCCTCCAGGTTTCGAAAGGCTTCGCTTATACCTGGGATGACAAGCGCCAGCCCGGCGATTTCGTGGCGGCAGACGGGATCACGCTCGACAACCGCCCGATCGATCCCGCCGCCCGCTACCGTGTAACGGTCAATTCCTTTCTCGCCGACGGGGGCGATGGCTTCAGCGTGCTCAAGGAGGGCGCCGACCGTCACGTAGGCCCGTTCGAGGTCCCGGCCCTCGAACAGTACTTCAAGGCCAACAGTCCGCTGTCACCACACAACCCCGCCCGCATCCGCCGCTCGGAGTAAGGCCCGGGGGTGAAGACGCGGGGATGGACTATCGCGGCGTTGAGCGTGCCTATCGATACCAGCTCGATCCCGGCATTGAGATGCAGGCCCTGTGTTTCCTGCGCTTTGATTTCCGTAGCTGCTCTATTGTCCGGGCGGTTCTCTCTCTATGCGCCCGAAATGAGTTCCAGAAGCAGGCATTGCCGCTTGGGGATTTTTCGGAGAACTGCCTTTTCCGCTGCCGGACTGAACGAGTCTCCTACGGGGAATAATTCATCCGTAGCTCGTCAAGAAAGCTGCGTGCCGAGGACCGGCACGCAATCAGCGGAAGTTTCAAGCGGTGTGCTTGATCACGAACCGGAAGATGTCGCCGTCCTTCGACGACTCGACAAGTTCATTTCCTGTCGTCCGGCAAAAGGAAGCCATATCGGCCACTGAGCCTGGATCGGTTGCAAGCACCTCGAGCGTTCCGCCCGCGGGGATCTGGGTCAGCATCTTCTTGGTCTTCAAGATCGGCAGCGGGCAGTTGAGGCCTTTCGCGTCGAGGGTCTTGTCAGCCATGATTTCTTCCTGATCGAAATTGGGTTTGTTTTGCGTTTGTGCGTTCTGGAGCTGGGCTTGGCAGGCCGCCGTGGCTTCATCCTTCGACAGGCTCAGGATGAGGCCGAGTATTTTCTGCGAGTTATTCTCATGGTGAACCTGTCGTGGTTCGCCAAACTCACCATGAGGCCATGAGCGGCATCACTTTGTCAGCATCCTGTTAAATGAACAGGTTCACGTTCGATTTCAACGCCTGCTCCATGTATGTCGCCGCGCCGCCAAGCTCGAGCCCATCGATCATGTCTTCTTTGTTGTACTCGAAGAGGTCCATGGTCATCTGGCAGGCGATCATCTTGACTTCGGCTTCGAGCGCCATGTCGCGCAGTTCCTCGATGGAAGCGACGCCCTTCTTCTTGATCATGTCCTTCATCATGCCGGTTGCAGCGGAGTCCACGCCCGGGATCGCCGAAACCCAGTTCGGCATTCCCATGTGCATGCCCATCATCGGCATTTTCATCGCCGGATTGCCCATGGGCGAAATCTTGAGGTCGAGCTTCTTCAGGAGAAGCGGGAGGCCGTAAAAGGTGAAGAACATCGTCGTGTCGACGCCCATCGCCGCCGCCGTCGTGGCGAGAATGAAGGGCGGATAAGCCCAATCAAGCGCGCCCTTGGTGACGATGATCGTCATCGACTTCTGGTTCTTCGAAGCACCATTGCCTTCGGTCATGCCCGCCTGTCTCCTCGATTTCTTATAAAAGTAGCAAGAATGCTACATATTCAAATATCTCTATTTAAAGCTGGCATGTCAACAGCGCAGCAAGCCGGCCTGCTTGTTGCGCTGCTGCACGGCCTAGCAGGCTGCTGAACAACCGTGAGTTCGCGGCTCCATCCTTCGACAAGGATGAGGTTAAGTGTTCTCAGCTTGTTAACCCTCATGGTGAGCCTGTCGAACCATGCGCAGCATCCTTTTTCAGCAATCTGCTACGTAACCCGCTTGAGCTTGCCGATGCCCATCATTTGCAGCGCCGCCTTTTCATAGAAGGGCTCGCTCTCGCCGCGCCGCATCTTGCGCAGGAAGTAGGTCTCGAACGCAATCTTCGCTTTATGGACCCATCTGCCGGAATAGGACCAGTTCACGTTACGGGGCGGGATCTGCGGCTGCGCGACAAAGGCCACGCCCGAGTCTCCGAAGTCGGCGAGACAGACCGCATTCCAGGTTGCCTCGTGCTGCGCGCCCTTCCCGCGGAGCAGTTCGCCGATATTGAGCGCCGTCGCCGTCACCATCGATTCGATCATGAAGCCGGTCTTCGGCACGCCGCAAGGCACCGCCGATGGCCCCATTGGCGGAATGGCCACGCAGACCCCGGCGGAGAAGACGTTGCGGAAAGTCGGGTTACGCTGCGTCTTGTCGATGAGAACGAAGCCGCGCGGATTGACCAGACCTTCGATCCCGCGCAACGCCTCAATGCCGCGGAAAGCCGGGAGCATCATAGAATAGGAGAACGGCAACTCGTGCTCCTTCCTGAACTCGCCATCCTCGGTGAGTTCCTCGACGATCATCCTGCCGGACTCGATCTTCTTCACCTTGGCGTTCGTGATCCACTTGATGTGGTGGTCACGCATTTCGGCTTCGAGAATGCCCTTGGTATTGCCCACGCCGTCGAGGCCCAGATGCCCTATGTAAGGCTCCGAAGTGACGAACGTCATCGGCACGCGATCGCGAATCTTCTTGCGGCGCAGTTCCGTGTCGAGAATGAAGGTGTATTCGTAGGCCGGCCCGAAACACGATGCCCCCTGCACGGCGCCAGTGATGATGGGACCGGGCTTCTCGCAGAATTTCTTGAAGGCTTCGGCGGCCTTTTGCGCGTGGTCGACGTGGCAGACGGATTGCGTGTAGCCATTGGGGCCGAGCCCCTCGATCTCGTCGAAGGCGAGTTCCGGGCCTGTACAGATGACGAGAAAATCGTAGTCCACCCTTCGCCCGTCCGTCAGCTCAATACAGTTTTCTGTGGGATGAACGCGTTTCGCCGCGACCGGAATGAAATCGATTTTCCGCTTCGCGAAGGTGCGCGTCAGATCGATCTCGACGTCTTCGCGGCTCCGCCAGTTCACCGCCACCCAGGGGTTGGACGGGACGAAGTGATATTTCGCTTCCTTGGTGACGACGGTCAGCGTGTCGCCCTTCCGAAGCTGATCGCGCATTTCGTAGGCCATGATGACGCCGCCCAATCCGGCGCCCAACACGACGATATGTGCCATTCGTGTTTCCTTAGACGTTTCCCTTGGAGCCCTTGCCAGAATTCTTAAGCAACGGTCATATTCATACATGATGATCATAGAAGCTTGGCTTTGGGAAGGCCACAAAAGGGCGCATTTGCCCAAGAATTATGCTGTCTTAGCTGCTCAAATTGGCGATCGAAGAGACGCCGGGCCTGCTTCCTGGACGAACGCTCCCCCTGCGCCTGTTGCCGCGGCGCTTTCCGGAACAAGCCGGTCGCGCAAAGTCACAACAGTGCCCAGGATGATGATCGCGGGGCCATGCAGATCCGCTTTTGCGGCCAGTTCGGGAAGCGTTTTGACGGTTCCGATAATGACCCTCTGATTGGGCCGTGTCCCGTTATCGATGATGGCGGCCGGCAGATTCGGATCGCCGCCATGCGCGACGAATTCGCTCATGAGGCCGCCGAGCTTGCCCAAGCCCATGAAAATCACCACCGTCTGCCGCGGCTGAATGAGGGCCGTCCAGCCGAGGCTGAGCCCGTCCTTTCTTGAATGGCCGGTGACGAAAACGCAGGCCTGGGCATGATCGCGGTGCGTGAGCGGAATACCCGCATAGGCCGAGCAGCCGGTGGCGGCGGTGACGCCTGGAACGACCTGAACCGGGATGCCTGCCGCCGCCAGCGCCTCGATCTCCTCGCCCCCACGGCCAAACATGAAGGGATCGCCGCCCTTCAGACGCAGCACGCGCTTGCCCTGCTTCGCGAGATCGACGAGCCGGGCCGTAATCGCTTCCTGCGGCAGGATGTGATCGTCTGGGAGCTTGCCGACATAGATGTGCTCGGCTTCGCGGCGGACGAGATTGAGGATGCCGTGCGGAAGCAGGCGGTCGTACAGCACGATATCGGCGCGCTGCATCAGCCGGAGCGCGCGGAATGTGAGGAGGTCAGGATCGCCGGGCCCCGCGCCCACGAGATAGACTTCGCCGACCGGCTCGCCTTCTTCGCCCTCGGCAGCTCGTGCAAGAGCGCGTTCGAGTTCGGCTCGCGCTTCGCCCTCATGGCCGGAAAGAAAGCGGTCCGCCACGCGGCCCTCAAGGATGCGCTCCCAGAAACGGCGGCGCGCGGCGGAATCCTTCATGACAGACGCGAGCCGTTCACGATGAGCGCCGACCAGCGCAACAAGCCGGCCGTAAGCAGCCGGTATCACGCTTTCGAGGCGCGCCCGGATCATGCGGGCGAACACGGGCGATGCGCCGCCGGTCGAGATGGCGATCACGAGCGGGTCGCGGTCGACAATGGAGGGCATGATGAAATCGCAAAGGTCCGGCGCATCCGCCACGTTGATCGGAACTTTCGCGGCATTTGCGAGCCGCGCGATCTCGCGATCCGCGTTCGCATCGCCTGTCGCGCAGAAAACCAGCGCGCACCCTGAAATGTCGCCCGGCGCGATGGCGCGAGCGACGTGGTTGAAGCCGTCCTGGACTGCGATGGGACGGAAATCGTCGCTTAAGCTTTCGCTGAAAACGCGAACGCGCGCCCCGGCCCTCAGCGCCAGTTCCGCCCTGCGCGCCGCAACCGTGCCGCCTCCGGCGACAGCGACAGGCCTGCCCTTGATCTGGAAGAAGACTGGAAGGTGTTCCACGGCCTATGCTTTCTCTTCTGCGCCAGCCGCGCCCTCGGCCCATTGCGTCATAGTCTTCGCCCAGGCGAGCGCGGCCGGTGCATCCACATCGAGGACCGTAATCCGCTTTCCTTCGCGGATGGTCACGCGCAAGAGCCGCATCCCGCTTTCAAAGCGTATATCGTCAAGCCGCACCTCGCGGCCATAAGGCGCGCTCAGCGTCTCCAGCCGTTCCCTGGTCTCCCCTTCCATCGCTCGCCTCCTATCTGCCGCTGCCGACAATCGACAGGAACGCCGCTTCGAGCCGGTCCTGCCAGTTGCGTGGCGTGTCCGGATATTCCGGCTTGAGATCGAAGCTGAGGTGGATCGCGCCGTGGCGCGCGGCCTCTTTCACAAGCTCCTCAAGGCCGCTGAAGGAGGTGATCTCGGGATGCGCGATGATCATGTCGCTGATCTGAAGCATGCTTTGCTCGCTTGTTTTCTAAATGCTGATCCGGTCGTGGAAACGCACGCGGTAGAGGAGCCGCCCGTTTCCGTCCGCCCCTTCGGTGAACCCTGACCGGTTGTGCAGAATGTTGTTGCAGATGAGCCCTTCGCCAGGGCGCAGTTTGTAGCGGACGATAAGAGGATCGCTTTCAAGTACGTTTTCCAGCGCCTTCACCGCGGCATGCGTCATAGGGTCCTGCCGCCACACGACGTGGCGCTTGCGGGCGGTATAGCGCATGATGAGCCACTGACTCCGCGGCTCAATGAAGAAGACCGGCCCGGTGTTGTCGGGCCTCGGGCCTCGCTGCCCATCTTCGCCAGCCGGGATCGTCATGGCCTCCGGATGCATGAGCGCCTCGATGAACGCCGGGTCGCGGTCGCGCAGGCGGATATAGGCGATCTCGTGGTCGAGCAGCGCATTGACGCCGCCTTCCGAAGCGTCGCGCACGCAATGAAGCACCATGGCTTTCACGCAAGTAGATGGACCGTGATAGTTATAATAGCCGTCGGTGTGCCAACTCAACGGCCGGTTTGAATAGGGAATGTAGCCAGCCCGGCTGCCGGAAGCCGCCATTTCGATCGCGACGACGCCGTCATCTGCCTGGGAGCGATGCGTTTCCCTGTGCTGCAGCCCGAACGCGGCGGCGAAAGCCTTGCACGCGGGTCGCACGAGGGCCGCATCGGTACCGATGGAGCCGCTGTCGTAGATCGCCACATTGGCCTTGCGGCACAGCTCACGAATCGCCGTACGCTCCCGCTCCGAGGGATTTGCGAGGTTTTCAACCTTGATTCGCAGGGTTTCGATCGATCTGGGATAGGCTGCAAGCTTCGCCTCACGCCAAACAGCATAGGCGCTTTCGTCATGGAGGCAGAACGGCCCCGCCAGTGGCAGCGCGGACCCTTCGGAATGTGTCGAACGCATGATGCTCATCCTTGGCCTTTCGTCGAACTTTACGGGACGTCCTGGAAGCGCCTAATACACGAACATATTATCGTATTCACAGATATGAATGATTGTCATTAACCCGTAAATATGCTAGCGTGACAAAAATTCGCTTTAGCGATCTGTTTTGGAACAAAAAACCAATCTCGGGGAAACGCAGTTATATTTAGACGCTAAGCCCGAGCAGGGAGGTTGAATGACGAGCGACGATGCGCCGAAGCCAGCGCAATCCCAAAAGCACGCAACCCCGCTTCTGGACGAACTTGAAACAGGGCCGTGGCCGAGCTTCGTGACCGGGCTCAAGAGATTGCGCGACGCAGAGGACAAGCCCTACGCGCCGATGATGAACGACCTCCTCGGCCAGCTCGAACACTCCTACGAGGAGCGGCTTGGCTTCTGGAAGGGCGGCACCGTTTCGGTTTTCGGCTATGGCGGCGGCATCATCCCGCGCTTTTCGGAAGTCGCCGACAAATTCCCGGCGTCGAAAGAGTTCCACACGCTCCGCGTCCAGCCCCCCGCAGGCTACCACTACACCTCCGATCTCCTGCGCCAGCTTTGCAATGTGTGGGAGAAGCACGGCTCCGGCCTCATCGCCTTCCATGGCCAGAGCGGCGACATCATGTTCCAGGGCTGCACGACTGAGAACACCCAGAAGGCGTTCGACGAACTGAACGAGATGGGCTTCGACCTCGGCGGCGCTGGCCCCGCGCTCAGAACCTCCATGAGCTGCGTGGGTCATGCGCGCTGCGAAAAGTCCTGCTATGACGAGATCCGGGCGCATCGCGCGGTCATCAATAACTTCCTGGACGAGATGCATCGTCCCGCGCTGCCCTACAAGTTCAAGTTCAAATTCTCGGGCTGCCCGAACGACTGCGTCAATGCGATCCACCGCTCCGACTTCGCGGTGATCGGCACCTGGCGCGACGCCATGAAGGTGAACCAGGACGAGGTGAAGACTTACGTCGCCAAGCACGGCCGCAAATACACCATCGACAGCGTCATCGCGATGTGCCCGACGCGGGCGCTGAGCCTGAACGACGACGACACGCTGGACGTCGACAACAAGTCGTGCGTGCGCTGCATGCACTGCATGAACGTGATGACGAAAGCGCTGGCGCCTGGCGACGACCGCGGCGTCTCGATCCTGGTCGGCGGCAAGCGTTCGCTCAAGGTGGGCGATCTCATGGGTATAATGCTCGTCCCCTTCATGAAGCTGGAGACGGACGAGGACCGCGAAAAGCTTGTCGAGTTTGGAAGCAAGCTCATCGACTTCTTTGGGGAGAACGCGCTCGAGCACGAGCGCATCGGCGAATGCATCGATCGCATCGGGCTGCCGGCCTTCCTCGAAGCCATAGGCGTCGATCCCGATCCGAACATGGTCAACCATCCGCGCACGTCCAGTTATGTGCGCACAGACGACTTTACCGTCGAAGCCGAGAAATATTTCGAGCGCAAGGCGAAAGAAGCCGGCTTGACCGTCGCTGCTGAATAAAGGGAGCGCGGGGCGCACTCGTTCGACCTGCGCCCCGCTAGCTGCCATTGGCTCAAATTCGATTCCGCGGAGACTTCTTAGATGAACGCCCCTGCTCAACCGCGCCGCCCCGTTGAATCCGGTGTGCCGGATCCGTTTCCCTATATGCATCCGGTTCTGAAGAAAAACTACGGCCAGTGGGCGTGGCACGACCGGCCGCGTCCCGGTGTTCTGCACCACGTCTCGAAAAGCGGCGACGAGGTCTGGACCGTCCGCGCGGGCACGCCGCGCCAGATGGATGTCTTCACCGTCCGCAAGCTCGCCGACATCGCCGATCAGTTCGCCGAAGGCCATGTGCGCTTCACGACGCGAAGCAACATCGAGTTCATCGTCTCGTCCTTCGAGAAGGTTCCTGCGCTGATTCAGAAGCTGCAGGGGGAAGGCTTCCCTGTCGGCGGCACCGGCAACTCGGTGTCGATGATCTCGCACACGCAAGGCTGGCTGCACTGCGATATTCCGGGCACGGACGCCTCAGGCGTGGTCAAGAGCCTGATGGACATGATGTACGACGAGTTCATCAAGGAGGAGATGCCGAACCGCGTTCGCATCACGACCTCCTGCTGCCAGATCAACTGCGGCGGCCAGGGCGACATCTCGATCAACGTTCAGTATACGAAGCCGCCCAAGATCAACCACGACCTTGTTTCGAAGGTCTGCGAGCGGCCCGCAGTGGTGGCGCGCTGCCCGGTGGCGGCGATCCGCCCCGCCATGGTGAACGGCAAACCGTCGCTTGAAGTCGACGAGCAGAAATGCGTGTGCTGCGGCGCCTGCTATCCGCCCTGCCCGCCCATGCAGATCAACGGCGCAGACTCCACGAAGATCGCGGTCTGGGTCGGCGGCAAGCATTCCAACGCGCGCTCGAAGCCGTCCTTCCATAAGCTCTTGGTCGCGAACCTGCCGAACAACGCGCCCCGCTGGCCCGAGGTCGCCGAGGTCGTTCGCAAGATCCTCTACGCCTACAAGGACAATGCGAAGGACTGGGAGCGCCTTGGCGAGTGGATCGAGCGCATCGGCTGGCCGCGCTTCTTCGAGCTGACGGGCTTCGCCTTCACGAAGCACCACCTCGATACATGGACCGGCGCGCGCAAGACCATGAACATGTCCGCGCACGTGCATTTCTAGGCGGGGGGCAAAGACGTGCAGCTTGCAATCGTGGTCAATGAAGGGCCGTACACGCATCAGGCGTCCGACACGGCCTACCACTTTACAAAAGCCGCGCTGGAGAAGGGACACGGCATTACGCGCGTGTTCTTCTACCACGACGGCGTCAACAACGGCACGCGGCTGACCGTGCCGCCGCAGGATGATCGCAACCTGCAGAAGCTCTGGAGCGAACTTGGCGAGAAGCACAAGCTCGATATGGTCGTGTGCATCGCGGCGGCGCAGCGCCGCGGCATCCTCGACGCCGATGAAGCCAGGCGCCACGGCAAGGACGCCAGCAACATCGCGCCGGGCTTCCGCATCTCAGGGCTGGGGCAGTTGATCGAGGCCGGCATCGACGCCGACCGCCTCGTGGTCTTCGGGGATTAGGAGGGGACCGTGGCCGACAAGAAGAAGAAGTTTCTCTACATCAATCGCAGGGCGCCTTATGGCACGATCTATGCGCTTGAATCGCTAGAGGTGGTGCTCATCGGCGCGGCGTTCGAGCAGGATGTAAGCCTCGCCTTCATCGACGACGGCGTCTTCCAGCTCATGGCGGGGCAGGACACTGGGGCCGCGGGAATGAAAAACTTTTCCCGCACCTACAAGGCGCTTGGCGACTACGACGTGCGGAAGTTCTACGTGGAACGCGAGGCGCTCGCCGAGCGCGGGCTGACCATCGAAGATCTGATGCCGATCACATACGAAGACGAGGACGATGATTTCGCCGAGAAGCCCTCGATCATTCCAGTGAGCCGCGCTGAAATGGCGGCAATCATTGCCGATCAAGACGTCGTCCTGAGCTTCTGATCCGGGAGTTTTGAAAGCCATGTCCACTCTTCACACGGTTAACAAATCTCCTTTCGACCGGAACTCGCTGCAAAGCGGCGCCCACCACATGATCGCGGGTGACGCCATGATCATGATCGAGGATGGCGTTGTCGGAGTTCGCAAGGGATCCTCAGCAAACGCCAGCGTAAAGGCCGCGCTGGAACGAGGCGGCGTCTTTGTGCTGGCCTCCGATCTGGCGGCTCGGGGCATAAAGCCTGAGGATGTCATGGACGGCGTCAAACTTGTCGATTACGGCGGTTTCGTCGATCTCGTGACACAACATGCGCGCACCGTCGCGTGGTTATAAGCAATCGCAAACTGCATAAACGAACGGAGTCAAATACATTATGAGCACGGAATATAAGATTGGCGACATGGTCGCGGAGCACGACGAGGAAGGCTATCTCAAAGACATCAATGTCTGGAACAAGGATCTCGCGCTCCTTATTGCGAAGAGCGAGAATATCGACTTGAAGCCAGAGCATTGGGAAGTCATCGATTTTCTGCGCGAATACTATGACGAATACCAGATCGCGCCGGCCATTCGCGTTCTCGTCAAGGAAATGAAGAAGAAGTTCGGTGCGGATAAGGGCGACCAGAAGTATCTTTATACGCTGTTCCCCTATGGCCCCGCGAAGCAGGCGTGCAAAATCGGCGGACTGCCGAAGCCGACCGGCTGCGTGTAACTTTTTGTCACGGCCGCTCTTGAGGCGGCCATCCAGGAAATTGCGACTCCTTCAGCTGGATGGCCGAGTCAAGCCCGGCCATGACGGCTCGTGTGAAAACCAGTCGAAGAACTGGGAACTAGGGACAGGTTATCGTGCAAACCACGATTTACGCGATCATGTTCTACGTCGCGGCAGCTATCTTCGCCGCCGGGCTTGCTTTGCGCGTGTGGCAGTATGCAAGGACGCCGGTCCCTCTCAAAATTCCGACGACCCCTGCGCCGACGACGCGGGCGGGAGCGATGCTTCGCGTGTTGCGGGAAGTCACCGTCTTCGAAAGCCTGTTCAAGTCCAACAAATGGATATGGCTGTTCGGCTGGATCTTCCACGTTTCACTGGCTCTCGTGCTCTTCCGCCACCTGCGCTACTTCACGCAGCCTGTATGGCCGCTCGTGTCCCTGATGCAGCCCTTCGGCGTCTATGCCGGTTTCGCGATGGTGGCTGCGCTTTTTGCGCTTTGGGTCCGGCGCGTGATCTTGGCGCGCATGCGCTACATCAGCGATGCCTTCGATCATCTGGTGCTGCTCCTCCTGATCGCGATTGGCGCGTCGGGGCTTGCGATGAAGTTCGTGGCGCACACAGATATCGTTACGGTGAAAGGCTTCATGCTCGGGCTTATGGCCTTCGACTGGCAGCCGCTTCCGGCCGATCCGCTGCTCCTCACTCATCTGGCGCTTGTTGCGGTGCTGATGGTCATCTTCCCCTTCTCGAAGCTTCTGCACGCCCCCGGCGTCTTCTTCAGCCCGTCGCGCAATCAGGCCGACAATCCTCGCGAGCGCCGCTATGCAACCGCTCGCGCCGCCGTCAGCAAGGCATAGGGGGACGCCGTGGACCAAATTGAAATGCAGGAACCGTCCGAAAGCCCTCTGCATCCCGATCCACTGGAAATTCCTGAGCTTGCCTACGGGGCGATGGCCAAGAGCAAGCCTTATCCGGCGTCGGCTGCTCATCAAACGGCGCTTGGCTTTCCGGGCGAGCTTGTCGAGAACTGGCAGGAAAAGGCGATCCTGAGACTCGGCGAGCTCGTCAAGAACAACCGGGCGCTTCGCTTCTATCTCGACGGCTGCGTCCGCTGCGGCGCCTGCACAGACAAGTGCCATTACTTCCTCGGCACCGGCGACCCCAACAACATGCCGGTCGCGCGCCAGAACCTGCTCCGCAAGGTCTACCGCCGCTACTTCACACTGTCCGGCCGGATCGTGCCCTGGCTCGTCGGGGCCGAAGATCTGACGCGCGAAGTGCTGGACGAGTGGTACAGCTACTTCCATCAGTGCTCCCAGTGCCGGCGCTGCTCCGTCTACTGCCCGTTTGGGATCGACACCGCCGAAATCTCCATGGCCGCGCGTGACATCATGGACACGATCGGCATGGGGCAGAAATATTGCAACGAGATCATCGGCAAGGTCTTCAAGATCGGCAACAATCTCGGCCTGCCGCCGAAAGCGCTGAAAGCAACGCTTGCGGGGCTTGAGGAGGAGATTGAAGAGGAAACGGGCGTGCCCGTGCGTCTGCCGGTCGACGAAGAGGGCGCGGACATCCTGCTCGTGACGCCGAGCGCGGACTTTTTCGCCTCCCCGCATATGGAAGGGCTGATCGGCTACGCGAAGGTGCTGCATGAGGCGGGCATCTCGTGGACGTTCAGCTCGCATGCGTCCGAGGCCGCCAATTTCGGCATGTTCATCGGTTCCTACGACAACATGCAAAAGGTTTCGCTGCGCATCGCAGATGCAGCGCGCGCGCTTAAGGTGAAGCGGCTCATCTTCGGCGAATGCGGGCACGCCTGGCGCGTCGCCTATAACTTCCTCAATACGCTCGCGGGGCCATTCAATTTTCTCGATCCGCGCTATCCTGTTCCGCAGCATATCTGCGAGTTCACCTACGATCTGCTTCAGAAGGGAAAAATCCGCCTCGACAAGTCGAAGAACGACCATATGCGGCTGACTTTCCACGACAGCTGCAACGTTGCGCGCGCCTCGCGCATGGGCGACATGCCGGGCGGCCAGTTCGAGATCCCGCGCGCGATTCTCCGTGCCAGTCTGCAACCACTATTACGACATGGACCCGGACACGATCCGTGAAGCGACGCTGTGTTGCGGCGGGGGCGGCGGCCTTCTGACCGACGAGCTGATGGACATCCGCATAAAGGGCGCATCGCCGCGCATGAAGGCGCTTCGCGAAGTCGCGGACGAACATGGCGTGACGCATATGGCCGCCATCTGCGCGATCTGCAAAGCGCAGTTCTCCAAGGTGCTGCCGAATTTTGGCTTCGACAGGGAGGCGATCGTCAGCGTGCATCAGATGGTTTCGAACGCCATCGTGCTGACCGGCTCGATGCAGGAAGAGGAATTGAAGGCGAAAGCCGAAGCTCTCGCGGCTGCGCCGGCGGCGGACCCGGCAAAAAAAGACGAGCCAGCTAAAGCGGCCCATGAGGAGGAAGCAGAGTAATGGATCGTGATGAAGGGGCTCCGGAAGAGCACACATTCCGCCGGTTCGAAGAAGGCGAGAGCATGTGGAACTGGCCGGATCTCACGCAGAAGATCTTCCAGGCCGACCACTCCCACAAATGCCCGACCTATGTGCATAAAACGCCGCCGTGTCAGGGAAGCTGCCCCTCAGGCCACGACATTCGCGGCTGGCTTTCCATCGCGCGCGGCATGGACAAGCCGCCGGTCCAGGGCATGCCCTGGCAGGAATACGCCTTCAACCGCATGATGGACGCCAATCCATTTCCGTCCGTGATGGGGCGCGTCTGCCCCGCGCCGTGCGAGGATGGCTGCAACCGCAACGAGGTTGACGATTTCGTCGGCATCAACGGCGTCGAGCAATATGTCGGCGACTGGGCCATCGAGCATGGCCTGAAGGCGGCCGCGCCCGGCCCTGACACAGGGAAGAAGGTGGCGGTTATCGGCGGCGGCCCCGCCGGTCTTGCGGCGGCGTATTTCCTTCGGCGGAAGGGCCATGCGGTCACGCTGTTCGAGGCGCACGATGAGCTCGGCGGCATGATGCGCTACGGCATTCCCGAGTATCGCACGCCGCGCAAAAAGCTCGATGCCGAGATCGGCCGCATCCTCGATCTTGGAATCGACCTCCGGCTCAAGACGAAGGTGGGCCGCGACATCAGCCTTGAAGAGCTTGAGGCTGGTTTTGACGCCATCTTCTGGGCGATCGGCGCGCAGAAGGGCCGTGGGCTTCCTGTGCCGGGCTGGGGCGGCGAGAACTGCCTGACCGGCGTCGAATTCCTGGATGACTTCAACCGCGGCCTGCTTTTTTCGACCGCGAAGCGCATCGTCGTGATCGGCGGCGGCGACACCTCCATCGACGTGGCTTCGGTGGCGCGCCGCATCGGACACATCAGCCAGCACGCCGAGCATGATGAGGCCGGTGTGGAGGTTCTCGGCTACACGGCCCATGATGTGGCGGGAACGATCCGCCGCGAGGGCGTCCAGGCGGTGCTGACCTCGCTTTTCCCGCTGGACCAGATGACGGCGGCGGCGCGCGAGCGCGAGGATGCGCTGCGCGAAGGCATCGACATCCGCGGCGGCGTCATGCCCCTCGAAATCATCACGGATGAGACGGGGCGCGCCACGGCGATCAAGCTGTGCCAATGCACCATGAAGGGCATGACGCCGATCCCCACAGAGGGCACGGAGTTCGAGATCCCTTGCGACATCGTCATTTCGGCCATCGGGCAGATGGCGGATCTCGCCGACGGCCTTGAACGGCTGAATAGTGGCAAGGGCGCCATCGCCATCGACGCCGTCTACAAGGTTAGGGGCACGGAGAAGCACTTCGCGGGCGGCGACGCCGTGCGGCCTCATCTCCTGACGACCGCCATCGGCCACGGCCGCGTTGCCGCTGAAACCGTTACGCATTTCCTCGATGGCAATCCCCAGGACAAGCGCCCGAAGGTGGATGTGCACCAGTTCAATCTGCTCGAAGAGCTGCACCAGCGCGGCCTTGATCCCCAGCCTTACGATCACCAGCAGAGCCGTGGCACGTCGTCGGCCCAGTTCGCGATCCACAATTACGAGGACCGCTCGGCGGCGCAGATCGTCCCGCACACCGCGCTTTTTAAAGGGCACTTCCCCCATACGCCACGCAACAAGCGCGATGAACGCCACATCAGTGCTGAAATCTGTCATCGGCGATTTCGAGGAGCGTATCGTTCGCCTTCACGGAAGAGCAGGCCATCGCCGAGGGCAAGCGCTGCATGAGCTGCGGGCTCTGCTTCGAATGCGACGCCTGCCTCGTCTACTGTCCGCAAAAAGCCATCGACCGCGTGCCGAAGAAGGAGCGCGCAGTCGGACGCTATGTCGAGACCGATTACAACAAATGCGTCGGCTGTCACATCTGCCAGGATGTCTGCCCCACGGGCTACATCCAGATGGGCCTCGGGGAGTAATGCGGATGCGCTCCGACAACTGCCTTCTCAGCGGCATCCCGAAAAGCGCTTCAGCGATTATCCAGGATAGTAACAAACGCGGCCTCGAGTTCTCGGCGGTCCCGAATAACGCGCGTGCGCGTTTCCGGGATGACGAAAGGGGCGCGGCATGAGACTGGCAGCTGTCATTGCGCTCCTGCTTGCTTTTGCGAATGCATCCGCCCTCGCAGAAGGGCTCATGCCGCAGCCGCCCAGAGGCAAGGGCGAGCACTGCGTCGCCCCCACTGAGTTCATGCGCCGCAATCATATGAGCATGATGAAGCATCAGCGCGATGAGACCGTGCATGAGGGCCTGCGCGGCAAGCCGTTCAGCCTTGCAGGATGCATGGATTGTCACGCCGTGAAGGGAGCGGATGGCCAGCCCGTGAACTACTCGGATTCCAGGCACTTCTGCCGGAGCTGCCACGACTTTGCGGCCGTCTCCATCGACTGCTTCGAGTGCCATTCCTCACGGCCAGGGCCAGACAAGACGCAAAGCGCTGAACGGGCCATTCCCTCAGACCTGGCCGCCGCGGCGACGGTCCTTCAGGAGAACCGCCCATGACGGAAGGCAAGCCCATCGATGCTGGCAAACGCACTTTCCTGAAAGGCGCCGCAGCCCTAACGGCGACGCTGATTGCGCCCGGCGTCGCGCTTTACGCCATGGACGATGAGGATGACACCCGGACAGCGCCTGCTTCGTCGAAGGTGCGCTGGGGGCTTCTCATCGACGGCAGCAAATGCAAGGAGGACTGCTCGATCTGTGTCGATGCCTGTTCCAAAGCCTTCGGCTGGACAAGCACCGGGCATCCTGAGACCGACCCGCAGTGGATCCGAAAAGTGAATGCGAAAGATCGGCGAAGCGGCAAGGCTTTCTCGGTCCCGGTGATGTGCCAGCACTGCGCGAATCCGCCTTGCGTCGACGTCTGCCCCACAGGCGCCTCTTTCAAGCGCGCCGACGGCATTGTGCTGGTGGACCGCCATATCTGCATCGGCTGCCGCTACTGCATGATGGCCTGCCCCTACAAGGCGCGGTCTTTCGTGCATGAGCCGCTGGCGGATCAGAAGCCTGATGCGCCCCGGGGGAAAGGGACGGTCGAAGGCTGCACGCTTTGCGCGAACCGTATCGATACTGGAGGCGTGCCGCACTGCGTCGAGGCGTGCAAGGCCAGGGGCAGTGGCGCGATGCTTTTCGGCGACCTGAACGATCCTTCGAGCGAGATTGCGAAGCGCGTCGCGACCTATCGCACGACCCGCATTCGTCCGACGCTCGGCTGCGATACGGGCGTCTATTACACAAACATTTAAGAGAAGCGCCGCCGCTGGGTGGCGTGGGGTCAGGGATGGCAAAAGTCGTTTATCACAGGCTTACAGATCACAGCACCTCTTTCTGGGGGCTGCTCGGCTTTCATGTATTTGTCATCGCGGCCGGGCTGGCCGCGGCCTTCTACATGGAGGAGCATGGCCACGTCGTCACGGGCATGTCGAACCAGATCGTCTGGGGCACTCCACACGTCTTCGCCGTGTTTTTGATCGTGGCGGCATCGGGGGCGCTGAACGTCGCGTCCTTCTCGTCCGTCTTCAATGCGCTCGCCTACAAGCCCTATGCCCGCCTTTCCGGCGTTCTGGCCATCTCTTTGCTTATTGGCGGACTCGCGGTGCTCGTGCTGGATCTGGGTCGCCCCGACCGGCTGATCGTTGCGATGACGACCTATAACTTCCGCTCGATCTTCGCCTGGAATATCTACCTTTATACGGGCTTTATGGCTGTCGTCATTCTCTACCTCTTCGTTATGATGGATCGGCGCGTCTCGCGTCTCGGCGCGCCGACGAAGGTGGTTGGCGGATTGGCCTTCTTCTGGCGCTTCGCACTCACGACGGCCACCGGCTCGATCTTCGGCTTTCTTGTCGCGCGCGACGCCTACTCCTCCGCAATCATGCCCGTGTTGTTCATTGCCTCCTCCTTCCTCTATGGGTTGGCCTTCACGGTCCTCGTTCTCATGACGGTTTGCCGGGAGACGCGGCAGGAACTCATCAGCGAAGACATGCTCCATAAATTCCGCGGGCTTTTCATCCTTTTCGCGCAGGCGGTGCTTTTTCTGACCGCTATTTTTCATCTCACGAAGCTCTACGCGCCGAGATACCGCGCGGTGGAAGCCTTCCTCTTGCGCGACGGCGGCATCTACACTTTGACCTTCTGGATCGGCCAGATCTGGCTCGGTCTGCTCTTGCCGCTCACGATCCTCGTCTTCTTCGGGAAGGGCCGCAACGCATGGAAATCGATGGCTCTCGCGGCACCGTTCTTCCTGATCGGCGGCCTGGCCCAGATGTATTCCACGATCATCGGCGGGCAGGCTTATCCGCTGCAACTCTTCCGCGGCATGGAGATTTCGAGCTCTTTCCAGGATGGCGTCGTCGCAAACTATTGGCCGTCGCTGCCTGAAGTGCTGCTGGGCGTGAGCGGCATTTCCATCGCGATGCTTTTGGTGGGCATCGCGCTGAAGCTACTGCCGTTCATGCCGCGCAGCGCCGAAGCCTGACACAACACGGAGCCCCCCATGATCCGCCCTCCTCACCCCTTCGCGCGCTTCGTGCAGATCCTGGGCCGCGGCAAAACTCTGTCCCGCTCGCTGACCGTTGAGGAAGCGCGGGAGGCGATGGCGATGATCCTCGCCGGCGAGGTGCTGCCGGAGCAGCTCGGCGCGTTTCTCATGCTTCTCAGGGTAAAGGAGGAAAGCGCCGAGGAGATTGCGGGCTTTGTCCGCGCCGCGCGGGGCGCCATGACGCTTCCCTCGCCCCTGCCAAAGGTCGATGTGGACTGGTCGTCGTACGCGGGAAAGCGCCGCCAGCTCCCGTGGTACATCCTCTCCGCGCTTATGCTCGCCCGGAACGGCACAAAGGTTTTCATGCACGGCGCGGAGGGTCACACCGAGGGCCGCATCTATACCCGCGAGGTTCTGCAGAGCTTGCGCATCCCTGTCGCCTGGAGCTTCGAAGAAGCCGCGTCGCACCTAGCTCGGCGCAATTTCGCCTATATGCCCCTTACGGCGATCAACCCCATTCTTTCGAGCCTTTTCGAGTTGCGCTCGATCCTTGGATTGCGTTCGCCGGTGCATACGCTCTCGCGCATGCTCAATCCGTTTGCAGCGCCGGTGATGCTGCAGGGAATCTTCCATCCCGGTTACATGCAAATCCACCAGAAGGCCGCGCTTCTTCTCGAACAGCCGCACATGGCGGTGTTCCGTGGCGAAGGCGGCGAGATCGAGCGGCGCCCGAACAAGCCCTGCGAGGTGCTGACCGTCCATAACGGGGCGGTCGCCGAGGAGCGCTGGCCAGTTCTCATTTCCGATCCTCGCCAAGCCCCCGAGGAGGATATGAACCTCGACCGGCTGACCGCGGTCCTGCGCGGGGAAGCAAGAGACGAATACGGCGAGGCCGCCATAACCGGAACGCTGGCCATCGCTTTGAAGGCGCTGGGCCGCGCGGAAACGATGGAGGCGGCTGAAGAGCAGGCAAACGCGATGTGGGAAAGCCGCGACCGGCTGCGGAGCGGTGGCATAGCCATGGCGCGGGTTCTCCTTTCGGCGGCGCATAAGTCCTCGGGGAAAACCACCCTCTCGGTCGGGCTCGCTGCAGCGCTTGCCGCACGCGGGCTCGGCGTGCAAACCTTCAAGAAGGGGCCGGACTATATCGACCCGATGTGGCTCGCGCATGCGAGCGGCAGGCCCTGCTACAATCTCGACTTCAATACCCATACGAACGCGGAAATCCGCGACAGCGCGGCGGCGCGAGAGGCGGCTGCCGATTTCGCGCTGATCGAGAGCAACAAGGGCCTGCATGACGGCGTCGATCTTGAAGGGCGCGACTCCAGCGCGGCGCTCGCGAAGCTTCTCCACGCGCCTGTCATCCTGGTCATCGACACGCTCGGGATGACGCGAGGCATTGCGCCCCTTGTTCTGGGCTACCAGGCGTTCGACCGCGAAACGAATATCGCGGGCATCATCCTCAACAAGGTCGGGACGACGCGGCAGCAGGACAAAATGCGCCAGGCGCTGGAGCGCTACACGGATATTCCGGTGATTGGCGCGGTGCCGCGGAATAAGGATTTCGCGATCACGGAACGGCACCTCGGGCTCATGACGCCATCCGAAACGCCGGAACTTCGCGCGACCATCGCGAGGCTGAGGACCGCGGTTGAGGATGGCGTGGATGTGGATCGCATTCTTGCAGTCGGCCGCGCCGCGCCAGCATTGCAGACGGGCGTCCCGCTTCCCCGCCGCCGCGCCGCGGCCAGCGCATTCGCATCGCGGTCGCCCGCGACAGCGCATTCGGCTTCTATTACGCCGACGATCTCGAAGCCTTCGAGCGCGCGGGCGCGAAGCTCTGCTTTTTCGATGCGCTCTCCGACAACCGGCTTCCCGATGCAGACGGCCTCTTCATCGGCGGCGGCTTCCCCGAGACGCAGGCGGCCGCGCTCGAAGCCAACGCCGAACTGCGCGCCGACATCGCACGCCGCATCCGCGCTGGCCTTCCCACCTATGCCGAATGCGGCGGCCTGATGTATCTGGCGCGCTCGATTCAATGGAAGGGCGTGTCGCATCAGATGGTGGGCGTCATTCCGGCGGACGCGGTCATGTATGAACGGCCGCAAGGGCGCGGGCTTGTCCTCCTGGAAGAAACGGAAGACTCGCCCTGGCCTTCCGCCGACGGCGCATCGAAGGCAAGAATTCCGGGGCACGAATTTCATTACGCCGCGCTGGAAAACCTGAGCGGCGGCCACCGGTTCGCCTATCGCGTCGCGCGCGGCGCAGGAATTGGCGGCGGCCGCGACGGCATTGTGATCGGCACTCTCATCGCAAGCTTCTCCCATTTGCGATCGAGCCCGCGCAACCCGTGGGTCGAGCGCTTCGTAGCTTTCGTGCGTTCGCACCGGGAACGCGCGGCTGAAGCCGCGTCGAAATTCGCAGATGCGCCGCTTGAGCTGCATCTCTAAAATCGATTGAGAATATCAATCCAAGGAAAGATCGGGGAGGAACGTGCATGAAGCCTGATTTCGTGGCCCAGCTCACTCCATACACCACGCAGATTGCCTATGCCGGGGCAATTATATTGTTCGTCGGATGGCTCGCGCTGTTCGCCTGGGTCCTCAACCATCGCGGCACGGGAATCCTGCGTTTGGTGGGGCGTCTGCTTATCCTGCTTGGCGTGTTGTTCCTGGGGTTTCAGGTGGCAGCCATCGTTCTCGGATTGGATACGACGACGAATTTCGACGATGCCTGGATCAGGATGGACAGAAAGCCGTTCTGGCTTGTCGGACTTGCGCTTCTGATTCCCGGATTCATCCTGCGCCTCGCGGGGGCAATTCGTCCTACCCACTGATTGGGATCGCCCAAAGGCTCAAGCTCCCACGATTTGACGCAACCTGACGGTATCGCAGGAGAAGCGATTGGGGCTGTGCTCGTTGATCAGCCCCTGACGCTTCAGTTCGGCCATCGTCCGGCTCGCGGTCTCGGTGGTAAGCCCAAGAACGGCGCCTAAATCTTCGCGGCTGAACAGACTGCATGTATCGCCTGCTTCGAGCTCAGAAAGCCAGAGAAGCAGGCGGATGGCGCGTTCGCGGGCTGTCCCGGTTGAAAGCTCTGTAATCCAGCGGTCGGAGTTGCTCAATGCGCGATGCCAATGCGCCATCAGGGTGTGGAAGAGCCGCTCGTTGCTGCGCAGCAAGCGCTTGACGCAAGCTGCGGGGAGACGGCAAACTTCGGTCGGCTGAAGAGCGATGGCCGTGTGCTGGTACATCTCGGTTTGCACGCATTCCAGCCCGAGAATGTCGGTCTTTCGCAGAAGGCGAACGATCCGCTGGTTGCCGTCGGTGAGATAGTGCGACAGCTTTACGAGTCCTGTGCGAATGGTGAAAAGCGAGACGCCTTCTTCGCAAGCCCGGTAGATCGTCGCGCCTGCCGCGTAATTCAGCTGATCGATGGGCCGGTGAATCTCATTGAAATCCCCCTCCTCCAATCCGGCGAAGAGGACAGACTGTCGGATGTTGCAGGCGAGGCAGTCGGCAACGCCCGTCCAAGCCTCGGCGTTTGTAACTGGGTTCAATGCAGGAGCCTATCGAGAGTGGTTACGCCTCGCACGACGCGTGGCCGCCTCATCGTATGGCGCTCATTGAGCATTCGCAATGACGCCAAAAGCTAATCCCAGAAAATGCCCTGGGCACGCAGCTTCCGGTCAACCACGGAGGAAAAGCAGGTCGCTTCATGATCTGCCGCTTCGCAAGGCTGCCCGGCTGCGGGCATGAGCCCGCAATGTCGCTTTTCGTAAGTTTGGAGCGATGGCGGCCCCTGCCCGGGAAATCCCGCGTGGCGAGGCTCCTAACCGTGGCGTGACCGCGTAACCTATATACGCTGCCTGATTAAACAGGCACACAACAAGAAGATTTGGAAGGAAACGCTGTGCAGCAAGCCATGCTCGACGTGACGTCCACGATGATGCCGCTCATGAGACCGATCGCCACCGCTGGGGAGTTTTTGATCTTTCTTGGCTTTGCAGGCTTGGTTATCTGGTTTTTCAAAGGCTGGGGCACCCGCCTATTGCGTATTTCCGGCCGCCTTCTTATCGCCCTGGGCGTGTTCTTTCTCCTCTCTCAAGTGACCTGGATGCTCGCCGGCGCGCAGCCAAGCCTCAGTTTTGAGGACGCCACCCTCATCGGAAGGTCTTTTTGGGCGCTTGGGTTTGGCTTCCTCTTGCTTGGCTTTTTCATGCGCGTTGTGGGAGCCCTGCGGCCCACTCACTGAGCGAGCCCCAACGGCGGGTTGAGGCAAACGCATCCGCTATTGCGTCTTCACTTCGGCCGTTCTCGCCGAATTATTGGCTTCCACGCTCGTTGCCCACGCGGAATGGCATCTCGCGGATGGGGAACGCGCCCAGGGGGGATCACCAACTCAGCCGCATTAAGGGAATAAGCAATTACAGGAGGCATTTGCTGAGTGTAAGCCGGCGATGCTTCAAGCCCGCAGGCGCTCCCACAGTTCCGACTAAAAGCCAACCGCGGCGCCTCCCAAATGCCGGCTACTTCCCAGGCCCAAATGGCGGTTCTTCCAGGGGATCGTCGGGCTCCGCTGAGGGATCCTGTTGTGGTGTGGAGGGAGTCGGGGAACCGCCCATGTGTGGCCTCATGAAAGGAAAGGCCCCCGCATAACCCCCTTGCCTGGAGGGAAACCTTGCAACTGGTGCCTTCATGACACACAGAGAGCGCCGCCATCTCGCGAAAAGATCTCACGCATGGGAAGGAAACCGGCGGCGTTTCTTTTTTGCAGGTTACCCGGTGTATGACCGCGAACCGATTTTCTACGCGAGACTCAATTCGCGGTCATAGGCGCGCCGCCTGCTCATCCAGGCATGGGAGCTATATAACTAGTTCATGCGTATTGCAATCTTTGGTTGCAAATGTCAGCCGGTTCCGCTCTCGCCTGTTGCAAAGCTCACACCGGACCGAAGCCGCAGCGCTGCGAGAGATGACTTGATTCCGAGCGCCGTTATTGAATTGACAATGCACGAGACGAGGCATCGCTCATCGCTTACTGAAGGAAACTCGGGATCAGCCCGAAGCTGTTGAGAGCCACGATCGCGATGAAATGTCGCCATGTCGCCTTGAAAGCGTAACGCATTCTAAATATTGAGTATTCGCGCAGCCGAACTGTCCCTCCAAAAAAGAGGGGCGCCGCGCTTCCAGTGCGGGCGATATTCAGATATTATAATGTCAGTCATTGAAAAATCGCAATCGAATGTGGAAGAAAATTTATGACCACCGAAGAAATGAGCCTTCATGCCGAGGAGCTCGGAACGGAGGCCCCGACGGCCGCTGAAATCGTGCCGCAGATAGAGAACATGGTGCACAATGCCCGCCTCGCGAGCGAGTTTTTGAAAGCCCTCTCCCATGAGACGAGGCTGCTCCTCCTCTGCCTTCTCTCCGAGAAAGAGCGCTCGGTTACAGAGCTCGAAAACAGCTTGTCGCTACGCCAGCCCACGGTCTCGCAACAGCTCGCGCGTCTGAGGCTCGACGGCCTGGTGACAACGAGAAGAGAAGGCAAGACCGTCTACTACAACATCGCGGACGACGACATTAAACGCGTGATCGCGCTTCTATACGAGATCTTCTGCATGGGGGATGGGCAGCAACGCAAGAACCCCCGGTCCTGGCGCTAGGGTTGCAGGCAATAGATTTGGTAAAGCGTTTCCAAGAGCTGCCGCGCTGGATCGCTCGCTATCGTGTAGAAGATCGTTTGGCCTTGCCGTCTCGTCGTCACCAGCCTGTCCTTCCGTAAAAGCGCCAGGTGCTGGGAGACGGTGGATTCCCGGGCTTGCAGAAGCTCAGCGAGCTGCCCCACCGACTTCTCGCCTTCGATCAGCTGACACATGATCATCAGCCGCGACTTGTTCCCGAGCGATTGAAGGAGCCCGACAGCGCCATTAGCGGCTCGCGACATTTTTTCGGCATGTATCTTCATTTTATCGTAGGTACGAATGCTTGAACTTTCTCCTTGCCATATCTAGTATCCGTTTCGAGAAATGAAAAGCCCAGACTTGACTCAGGCCGCGATACAGTACCGCGACTCAGCCAGCAAGGGATTGAGAACCCGCAAGGGGATTGAGAAAATGACAAACCGGATTTCAGGCAAGGCACTCACAAGGCCGCCTTCGGCATTCTACGTTTTGATGCTAGCGCTAGCCTTGTCGATCGGCGCGATCAGCGCTTCGGCCAAGGCAGAGGACGTGTTCGATGTCAAAAAAAGCGCCATCGATGATTTGAAGGCCGTCTTCGCCACCGTTCGCAGCACCGACGAAATCAACGCCCGCGTCCGCACCGGCGGCACCATCACCTCGCTCGCCATAAAGCGCGGCAGCGAAGTGAACCCCGGCGATGTGCTCGCAACCGTTGCGGACGATAAGCTGGCTCTGAGAATGAGGTCGCTCGATGCGCAGATCATCGGCCTTCACTCACGGGCTGAAACCGCGAAGGCCGAGTTGCAGCGGCAGGATCAGCTTGCCCAGCACGGCTACGCCGCGAGCGCGAAGCTCGATGAAGCGCGCGCCGCTTCCGAGGTTGCTTCGAATGCCCTGAAGTCCGCCGAGGCGGAACGGGCGGTCATTACCCAGCAGGTCGAGGAAGGCGCTGTGCTTGCGCCCGCGCAGGGCCGCGTTTTGACCATCCCGGTTACGGTCGGCGCGGTCGTCATGCCGGGCGAGGCGATCGCGAAGATTGCCGCGAATGCCTATGTGCTGCGCCTTGAACTGCCGGAGCGGCATGCCCGCTTCATCAAGACAGGCGACCCGGTGATCATCGGCGGCCGCGAACTTGCGGCAAGCGACGCGCCGCTCGGCAAGGGTCTCATCTCCCTCGTCTATCCCGAGTTGCAGGATGGCCGCGTGATCGCGGACGCACAGGCTGACGGGCTCGGCAAATACTTCGTCGGCGAGCGCGTTCTCGTCTGGATTTCGGCGGGCAAGCGCGACACCATTGTCGTTCCTGACGACTATCTCTTCAAGCATTTCGGCCTTGAGTATGCGCGCCTTAAGCGAGACGACGGCACAACCATGGACATCGTCGTCCAGCCGGGGCAGCCAGCCCAGCCTCGAAGGCGGCGGCGACGGAATCGAGGTGCTCGCAGGTCTGAAACCCGGCGACAGGCTGGTGCGGCCATGAAGCTCGGCATTTCAGGCAATCTCACCAAGGCGTTCATCGCTTCGCCGCTGACGCCGCTCATTCTGATTTCCGCTTTGATGCTGGGCAGCATCGCGCTTGTTCAGCTTCCGCGCGAGGAGGAGCCGCAAATCTCGGTGCCTATGGTCGACATCCTGGTTCGGGCGGATGGCCTCAAGGCGCAGGACGCAGCGCGGCTTGTGACCGAGCCGCTCGAAACCATCGTCAAGGCGATCAACGGCGTCGAGCACGTCTACAGCACGACCAATGACGATCAGGTGCTCGTAACCGCGCGCTTTCTTGTCGGCACGAATTCGGACGACGCTATTTTGCGCGTCCATGAAAAAGTGCGCGCCAATATGGACCGCATTCCCATCGGCATTCCGGAGCCCTTGATCGTCGGGCGCGGCATCGACGATGTTGCCATCGTCGGCCTCACGCTGTCGCCAAAGGCCGGGGCGGCCGAGCGCTGGACAGACAACTCGCTCTACCACCTCGCCGAAAATCTGCGGATCGAGCTTTCCAAGATCGACAATGTGGGCCTCACCTATATCGTCGGCGGCCGGCCCGACCAGATCCGGGTTGAGCCCGATCCCGAGAAGCTTTCGCTTTATGGCGTGACGCTGGCCCAACTCATCGACAAGGTGCGCTCGGCGAACCGGTCCTTCCTTGCGGGCCAGATCCGCGACCAAGGACAGTCCGTGCCGGTTGTGGCGGGGCAAACGCTTCAGGGAGTGCCCGATATCGGGCTTCTGTTGCTCACGGCGCGCGACGGGCGGCCAGTCTACGTAAAGGACGTTGCCAAGGTTGTCGTCGGCGGCAAGCCGCTTGAGCAGCGAAGCTGGCAATTCGCAAAAGACAAGAATGGCCAGCTGACGGGTGTGCCTGCTGTCTCGATCGCCATCGCCAAGCGGGCCGGCGCCAACGCTGTGGACATTGCAGCTAGCCTCGTCAAAAGGCTGGAGCAGCTGCGTGGCGCGGCATTGCCGGAGGACATCGACGTCCAGGTCACCCGAAACTACGGCGCAACCGCCAGCGAGAAGGCTGACGAGCTCCTGTTCCACCTCGCGCTCGCGACCGTTTCCATCGTGGCGCTCATCGTGTTCGCCATCGGCTGGCGCGAAGGCGTCGTGGTGGCGATCGTCATCCCGACGACGATCCTGCTCACCTTGTTCGCCTCCTGGATCATGGGCTACACCATCAACAGGGTAAGCCTGTTCGCGCTGATCTTCTCCATCGGCATCCTCGTCGATGACGCAATTGTCGTGATCGAGAACATCGCGCGGCATTGGGGCATGAACGGCCAGCGAAGCCGCGTTCAGGCGGCCATCGAGGCGGTCGCAGAGGTCGGCAATCCGACTATCATGGCCACGCTGACGGTTGTGGTCGCGCTCCTGCCGATGCTGTTCGTTTCGGGCCTGATGGGTCCGTATATGAGCCCCATCCCGGCGAACGCGTCGGCGGCCATGATCTTATCGTTCTTCGTGGCCGTGATGGTCACCCCATGGCTGATGATGAAGATCGCGCGGAAGCATGCGCAACCGCACGAGCATAGCGGCGGCGTCCTGGCGCGCGTCTATGTCAGGGTGGCGAAGCCGATTCTTCGCAGCCGCAAGCGCTCGCTCACCTTCCTCCTGGTCGTTGGTGTCGCGACGCTCGCCTCGCTCATGCTGTTCTGGACAAAATCCGTGACGGTGAAGCTCTTGCCGTTCGACAACAAGTCGGAGGTTCAGGTTGTCGTCGATCTGCCGAAGGGGGCCTCGCTTGAAGAGACAGAGCGCGTGCTTCAGGAGGCTGCAGGGCGGCTGAAGGACATCCCCGAGCTTGTGTCGATCCAGTCGAACGCCGGCACGGCGACGCCCTTCAACTTCAACGGCCTCGTGCGCCACTATTACCTGCGGAATGGGCCGGAGCAGGGGGATCTGCAGCTTAATTTCACCCCGAAGTCGGAGCGCTCGCGGACGAGCCATGAAATCGCGCTCGAAGTCCGCGAGAAGCTGCATGGCCTCGACATGCCGAAGGGCACGGCGCTGAAGGTGGTTGAAGTCCCGCCTGGACCGCCCGTGCTTTCGACGCTGCTTGCCGAGGTCTATGGCCCCGACCCCGAAGCGCGGCGGGCGACGGCAACGAAACTCGAGGAGGTTTTCAAGAGCATTCCTTTCATCGTCGATGTGGACGACAGCTTCAGGGCGCCCGAGGAACGCTTACGGGTTTCCATCGACCAGGATAAGCTCGAATTCTTCAAGGTCGAGCAGAAGGACGTCTACGACACGATCCAGGCGTATCTCTCCGGCGTGCCGGTCGGCTATTCCTATCGTGGCGAAGGCCGCCATCCGGTCGAAATCGCCATCGCCCTGCCGAAGAAGGAACTCTCGCTTTCGCAGCACACGCTTTCCACGCCCGTGCCCGCGAATGCGATCCCCGGCAACCGCTCCATCGTCGAGCTTGGCGATGTGGTGAGCCTGAAGAAGGAGCGCGCCTCGTTCCCGATCTTCCGACACAATGGAAGGCCGGCCGAGATGGTCACGGCTGAACTGGCGGGCAGTTACGAGGCGCCGATCTACGGAATGCTCGCGGTTCGCGACGCCATCGACAAGGCGGACTGGGGGTCGGGGCTGAAGCCTGCGATTGTACTGCACGGCCAGCCGAACGACGACTCCAAGCCGATCCTCCTCTGGGACGGCGAATGGGAAGTGACCTATGTCACTTTCCGGGATATGGGCGCGGCGTTCGGCATCGCCATCCTCGGCATCTACTTCATCGTCGTCGGCCAGTTCGGCTCGTTCAAGCTGCCGCTCGTGATCCTGACGCCCGTGCCGCTGACGCTGATCGGCATCATGCTTGGCCACTGGATGTTCGGGGCCCCATTCACGGCGACGTCCATGATCGGCTTCATCGCGCTCGCCGGCATCATCGTGCGCAACTCGATCCTGCTCGTGGACTTCATCCAGCACAAGCGCGGGACGCTGCCTTTGCGGCAGGTGCTCTTGGAAGCGGGCGCGATCCGGTTCAAGCCGATCCTGCTTACGGCGCTTGCCGCCATGATCGGCGCAGCCGTGATCCTGGCCGACCCCATCTTCCAGGGGCTTGCAATCTCGCTCCTGTTCGGGCTTGCCTCATCGACGCTGCTGACGGTGCTTGTGATCCCTGCGATCTATATCGTTCTCAGGGGTGAGGACGCCGCCCCGCCCATAGCTTCGCCTCGCGAGAAGAAGCCCGATCCCAAAGCAGCGCCCCTGGAGGTCGCAGCGTAACGTCGTTCGAGTTCCCCTCGCCCACCAGCGCTCGCCTCGACGGCGGGCGCGGTGGGCCGGCGTGGTCGCGGAGCGCGACGCGTGGTCGAGAGGGCGCCCCGGCCATGGCAAAACCAGCGAGCGCCTTTCCTCCCCGCGGGGCGGTTGGGACGCGCACCGGCGAGCGAACCCCCCGCGGCTGGCGTCACCGGGTCCATGTGCGGCGCGCCGCTCATGCGCCAGACGCCATCCTATGGACGGTCATCCGCCTCGAAACCGCGAATCGCCCACCTTGTGGCAATGCCGAAAACGAGAAGAGCGAGCGGCGGTCCAATCAACACCACGGGGACAACCGGCATTTGCGGAGATGCAAATTCACCCGTCATGAACTTGATTGCGAAATAGATCAGCCATCCCATCAGCCACGCAGACGAAACAAGAATCCAAAGCCGGAACATCCCGCGACGCCAGTTCAAGGCGGCGGACTTTTCTTTTTCCAGGCTGAACCGCCGGTGCTGCATGGACATGATTTCCCCTAGAGTTGGCCGATCTTTCGAAGTTCCAAGAGTTCCTCTGGAGAGAGTGTAATCTCAATTTACGACGCCGTCGCTAAACTGGTTCTTTGCCGATAAAAAGTGCGCCGCACCCACAAGACCGGTTAAAACCGCAAGCGGCAAAAGCGTTCCGCCTGCGCCAGCGCTGCCGCCGCCGACCCTCGCTGGGACCCAGGCAAGCCCATTTTCTCCACAGGCCTGATTTCGATTGCAGCACTCCGCCCGCAACGCCTATGGTGCGCGCAATCGGACCCGGCTAGCGCCGCCGGCACCGCGATCAACAGCTTGTAATGGGGCAGGGCAAGTGGCACGCGAAGCGATTATCCAGGAAGATACAATCATCAAGGGCATAATCCGCAACTGCCGCCAGATGGAAATTCATGGGTTGGTCGAGGGCGAGCTTGCCGCCGAATCGGTGCTGGTCCACCAGGGGGGCAGCTTCTACGGGACGCTGAAATCCGATCAGGCGGACGTGGCCGGGTCGGTTCAGGGCGAGATTTTCGTCAAGAACCTGATCAGCATTCGCAGTTCCGGTTCCGTGAATGGCCATGTCCGCTATGGGCAGCTTGCCATGGAGATGGGCGCGGACCTCAGCGCAGAACTCCGCAATGTTCCGCCGAGGCTCACAGGCGATTTCGATATCACGGTCCGGCGGGGCAAGTCGGTCATCATCACCACCGACGATATCACCGCCGTCGATCCCGACGACACGCCCGATCACCTCACCTATACGGTATCCAACCCGGCCAACGGCTTCGTCGCGCTCACGAGTTCAGGCCGGAGCGCCGATTGCGAACTTTACCCAGGCTGATATCGAGGCTGGGCGCGTGCTGTTCGTTCACGATGGCGGAGACAGCAGCACGGCGAGCTTCGATATTGTTGTCGAAGATGATAGCGGGGCAACGTCCGGCGCTTCCCAAACCGTGCACGTACACGTCAGAAGCTGAAGCCGAAGGAAGAGTCCGCCCCCCAATGGCCGGCCCGCGTCCCGTTACTTCAAGAGGGAGAGCGCCGGTTCGAGGAGCGCCGGGTCGCCGCAGGCAACGCAACGGCCAGATGCTTCGGCCGATCCTCCATCCCAGCTGCGAACCACGCCGCCAGCCTTCTCCATGATCGGAATAAGCGGCACGATGTCGAAGGGCTTGAGCCTCGCTTCAGCCACGATGTCGACGTGTCCCAAGGCCAGCATGCAGTAGGAATAGCAATCGCCGCCAAACCGCCGCATGCGGACGGCTTTAGCCAGCCGGTCGAATCGTGCCTCGTCCTCACCCACGAACATATCCGGGGTGGTTGCGGTAAGGAAAGCCTGGTCGAGCGCCCCGCATCGCCGGGTTTCACAGCGCGTCAAACCTTTCGGTCCGCGATACCACGCCGCACGATGGTCGTTCCAGAACCGCTCGCCGATGAACGGCTGGTCCATAAGGCCGAGAATGGGCTTGCCCTTGTGCTGCAAGCCGATGAGCGTGCCCCAAAGAGGCATGCCGAGGATGAAAGCGCGGGTTCCATCAATGGGATCAAGCGTCCAGACGTATTCGGCGCCGGCATTTACGGCGCCGAATTCTTCTCCGAGGATGCCATGATCGGGAAATTCGCGCGCCAGTATGTCGCGCATGGCCATTTCTGCGCCTTTATCCGCCGCTGTCACGGGATCGAATGACCCGCCGCCCTTGTCGTCGGCTGCGGCATTGCTCCGGAAATGCGGCAAGGTCACGCAACTCGCTGCATTGGCAAGTTTGTGAGCCGTATCGAGCAGCATTTCCAATGATGCGGTCACCTCATCCCTCATGATTTGTTCTAAAATAGCATAAATAACACGTAATTATGTCAAAAATTTCTAACTACCGCAGGCTGGCAGAAATTTGTTGCGTTCACGCAACCAATTGTCGCTCCGCGCGCTGAACGCTTGTATTTGGTGCGCTGCGATGCAATATTAGTGCGATGCGGTATGCATCTGATGCGTATCGCTGCCCTCCTTGGGCGTTTCCTCCCTAGACTTGGGGCTGTTCAATCATTTTGGATGGCCTCTTTTTTTGCCTTCATCTATTCCGCCGCCACCTTGTACCCACCGGTCCAGCGCGGCAATTCCTGGACGAGCATGCCGATCAGGCGATCCATATCCCACTGCAAGCCGGAAAACGCAGACGACTTCTCGAACGTGTCCTCATTCATGTAGAGGCTGCGGTCGACCTCGATCTGAAGCGCGTGGATGCCTTGATGCGGTTTGCCATAGTGTTCCGTAATATAGCCGCCGGCATACGGCTTGTTCAGAGCGACGCGGTAGCCAAGGCTTCGCAAAAGCCCCTGCATGAGCTTTGTGATCTCGGGAGCGCATGAGGTGCCGAAGCGGTCGCCCAGCACAAAATCCGGCCAGCCGCCCCGGTCTCCCTGTTGCGACGGCATTGAATGGCAGTCGAGCAGGAACGCCGTCCCGAATTGAGCGCGGGTCACTTGCATCAGCCCGTGAAGCGCCGCGTGATAGGGCTTGTAAAGCCGCTCGATGCGAACGAACGCCGTCTCCAGCGTCAGCGGGCCGTGGTAAATCTCTTCCTTCTCGTTGACGATGCGCGCGATGGTTCCAAGGCCGCCGATGGCCCGCAGCGACTGGCTGTTTACGAAGTCCGGCAGCCGGCCGTTGAACAGAACGGGGTCGAGTTCATAGGGTTCGCGGTTGATGTCGATATAGGCGCGGGGAAAATGCGCCCGCATGAGCACGGCGCCTTGAGCGGGCGCAGTGGCAAGAAGCTCATCGACGTAGGCATCCTCGGACTTGCGCAGCGCCTGGGCGGACAGCCGGGAGGACTCCACGAAAACAGAGGGGTAGATCCGTCCGCTATGCGGCGAATTGAATACGATGGGAACGCGCTGATTTTGCGCGCCGACGATCGAGAACGGCGGATTGAGCTCCGCCGCTATGCACTGAGCTTCTTCGTGGGACATCGAGAACGTCGAGGGCCGTGCGGGCCGGAAACGATTTGCACCCGTACTGTCTCAAAAACCACGCGCTAGCGCAATTGCGATCTATGGGCGCCCGTCTCACGTTTTATGGATTGAAAGGCGGACGCCTCTCACCCAAGAAGCAAAAAAATCAGCGATGCCATGATGAAACCGGATTCCCACAAGCCCGCCGTCCTTGTCCTTTTCCGGCGCGACTTAAGGCTCGCGGATCACGCTGCGCTCACGGCAGCCGTTCAGTCCGGCTTTCCAGTCATCCCCGTCTATATCCTCGACGATGAAACAGCCGGAAAATGGCGCATGGGGGGCGCGAGCCGCTGGTGGCTGGCCCAGTCGTTGCGCGCGCTGGAGAAAAGCCTTGAGAGATCGGGATCGCGTCTGATCCTGCGGCGGGGCCAGACAGAGCGCGTGCTGCGTGACTTGATCGCGGAAACCCGCGCGACGGCGATTTACTTCACCCGCGGCTACGAGCCATTCCAGCGCACGCTTGAAGAGCGGCTGAAATGGGCGCTCGCGCGCTCGGCAGTGCAGCTGCGGCGCTTCGGCGGACAAGTCCTGTTCGAGCCCGAGAAAATCGCAAATTCGTCAGGCGGGCCGTTCCGTGTTTATTCGCCTTTCTACAGAGCGCTCACCCGGCATGAGCCGCCGGGCGCTCCGCTCCCCGCACCTCCAGCCCTGCCCTCGCCTTCCTCCTGGCCGCAATCGGACAACCTGGAAAGTTGGGGCCTTGAACCGGCAAAGCCGGATTGGGCAGGCGGTATCAGGGCAGCGTGGAAGCCGGGTGAGATCGCGGCCTATGCCCGGTTGCGGCTGTTCATCGACAGGGCGGTGAGCAAATACCGCGACCAGCGAAACAATCCCGGCAGCGACTCGACCTCGAGGCTTTCCCCTTACCTCGCGTTCGGCGAGATCAGCCCGCGCCAGGTCTGGCACGCGGCGCTGACGGCCGCCAATTCCGCCGGGCAGTCCGATATGGGCGAAGCCTATCTCAGGGAGATTGCGTGGCGCGAATTCTCCTATCACCTGCTCTTCCATTTCCCGGAGCTGCCCGAGAAGGCCTTCAGGCCCGAGTTCGAAAACTTTCCCTTCCGTGAAGACGGACATGCTTTGCGCGCCTGGCAGAAGGGACAGACGGGCTATCCCATCGTTGACGCCGGCATGCGCCAGCTCTGGCAGACGGGCTGGATGCACAACCGGGTGCGCATGATCGTGGCCTCGTTCCTGATCAAGCATCTGCTCCAGCCCTGGCAGTCAGGTGAGGCGTGGTTCTGGGATACGCTCGTTGACGCGGACCTCGCCAACAACTCCGCGAGCTGGCAGTGGGTCGCCGGTTCCGGCGCGGATGCGGCCCCATATTTCCGCATCTTCAATCCCGTCCTGCAGGGCGAAAAGTTCGATCCCGATGGCGATTATGTGCGTGCGTTCTGCCCGGAGCTGGCAAAACTGCCCGCCTCCGTCATCCACAAGCCGTGGGAGGCGGGATCGGATCTGCTGACACGCTGCGGAGTGAAACTCGGGACGAACTATCCACGTCCGATGGTAGCCCACGCCGAGGCAAGGACGCGGGCGCTCGCCGCCTTCGAAGGCATCAAGAAGCAAGTCTGACTAAGCCGCATTGGCTGCTTCGGTCGATTTGAGTCGCTTCGCCCGGCTAAGGCCGGGACCCGCCCTTCAACTTCTCAGTTGAAGCGTCTCTTCCTTGGGGGAAGTGGGCGCCAGTTTGACGCGAGCGCATGTGAGCCTGCCCCCCCGTAAGCTCTTTCGCCTTATCCGGCAGGTTCGCTTAATATCGGGTGAAGATTTGGGTTCGTTTTGTAAAACAGCCTATAAGTAAGCATTCAAGCATCTCTGTTGAAAGTCCTGATTTTACGGCGCCGGCATAAGCGCTCTTTCAACTTCTTTCCGAAAATTGCGTTTCCTTGTCTTTGTTTGAAGTAAAGTTACATAATCTGGATGGTTAATTTTGATGGAATGCGTTGGCCCGGCGTCACCGCGATTTTGGCAGCGCGGAAACGCACGCTTCATGCCGATTGCGGAAGTTGGGTCCGTAATGGCTCTGTCTCTTGCCGGGGGTATTGCGGAAGTGAAAACCTTTGGCAGGCCGCGCACTTCACGCAAAGTCTCGCAGTCCATCATGATCTCGGCACAGGGCAGAGGAGATGTTTTAGAACCGGTCCATAATATGGCTTAGCAATAAAAGCCAAGTTCTGGCTAAAAAGTTAATAGTCACCTGCCAATCATTAAGTAAATAATTTGCGCGCCCTGCCCGTTTGTATCTTGCTAAATAGGTGGGATTAGCTATTATTTGATCTAAGTCAAAACCGTATCTGATCGATATCAAGTTCATCCATAGTGTGGCCGCCAGTTTAGGGCTAAATCGGCCAGTCAGACAGGAGGCGATTGTGATCTCTAATCCGTACTTGCCGTCACCTCAAAAAGCGTCTGCTTGGGCTGAGGGATTCATAAAAGGCTTTATTGCTCAGAGTTCACCCGAGCCAAGTTCAGAGGTGGGCGCAGAGGATATCGAGGCGTTCAACGAAGGAGTGCAGTCGGGAGTAGAAGCACAAGACAACGGACTGATGTTTGCCCCTGAATGCGCAGCGGCTTCCGACTCTACGGAGGACACGGAAGCATTGAAGCACTGGTTTGAGGGATTTGACACAGCGGCTGAGGTGATCGAGGGAGGAGCTGGGTTAGTCGGAGCGTTGTCAGGACTAATACTACCATTTTGCCTGTTTTTGATAACAGCTCCCGTTGGTACCCTGCCGCCGGAGCAGGTGCTTCCAACACTCGCCCAACCCCTGGTTGACGATCTTGCAGCGATGGGGGTTGGATCAGTTGAGCTTTATTGCGCCGTCGGAATTGATCCAACAGCGCACGACTGTGAGTTCAGGTTATCGCCGCTGTTTCTCAAGATTGACCAGGCGCAGAGCGCGGCTCAAGCAATGGGCCGGCAACGATGGATAATCGTTAGCTGGCGGACCGATCAGTGCGGAAGCTTTAAAATCGAAGGCAGTAGCGGCTGACTATTGCTTTTTGCGCTTTAGTTCCAGGGCTTGGTTTCATGGCCTATCTGGAAGGTAGTTGGTGGGCGCAATAATGTATGCCGCAAGTCGAACGGAGAGCCTGATGCCCTCGAATATTCGTCCTTTGGTGCAACCTCCCATGGCGTTCCGCTTTGAGGCACCCACTCCAGATGGGCCACAGGTCGCACAGCCCCCATCGAAATTCCTTTCTTACCAGAGAGGGATGGATTACGGCGTGGGAGTTGACACCCCCAGCGGCTCCGCGATGGGGGCAGCAGCGACGGGTTCACCTAGCATTGTTCCAGGTACTGGCGAGACACTAGACTATAGTCTTGTTGTAATATCTTCGGAAGAAGAGCTGCAAACAGCACTGGGCATTTCCGCGTCGGCAAGTGGCAGCACTGGCCTGTTCAGCGCATCAGCACGAGCCGACTTTGCCCAAAAGTGTTCACTGAATTCGAGTTCAGTATTTGCTATGATCTGTATTCAAATAACCGAATCATTTCAAAGCATAAAAAGTCCGGGCATTGATCCCGCCGCTGCAGCCTTGCTGGCAAATGGAAACGAAGATCGCTTCCTTCAGCAATATGGCGATTGTTTTGTGCGCGGCTTCCAGACGGGCGGAGCATTCTTCGGCTCGATAGAAATTCAAACGCACGATAAGAGCGACGCAGAGTCCCTCAAGGTGGCCGTTCAAGGCTCATACGCGGCTTTCTCCGCTTCCGCCAGTTTTAGTCAAGAGATGCAGGACTCGGTCAAGAACCGCGGGCTGAACGTTAAGGTTCACATCGAAGGAGGAACTCTTCCTAACACACTTTTTACCAGCCTTGACGGACTCACCACTGGCGCCGGTGCGTGGATTCCAACTGTCAAAAATCAGGCCGTCCCTTATTCCGTTCTTGTTGATTCCTATAAGGTCTTACCGTTGCCAAGCCCGCCAAACTTCGTTGACCTGCAACATCAGTTGGATGTGATAACCCAATGCGCCGCCTGGCGTAACATGGATATGCAAACTTTGAACGACATTGCGTATATCAGAAGCAATCCGGAGCAATTCACCGATCTCAACATGGATCAGTTAAGCCAGGATCAAAGTAATATTCTCGACGACCTCAATACTATCGCAACAGCTGCATCTACTGCCATCGATAACCCCAAAGCAGCAAATTTTCCTACGACGAAGCTTAAGATTATCCCGCCGCTTGTCTTGCCAAGCCGGGTGCAAACGTTGACTATAACAATTCCGAATTGGCGCCACATTAGTGACATTACGAGTGATCCACTTGCCGTAGCCCTCAACGTCCTTATAACCTATTTACCGACCTTGGAAAAATTCCACAATAACGGTTTGATTGCCAGCATATCCCCGGCGGCGGGAACAGTCGTTAAGCGAGGCGCCACCGTGAACGTCTCTGTATACTCCCTTTCGGTACCAACTCGTCCTGCTTAAGGCATGCGTGAATGCAGCCCGTGATATCCTCGCCCGTTGGTCCTTTGGTGCAGCCCCCCATCGTGCTCCGCTTCGAGGCACCTGCCCCAGACGAGACACAGGCCCCACAGCCTCCATCGAAATTCATTCTTTACCGGCCGGGCATGGATTACGGCGTGGGAGTTGACACCCCCAGCGGCTCCGCGGTGGGGGCAGCCGTGACGGGTTCGCCCACCCCTATTCCAGGTGTCGACGAGTCAGTTAATAGTCTTATTGTAATATCCACCGAAGAAGAGCTGCGAACGGCACTCGGCATTTCGGCGTCGGCAAGTGGCAGCGCTGGCCTGTTCAGCGCATCCGCACGAGCCGACTTTGCCCAAATGTGTTCACTGAATTCGAGTTCAGTATTTGCTATGATCTGTATTCAGGTAACCGAATCATTTCAAAGCATAAAAGACCCAGGCATTGATCCCACCGCTGCACCCTTGCTGGCAAATGGAAACGAAGACATCTTCCGTCAGAAATATGGCGACTGTTTTGTGCGCGGGATTCAGACGGGCGGACTATTCTTTGCTTTGATTGAAATTCAAACTCGCGATAAAACTGACGCAGAGACTGTCAAGGCGGTGGTTCAAAGCTCATACGCGGCTTTTTCCGCCAACGGCAGCCTTAGTCAGGAGTTGCATGACACGGTCAAGAACCACGGGCTGAACGTTAAGGTTCACATCGAAGGAGGAACTCTTCCTAACACACTTTTTACCAGCCTTGACGGACTCACCACTGGCGCCGGTGCGTGGATTCCAACTGTCAAAAATCAGGCCGTCCCTTATTCCGTTCTTGTTGATTCCTATAAGGTCTTACCGTTGCCGACCCCGCCAAAATTCGTTGACCTGCAACATCAGTTGGATGTGATAACCCAATGCGCCGCCTGGCGTAACATGGATATGCAAACTTTGAACGACATTGCGTATATCAGGAGCAATCCGGAGCAATTCACCGATCTCAACATGGATCAGTTAAGCCAGGATCAAAGTAATATTCTCGACGACCTCAATACTATCGCAACAGCTGCATCTACTGCCATCGATAACCCCAAAGCAGCAAATTTTCCTACGACGAAGCTTAAGATTATCCCGCCGCTTGTCTTGCCAAGCCGGGTGCAAACGTTGACTATAACAATTCCGAATTGGCGCCACATTAGTGACATTACGAGTGATCCACTTGCCGTAGCCCTCAACGTCGTTATAACCTATTTACCGACCTTGGAAAAATTCCACAATAACGGTTTGATTGCCAGCATATCCCCGGCGGCGGGAACAGTCGTTAAGCGAGGCGCCACCGTGAACGTCTCTGTATACTCCCTTTCGGTACCAACTCGTCCTGCTTAAGGCATGCGTGCAGCCCCTGCCAAGCTTCACGCTGTCTCCGATGGTCCCGAAGAATTTCCGCAGCTGAAGGTCAAGCTGCCGCGATCACTTCTGAACCACATTTCCGGAATCGACCCACACTTGCCGGAAGGGACCACCACAACAGGCCCCGGAACGAAGGCACTGCGATTGCGTTTGCTCCCCATCGTTTGGCTGAAGGAGAACATCATGCGCAACTTTACTCTGGGGGCTCTGCTCGTGGCGCTAGTCGCCTTTGCAGGCTTCTATTTTTACAAGCAGGACCATGTCACGATCGAAAAGCCGACGCTGCCGAAGGTCGAGACGCACTGACCCAGCAAGGCCGGGAGCGATCCCGGCCGGACCCCACCTTGTAAACACTCCGTGAACGTCTGCGGCAGCCCTTCCCCTCTCTTCTTTGGGGGCGGCGCGTGAACTCCCATATCGATTGTTAATTGCGCCAGTCCGCAAACGAGACAGGAGTTCTGGATGATGTTCTTCTTCAAAAACAAGGCCGTGATGCCCGATCCGAAAGCCGCGCTTCCGGGACGCACCGAACCGATCCGGACCGCAACCACGCATTTTGTGAGCGGAGCGCCGCTCAAGGGTCCTTACCCGGAGGGCAGCGAGGTCGCGATGTTCGGGCTCGGCTGTTTCTGGGGCGCGGAGAAAGCCTTCTGGCAGCTGCCGGGCGTGCTGGTCACCGCGGTGGGATACTCGGGCGGCTATACGCCCAATCCGACCTATGATGAAGTGTGCTCCGGCCGGACAGGGCACAACGAGGTCGTGCGCGTGGTCTACGATCCCAGGCGGATCAGCTACGGGAAGCTCTTGAAAACCTTTTGGGAGAGCCACAACCCCACGCAGGGCATGCGCCAGGGCAACGATGCCGGCACGCAATACCGCTCCGGAATCTATACCTATTCCGATGCCCAGGCCCGCGAAGCCGAGGCGTCGAAGGACGCCTATCAATCCCAGCTTAGCGCGCGCGGATATGGGGCAATCACGACAGAGATCGTGCCTGCGGGCGAGTTCTATTTCGCCGAGGATTACCACCAGCAATATCTTGCGAAAAATCCGCGCGGCTATTGCGGACTTGGAGGCACCGGCGTGAGCTGCCCGGTCGGCCTCGGAGCCGGGCAAACGGCATAATCAGTCTTTTTTTCGCAAGGAGTGCCATTGCCTGCGGCCATGTTCTCGGTTAGCACTTCGACGATACCTCAAGGATTGCCGTAAATGCTTCCGTCCATGCTCACTCAAGCGACGCTCCTCCACCTGATCATTGCGGTGGGGCTGGCCGTGCATGCCATGAAGACAGGCCGTTCGCAGTGGTGGCTTTTCATCCTGCTGCTCGTCCCCCTGATCGGGTCCATTGCGTATGTCGTGATCGAACTCATCCCAGCGATGTTCAGGTCGCGGGGAGCCAGGAAGGTCGCGACCGAAATCGGGTCGGTGCTCGACCCCGACAAGGAATGGCGCGAGCGCGTCCAGCAGGCGGAACTTGTGGACTCGGTCGATGCGAAGCGTGCGCTTGCGGAGGAATGCGAAAAGAAGGGCATGTGGGCGGACGCCATCCGCCTTTATGAAGCCGCCGCAACCGGCATCTTCGCGGACGATCCCGCCGTGCTCCTTGGCCTTGCCCGCGCGCACCTTGGAGGAGGGGATGCGGCAGCGGCTCTTGCGACGCTTGACAAGCTGGAAGAAGTCCAGCCGCGGCCGCGCAACCAGGAGGCGCATCTTCTGCATGCGCGGGCGCTGGAAGCGCTCGGCCGCATCGACGAGGCCTTGGCGGAATATGAGGATGTGTCGCGCTACTATGCGGGTTTCGAGGCGAAAGCGCGTTACGGGCTTCTCCTTCTGAAGCAGGGACGCGCAAGCCAGGCCCGCGATATGTTCATGGAGGTTGTGCGCGCTTCGAGCGCAAGGCCTGTCGCCATCGCGCCCGGCGACAAGGAGTGGATCAGGATCGCGAAGGCCAATCTCCGCTGAGCTGTCTGCCTTCGGTCAGTTTGTGGCGAGTTCTGGCTCGGTTCCTGCATGGCTCGCTATCGGAAAAGCGCTGCGGCTGCCTGCCGACCCCAGGGAAATGTCAGAACATGCCACTCTATAGTTACCATTGTAAGGAATGCGACAAGGATAGCGAACTGCTGGTTGGCGTAGCCGCCATGCCGGCCTGCCCGGCCTGCGGCAGCGAAAAGCTGGAGCGCTTGATGTCTCGCCCCGCGCCGCAAGGCAAGAGCGCCGGGATCGCAAAAGCCGCGCGGGGTCAGGCCACGCGCGCCGGGCATCTGAGCAACTTCAGCCGCAGCGAACGCCGAAGCTGAAGCTTCATCGTCTCGGACCCAGCGGCGGCGCCCTTTGAAGGAGAACCTACCCTCGAAAATCGCGTCTGGGCTCTGATTCTTGGCGCGGGCTGTGGGGTGTCCGGAACCTGCGGCAAACCGAGGCATGCCCCCTATGCTTCGTCATAAAAAACAGTTAACTTTATGAAGAGCTCACTCTGCACCGGCAGGTCAAGGCTGCTGGGATCGGAGCACGCTGACGGCACAATCTTCCAACTGCGCAAAATGTTCGAATTCGCTCATTTTGATTATGTCTAAAGCTTGCAGCGGCGATAAATCGGCGGTCGGCAGACAGATTGATCGCCAAGCCTGCACATCCCATGCCGAAAGAACCTTGGTTCTTGAGTTCGGGATCACTCGTCGACGCTGCCACGCGCGGGATCATGCGGGAGCTACGAAGGGTGAAACCATCAACACGCGAGGCCGTCGCGGCGCATCTCGCTCCTGGGTTATGCTGACGGCAGGGGCAAGTCTATTCGTTGCGTCATGCGACACCGGGAAGTCGTATTCGAACTGGGAAGGGGTCAGGGCGCATGAAGTGGAGAAGGCACGACAAGAATTCCACGTCGACGGCAGCGGCGTGAAAGTGTGTGTCCTCTCAGACAGCATCCGATATTTGCACGAAGCGAGGGGCATCACGTGCTGCGATGTACGGGTCCTTCCGGGTCCAGGTCAGAACGGAATTCGGCGGGACGGCAGAGACAAAGGTGAGGGTACGGCGATGCTGGAAATTGTTCACAGCATCGCGCCGGGCGCTGAACTGATGTTCGCGACCTCTCATGACCCAAATAATGGTGATGAATTAAAGCACCTGGCCACAAACATCAGAGCCTTCGGCAACTCGCGCAATAGATGTCATATCATCGTAGACGATAGAGAAATTTACGACGAATCTCCGTTTCAGGACGACGACGTCAGCAAGGCCGTGGACGAAGTGACCGGCAAGGGCATCTTCTACGTCACCTCTGCCGGGAATCGAGGCAACACCGAGGCTGGCACGTCGATGGCATGGGAAGGCTTCTTTAAGGCCGGCGAAGCCCTTACAGACGGCAGCGCCATGCATGTATTCGATGAGAAGCAAAACGATGAGTACAATGAGGTTCTTTGCCACGAAAAAGGCGGCACAGTTGACGCCCACCTGTTCTGGAACGATCCCCTGCCATCCTGGAAAAATTGCCAGTCATCTGATCTGAGCGACTATAAACTCTGGGCGATGAATGCGAATGGAGTTCTGAAAGAACTGCATGAAGATGTGAAGGACACTGCCGCACATACACCCTGCGACAAACCATACCGTCACATCAGGTTTCCTGCACCCGATAGCAATAGCTCAAATCGTACCTGGATTGTGATCACAAAAGGCGCGGGCAAAGCTGATAGGTTCTTGCATCTTGACATCAGCGTTAACGGTTCATCTGGTCCGCACGGTTGCACACTGCTATATAAAACTCCCGGAGTAATAAGCGGCCATCACGGCGCCGAAAGCGCCTTTTCTGTGGCTGCGAAGTCGGCCCGGGGGCATGATTCCGCCCTAGACCCTGATACGGGCGCCTTCATCGGCGGCCCGACGGAGCGCGTCAACAAGTCCAGCGCTGAAGGGCCGCGGCAAATGTTTTTCACGCCGCATGGTTCACCCTACAATCCCCCGCTGGTCTTACAGAAGCCGGACGTCACCGCAGCCGACGGAGTTACCACTGACGTTCCGAACTTTGCGCCTTTCTTCGGAACGAGCGCGGCGGCTCCACAAGTCGCAGGGATCGCGGCCCTGATGTGGTCGAAATACCCCAGCCTGACAGTGAAGGAGATCAAAAACGCGCTTCGTGATTTCGGCAATCCAGATCGAGGGTTCCGCAGAGTGGAATAGACTGTCCGGCTTCGGGATCGTCAATGCGGTGAGGGCCTTGCGCGCCATAGAAGCGGTGAGGTCTCCTGCAGCTAGCAAACCTTCCAATTGCGTTTGCGCAAATGATTATCGAAGGTTGCCGAGAGTTGCGCAACCTTTGCGATCGTCGATGGCGGAGCGGCATTCAGCGCCCCTGAAATGATGGTTGAATAATTCGCTTTCCGGACCTATGGCCGACCTTGGTCGAGCAGGATGACGCATGCCCAATACTTTTGCCCCGCGGGATTGATGAAGTTGGCGGCCGGCAACGCCGCCGCTGTCAGCCTCCTTGCTTAGCGCTTGCGGAACACGAGGGGCGCTTATAACTTAGCCCGCTGAAGGGGATGGAGTACCCCCGAAACCGCCTTTTGGCTGATGACTCCTGCTGCAACTGGCGGCGGGATATTGTCCGGAACCCGCCGCTTGGCGGGTATTTTTATGCGCGCTTCAAACTTAGAACGGACACATCGTCGAGGCTTTCGCCTCATCAATTTCGGGAGATTCGATGCTGACCTATCTCTACATCGCTCTTGGAGGAGCCCTCGGCAGCGTCGCGCGCGCCTGGACGACCAACCTCATGGTGCGGCTGGTGGGCGCAAATTTCCCCTGGGGCACGATCCTCATCAATATCGCTGGCTCGTTCATCATCGGCTTCTTCGGCGCGCTGACCGCGAGCGATGGCCGCTTCCAGGTTCACGCCGACGCTCGCGCGTTCGTCATGATCGGCATTTGCGGCGGCTACACCACTTTCTCCTCATTCAGCCTGCAAACCCTCGATCTTTTTCGCGACGGCAAGCCCGTAGCCGCCATCGTCAACATTGGCCTCTCGGTTATTCTGTGCCTGATCGCCGTGAGCGCCGGATATGTGAGCGCGATGGCCATCAACGATTCCCCTGCCCGCGCGCAAGCCCATAAAGCGCCGAAGCCTCCCCAAGCCGAGGTCATGGGAAAGGTTGCGCTCGCGGTTTTGGACCGTCCTGAAAATGTGGCCAGCGTGCTTTCAAGCGCGGCGCGGCTCCTCCAGTACGGCGGCGGAGGCCGCATTGAGGCCCTCGCGGTTCGGACGCCGCCCCTCGCTGAAATGATGCTCGCGGACCAGGGCATGCCCCCCGTGGAGGAGGAACGCCTGCGCACCGAAGAGCATGTCTGGGCAGATGCCGCGAAAGCGGAGGCGGACCGTTGGGCGCCTTCGAAAGGCGTCGCGGCCGATTTCATCGATGTGGAGGGCAACGTTGCGCATATCGTCTCGGAGCGCGGCCGCCGGTCCGATGTAATCGTCATCCCCGGCGGCACGAACTCGCACCGCTCCCGCGACGCGCTTCACGCTGCGCTTTTCGATACATCCCGAGTTGTCCTCGTCACTCCGCCGAAATGCACGGGCGAATTTGGCCGAGTGGTCGCCGTCGCCTGGAAAGACGATGCGCGCGCGCCAAAAGCGGTGCTGGCGGCGATGCCGGTCCTCGCCAAGGCGCAAGCTGTTCATGTTCTATGCGCGAAGGTGGACGAGGCCGCCGTCCCCGCCATCCTCGAAGAGCACGGCATTCCGGCTCAGGCCCACACCGTCGAAGGTCATGGCCCCGTGGGAGAGCAGCTTCTGCAAAAGGCGCGCGAGCTTGGCGCGGACCTCATCGTGATGGGCGCCTACGCGCATGGTGAGTGGCGCGAAGCGATCCTCGGCGGCGTTACGCGCACCATGATCGAGCATGCGGACCTGCCCATCCTGATGCGGCATTAACAGGTGAAAAAAGCGATGTTGCGCATGGTCCGACGGGTTCCATGCGCATCAAATCATTGGGAAAAATATTCTCAGTGCCCTGTTGATAGAAAGCTTGTTCCGCTATCACGCCGGTAAACTCGACTGCACATCCGCTTTACCGCTGGAACGCCCCTCGCCGCAGCACTGTTCGAGGCACAAAAGGATGGTGGTCCATGTCTGCTTTACGAAAGACCCTGATGCTGTTTTGGATCCTGACGCTGGGAATGATTGCGGCGTTGAAGTATCTGATTACCACAAAGCTCGCCTTCGGCAGGCAAAAGGAGAAGCTCCAGGAGAGCCATTCGGATGTTGCCTTTTCGGCAAATGGCGAGCGGCAATCTGAAGATGCAGTATCCGCTTAACCCTAGCCGGGGCCGCTAAGCGGCATTCTTTTGAATGTTGTGCCCACTGGGTGAGGCCGGGCGCGAGGTCTGTGTCGGTCGGCCAGAGCCGTTTTGCCGCACCCGCCCAATAAAAAGTCTCGCAACGGAACGCCGGAGCGCCCGCGCTGTTCAGGCAGGCAGGAACAATGGGCATGGCATATGACGGCATCAGGGAAAATCGGATCCGTGCTGCTGCTTGCGATCGCAGCGGGCAGCACCTTGGCGGCAACCGGAGCGCTCTAGATGCGCAATCCGGGGACAATCCGCAAATTGCACACACCGTTCTCTACCAAGCGGATAGCGTTCTCGGGAAGGATCTCGTTGCGTCCGGCAAGAACGCCGGACGCATCGTCGATGTTCTCGCGGACAAATACGGGCATGTCCAGGCGGTTGTGGTGGATTGCGGCGGGTTCCTGGGCGTCGGAGGCAGGAAAGTCGCCGTCGCATGGTCGGACCTTCGCTTCGACTCCGACCGCCCCAACTCCGTTAGTACGAACCTGCCCGAGGAGCGCCTTTCGGCTGCACCCGAGGTTAAGAGCGGCAAACCCGTGGTCGTGGTAACCACGCGCAATCACGCCCGGAACCAAGCCGAGAACGGCGTGGCTCAAAACTAGAAGCCATGCAGGATTCGCCGGGCAAGCTGCCTCCGGCGCCAGAGGCAAGCGTTGAAGAAGCTCTTCAGCCGTCCTCGCGGAGCCTTGGAGGACTGGATTGGTTCACATTTTTCCTGGGCGATATCCAGACAGGCTTCGGGCCGTTTATAGCGGTCTATCTGGCCACACAGAAATGGACCCAGACCGATATCGGGCTGGTGCTCTCCGTAGGCGCGCTTGCGAGTCTCGTCAGTCAGGTCCCCGGCGGCTGGCTTGTCGACAGCGTCCGCTCCGAGCGCTCCGCCGCAGCAGTCGCGGTCAGCGCCATCGGCGCGAGCGCTTTCATGATCGCCGTGTGGCCCGTGTTTCTCGCAGTGGCGGCCTCGCGCGCGCTGCAAGCGTTGGCCACCTCTGTGCTTGGGCCAGCGATCGCCGCCATCAGCCTCGGCCTGGTGGGACGGCACGCCCTTGCGGCTCGCCTCGGGCGCAACGCTCGCTTCGCGTCGGCCGGGAATGGCGCGGCGGCCGTGATCATGGGCGCAACCGGCCACTTCGTTTCCGCGCAGGCTGTCTTCTTCGTGACGGCCGGCTTCACGCTTCCGGCCCTGGCTGCGCTTTTCCGTATCAGGGACAGGGAGGTGAACATTGCGAGCGCTCACGGCGGCGTCACGGAAAAGCAGCTGTCCGGCATTGCTCCCGGTCTTGCGATGCTCCTGAAAAAGCGCGCGATGTGGGTCTTCATCGGCGGCATCGTCATGTTTCAATTGGCGAATGCGCCGATGCTTCCGCTTGTCGCTACCGAATTGACGAAAACCGCGAGCAACTGGGCGGTAGCACTTATTGGAGCGTGCATCGTGGTGCCGCAAATCCTCGTCGCGTTGTTCGCGCCATGGGTCGGCCGCCTCGCGCAACGCATTGGCCGCCGGCCGCTGCTCGTCGCGGCGCTGGCGGTTCTGCCTATCCGCGGCGCGTTTCTCGCCTTTTTCAGCAGCGCCTTACCGATCGTGGCCATACAGGCGCTTGACGGCGTTTCCGCGGCTGTCCTTGGTGTCTTGATCCCGCTCGTCATTGCGGACATCTCGTACGGCACTGGACATTTCAATCTCGCGCAGGGTGTGATCGGGATGTCGATCGGGCTCGCGGCTGCGATCAGCACACCCGCCTCTGGCTACATTGCCGACACCTTCGGGAACCATGCCGCGTTTCTAACACTTGGAGCAACCGGGGGAATTGGTGCGCTTCTTCTTCTCTTCTTCATGCCGGAGACGAAGCCGAAGGATGAGGAGCCCGGTCTTCAGAAGACGAAACTCGCCTAATGTTCAGAAGCGCCGCCCATCTTATTCTGCTATGCATGTAGAAAAAAAGAGGTTCGGGCATGACAATAACGCGCGAAAGTCGTGATCTGCCTGCCGCCAGGGAGGGAATACTCGCAAGGGCCGCGTTAGGCTTTACAGGCTGGGCGGAGCGATGGTTCCCCGATGCCTATATTTTCGCCGCGCTGGCCGTGATCCTGGTTTCCGCCGCCGCTCTTGTGAACGGGGCGACGCCTCGGGCCGTGGCGAAATCCTTCGGCGACGGGTTCTGGACGCTCATCACCTTCACGATGCAGATGGCCTTTGTTGTGATCAGCGGCTATGTGGTCGCGATGTCGCCACCCGCTGCACGCCTCATTCGCCGCCTGGCGTCGCTTCCTGGAAGCGGGCCTCGCGCGGTCGCGTTCGTCGCCGCCGTCAGCATGCTGACCTCTCTTTTGAACTGGGGCATGAGCCTTATTTTCAGCGGGCTTCTCGTCCGGGAACTGGCGCGGCGTTCAGATCTCAACATGGATTACCGCGCCGCTGGCGCTGCCGCCTATCTCGGGCTTGGCGCGACCTGGGCGCTGGGGCTCAGTTCCTCCGCTGCTCAGCTGCAGGCCAATCCTGCGAGCCTGCCCAAATCGCTGATGCAGATTACGGGCATCATCCCCTTCTCCGAAACGATCTTTCTCTGGCAGTCGATGGCGCTGTGCGCGATCCTGATCGCCGTCTCGACAACGGTCGCCTGGCTGTCCGCTCCGACAAAAGCGCACGCAGTAACCGCGAAGAAGCTTGGCGTCGACATTCAAACTGCCGTGCCTGCGCTGCCGCCTCGCGAGCGCCCCAGCGAATGGCTGGAATACAGCCCGCTTATCACCCTTCTGCTTGTCGCGCTGAGCGCGGGCTGGCTCTGGCAGGAGTTCGCAAGCAAAAGCCCGATCCTCGCGATCTCGAACCTCAACACCTATAACTTTTCCTTCCTCACCCTTGGGCTGCTCCTGCACTGGCGCCCACGGAGCTTTCTCAATTCCGTGGCGAATGCTGTGCCTGCGACGACCGGTGTCTTGATCCAATTCCCGCTCTATGGCGCGATTGCTACGATCCTCACCTCGGCGGCCGGATATGGAGGAGCCACCATCTCGCACCGGCTCGCAGAAGCGTTCGTCAGCCTGACCAACACCAGCACCTTCCCGGCAATCATGGGGATGTATTCGGCCGTCCTCGGTTTTCTGCTTCCGTCGGGCGGCGGCAAATGGGTCATCGAGGCCCCCTATGTGATGCAGGCGGCAAACAACCTCCATGTCCATCTCGGCTGGTCGGTGCAGATCTATAATGCCGCGGAGGCGCTGCCCAACCTCATCAATCCATTCTGGATGCTGCCGCTTGTCGGCATACTCGGGGTCAAGGCGCGCGACATCGTCGGCTTCACCTTCCTGCAGTTGCTGGTGAATGCCCCGCTGGTGCTGTTCCTGCTCTGGTACTTCGCGGGGACGCTGCAATACACGCCGCCTGTACTTCCGCAGTAAACCAGCCTTTGCTTGGGCGAACAACAGCAACTCGCTGATACAAAGCTGACCGAGGTTGTCACTCGCGCCTCGAAAAGAACTGCAGCGATCGCCAACTGAAAACTCTACCTGTGCGTGCTGCGGGCGGCATCGCTCGCGATTGTGGCGCGCTCGCGCTCGTTAACCCGTTGATTTGACGCAATTGTTCCCCCGCAGACGGACACGGAACGGAACTCGCGTTTACGTAAATCTGGATAAATTGTTATTCTCCTGCTTCGCGACTCACTTTAAGTTGCAGAGAAAGATGATCTGGGGAGCCAAAGCATATGGCAATCATCGTCAGCCCAATATCTTCGACGTACGAGCCGTTTCTGGCCCAAACCTCGGGAAAGAACGCAAAAACGAGTGTGAGCCCCGTGGGCGGCGCCGAGGGCTCGCGTTTCGACGAGATGTTAAGCAGCCTCGACGCGGGAAAGAAGACGTTCAGTGACGCCTCATGCGTTAGTGACGCCAACTACGTGAAGTTCTCAAGCCTAGTCAGTTTTCTTTCAGGCAACTGACATTTTTCTGAAGTCACGCTGCGTCATCATAGGCGGCTACTGCATCCTGGATAGAGCCGTAAAAGGGCGCGCCGTCTTTTGCCGGCTACCGCATCAGCTCAGTGATCGCGGCGTCGATGCCGTCGAGCGTCAGCGGGTACATGCGATTGCCCGTGATCTGCTGGATGAGTTTCGTGGACGGGGTGCTGTCCCAATAGCGCTCCGTCGAGGGGTTTAGCCAGACCGCGTGCTTGTACACACCGAGCATACGCTGAAGCCAGACCTGCCCCGCTTCCTCGTTCCAATGCTCGACCGAGCCGCCGGGCATCATGATCTCGTAGGGGCTCATGGCGGCGTCTCCGACGAAGATCACCTTGTAGTCCGGGGGATAGGTGTTGATCACGTCATAGGTAGGGACGCGCTCGTCCCAGCGGCGCTGGTTCTTACGCCACACGCTCTCGTACAGGCAATTGTGGAAGTAATAATAGTCCAGGTGCTTGAACTCGGAGCGCGCAGCAGAGAACAGTTCCTCGCATTCGCGGATGTGGTAGTCCATCGAGCCGCCGACATCGAAGAAAGCCAGCACCTTGACTGTGTTGCGGCGCTCGGGGCGGAAGGCGATGTCGAGATAGCCTTTGTGCGCCGTGCCTTTGATGGTGTTGTCGAGATCCAACTCGTCGGCCGCGCCCTGGCGGGCGAAGCGGCGGAGCTTCCGCAGCGCAAGCTTGATATTGCGCGTGCCAAGCTCCACCTCGCCGTCGAGGTCTTTGTAATCGCGGCGGTCCCAGACTTTCACGGCGCGGAAATTGCGGTTCCCATCCTGTCCGATGCGAACGCCTTCCGGGTTGTAGCCGTAAGCGCCGAAGGGCGACGTGCCGCCCGTCCCGATCCATTTGGAGCCGCCCTCGTGGCGGCCTTTCTGCTCCGCGAGGCGCTTCTTCAGCTCCTCCATGATCTTGTCCCAGCCGCCGAGCGCCTCAATTTGCGCCTTCTCTTCATCGGTCAGGAGGCGTTCGGCGAGCGCGCGCAGCCACTCCTCCGGAATGTCCGCGCTGATCCCTTCCTCAAGACTCTCAAGGCCGCGAAAGACATGCCCGAAAACGCGGTCGAACTTGTCGAGATGGCGCTCGTCCTTGATCAGCGAAGCGCGAGAGAGATAGTAGAAGTTGTCGATCTTACTGTCCGCGATCCCAAAATCCACGGCTTCAAGGAAGGTCAGGTACTCCTTGACGCTGACGGGGATCCCGGACTGCTTCAACTCGTAGAAGAAACGCAGAAACATTCAGATGAAGCCTCAATTTCGAGCGGACTTGAAGAGACCAGAAGACCGGCGCTTGGGATTCGGCTCCTCGTGCAAAGCAGACAGGTCCTCAGTCTCGACCTCGTCATCATCGTCCACGCTTGAAAGCCTGTCCAGAAGAGAGCCGGAGTTCCTGGCGGAAGCTGAACGCGCGCTCCTCGGACGGGGGGCGTCGGCAAGGGCGACGCCATAATCGGCCACAGAGGTATCGCCAGCGACGACATCGCGCAGCCGGGCCGCGGGGCGGGATGTCTCGGGTTCCGCGGCTGCCTTACGCTGTTTCCGGGCGCGGGCATTGGCGCGGGCTTTTCCTTGCCCGTGATTTCCGCCAGCGTATGAAGCCGCGGGCAGGAGCAAGACCCTGAATGGCTCATCGGAATTGCCTGCCTCAGCCGGGGCGCGGGCCGCCTCCTCCGCCGAGGCAAGCACGGCGAGTTGCTTGTTCTGTTGCGGCGTGATCTTCGCCTGCACGTATTGCAAGCTCCTGATGAGATAGGCGATCGCCATCACAACCCTTTGCCGGGCCCAGTCAGCGGCATCGCCCGACGACTCACGCAACTGCTCGGCCCGCTTTTCGAGTTCAAGGCGGGCGAGGAACTGCTTGCCTTTCTCAGTGAGCATGGGCGCGCGGGCGAGAAGCTCGGCGTAGCGGGCGCGCAACTCCTGCGCCTCAAGCAGAAACTCATAGTGCCGCTTCAAACCATCGCCGCCCTTCCGGGCAAGTCCGCCAGCGCGCTCGAACGCGTTCGCAAACTGCCCGGGAAGGTCGCCGCGCGCCTTGCGCAACTCCTCCGCGGCGGCCATCAGCCCCTTGGCGCCCACGGAGCGGGCGAAACTCTGGGCGGTTGCGGCCGCGTCCTTCAGGATGTTGCGGCCTTCGCGAGCCACGAACGCGGCCGAGCGCATAAGGTTCACAGGCACCGCGATGATCTCGGCTGGCGTCGGAGCCCTGCCCTTTTCAAGCTTTGCGGCGATCGTTTCCTCGACCTGGGCGCTGAAGGCCGCGGTCTCCTCTCGCGCGATCGAAAGCCTCATCTCGACCGGATCGCCGTCACGCTGCCTCGCGTTTCCATCCCTGAAAAGCAGGGCGAGCGCCTCCGCCCTGAAAGTTTCATAAGACTCGGGTTCCGTAAGCTCCGCTCCGAGCGCCCGGATGTCTTCGATCAGAAAAATCTCCGAGGCAGCCCAGAAGTCGCGGCGTATTTGCAGAATTTCGGCAAGCGGCGCGAAATCCGATAGCCCGAACGCTTTTTCTATTTTCTTCTTCGCCACTTTAACGCGGTCGAAATAGGAGCTTTTGGCTTCGATGGCATTGAGTAGCGCCCGCACTTCATCCTGCAGCGCTTCTCTGGCATCGCCGGAATTCCATCCGTACGCCCCGGAGGCATTCACGGATCGGGAAGCGCGCGCTCTCAGCGCGCTGAAAACCGCTGCCCCTTCGTCAACGAGCCCCAGCGCTGCGGCGCTGAGCTGCCTCTGCCTCGAACCGTCACGCCGGCGGAAAAGCCTGTGAACAAACCAAAGCGAGAAGCTGACGCCCAGCCATAGCGCCACAACCGCTGCAAGAGATGAAAACGCTTTCATCGGCGTCCTTTGCCCGCACCCCGCCCCACCGGTGACGCCTGCCTAGTGGAGTGAACCACTAGTGAACCGAGTGACCCCGCCTTGGAGCAGGTTGCTGCAAGACCTCGTCCGGCGCCCCGAAGTGGGAGAAATAGCGTGAGTCGATGTGCTCGACCGGCATAATGATGAGGACATCGGTCGTGCCGAACTGCTTGTCCACAACAGCCCCATCACCCACAAAGGCGCCGAGCCGCAGATACCCCTTGATCAGAGGCGGCATGTGTTTCAGCGCTTCCTTCACGTTCACCTCCTCCTTGGACATCAGGTTCATCCAACCTTCTGCTCAGGATGAGCCGAGGCGCGCCATTCCTCTGGAGCAAGCGAGTAATGATGCAGGAAGCTCAGCGCCAGCGCGTGAGCCTTGGGGTCGGTTCCGGGGAAGCTCGCGCATCCGATCATGACATTTGCGCCGTGCTCGCGGACATAGGTCCAGAGACCTTGCCACAAGAGCTCGACCGTGCGGCGATTGCGGTAGGGCTTCAGCACACAGGAGCGTCCAAGCTCCATAAAGAGGTGGGTTGCACGCTTCTTCGCGACGAGCGGCGCGATGTCGTACTCACCCTGAGTATAGAAGCCCTGGTTCTTCTCGGCCACTTCCTGAAGAAGGACGCGATAGGTGCCCACCACCTTCGGCCGCCTCGGCCAGGGTCTTTTTGCAGCGCGGTCGACCGCCTTGTCCACGACAAGCAGATGATCGCAAATGACGTCGTATTCGTCCTCGTCGCGTTTCTTGTGGAGCGTTCTCTTGTCCGCGACGGCCGCCATCTCCTTATAAAAAACCTCAAAACGCAGGCGCTGCGCTCTCTTGATGTCTGCAATGGA
>CAWFOS010000016.1:0-189920 GCA_963817495.1 uncultured Alphaproteobacteria bacterium | reverse complement strand
GGACCGTTTCGGCAGCTCAACCTTCTCTGACGGCGCCTTCTTGTAAGGGATCAGCCTCAGGATGTGCGCGATGCAATTCAGCCTCGCACGGCGCTTGTCGTCCGACCGAACGATATGCCAGGGCGCGTGATCAGTGTCCGTCTTCTCGAACATCTTATCGCGCGCCTCCGAATAGTCGTACCAACGGCGGTATGACTCGAGGTCCATGGGGCTCAGCTTCCACTGGCGCAGCGGATCACTGATGCGAGCCAGAAAGCGGCGTTCCTGCTCGTCCTTGCCCACCTCGAGCCAAATCTTGACTAGTTGAACCCCGCCGTCGACGATGTACTTCTCGACCTCGGGACAAAGCTGCAAAAAGCGATCGTGCTGCTCCGGCGTGCAGAAGCCCATGACGTGTTCCACGCCGGCGCGGTTGTACCAGCTGCGATCGAAGATGACGATCTCGCCGGCAGCGGGGAACTGCTGCATATATCGCTGAAAAAACATTTGAGTCTTTTCCCGGTCCGACGGGGCAGGCAACGCCACAACCCTGAAGACGCGGGGGCTTACCCTTTCCGTCATGGCCCTGATGGTTCCGCCCTTCCCAGCGGCGTCACGCCCCTCGAAAACGATGATGATCCGGGCGCCGGCCGCCTTGACCCATGCCTGCAGATGGCAAAGTTCGACCCGAAGATCGCGCAGCTTCTTCTCGTAATCCTTCCTTTTCAGTTTCTTCTTCTCAACAGGCTGCTCCACGTTCATTTTTTCTCCCCTTCGTTTGGATTGTGCGGCGCCCCTGTTCGTCGTCAGCCTGTCCATCAAACGCTTTAGAGAGGACCTCATCAAGCGTCTTGACGCGGTCGAGCCCCCCGGCTTTTTCGTCCAACCCATCCGCTCGCAATAAGTCCCGCGACGTTCCATGGGCGCCCATGATGCGCAGCGCGATGCCGAGCAAGGCTAGCTCGCTGTGGAGCTCATGCAGCATTCGCGAGCCCGCCAGATCGAGATTAGGCGAGGCCGAGAGATCGCAGATCACCAAGCGAATATCGGACGGACCAGCCTCACGAAGCCGGTTCAGGACACGTTCGAGAACGGAATCGGCATTGACGTATAGGAGGGATGCTTCCGGACGGAAGGCGATCACTCCGGGGAGCTGTTCGTTTTCAGGGTGCCGGGCAAGGTCGGAGTAAGCCCTTGTGCCGGGAACGCGGCCGAGAAACGCCACATGCGGCCGTGACGCCCGGATCAGCAGCATCACGACTGACGCCAGGGCTGCGAGAAGGATGCCCTGCAGGATGCCGAGAAGCAGCACCGCGCCAAGGGCGATCGAGGCGGCGTAGAAATCAAGCCGGCTTATGCGCCACATGCGGAACAAGGCCGGGAAATCCAGCAATCCAGATACGGCAGACAAGACGACCGCGGCCAGGACCGCCTTTGGCAGATTTTCCAGGAGGCCTGTGAGGAAGAGGAGGCAAAGCGCGAGCGTCACGGACGCAAAAACAAGAGCAAGCGGCGTGCGTGCGCCAGCCTTGTCGTTCACAGCCGATTGTGACAGGCCGCCGGCCACCGGATAGCCTTGTCCCAACGCCGTCGCGAGATTGGCTGCCCCGATCCCAAGAAACTCCTGCCTTGGATCGACGGCATAGCCATGCTTGGCCGCGAAGGCGCGGGCAGCGGAGATGCTTTCGATGTAAGCGAGCAGCAGGCACCCCGCCGCGAGAGGAACGATACCCTCCACATCGCGCAGCCGCAGCGCTGGCCCTTCAAGCGTCGGAAGGCCAGCCGGGATCATGCCCGTTGTTGGCACTCCAAGAGCGGGAAGCCCGAAGGCGGTTGCCGCCATGATTGAGAGCGCGACAACTCCGAGCGCGACGGGCTTGCCCGGCAGCGACCGTTCGCCAAAGGTGAGAAAAAGGAGGGCGACGACACCGATTGCGAACACTAGGGGCTGCGTCTGGCCAAGATGCCGGACAAACAGCGCAGCCCGCTCAAAAAAGTTATCCCCTCCGCCTGGCACGCCAAACAGACTTGGCAGCTGCGTCATGGCAATCGTCAAGCCTGCCCCGGCCTTGAAGCCGACGAGGATGCTGTCGCTGATGAGCTTAACGAGCACGCTGAGCTGAAAGGCCCAGGCAACCAGGCATAGCGCCGCGACAGTGAAGCCCGTCAGGCTGGCAATCTCAACGTAGCGCTGTCCATCGCCGCCCGCCATCGCCCCCACTGTTCCGGCGATCATGAGCGAGATGGCTGAGGTGGGGCCGATCGCCAATTGGCGCGATGAGCCGAACAACGCATATCCGACCCCGCCCAACAGATAGCCGTAAAGACCCACTTGCGGAGGGAGACCTGCGAGGCCGGCATAGGCAAGTGACACCGGGATCGCATAAGCCGCAAGCGTTACGCCGGCGACGGCGTCGCCCGACAACCAGGCGATGCGGTATCCCGTTAGCCACCGCGCTGGCCGAAGGGACCAAAGCCAGCCTAGCGGCGCCGAGACAGGATGAGAGTCATTCATGGAGCTTAGCGACGCTTTTCGCGGTGAGCCTAAAATCTGCGACGCGCGTAAACGACCCTAGTCGCATAGACACCCAACGTGTCCCAGAGCAGCAGCAGGAGTTGGACCAGATCGGTTGCGTACTCGACAGCGGGGCCAAAAAGTTGGGAGAACGCGCCCCAGCCGACTGGGGCCCCTTTCAACATCTCCTGATCTCTCATGGCGTACTCCCTGCGATGATGTGCTGGGTAAAGAATTGTATTTTATGAAAAACGATCCCCGCTCCCTGAGCGGAAGTCATCACGGCCTTAAAAATTATATTGTGCAGGGATAGTAATCTGCCTATCCTTGATGGATGTCAAACTATCGGGTATCTGTTATCGGCATTATTACCTCTAATAAATAGCCATCAGTCTAGCTTAAGTTTAGCTCAAGGAGTCCGGCATGGCTGCGAATGTCGAAGATATCCTCCCCAAGGCGTCGGACGTCATGGTTCGCATTGCGGAAGCCCAGGCCGAAAAAGCTGCCGCGCACGACCGGCAGAAGGCGGCGGAGCAAGCCGAGAAGGACGCCCTGATCAAGAAGCTGAGCCAGCCTTCCGGACTATCCGAGGAAGATAAAGTCAAATTGGCCGCCACGGTGATCAAGCGGGCAATGGACAATGGCTTGCTTGAAGTGCAGGTCCACCGCTTTCCGAACGCGCTTTGCACCGACCACGGACGCGCCATCAATCAGGCAGAGCCGGGCTGGGAAAAGACGCTCACGGGAATCCCAAAGGAGATCTATCACCTCTGGGACGACCATTTGCGTTCGAAAGGTTACAAGCTCCGGTATCAAGTCATCGACTTTCCGGGCGGGATGCCGGGAGACATCGGCATTACACTCAGCTGGCACTGATGTTCGAATGGCTTGGTTGCCGAAAGGCTCGAAGCCCCCAAATAGATTTAATATTTCCGGTTCAGGCTAAAGCCCCACTTGTCGTTTGCAGGATTCCGAGAGCCACGCCTTTGCACGGCCGGCTCCGCAGAGAGGAAAGGGCCGCGCAATGCGTAACCCAGTTTGGCTTGCGGTGCTTTTGCTGGCAATCGGCACTCCGTCTTTTGCCCAGAAAGCCGGGCCCCAAAACGCGGCGCCGCAAGCTGTGCCGGTGACGACCGTCATTGCGCGAGAGAAGCCTGTTTCTCAGAGCAAGGATTTCGTTGGCCGTATCGAGTTTGTCGAGCGCGTCGATATCAGAGCCCGCGTCACCGGCTACCTCGACGCCGTGCTGTTCAAGGAAGGCGAGGTCGTAAAGGCGGGACAGCCCCTTTACCGCATCGAGCCGGACATGTTCAAGGCTGCGGTTGAACAGGCGGAAGGCGCGCTTACCGGCGCCAAGGCATCGAAGATTTTGAGCAAGGTGGAACTCCAGCGGGCCAACGAGCTTTTGCAGAAAAGTTTCGGGACGCCTCAAAAGCGCGATCAGGCGCAAGCCGCGGATGAAAACGCGGCAGCGAACATCATGAAGGCGCAGGCGGACCTCGATACAGCCGAGATCAACCTCGGCTATACCGCCATCAACTCGCCCATCACAGGAAAAATCGGCCGGACGAAGGTCACGAAGGGAAACGTCGTGTCTCCCGACAGCGGCGTCTTGACCACTATTGTGAGCCAGAACCCGATGTACGTCGTCTTTCCCGTAAGCCGGCGTGAGTTCCTGGCTTTGCGGCAGCAAGGCAAGCCTGCCGATCGGAAGAGCGTCTCGGTAACGGTCCGTTTCTCCGATGGCGCCGTCTATGACCAGAAGGGGAGCATCAATTTCGTCGATGTCAGCGTCGACAAGGCGACCGATACCGTCACCGTGCGCGCCACGCTCCCCAATCCTGACGGCGTGCTGATGGACAGCGAGCTTGTCCGCGTCAATGTCGATACTGGAAAGCCGCAAGAGCAAATCGTCATTCCGCAAGCGGCGCTGATCGCGGACCAGCAAGGCACCTACGTCTTCGCCGTCGAGGACGGCAAAGCCGTTATCCGCCGTGTCAAAACCGGCGGCGAGGTTGGCGCCAATGTTGCCGTCGAGTCCGGATTGAAAGCCGGCGAACAGATTATCGTCGAAGGGATACAAGGTGTCCGGCCCGGCGCTCCGGTCATCGCCTCGCCCATGCCTGAAGCAAGGAGCTAGGCCGTGCTCTCCTCCGTCTTCGTCGACCGCCCGAGGCTCGCGATCGTCATAGCGATCGTCACCACAATCGCAGGCGCGGTCTCGCTGCTCGTCATTCCCGTTGCGCAATATCCTGATGTCGTACCGCCCCAGGTGTCCGTCACGACGAGCTACCCCGGCGCGTCCGCAGCCATCGTCGATGCAACGATTGCCCAGCCGATCGAGGCCCAGGTCGTCGGCGTCGACAAGGCGATCTATATGAAGAGCGTCAGCGGCAACGATGGCAGCTACACGCTCACAGTGTCGTTCGAGCTTGGCACCGATCCCGATATCAACACCGTCAACGTGAACAACCGCGTTCAGGTGGCGCTTTCAAAGCTGCCGCAGGATGTGCAGAAGCAGGGCGTGACGGTTAAGAAAAAGTCGTCTGCTCTTCTCGGCGTGATTGCTGTCTACTCGCCGAAAGGGACACACGATCCCCTCTTCATCTCAAACTACGTCACCATCAACATCCTCGACCAGATCAAAGCCACGTCAGGCGTCGGCGACGCCACCCTCTGGGGCCCGCAAGACTACGCCATGAGGGCCTGGGTGCACACGGACAAGCTCACCGGACTGGGGCTGACGACGGGCGATGTCATCGGCGCGATTCAGGCCCAGAACGTGCAAGCCGCCGTCGGCCGCATCGGCGCCCGCCCGGTCTCCGACGATCAAAGGCTGCAGCTCAATATTCAGACAAAGGGTCGGCTCAGTTCCCCTGCCGATTTCGAGAATATCGTCATTCGAACCAATCCTGACGGCTCCGTTCTCCGGCTAGGAGATGTGGCGCGCGTCGAACTCGGCGCGGCGAACCTCGACCGTGAGACGAGGCTGAACGGCAAGGCGGCATCCGCCCTTGCCATGTACCAGACGCCCGGCGCGAACGCGATCTCCACGATGAACGCCATCCAGGCCCAGATGAGGGACCTCGCAAAAACCTTCCCCGAAGACCTCGATTGGAAAGTCACTTACGATCCGACGGTCTTCGTGAAGGAAACCGTCCACGAGGTGAAGAAGACCCTCGTCGAAGCCTTCATCCTCGTCGTCCTTGTGGTGTTCCTGTTCCTTGGAAGTTTCCGGGCTACGCTGATTCCGTCCATCGCGGTTCCGGTCAGCCTGATTGGCGCTTTTATTGTCCTCAACGCCATCGGCTATTCCGCGAACTCGGTTTCTCTGCTCGCTGTCGTGCTTGCCATCGGTATCGTCGTCGACGATGCGATCGTGGTGGTGGAGAACGTCGAGCGCGTCATGGAGGAGAACCCTGCGCTTTCTCCTGCCGATGCCACAAAACTGGCGATGCGCGAGATCACCGCGCCGATCATCGCCATAACGCTGGTGCTGTTATCCGTTTTCGTGCCGGTCGCCTTCATACCCGGCATTTCGGGCGAGTTGTTCCGCCAGTTCGCCGTGACGGTTGCGGTTGCGATGTTCCTGTCCGCGATCAACGCGCTCACGCTCTCTCCCGCGCTCTGCGCCATCCTCTTGAAGCCGCATCACGGACCACGGCGCGGCATCATCGGATGGGTGATGCGCTCCATCGATTATGTTCGCGACGCTTATGGCAGTGCCGTGGCTCGGCTCGTCCGCATTTCGATCATCGGGCTTGTTTTCGTCGCAGCCTCCATGATTGGCGTAGTGGGGCTCTCGAAAATCACGCCCACGGGCTTCCTCCCGGAAGACGATCAGGGCGCGTTCTTCGTCGTGACGCAGCTTCCAGGCGGCGCATCCATCGCCCGCACCTCGGAGGTTGTACAAAAAGCCGAAGAGACCCTGGCAAAGGAACATGCGATTGCGGACTACACCTCGATCATCGGCCTGAACTTCATCGACAACTATTCCCAGTCGAACTCGGCCTTCTTCGTTGTGACGTTGAAGCCGTTCGAGGAGCGCCATGGCGAGGCGGAAAGCGCGAACGGCATCATCGCGCGGCTGAACACGAAGTTCCGCGAGATAAAGGGCGGGACTGTCGTGCCCTTGCCTCCCCCGCCGATCATCGGGCTCGGCACGGGCGGAGGCTTCACCTATGTTTTGAAAGACTTGAAAGGCGGCGACCCGAAGACGCTCGCGCAAGTGCTTCGCGGGCTGCTTGTTGCCGCCAACCAGGACCCGAAGCTCAACCGCGTGTTCAGCACCTTCTCCGCGACGGACCCCTCCATCTATCTCGATATCGATCGCGACAAGGCGCAGATTCTCGGCGTGCCTCTGAACTCGCTGTTCCAGGCGCTTCAGGCCTCGCTCGGCGGCTACTACGTCAACGATATGAACCTGTTCGGCCGGACCTGGCAGGTTCAGGTTCAAGCCGAGGCGTCGGATCGAACGAGCATCGACGATATCTATCGCATCAACGTTCGCAATAACGAAGGCAAAATGATCCCTTTGCGCAGCCTTGTGGAGCCGCGCGTCATCGTCGGGCCGCCAGCGCTGATCCGCTACAACAACAAACGCGCCGTCACGGTGCAGGGAACGCCTGCTCAGGGCGTCTCGTCGGGACAGGCGCTCGCTGCGATGGAGCAGGTTGCCGCGAAGACGCTGCCACAAGGCTTCGCGGGAGAATGGACGGACACGGCGTTCCAGGAGAAGCGCGCCGAGGGCAAGACGGGCATCATCCTTGGCTTTGCACTTCTGTTCGCCTATCTGTTCCTCGTCGCGTTGTATGAGAGCTGGATCATCCCGGCGCCGGTTCTGCTTTCGGTGTCGGTGGGCGTCCTCGGCGCCTTCGCAGCGATCCTGCTTGGTGGGCTGACCCTCGATCTTTATGCGCAGATCGGCATGGTCGTGCTTATCGGACTTGCGGCGAAAAACGCGATCCTCATCGTCGAGTTCGCGAAGGAGAAGCGCGAGCATGGCGAGCCGCTGCTTCAGAGCGCTATCGAAGGCGCGCGGCTCAGGTTCCGCCCGGTGATGATGACGTCGCTCGCGTTCATCCTGGGACTGTATCCGCTCGTCGTCGCGGAAGGCGCTTCCCAGCTCGCACGGCGCGATGTTGGAACCCCAGTTTTCGGCGGCATGATACTCGCATCGTTCGTCGGCATCTTCGCCATTCCGCCGCTTTACGTGGTCTTCCAATGGATCGCGGAGAAGTTGAAAAGAGGCCCCGCGAAGATGCCGGAACCTGCGCAAAAGCCGAAAGATGCGTGCGCCCCAGAGGGGCTTTGGCCGGGGCCGGCGGAATAAGGAGAACAGGTCGCCTGAACCAGCGGTTTTGCGGCAAAGCCCGAGTGCGGATCGCCCGGCGTCAATGGAGGGCCGGGTGATTGCCCACGTCGATAATCTTCCAGATCGGCTGACAGAAAAAATCGTCGGCGATGTCCGGCAAAAGGTGCGCGGCGAAGGCGTCATTGATCTTCTCGGTGATTTCATAGGGGCTCTCGCCCTGGAAGATCATGCCGCCCGGCACCTCGAACCATCTAAGGCTCCTGGCTCCTTCTCGGTGACGATCTTGACCTTGACGGCCATGCCCGGCGGCGGTTCGTACCATTCGATGTCGGTCAGGATGCCTTCGAGTTCGACCTTCATTTGGATTCTCCTGTTGAGGGTGGGGATCGGGCCAAGGACCGGACAATTCGGCCGGGCGCTCGTCTCGCCCACTCGCCCCATGTTTCCGGCGGAACGCGCGCAACGTCGTTCGGCTGACAGAGTGCGGCTGCGACAAGCAGGCCCCGGCATTCCGTAGCCGCCGCCGTGGCGGCTGCGACAAAGAGGGTGAGGGCCGCAGCTGCAAGTTTTGGAGAGAACGAGATCCGAACGGGCGTGAATCGTTGTCCCCCGGACTTGTCGGTTCTGTCTGCTTGGGGTGCGGGGTAAAGCGATGATTTTTCGGCTAAACGATGGAGGCCACGCCCGGAATCGAACCGGGGTGCGCGGATTTGCAGTCCGATGCGTCACCACTCCGCCACGTGGCCTTCGGGTGATGTGGTATCATGATCGTTGGCGCATGAAAAGCGGGTATGCGCTGCAACTGCGCACTTCCCCTGGCCAGCAGGCAGGAATTCTTGTTAGGACAACTCCGCTGAACATGATTTTGAGGAAACGGCGAACCTATGGACTTTCAGGCGGCGCGGCTCGCGATGGTGGAATCGCAGATCAGGCCAAACGGAGTGCGCGATCCACTTATCCTGAACGCGTTCGCAACCGTCCCTAGAGAAGCGTTCGTCCCGAACGACCAGAAAGCGCTGGCTTATATGGATGACGCGGCGCTGGCGGTTCCTGCCGCCGGTGAATCCCCGGCTCGCTATCTTTTGCCGCCGATGGTCCTCGCGAAGCTTTTGCAAAGTGCATCGCTCTCTCAATCCGATCAGGTGCTCGATATCGGCGGGGCAACGGGTTATTCGGCTGCGATATTGGCTCAGATTTGTTCGAATGTGGCAGCTCTCGAAGCATCCGAAGACCTCGCTGACATCGATGAGGCGGAGCCTGAAAGCGGCAAACGAGGAACATGTTACGGTTTATCACGGCCCGCTCAATCAGGAGCTGGAGGGCATGAAACCCTATGATTTCATCCTTCTCAATGGAAGCGTGGCTGAAGAGCCCAAAAAGCTGTTCAGCGGGCTGGCCGAGGGAGGTCGCCTTGCCGCCATCGTAAGGCGAGGCTGGCTTCGGGCACGCCTATCTCTTTACTAAGAGTTCCGGTGCAGTCTCGGGCCGGCCAATTTTCGATGCCGCGGCCGAATATCTTCCTGGTTTTGAGAAGCAGCCGCATTTCGTGTTTTAGCGGAGGCGTCCAGCCACGAGGCAATTCGGCAACGGGCCAAAGCAAAAAATCGAGCTTCCTTCTAGTTGGGCGTGATTTTGCCTTTTCTTCGCCGCGCAAGCAATTAGTTTGCTGTCGGTTATTATGTTCGGAGTAAGTGTATGGGTGTGCGTATAGTAGATGCAATCTACGAAAACGGAAACATCCTGTGCCGCCAAAAATCAAAACCCCGCTTCCCTGCCTGGCCAATGCTCCGAACCTTCTGTTCGGCGGCAGTGCTTGTTTTTGCGATAGGCGGCTCCGCCAATGCAGAAACCTTGAAGGAAGCTTTAACTGCAGCCTATCTTTACAACCCTACATTGAAATCCGCAAGGGCGCAACTTCGTGCCACTGACAATCAGGTGTCCACTCGCGAAATCCGGATACCGGCCGACGATTTCGGCGCAGTTTCAGTATGGCTACGAGAATGTCCGCACGGAATCCTTCCCCCTTCAACGTCGCCGGGCAGTATTCCGATTTGCTCCGTCGAATTCGTCAACGGCACCTGTCCCCCAACGGCGCACGCAGGTTCCCTTCCATTGAGTTCTTTCTCATGCGCAAACGCCTTTTCGGGCGAAGGAAACCCTCGGCAGGCGCAAATCGGCCTTCAGCAGAACGTGTTCGACGGATTTCGCACCTATAACAATATCAAGGGCTCGGAAGCTCCGGTCGAGGCTGGCCGGGAGGACCTTCGGAACGCGGAAATCAACGTCCTCCTCAACGCGACAACCGCCTATATGAACGTCGTCCGCGATCAGGCGATCGTGAACCTCCGGCAGAACAACGTGAAGGTGCTGGCTGAGCAATTGCGCGCGACGCAAGACCGCTTCAAGGTTGGCGAAGTCACGCGCACCGACGTCGCTCAGGCCGAATCGGGGCTAGCCCAATCCCAGGCCGATTTGAGCATCGCGCAAGGAACGCTCTACGGCGACCAGGCGCTGTTTGCCCAATATATCGGCCATCCTCCCGGCACTCTTAAAGATCCAGGTCCCCCGACGAGGCTGCTTCCCAAGACCTTGCAGGGCGCTATTGATATCTCCGAGGCCGAGAGTCCGGGCATTCTCGGAGCAGTTTTCCGCGAGCGCGCCCAGGAACATTCGGTAAAGGAAGCCAAAGGTCAGCTTCTGCCGTCATTGACGTTCAACGCGAACTACACGAGAGCGGCACAGCCGTTCGGCGAGCCGAGTGTTACAACTTTCGAAGATACGCGCGTTTTCGGCCAGCTCACCGTTCCGATTTACGAGGCAGGCAGCGTGTCCGCGCAGATCCGGCAGGCCATCGAAACCTTGTCGGCGCGCCGCCAACAGGTTGACGAGCAACGCGAGCTTGCAAGACAGAATGTGAGTTCGCAGTGGGGATTGATCATCGCGGCAAAGGGTAACGTCGCGGCGGGAAAGTCGGCCGTCGAGGCCACCAGCATCGCCCTTGAGGGCGTGAGGGAGGAGGAAAAGGTCGGCCAGAGTACCATCCTCGACGTGCTCAATTCCGAGCAGCAATTTCTCAACGCAAACGTGAACCTCGTTTCATTCCAGCGCGACCTCGTCGTCGCATCCTATGGCGTGCTTGCCTATGAGGGACGGCTGACCGCGTCGGATATTGCCCTGGAGGCGGAACTCTACGATCCAACCCGCTACTATGGCGAGGTCAAGGATGCGTGGTACGGCTGGGGTCGCTTCCGTCGAGAGCGAGGAAGATCCCCGCGTGGCTCCGGTGATCGAGGAAGGCCGCACGCCTTGGCAAACTTCAACCGAAGGCCCGGCTTATACTCAGTATCTGCCCCAGATTCCCTGATACAAAGCGGGGACACACCTGATCAAAAATCGCCCCGCGGTTCCGCTTATACCCAGAAACCGCGATGCATCCGCCGATCCAGGGGTAGCGCGCCATTGCCGATGTTACTAACCTGATCCTGCGGCTTAGCCGAGTTGTTCGCCGCTCTGCGGCTTTCGGAGGTTTCATGGCGCGCTTCCCGTCGCGCATTGTTCGAGGTGAGATGCAATGAACCGCACAGACCAGGCTCCCGAGCCCTCAATGGAGGAGATCCTTGCGTCCATCCGGCTTATCATTTCGGACGACGCAAAGAAGGCGCCCCCTGAAAAGGATGAGCGTCCTCGCCGTCCCCTGCCGTCCAGGCCAGAGCCAACCTCGCTCAATGCATTGCCGGAAGAGGATGTGCTAGATCTGACGGATGCGCATCGAAGAACAGCCCGCTGCCGATGCTCCTCAATCCAGCGTAAGTTCGCGCGCTGGGAAGGCCTGCCGCGCTGCCCAAGGAGCCGCCTGCAGAGAATCCGCCCCCGGTTCAGGTGCAAGAGGATGCCGCTGCTGCGGCGCCGGAGATTTCGGCGGAGGCTTCGCAGGAGCCTGACTTGCCGCAACCTCCCGCCGAGCCCCGTGACGATGTTTCGCGGCAGGCGCCATCCGGGTCGCGTCCGCCTTGGTCGCGGCGGGAGCTTCCCGGTTCGCCTGCGCCTGTCGGGGCGCCTGTCCCGAGATACGAGGCGGCGGCGCCTGCCCGGCAGGCGCAAAGGAATTGGGCTCAGGACATTCAAATGGCAATTCCGGAGCGCGGACCTGTTTCGCTGATCCCGGGTCAGCCCCAAGAACAGGGCCAGGAACTTGCGAGATGAAGCGGAAGCCGTTGAGCAGGAGGAGGCTGAGAGCGAGTCCGGCCTGCCGAATGGCTTGGACGAAAAAGAAGAGGCCGCCGTTGCCGCCCTCGTCGAGACCCTGGCGCGGTCAGCCGCGGAAGCCATGAACCCGGAGGAGCTTACAACGGCAAGCGATGTCGATTTTTCGCGGCTTGGCGATGAGCAAAAGGCCGAGGTGACCGAGACTTTCGCAAACGTAATCCAGCGGGAGCGCGGGCCACGTGAAAAGAACCCGCTTCCAACCCTGCTGGACGAGGTGTTCCGGCAGGACTTCATTCGGGACTCTTTGGCGGGCGAGAAACCGGCGGAAGACTCCGGACGAATCCAAGGCATCCGCATCCGCCTCCACCGAGGAAGATGAGAAGAAGGCGCACGAACGCGCTGTCCCGCATTGGGGCGCCCCGGAGATAGCATTGCAAAGCGTTCCAGCTCGCCAGCCCGCGCCATGGGCGCGCAGTGACCCTCCTTCGAGGACACCGGAGAATTTCGCGCAAAATAAACCTGCGGTGGAGGCCGTGTCCCGGGAGGCTGAACCTGCTCGTCCCGCCGCATCCGGATTGACTCTTGAAGATACGGTTCGGGATATGTTGCGGCCCCTCATGATGCAGTGGCTGAACGAACATATGCCTCGCATTCTTGAGAACGCGATCCGCGAGGAAATCGCGACGCGCGGTTTTTTACCCAAAACCGAGAAATAACAGCGAACAACTGCGGGCTACCCACGCCGTGGTTGCATTAGCGGTTGCCGGACGGCAGCCGCTTTTCTAAATCTACGGCAATCGTAACTCTTATTCCTTTCGATCGGCCATGCTCGAGAAAACCTATAACCACGCCGACATCGAACCGCGCATCTCGAAAAGCTGGGAGGAAGCGCAAGCCTTCCGTGCTGGTCACGCGCTTTCGGTCAATCCCAAAGCCGAGCCTTTTTCGATTGTGATTCCCCCGCCGAATGTGACGGGCTCGCTTCACATGGGCCACGCGCTGAACAACACGCTGCAGGATGTGCTGGCGCGGTTCGAGCGCATGCGCGGGCGCGACGTGCTGTGGCAGCCGGGGACGGACCACGCGGGCATCGCGACTCAGAGCCTCGTCGAACGGCAGTTGGCGGAGAAGCAGCAGCCCGGCCGCCGCGAGCTTGGACGCGAGGAGTTCTTGAAGCGTGTCTGGGCCTGGAAGGAGCACTCGGGCGGCACGATCGTCAATCAGCTGAAGCGCCTTGGCGCGTCCTGCGACTGGTCGCGCGAACGCTTCACCATGGACGAGGGGCTGTCGCGCGCCGTCATCAAGGTGTTCGTCGATCTCTACAATCAGGGGCTTATCTATAAAGACAAGCGGCTGGTGAACTGGGATCCGAAGCTGCAAACCGCGATCTCGGACCTCGAAGTGGTTCCGGTCGAGACGAAGGGGCATCTCTGGTATTTCAAATATCCGATCAAGGACGCCGGCGAACTTGAGAAGAAGTTCATCGTCGTGGCGACGACTCGCCCCGAAACGATGCTCGGCGATACCGCCGTTGCGGTGAACCCGGAGGATGAACGCTGGAAGCCTTATGTCGGCAAGACCGTGATCTTACCGCTTGTCGGGCGTGAAATCCCGATCATCGCAGACGATTATGCAGACCCGGAGCAAGGCACGGGCGCCGTGAAAATCACGCCTGCGCACGACTTCAACGACTTCGAAGTCGGGCGGCGGCATGATCTCGAACTCATTAACATTCTGACGGAAACTGGCAAGCTGAACGATAACGTTCCCGAAGCCTATCGCGGGATGGATCGCTTCGCGGCGCGCAAAAAGGTCGTCGCCGATCTCGAAGCGCTTGAGCTGGTCGAGAAGATCGATCCATACGTCCTCAAGGTCCCCTATGGCGACCGCTCGCATGAAGTCATTGAACCGTACCTGACCGACCAGTGGTATGTGGACGCGAAGACCTTGGCGCAGCCCGCGCTGGAGGTTGTGCGCGAAGGCAAGACGCAGTTCATTCCCGAGAACTGGCGCACCGTCTATTTCCAGTGGCTTGAAAACATCCAGCCTTGGTGCGTTTCGCGCCAGCTGTGGTGGGGTCATCAGATCCCGGCATGGTATGGGCCGGACGGGCATATCTTTGTTGCGCACGACGAGAAAGAAGCTCACGCGCTTGCCAGGAAACACTACGGCAAAGACGTCGAGTTGGAGCGCGATGAGGACGTGCTCGACACGTGGTTTTCGTCCGCGCTTTGGCCTTTCTCGACGATGGGATGGCCTGACAAGACGCCGGAGCTGGAGCGCTATTACCCCACGTCGGTGCTACTCACGGGCTTCGACATCATCTTTTTCTGGGTCGCCCGGATGATGATGATGGGCATGCACTTCATGAAGGAGGCGCCGTTCCACGACGTCTACATCCATGCGCTCGTCCGCGACGAGAAGGGCGCGAAGATGTCGAAGTCGAAGGGCAATGTCGTCGATCCACTCCACGTCATGGAGGATTACGGCGCGGATGCGCTGCGCTTCACCATGGCGGCGATGGCAGCACAGGGACGCGATATAAAACTGTCGATGCAGCGCATCGAGGGCTATCGCAACTTCGCGACCAAGCTTTGGAACGCGGCCCGCTTCTGCGAGATGAACGGTTGTGTCCGCCGGGCGGACTTCGATCCGGCCAAAGCCCAAACAACGCTGAACAAGTGGATTTACGCAGAAGCGAACGCCGACTGTGGCTGCCGTCACGGAAGCGATCGAAAGCTACCGCTTCAACGACGCAGCAAGCGAAGTTTATCGCTTCGTCTGGAACCGGTTCTGCGACTGGTATGTCGAATTCGCCAAGCCCGTCTTCATGGGATCGGACGATGCGCGAAAGGCGGAAACCCAGGCGATGGCGGCCTGGGCGCTCGACGAAATCCTGAAGCTTCTCCATCCGTTCATGCCCTTTGTCACCGAGGAGCTCTGGGCGGTGCTCGGCGAGACGGGGCCGAAGCGCGAAACTCTCCTCTGCCTTGCCGAGTGGCCGACGGCCGACAGCAAGGTGGACCCGAAGGCAGTGGCCGAGGTGAACTGGGTCATCGACCTGATCAGCGAAATCCGGTCGCTCCGCTCCGAGATGAACGTGCCGCCTGCGTCGCTGCTTCCCCTCGCCATGTCGGGCGCCGATGAGGAAACCAGGACCCGCGCGGAACGCTATGAAAGTTTCATCAAGCGTCTTGCGAGGCTCAGCGAGATCGCATTCGCCGACACGCCGCCTCAAGGCTCCGCGCAGTTCGTGCTTGGCCAGGCGACCGATGGCGTTGGCCCTTGCGAATGTGATCGATTTGGCCGCCGAGCGGGAGCGTCTGTCGAAAGAGATCGGCAAGCTGCAGCAGGAAATCGACAAAATCGACGCGCGCTTCGCCAATGAGCAGTTCATGGCGAAGGCTCCCGAAGAGGTGGTCGAGGAGAATCGCGAGCGCGAGCAGCCGATGCCCGAGGCTGCAGCCAACAAGCTTAAGGCTGCGCTTGAGCGGCTGCAGAGCTGGTGGCGCGCGTGAAGTCGGCTGCGGATTTGTCCCGGCTCTGCTGCCTTGACCTTGACACTTTCATGAAAGGAAAATCATTTTTTGCTAAGGGCGGAGTAATGTCGCGGAGGTTGCTGTGGCGCGTGGGCCACGATTAGGTGGAAATCTCCTAAGTTCGCCCTTGCATTGACGTGATGCTCTTGCGTTTTGGATCTTGGGCATTTGTTATCTGGCGCGCAACTGACGGGGTATCGGTAATGGCGCTCATAACGCGACTCATCGCGGGCGTGCCCTCGCTGTGAGGGGCTCCGCGCATATGGATAACGAGACGCTGCAAGCGCTGATCAAGGTCTACAGGGCGCGCGCAAGCACCGATCTCCTATCCATCATCATGGATGAAGCAGAAGGGCCGCAGGCACAGGCCGCCGTGCTGGACCTGTTGGGCTCGCTTTCGGCGGAATCGCTCGCGGCCGATGAGTTTGCGCCCGTTCGCCGCAAGGCCTGCCACTTCTGCCTCGCCGCCGAAGATTATGATCTGGCGGATCGGCTCACCCGCGCGTCCGACCTTCCGGAGGACCGCGTTCTGCGCGCGCGTGCGTTGCACGGACTAGACCGCGAGCAGGAGGCTGTGGCGGTTTACCGGCAGGCGATTGCACAGGACCCGGCGATTTGGAACCGCGACATAGAGCGTCTCCTGGGGATTCGTCCCAGCCTGACCATCCCGCCCGCCCCGGCCAAGATCATCCCGCTCAGTTCATACGCTTACAAGCGCGAGAACAGGCCCGAGCAGGACCGCCGCGACGCACCGGCCGACAGTTTCATCGACGATTTTGAAGAGGCGGCCGTAACATTTGGCGATGTAGCGGGGCTCGACGACATAAAGGCGGAAATCCGTCGCCGCATTGTGCTTCCTTACCTCAAGCCGAGCCTTTTCGACCGCTACAAGCAAAAGGCTGGCGGCAACATCCTTCTGTACGGGCCGCCCGGCTGCGGCAAGACCTTGATTGCGAAGGCCACAGCGGGCGAAAGCGACGCCCGTTTCATTTCGGTCAATCCGGAAGATATCATCGACAGATACACGGGCGAGGCGGAAAAGCGGCTTCATATGCTTTTCGACGAGGCCCGGTCGGACACGCCCTCGATCCTTTTTTTCGACGATTTCGATGTGCTCGCCTTCCATCGCGCCGGCCTGCCCCCGGAGGCCGCCCCGGCCTTGATTGCTGCTTTCGCGTTCGAGCTGGATGGCACGCAACGCAACAATGGCGGCGTCCTGACCATCATGGCGACAAATGCTCCGTGGGCTCTCGATCACGCCCTCTTCCGGTCCGGGCGGTTCCAGCGTCTGCTTTTCGTGCCGCCGCCGGCGCTGGAAGCACGGAAGCGAATCCTGACCAAAGCGGTATCGAGCATTCCCGGTGCGGACAAAGTTGCCTTTGACCGCATCGCCCACAGGTCCGCCGGCTTTTCCGGGGCCGACCTGCGTGCGCTTGCCGATTGGGTCAGCAATGCGTCCCTCACAAAGGCGCTCGCGGGCGCTCCCGATCCGATCATCACCACAGCCCTGTTCGAGGAAGGACTCAAGCTGTTTGGCCCATCGACGCTGAACTGGCTGGGCCTAGCCAAGACGGAGATGAAGCCGATCCACCGGCATGCAGTGATCGGCCGTCTTTTCCTGCCGCTTTACCGCGCCTGACCCCTGCATATTAGGAGAGCAACCGCCGCCGGGGCTTGTCGCTTCCGGCGTTTCTGTTGCCCAAATAGCACGGACTGCGGCATTCCTGCCCCGTTTAGGCCATAAAACCGGGACACCATCCCCTCGCCGGTAACCAGACGTTTCCGGCAGAGCGTATAAGAGGCTCATGCCACCGAAGTCGCCGGCTGATTATGTCGGCGCTTCTCTCCAGGCGATAAAATCATATCTCCGCAGAAACCGGGATGCACTTCCGGTGGAGGGTGTTGTTTTGGACTTTTGGAACCTCGATAAGTGGCGTTTGCCAAGTCGCCACGTGACCGGTGACCCTCGCCAAGCTCTCCGCGGCCGTCGCCACGTTAAAATTGGCGCTCGCGGGATGGGCGGCGATTCGTCGCAGGACAAAATAAGCCGTCTGCTGAAGGCAGGCGGGGTGGCAAGCGGAGATACCGTCCGTGCCGGCAAGCTGAGTGGTACGGATGCCACAGTCGCTGATGTATTTCAGTCTGCCGTGCCAGAAACAGAATGCGGCCCAATCTTCGTCTCTTCGTATGGTGATATGATTGCTTATCAGGCGGGTGTGTTCGCCAAGGCGTCAGAGATCAGGCGCCTGTCCGAGGCATTTTGCAAGTATGCGCAACAAGCAGGGCCGGCGGGGCTCGGATCCATTATGAATGCGTGGGCTACGGTGGAAGTTGTGTGCCATGCCGACATATAAGCAAACTTCTTTGTTCAGAGCTTTGTCCATTCCTCTTCTCTTTTGTGGAGTGGCGGTCGGCTTGGTCACTGTGCAGACAGCAATTCAGCGGCAAACGGAAAGGGCAAGTGCAGCGGCCCCGCAACCGTTAGCCGTGGCCCACGATGCGGTCTCCGGTCCGATTGTGAGCGTGGCAGACCTCTCCGAGGCTGCCGGCCAGGGAAATCTTGCAGCGCGTGTGGAGATGGGCCGCCGCTTCACCCAAGGGCGAGGCGTTGAGAAAAGCGAAGGCAATGCGGTCTCCTACTTCCGCGGGATCATAAGCGAATACGAAAATATCAGCGCCCACGACAAACGTAGTCCGTACGTCGCAGCGGCATATCTGGAGATGGCGCGGCTTTATAAGATCGGCGTGCCGGAGGCCAATATCGATCCCAATCCGGCCCAGGCTTTCAGCCTTCTTCATCAAGCCGCCAGCTATTTCGGACACCCCGTCGCTCAATTTGAGCTTGCAAAGCTGCTCCTGAGCGGCGACGGCGTGACGAAGAACACGCGGGCCGCGGCGCAGTGGCTCCTGAATGCAAGCCGGAAGGGCTATGCCCCGGCCCAGGCGCTGCTCGGCGATCTCCTCTGGCGCGGGGGCGATGGCGTGAAGCGGGTTGCGGGCGACGGTTTGGGGCTCCTTGCAATAGCGCGGCGGAATGCGCTGGGCGACGATCAGGTCTGGGTGGGCAAGATGTTCGAGGTGGCCCGCTCGGAGGCGCAACCGATCGAAATTCTTGAGGCAAACGCTTTCATCGTCCAGGAACTGAGTTCCACTCACGCTGCCGTGACAAGCGACATCCTTATCAATGGCGAGAGCCCGGAGGGAGCTGCTGTTGCCGCCGCGGCGAGCGCTTTGAAGGCCTCTCCGGCTGAGCCTGTCAGCCAGCAGGGTGCGCCCATATCCGGAACATCGAAAGCCCTGTCTGAATTGGGCGCGACGCCGATGGGCTTTCCGCAAAGCCCTTTCGACCCCGAACTTGCCTTGGACACAAAGGATGCAACGTCTGCGGCCGGCATCATTCAGATGTATAAGCCGCAGTCACCGGAATCACGGGTCGAGAGCCCGGCACCGATGCGCTACGCCGGGGTTTCTCACTGACGCCGATCAGCGAGCCTTCGGCTTGGTGCGGCGCGCCGCGGCAAGGCTTGCTTTTGCGGCGTCGATTGCTTCGCGAATGTCTTGCGCTCGCGTGAAATAGCCATCCCAAGGATCGGATTTCAGAGCCGCCAGACGCCGGCCGATGGTCTCGACGGTGAACCGGGCTGGCGTCACGGCGGGTCCAAGTTCGTCCCATCTCACCGGAGTTGAAATCGGCGCCCCAGGACGGGCTCTCGTCGAATAGGCGGCAACAGCGGTCGCGCCGCGCCCGTTGCTCAGATAGTCGACGAAGATTTTCCCGCCGCGCGCTTTCTTCGCCATGGTTGAAATATATTTCGATGGCTCGTCTCTCTCCATGGCAACGGCAATGCCGTGGGCGAAGGCTTTCAACTCGTCCCAATCCACCGAGGGTTCCAACGGCGACATCACGTGGAGGCCCTTCCCTCCAGACGTTTTCACATAGCTTTCGATTCCAAGGTCCTGGAGGCGGCGGCGCACCTCGCGCGCGGCTTCGATAATGTCGCTCCATTGCAAGCCGTCGCCGGGGTCCAGGTCGAAAATCAGCGTATCGGGATGATCGACATCCTCGATGCGCGCCCCCCAGGGGTGAATTTCCAGCACATTGGCCTGCACAAGATTGATGAGTCCGCGCAGGTCATGGATGACGATGGCTTCTTCCGCTTTGCCATCCGCCTCCTCAACGTGAGCGATTTCCACCGCGTCCGTCAGCCCGGCGAAGGAGTGCTTCTGGAAGAAGCAATCGCCGCTGTAGCCATTCGGGCAGCGAACGAGCGCAAGCGGCCTGCCCGCGATATGGGGGAGGATATAATCGGCGGCCTCGGCGTAATATTCGGCGAGCCCCAGCTTTGTAAGGCCCTGGCCCTCCCAGAGGATGCGGTCGGGATGGGTCAGCTTGATGCCTGCGAATTCGACGTCTCCGCCCTTTGCCGGCTTGCCGGACGCGCTTGCTTTCCTCCTCGTCGTGGCTCCACTTCGGGGCGGCGGATCGCCCGCCCCGGCTTCCCGGCGTGGCATTTCGAGTTGCACCTCCGAAGCGGGTTTGTCTTCGCGCAATCCCTTGAACGCGGCCTGCCGCAGCCGCCCGTCGTGCGTCCAGCCGCGAAATTCGACCTCCGCGACGAGTTGCGGTTCAACAAATACGACACCGCGCCGTTCTTCCGTGGAGAGCGCGTTTGCGAATGGCGATCTGGGAACGCGCAAAGGTTGCAGCGCTTTGTGGAGCGACAGCGCCGCCTTCTGCGTGAACCCCGTTCCCACGCGGCCTGCATAGATGAACTTGCCGGCATCGTATGTGCCGAGCGCCAGCGATCCAATCGCGTTTCGGGTCGCGGTGGACGGGGCATATCCTCCGACCACAAACTCTTCGCGGTTCGCGCACTTGCTCTTGGCCCATTCGCCGTGGCGGCCCGAACGGTAGGGCGCATTCCGGCGCTTGCTGACGATGCCTTCGAGGCCGAGGCGGCAGGCGTGCTCCAGCATGGACTGGCCGCTGCCGATGACATGGTCGGAAAAGCGCAAGGACGGATGGCGGTTCGAGCTTAGAAGCCCAGCCAGAAGGTCCTTCCGGTCATCCAGGGCAGCTTCGCGGAGGTCGTACCCATCCAGATAAAGGATGTCGAAGGCGAAAAAGATGGCGGCGGACGCGCCCTTTTGCTCCGAAAGCGCTTCCTGCAACGCGGAGAAGCTTGAGACGCCGTTCTCATCCTCGACCACGGCCTCACCGTCCAGGATTGCGGACTTCGCCGGGAATCCCTCGAAGGCCCCCCGTATGCCGGGGAAGCGCTCTGTCCAATCCAGGCCGCTGCGGGTGAACAGACGAACGCTTCTCCCATCAATCGAGGCCATGAGCCGATAACCGTCGAACTTGATTTCATGCAGCCAATCGTTGCCCGCGGGCGGCTTTTCCGCCAGGAGTGCGAGGCACGGTTCGACAAATCCGGGGAACGCGGCCTTCTTCGCTCCATTGATGGAACCTGGCTTCGCATATGTGAGGGAAGCGCGCTGTGGCCGCGTCAGGTTTTCCGCTGGCGAAAGATCGCCCTGCACCAGCCCCCCGGCAGAGGACCACACGGCGCTCTGTTCCCCCGCAATTTCATCCATGGTTCGGCGGGTCGCGACCGAATCCGGCGCCGCCTCCAGGATATCCTCCTCCGCTTCCGGATGCGCATAGTCATCGCCGGACTTGAAGAAAAGCCATTGCTCCTTCTTGCCGCCGGGCCGAGGCTTGGTGCGAACGAGATGCCAGCGGCCATGAAGCTTTTCGCCGTCGAGTTCGAAGGCAAGATGACCCTTGGCGTACCCCTTTGCCGGATCGCCTTCGGGCCGCCAGAACCCGCGATCCCAGATCATGACGGTTCCGCCGCCATACTCGCCCTTCGGGATGATCCCTTCGAAATCGCCGTAGTCGATGGGGTGATCCTCGACCTGGACGGCCAGGCGCTTGACCTGCGGATCGAGGCTCGGACCTTTGGTGACAGCCCAGCTCTTGTAGACGCCGTCGAGTTCGAGGCGGAGGTCGTAATGAAGCCTGCGCGCCGCGTGCTTCTGGATGACGAAGCGAAGATCGGGGCCGGGTTCCTTGCGAACGCCGCTCGGCTCCGGCGTCTTGGCGAAATCCCGCATCTCCCGGTAGCGGCTGAGGTCGCCTTCCGCCGTTGCCGCATTCCCAGCCGCCTTAGCCAGCTTGCCCGATGAGGGGCTCTTTCGAGCTGGCGGGGTCGGGGAAGCGGCACGCGGCATCAATGGCGTCCGGCGGTTTTGCGGGCTGGCTTCGCCCCGGCCGGAGGCGAAGGCCGATCTGCATCGTCACCTTCCGTCTGCCCGGTGCGCCGGGGTTCCGGCCTTGCTGCCGCGGCGGCCCTCGTACGCCCGTCGCTGGCGGGAGCCTTTGCCGCCCTTCGGGCCGGTCTCGGCTTTTCTTCGGTTTCTTTGGGTGCAACCTCTTGCGCTTTCATGCCGCCCGTTTCCTCGGCGATGGATTTCCTGAGCGCCTCCATGAGGTTGACGACGGTCCTAGCTTGCTGCGGTCTCGCGGCTTCAATGGGCCGGCCTGCCTGTTTCGCGCGGATCATCTCGATGAGCGCGTTCTCGTAGCGGTCTTCGAATTTTGTGATGTCGAAGTGGCCCATCTTCGTTTGTATGATGTGCTTGGCGAGGTCCAGCATCTCGGCCGGGATCTTGATCTCGGGGATTTCGTCGAAATAGGCGTGATCCTCGCGCACCTCGTAATTGTAATGGAGCGCCGTCGCTAAAATCCCCTTGTCGCGCGGCTCCAGCACGAAAAGGCGCTCGCGCCTTGAAATAACGGCGCGGCCAAGCCCGGCAACGCCCTGCCCTTCCATCGCATCGCGGATCACCGCGAACGCCTCCTCGGCCACCTTGTCGTTCGGGGCCAGATAATAGGCGCTGTCGAGATAGACGGGATCGATCTCGCTCCTGGGCACGAAACGTTCGATCTCGATCGTGTGCGAGCTTTCGATTTCCACCGCATCGAGGTCTTCCTCCTCGATAATCATGTAATCGTTTTTTGCGACCTGATAGCCGCGCACCCGGTCTTCGCGCTCAACGGGCGCGTTCGTGTCGGAGTCGGTCATCAGCTGGCGGAGCCGGTTGCCGGTCTCGCGGTTGAGCCAGTGAAAAGAAATGCGCTCGCTTCTCGAGGTCGCGGGGAAAAGCGCGACCGCGCAGGAAACAAGCGAGAGCTTGAGATAACCTTTCCAATAAGGACGGGGAGCCATACGCAATACTCCAATGGCTTAAACTTGAGCGCGCCGACGTCGTAGCTACTTTTCCCCGCATGCCATTATGTCGAATGTCTTCGAAAGAACGCAAGCCCGGCAAAACAAGTTCCGGCTCAGCTCGGAGCTGAACGCCAGAGAACGAAGCGGCACAAATGCGGGTTTGTCTTCCGGCGCTGAAGCGCTCGTGTCCTCGCTCCGTTTTGCCGCCCAATTTGCAGTACCCTCGCACGCGCGAGGGGTAGGAACATTTCCTGGCGAGCCAGCGGATATGCAGAGGCTCGTTTAGGCCGTCAAGAGACATCTCTTACCGAGAGATCGACCGGCACGCTCGCAGACTCAGGAAAGTCACTGAAATTTGTGATGACATTTTCCAAACTTTCAATCGAAGATATAAACAGTTTTGAGGAGAAGGACGTTGACCAGCCCAGCAGAGCTCGTGGCGGAATTCAAGCAGCCCAATAGGCGAATTCGTATCTTTCTATCCTATGCCCATGAAGATGCGGACATCGCGAAGGCTATCTATGATTTGCTTAACGAGCTGAGCCTAAGAGCTAGCAGCAACATAACGGTCATTTTTGATAAAGTGTCTTTGGAACCTGGCTCGCCACTTCCTATTCTCGAAGATATTCAAAATAAATTGGTATCGACTGACTTTTTTATTCTAATATATTCTGGCGTGCTAAAAGCAAGCCACTCGTATACTGGAGAGGAGGTCGGCTTTTTTAGAGGCTTGATCAGAAATGAAGGGGCCGAGACCACTCGAAAAATTTACCAAATTTATTTTGGCAAGCCTCCCGTCACAAGTGCCAACGAGTTAGGTATTAACTTGGCGATTTCGCCTGCGATGCTATCTATTGAGCGGGAGCGATTTAGGGATTTAGTATCGAATGACATTCATAACAGCTTTGATTATAACGAGCTCATTCAATTCTTCCAAGCAATAGGAAGGGCGGCAGACGCAAAGCTGCCTCCAACCACGGGAGAAAAGAGTTACGAGACAGCAGGGGAGTGGGAAACTCACATTCAGCAGCGTAACGATGAGATAAAGAATAAAATAGTGCCTAACCTTATGCTTTATCTTTATGACTCCTTCGGCAAACGAATAAAAAAGAAAGCTGTCGAACAGTCGCTGATTGAATTTAGCGTTCCAAAGAATTATGCCCAGATCGATCTCGCTTCAAGCGGGGTTCCACCTGAGACTACGCTAATTGAACACGGCAACGCTTTTAATATATTTCAACTCAACATCCAAGCAGATGAGATAAAGTGGGAGGACTTCAAGAGATTAATGAAGGAGCAGTTAGGCACAGACTTTGCACCTATAATTTCATCGATAGAGCGTAGCGCAATCAGCACTTTTTCGCCGAGGATCGATCGCGATGATGAGCAGATCATAAAGGCGCCGCGCACGGGAGACCTATATCGCATTATCGTTACAAAGCAATTTGAGTATTATGACGGAAGTAGAGTGTTACATATGTACTTTATACCCGTAATACACCTTGCATTCCTGGAGAATTCAGATGTTGCTATCACTCTTGGATTGATAAATGTCGCCGTTGAATATAGAGAATTGCTGCTAAATTCAGAAAGCGAAATGTCTCTACAGGCCTTCTACAAAAGGTACAAGTTTGATGAACTCAAGGAAAAGGTTGGGACGGTTATCAGGAGAATTACAGTCATACAGGACAGATCAAGATTGTTACAGCTTAATACTCCGAGAGCTATGGCTACTTATTATGGCAAGACAGACGATGAGCTGAAAAAAATCAACGCATACTCAGACGAATGGTGGACTGAGTTAGAAAAACTTATGTCGTCGGCAAAAGTATTTATCGCTAATAGCGGAGACGCGAAGTCTAGTAGCGCAGATACAAAGACTGGAATCGAGGAGGAAAGTCGATCTTCCTGGATTGCAGCGCTTACTGAATTCACACGCAAATCCAACGAAATAAATTCAGATATATTGGTTAACGCAATAAACAATCTAAAGAAATATCTGGGTCTGACTTAACCGATCACGCGCTGTCGTGGCGGAAAGCTGACCGATTTGCGCGCGCAAGATATTCCTTCTGCAATTCCGGTGTTAGGGGTCGCTGTCCCCTGAAATCGCGCCAATGGCCGCTCCCGACCGCTACATAATACATCCAAGCGTTGGCGAAGCCAATCCGGCCATCGCTGTTTTGGATGGCGCTCGCGGCACGCATCATAGCTGAACCGTGCGTTACCGCAACCGGGGGAGAGTTCGAGGACAGGCGCGGTAGTTTGTACTGTTTCTCCCTCAACTCCTGTCTCAGGCCAGACAGCCACTCCCCAACCCCTGCCTCCTCGATTTCGGCGAAGGTCATCCCATCCACGCCCTGCGTGGCGCACCGTTAACACACTATGCTTAACGGCATTTACTTCCGCCCTGAATTTTGCGCCCCGAAAATACCAGAAAATCAGGACACCCCGGTTCCCAGGGCTCAAGTGGCAACTCAACCTCTTGAAAAAGAGCAGCTTTTCAGCCTAATCAGCAAGGTTAAGCGATTGTATTTTTGGACGAAAGTGGGCGCGGAAAAGTCCGTTAAATATAATCTGTTAACGAGGCCCGCCCCTTTGGCAGCCGCGAGGGCGCAAGCCCTCCACGATTTTTCGTAGTTTAATCAACGGCTTGCGGTTGTTAACCTCTCGGCAAAGCGCTTTCTTCTAAAATTGCCGCTCAGGCCGACATAAGCGCAAGCTGGTCCACGGGTTCCAGAAAATTGGTCCAAAGGTTCGAGAGAGATGCCGCCTTGCGTAACCTGCATACAAAAAGCATATCGCCCTCGACGTCATTTCAATCATTGGAGCTGTCATGCCGCTGCCGATCGAACCCGTCGCGGGAAAAGTCATCCTGATCACCGGCGCCAACCGGGGCATCGGGCTCGCAACCGCATATGAGTTGCAAAGACGCGGCGCAAAAGTCGTCGCGGGCGTGCGGGAGCCCGGGAAAATGCCGCCGAGCCAGGGCATCACGGTTCTGAAGCTCGATACAGCGAACACAGAAAGCTGCCGGGCTTTCGTGGCCGAGGCCGAGCGGGAACACGGCCGCATCGATGGCCTGATCAACAACGCCGGTATTCTTCTCGACGCCAATACCTCCGTTCTCGAACTCTCGGAGGAAGACTTGCGGCGCGTCCTCGACGTAAACCTCGCCGGTCCCATCCGGCTGTGCCAACTCGTCGTGCCTGGAATGCGAGCCCGCGGCTATGGACGCATCGTCAACATCTCGTCCGGTCTCGGCGGCATCACCGAAATGGGCGGCGGCTATCCCTCCTACCGGATGGCCAAGCTTGCCTTGAACGGCTTCACGCGCATCCTCGCCGCCGAACTCGGCCAGAACAGCGATGTGAAGGTCAACAGCCTCGATCCCGGCTGGGTCAGAACCGACATGGGCGGCGCGGAGGCCCACCGCGATCCTTCCGAGCCCGCTCGCGAAATCGCAGACCTTGTGTCGATAGCGGCGGACGGCCCCTCCGGCGGCTTCTTTCGCCGTGGCGAACAGCGGGAGTGGTAAATCGCCTTCAGACCACGTGATCGGGGGCGAGGGCGCAGGTCTCGTCGCCGCATTCGATCTGAAGCGTCGTGTGCTCGATGCCGAACTCTTCATGCAGCAAGCCTGCCGTTCGCGCGATGAAGGCGTCGCCCGGATGCCCGCCGGGCATGACTATATGGCAGGTGAGAGCCGTCTCGGTGGTGCTCATCGCCCAGATGTGCAGGTCGTGAATGCGGGCAACGCCTTGCAGGCCTTCAATCCTGCCGCGCACCTCCGCGGGGTCAATTCCGGAAGGTACGGCCTGTAAGGCGAGATCGAACGAGTGGCGCAAGAGCCCCCATGTGCCGCGAACGATGATGGCCGAGATGACGAGGCTCACGGCTGGATCGAGCCACATCCAGCCCGTCATCACGATCGCGAAGGCCGAGACCAGCACGCCCAGCGAGATCGCGGCGTCGGCCGCCATATGCAGGAAAGCGCCGCGGATGTTGAGGTCGCCTTGCTGGCCTCGCATGAAAAGCAGGGCGGTTCCGCCATTTATGAGGATGCCAATGGCGGCGACTATCATGACGCCTTTCGCCGCCACCGGTTCAGGGGAGCCGAAACGCTGCGCCGCTTCGAGCGCGATGGCGCCAACCGTGATGAGCAGGATGATGGCGTTGGCCAGCGCGGCCAGGATCGAGGTGGATCGAAACCCGTAAGTATAGCGTGAGCTTGGCGCTTTGCGCGCGGCGGCGCTGGCGCCCCAGGCCAAAAGCAGGCCGAAGACATCGCCGAGATTGTGTCCGGCGTCCGCCATCAGCGCCACCGAGTGGCCGATGATGCCATAGGCTGCCTGAAGCCCGACAAGGGCTATGTTCAAGCCAGCGCCTACGGCGAAGGCCAGCCGGAAGTCCTGCGGGCCGTTCTGGTGGTTATGGTCGTGACCGTGTCCGTGCATCGTTGCCGCCGTTTTGCACCGCCAGCATACCCGGCTTTTTCGTTAGATGAAGCACGATCAAGCATTTTTCATCGCAGCCCGATAGAAGGTCCGCGCTTGATGCTTTACTTCTTTCCGGCAACGCCCGAAATAGAAGCGGCGGGAGAAAAAGCGGAATGGAATTCTTTTCTTCAGATGGCGTGGAGATAGCTTTTTCCGTTGAGGGCGAGGGAGACCCGATCCTGCTCGTTCACGGCTTCGCCTCGAACCTGCAGACGAACTGGGTCGGGCCGGGCTGGATCAGGCTGCTTGCGGCCAACGGTTACAAGGTGATCGCCTTCGATAATCGCGGCCATGGCGCGAGCGAAAAGCTCTACGATCCGGAAGCCTATACCGGCCCGATAATGGCGGAAGATGCGCGGCGGCTCCTGGATCACCTTGGCGTCGAACAGGCGCACGTGCTCGGCTATTCCATGGGGGCGCGGATTGCGGCGTTCCTTGGCCTTGAGCATCCCGACCGCGTGCGAAGCGCAGTGTTCGCGGGGCTCGGCGCGAACATGGTCTATGGCATCGGCGACCCGGAGCCGATTGCGGCGGCGCTTCTTGCCGAGGACGCGTCGCTCATCCCCGACCCGAATGCGCGGGCTTTTCGCATCTTCGCCGATCAGACGAAAAGCGACCGCCACGCGCTCGCCGCCTGCATCATGGCCGCGCGCGAGCGCATTCCTGGAGACAGGATTGCAACTTTCCAAAAGCCTGTCCTGGTCGCCGTTGGCACTGAGGACACGCTGGCGGGCCCGGCGAAATCTCTAGCCGATGCAATACCGGGAGCTGAAGCACTGGATATTCCAGGCCGCGACCACATGAAAACCGTCGGCGACCGCATTTTCAAGGAAGGCGTTCTCGCTTTTCTTGAACGCAGGCCATGAACGCCAAATCTTTGCGTATGAACATTTATTCGGTTAAGCTGCATGAACTCACCCACCCCACCCCGGAGATCGCGTGCCGATGTTCAACGCTAAACGCCGAGGCAAATTCGGTGAAGTCTCGGCCTACGATCCGGTGTGGGAGCAAATCCGCGCCGAGGCGGAGGATGTTACGCACCGGGAGCCCGAGCTTACGGCCTTCATCTTTGCCAACATCCTCAACCACAGCAAGCTCGATCACTCCGTCTGCCACAGGATCGCTCAGCGGCTTGGCCATGACGATGTGGACGCCGATCTCATTCGCCAGACATTCTTGAGCCTCCTTGAAAGCCATCCGGAGTTTGGAAGAATTTTCCGCGTGGATCTTGCCGCCGTCTATGACCGCGATCCTGCCTGCAACCGGCTGATCGACCCGCTTCTGTATTTCAAGGGCTTTCACGGGCTCGAAACCCAACGCTTTTCACACACGCTCTGGCATCTCGGCCGCAAGGATTTTGCGCTTTACCTGCAGAGCCAATCCTCGCGCGTGTTCGGCATCGACATTCACCCGGCGGCGAAGATCGGTCGCGGCATCATGCTCGACCACGGCACCGGCATCGTGATCGGAGAAACGGCGGAAATCGGAGACAACAGCTCTCTCCTTCATAATGTAACGCTCGGCGGAAGCGGCAAGGAGACGGGCGACCGCCATCCCAAGGTTGGGCGCGGCGTCATGATCGGCGCCGGCGCCAAGATCCTTGGCAATATCGTCGTCGGCGATTGCGCGCGGATTGCCGCGGGAAGCGTCGTGCTCAAGGACGTTCCGCCGAGAACAACAGTTGCGGGAGTGCCTGCTCGGGTGGTAGGCGAAGCGGGCTGCAGCCAGCCATCCCGCGTGATGGATCAGCTCCTGAAGGGAATGGAAATTGGCAGACCTGAAACATTCAAACCGACAGGCGAATCATGACCCCCGCAGAAATTAAGAGCGTCGAAAAATATTTGAGAAAGACATTCGACCTTGAGGCGATCGAGGTCAGAAAAAGAGCAAAGAAGCAGGATTCCGTCGAGGTGTTCGTGAAGGAGGAGTTCGTCGGCGTCATCTACAAGGATGACGAGGACAACGAAATCACCTACCAGTTTCAAATGGCGATCCTGGCGGACGATCTGAAAGACTAGAGGGGTCGCATGCCAATCCTTGCTCTCGACGGCGTTTCACCCAAGCTTCCTCCCATTGGCGATTTCTGGATCGCCCCCGATGCGTATGTGATTGGCAAGGTGTCCCTGGGCGCTGGCGTCTCGGTGTGGTTTGGGTCGGTGCTTCGCGGTGACAACGAACCTATCGAGGTGGGGGACGACACAAACGTTCAGGAACACTGCGTCTTCCACACCGATGCGGGCGTCCCCTTCAGTGTTGGGCGCGGCTGCACTATTGGGCACCGCGCTCTTTTGCATGGCTGCCGGATCGGCGACAATTGCCTGATCGGCATTGGCGCAACGATTATGAACAATGCGGTGATCGGCGATAATTGCCTGATCGGCGCTCACACGCTCATCACGGAAGGAAAAGCGATACCTGCGGGATCGGTCGTGATGGGCTCTCCCGGAAAGATCATCCGCACCGTCTCGCCAGCGGAAATCGAGGCTTTTCGCACCTCCGCGCACCACTACGTCGAGACAGCCCGCCGCTTCCGCACTCAGCTCTCAGAGAGCGACATTTAAGTTCTGCCCACACCTGTACTTTTGGATATAGCCACCCTGTGGCTCGTGGAGCTGCGGCAAACCGGCCTGCAGCGCTCTACGACGGATGCGTCATTCTGTCAACTTTTCATTATTAACTAAGGGCGTAGCCTAGTAGTCGTCCAGCAAGGACAAGCGAGCGCCGATGCTATTCGAGCACGGAGTGTATGACAAAGCAGCGATCGGGCGCTCGCTTCATTTTTTTCTTCCCCTGAAATAGTTTGGCTTTACATCGTGACTTGTACGCGAGTATGAGCTTTTACTCCTCCGCCCCTGGCGATTGAAAGGTGTTCACTTTCGCTGAAGCAGTGCAAGAAAATCGCGCTGCCTCGATTGATGCCGTCACTCGAAACCGACCTGAACATGGGGCGGAAATTTCTTCAGCACCGATTTGTAGCGTTCGAACTCCATCGCCACATCCACGGTAGCCGGGGCTGCGGCGTATGCCGACCGAGTTGTCCTCCCTTGGCGTAAAGGTTAAAAACCGTCATGCCAGCGGTTCGCGTCCCATGTCGGTGATGCCGCCGAGGCCGGAGGAGATGTTGACGATGCGTCCATAGCCGCGGCTTTGCATTGCGTCCATAGCCGCGGCTTTGCATTCCAGGCACGACGAGTTGGCACAGCCGGATGGGACCGGCGAGATTTACGTCGAGGACGCGCCGCAAATCTTCCTCCGAGAGTTCGAGAACGGAGGCATTGGCGTCGCCTTGCCGGCTCTGCAAGCGTCCCCGCAACAAAGGGCCGGCGCTTTTCAGCGCCGGCCTCGCTGTGGCTCGGCGGGACGGGACATGGGGGCAAGGGAGGCCGTGCCACAGCGTTTGTCCTCGATAACCGGCGCCGCGCTGTAACGTTCCCTTTCGAGGCGAAATTTGCACTATCAACATCCCGCGTGCCAGTTGCGCAAAAGTCTCTTTACGCGCATCATTAATAAAAGGCTGTAGAACCGGCTTACGCGGCGGGCGCGAAAATCGCGAACGGTGTGATTGTGGTAGTTTCTTGGGAGGACAAGTATGACGGTTGCATGGATTTTAAGGGACAAAGGGCGGCATGTCGTGAGCGTGATGTCCGGCACGCCGGTCACCGAAGCCATCAGCCTCCTTGAGAAGAACCGTATCGGCGCCGTTGTGGTGGTCGACGAGCAGCACCGCGTGCTCGGCATTCTATCAGAACGCGATATCGTGCGGATATTGGCGACTCGCGGCGTAGCCGGCCTGAGCGAGCCTGTAAGCCTGCACATGACCCATCCGGTTTCGACCTGCTCGGAGCATCACAGCATCGACTGGGTAATGAACGAGATGACGAACCATCGTTTCCGCCACATCCCGATCACGGATGACGGGCGGCTGGCTGGGATCGTCTCGATCGGCGACGTTGTAAAGCTGAAGCTCGCTCTTGCCGAGTCAGAAGCTGCGCAGATGCGCCAATATTTCGCCGCGGGCTAATCCTCGCGCGGCGCCTTTCCCTCACCTCGGGACTTCGAAATCCGCCGCCGGCATCGCAACTCCATCGCGGCGCATCGAGTTTATGAAGCGCCGCATGGCAGTGCGGCCTTGCTCGATCGCATATTCAGCCTTGTGAAAATCAAACAGGCCGACGCCATCGAGATGGACCTGAACCGTAGCATCCGGCGGGTCTCCCGCAAGCCTTGAGCGGGCGATCCGGTTCTGGGTGATGTTGAAAGCTTCCAGCACAACGCGCGGAATCCCTGGCGCGCCGTCTCGTCGACGCCCTCCGAACATCTGCCGTTTCACAAGGGAAAACCGGCTCCTCTTATCCCGCTCCTCGTCGTAAACACGCTCGGGCTTTGGATCGGGCGCGGCTTCCGCCTCGATTGGGAAAAGTGTGTTGCGAACGTATTGGCCGGTGTGGAAGGTGACCCCGATGACGAAGTTGGCGCCAAGCGCGCGCGCCGCCGTCACCGGGACGGGGTTAACCAGCGCCCCGTCCATTAGCCACCGGCCCCCGATGCGCACCGGCTTGAAAATCCCTGGCAAGGCATAGGAGGCCCGGAGCGCCGCGGTGAGCGATCCGCTCGTCAGCCAGATTTCCTGGCCGGTGCCGAGTTCCGTCGCGATCGCCACAAACTTCTTTGGCAAGTTTTCGATGTTTATGCCGCCAATGTGGGAGGCGATGGTTTTTTCGAGGCGCTTTCCGGATACGAGGCTCGACCCCGCGAGGTTGACATCTAGGAATCGCAACAGCTTTCGCATCGTGAGTTCGCGGGCGAAACCATGCAGAACATCCAGCCTGCCCGAAGCATAGAAGCCGCCCGCTATGGCGCCGATAGAGGTGCCTGCAATGATATCGGGTTCGAGGCCCGCCTCGATGAGCGCTTCGATCACCCCGATATGGGCGAGTCCGCGCGCCGCGCCGCCGCCTAACGCAAGTCCGATGAGTGCTTTTGCCATGTGACGGCTCGTATGGGGTCTAAATAACTATCAAAACCAAATGTACGGAAGCGAATCCCGAGTCTATCATGCAGCCACAATAAGATTTTGAGAAAAACCCGCAACTTATGCGCGCTCTCCCTTCACAATAATTTCAAGCCTCACGCCCTCCCCTTCGCTCCGGATGCGCCTGTAAAAGCAGCTTGGCCGGCCCGTATGGCATGCGGATTCGCCGCTCAGATGGGCTTTGACCCAAATGACATCCTGGTCGCAGTCGTCAGGAGTTCCTCCACGAGGAGGCGATTGCCGCTCGTTTCGCCCTTCCGCCAGAGCGACTTCCGCGACCGGCTCCAGAAGTGCGCCTCTCCCGTCTTGACGGTCAGCCGCGACTATCAAGACGCCGCCGCAAGCCGCATCGGTGACGATGGCGGGGGTGAGGCCGCCAGCACCGAAGCGCGGCGTCCCATCCCCTCTTCAAGCTCGGATTATGTTCGAGGAAGGCGATTGGAACAGGCCTCCCATGATCACTTCATACCGATCGGGCGGACGCCATTGACGAGCTGCATGAACCGCTCGCGATAGCTGGGGTCGTCCTTGAAGATGCCCGTGAACCGCGTCGTGATCGTCGTCGTGCCGGGTTTGTGCACGCCGCGGGTCGTCATGCACTCGTGGATGGCATCGACCATGACCGCAACGCCGCGCGGCTTGAGCACTTCCTCAATGGCGTTGGCTATCTGCGCCGTCATGGTCTCCTGCGTCTGAAGCCGCTTGGCGTAAAGGTCGACGACGCGCGCGAGCTTCGAGATGCCCACCACGCTTCCGCTCGGCAGATAGGCCACATGCGCAACGCCAATAATCGGCAGCATGTGATGCTCGCAATGCGACTCGAGGCGGATGTCGCGCACCATCACGAGGTCGTCGTAGCCCTGGACATCCCCGAAGGTCCGGTCGAGAGCCTCGTAAGGATCGCCGTCGTAGCCCGCGAAGAACTCCTCATAGGCGTCCACCACGCGGCCCGGCGTGTCCAGAAGCCCCTCGCGGGCCGGATCGTCGCCCGTCCATGCGATCAGCGTGCGCACCGCCGCCTCGGCTTCCTCGCGGGTAGGCCGTCTCGCCAGCGCGGCGACGCCGTGCCCGTTTTGGCGCTCACGCGTCAGCGGCTCCGGAACTGAAGCTCGTGTATCCATGGGAACATACCCTTTCGGCAGGCGCTAAGTCTTTGTAGCCGCGTGGCTGTCGCTACGCCTTCTTGAATTGACAGAAGCCCCCTCGCGCCGGCTTAACCTAAGCGTACCCGACTTAAGGGCGGCGGTGCTTTTTGTCCCTGCAAGACGGACAGCCGAACAATTGCAAGGGCCAAGACTTCACAGCATATAAGAGATTGGAGTTGGGCGGCAAGTGCGGGCGCCGGAGCGAAAGCGGAGCAATGGCTGATCTGGAAGACATTTACTCGGAAAGGGTGCTTCAACTTTCCGCGAACATGCCGCGAGCGGGGCGCCTGGCGGATGCGGATGCTACGGCGAGCGCTCATTCAAAGCTCTGCGGCTCGCGCATCACGATCGGCCTCAAGATGGAGGGCGATACGGTGACGGACTACGCTCAGGATGTGCGGGCCTGCCTTTTGGGGCAGACATCGGCGGCCGTCATGGGCGCGAATATCGTAGGCTCGACCGCGGCTGAGTTGCGTGAGGTCGGCGCTCAGATGCGGCGCATGTTGAAAGAAGGCGGGACGCCGCCGTCAGGCCGCTGGAGCGATCTCGCCATTCTCGAAATCGTTCGCGACTACAAGGCGCGCCACGCCTCCACGCTGCTTGTCTTCGACGCGGTGGAAGACGCCATAGCGCAGATCGAGAAACGGCGCGCCGCCTGAAGCCCAGGCTCTGACCAGAGTGCGCTGCGTGCGCTAACCGATTGCCGCTTTCGTCAACCGGAACTTGATGACCAAGCGGCTTCCAACAGCTTGCCCCCAGACATAGAACCTGGCTTACAGCCAACCGGCTTTTTGTATTTTTGCGTAAGGCGGCATCTCTTGAACCATTGGACCAATTTCTTGGTTCCTTGTATCAGCTTGTACTTCTTTCTTGCCTCAGCGGGAATTTTACAAAAAAGCGCCTTGCCAAGAGGTTAATCATACCAAGTGCTTGATATTAAATAGAATTTTCTTAGGGCGCTTGCGCCGCCAGGGCTGCGAAAGGCGTGAGCTGTGTTAATACATTATATTTAACGGACTTTTCCGCGCCCACTTGCATCCAAAAATATAATCAGTTAACCCTGCCGATCAACCCAAAAATCCCATAATTTTCAGTGGCATAAGCAAATGCCGCGTCTCGCAGACGTGCGCGTTGCGAATTTCTGTATTTTTAGGTGCACAATTTTCAGGCCGGAAATAAATCGTGTTTACCATCGCAGGTTAACGCATAATCGGCGCGGCAACGAACCATAATGGCGATGCCAGGTCTCGCTACAAGGCTGGAGCGGGGCCAATTCTCGTGATCCTTACCGGAGATCACGTTGAGACATTCCGCCTAGAAACAGGCTCGGCAGCTTGACCGCCAGCTGCGGAAATCTCACCGACGCTCCTCTGCTTGCAAACCCCAGGCTGACTGCTGTCGAGTTGCCCGGAGGACTTCACCTCCAGGCGCTCCCAAAACCGTGCATGACCCTCTCGAGTTACACGGCTCTCGCGACTTTGCCCAGCCGTCGCACATCCGCCGTGCTCTGCTAATTGCGCACTTCAAGGATCCGGCGGGCGATGACCTGCGCCTGGATTTCGGCGGCGCCCTCGAAGATGCTCAGGATGCGGGCGTCGCAGAGCACGCGGCTGATCTGATATTCGAGCGCGAAGCCGTTGCCGCCGTGGATTTGCAGCGCGTTGTCCGCCGACGACCACGCCACGCGCGCCGCAAGCAGCTTCGCCATGCCAGCTTCGAGGTCGCAGCGGTGGCCTTGATCCTTCTCCCGGCCCGCGAAGTATGTAAGCTGCCGGGCGATCATGGTTTCGGCGGCCATCATGGCGACCTTGTCGCAGATGCGCGGGAAGTTGATGATCGGCTTGCCGAACTGCTGGCGGTCCATGGCATAGCGCAAGCCGATGTCCATCGCGGACTGCGCAACGCCGACGGCTCGCGCCGCCGTCTGGATGCGCGCGGACTCGAAAGTCTGCATGAGCTGCTTGAAGCCCTGCCCTTCCTCGCCGCCGAGAAGCCCTGACGCAGGCACCTCGAAGCCATCGAACGACAGCTCATACTCCTTCATGCCGCGATAGCCGAGCACCTCGATCTCGCCGCCGTTCATCCCTTGAGCCGGGAACGGGTTCGCGTCCGTGCCGCGAGGCTTCTCCGCCAGCATCATGGAAAGCCCGCGATAGCCGGGCTCGGCCGGGTTCGTCCGCGCCAGCACGGTCATGAGATCGGCGCGAACCGGGTGCGTGATCCACGTCTTCTGGCCGGTGATCTTGTAAACGTCGCCCTCGCGGACGGCGCGCGTCTTAAGCGACGCCAAGTCCGAGCCCGTGTTGGGCTCGGTGAACACCGCCGTCGGCAGCACCTCGCCGCTGGCGATCTTCGGGAGCCACTTCTCCTTCTGCTCCGGCGTGCCGCCGCCAAGAATAAGTTCGGCTGCGATTTCCGAGCGCGTGCCGAGCGAACCGACGCCGATATAGCCGCGGCTCAACTCCTCGGATACCACGCACATCGCCTCCTTGCCGAGGCCAAGCCCGCCAAACTCCTCCGGAATGGTCAGGCCGAACACCCCCAGGTCGTTCATCTTCGCGATGGTTTCGAGCGGGATGTACTCATTCTTCATATGCCACTCATGGGCATACGGCTTCACCTCGGCTTCCACGAAGCGGATGATCTCGCCGCGCATGGCTTCCAGCGTGTCGTCGAGGCCGCCGTCGCCGAAATGGCCGGTGCCGGCCACATGCTGCACGAGTTCGACGAGCCGCTTGCGGGACTGCGGGTTGTTCGCCTTGATGAGAGTGACCACCGCGTCGCTCGCGAACATCTCGCGGTCGCTCACCTCAAGACCGAGATCGTAAGAACGTATGAACTCGGACTGGCTCATGGGAATGCCGCCGAGGATCTGCGCCGCATATTCGCCGATGCCGATCTGCGTCAGGAGAGCTTCGATCTCGCCAAAGCGATGAGATTCTTCAAGGCGGCGGGCATAGGCCGCCATCTGCTTGATGCCCTCGACATAGGTCGCGAACCACGCAAGGCCGTGGCACGCATGCTGCTCGCGCTCCATCAACTCGCTGCTCAGAGCATCGCCGACGCTCACCTTCGCCCGGACTGCCACCACCGCGCGCCTGATAAGCCTCTCGGCATTTTCCGCAGCCTCGTCGCAAAGGCGGAGCAGATCAGGGGCCAACAGAGAGGCGGTGGCGTGGCTCATTTGGGCGGTAGGGCTCATCCTGGCCTTCTCCTTTCAGGCAAGTCTTCGAGTTTCCGAGCATCCAGTGCTGGAACCGGGTCTCGAATTGCCCGGTTTCAGCTGCATTTTTCGGGATTGGCAGAGCGCCGCGCCAATGGGCGCTGCCAGGCCCAAATTATTTTTTCCGGCCGAACACCATGTCGAGCCACAGGCTGAAGAAAGTCTTCTCCGCGTGTTTCTCGACCTCCTTAGGAGCAGTCTCGACCTTTTTGATGATTGTCACGGGCGGGACCTCTCGCACAGGCGAGGGAGCCTCGGCCGCCGGTTTGGGTGCTGGAGCCACGGGCGCAGCTTCCGCAGGCATCTGTGGCGCTGACATGGGAGGCGCAGCCTCGGGGGCGGCGCTGACAGGATGCTCCATGACGCGCCCGGCTGCCTCGACATAGTCATACACCGGCTCTGCTTCTTGCGAAGACTCATGGGCCGCTGGGGAAGCCTGAGCCTCCGGTTCAGACTGAACGCTGGCATCCGATTGACGCCCGTAGCCTTCGTGACGCGCGGCGTATTCAGCCATCGGCTCGGCTTGCATCGCGGGGGATCCGAAATCGTGAGCCGCCTCCGCGACCTCTCGCGCAGACCCTGCTTCGATGATTTCAACACCAAGGGGCGCGGCTGCGGGCGCCGGCGCCGGCTCATCTTGGACCGGTTCGATTTCCGGCATGCAGCACGGCTCGGAACTGCGCTTCTCAAATTCCATGCCAACCAGCGGATCGTCGTGTTCGTGAGCTTCGTAGCGATCATCAAGGACCGGCTCATCGTGATGAACGATCTCCGAGCCAAGGCTTTCGGCAGCCTCTTCGACGCGCGCCTTCGACGCGGCGGCCAGTTCGTCGAAGCTCGCGACGGGCGCAGCCTCCACTTCAGCAGCCGCTGGCGACGCCGCGCCGGTGAAGCTTACCGGCGCGTCCTGCTGCGCCAGTACGGGCTCTGGTGAGATGACTTCAATTTCCGGCATGGACCATGGCTCGGAACTGAGCTTTTCAAATTCCACCGCAGCCAGCGGATCATCGTATTCCTGAGTTTCGTGTTGATCGTCAAGGACTGGCGCATAGTGATGAACGATCTCCGCGCCGAGGCTTGCCGCAGCCTCCTCGACGCGCGCCTTCGACGCGGCGGCCAATTCGTCGAAGCTCGCGCCGGGCGGCGCAGCCTCCACTTCCGCAGCCGCTGGCGACGCAGCGCCCGCGAAGCTTACTGGCGAGGCATGCTCAGCCGGTACAGGCTCTTCGAGCGGCTCCGGCATGGGCTCCATCGCAGGGCTTGCCGGATGGAGAGACAAACTGGCGAGGTCGTCGAGCGCCTTGGATGCAAGATAGAACGCATTGCCGGCAAGCTCCCCCTCGGCCTGCTCCCGAACATCGGAAAGCGCCTCGGCAAACGCCGGCGCAGGCTCGTTCCCCCCCTCGCCCGCATCTCCGCCGTCAAAACCGGCTAGCCGGAACAGTCCCTTGATGTTCTGCGAAGCTACGCTGTGGGCTTCGCCGCTCAACTCATTGTCGGCGGCCTTTTGCAGGCCGACCAGCGCCTTCAGTAAATCCTCTGCTCGCGTCATGCTTGGCTCCGTATCTTTTCGCGTTGCGCGGAGTTAGAACGAAGCCGGGTCGTCAACCGAACCGCGCTTTGGATGCCTCGATTGCATCCTCGAATGTACGCAAGCCAGTATGCGGCGCGCTGACGAGAACCGCCATGTTGCCCGGCCGATGCTCGTTCTTCCACATGCGCATATGCGCTTTCGGAATGTCGGTCCAGGGGAAAACTTCGCTCATGCACGGGTCAATTCGACGCTCGATCACAAGTTTGTTCGCTTGGCTCGCCTGAAGCAGATTCGCGAAATGGGAGCCCTGCAGGCGCTTCTGGTGCATCCACAGATAACGGGCGTCGAGCGTCAGATTGTAGCCGGTGGTGCCGGCGCAGATGACGACCATGCCCCCGCGCTTCACGACAAAGATCGAGACAGGGATGGTCGCCTCGCCGGGATGCTCGAAGACGCTGTCGACGTTGACGCCCTTGCCGGTATGCTGCCAGATGGCCGCGCCAAATTTCCGGACTTCCTTGAACCATTCGCCATATTCAGGCGTGCCGACTTTCGGCATCTGGCCCCAGCATTTGAAGTCCTTGCGGTTGATGACGCCCTTCGCGCCGAGCGACATCACGAACTCGCGCTTGTCCTCCTCGGAGACGATGCCGATGGCATTCGCGCCGGACGTCGCGCAAAGCTGCACCGCAAACGAGCCAAGGCCGCCGCTCGCGCCCCAAACGAGAACGTTATGACCGGGGCGCAGGATGTGCGGCCGGTGGCCGAACAGCATGCGGTACGCGGTTGCCAGTGTGAGCGTGTAGCAGGCGCTTTCTTCCCAGGTCAGGTGCTGCGGGCGCGCCATGAGCTGGCGGTCCTGCACGCGGGCGAACTGAGCGAAGGAGCCATCCGGCGTCTCGTACCCCCAGATGCGCTGGGAGGTCGAAAACATGGGATCGCCGCCGTTGCACTCCTCGTCGTCGCCGTCGTCCTGGTTGCAGTGCACAACCACTTCGTCGCCGACTTTCCAGCGCTTCACCCGGGCGCCGACCGCCCAGACGATGCCAGACGCGTCCGACCCGGCGACGTGATAGGGATTTTTGTGTCCGTCGAGCGTGGAAATGGGAATGCCAAGAGAAGCCCAGACGCCGTTATAGTTGACGCCAGCCGCCATGACGAAGATCAGCACGTCATGGCTGTCGAGCTTCCAGGTTGGCAGAACCTCGATCTGCATCGCCTCGTCGGGCGGCCCGTGGCGCTCCTTGCGAATGGACCAGGCGTACATCTTTTCCGGAACGTGGCCGACAGGCGGGATCTCTCCGACTTCATAAAGATCCTTCAAGCCGCCTCCAGAATTCGGGGTCGCGGATTGCTTCAACGCAACGACCTCACTCATAAACCGCTCCTTGCCGCGCCGCCGTTTTTAATCGAGTTTGCAGTGCAGCATGCCGCTTTTTTCGGCGGAGCGCAATATAGCCTTAACGTGGAGCCGGCGCCGCTTGTGTTTGATTACTAACGCCATTTCCGATATTGAAGAACGGCACCGCGCCCCGGTCACCAAGAATTGTCTGTGGCGGCTGCCCCGACCAGCGTTGCGCTAGCGTGAGCTCGATCACGCGCTCGTTTTCCTTCAAGGCGTCGCCACGAACGCGGATGCCCAGCGCCTCCGCCGCCGTGCGAAGTTCGATGCTGCGAGCCTCGCCCTCCGCGGCAAGGATCTGAGACTGCTTTTGTGCCTGTGCGCGGGCGATCTGCGCTTCCGCTTCCGCGCGGGCTGTGACAACCTTCTGCTCTCCCTCATAGCGGATGCGATTGACCGTGTTTTCGGCGGCGATTGCGTCGTTCTTGGCTTTCACCGCCGCCTCGACCGAAGCTACAAAAGTATCCGAATATCTGATTGATGGGATTTGCAAGTCGAATATTTCGATGCCGAACAGGTCGCGCACGGATTGGCTGACGGTGTTTCTGACATCGCCCGCGATCTGTTCGCGTTCTTCCGAAATCTTGACGGTGTTCCGCTTCGCGAAAAGGCGCAGCGTCCGGTCGGCGATGATCTGTTCGATGTTGTGGTTGATGTCCAGGTTTCCGGACCGTCCCACGTCATAGAGAAGCTTGAAGACGGCGTCGCGCGGAATGCGGTACGTCACGCCGACGCTAATCTGCACCGACTGATTATCGACCGTGTACACGCGCAGATTATCGATCCGGAAAGCATCGATCGAGACCTGGAGCTTGTCCACCTTGTCGATGAAGGGCGCCTTGAAGTGAAAACCGGGCGGATACGGGTCCTTGCTGAGAACGGTGCCAAGACGCCTGACGCCCGCCATCTCTGTCGGCTGCACGATGAAGAAGCAATCGCTCAGAATGAAAAGCAGCAAGCCTACAGCGATCAAAAGCTTGGCCGCCCCTCGAAGACCCGGAAACTTCGGCAGGTTTTGCGGTTTGTATGAGGCCAAATCCGTCATGGCGTCCTCCAATGTCGCTCCTATGTGCAAGTCGAAGCTGGGACTTTTCGTGTTTGCAAGGTGTCGCTTCTGTGGCACTCACACGGAGCGAATTCGGCTGACATATTGAGGAGGGATGTTTGACAAAGGCTTTTCATCCGGCGTTGCAGAGCGCCTGCGCCGCTCTCTTTCTGATCGCCGGAACGGCATCCTCCATCGCGGAAGACGCAAAGGGAAATGTGCCCAGGAAGGTCGGCCAATGCGTCCGGACTGAGGTCAGCGAACTCGGCTCGAGGCTGGAAGGCGTTCCGGATAGCGGCTCGGCGATCGCCTACGCCAATGGCGTCACCGGCGTAAGCTACGACGTGATCACAGCCATTCGCCGCTCGCGCGTGGGCGATCCGGTCACGCTTTGCCTCGTTTCCGTCCCGCGCAATTGTCCGCCAGGCGACGACAGGGGCAAGGTTTATTCGGCCGCGAACGGCCGGACCAAGGAGCGCTGGTCTCTTCCCGACAGCCAACATTCTTGCGGGGGCGCATAGGCAAGGCGCTTTCGTCAGGACAGCGCCGGGAAGACAAGCGCAGCCGTGGGGCGGATTTTTCCAGCATCGCGGCCCGCATCTGTCGCTATGATCGGATTGAGGAATCCTTTGAGCTGCTGCTCATCTGCAGCACTAAAACAACCAAGCCCGCGCAGGATGTGGGCGGCGGCGCATTCCGCAGCGCGCGCGGCCCCGTCGTCGATTTTCAGCGCCATGCCGAGACCGAGTTCCGGCAAAGCGGCGGCATAGACGCCTTCGGCCCCGCCCTTCACGCGCACCGAGGGAACAGCCGCCATGACTTCGGTGGTGAACCCCCTTGTGCCGTTCACATAGAAGGGGTGCGCGGCCATGGCGGCGAGAAGCCGCTTCGCGGCTTCCGCTCTCGCTGCCGGCAGCTTCGATGGGTCGGCAAGGCGCGCCATGCCGATCGCGAGGCTCTGGAGAGGCATGTGATAAGTCGGGATGCCGCATCCATCGCGGCCCACCGGAACGGCGCGCAGATCGCAACCCGTCATCTCCGCGAGCGCTTGCGTGACCCGCTTCTGCGCCGGGTGATCGGGTTCGATATAGCCGGACGGGTTGTCGCCGCAGCAAACGCACGCCGTAAGAAAGCCCGCATGCTTGCCCGAACAATTGTGATAGGCGGCGGTGAGCAGACTTCCGGCGAGGATAGCCCGCTTCGCGGCATCGGGCGCGCGCGGCGGCTGGATCCCGCACTCCAGTGCGGCATCGCTCAGCCCGATGCGTGCAAGCCATGCATGGACCGCTTCGACATGCGCTGGCTCGCCTTTGTGCGACGCGCAGGCGAGCGCCAGTTCCTTGCCGGTAAGGCCGAACCGGTCCGCTGCCCCGGTTTCGATCAGAGGAAGCGCCTGCAGCGGCTTCGCAGCCGAGCGGGGGTAGACGCCCCCGTGCGGGTCGCCCGCGCCGCACACGATTTTCCCGGATGCATCGACGACCACAAAAGCGCCGCGGTGGCGGCTCTCCACGGCCGCGCCCCGAGTGACCTCGATGAGAACCGGATTTGCGCTCACTTCCATAAACTCGTCATCGTCCCGGAAACGCCCAAAGGCGTTATCCGAGATCATTACACAATCGGCAGCCCCTTTCTTAACGATCCCGGATAGCCGCAAGCGGCTTCCGGGATGACCAGGCGTTAGAAACTCAGCCGCGCCGCGCGAACGACGTGCGGAAGCGCACGCACCTTCTCGAGCGTCGAGTCCTGAACCGGCTCATCGACGCTGACAAGGGCGATGGCCTTTCCGCCCGACTCGTCGCGTCCGAGGTTGAAGGTCGCGATGTTCACGCCTTCGTTGCCAAGGAGCGTGCCGAGCGCGCCGATATAGCCGGGCTTGTCGGCATTCTCCGTGTAAAGCAGGTTCGGCGCAAACTCGGCATCGACCGGCATCTTGTTGATCTGGATGATGCGCGGCTTGCCATCCGAGAAGACGGTGCCCGCAACGGCGCGCTCCTGCCTCTCGGTCTTCAGCGTGACCCGCATATAGGTCTCATACGCGCCTTCCTGGCCGCGCTTGACTTCCTCCACCTTGATGCCGCGTTCCTTGGCGACGATCGGGCCGGAGACCATGTTGACGTGGAGGAAATGCCGCAGCACGCCCGAAATCGCGGCGGAGCTTAACGCGCGCGTGTTCAATTCCGCGACGTCGCCCGCATATTCGAGGCGAATGAAGCTCGGGGCCGTTTCGGTCAGTTGCCCCGCGAATGAGCCGAGCTGCTCGGCGAGCTTGACGAAGGGCTTCAGCTTCGGCGCTTCCTCCGCCGTGATGGATGGGAAGTTCACCGCGTTCGAGATGGCGCCCGTGAGAAGGAAATCCGCCATCTGCTCGGCGACCTGCAGCGCGACGTTCTCCTGCGCTTCGCTCGTGCTCGCGCCAAGGTGCGGGCTGCAGATCACATTCGGCAGGCCGAACAGCACGTTCTCCTTCGCGGGCTCGACTTCGAACACGTCGAGGGCGGCGCCGGCGACTTGGCCCGACTTGATGGCCTCGGCAAGGTCCGCCTCGACGATCAGGCCGCCGCGCGCGCAGTTGACGATGCGCACGCCCTTTTTCATGGTCGCGATCGACTGCGCGTTGATGATGTGTTTCGTCTTGTCGGTGAGCGGCGTGTGCAGCGTGATGAAATCCGCGCGCCGGAAGAGGTCTTCCAGGCTGACCCGCTCCACGCCAAGGTCCATTGCCCGCTCCTCGGTCAGGAACGGATCGTAGGCGATGACCTTCATCCTAAGGCCGTGCGCGCGGTCGGCGACGATGGAGCCGATATTGCCGCAGCCGATGATGCCGAGCGTCTTGGACGTGACTTCGACGCCCATGAAGCGCGACTTCTCCCACTTGCCCGCCTGGGTGGACCGGTCCGCCTCGGGGATCTGGCGGGCGAGCGCCATTACCATCGAGATGGCGTGCTCGGCGGTGGTGATGGAGTTGCCGAAGGGCGTGTTCATCACGATGATGCCGCGGCTCGTCGCGACCGGCACATCGACATTGTCGACGCCGATGCCTGCGCGGCCGATCACCTTGAGGGTGCTCGCCTTGGCGAGAACCTTCTCGGTGACCTTCGTCGCGGAACGGATCGCGAGCCCGTCATACTGGTGGATGATTTCGGCGAGTTGATCCTTGTCGAGCCCGATCTTGGTGTCGGTCTCGATGCCGCGATCCTTGAAGATCTGAGCGGCGGCTGGCGAAAGTTTGTCTGCGATAAGAACGCGAGGGGCTGTCATGATCGTGTCTCCTGAAAATCCAGAGACGAATATTCGATGTCATTGCCGGGCTCGACCCGGCAATCCAGGCAGCGGGCTCTGGAGGTTCCAGCTCTGGATGGCCGGATCAAGTCCGGCCATGACGAAAGAGGGAACCTAAGCGGCCTTGGCGAGACCCGCCTTGGCGTTGGCGAAAGCCCAGTCGAGCCAGGGCATGAGCATTTCGAGATCGGAAGCCTCGATGGTCGCGCCCGCCCAGATGCGCAAGCCTGCTGGCGCATCGCGATAGGCGCCGATGTCAAACGCGGCCCCTTCTTTTTCGAGCGCGGATGCGATCTGCTTGGCGACAGCCGCCTGCGCTTCGGCGGAAGGGAGATCGGGGTCGACGATCTTGAGACAGACGGACGTGTTCGACCGCGTGTTCGGATCGGTCGCGAGGAAATCCACCCACGGGGTGCGCGCGACCCAGTCCGCAATGACCTTGAAATTGGCGTCGGAGCGCGCCTTCAACGCCTTCCAACCGCCGAGACCCTCGGCCCAGCGAAGCGCATCGATATACTCCTCCACGCAGAGCATGGACGGCGTGTTGATGGTCGATCCTTCGAAGATTTCGCGGTTGAGCTTGCCGCCTTTGGTCATGCGGAAAATCTTCGGCATCGGCCAGGATGGCGCATAGCTTTCCAGCCGTGCGACCGCGCGAGGCGAAAGGATGAGGATGCCGTGTTGCCCCTCGCCGCCGAGCACTTTTTGCCAGGAGAAAGTCACAACGTCGAGCTTCGCCCAGTCGAGGTCCTGGGCGAAGGCCCCGGAGGTCGCATCGCAGAACGTCAGGCCCTCGCGGTTTGCAGGGATCCAGTTTGCATCGGGCACGCGAACGCCAGAGGTCGTGCCATTCCAGGCGAAAACGACATCGTTCTTGAAATCGACCTTGGAGAGATCGGGCAGCTCACCATAAGGGGCTTCCAGAACGCGCGCGCCGGGGATCTTGAGCTGCTTTGTGATGTCGGTGGCCCAGTCCTTGCTGAAGGCCTCCCACACGAGGACGTCCACGCCGCGTGCGCCGAGCATCGACCACATGGCCATCTCGAAGGCGCCAGTATCGGACGCAGGCACGATGCCGATCAGGTAATCGTCCGGCACGCCGAGAACGGTGCGCGTCTTGTCGATGGCGAGTTTGAGCTTGGCTTTGCCCGGCTTCGACCGGTGAGAGCGGCCCAGCTCGGCGCCTTTCAGATTTTCGAGGGAATAGCCGGGGCGCTTTGCGCAGGGGCCGGAAGAAAAATGCGCCACATGGGGGCGCGCAGCAGGCTTCGGAGCCGTCATAGCGGTCTACCCTTTCAGATAGTTGCCTCCCGGTGGGGGGAGGTGTCCCGCGATGGTTCATAAGGGCGGCCACGACCCAGGTCAAGCGAAACCCGCGCGCACTAAACCTTAGTCATAGCTGGCGCTCCGGCGGCAGGCAGCCGAGCTGAGAATTAGAGAGATTTCAGAAAGCTTTGAAGATAGATTTCTGGCTATGGTTCGGATAGTGGCGCCAACATATCGACAAAGCGGGGCATTCGCCGTCATCCGCGCGATCTGGACGGCGCCGACCACTCTTTTCGGGCGCGCCGCCGCTCGGATATGCGGCTGCGGGAAACCGAAGCGCATCGGCGGCGGCGCAGCGAGGGCTTGGCTTTATGTCTTGCCGCCTGGACGGTTCAAGCGCCTCGGAGCGATTGCTCTCGGGCATGCGGTGATCGTTTCTCCGGCGCTTTTGGAGCAGTGCGGCGTTTGGCTTCTCGCGCATGAATTGTCGCACACCCGTCAGCACGATTGGCTCGGCCCGGCCTATCTGCCCGCCCACGCTCTTTGCCAGATGCTGAGCACGGCGCTCTATGCCTTGCGCCCCTTGCCCGGGTTCACGCCGTGGCATGCTTACAATCCGCTGGAGCGCATCTTCCTTTGCGTGCCCATCGACGCGGTCCTTGAGCCGCCACAAGGCGACGAGCGCGCCGCAGCTGTTTTGCGGGCTTTCGGGCTGGCCGAATGACGCGCGAACCCCCGCTAAACGAAAGGATGGATGGGCTCGGCGTGATGCTTGGTCGCGAGGTCGCCCTGGTCGTTCGTCTCGACGAGATGCACCTCATAGCCCCAGAGGTTGGCAAGGTGCTGAAGAACGCGCTCGGTGTCATCCTCTTCGAGCGTGATCCCATCGACGACGTGGTGGCGCAGCTCCAGGCGGCGGTCGCCTTCCAGATCGACGTCGACGATCTGGATGTCCGGGTCGTGCCGCGAAACATCGTAATGGCGGGCGAGCGCGCGTCGCACGCGGCTATATCCCCGCTCATTGTGGATCGCGCCGACGTTCAGGTCCTTCTCGCGGTGATCGTCGACCACCAGGAACAGGCCCAACTTGCGGATCACCGTCGGGCTCAGGAACTGCGAGACGAAGCTTTCGTCACGATAGTTGGCCCAGATGTCCTTCAGCGTTCCGATCGCATCGTTGTTTCCGGCGATATCCGGGAACCAATGCCGGTCTTCCTCGGTCGGAACTACGCAAATGCGCTCGATATCCTTCATCATCGCGAAGCCGAGCGCGTAAGGGTTGAGCCCGTAGTAGCGCTTGTCGTCGAACTCGGGCTGCGCGACCACGTTGGTGTGGGAATGCAGGAACTCGAAATAGGCGCCCTCCGTGATCTGGCCTTTGTCGAGAAGGCGCTGCATGATCTCGTAGTGAGTGTAGGTGGCGCAGCCTTCGTTCATCATCTTGGTCTGGCGCTGCGGATAGAAATACTGCGCGATGAGGCGGACGATCCTGAGAACTTCGCGTTGCCAGGGCTTGAGGCGCGGCGCGGTCTTTTCGAGGAAGTAGAGAATATTCTCTTCCGGCAAGCCGAGAAGCGCGCGGCGGCGGTCCCGCTCTGAACGGCGCTTCGCTTTTTTCGCCTGCTCGGGAACGGTGCGCCACAGATCGTTGAACAAACGCTCCCCGTGCTCGCGGCGTTCGCGCTCGCGCTTCTCTTCGGAGCGGAGATCCATCTGGCGCTTGCCGGGATAGCGGTGGATGCCCTGGTTCTGCAGCGCGTGCGCCGCATCGAGAACCCGCTCCACCTCGGCCGCCCCGTACTTGTCCTCGCAGGCGGTAATGAAATTCTTCGCAAACGCGAGGTAGTCGAGGATGCCGTCGGCGTCGGTCCACTGCTTGAAGACGTAGTTGTTCTTGAAGAAGTGATTATGGCCGAAGGCGGCGTGCGCCAGCACCAGCGTCTGCATCGTCGCCGTGTTCTCTTCCAGCAAGTAGACGACGCAGGGGTTTGAATTGATGACGATTTCGTAGGCGAGCCCCTGCCAACCCTTCCGGTACAGCGTCTCGTTGCGCACAAACTGCTTGCCGAAGGACCAGTGGCGATAGAACAGCGGCATGCCCGTCGAGGCGTAAGCGTCGAGCATCTGCTCGGTTGTTATCACCTCGATCCTGGGCCGGTAGATTTCGAGCCCCAACTCTCCGAGACCGATTTCGGCAACGCCGTCATAGATGCGGGCAAGGGTGTCGAAATCCCAGTCCGCTCCCTTGAAGAGAAGCCCGTCGCCGGCTGCGGTTATCGTCATCAAGCCCCCAATGATGCTGCGTTGCTTTTCTTCTCGAAGAGCTCCCGGAAAACAGGATAAATATCGCGCCGGTCACGCACCTTGCGCATGGCCATCGGAAGTTGAGGCGACTGGATGAGGTCGTAGGCGCGCCAGAGCGTGCTCGGCGGCTCGATCCCGCGGCGGCGTTCCTCCGGTTCGCGGCCGACCTCGATATAAGCGTAATACTGGCACAGCGGCAGAATGGAGGTCTTCAGGAGGGCGACGGTCTTTTCGTTGTCGATCGGAAGATTGTCGCCGTCCGACGCCTGCGCCGCATAGATATTCCAGTTCCCCGGGGGGAAGCGGTCATATAAGACGCGCAGCATTTCCTCAAGCGCGGTCGATACGACCGTGCCGCCGGTCTCCCGGCTGTTGAAGAACGTCTCTTCGTCGACTTCCTTCGCCTCGTGGGTATGCCGGATGAAGACCACCTCGACATAGCGGTAGCGGCGGCTCAGAAACAGATAGAGCAGGCTGTAAAAGCGCTTTGCGAGATCCTTCAAGTGCTCGTCCATGGAGCCCGATACGTCCATCAGGCAGAACATGACGGCTTGCGCCACGGGCTTCGGGTCCTGCTCGAAACGCCGGTAGCGTACGTCGACCGGATCGATGAACGGGATATCGCGGGAACGCTTGGCGAGGCGCGCTATCTCCGCCTTGACCGTCTGAATTTCATCGAGCTCCGCTGGGTCTGCGCGCGCTTCAAGCTCTTTCAGCCGGGCTTCGAGGTCTTTGAGTTCCTGGGGCTTGGGCCGTTTCAGGGCAATACGGCGTGCAAGGCTGTGGCGCATGGTGCGCGGAACCGAGATCATGGCCGGCGGGCCGGAGGAACGGTACCCGGCGCGCCGCGGCTGGGTCTTCTCCTCGCCCATCACCTGCCGCTTCGCAAGGTCGGGAAGCTCCAGGTCTTCCAGGAACAGGTCGATGAATTCCTCGTCGGACAGGGCGAAGCGGAACTCGTCCTCTCCACTGCCATCCGCGCTTGCGCCGCCCCGGCCACCACCCGGAGGCGGGCGCTCGATGGTATCGCCCTCGGTGTAGCTCTTATTGCCGGGCAGGAGATATTCGCGAATGCCGCCTTTGTGGCTTCGCCGCAAAGTGGGCTCATGCACCCCATCGGCGGGAACGGTGATCTCCCCTCCCTTCCCGGCGTCGGTAATCTTGCGGCCTTTCGACGCTTCACGAACCGCATGGCGAACCAATGCCCTCGCCCTGCGGATAAATCGCTGCCGATTGCCTAAACTTTTGCCGCTCGCGTCGCGACGCCGATCGATAATGTGCACGACTCGTTAGCCAGCTTGCCTTACGCGCATGTACCACTCCACCAGTCTGCGGACCTGCCGCTCGGTATACCCCCGCGTCACCATCCGCTCGACGAATTCGCTATGCTTCTTCTCCGTTTCGCTGTCCTTCTTCGAGCCGAAGCTGATCACCGGCAAGAGGTCTTCCACCTGGCTGAACATACGCCGCTCGATAACCTCGCGGATCTTCTCGTAGCTCGTCCAGGCCGGATTTCTGCCGCCGCGTTGAGCCCTGGCTCTCAGTGTAAACTTAACGACCTCGTTACGGAAGTCCTTCGGGTTGGCGATGCCGGCTGGCTTCTCGATTTTTGAAAGTTCCTGATTGAGAAGCTCCCTGTTCATGAGCTGCCCGGTATCGGAATCCTTGAAATCCTGGTCCTCGATCCAGGCATCCGCATAGGCTACATAGCGGTCGAAAAGGTTCTGCCCGTAATCGTGGTAGGACTCGAGATAGGCCTTCTGGATCTCGTTGCCGATGAATTCCGCATAGCGAGGCCCAAGGTCGGCTTTTATGAACTCGATGTAGGTGTTTTCCACGTCATCAGGAAACTGCTCGCGGCGGATCGCCTGTTCGAGCACATACATGAGATGCACCGGATCGGCGGCGACCTCCTGCGTGTCGTGGTTATAGGTCGCAGACAGCGTCTTGAACGCGAAGCGCGTCGAAATGCCGTCCATGCCCTCGTCCACGCCAGCATGGTCCCGATATTCCTGCATGGTGCGCGCCTTGGGATCGACCTCCTTCAGGCTTTCGCCGTCGTAGACGCGCATCTTGGCATAGAGGCTGGAGTTCTCGTGCGCGCGCAGCCGGGACAGAACCGAGAAGCGCGCAAGCATCTCCAGCGTGCCGGGCGCGCAAGGGGCCGTGGACAGTTCGGAGGTGCGAATGAGCTTCTGATAGATCTGTTCTTCTTCATGAACGCGCAGGCAATACGGCACCTTGATCACATAGATGCGGTCGATGAAGGCTTCGTTCGTCTTGTTGTTCTTGAAGCTGCGCCATTCGGCCTCGTTCGAGTGGGCCATGATGATGCCGTTGAAGGGGATTGACCCGATGTTCTCGGAGCCGACATAGTTTCCATCCTGCGTCGCAGTCAGGAGCGGATGCAGCATCTTGATCGGCGCTTTGAACATTTCGACGAACTCGAGCACGCCCTGATTTGCGCGGTTCAGGCCGCCTGAGTACGAATAGGCGTCCGGGTCGTTCTGCGCGAGAAGCTCAAGGCGGCGGATGTCGACCTTGCCGACGAGAGAGGACACGTCCTGATTGTTCTCGTCGCCGGGCTCGGTCTTGGAGACCCCGATCTGGCGCAAACGCGAAGGCGAAATCTTCGCGACCCGGAATTTGGTGATGTCCCCGCCATATTCATCGAGCCGCTTAAGGCACCAGGGGCTCATCAAACCTGTGAGGCGGCGGCGCGGAACGCCGTAATCGCTCTCAAGCCTGTCGCCCATGACTTCCGGGTCGAACAGGCACAATGGGCTTTCGAAGATCGGGCTCAGGTCGTTGCCCGCCTTCAGGACATAGATCGGCTTCAGCTCCATCAGCGCCTTGATGCGCTCCGCAAGAGACGATTTGCCGCCGCCGACCGGGCCGAGCAGATAGAGGATCTGCTTGCGTTCCTCCAGGCCCTGCGCGCCCTGGCGGAAGAAGGCGACGATGCGCTCGATCGTCTCTTCCATGCCGTAGAACTCGGCGAAGGCCGGATACATGCGGATGGTGCGGTTCATGAAGATGCGCCCAAGGCGAGCATCTTTCGCCGTATCCACCATTTGTGGCTCGCCGATCGCGGCAAGCAGCCTCTCGTGAGGCGAGGCATACATGAGTGGGTCGGACTTGCACCCTTTCAGATACTCCGCCACCGTCATCACCGTCTCGCGCCGTGCCTCGTAAGTGCGCGCAAAGGTGTCAAACAAGTCAGACATCGCGACCCCGCTGATCGTCGTTGCTCCCTAAACCTGGCGTGCGAGCGCGCAACCTCTTCCGGGCTCTCTCTGCCCGCTCAAGGCCAGGATGCGTATAACCGGTAAGTCTGTCCGGCAGATGCTCCCCAATCACTATGCCGTAAAAGAGTGCCTTAGTTTTATGTCGTTCATTGGATGACCAATGGAAGGGGGTCCATTCGCTTGTATGAAAATTAAGCGTCTGATTTGAAGTTCGATCCAATTGTTAAACCCGTCGCCAGTCTGGAACTTTACGTTCCTATGCAAACCCGATGCCGAAAACTGCGCATCGCTCCCAACGCTCAAATGATAAGCATCGGCGTCTTGCTTGAAAAGCACAACCTTTTCGTGAGATCAAGTTACGAGCGCGTCACCTGGAAATCCGTTATAACGGAAAGGGAGGAGCGAGTACGCCGGTTCCGGGATGGAGCCCCAGCCCGAACGCAAGCTGCGCCGGCGGAGAAAACAGAGAAATAAATAAAAAAAGAGCGCAGTTTCCTGCGCTCCTGAAAGGTCCTGAAACCCTGCTATGCGATCTGAAGATTGCCCGCCGAGGTCTTGCCTGTCCGGCGATCCGTCTGGATCTCGAAGGAGACTTTCTGGCCCTCGACCAAGCCGCGAAGGCCTGCGCGCTCAAGCGCGCTGACATGGACGAAAACGTCCTTGCCGCCATCGTCGGGTTGAATGAAGCCGTAGCCTTTTTGACTATTGTACCATTTCACGACACCCATATTCATGGGGGAGTCCTTTCGCTGATAGATAGATATGCTGAACCGTAGGTGCGGCGCAGCGGTCTTCGATGTTTGGAGAGAGTAGGAACACGTGCGGCCTAGCGCGAAAGGCGAGGCGAAACGGCCCAAATCGTCCGGCCAAATCGATGCCGGTAGAATAGTGACCCGAGGGTGCCGAGGCAACCTCAATCCGCCGCTGCCGCGACATGTCCTCAACTATTTCCATTGCTAATGTCTAAAGATTTGCTCCTTTCGGAATCGTCACGGCGCAGACCGTAGAGTTGGAAGGCCAGCTTGGAACATTTGGGGCCCAATAAAGTTCCGCCTAACCCTTAATTATGTGCTATCGCTCGCGGCGGCGCCCATCGCCGCAAAGCGCCCGCAGACTGTCCCTCCTACCCCGCGGCTGCCTATTTTCCAGGCATCGCTCTTGCCCTTTCAGCATTCACCCTGGGCTGCGGAACTCATTGCTCACCAAAAGCCGATGAGACGCCAGCTTTGCTGGATAAAACGTCGCAGTTTTTTAACGTGTCGGGGTCTTCCCCGCCAGCGCGGGCGCATCTTTAAGCGGCAGGCCGCATCACTCGCACCGTCTCCTCTTTTCAAATTCAAACGCCGCTCCAAATGAGAGGCACGCGGAGCGAGAGCGAGCGCCAGCAAATGGCGAACACCCGATCCGACTGGTTTCGCCGACACCTGGAGGTAACTTGCATGACTCCCGAAGAACAGCAGCTTCTCAGCGCCCTGGCCCAGCGCGTTAGGAACGTTCCACCTCAGCAAAAAGACCCTGAAGCGGAGCAATTCATCCACCAGCTCGTGACGGAGCGTCCCGATACACCCTATGTGCTCGCGCAGACCGTAATCATGCAGGATTTCGCGCTCAGAAACGCGCAGTCGCAGATCGAAGACATGCAGCGCCAGATGAGCCAGATGCAGCCGCCTGCGCAAGAGCGGCCGGGCAGCTTCCTGGGCGGGTTGTTCGGCAGGTCGCAAGCTCCGCAGCCATCCACATCGTATCCGGGCAGCGTGCCGCGCGTGAACCCCTGGGGACAGCCGGACGCGCCCCCTCCGGGTTACGGCGGCGGCCCTGGCCAGCAGCAGGGCTACGGTTATGGGCAGCCCTCACAAGGCCCAACCATGCAGCCGTCGCAGACGGGAAGCTTCCTGCGCGGGGCAGCCACGACAGCGGTTGGCGTCGCCGGCGGAGCCCTGCTGGCCCAAAGCATCAGTTCGATGTTCTCGGGCAACCACGGCCTCTCAACCAGCGCTCTATCCGGCATCACCCCCCAGGATAGCCTGACCGAAACGACGATCAACAATTACTATGACGATCGGGGAGGCGGCCGCGACGATCAAGACTCGCAACAGGCCGACTACGGTGGCGACACCGACTTCGGCGGCAATGATGATTTCGGAGGCGGCGACGACGATTACGCGTGATGGAACAACGTGACGCTCCAGGCGTTGATGCTCTGGAGCGTCACCTTCAGCATAGCACGGCGTCCGAATATTCGAAATGCCGAGTTTTTACGCTTAGGACATCGGAGAAGACCTTGTTACACTTGTTAACGCTGGGGGATGAGAGGAGCGTCTATGCAGTATATTGTTGGGTTGAAGCTGAACGGTAAGACCGGGCACATTACTGTCGTTGCCGAGGACGCGCTTATCGCTGCGCTAAAAGCCAAGGCACAGCAGCCGGATTCCGCCATCACCTACGTAAGGCGGCAGAACAAGCGCGGCGATACGCGGCATCCGTCCGCGACGGCTGTCCTGTAAAGGCAGAACGGGCCGCCAGACGAAGGCCCTACCAGTTTTCGTGGACCGAGATGGCGCGGCCAAGCTCATCGGAGACGACAAGGGGCTGGGCGCATTCGTGATAAAACTTCTGGCGCAGGTACCAGCCCCAGTGGGAAGGCGCCTCACATCCGCAGATTTGCTTGCGAGCGTTGTGCGCGCCGTGCCTGACTTTGGGAGGCGGAATCTGCTGGATCTGCGCGCAGCGGCTGTCCGCACACTCCTGGTCTGCCGCTGCAGGTCCGGCAAAACCGCAGATGGCGACCGCGCAGGCGGCGGCCATGATATGTCGCATGGAGCGGGCTACCGGGCGCATCATCAGTGATCTTCGTGGAAAGGAACGAGTTCAACCTCCGCCACGGCGAGAGCGGCATTGAGGCCTGTTTGTCCCTGTACGCTGAGCGGCTGCAGCGAGATCGTGTTGTTCGATCCGCCGACCAGCACGTTTGCGCCTCCGCCCACGCCCACCGAGGCGTCAGCAGCAACGCCGACATAGTGGCCCATCAGAGCGCCCTCGCTGACGGGGAGATCGGTCGGGGCCATGACGAGCCAGGTGAGCCGCGCATTGTTCGTCATGCCGATATCGAGGCCATATTTCTTGATCTGGCCTTCGTAAAGCTCGCCTTCGGTGTTCAGGCGCGAGCGGAAGACGCAGCGCAGTTCCCTTGTCGAACCGAAGATAAAGCTGACGCCGCCCCTGATGCCGCAATCCAGATGCCCGACAGCCACGGTCTCGTTCGCGCCCGCCGGAGAAACGGCGGCCATTGCGCTCGCCAAACCGGCGATCATCGCGGCCTTGATCAACGTCCCTGTCATAGCCGTCTCCCTTACGGAAAGGTTTGCCCGACTCGTACAAGCTACGCCAAGTCCTTCTGTAGCAGCTTTCGGGGAAGAAGAAAGACGTTCGCATGCAATAGCTGTCGATGAATTAAGCCAGCTGGAAAGCTGTTGCATGGACGCCGAGGCTCTAAAAAAGCCCGAATTGAAGCATTGCCTTCCGCGAGCCCGATATCAAATCAGATGCCCATGAGATATGTTCACCTGCTAAAGCTTGGCCTTGTTTTGTTGGCGACCGCGCTTTCGACAGGGTTTGCCTTTGCGCATCCCCACGTCTGGGTGACGATGGAAACGGAAGTCTTGCTCGGTCCCAACAAGGAGATCGCCGGCTTCCGGCACAAATGGACCTTCGATGAGGGGTACACGAACTTCGCCATCGACGGGCTCGATGCGAACGGCGACGGCAAATACAGCGAGGATGAACTCCAGCCTCTCGCACAAACCAATATCGAGGCGCTGAAGGAGTTCGAGTATTTCACCTTCGCATTTCTCGGAGACACGAAACTTCCGATGAAGGCGCCGGTGGATTACCGCCTGGACTACAAGGACAAGCTCCTGACGCTGACCTTCACCCTGCCGCTCGAAAAGCCCGTCGCTTACGAGAAGATCAAGGATTTCAGCTTCGCCGTTTACGACCCCGGCATGTACGTCGCGCTCACCTTCGGCGGCAAAAGGCCTGTCAGGATTGCATCGGCAAAGCCCGTATCATGCGTGGCCAGCGTTGGAGACCGCACCTCGAAGACCAAGGCTAAGCCCAAGGACACGACCCTGGCCCAGCTTGGCGAAAACATCGATCCATCGAGCAACCTCGGCTACCAGTACGCCGAGCGCGTCACGATCGCCTGCAAGCCGTAGCCCTGGCCGCAGAGCGCCTCGCCAGCTTTTTCACAAAAGCTTATGGCTTTGTCGTCTCCCTCCGGAGATTACAAAAATTGAGACAATAAACGCTTCATGGCGTCACAAACCAGGCTTGAACCATTGTTAGCATCGTGGCGGCTTTGAAAGCGGTTTAGTTGAACATGGAAACTTTAGACTTTCCGTTAGACTTTCCGTTGTCGCGCCTTTGTTACGCGCCGCACGCGGAAGATGCTGTTGACGTGAGCCGGTCGGGACTGGCCGCGTGGCTTGGCAGGCAGCTCGATTCCAGGAACCTGGCCGACCCGGACATCGACGCGCGCCTTCGCGCTTTCAGGCTGCAGATCAAATACGCGGCCGGCGATGGCCAGCCAGCCCCCAATGGCGAGATGCGCAACTGGGCCGCCGTGGACGAGATGCGGCCCCTCACCTATCTCGATGCACCCATCGAGGCGGCGTGGGCGTTGCACGAGCCAAAAGTCGTGCGGCGCCCGGAGGAACAGGCGCGGCCCTATCATGAGGTTGTCGCCGCAACCGTGATCCGCGCCGCGCACAGCAAGGCGCAGCTTTACGAGCAGGCCGTAGCCTTCTGGCAGGACCATTTCAATGTTCTCGCGGCCGATGACAGGAGGATTGGCTGCGCATTTCCGGCTTACGACCGCGACGCGATCCGGCCGCATGCGCTTGGAAACTTTCGGGACCTGCTCGAAGCCGTCGCATCGAGCCCGGCCATGCTCCTCTATCTATCGAACGCGTCCTCTCGGGCCGGGGCGGCGAATGAGAATTATGCGCGCGAGTTGATGGAGTTGCACACGCTCGGCCGCGACGCCTATCTCAACGACCGCTATGACCGCTGGCGCGATGTGCCGGGCGCGGGCGATGGGGCGCCGCAAGGCTATATCGACGAGGATGTCTATGAGGCCGCGCGCGCGTTCACCGGATGGACGATCGAGAACGGCCAGCGCCTCGACGGGGCCACCGAGCTGCCGCGCACGGGCAAGTTCATCTATATCGACGGATGGCACGACGGCTATCAAAAGCGCGTGCTGGCGACAGAGTTTGCGCCTTTCGCGGCCCCGATGGCTGATGGGCGCAAGGTGCTCGATCTTGTCGCGTTTCATCCGGCGACGGCGCATTTTCTGTCTCTCAAGCTCTGCCGCCGGTTCGTGAGCGACGCTCCTCCGCAAAGCCTTGTCGAGAACGCAGCCAAAGTCTGGATCGAGAAAGCGCAAAAGCCCGATCAGATTGCAGCCGTCATCAAGCACATTGCCCTGTCGAAGGAGTTTGCCGCCTCGCGCGGGGCAAAACCAAGATCGCCGCTCGCACTCGCCGCGAGTTTCGCCCGCGTCACCGGCATCGATCTGAGGCCGGCGCAGCCGCTCTTCCATCAGCTCGCGCTCTGCGGCCAGCGCCTTTTCGGATGGTCTTCGCCGGATGGGCGCCCCACCGGCGTGGACTACTATCTCACGCCGGAGCATCTTCGCGAGCGCTGGGTCCTTCTCGCCAGGCTCGCGGCCAATTCCTGGAACACGGGCCAGCCGAAAGCGCTTCAGGCGCAGGCGAAGGGGTCTGCACGAACCGGCGACGTCGCCGCACGCTGGCTCGCGGTCTTTGCCGGCGGAGGCGCGCGGGCCGATGCGTTCATCAACGATCTCGGCTTGAATTACGCGCAGCCAGCCGGCGACGAAAAGCGCGTCGCACAGATCGCCGCGATGTGCGCCGCCGCGCCCCATTTCCAGATCACGTGAGGCCGTCATGCGATTGAACCGCCGCAAGTTCCTCGGAGGCGCGCTCGCGGGCGGCGCGCTCCTGACGCTCGACGCCGGAACGCTCCGGCAACTCGCTTTCGCGGCGGCGCCCGAAGCCAGGCAGCGCATTCTGGTTATCGTGCACATGCGCGGCGCGTGCGACGGCCTTAATCTCGTCTGCCCTGCGAACGACAGGAACCTGATAACGGCGCGTCCTGCGGAACTCCGGGTTCTCCCGGATGGCGACCGCTTCGGCCTCTCCCTCAAAGCCGATGCAACGCCCAACATCGACTGGCGGCTCCATTCCGCTGCCCCCGAACTTGCCGAGTTCTATAAATCGGGCACGCTCGCCTTTGTGCATGCGGCTGGCATCCCCGAGGCCAACCGCAGCCACTTCGTCGCGTCCGACATCATGGACCATGGCGCGCCGGACGGCTCCTCGCTCGCGCATCTTCGGGGCGGGTGGCTCGCACGCTATCTCTCCCAGTCGAGCCAGGCAACGGCGGGTCTCCCAGCGGTTTCGGCATCGGGTTCGCTCGCGGGGGAATTTGCCGGCTTTGGCAGCGCCTTTTCCGTGGCGGATCTCTCGAACGGCGTGCCCTTGCCCTGGGACGCTAAAGGCGCCGCCGCGGTCGAGCGGCTCTACAAGCAGGCGCAGGGTCCGGTCGGCGCCGCTGGCGTGCGTGCGCTCGATGCGGCGAAGCTCGTTTCGGACAAGCTGCCGCGCGGCGCGGACGGGAAATTCGCGCCTTATCTGGACCAGAAGGAAACCTACGACAAGGCAGGCGACATCGGGCGGGGCCTGCGCACCGTGGCGCGGCTCGTCAAGCTCGATGCCGGCCTTGTCGCGGCCAGCGTGGACGTCGGCGGCTGGGACACCCACGAGAACCAGCCGGGGCGCTTCCAGAGCAATGTGCAGCGGCTTTCAAGCGGGCTCGGCGCGTTCTGGAACGATGTGGCCGCCTATCACGACCGGGTCACTCTCGTGGCTTATAGCGAGTTCGGCCGCCGCCTCAGGGCGAACAAGAGCGGCGGCACCGATCACGGGCGCGGCGGCGTGATGATCGTCATGGGCGGCGGCGTGAAGGGCGGCCGCATTCTGGGGCCATGGCCGGGGCTGGAAGAGGTCGCACTTGATGAGCGCGTTGACCTTGCCGTGAAGACCGATTACCGGCACGTTCTGGCGGAGCTTCTGGAGTTCCACGGCGGCGCGCCGCTCGGCGCGGGCGTCTTTCCAGGCTACAAAGCGCCGCCGCGTCTCGGTCTCGTGGCTTAGGCGCCTGGGGATTTCGCCGAACAATGCTTCAAAAGGTCTACAGCGGACCTCATCCCGTCATCACTGTAAAATGATGAGTTGAATGGCTCAGCAGAGTCTGAGCCCGGGATGCTCTATCGGTTCCATAAATTCACCGTCGGAACCAGAGCCTCTTGTCATTGATGCGGCGACAACTTACAAAAAGAAGAAATCAACAGCTTGTCCACAGATTTGTATGCACGGTGTGACACAAACGGCACAGTACAATTAGCGCTTCAAAACGATCTGTAAGTTAACTTGTATTTCCTTATGGATGCTGGAAAAGGGAATTAAGTGCTTGGGCGCGACGTTGTTGTGTTGACCGTCTTTGACGCGCTACCTCCTCCTTTTTCATTGGCCGCTGACTCCTCTTGCGAGGTGAAAAGTGTGCAATATTTTTGTATCTTACGCGCATCAGGACCGTGAAAGGGTACGGCCGTATGTTGATTTTCTGAAGTCGCTCGATTTCCATGTCTTTTGGGATGGAGACGTGGATCCAGGCAGCAAATGGAGAGATCGTGTTTCGAAGCAGCTTTCTAGCGCGCACATTGTAATTGTATTTTGGTCTGAGAACTCCGTTCAGTCGGAGCAGGTCAAGGATGAAGCTGATACAGCCAACGATAACGAAACACTACTACCTGTGGTTTTGGCCCTCTCCAAAAACCTTCCTCTAGGCCACCTAAACGTACAGTACATACAATTTGCAGCAAAAGCGCCACGAAAGGAAAATCAGGATCGCCTGTTCAAGGCCGTGATCGTGAAGGCTAGGACATGCCTAAAGTGGGTCGACCACGTTATCGAAGCGCACGAGACACAGATCAAGCAAGTTAAAAAGGTAAATCAAGAAAACGAATACAAAACTCAAAAAGAACTTGCCCATACGCGAGAGAAGTTAACAGAAGCAACCAATATTATCCGCAAGGTGATCGAGGAAACCGACAACTCGAGCATCCGATTGAAAAAGACTCATGCGGAACTGAACGGATACTTGAACGGGAACAAGGATCCGGATAAATAGGCTGTCCTCTGCGGTGCCTGGTTACTCTGCGGCGCGCAGCGGCGTGTGCTGCCCCTGGCCGAAGCGCTTCTCGATGTAGTCCTCGACCATCTTCATGAAGTCCTGCGCCAGCGTCGGGCCGCGCAGCGTGACGGCCTTCTGCCCGTCGATGAACACCGGCGCGGCGGGGCTCTCGCCCGTGCCCGGCAGCGAAATGCCGATATCGGCGTGTTTCGACTCGCCCGGCCCGTTCACGATGCAGCCCATCACGGCGACGTTCAGCGTCTCGACGCCCGGATAGACCTTCCGCCACTCCGGCATCTTCACGAGGAGATGGTTCTGGATGTCTCGCGCCATCTCCTGAAACAGCGTGGACGTGGTGCGCCCGCATCCCGGACAGGACGCGACAATCGGCACGAAGGTGCGGAAGCCCATCGTCTGCAAAATCTGCTGGGCCACCTCGACTTCCTTGGTACGCGCGCCGCCCGGCTCCGGCGTGAGCGAGACGCGGATGGTATCGCCGATGCCCCTCTGCAGGAGAATGCCCAGCGAGGCGGCCGAAGCCACGACGCCTTTCGTCCCCATGCCCGCCTCGGTCAGCCCCAGATGCAGCGCATAATTGCAGCGCGACGCCAGCATGACATAGATGCTGATGAGGTCCTGCACCGCGCTCGCCTTGGCCGACAGGATGATCTTGTCCGGCCCCATGCCGAGGCTCTGCGCCAGCTCGGCGCTGGCGGTGGCGGAATGCACAATGGCCTCGTGCAGCACCTCGCGCGCCTCGCGCGGCTTCGGGCTCTTTGCATTGTCGTCCATCATGCGGGCGAGCAGCTCCTGGTCGAGGCTGCCCCAGTTCACGCCGATGCGCACGGGCTTGTTGTGCTTCAGCGCGATCTCGATGATGTCGGAAAACTGCTTGTCGCGCTTGTCGCGGAAGCCGACATTGCCGGGGTTGATGCGGTATTTCGCGAGCGCCTCGGCGCAGGCCGGATAGGCCGCCAGCAGCTTGTGGCCGATATAGTGGAAATCGCCGATGATCGGCACATCGATGCCCATCGCGAGGAGCCTGTCGCGGATATGCGGCACCGCCGCCGCCGCCTCTTCGCGATCCACGGTGACGCGCACCAGCTCCGAACCCGCCTGCGCCAGCGCGGCGACCTGCTTCACGGTGGCGTCCACATCCGCGGTGTCGGTGTTCGTCATCGACTGCACGACGATGGGCGCGCCCCCGCCGACTGTCACGCCGCCAACCTTCACCGGAAAGGTGATGTGCCTCGCCTCGCGCATGTCGGTCATGAATGTGTCTCCAGGGGTGGGACGCCGGGGGGTTTGCCGTTCTACATAGAGAAAAACACGGCCGCGCGCTAGCGTTCGAATTGGCGCGGGGGCTATCTATTTTTGAGATTTGCGCCAAGGGTTAAGAGGCGGCGCGGGCTCGTCTCCGAGATCGGGCGACTTCGCTATCTCTTTGGAGCGCTCGATCTTAAGTCCGCGAAGCAGCGACCTCGCGAAGAAATGAAGAAATCCGCCAGTGATCCTTTGGCAATCATCTTAGCGGCCTCGTCCCGCTTTTCGTCTTGATCGATGGCTTCTTTCCTTTCTCGCATGCCAACCGTCAACATAGTCGGCTATCACGATTGTCAAAATAAGCACTGCGGAGCTACAGCTTTGCGCGCTTGGATCGGGGATTTGAAGCATGAACCGAGAAGACACTATCAAGTTGTTTTTGGGGTGCGAAGCGAAGCGCAAGGAAGCCCAGGCCGCTGCTTTGATTGAAGGCCAATCTGAAATCGAAGCAAGCGAAATCGCTCATGACGCAGCGAAGCAACATTGGAATGCTTGGGCTCATAAAATGCTCACAATGCGCGAAATGCTGGAAGTTGACGGCAAATGGGCCGCATCGCATGACAATTTTGGAGGCTTAACACCTCAGAACTCGGAAACACAATCATGGATAAAAGCAGCAGCAGTGGATTTCTCCCACTGCCGCTTTGAAGCAGGTCACCAAGCGGGACCAGAGACACTGTTGGAAAAGCCAAGCGCCGTACCTCCTGTAAAAACGATTTCAATTGATGGAGGGGTCAATATGCGCGGTTTCGTCTTTCCAGGCATCGCGATGTTTCATCACTCGGAATTCTTGGGTTTCGCATCGTTCGATAATGCAACATTCTTGAGCAATACATCTTTTGTCAAAGCTAATATCGCGCAAATCGCTGAGTTCAACGGTACGAACTTTTTTGCCGATGCTTGGTTCAATGAGGCAGCTTTTTCTGCAGCATCTTTCTCAAAAGCTACCTTCTCAACCAACACTTGGTTCAGAGATGCGCAATTTTCAGGGAGAGCCTTATTCGCTAGTGCTAAGTTTTCAGGGAACGCTGGATTTGAAGCAGCCTCTTTTTTGGGCACTGCCGAATTCAAACGTGCTGAAATCTCCGGAGCAGCATCCTTTGAAGGCGCTGCATTTTTCGGCGAAGCCTCTTTTAGCGAGGTCGTGTTTTCCGGTCCCGTCTCATTTAAAAATGCTTTAATGCTTCAGAATTTGACGAACACCTTCGGTCTTGTAGGATTTCAAAGAGCAAAGTTTGAGAGCACGCTCAACTTCACAAAGTTTCAAGGCTCTGGGGATGTTAGCTTTTTGGGATGTACATTCTGCGACTTAACAACCTTCAAAGAAGCCGCTTTCCAGCAGGAAGCTGATTTTACCGGCATTAAGGTCGAGCGAGCGTTCGATCTGTCGCGAGTCATCTTTTTCAAAGTCCCCGCATTCAGCGGGGCAGACTTCAAGCAAGCGCCCGATCTCGACGCCGTGAAGTTCCCGCGCCCGTATTTTTGGCTTCCGGGTAAGACCGCACTCATCCCGCGGTATCGAGCTCTTCGTAGGATGGCGATACAAGGTGCCGATTACGAGCGCGAGCACATGGCGTTCAAGGGAGAGCTAAGATCACGCCGCTGGACGACAGACCGATTGTGGCATCCCGGCCTCTTGCTCGGCTTCTGCTATGACGGCTTTGCCGATTGCGGGCGGTCGTTTATTCGTCCACTCGTGCTTTGGGCGTTCAGTGCATTCGGCTTGGCGCTGTTTTATCTGCGCAGCGCGATTGAAATTACTCCCGAAGCATGGAGGCAGTGCCTGTCCGATGGCAGAGATCCTTGGGTCAAGGCACTATATATCTCAGGTCGAAATGCGTTAGTGCTAACTAGCGGTCGCGATCCGCGCGTAGATGTGGCCCACAAATGTCTTTTCGGGGAAACGAAGGCCGGACAAGCGAATATTCCAGACCTCGTAAGCTTCGTTGAATTTATTGGACAAGTACCGCTGAGCGCGGTGCTGATCTTTCTGATCCTGCTCGCGGTGAAGAACAGGTTCAAGATCAAGTAGGCCCCGTTTGCCAAAATTGAAGATTAAGCTGCGGCTTTACGAATTATTCACGGTGGGGTGCGGCCATGACGTGGCACGAAGCGGTTCGGGAAACAGCGGTCGAGCGCTTCCTGGAGTGCGAGGCAAAGCGTGCGGAAGCGCGAGCGGTTGCTTTGCAGGAAGGCGAATCCGAGGATCGGGCGCGCGAAATCGCGCATGGCGCCGCGAAGCGGCATTGGAACGCTTGGGCTGACGACATGCTCGCCAAGCGGAAGGCGCTGGAGGGCCGCGACGCATGGGCAGCCGAGATAAATCGCTTCGGAAGCCTGGAACCTAAAAACGCTGAAACGCGCGGATGGATGAAGGAAGCTGAGGTCAGCTTCTCCCAGTGTCTTTTTCTTTTAAGGGGGGGTGAGGAGACCCAAGAGGCATTGGGAGAAGACAAAGAGGTCAAGGCAGGAAGCCTGCCTGTCAAATCAATAGCGATCCAGGGCAGGGTTGCCGATTTCAGAGAGTTCGTTTTTCCGGGCGACGCCTGGTTCGGCAACGCCTCCTTCCCGGACGACACCTGGTTCGGCAGCGCCACCTTTTCGGGCAACGCCTTGTTCGGCAACGCCACCTTCTCGCGCAACGCCTTGTTCGGCAGCGCCATCTTCTCGGGCGACGCCCGGTTCGGCAGCGCCACTTTCTCGGGCGACGCCTCGTTCGACAGCGCCACCTTCGCGGGCGACGTCTCGTTCGTCCGCGCCACCTTTTCGGGCGACGCCTCGTTCTACAGCGCCACTTTCTCGGGCTACGCCTCGTTCGACAGCGCCACCTTCCCAGGCAACGCCTGGTTTGACCGCGCCACCTTCTCGGGCGACACCTCGTTCGACAGTGCCTCCTTCACAAAGATCGCATCGTTTCGCGATGCCAGATTTGGGGCGGAAGAAAAGAAGGCGGATGCGGACTTCACCGCAATCAAGGTGGAACGCGCTTTCGACTTATCGGGCGCGTCTTTTTCGAGAGTGCCGAGCTTCTGCCAAGCCGACTTCAAGCAAGCGCCGGATCTTGACGGTGTGAGGTTTCCGTTGCCGGACGCTGAGCCATTTGTAATCGGCGACCCGGACCTCATCCCCAAATATCGCGCGCTCCGCCGCATGGCGATCCAGGGCGCGGATTATGAGAGCGAGCACAAAGCCTTCAAAGGCGAGTTGAGGTCACGGCGATGGAGCATCGATAAGTGGTGGCATCCAAGCGCCTGGCTCGGCGTCCTTTACGATGGCATTGCCGATTGCGGCCGCTCCATCACCCAACCCGCGATTGCCTGGGCCGCCACACTGATCGTGTTCGCAGCGTTCTACGCGAGCAGAGCCCTGGCAGGAGCCGAAGCCCGGTGCGCCGATGGCGGCGGCGCCTTTGTTCAGGCTCTCTACCTGTCCGTGAAGAATGGGCTCGTGCTGTTCGCAGGAACCCGCGATGCGCGCGTGAATCAAGCCTATGTGTGCCTCTACGGTGGCACGCCGGAGCAGCCGCACATTCCCCCCAGCGTGACCTTCGTCGAGACGCTGCTGCAGTTTCCGATAAGCGCCGTTCTCATTTTCCTCGGCCTGCTCGCGGTGAAGAACAGGTTCAAGATCAAGTAGCCGCAAGTGCAAGGGGCAAGCGCCAGCGTGGTCTTCATTCAGGCCGGAAACTGGCTGCGAAAAACCGCCTTGATGTGGGCCAACCGGTTGGACAGCCTATCGGCCTCCGCCAGCTTGCCGAGCCGTTGCGCCAAGCCAATTGCGTCATACAGGAATTCCTTCGCGTCGCTGTATTGCGCGGCGGCGGGCGTTCCGAATTCCGCATCGTACATCCGCGAATAAGCCTCCTCGGCCTGCGCTTCGAGCCAGTGAAGTCTCGCTTCCGTACCTTCGGGCGGGATGCCGGTCATGGCGAAACTCCTCTCGCTGCCTTCCGCGAAACGTCGGAGCGGCGCGACCACAAGCGCCATCATGGTAAACGGATCGTTGCCGCGCCAATTATGCATTAAGACGAGTTGGTTAACGGCATTTATTTCTGGCCTGAATTTGTGCTCCCAAAATACCAAAAAATAGAACAGCCCGCATTCGCCGGGTGCAACTTGCCGGTCAACCCTTTGAAAAGGAACATCTTTTTGGCTTGACCGGTAGCGTTAATGGATTGTATTTTTGGACGAAAGTGGACGCGATAAAGTCCGTTAAATATGTTCCGGGCGTGGAAATTAACCATGGCCGCCGCCGTTCGCCGGCGCGGCGGTGCGCCCTTCTTCGTATTTTTCGTATGTCTATCAGACACTTACGGGCGTTAACCTCACGGCAAGGCGCTTTCACTAACATCCCAGCTCAACGAGGGTCGGGGTGGGAGGTTCCAACGTACCCGCAAAGCGAGCGCGGGCGCGGCCACAAAAAAAAGATCGGCGCGGCGAGCGCGAGTACGATGGAAAGGTTCCGCCGCCATATCGAGCCTAAATGACAGATAAAGCCTGCCAGCACCGCCGCTGCCTCAACTCCCTGCAGCGCCGCCAAGCCACACCACTGTCGTGGTTAATGGCGCGTTCCCTTCCAGTCGGCAATTTCCGGTCAGGCGGTAGCTTGAGCTTAAGTTGCTGCCTGTATATTTCTGCTTGTATAGTGAAGGATTGCCGGTCTCACGCGCCGTTAAGGTCAGCTTGAACGCTTCCGCGGCCTGGGAGATCGGACAAACGGTTGCGAATGATTGGGTGCGTCGATGACATCTGTTTCGGGTGTGTCGGTAACTCCTACTCCGGCATTTGCCTATAGCGCCGCAGTGATGCCGGCACACGACACGGCAGGGCCTGCCGGAACAGACCCTAACGCATCTGCGGCTGCGCAGGCCAGCATGCCAGATGCGCCAGGGAGCGAAGCCAGGAAATCGGCTGAGTTCGGACAGGTTCCGAACACCCTCTTCCCGTTTTTCATATTGAGCACATCGACCTCGGCCCCCATTCCGGGCAGTGGCGCGTCTGGCGTCTCTGTCGGCTTCAGCGTTTACGCCGCCTCCAGCCAGCAAGCGGACAACGAAAATGCCGGAAGCAGTTCGGACGGCTCAGGCGATGCAAGCGCCTCCAGTTCCGTCTCCTTGCCAAGCGGAGGCCAAGGAACGGACAGCGGTTCGGGCAACGGCCAGGCATCCGAAAAGCCGGTTCGCATTATTCCAACCGCCCACATAACGCCCAGGGCGAAAATGTCATAAGCGCCCACCCGAAGGCGATCTTGGCCGAGCTTATCGCCTTCGCAAAGCGAGCGCGGGCGCTGCCACGAAAAAGAACAGAGCGGCGAGCGCGATCACGATGGACGGCCCCGCCGCCGTGTCGAGCCTGAGCGACATGAAAAGCCCGCCGAGCACCGCCGCAGCCGCCGCCACGGCCGCCAGCGCCGCCATCTGCTCCGGCGTCTTCGCAAAGGGCCTCGCGACCGCCGTCGGGAAGATCATGAGCGAGGTAATGAGCAGGATGCCGACCACCTTCATGGCGAGCGCCACCGTCACCGCGATGAGGAGGATGAAGGCCGTCTCGGCGCGGCGCACCGGCACCCCCTCGGCGGCGGCGAGTTCCTTGTTCACGGTCACGGCAAGAAGCGGACGCCAGAGGAAGAACAGCGCGGCCAACACTGCCGCAGCGCCGCCCCAGATCCAGGCGATGTCGGCTTTCGAGACCGCGAGAATGTCGCCGAAGAGATAGCCCATCAGGTCGAGGCGCGCGCCGCCCGCGAAGCTTGCCGCGATGACGCCGGCCGCGAGCGACACATGGGCGAGGATGCCGAGCAGCGTGTCTTGGGGGATCGCGCGTTGCGCCTGGAAGCCGGTGAGGAGCAGCGCCATGGCGATGGCGGTGGCGATGACGCCGAGCGTGAGGTCGATGCCGAGCAGGAAGCCGAGCGCGACGCCGAGCAGCCCGGAATAGGCGACGGTTTCGCCGAAATAGGCCATTCGCCGCCAGACCACGAAACAGCCGAGAGGCGCGGCGAGGATGGCGGCTCCGACGCCGGCGATGGCGGCGCGTGCGAGGAAGTCGTCAAGCATGCGTGGCCATGGCCGCAATTGATGCGGCCATCCAGAAAAGGGAAGTTCTGACTACCCCTGCCCTCATAGACAGGGACGATATGGGCGCAACGTCAACCATTGGAGTGTCCATCGCAGACGACATCGCCTGAAAGCGCGTGCGTGTGGTCGTGGCGATGCTCGTAGATGCCGAGGTTCGCGGCGGCTTTCGGGCCGAACAGGCGCACATATTCGGGATGCCCCGCCACCGTGCCGGGCCTGCCCTCGCAGCAGACGTGGCGGTTGAGGCACACCACGCGGTCGCTTGCGCCCAACACGACATGCAGATCGTGGGAAATCAGCAGGATGCCGCAGCCTCGCGCGTCGCGGATCGCTGTGATGAGTTCGTAGAGTTGCGCGGCCCCCGCGAAATCTACCGCCTGCGCGGGCTCGTCGAGCACCAGCAATTGCGGATCGCGGGCGAGTGCGCGGGCCAACAGAACGCGCTGAAACTCTCCACCCGACAACTCGCACATCTGTGCATTGAGCAGGCGCTCCGCCCCGGTCTCAGCCAGGCAGGCCACCGCCCGCTCGCCCGGCACCGCCTCGCTCAGCGACATGAAGCGCCGCACCGAAAGCGGAATGATAGGATCGATCGGAAAGCGCTGCGGCACATACCCGATCCGAAGCCCCGGCTTGCGTGTGATGCGGCCCACCGAAACCGGCGCAAGCCCGAGCAGAGCGCGCGCGAGCGTCGTCTTCCCTGCCCCGTTCGGTCCGATCAGCGTCACAATTTCGCAAGCATGAACGGTAAGGCTGACATTCTGAACGGCGGGCTTGCCCTGGAAAGCGACTGTTGCGCCTTCCGCCGCTACGAGCACCTCTCCGGCGCTGTTCGCCTCGCGATCCGCATCCTTCGGACGCATCAACATGAACCGCCCCGCGGCTTCGCATCATAACATTCGGCGCAGATGCCGCTGACCTCGATCACCATATTCCGCGCGCGAAAACCGCATTCCTGAGTGGCCACGCCAATGGCGCGAAAAGCATCCGGCGCATCGGCTTCGGTGACGCGCTCGCAGCCCTCACAAACAAGGGTGATGGTTCGCGGGCTCGCCGCGTGCTCCGTCATGCACGCGAAAAACGCATTGCGGCTTTCAAGGCGATGGACAAGGCCCGCGCCCTGCAGCACGTCGAGGATGCGATAGACAGAGACAGGCGCGAGGCGCCTGTCTTCTTTTCCGAGGCTTTCGATCAGGTCATAGGCGCTGATCGGCTTGTGGCTTCGCGCAACATGGCGGAACACCTGCTCACGCAGCGCCGTCCACTTGATCCCAAGCTCCAGGCATCGCGTTCTGGCGCGGCTCAGTGCATCATGCACGCAAATCCCGTGATCATGATTGCGGGGCGGAAAAGTGACGGGCTTCTGTCCAATCATTCCGGTGATGTAATGTTATTCTGTATCTTTGGCAATTCCCTCCGCCTCAGCGTTGCTTGATCTCCGCCGTATTTTCCACAAACAAGCTTAGTTATATGCCTCCCAGGCTATCGAGGGCTTCCGCCCCAGGAATTGCCCCAAGCAAAAGTCTAGGAGTTGTTTTATGGTCAAGATTTCAGGAGCAAGAGCAGGCGCAGTTCTCGCGTTCGCAGCCGGGCTATGCATGGCGGCGGCGCCGGCGGTGTCGGAAGATTTTCAGTTTCCGCTACGACAACGACGAGCGCGGCAATGTCGAAGGCAAGCGCGCCAGTTGTGAGGTCTACTCGAAGATTGCGCAGGTCCAAGTGGACGCCAACCGCAAATATAACTGCGGCTACAACGGCCCGCGTTGGGATCACGACCTCGAGCAGCATTTCCACTGGTGCCGGCACGTCAGGCGCGAGGAGGTCGTTACGGCAGTGCGCGAGCGCGCGGGCGAGCTTCAGCGCTGCTTCGACCGTCTCGGCGACTTCGATGAGGAAGACACGGGCTATCGCCGCTAAGGGCTTAAGACAGGGTGAGGCAGCATGACGCTGCCTCTTCTAATTGAATGATACCTTGAGCACTTTGTTAATTGCACACTGGCGGCTCCAGCCAACTGTCTTGAAAATTCAATAAATCTGATGCACATTTCCCCTGTCGAAGTGTTGATCCTAAAGGACAGCCGGAGCAATACAGAAGAAGGGTTCTTACGCTGAGGCCTAACGTCCTGCATCATGAGTTCTCTGAACTCACGCCGCGCCGCGCAAAACGCGCCCTCGCGGCTTCCGCCTCTCTCTCCCACCTCATCATCGACGCGATCGAGGACGCCAAGGCTGACAACATCGTCAGCATCGACTTGGCGGGCAAGACTTCGCTCGGCGATACGATGATCATCGCGTCCGGGCGCTCCCAACGCCATGTTGGCGCAATCGCGGATAAGCTCATCGAGAAGTTGAAAGAGGAGGGTGTCCGCGATACACGTGTCGAAGGGATGCCCCTCTGCGATTGGGTGCTTATCGATGCGGGCGACGTGATCGTCCACATCTTCCGCCCAGAGGCGCGCGAGTTTTACAACCTCGAAAAGATGTGGGGCTCCGACAGGCCCAAGCGGGAAGCCTCCGACTAGACAAAGCAGGCGCGACAGGACGGCCGGAATGAAGATATCTGTTCTGGCCGTTGGCCGGTTGAAGAGTGGCGCTGAGCAGGCGCAGTTCAACCGCTATTTCGATCTGTTCAATGCGGCTGCTCGAGGCTTGAAGATGCCGCCTATGTGCGTGGTCGAGATCGGCGAGGGGCGAAGCGATTCTGCTGCGGAGCGGAAGGACGCGGAGGCTCAGGAGTTGCTTAAGAAAGTGGGAGATTCCCGGCTCGTCGTCCTCGACGAGGAGGGCAAGTCGCTGACGTCCTACGAGATCACGGCTATGATCTCGCGTCTTCGCGATGAAGCGCTTGATGTGGCCTTTGCCATCGGAGGCCCCGATGGGCATGGCGATGCCCTCAAAAGAGCGGCGCATTTCCAGCTCTCTCTCGGGCGCATGACTCTGCCGCACGGCCTCGTCCGCATCGTCCTTGCCGAGCAGCTCTATCGCGCTATGACCATCATGCAAGGGCACCCTTACCACCGCGCCTGAAATCTCGGTCCTTGAGGCAACCGCGCGTTCTCCGCCCGGCGTGTTCTACAGCGTCAGGCTGAAGGAAATTTCGGCGCCATTCATAGTCCGAGCCTCGCCATGCTTTCGGACGCCCGGCAACGACGCATATATTTTCAAATAATCGCGCGCCATGCGGGCCGCCGTGAACCGGGTTTGAAAAGCCTGGCGCACTTCCGCGCGATCGAGTTTGGGAATCCGCGACACGGCGGCAACGGCCTCCTCGATGCTCGTTACCACATAACCGCTGACGCCGTCGTCGATCACCTCAGGAATGGACCCGCATTTAAACGCTATCACCGGGGTACCGCAGGCCATGGCTTCGATCATGACAAGACCGAAGGGTTCGGGCCAATCTACAGGGAAAACCAACGCAAGCGCGTCGCCAAGAAAGCGTGCCTTCTGGTGTTCGCCGATCTCGCCGACATATTCGACGTTCGGAGTGGCCTTGATCATGGGTTCAATCTTCTCGTCCCAATAGGCTTGATCGGCCTTGTCGACCTTGGCCGCGATCTTCAGCGGCAGCCCGGCGCGCGCCGCGATTTCGATGGCGCGGTCGGGCCTTTTTTCCGGAGATATGCGTCCCAGGAAGGCGAGATATCCGTCCTTGGGCCGGGCCGAAAAGCTCAAGATGTCCTTGGGGAGTCCATGGTAGACGTTCCCTGCCCAGTTCGTGGTTCCAGGCAAGGGCTTGCGCTGATCGTAGGAAATTGAAGATAAAGGAACATAGGGGAATGCGGAGTAAAACTGGCCGAGGACATGTAAGTCGAGGCGCCCATGAAGCGTCGTCACCGTCTTATCCGCAAAGTCGCGAATAATCGGGAACTGAAGGATGTCGACATGAAAATGAAGAACATCGAACTCATGGGCGCGGCGGCGGACTTCCTCAAGCATCATTATGTGATGGGGGATCGGGTCCACAATCTTTGGATTAAGCCGAAGCCCCATTTCGGCGCAGGCGACCAATTCCGCTGAGGTGTTTAAATCACCGCTCGCGAAAAGTGTTACGTCATGACCTTGATCGACCAATTCCTCTGTTAAGTAAGACACGATCCTTTCGGTCCCGCCGTAAAGCTTCGGCGGGCAGCTTTCGGCAAGGGGTGCAATTTGAGCGATTTTCATCGGCAACCTTCTTCCAAACTATTTACAAGACCATGGCGCCGCCTCATCTCAAGCAGCACGCATCTTTAAAACACGTGAGCAAAGCAATAGGTCCAGCCGCGTTTCCGCTGAGGATTCATCTCAACCGATCTTCCCGAAATTGAGGCGATACAAATATTTATGAAGTCCAGTAAAACAGGAGTTATTATATTTTAGCGGAAGCGTAGCTTGTCAGCCCGGAGGGCGGTTGCCATATGAAACCTCATGTAGTATTGCATGTAGATCAAGACCGTCATGGAGACAATTGACTTAAAGCATCGAATGGATCGCAGCTCTTCGGTCAAGACGGCGGACTTCCTCAGTAGCGGCGGCGAAATGGGCGCCCTCATGCGCCGGCACGATTGGTCGGCCACTGCTCTTGGCGCTCCCGAGTGCTGGCCCCAAAGTCTCAAGACGGTCATTCGTATCCTGCTGACCTCTCGCTACGCCATGTGGATGGCCTGGGGCGAGGATCTCACCTTTTTCTGCAATGATGCGTACCGGCCCACCCTTGGCGTCAAGCAGGGCTGGGCGCTCGGGGCTTCCTCGCGGGAGGTCTGGGCAGAGATTTGGCCCGATATCGGCCCGAGAATCGACACGGTTCTCGAGACCGGCATCGCCACCTACGACGAGAATCTGCTTCTGTTTCTCGAGCGCAGTGGTTTTCGCGAAGAAACCTATCATACGTTCTCCTACAGTCCGCTCGCCGGCGACGACGGAAGCATTGCCGGCATGCTTTGTGTAGTCACCGAGGACACGGACCGCGTGATCGGCGAGCGGCGTCTAAAACTCTTACGCGATCTAGCCTCTCAGCTCTCGCTCGCGCGGACGGAGGAAGAAACCTTCGAGGCATTCCGGCTGCAAGGGCGGGATATGAAGGACCTGCCGTTCACCTTCACCTACCTTTTTGAAGGGGACGGGACAGATGCGGCCCGACTCGTCTGCACAACGGGAAGCCTGGCTCCCATCGCGCGTCCAGCCCTTGCCACCACTCTCCCCGCGTGGGACCGTTGGCCGATCGCCGAGGCCATGACAGGCGCCGGTCCGGTCATGATCGAGAAGATCTCCCAATATTTTGATCAGCCACTTCCCCTGAGCGAGCATGGTTCGGCGCCCCACGATGGCGTGCTGACCCTTCTTTCAAAGCAAGGTCAGAAGCAGCCTGCCGGCTTCGTGATCGTGGCGATCAATCCGTTCCGCCGCTATGCGCCGGCCTATGCCGGCTTCGTCGATCTGCTCGCCGGCCAGATTGCAGCAAGCCTCGATAACGCCCGCGCTTATGAAGAAGAGCGCCGGCGCGCCGAAGCTCTGGCTGAGATCGACCGCGCGAAGACAGTTTTCTTTTCGAATGTCAGCCACGAGTTCCGCACCCCTCTGACGCTGATGCTGGGCCCTATCGAGGATCTGCTCAGCGGCTCGAACGGCGTGGAGCCGGCAGTGCTGCGTCAACTCAAGATCGTTCATCGCAACAGCCTGCGGCTTCTGAAGCTGGTCAACTCCCTCCTGGATTTCTCCCGAATCGAATCGGGCCGGGCCACCGCCAACTTTCAGCCTGTCGACCTCGCGGCGCTGACCCGGGACCTCGCCAGCAATTTCCGCTCGGCGTGCGAACAGGCGGGCTTGAGCCTTGTCATCGACTGCCCTCCGCTTCCTCGCGAGGCCTATGCCGACCGCGACATGTGGGAGAAGATCGTGCTCAATCTTCTCTCCAACGCCTTCAAATTCACCTTCGAGGGAGAGATCCGCGTCGCTCTTCAAGCGTATGGCCAGGAAGCGCGGCTCACGGTGAGCGATACCGGCACCGGCATCGCGAATTCCGAAATCCCGAGGCTTTTTGAGCGCTTCCATCGCATCGAGGGCGCGCGGGGGCGCAGCCACGAAGGAAGCGGGATCGGGCTCGCTCTCGTTCATGAACTCGTGAAGATGCATGGGGGGCATATCGCGGTCGAAAGCGAAGAAGGCAAAGGCACTGCGTTTACGATCTCGATCCCGCTCGGGAACGCCCGTCCTCTCCGCGCGCCTGCCACTGACGCTCCCGCGGCCGCGCCACGAAAGGCTCGCACGACAGCATTTGTCGAGGAGGCGCTTCGCTGGCTGCCGGGCATTTCCGATCGCGAAGAGTTCGCGTCGGATGCGGATCTCTCCGACATTCCCCCTGCATTGAGCGACGCCAGGCGAGCAAGGATTCTGCTCGCCGACGACAACTCGGACATGCGGGCATATGTCGCCCGCCTGCTTTCGGTGCGTCATGACGTTGAAGCCGCAGCCGACGGGCAAGCCGCGCTTGAGGCCGCGATGGAACGTCGCCCGGATCTCATACTGACGGATATCATGATGCCGCGGCTCGACGGATTCGGGCTCATCAAGGCCATCAGGGAAAAAGAAAATCTGCGCGACCTGCCGGTCATCGTTCTATCCGCCAGGGCCGGAGAAGAGGCCAGCATCGAAGGACTGTCCGCAGGGGCCGACGATTATCTGGTCAAACCTTTCTCGTCGCGTGAACTGATCGCGCGCATCGAAGCTGCTCTCGCGCTTGCCCGGTTGAGGGGCGAAACCAACGAAGTCATCCGCGAGACGAGCGAGCGGCTGAAAGCGGCGCTGACGGCATCGGGGACCGGCACCTTCCGCTGGAATTTCCACGACAATACGCTGATTTGGGATGACGAGCTTCACAGGCTCTTCGACATCGAGCCAGGGCAGACCCTTACTCTCGAAAAGTTCATCTCGCTCGTACACCCGGACGACCGGGATGGGATTCGAAAGCGCTGCGAACAATGCGTATCGCAGGGTGCGGACTTCGATATGGAATATCGCGTCATGCTCAGGCATGGCGGCGAACGGTGGCTCCTCGATAAGGGCGTGACCTTCAAGGACGAGACGCGACGTCCGCTCTACATGACGGGCGCCTGCGTCGACATCAGTGACAGAAAACGGGCTGAACTCGCTCTGCGGCGGATGAATGAGACGCTGGAGGAGAGAGTAGCGGAACGCACCGCCGAACTTGATGCCGCCCATAAGCGGCTCCTTGAGGAAGCGAAAGAGCGCGAAGCGATCTCGGCGCAGCTCCGCCAGGCTCAAAAGATGGAAGCCATCGGCAAGCTCACTGGCGGGGTCGCCCACGACTTCAACAATCTTCTGCAAGTCATCAGCGGCAACCTTCAGCTCCTCTCGAAAGACGTGGCCGGGAACGAGCGCGCCGAAAGGCGCATCCAGAACGCTTTAACCGGCGTCTCGCGTGGATCGAAGCTGGCATCGCAGCTTCTCGCGTTCGGGCGCCGCCAGCCTCTGGAGCCGAAGGTCGTCAATCTCAGGCGCTACCTCAGGGGGCTCGATGAAATGCTCCACAGGGCTATCGGCGAGGAAATCGAGCTCGAGACCATCGCGGGCGGTGGTCTTTGGAACACCTGCGTGGATCTGGCCCAGCTCGAAAACGCGATCCTGAACCTCGCGATCAACGCGCGCGATGCGATGAAGGGGTATGGCAAACTCACCATCGAAGCGGGAAATGCCTGGCTCGACGATCAATATGCGAACTCGCCACCCGGACATCGCGCCTGGGCAATATGTCATGATCGCGGTCAGCGACACCGGACCGGGCATCCCGCCCGAGAACCTCGAACGGGTCTTCGAACCGTTCTTTACGACGAAGCCGGAAGGGCAAGGCACAGGGCTTGGCCTCAGCATGGTCTACGGTTTCGTCAAGCAATCGGGCGGTCACGCGAAAATCTATAGCGAGCTGGGACATGGCACGACGGTGCGACTGTATCTGCCGCGCACCCGCGGCGAGGAAGACATCGCGCTCCCGAAAGACACAAGCCCCATTGCAGCCGGCGCCGAGACGATCCTCGTTGTGGAAGACGATGAGGGCGTGCGCCTTACCGTCGTCGACATGCTGGCGGACCTCGGCTACCGCGTCCTCAAGGCCAGGAATGCGCAAGCAGCGCTGGTTGTCATAGAAAGCGGCGTGCCCATCGACCTGCTCTTCACCGACGTCGTCATGCCTGGGCCGCTGCGCAGCACGGAACTCGCCAAGAAAGTGCGGGAGCGGCTGCCCGGCATCGCAATCCTGTTCACGTCGGGATACACCGACAACGCCATCGTGCATGGCGGCCGCCTCGACGAAGGCACTCACCTGTTGAGCAAACCTTACACGGGCGAGGCGCTGGCCCGGAAGATCCGCCATGTCCTCGGCGATCACGTCAAAAGAGGCGGCACGCCTCGCCCGGACGGGCATCCTGACAAGTCAATCGCGGTCAAGGGAGCGCCCGAAAAGCCGCTGCGCATTCTGCTGGTTGAGGACGAACCATTCATCCGCGCAGCGACGGCCGATTACCTGACCGAACTCGGACATACCGTCTTCGAGGCAAAGGATGCCGCCTCGGCCCTGAAGGTTCTCGATGCGGAGCGCGTGGATCTGTTGCTGACGGATATTTGCCTTCCAGGCCAGACAGGCATCGAACTGGCCCATCAGTGTCTCGACCGCTTCCCCAGCCTCAAGGTCGTTCTCGCGTCAGGCTACAGCCCCCCCGCTGACAGTACGCCGGACGGCCGTCTTTCGGATGCGATAATCCTGACGAAGCCCTACACAATCGAGACTCTCGCCACGGCGCTTAAATCGCTCCCCTGGTGAGCATTATATCTGCGGCTGCGCGGGAGCAGCTGGAGGAACGTCTGGCTCGACGGGAGGCGGCGACGGCTCTTCTTTTGCAGTTCTTCGCGTCCCTCGGAAGCTGCGGGCAAGGCTTTCCAGACCGTCGCGAAAACGCTCGAGGCCCCGCATCACGGACTCGCCACGCCGCAACCGCCGATCCAGCGCCGCCATTGTTCGCGCCATACCGGGGTCATCGTCTTCGAGCCAGATGGAGAACACGCGCGCATAGATCGACAAAAGCCCCTGCACACGCAGAAAGCCGGTCCCGCCCTCCCCGCTGATGCCGGCCGCAGCCAGCATCCAATATTGCGATTTCAGCGCAGGCCGCATCTGCGTGAGCGACTCACCCAGGCTGGAACCGACATCCTCGCGAATGCGCCGGATCGCGGCCTTGTAGGGCTGCATGACCTCGAAGCGCGTCAGCAGCACATCGAAAAGGCGGTCGCGGGCCACGTCAGGACCGGGAGCCGGGAACTTCTCGATGACCGCCATATCGATCGCGCGCGAAAACGCGGCGAGGATCTGCGCCTTGCTCTGAAACTCCTTGCGAAACTCTGCGAGCGGCACGCCGGCCTCGGCCGCGATTTCGCCCAGGCTCAGATCGCGCCAGCCTCGCGTCTCCGCCAGCCGCAGCGCCGCCGAGATGATGCGGTCCCGGCTCGTGGTCCCTTCCAGCATGTTCGCTCTCCCCTTTTGCAGGCCTCCCCGTTATATTGCCGTCGGAGAAGCGGCATTCAACGGCAACCCGCCGCAGCTCATTTATCAGGGTGAATGACCCGGCTGCTTCCGGCGGGCGCCCCGGGGCATGGAAACCGCTTGCAAGCCAACCGGCTTTTAGTGGGCACGGTGCGAAAATCGGCATCTCGATTCATTCCCCGGTGGCGAGGCAATAAGTCCAAGTTTTCGCCACTTTGCGAAACTTTGCGAGGCCGGTCGCGCCGTTCACTCCGATGCGCCCCGTTCGCATTCCGGCCAATTGCGTTTACTGCGCTTCGCCGATCTAACCGCCCCAAATTCGCCGGTCGATGCGTCTTGCCGACACGAGGACGCTATAGATGTCGTTGCGCGCCCTGTAGATGTTCCAAAGCAGCAGCGCCAGCGCTCCCCATGTAAAGATGGCAGAGAAGCCGACGGCGAAGCCAATAAAAGCAATTAGAATCACAAATGAAATCAGACGCATCAGCTCCACTTGTAAATTGAGCCATTTCTTCGACGCGAGCCGATAGAATCGATAGGGCACCCATCGTGACAGTGCGAGCGCTGCCAGGGCCGCAGAACCCGCAGGCTCGATTGGAACCACGGCAACAAATGACGCGGCGCGCGCGAACTGCAGCATCGGATAAACCCAGACGCGGGACGTTTTATCAATACGGTTATAGAATGAAAAACAAAGGTGCGTACAAAGCAGAACCGCGATCCAAAGTTCAAAATGTGCGGTGAAGTCGGCAACATTTGGGTGAAGGATAATGATCGCGGCCGCGCCGGCGATCAGCGCCCATATCCAAGGCTGTGCCGCGGGAGTTGCCACCTCGACGCGGCCGAAAGCCGGCGTGAGCGTTGGATCGACCTCATAGCGAGATGCTGACTTGTCGTTATCTACATAGCCACGCTCGTAGATCGTCCAAAAGGAGAACAAGAGCAGAAGCAAACCGGCGGTGTGCGATGCAGGATTCTCGGCCAGACCAATCGAACTCAGCAGCCAGAACATAAAATCCTCCTGCAAAACAGCGCGGAGGACAAAACGTTCGCCTGGGTGTTTGATATGCGAGATGTACTGGCCCGGCAGATACACGCCGCTGAGCGCGCGGCGATAGCGGGCTTCAGGCCAAACCGTTCTGAACGGCTTCGCACATTGCTCCAAAAGCTCAAGGTCGGCTACCGAATCGGTAACGGCAAGGCTGCGGCCCACGGTTTCGATTCCGAGTTCCCGCAATGCCATGTGCAGTTTTCCGTTGCAGCGATCTACGAAATTGTACATGCGTGCCGCGATGAGCTTTGCGCCAGCAAACCCCATCTCCGCCAGCAGGGGGGTAACGATCCACCTAAAGCCGGACGTCAGGATTATAGGCTGTCGCCGATGCGCAGCGAGAGCATCCCTAAGTTCCTGATTGGTGTGGTGTTCGGCGAGGCGCCTGACTTGCGTGCGCCAGCGCCAGCGAGTCCATGGCAAAAGGATTGCAATTGCGCAGACACGCCAGTTGTCTCGCGTGTCACGGCCGGTCAGCCTCCAGGGCTTAATAATATCAAGCGCCTGTAGCAGCAAAAGCGCCAGGAGGCCCGGCCGCGCGCAGTCGATGAAGTCCTCGGTCGAATTGCGCAAGTACAGGGTCTCGTCAAGATCGATCAGCGTTGGCCCATCGTGCGCGCAGATTGCCGCCAAGACAGTTTGAGGCGGCGCATCATATCTAGAGGACGTGATGTCACTGACCATTAGCCCGCCCATATCTAGCTTGTCTCAGCTGACAAATCATCAGTTGAGACAAGCCGCTGCGCTGAGCCCCTCAAATGCCATCAGGCCTTCACGCTTTTCGTGGGTGCGGTACCCTTTATTGCAGTCAATCGTGACGCAACAGTCAATGACGATCAGGTCCTGCCAAGTCAAATCACAAACCCTTGATGATGATCCAAAAACAACCCAGTTGACGCGCGTTGCCCAGCCCTCGCTTGGAACGCATAGGAAAACCACAGATTACAGCAAAGGTTCCAGACCTAGATCGTTGAACCTACAAAAAAAGTGTAACAAATATCGATGAAGCTTTCAAAACAGCGTCCGAGACAAATATCATTTACGGACGGCGAGGCCCCCATAGCCTTGTGCTGCCGCAATGCCAAATTCAACTGGACCGGTAAGCCTCCAGCCGTGAACATGGGCTTAAGGAGCTAAGAAGGATCTTTCAGGTGAACCGCTAATTGCAGCCGCATAACCTGAACCATGCTCTAGCAGCAGCAAAAGCATCTATCGGCAGCGGACACTCCACTTGCAATGGCTCGCACTGGTCCTCAAGCTGCGCCATATCTTTCCCTAAGCAGAAGCGCCCGGAACAAACGAACATCGGAGCGCCGGACCAGCCCGACCCCAAGCGAGCACAGGGAGAATGCGATTACGCACGTCGGAAGTCCAACCAAGAACGGAAGCGGCGGCAGCCACTGGAAGAGGAGCAAGGTGAGCGCCGCCGACGCGAGCGCCCTTGCCATATCGACCGAGAGACCCAGCCTGATGCCCTCCCGCCGCAGCACGAAGATCACCCCGGCAAAAACCACGATTTCGCTCAGGCCAAAGGCGGCGATCGCGCCGATTCCGCCATTGCCCATGCGCTGCTGAAAGACAGGGATGAGCACGAGATCCAGCGCCGCGCCGACTGCCACGCTTGCCGCCTTCACCACCGAAAATGTTCGCGCCCGATGGAGGGCAAAAAGTGCATTGCCAAGCAAAACGTTTACAAAGAGCAGAAGAAATGCGGGAGCGTAAACTCTAAGGATGATTCCCGATGGAGCAAAGTGCTGCCGTCCATACACGATGGCGATGGCGTCGTCCGCAAACAAATAGGTTCCAATCGCCGCGAGAGCGCCGAGCCACAGGAGCGGCCGTAGCGTGGTTTGGAGTTCCGCCTTGAACTGGATCCGGTTCGCCGCCGCGCGGGAGAGCCGCGGGAATGTCGCGATGCCGAGGATGGCCGCGGGCGCGAACATTGTGCCAAGGATGTTCTTAGCGGCGCCGAACCAGCCTACAACATCTGCCGGAGCAAGCTTGGATACGATTACCGCGTCGATGTAGGGGTGGATGCTGGTCGCAATGGTGGCGGCTAGGAGGGTACCCCCGCCCACCAGGAGTTCGCGAGCGGTTTCAGGAGAATAGCGCAGCGGACCGCACGCCACGCGGCGATAGAGCCGGGTAGCGATAACAAGCGCGAGGACACCGGAAAGAGCCTGCGCCCCCAACACCCCTGGAAGTCCGGCGCCGAAGGCCAGCGCCGCCAGAGCAAGCCCAAGTAACGCGAACTTGTTCGCCACCGACAGCCAGGCGTCGAGGCCCATGAGATCGCGAGCGCGGAAAACCATCCCGTAGCTCTGCGCAAGAAAAAAGGGTAGGCTCACGGCGATGAAGATGACGGAATACCAACAGGTGGTAGCGTCGTAACCTAAGGCCCAGGCCACCAGTCCGAAGGGAACGGACACCAGCGCCGCGCCAGCGGTGCGTAAGACCAGAGCCGTTCCAAGGAGAATGCCGCCGCGCTCAGGCTGGCGAGCCACTTCGCGGACAATGAAATAATACTGTCCCCAATCAACCAGCACGTAGGCAAAGGTGGAGAACGAGGCTATCAGAAAGTAGATGCCGAAGTCGCGGGCACCCAAGCTCCTTCCGAGCGCTGCGCTGAAAAATATCGCCAACGCGGTGGTGGTTACCTGCCCGAGTACGAGGTAAAAAGCATTTCGTGCAACCGTCTGATGGCCGCTTTCCTCAAATTCCCCCAAGCTCGCCAAAAAGGCCCCCGATTTTTCAAGGCATCGCGCCACTCAATCAATACGGGAGCACTATAGGTACAGATTTGATAATTAGTAAATACCTGCGGCAAAACCAGAGGGTTAGACGCTAGCTGCTCAAAGCGTTGAACGCAAGCGGCCCAATTGGCTAAAACACCGCTCCTTCATGAGGCCCTGGCCCAGCAGCGCCATCAGGCGCTCAAGGTCGGCGTCATGCACGCCAAGCTCGCGCAAATGCAGCATGGTGTTGACGACATAATCGACGTTCCGGCCCGATACGCCGGAACTGCGCCGCACCAGCCAGGCCTGCACCTCCAACGGAATGCGCCCCGCATATTGCGGATGCCGGCGGTCGACCATAAAGCACAAGGCATCGACGTTTCGCGCGCTGCCGTCCAGCAGTTTCACTGGCCGCATCGTGGCATGATAGGTATTCGTGACATTCTCGCGGCGCTGGAGGTAGTGCCGCGTGCAGAGTGCGCGCTGCCTCGCCACCCGGAAGACCATGCCTTCGCATTTGCCGCCCTTGTCGAGACCGAAAACCAGTCCCGGCGCGGTTGGAACACCCCGATGCACCACGGAGTAGAGACAAAGCGCGCGATGGGCGCCTTCGATCAGCGCGTGCGAAGCTTCCTCGTAACCGAAACCGGGCCGCCACATCAGCGACCCATAGGCAAAAACCCACAAATCCAAATTACTTATCCCTAAGTATGAAAGTCACGGAAGCCTACAATCTCAGATATGCAATCGCCGCATGGCACCCAGAACCATTGATCTGCGAAACGCCACCCCCTCCCCCGGCCCTCCGGTCGAACTCGCCTTGGCAGGTTCGCAACTTAAAATGACCGCATCCGAAAGCCGACGCGGGCGGGAGAGGCAACAAGCCGTGCCCGCTGAAGCGGCGTCCCTTCTCCCACTGCATCTGCTCGCAGATGCAGTCTCTTTCGATTGCGAACTCGCCAAGGCGAGTTCGACCGGGAGAAGGACAGGAAGGGGTAATGCCGAGTGGTGCATCAGTCATGCTAGGCAGTTTTCTTTTGACCGCCGTTGTTCCGGGGAATTTTTCTGCCAAAGTCGGGCGCGGGCGTCTCCTGGCCCGCATCGATGATCCCCCGGCGGATGGCGCGCGTCCGCGTGAACAGATCGAAAAGCGCGTCTCCATCGCCCCAGCGGATGGCCCGCTGCAGGGCCGCGAGATCTTCGGTGAAGCGGCCCAGGATTTCCAGCACCGCCTCCTTGTTGTTCACGAAGATGTCGCGCCACATGATCGGGTCGGAGGCGGCGATGCGGGTGAAGTCGCGGAAGCCGGAAGCCGAGAACTTGATCACCTCTTTCTCCGTGACGCGCTCAAGGTCGGACACCGTGCCCACGATATTGTAGGCAATCAGGTGCGGCACATGCGAGGTGACCGCGAGCACAAGGTCATGATGCTCCGGCGTCATGATCTCGACCATGGCTCCGCAGGCTTCCCAATAAGCCTTCAGTTTGGCGACCGCCCCTTCATCGGCATCCGGCAAGGGTGTCAGGATCGTCCAGCGCCCATCGAACAGCTCCGCGAAGCCCGACTCGGGGCCGGAGAACTCGGTGCCCGCGATCGGATGGCCGGGGATGAAGTGAACGTGCTCCGGCACATGCGGGCCGACATCGCGAATGACGGCGGTCTTGACCGAACCAGCGTCCGTCAGGATCGCGCCCTTCTTGAGGTAAGGCGCGATCTCGGCCGCAAGCGTGCCAAAGGTCCCGACCGGCGTGCACAGGATGACAAAATCCGCGCCGCGAACCGCATCGGTCGCGCGCTCGTAGACCTCATCCGCAAGTTCGAGTCTGCGGACGGCGGCGCGCGTGGCTTCGGACCGGGCGGCCGCGGTAACCCGCGCCGCGAGGTTCGCGCGGTGCATGGCGTGGCTCAGCGATGAGCCGATAAGGCCGACGCCGATCAGCGCGACGTGTTGAAACATCGGTTTTGTCATGAGCGGTTCTGTTATCCGAGGCCCGGCGCGATGACCAGCGCTATTTGCCGGTTGGCCGCTCCAGTCTCTCGCGTTTCCTTATATGATGCCGCGGGCCTCTAAGGCTCAAGTCCCCGATCCTTTGCGGCGCGTCCTGTACACAGGGCTTTTTGATTTCCTGGGCGCGCTCCAGCTTTGCACAAGCATTCACGCTCACTCTGCCGTAGCCACGCCGTCTTTCCGCTGCTTTTCCGGCGGCGTCGCTTCCTCCTTTCGCCATGGCGCCGTTTCGAAATGTTCGTGCCGAGGGGAGTTGCGATTCGCTTTTGTAGAAAGGTGTCAACCTGTCATGAAGACAGTTAGGTTCATGACCTGCGTCGCGCTCGCCGGCTCGGTGGTCATGACCGCTCATGCTGGAGCCGTCGGCGCAATGGTCGCCATGCCCGATCCATCGGCAGCAGGCGTTGAGGGTGGGGTACGGACCCCTGTCGTTCCCGTTCAAGATGACTACGGACGCCCTCGCGGCTGGAATGGTGGCCATGATGGCCCCGGAGGCCCAGGCTGGCGTGGCGGTTTGCCCGGCGGATGGTATGGCCGGCCGGGATGGTATGGCGATCCGCCCGGACAGCCCCGGAGCTACCCCTCACAATGGGGCGGGGGCTGGTACGGGGGATGGTATCAGCCCTATTGGGGACAGGGATACTGGGCTAGCCCCAACTGGACCTACGGCTCCGAACATTATTGGGGGCACTACCCTGCTCCAACCGCATGCGGCCCGAATGGATGCGGCCAGGACTATGTTCCTCTGAAATGAAACAGCGGGTCAGGCAGCCGCGGAAGGCGGCCCGGCTGCCTCCAGTTCCTCGGATTCTGCCTCGGTGAACAGGCGGCTGCGGGTCAGAAATCGCAGCCCTTCCGGCGCTTCGAGAGAGAACCCCGCCCCGCGCCCCGGCACGACATCGATGATGAGCTGGGTGTGCTTCCAGTATTCGAACTGGGCCGCGCCGATATAGAAATTGCAATCGGCAATCCGGTCCAGGAACACGTCCTGCGGGCCGACGCGGAAATCCCCTGCGGGGTAGCACATCGGCGCAGAGCCATCGCAGCAGCCGCCGGATTGATGGAAGAGCAGCGGCCCGTGCTGCGCCCGCAGCATTTCAACGAGCCTCGCCGCTTCGGGCGTTATCTCAACGCGATTGACCATCGACGCACCTTCAATGCCATGAACATTCGCGATCCGCATCCCCGAACTCATCCTTCGACAAGCTCAGGATGAGGTGGAGTGTTTTCAAGGAGTTGACCCTCATGGTGAGCCTGTCAAACCATGGGCAACATCGCTTTTTCAGCGTTCTGCCGGCGTCTTAGAAGAAGCCGAGAGGCTTGGTGGAATAGCTGACCAGGACGTTCTTGGTCTGCTGGTAGTGGTCGAGCATCATCTTGTGGTTCTCGCGCCCGATGCCCGACTGCTTGTAGCCGCCGAACGCCGCGTGCGCCGGATAGGCATGGTAGCAGTTGGTCCAGACGCGGCCGGCATGGATCGCCCTGCCCATGCGGTACGCGCGGTTTCCATTGCGGGTCCACACGCCGGCGCCCAACCCGTAAAGCGTGTCGTTGGCGATGTGGAGCGCCTCCGCCTCATCTTTGAATGTCGTGACCGAGACCACCGGCCCGAAGATCTCTTCCTGGAAGACGCGCATCTTGTTGTGGCCTTCGAGGATGGTCGGCTCGACATAGTACCCTTGCGCGAGTTCGCCTTCGAGATGCGCCCGCTTGCCGCCGGTCAGCACCTTCGCTCCTTCCTGTTTGCCGATGTCGATGTAGGACAGGATTTTTTCGAGCTGATCGTTGGACGCCTGCGCGCCGATCATGGTCGAGGGATCGAGCGGGTGGCCCTGTTTGATCTTTTTCACGCGGTCCACCGCCCGCGCCATGAACTTGTCGTAGATCGATTCCTGGACCAGCGCGCGGCTCGGGCATGTGCAAACTTCGCCCTGGTTCAGGGCGAACATGGTGAAACCTTCCATCACCTTGTCGAAGAAGTCGTCATCGTGATCGGCGACGTCGGCGAAGAAGATGTTCGGCGACTTGCCGCCGAGTTCCAGCGTGACCGGGATGAGATTGTCGGAGGCGTATTGCATGATGAGCCGCCCCGTTGTCGTCTCGCCGGTGAAAGCGATCTTGGCGATCCGCCTGCTCTGGGCGAGCGGCTTTCCGGTCTCGATTCCGAAGCCGTTGACCACGTTCACGACGCCCGGCGGAAGCAGATCGGCGATGAGTTCCATGAAAACCAAGATGCTCAGCGGCGTCTGCTCGGCTGGCTTCAGAATGACGCAATTGCCGGCCGCCAGCGCGGGCGAGAGCTTCCACGTCGCCATCAGGAGCGGAAAATTCCACGGAATGATCTGGCCGACGACGCCAAGCGGCTCGTGATAGTGATAGGCCACCGTGTCGTGGTCGATCTCGGAGATGCCGCCTTCCTGCGCGCGCACCACGCTGGCGAAATAGCGCCAGTGGTCGACGACGAGCGGCAGATCGGCGTGAGTGGTTTCGCGGATCGGCTTGCCATTATCCAGCGTCTCGACGAGGGCGAGCAGGTTGAGGTTAGACTCCACCCTGTCGGCGATTCGGTTCAGAATGAGGGACCGCTCCTGAACGGAGGTCCTGCCCCAGGCGTCTTTGGCCTTGTGAGCCTCGTCGAGCGCGCGTTCGATGTCAGCGGCCGACGAACGCGCCACTTCACAGAGCTTCTGCCCCGTAACGGGGCTTGGATTGTCGAAATACCGGCCTTCCGCGGGAGCGATCCATTTGCCGCCGATGAAGTTGTCATACCGGTCCTTGATCAGAACCTTGCTCGATATCTGCTCGATTGCCTGCTGAAACATTGGGGGTTCCTCCTTTTGTGAATGGCGCCATTCGGCGCCCGTTTTTGGCCTCATCGGTGTGAGGCATGCTCTTTTGCCGTGGGAGGCATTGGAAATATTGGAAAAGGGCCGCCCAACGGCCGGAGCAAATCATGATGCGCTGCGTGACAGAACGCGTCAACCTGAGGCGTCACAAGACCAGCGCCCCGCGGGACAGTCCAAGCCTCTGCCTGCCGGTCATTCTGTGACCCTTGCGATGCTTAAAATGGGCTTAAGATTGGCTTTGTTTTGTAAAAACTGGAGTATTTTACTATATAAGTAATTATTGAGACGCCGGGGCTTGCGGTGGCACTCCACATCCAAGCAAACCTCTATGGCTTCGCCAACGCGGACGAAATCTGTAGCGGGAGCGGGTCGAGGAACGGAAGATCTAAGCTTCGGGACAGATGGAAATTCTGCACCGGCGTGGATTTGCTCGATGTCTGGAGCAGGCCTTAGTGTCCGTCTAAAAACTTCTTGCCAGTTCATAGGAATTGGTTGTGATTCAAGGGATGCGGCCATGATTTGGAGGGGCCGCCGATGTGGACGCCGGAAAATCGCACGCTCTACGACCGCAGCCATTTGCGTTACCCAAGCGATGTGACCGATGAGGAATGGGAACTGATCAAGTCTCAAATTGCGCCCGCCAAGCGCGGTGGCCGCAAACGTGAAGTCGACGAGCGCGAGATCGTGAACGCCATCATGTACGTGCTCTCCACCGGTTGCCAATGGCGGGCGTTGCCGAAGGATTTTCCGCCGAGAAGCACGGTGTGGCATTATCTCGATTTGTGGAGCTACGATGGGACGCTGGAGCGCATCCATCACGAGCTTTACGTGAAATGCCGCGAGAAGGCAGGACGCGAAGCAAGTCCAACAGCCGCGATCGCCGATAGCCAAAGCGTGAAGAGCGCAGAAAAAGGGGGGCCCAAATCGATGCGATCGGCTACGATGCAGGAAAGAAGATCAAAGGTAAGAAGCGGCATATTCTTGTAGATACTATATGGTTTATTGCTTCATGTCATCGTTCATCCAGCAGATATTCAAGACCGCGATGGCGGGGTTCTGCTGCTTTCCACGCTATTTGGGCTGTTCCCATTCCTGAAAAAGCTGTTCGCCGATGGGGGCTATCAAGGGCCGCAATTCGAGCAGGCCGTCGCCAAAATCCTGCCGGAGCTGCAAGTGGAGATCGTCAAGCGGTCCGATCAAGCCAAGGGCTTTAAGATCCTGCCGAAACGATGGGTCGTTGAACGAACCTTCGCCTGGCTTGGACGCTGTCGCAGGCTCGCCAAAGACTTCGAGAACCTGACCCGGATAGCGCTCACCTTCGTCAAGCTCGCGTCTATTCGGTTCATGATGAGAAGACTATGTAAAAACGTTTAAACTTATTGGACGGACTCTTAGGCCTAATTTCTTCTGTCGCTCTCTTGCCCACGCGGCTGATGGCGGGGCTGCGCATCCTGAAGTACAGCGGGAACCTCTCGGACGAGCGGCCGCGCGTGGTCTGGGCCGAGAACCCCTATTTTCGGTATTTCTGCGGCGAACAGTTCTTTCAGCACAGGATCGTCTTCGACCGCTCTTCGATGATGCGCTGGCGGCAGCATGGCTCTCAAACAGAATGACGAATAGGCCATGCGGCCCACCCGATGCCCCGCAAGGGCCGCCTTACAACTTGGTGCTGCCGCACCCCGGCGACGGCAGCCGCCGTCGCCGGCGATATGTGGATATCGTTCGAAAAAGGCATCCGCTCAAAAACAGTGTTGCAACCCTTGCTTGTAAACGCTAGCACTGCAATACAATCTAAAGTTGAGGTGCTGGACACACTTTAGCAAGGAGCGGCACAGTGGTAGATGATCAGGTCATTTATTTCGATATAACAGATATTGTTCAGCATGCCATGAAGAACAAGCATGTAACTGGCATTCAACGCAGTGTTATCAAGATTATCGAGAGCTTAGTTCGAGCTAAGCGCCCCGTGTTCGGACTTGTCAAGCATCCTTTGAACGGGAATTTCTTGATCGCGGATCTTTCCTTCATGGAGGGTCGATACGATCTGACTGACTTTAACGCTCGCTTTGACCTGCCGTCGGGCAAACGCCTGTGGCTTTCTGGAAAGCTTCTCAGGTACAAGAAATCGCCGCTGAGACGAGCTTATCATTACGCGCGACTCCAACTGATGTGGGCTTTGTCTCGGAAGCTGCGCGCTAAATTTCGAGTGCCGTCGCTATCTGACAAACCATCATGTTTGAAAGAGGGCAAGCTTGCCCGGGAGGGCGCCATTATCACTCTTGGCGCAGGGTGGGGCACCGACTATGCAGGCCTCGCGGAACTGGCCAGAACATATGACTGCAAGGTCTTTTCGTTCGTCCATGATATCATAGCGCTCTTGATGCCGCAGCACACGGCATTTTTCACTAGGGATAAGAATCAGCGCTTTGAAACATGGCTGCGCTATGTTGCTACACATTCCTCTCTCTTGATCTGCAATTCTGAATTTACAAGACAGACGCTTGAGAGTTATCTGCGCGTTATTGGATTGCAAGCGAAAATTGGGGTCGCTAAATTTCCCCATGAGTTCAAATGTTCCGCTAGCAAAGAGAGGAGTACAATAAGAGAAGATGTTAATCAGATTATAAAACAGAATTATGTTCTCTGTGTCGGCACTATTGAGGTAAGAAAGAACATACGAAAGCTTATTGAGTGCTGGCAAAAACTACAAAAAGCATACAAAGCCTCTGTACCCAAACTAGTACTTGCCGGTAGCAAAGGATGGGGGGTCGATGATGTCTACGCATTCTTGAAGGAGACATCGCACGTCCATGGTACCGTCAGGATTATTGATACACCTAATGATGCTGAATTAGAACTTCTTTACCAGAATTGTCGGTTCACTGTGTTTCCGAGCCTTTTCGAGGGCTGGGGGCTTCCGATAGGCGAGAGCCTCTGGTTCGGCAAACCCGTGATATGCGCAAACAACGCCTCCATGCCAGAAGTAGGCGAGAAGTTTGCTACATATTTCGATCACGCTCAACCCAACTCGCTGTTGGAGGCGTTGCAAAACATGATCAATCAGCCAGTTACGCTTCCCAGGACCATCAGAAAAGAGCTGCGGACATGGCACGATACCGCGTTGTCTCTTGTTCAGATGGTAGAGAAACACACTAACCTTCCGGTGAGGCTTCCAGTTACCCACAAAGTTCGCTGCGATACGAACTCCGAGAAAGATGTTGTTGAGGCGTGTGAAGCCGCGACACATGACAGTGTTTCTCGACGGCGGGTCGCATGATCCGTCGAGGCAGCCGCCGAGCATTGGATGGCAGGACAAAGATGCAGGCCGATTCGCGTCGCACCAAGCCATGGGGTCCTCACGGCCAGAATCGCTATCCGCCCTGAGCAGATATGACAGTCGGCAACTCCCCTTTAAACCGGGAGGCCATCCGGCGGACTTCTTGACGGCAGGAGCGCATCTGAATTCTCCACTTTTGATTGCGTTAAGATTACGACGCAATCAAAAGCCATGAGCGAAAAGTCCGATGCCCTCGGTTAAATCAATAGCTTAAGTCTAGTGGACCTAAAGATGACTATTTTCGACGTAGTAGAGGCGCAAACGCAGAAGCGTCTCACACTCACCAATAGAGCTTGGATAGCAATTGTTCCTTGGCTTGCAAGTTATATCATGAGTTACTTCGAAATGGAAAATGAGGATGAAGAGGAGATTGAGCGTTGGCAGGACTACCTATTAGATCACTAATCTAGGCTTCATGACCGCCAACCTCTTTGTAAGAGCTGCCGCTTTTCACCAACTGAACGGGTTCGACATCGCCTTCGAGGAACCTCTTTTTCGTGAGGATACCGATTTCGGATGGCGGTTACCAGTGTTTGGGCGGCGCGGCGGATGGTGAAGACGGTGGCGATCGCAGCCATGGCTTACGCCGCCGCCTTTTGCAGCGTCGGTTGCTTCCAATCCCAGGGCAGCAGCTCATGGAGCCGGCTTTGCGGCAAAGCGGCGATGCAGGCAAGCACGTCAGCCAGCCAGGCCAAAGCATCGAATGATGAGTGTGGCCATGGCTGCGGCCCCCTCGGCCCCGCGTTCGAAGCCTCGGCGGCGTTGTTGCTTGAGACAGATGCGGCCATCGTCAAGAAAGCAGGCGAAGCGGTCCCAGCGCTTGAGCAGATGGTCGATGGTCTTGACGACAGAGGCCGAGCGCGAGAGGCGGGAATGCTCCTCGCCAAGCCAGGCTTTCAGATCGGCCAGAAGCGGGGCGCTTTGCTCTTGCCGCACCGCGCAGGCGCTCGCTGGCGGGAAGGCCGTTGCCGAGCTGGGGTGACGTTTCTTTGTTCGGCGGAGAGGCGTTTTTCCATCCCGGTTGACCTTTGGCAGGGGCCGCGAGCCCGGCGCGATCATCGACGCCTGGAGATGAGAGTTTACTGGCGTCAGGCTTGGTTTTTGAAGCGCCAGCTTCCGTTGCCGGTCTCCGACGATCTCGCAGTGGCGGGTGAGCCGGTCGAGCAGCGCCGTCGTCATCTTGACGTCTCCGAACACTCTTGGCCATTCGCCGAAGGCGAGGTCGGTGGTGACGACGACTGCGACCGGCGGCTTGCGCGAAGGGCAGATAGCCGAGTTCGTCCAGAACCACGAAGTCGAGCCAGGTCAGATAAATCGGCGAGCCGCCCCTGGCATCTGGCGCGCCCTCGCTTGCCAGGCGATTGACGAGATAGACAACGTTGAAGAAGCGGCCCGCGGGCGCCGCCACGGATGCAGCCCCTCGCAATGGCGATGGCGAGATGGGATTTGCCATCCATGCTGATCGCGATCTCATTCTTGTGCAGAACGGACTCCACATGAACGGCAGATATTGGTCTACACTACTTCAGGTTGCAACTAGTCATTGCCGCGCCTTCGTGAATCTGAAACAGGTACGCGCAATCTGCTTACGACCGAGGATCTGAAAATGATCGGCGAACTCCTGACGGAACTTGAGAACTACCGCGCGTTTCACGAGGCGGTAGCGTCCGGGGCCACCGAGGCGGGCGCACTGGTGTTCTCAACCGAGTTTCATCTGGGTCAGTGCAAACGCCCGGTGGGCGGCTTTGCCGACCGCTTAAAGGGGATGCTGTCTTGTGCCCTCATGGCGATCCTCACAGAGCGTTTGTTTTTTGCCGATTGGCGGACACCATTCGATGTGACTGGGTATTTCAATGCACCAAAGATAAGATGGAACAACTCTCAGCTACTGGCACAGATGAGAGACCCAATCATCGTGGATGCCATAGATAATGAAAACTATTCTCGCTATGATCGATATATTTGGGCTAATCAAGGCAGCCCTGACATGTTCGATGGTCACAGATATGTACGGGTCCACACGAACATCCTTGGGATACGGGATTCCCTCGGCAAGGAGGCGCTGCTGCAGAAGACATACTTCGGGCAAGCTTTGTCCAGATTCGCCGCTAAATGTTCCCCCGACATCATAGAAAGAGAGCTTCTGGCTGTTTTGTTTAATTATTTGCTAAGTTATAGTCCCCGGCGGGACATGGTAGCGCTATGGAATGATTTTCATGCTCGCCGGCGCAAGGGACCGATTATTGGCATTCATTTTCGATCCGGTGGTGACGGAGCCTGGCGCGATCCGAGTATGGACAATATTGGGAATGTCGAACAGGTGTTCGGCGCGGTTGTTGATATAAGCAACCGGCGCTTTAACGGCTCAGCCCAACTATTGATCGCATCGGATTCCGCTCAGTTTCGCTCAGACTTGAGCAAACTGGCGTCCCAAAAATATTCAACGCATTCGTACCCCGGTGAAATTTGCCATTACGAAAGAAGCGACGGAGAGACGTTGGCAGGCGTCGATTTTGCATTGCTCGAATTCATGTGCCTGAGCCGCTGTGACTTTGTCATACACGGTGCAGGAGGATACGGCCTTACAGCGGCGTGGATAGGAGCCAGGCCTCATGCCCATTACAAAGAGATTGGATAACCGAAATGAAGTGGAGGAGTGAGCGGTGGACGTTGCAGCTTTCCAACATAGTCTAAGGATGTTTCGCCAGCAGGAATCGAACTCCCTTGCCAGGTTCGAGTTTGCGGATCTTCACTGTTGGCCATGCTTGTCAGATGATACCACGGCTACAGATTTCGATCCTCATTACGTTTATCATACCGGCTGGGCAGCCCGGCACTTGGCGCGCCGCGCTCCCAGACTGCACGTCGACTTTGGGTCGAGCGTCCACTTTATATCCATTGCTAGCGCCATTTGTCCGATTGAATTTTATGACTATCGGCCGGCCTCAATATCGCTGGATGGAGTGAAATCGGGCATAGCCGATCTTCTTGACCTTCCATTCCCAAACAATTATTTGCAATCGGTGTCCTGTATGCATGTTGTTGAACATGTGGGGTTGGGCCGATATGGCGACGCTGTCGACTATGACGGTGACTTGAAGGCAATTTCCGAACTACGCAGAGTAGTAGGCCAGGGAGGGACCCTGCTTTTTGTAGTACCTGTCGGAAGTCCAAAGATCTGCTTCAACGCGCACAGGATATACTCCTTTTGTCAGATCATCGATGTTTTCAAGACAAGTTTCTTCCTGGAGGAATTCGCGGTTGTAACCGATCAGGGTATATTCATTAGAAATGCTAGTGAGCAGCAGGCCAACGAACAGAGGTACGGCTGCGGGTGTTTCCTTTTCCGGAAAGGACGATGAACTTACTGGCGGACCGCCCGAAAGCGGGGTGAATGGAATCCACCCGTTCACCTTCAGTCGAGACGAGCGGAAAGCGGGCGGATTAACCGACAGCCAACACACCAGGCATGCCTGAGTAATCGACAAACCTGCCTTCAATATCGGAATAGGAGGGACGCTGCCTACCAAGCCCCGGAGAAAAAACATACCAGTTATCGGTGCGCTGAAGCTCGTGCCATGACACATCAATCGCGAAACGGCTGATAAACAGTTCGCGAGAACCGCAGTCTTTGTGCTCTTCGAGATTAGTAACCGCATTAAGGAAGCATCTGATTAGGTTATGTGCATAAGTGCGCCTGACAAGATAGGCTTGGGCGGCTAGCGATTTAAAGACTTTCTGTAGGCCTTGTATATGGCTATCAAAGGCTATGGCTTTGGTGGAAGACAGCAGTATAACATCCCATACCAAGCCGGATTTATTGACTTCCTCCATACGCTCAATAAAATATCCGAAATCAACAGCGAGGTCAAAATCATCCTCAAGAATGAGACAATATTCGCGAACATCTTCAGTGAGGAAGGATGTCACCGCCTTCAGATGTGACTTGGCGCATCCCAGAGCGCCAAAATTTTCACACTTCACAGCAGACACTCGTTGGACAATGCCCGGGGAAAGCCCTATTTCTGCATGATTGTGGAGACACTCTGCCCATCGGTCCGCACGATGATCGAGGTTGATTTGGTAGATGGCCATTTGGTCAATCATTGTTCGAGGTAGTCCGCGACCATTTATGCAAATCGGCGTGCCTCCTGATGCCGCCGATGCAGGCATAAGTGATGGATTGCTGCCTTCTGCGTTCAGCCGGGTCTCTTCTCGCACATGGGCTGAGGCGCGCTCGATGATAGGCTTAACTTTCCGACTTTTCGCGTCCTCTTGCGCCAGGGGAACCGCTTGGGCAACTGTATGGACTGGAGCCTCTTCCTGCACGCTTATGACATCAGGCGAATGGCCCATCTGCCACCGGTCGAACATGATCTGATAGGCGCTTTCCAGATGGCGCGTGTAACGCGCGATGTCGAACAGCGGCGACGTTAGCTTGTTGTGGGAAAGCCGATCGCGCAGTGCCAGCAATTCCGCTGGATTTTGCGCCAGATGCAGTGCTTTCGCCTCGTATTCATCGAGCGAGTCCGTAACGAGTTCAGGTAAGCCGATCGCGTGCAATATGCTTCCTGCGACCCGTCCCACGAAAGCCGTACCGGCGCATGTCAGAAGGGGCAATCCCGCCCACAACGCGTCGGAAGCGGTCGTATGGGCATTGACGGGCAGGGAATCCAGGAACAGATCCGCCAGCGCCATGCGCTCCAGATGCTGGGAATGAATGAGGCCCGGAGCGAAGACAATCCGCTGGGGGTCCACGCCGCGAGCCTCTGCCTCCCGGAGCAAGTTCAGGCGCGTGCCGGTCTCCAATAGCCAAAGCACGCTGCCCGGCGTCTTTTTCAAGAGCCGCATCCATACATCGAAAAAGGACGGCGTGATTTTGTAATTGCCGTTGAAGCTGCAAAACACGAAGCCGTCTTCGGGCAAGCCGAACTGGCGCCGAGTTAGGCCGAGCGAGGAAACCGTCCGCTTTGTATCATTGGGCTGATAGCAATGCGGGAGGTAGACGAGCTTCTCTGAAAAATGCTGGCGCTGATCGGCGGGAACGACAAAATGATCCGCTATCATATAGTCGATCCAATCGGCGCCCATCGCGCCGGGATAGCCAAGGTAGGCTACTTGGTTCGGCGCCGGGCGGCCCGCCATGATTTCTGCGCGCGCGTCGTGCGTATATCCTTTGAGATCCACGAGTATATCCATGCCATCGTCGCGAATTCTGCGGATGGCGGCTTCATGCGACATGGCGCGGATATCAATGAAATGATCGAAGGCGGCGATAAGGCGCCGGCGAATTTCGCTGCTATCATCGGCGCTGAAGGAATAAGCGAAAACTTCAAAGCGCTCATGGTCGTGGTGCTCCAGCATCTCAGCGATGAGAAAAGCGGTCGCATGCTCTTTGAAGTCGCAGGAAAGATAGCCGATGCGAATGCGCCCGGGCCGGCGGGCGGCCGGAGAAATGGCGGCTGTTTGCGGTGGAGGATAAGGCAACGCCCAGTTGCGCGCGCAAAGAAGTTGTTCATCGGGCGTTGTGTTGGCAGTGATGAACGAGAAAGGCGAGATCCGCGCACCCGCTCGCACCAGTTCCCGCAATCTGTTTTGCGTCGCTTCGAAATCCTGCCAGTCACAGAGATGCCGCTGCTCGAAGAAGAGGTTCGCAACGGCATTAGCGAAGTTCGGATTGATGCGCAAAACCGCGCGGAAGAACTCGATGGCTTCCTCGCGCCGTCCTTGCTGCGCCACATGAACCCCGAGATTGCACAGCGCTTCGACAAAAGCCGGCCGAAGCTTCACCGCTTTGCGGAAGCATTCCTCCGCTTCCTTGATCCGGCCTGCGCGGTGATAGCACAGCCCGAGCGCATTGAACGCGTCGGGGTTCGGCTCCAAGTCCGTCGCCTTCTGCAAAGCCTCGGCCGCTTCGGTCTGATGCCCCAACTCGGAAAGCAGGCTTCCGAGGCTGACATAAGGCAAGAAAAGAGAGGGTGCCAATCGGATAGCCGCTCGACATTCCGCGACCGCCTTTTCGGGCTTCTGCATCGCCCCATAGGCGTTTCCCAGATTGAAATGCGCTTCCACGAAATTGGGATCGAGTTCGACGGCTTTTTCCAGAGCCTCGATCGCTTCGGCGTACTTGTTTTGATCCATCAGCGCGGCAGCGAGATTGCTCAGCGCGCCGGCATTGCGAGGGTTGAGTTGCGTCGCCCGGTTGTAAGATAAGATGGCGTCTTCCGGTTTGCCCAGGGCCCTTAGCACATTGCCGAGGTTGTTGTGCGCTTCCGAGGATGAGCCATTGATCGCCAACGCCTGCGTGATGAGGTCGCGAGCTTTATCGAGCTTGTCCTGCCCCAAGGCCAGGACGCCCAGGTGGTGCAGCGCCGTAAAATTGAGGGGATCCAACCTCAGCACCGCCAAGTAAGAGGCTTGCGCCTCCGCATGTTGACCCCGCTGGTGTGAAGAAATGGCCTTCGCCAATAATACATCCGCGCGCATAGCAACCTCCGATTGCAACACCTACAACCCAATTCGCGCGCCGGATCAAGCAAGATTTCTCATCGCGAGAACGGACGCAAACGCAGGCTGTTTGCAGAACCTGTAATAAAGGGGGCGCATGGCCCCCTTTATTTCCGCCGCCTGGCGCGTCTGTCTCGCCTAAGCCCGGCGCGCGAAAGGACTACTACGCCTCTCGATTTAGGACAACAGTTGCCTGGGTAGACGACATGGCTTGCATCTGGGCTGTCGACAGCGCGAATATCTGAGCCGTGGTCAAGGTGATTCCCAGCACGGTCGTCGACAGGCCTGCAACCTGACTGGTCGTGAGCACGCCGACGCCCGAGGTGTTGAGCGCGTCCAGATTCGCGCTGGTCAGGTTATTGAGCTGGGTGGAGGTGAGCGCCTGCACCTGCGCGGAGATGAGCTGGCTCATCTCCGTGGTGGACAGAGTGTTCAGCGCCGCCGAGGACAGGCCCGAAAGCTGCGTCGTGGTCATGGCCTTGAGCTGGTTGCCGTCCCAGTTCGTCTGCAGGCCGGAGGCGATCACGGCGCTGAGCGCGGCGGTGGAGAGCATGGCCACATCGGCGCTGGACAGGGCGGCGAGCTGCGAGGTCTTCATGGTGATCAGCGTGCTGCCGGACAGGCCCGCGACCTGCGCCGTTGTGAGCATGCCGACGCCGGATGTTCCGAGCGCATCGAGGTTCGCGCTGGTCAGGTTATTGAGCTGGGTGGAGGTCAAGGCCTGCACCTGGGCGCTGCTGAACACCGTGATGGTGGTCTGCCCGGTGCCCAGTTTGCCGACCGCCGTGTTGACGAGGTTGTTCAAGGCTGTTGTCGACAGAGCGTTCATCTGGCCTGTCGAGAGCATGCCGGCGGTCAGGGCATCCAGGTTCCCGCTGGAGACGGTGTTGAGCTGGGTGGAGGTGAGCGCCTGCACCTGAGTGGTGATGAGCTGGCTCATCTCCGTGGTGGACAGGGCGTTCAGCGTCGCCGAGGAAAGGCCCGAAAGCTGCGTTGTGGTCACGGCCTTGAGCTGGTTGCCGTCCCAGTTCGTCTGCAGGCCGGAGGCGATCACGGCGCTGAGCGCGGCGGTGGAGAGCATGGCCACATCGGCGCTGGACAGGGCGCCGAGCTGCGAGGTCGTCATGTGGATCAGCGCGCTGCCGGACAGGCCCGCGACCTGTTTTGTCGTGAACATGCCGACGCCGGATGTTCCGAGCGCATCGAGATTCGCGCTGGTCAGGTTGTTGAGCTGCCCCGTGCTCAGCGCCTGCACCTGCGTGCTGGTGAGCTGGCTCATCTCCGTGGTGGACAGGGTGTTCAGCGCCGCCGAGGACAGGCCCGAAAGCTGCGTCGTGGTCATGGCCTTGAGCTGGTTGCCGTCCCAGTTCGTCTGCAGGCCGGAGGCGATCACGGCGCTGAGCGCGGCGGTGGAGAGCATGGCCACATCGGCGCTGGACAGGGCGGCGAGCTGCGAGGTCTTCATGGTGATCAGCGTGCTGCCGGACAGGCCCGCGACCTGCGCCGTTGTGAGCATGCCGACGCCGGATGTTCCGAGCGCATCGAGGTTCGCGCTGGTCAGGTTATTGAGCTGGGTGGAGGTCAAGGCCTGCACCTGGCCGCTGCTGAACACCGTGATGGTGGTCTGCCCGGTGCCCAGTTTGCCGACCGCCGTGTTGACGAGGTTGTTCAAGGCTGTTGTCGACAGAGCGTTCATCTGGCCTGTCGAGAGCATGCCGGCGGTCAGGGCATCCAGGTTCCCGCTGGAGACGGCGTTGAGCTGGGTGGAGGTGAGCGCCTGCACCTGAGTGGTGATGAGCTGGCTCATCTCCGTGGTGGACAGGGCGTTCAGCGTCGCCGAGGAAAGGCCCGAAAGCTGCGTTGTGGTCACGGCCTTGAGCTGGTTGCCGTCCCAGTTCGTCTGCAGGCCGGAGGCGATCACGGCGCTGAGCGCGGCGGTGGAGAGCATGGCCACATCGGCGCTGGACAGGGCGCCGAGCTGCGAGGTCGTCATGTGGATCAGCGCGCTGCCGGACAGGCCCGCGACCTGTTTTGTCGTGAACATGCCGACGCCGGATGTTCCGAGCGCATCGAGATTCGCGCTGGTCAGGTTGTTGAGCTGCCCCGTGCTCAGCGCCTGCACCTGCGTGCTGGTGAGCTGGCTCATCTCCGTGGTGGACAGGGTGTTCAGCGCCGCCGAGGACAGGCCCGAAAGCTGCGTCGTGGTCATGGCCTTGAGCTGGTTGCCGTCCCAGTTCGTCTGCAGGCCGGAGGCGATCACGGCGCTGAGCGCGGAGGTGGAGAGCATGGCCACATCGGCGCTGGACAGGGCGGCGAGCTGCGAGGTCTTCATGGTGATCAGCGTGCTGCCGGACAGGCCCGCGACCTGCGCCGTTGTGAGCATGCCGACGCCGGATGTTCCGAGCGCATCGAGGTTCGCGCTGGTCAGGTTATTGAGCTGGGTGGAGGTCAAGGCCTGCACCTGGCCGCTGCTGAACACCGTGATGGTGGTCTGCCCGGTGCCCAGTTTGCCGACCGCCGTGTTGACGAGGTTGTTCAAGGCTGTTGTCGACAGAGCGTTCATCTGGCCTGTCGAGAGCATGCCGGCGGTCAGGGCATCCAGGTTCCCGCTGGAGACGGCGTTGAGCTGGGTGGAGGTGAGCGCCTGCACCTGAGTGGTGATGAGCTGGCTCATCTCCGTGGTGGACAGGGCGTTCAGCGTCGCCGAGGAAAGGCCCGAAAGCTGCGTCGTGGTCACGGCCTTGAGCTGGTTGCCGTCCCAGTTCGCCTGCAGGCCGGAGGCGATCACGGCGCTGAGCGCGGCGGTGGAGAGCATGGCCACATCGGCGCTGGACAGGGCGCCGAGCTGCGAGGTCGTCATGTGGATCAGCGCGCTGCCGGACAGGCCCGCGACCTGTTTTGTCGTGAACATGCCGACGCCGGATGTTCCGAGCGCATCGAGATTCGCGCTGGTCAGGTTGTTGAGCTGCCCCGTGCTCAGCGCCTGCACCTGCGTGCTGGTGAGCTGGCTCATCTCCGTGGTGGACAGGGTGTTCAGCGCCGCCGAGGACAGGCCCGAAAGCTGCGTCGTGGTCATGGCCTTGAGCTGGTTGCCGTCCCAGTTCGTCTGCAGGCCGGAGGCGATCACGGCGCTGAGCGCGGAGGTGGAGAGCATGGCCACATCGGCGCTGGACAGGGCGGCGAGCTGCGAGGTCTTCATGGTGATCAGCGTGCTGCCGGACAGGCCCGCGACCTGCGCCGTTGTGAGCATGCCGACGCCGGATGTTCCGAGCGCATCGAGGTTCGCGCTGGTCAGGTTATTGAGCTGGGTGGAGGTCAAGGCCTGCACCTGGCCGCTGCTGAACACCGTGATGGTGGTCTGCCCGGTGCCCAGTTTGCCGACCGCCGTGTTGACGAGGTTGTTCAAGGCTGTTGTCGACAGAGCGTTCATCTGGCCTGTCGAGAGCATGCCGGCGGTCAGGGCATCCAGGTTCCCGCTGGAGACGGCGTTGAGCTGGGTGGAGGTGAGCGCCTGCACCTGAGTGGTGATGAGCTGGCTCATCTCCGTGGTGGACAGGGCGTTCAGCGTCGCCGAGGAAAGGCCCGAAAGCTGCGTCGTGGTCACGGCCTTGAGCTGGTTGCCGTCCCAGTTCGCCTGCAGGCCGGAGGCGATCACGGCGCTGAGCGCGGCGGTGGAGAGCATGGCCACATCGGCGCTGGACAGGGCGCCGAGCTGCGAGGTCGTCATGTGGATCAGCGCGCTGCCGGACAGGCCCGCGACCTGTTTTGTCGTGAACATGCCGACGCCGGATGTTCCGAGCGCATCGAGATTCGCGCTGGTCAGGTTGTTGAGCTGCCCCGTGCTCAGCGCCTGCACCTGCGTGCTGGTGAGCTGGCTCATCTCCGTGGTGGACAGGGTGTTCAGCGCCGCCGAGGACAGGCCCGAAAGCTGCGTCGTGGTCATGGCCTTGAGCTGGTTGCCGTCCCAGTTCGTCTGCAGGCCGGAGGCGATCACGGCGCTGAGCGCGGAGGTGGAGAGCATGGCCACATCGGCGCTGGACAGGGCGGCGAGCTGCGAGGTCTTCATGGTGATCAGCGTGCTGCCGGACAGGCCCGCGACCTGCGCCGTTGTGAGCATGCCGACGCCGGATGTTCCGAGCGCATCGAGGTTCGCGCTGGTCAGGTTATTGAGCTGGGTGGAGGTCAAGGCCTGCACCTGGCCGCTGCTGAACACCGTGATGGTGGTCTGCCCGGTGCCCAGTTTGCCGACCGCCGTGTTGACGAGGTTGTTCAAGGCTGTTGTCGACAGAGCGTTCATCTGGCCTGTCGAGAGCATGCCGGCGGTCAGGGCATCCAGGTTCCCGCTGGAGACGGCGTTGAGCTGGGTGGAGGTGAGCGCCTGCACCTGAGTGGTGATGAGCTGGCTCATCTCCGTGGTGGACAGGGCGTTCAGCGTCGCCGAGGAAAGGCCCGAAAGCTGCGTCGTGGTCACGGCCTTGAGCTGGTTGCCGTCCCAGTTCGCCTGCAGGCCGGAGGCGATCACGGCGCTGAGCGCGGCGGTGGAGAGCATGGCCACATCGGCGCTGGACAGGGCGCCGAGCTGCGAGGTCGTCATGTGGATCAGCGCGCTGCCGGACAGGCCCGCGACCTGTTTTGTCGTGAACATGCCGACGCCGGATGTTCCGAGCGCATCGAGATTCGCGCTGGTCAGGTTGTTGAGCTGCCCCGTGCTCAGCGCCTGCACCTGCGTGCTGGTGAGCTGGCTCATCTCCGTGGTGGACAGGGTGTTCAGCGCCGCCGAGGACAGGCCCGAAAGCTGCGTCGTGGTCATGGCCTTGAGCTGGTTGCCGTCCCAGTTCGTCTGCAGGCCGGAGGCGATCACGGCGCTGAGCGCGGAGGTGGAGAGCATGGCCACATCGGCGCTGGACAGGGCGGCGAGCTGCGAGGTCTTCATGGTGATCAGCGTGCTGCCGGACAGGCCCGCGACCTGCGCCGTTGTGAGCATGCCGACGCCGGATGTTCCGAGCGCATCGAGGTTCGCGCTGGTCAGGTTATTGAGCTGGGTGGAGGTCAAGGCCTGCACCTGGCCGCTGCTGAACACCGTGATGGTGGTCTGCCCGGTGCCCAGTTTGCCGACCGCCGTGTTGACGAGGTTGTTCAAGGCTGTTGTCGACAGAGCGTTCATCTGGCCTGTCGAGAGCATGCCGGCGGTCAGGGCATCCAGGTTCCCGCTGGAGACGGCGTTGAGCTGGGTGGAGGTGAGCGCCTGCACCTGAGTGGTGATGAGCTGGCTCATCTCCGTGGTGGACAGGGCGTTCAGCGTCGCCGAGGAAAGGCCCGAAAGCTGCGTCGTGGTCACGGCCTTGAGCTGGTTGCCGTCCCAGTTCGCCTGCAGGCCGGAGGCGATCACGGCGCTGAGCGCGGCGGTGGAGAGCATGGCCACATCGGCGCTGGACAGGGCGCCGAGCTGCGAGGTCGTCATGTGGATCAGCGCGCTGCCGGACAGGCCCGCGACCTGTTTTGTCGTGAACATGCCGACGCCGGATGTTCCGAGCGCATCGAGATTCGCGCTGGTCAGGTTGTTGAGCTGCCCCGTGCTCAGCGCCTGCACCTGCGTGCTGGTGAGCTGGCTCATCTCCGTGGTGGACAGGGTGTTCAGCGCCGCCGAGGACAGGCCCGAAAGCTGCGTCGTGGTCATGGCCTTGAGCTGGTTGCCGTCCCAGTTCGTCTGCAGGCCGGAGGCGATCACGGCGCTGAGCGCGGAGGTGGAGAGCATGGCCACATCGGCGCTGGACAGGGCGGCGAGCTGCGAGGTCTTCATGGTGATCAGCGTGCTGCCGGACAGGCCCGCGACCTGCGCCGTTGTGAGCATGCCGACGCCGGATGTTCCGAGCGCATCGAGATTCGCGCTGGTCAGGTTATTGAGCTGGGTGGAGGTCAAGGCCTGCACCTGGGCGCTGCTGAACACCGTGATGGTGGTCTGCCCGGTGCCCAGTTTGCCGACCGCCGTGTTGACGAGGTTGTTCAAGGCTGTTGTCGACAGAGCGTTCATCTGGCCTGTCGAGAGCATGCCGGCGGTCAGGGCATCCAGGTTCCCGCTGGAGACGGCGTTGAGCTGGGTGGAGGTGAGCGCCTGCACCTGAGTGGTGATGAGCTGGCTCATCTCCGTGGTGGACAGGGCGTTCAGCGTCGCCGAGGAAAGGCCCGAAAGCTGCGTCGTGGTCACGGCCTTGAGCTGGTTGCCGTCCCAGTTCGCCTGCAGGCCGGAGGCGATCACGGCGCTGAGCGCGGCGGTGGAGAGCATGGCCACATCGGCGCTGGACAGGGCGCCGAGCTGCGAGGTCGTCATGTGGATCAGCGCGCTGCCGGACAGGCCCGCGACCTGTTTTGTCGTGAACATGCCGACGCCGGATGTTCCGAGCGCATCGAGATTCGCGCTGGTCAGGTTGTTGAGCTGCCCCGTGCTCAGCGCCTGCGTGCTGGTGAGCTCAGTCATATCCGTGGTGGTCAGGTTGTTCAGCGCCGCCGAGGAAAGACCGGAAAGCTGCGTCGTCGAAATCGTCTCAAACTGGCTTGCGACCCAGTTTTGCAACCCGTTTGAATTGATCAAGCCAGTCAACTGAGTTGTCGACAGCTCCTTGATTTCGGTATTCGTCCAGGGAACCGTCTGCGAGGAACCCGAAGCAACGCCGAGCGAGGCATCCAAAGCCAAAATCAGGCCCACACTCAACCCAGGCATCGCCGTAGGCGAAACGTATTGCACCTGCTGCGTGGTCAGCCCCAGCTGCCCGCTCGAGCTTAGAGCGTTGAGTTGCGCTGAGCTGAGGGCGTTAACCTGCGCCGTTGATAATGCTTTTATGTCGGCCGATACCTGGGCAGTAAACACCGACGGTGGAAGGAGGCTGAGTTGCGCTGGAGTTAGCTGGCTTATTGACATGGCGGTAAGATCCCGGAGATGGCGATTACGTCAAAACGACCCCAGATCTGTTCAATCTTATCTGGTACTTACAGCAAATATTCCTGGGGGTATTCGGTGACGGGCCCGACTTCGTGACCCAGGATTGCCGTAATAACAAGCTCAAGAGCATCTCAGTGACGTGCTTGGCGCTCGTTTTTGTTGAGAGATTGTAAGACCGGGTTTGGATGTAGTTTGTGCCGTTGGAGCCCCGAAACCGAAAAACTACCGGTTGTAGTTCTGAACTCAGATTATGGATCATTTGCTGGGGTCCCATTTTTTGGATTACGGGACATACCGGGCTCTTACCGGTATACGAGTACAGCTTCATGCTTGCAAAAACGCCCTACAACCAAAGAGGGTAATCGCACTCGTATGCAGCTATTAGAGGCATAACGGAATTAAATAACCGCTAACGAACCAGCTTTCGGCCACCTGGAGACGAGGGCCTCATCCGGCCCAATGATAACTTGGTTGGTGATGCGACGGAGTTCATTCCTTTTTCGATGAGGGACGGCGACGCGGGCAGGCGAAGCCTTACGGAGTTGCATGAGCGGCACAGGCAAGTGATTAGTTCGCATAAGATGCGATATGAGGTGATGCAGGTCGTTGAACTAACCGGGCTGAGCTGGCCAGCGGTGCGGACCACCATCGATCTTTATGAGGCAGACGGCGCTGCTGCGCTCAGGCCGAAAGAACGCGGCAGGAAAAAGCGGCGAACCGGTTTGGGCGGATTTCCCGCAAGCGGCTCTCGGACATTGCACCCACTGGAAAGCGCCGCCTTTGCACGGCGCGCGCCGTTTGCGGACGAGCGCGCCGGCTTCGGGGAGCGCCTGCTCGGAATGTGCCTAAACCCAGAGGGGCTTATGCAGCCAGGATCGCAGCCCCATGTGGTCGAATTGAAAACCCAGATCCGGCCCAAAGACGGCTATTAGCACCGGGGCCTCATAAGAACAAATCCGTTTCGTCTAATATTTTCATTGTCATCGTAGAAGTGCTTTAATATATTGAATAAAATGTACGTCTTCCTTCCCCGAAATTTAGGCTTCACTCACTTGTCGTGCTTCTGGTAACATAATGGGTTCTCGTTGAGTCCTTAATGTATCTTGTAAGTGGGTGGTGTTATGAGAAGGCCGTACTTTTTCATCCAGTGCATCGCCGCTCTCGTAAGCGTATCGATGCTGGCGACTGCGGCTTATGCGCAGCAGAAAACTGCGAAAGCCTGCGAAACTGAATGGCGTGCAAACAAGACAACAATTCAAGCGTCGGGAAAGAAGAAGAAAGACTTCATAACGGAATGCCGAGCCGAGACCGCACAAACGACTGCCACTGCTCCCGCCAACCCGCCTGCTCAGACCCGGTCGCCTAAGCCACCTGCTCAGGCTGCCGCTCCTGCCAGCCCGCAGGCGACTCCGGTGCCGGCCACGCCCCCGGCCTCAACAACCGCAACAACCCAGGAGAACGCCACTCCTCCAAGGAGCCGCCGCGCCAGGGAAGCTGCTACACCGACGGCGGGTCAGTACGCGACCGAAGCCGAGGCCAAGTCTCATTGTCCGGGCGATACGGTGGTCTGGGCTAATACCCGCTCGAAGGTCTACCACTTTGCGGGGTCTCGCACCTACGGGAAGACCAAAGTGGGCGCCTATATGTGCGAAAGGGATACCGTTGCGGCAGGCATCCGCTCTGCGAGGAACGAGAAGCGCCCGAAGGCCTGACGCTTAAGCTTTAAGGGTGCGCGCAGGCGGCTTCCGCTCCGCGCGCACGCCGGTTCTTCGAAATAGAAGTGAACTTTCTCGCGAGGGCGCGAAGGCTGCGCCCCTTAAATGCGGTTCGTGGCGAGACCAACTCCGCAGCGGCCTGCACTCATAGCTGGCACCCCCAACTTTTTCGCGCAAACAGCCTGGAACTGATTTAAATCAAATCCCTCTGAAAGTCGAATGATATAATCGGTCTCCTGGTATTTGGTGCGCCAAGAGTTGGTCGTTGACCTCATTCAAGGGGCAATCATAAATCGGCATAAGTTTGCATAGTTTCCTATTTATTTTTCTACAGCTACTAAATGCATCTTTCGCGCTTGGCGTTGGATGTACTTAAATTTTTTTCGGGTTCCGTCTCTACCGCGGCTTTTGAGACAGAGCCAAAAAGGGAGAATGTTAGCGTGGCACAATCGGCAAAGCAGCCGGAGCTGAAAGTTGTTCCTCTAGAGACCAGCTCAAGCCTGCGAACTCTGGCTTACGGGGCACTGAAGCGCGCGATTACCGAAATGGATATTTACGGGCAGCTCGATCCGATCCGGCTGGACGAACGGCAACTCTCACAGAAGCTCGGAGTGAGCCGAACGCCGATCCGCGAGGCCCTCACGCTCCTCGAGCAGGAAGGTTTCGTTCGTGCGGTGCCGAGGCGCGGAATCTACGTCGTCCGCAAGTCGAAAAAGGAAATCTGCGAGATGATCGTGGTGTGGGCCGCGCTCGAAGGCTGGGCCGCGAGGCTGGCGGCGACGCGCGCAACGGAGGAAGAGTTCAAGGCGCTGAAGGATCTCTTTCAGAAGTTCGAGAATGAGCCGCTGTCCGATCAGATGAGCGAATATTCGGAAGCGAACATCACCTTTCACCAGACGATCATCAAGCTTGGCGGATGCGACCTCATCGTGGAGATGACCCAGAACCTGTTCATCCATATCCGCGCCCTTAGCACAGTGTCGCTCAGGCAAGATAACCGCGCCGAGCAATCGATCCGCGAGCATTTGGCGATCATTGGTGCGCTTGAAGCTCGCAATGCCGACCTCGCCGAGAACCTCGTGCGCGAACACACGCTCGGACTTGCCGTCCACGTCGAGAAATACGGCGTGTTCGCGGCCTAGGGACAGGCGCAAAAATAAGTGAACCGGGTTTGCCTTTAGGGTCTGTGGACATTTAATATCTGAGTAAGGATTCACTTTTATAGCGAACAGTGATTTCAAGGCTGAAAACTGGAGGTCAGCCTTGGATCGGACGCTGCTGAGCGATGCGCAATATGAGAAGATCGCGCCGCTTTTGCCAGGCAAGAGTGGCGACGCTGGGCGGACGGCGGCCGATAACCGCCTGTTTGTCGAAGCGGTTTTATGGATCGTGCGAACGGGAGCGCCGTGGCGCGATTTGCCGGTCCGCTTCGGGTAATGGAACAGCGCGTTCCGCCGTTTCCGGCGCTGGTCACGGAAAGGAATTTTCGAAAAAATTTTCAATGCTTTGTCCGGCGATCCCGATTTCGAATACGCCGCCGTCGACGGCACAATCGTCCGGGTCCACCAGCATGGCGCCGGCGCAAAAGGGGGACTCAAAATCAGGCTATCGGTCGCTCGCGAGGAGGCTTGACCACGAAAATCGTAGCCCTTGTGGATGCGCTTGGCTACCTGTCCCGTTTCGTCCTTCTGCCTGGCCAGCGCCATGATATCGTCGGCGTTGAGCCCCTGATCGAAGGGGTTGAATTCGAGGCCTTGCTTGGAGATAAAGCCTTCGACGTCGATTGGCTGAGGGCTGAGTTGGATCGGAGAGGCGCAACCGCTGTTATCCCGCCCAAGTCCAACCGGAAAGAAACGATCCCCTGCGATTTCGCCATGTATGCGTGGCGTCACCTGGTCGAAAACTTCTTCTGCAAACTCAAGGAATTTCGTCGCATCGCAACCCGATACGACAAAACCGATTGCAGCTTCACATCGATGATCTATCTAGCCAGTTCTATGATTGCCATGCGGTGAATGTCCACAGGCCCTAGCATTACAGTTGCATTTGAGTGATCTCTCTGAATCATATACTTAATTGATTCGGAGGAGCATGGATGGCCGGGGCATCGATTGAAGGAACGCTAGAACTTTGGGCGTCGTCCTTGCGGGATGTGAAGGCGCGGATGCGCCCGTTGTTTAAGCAGGAGCGAGTTGCGGCTTCGGCAGGGGCGTTCCTGGACGGTTTGCTCGGCAATGAGCAGCGCAAGACGGGCTGGATTCGGGCGGAGGCGGCAGGCGATCCTGGCCCCTGGCGGCAGCAGGCCATTTTGGGCCGCGGCCGGTGGGAAGCCGATGACCTGCGCGATATTGTGCGCGGCTATGCGCTTGAGACGCTCGCTGACGACGACGCGGTTCTGGTCTTCGATGAAATCGGATTTCTCAAGCAGGGCAAAGCCTCCTGCGGGGTTGCGCGGCAATATACCGGCTCGGCGGGCAAGATCACGAACTGCCAGATCGGCGTCTTCGCCTGTTATGTCTCGCAGCACGGCCATGCCTTCATCGACCGGGCGCTTTATGTGCCGAAGGCGTGGACGGACGATCCGGCCCGCATGAAGGCGGCGCATGTGCCGGAGAAGACGGCCTTCGCAACCAAGCCTGCCCTGGCGGTCGCCATGATCGAGCGGGCCATTGCCGCTTCTGTGCCCTTTGCCTTTGTTGCTGCCGATAGCGTCTATGGCGTTGGCGCAGTGCAAGGGGCGCTGCGGCGGGCGGGCAAGGGCTATGTGCTTGGCGTCGCTTCCAATCACCGCGTCACCTCCTGGGGCAAGGCCAAACCCATCGCGGGAACGGCGGAAAGCGTCGCGCAAGGCCTGGCGCCTTCGGACTGGAAACGCCTGTCGGCGGGCGATGGCGCCAAGGGGCCGCGCCTTTACGACTGGGCTTATGTGGAACTGGCCGAGATCGATGCTGGCGAATACGATGCAAGCCGCTCCGGGCTTTGGACGCGCGGTTTGTTGATCCGGCGCACGATCGCGGATCAGGACCTGGCCTTCTTCTCCACCTGGGCTCCGGCGGGAACCTCGATCGACAAACTGGTTCGCGTCGAAGGCGGCCGCTGGGCCATCGAGGACAGCTTCGAGACAGCGAAAAACGAGCTGGGCCTTGATCATAACGAGACCCGCTCCTGGCATGGATGGAACCGCCACGTCTCGCTCGTCATGCTGGCCTTCGCCATGGTGGCGACGATCCGGCATCGGGCCAATGCGATGCCAACACAGCAAACGATACCCCAGATCTTTGTGGCCCGCCGCTTATCCGCTGGTCCATTCAAGAAATTCGCCGCATAGCCATAAGGCTCGCGCAACGACGCATCGAGCCAGCGGGCATCATCGCATGGTCCCTCTGGCGAAGGGCGCATCAGGCCGCCGCCAGGAAGGCCCATTTTAAGATGAAATTGCAACTGTAATGTTAGTCAAGCCGCGTCGTTGTGACTCGCGTGTGTTGGATTCCAGGCGGCGACTTTGCGCGCTATGCGCGTTCTCATGATCGATGGGCAAGCGATTCGCCTGCGCTGGGATGCGGTCAGCTCCAAGCTCGATGAGCGCGGGGGGTTGGCGGCTTGCACGCAGCACTTTGTTGCGAGGGCTCAAGGACCTCGCGCCGAGCCAGGATCGGACAGCGTGGGCGAGAATCCGGCGCCAGCGCTGATCGGCCGTCAACTGCTCCGCAGATTGGACCAACTCGCGTAGAAAGCGGGCGATGCCCGAGAGCACGCTTGCGGCCCATCGAGCCTTGGCATGCGAGCTGGCGACTGTCAGCGTGGTCTGGCGGGCGTGCCGGGTGGTCTCGGCACCGATAGGAGCAGGCGGCGACGGCTCCAACAGCCTTTTTCGCCCCGCGCCGCGCACGCAGGCGGTGGAACTGAGCCTCAAGATAGCCGCCTTTTTTGCGAGCGCCAGCCCATGCGCACTGAATAAGGACCGTCTTCAACCAGGGCGCGCCTTTGCGCATGCGCGTTGAACGTCGCTTGCCTGCGCTTTCGTCGTTCCCCGGACACAAGCCTGCCCACGAGATCAAGTGGCCGGCCGTCGGGAAACGGCTCATGTCAGCCCCGATCTCAGCAAGCAGGACGCGAGCTGGCGCGCTGTGTACTCCTTATTGATCCGGCCCTGTGAAGTCTCTATTCGGCGTACTTCACTCATGAATCTTTGATGAACTGCGCCGCAACGGTCATCGAGATATTCACGGGCCGGGGCTATAGTAGGCTTGATCGGGCGTCATGCCGTCAAGGCTCGAGTGCGGGCGGCGGCGATTGTGGAGATCGAGGTACCGCCCGATTGAGACGCGTGCGTCCGGCGCGCTGTCGTAGGCGTGCAGATAGACGTCCTCGTATTTCACCGTCCGCCAGAGCCGCTCGACGAACGCGTTGTCCCGCCAGGCACCCCTGCCGTCCATGCTGATCGCGATCTTGTTCTTGATCAGCACGCGAGATTTCCGGTCTCCCCCATGCCGGGCCAAAGCGTCCTGCAACGCCTCGACGCAGAACGAGGCCTCCATCGTGATGGAGATGCGCCACGACAGCACGCGCCGCGAGAACCAGTCGAGCACCGCGGCGAGATACACGAAGCCTTTCGCCATGGGAATATAGGTGATGTCCATCGCCCACACTTGGTTCGGCCGCACGATCTCCATGTCGCGCAGCAGATAGGGATAGACCTTGTGTCCCGGCTGGGGCTTGGTCGTCCGCGGGCGCCGGTAGAGTGCCTCGATCCCCATGCGCCGCATCAGCGTTTTGACGCGCCGCCGGCCGGTCTTGCTCCCATTGGCAGCCAAAAGACCGCGCAACATCCGCGCCCCTGCGAAAGGGAACTCCAGATGCAGCCTGTCGATCTGGCGCATGAGTTCGAGATCGGCCGCCGGCGCCGGGCGCGGCAGGTAGTAAACCGTGCTCCGTGCGACGCCGGCGGCCTCGGCTTGTTTTGTGACGCTTAACGCATGATCACGGTCGATCATCGCTTTGCGCTCAGCAATCCCGCCTTGGTGAGCGAGCCCTCTAGAAAATCGTTCTCCAGCGTCAACGCGCCGATCTTGGCGTGCAAGCTCTTCACATCGACGATCGAAGCCGCCGCTTCGCTCTTGTCCTGGCCGAACACCCCGGTCGCGCCTTCAAGGAGCAGGGCTTTCCACTGCGTGATCTGATTGGGGTGGACGTCACACTGCTGCGCCAACTCGGCGAGCGTCTTTTCCCCCTTCATCGCGGCCAAAGCCACCTTCGCCTTGAAGGCCGGTGTGTGATTCCGGCGCGGTCTCTTGCTCATCGTCTCTCCTGAATCGCGGGCCTATATAGCCCGCTGTCAGGCAGACGCTCCGCTTATCGTCCTGTCCGAATTTTCGGGACCGCCTCTTTTTAACGTTTTTTGAGAAGCTGGCGCCATGTCTTGTCGGGATCGAGGCCTCCAGCAGCTCGCATTACTGGGCGCGACAGCTCATGGCGCGCGGGCTCGAAGTCCGCTTGATGCCGGCTCAATATTTGAAGCCCTATGTGAAGCGCGGGAAGAACGACGCGGCGGATGCCAAGGCGATCTGCGAAGCGATGACTCGGCCCACGATGCGCTTTGTGCCGGTCAAGACGCCGGAACAGCAAAGCGTGATGATGCTGCACCGAGTGAGGCTGATGCTCAACCGCCACCGCACCCAGCTCTCCAATTCGATCCGCGCCCATCTCTCCGAGTTCGGCATTGTCGCTCCCATCGGGCGTCGCGGGCTTGATCAGCTTCTTGCCATCGTTGCAGATAAGGACGATGCGCGTGTGCCGCCAATTCCCGCCTTTGTTTGCAAATGCTGGCGGCGCAACTCGCCGTGGTGAAACAGCAAATCCTTGAAAACGACCGGCGCGTCCGCGCCAGCTCGCGAGCAACAGAGCTCGGCCGTCGGCTGATGGATGTTCCAGGCGTGGGTCCACTCCTTGCCTGTGCGCTCACTGCCACGATCTCCTATCCAGGAGCCTTCAAGACAGGGCGCGACCTCGCCGCTTGGATTGGCTTGGTCCCCAAACAGAACTCCAGCGGGGGAAAAGAACGGCTTGGCAGTATCTCAAAAGCGGGAAATCGGTATCTCAGGCAGATGCTTGTGGTGGGGTCCATGGCCGCGATCCGCCATGCAGAGCGGCATGGAACACGCAGGCCGTGGCTTATTCAGTTGATGCAGCGGCGCTCGACAAAGGTGGCGGCAGTTGCGCTGGCCACTAAAACGGCCCGCATAATCTGGGTGCCCATGACAAGCGGCGAACGCTATCGCGAACCCGCCGTTGCAAGCGCGTTAACAGCATAGGAACAGGCGCGACAGGAGCGCCACGCGCGAATGGCATTATGGCCAGCGGCACAGGATAAGGCCGCATAAACAGGCCGGACACATGGCCGCTCCGACCAGCGCTGTGCAGAAGCTTCAGAAATCCTTGCCAACGCGGGGCCGTCCACACAAACTCTTCCATAATTCATCCGTGGCTTGGCAATCGACCCGTTACACCATCTCAAGCGCGCAACCTTGTTTGGCGCCCGCCTATAATTCGCGACGCGTCACACGGCGTCACCTCCAGCTTGACCGGCGAGCCAAAAAGCCGGAATCAGACGGCACCACCATCTGGTGCGGAGCCGCCAGCGCGCCGCCGCCCAGGGATATGATCGCCCGGAGGGTCCAGGATGCGCTTTTTCGTCTGTCACGAAACACATTACCGCTATTCATCACCTGTGGCCCTTGCCGCGCATACTCTGCGGCTCACGCCGCGCGCCGGCAATGCCACTCTGCTGGCGCACAGCCTCATCATCGATCCCGCGCCGAGCGTCCGGCAGGACCTGATCGACCGCTACGGTAATGCTGTCACGCACCTGGAATTCGCAGGGTTCTCGGATCATCTGCGCATCGAGAGCCGTTTCGATCTGGAGATGCGAGCCGTCTCGGCTCCAGACGTTGGCGCGCTGTCACCGCTGCCCTGGCCTTCCAGCGCCGGCGACGCGTTGGCTGACTGTCTGCCGTCCGGCGACCTCGACGAGGGCGTCCGCGCCTTCGCCGACGGACTGGCGTCCGAGAGCGGCTGGGAAGCGCCCGGCTTCCTCGAGCACCTCAACCAGACGCTGTTCACCCGAATGAACCGCCATATTCGGCCCTACGGCGCCGCCCAGTCGCCCGCGCACACCCTCGCCACAGGCAAAGGAGCGTGCCGCGACCTTGCGGTGCTGTTCATGACGGCCTGCCGCAGCCTCGGCATCCCCGCCCGCTTTGTCAGCGGCTATCAGGCGCACGCCGATACGCCCGATGGGCGACGCCACCTGCATGCCTGGGCAGAGGTCTTTCTGCCGGGCTCGGGCTGGCGCGGCTTCGACCCGATGCACGGGCTTCCCGTGACGGATGGCCATGTAGCGCTCTGCGCGGCGCCGGATCAGGCCGCAACCATGCCTGTGGAAGGCGGGTTTTATGGCGACGGCGTAACGTCCACGCTCGACTACGAGGTGCGGATCTCGACCCAGCCGTGAAACGGTGCACCGCCCTTCACTGCGAACCCAATCGCGTGGCGATCTCTACTTCTTGCAGCCTGCTTCGATGTGTTCCGGCTCCGGTTCGTCCCAGCCGTTGGCGGGCAGCCTGTCGAAGGGGGCGGTGAAAGCCTGGCGGACCATGTGAAACGCGGCCGGCGCGGGATTGCCCGGCTCGTAATCCACGATCCAGAAGAAATCGTAGTTCGAATCCGGCCAGCTCTTTGGCACATCGGCCATCCGGTCGAGGTGCAAGAGCTGGTGAAGCGTAACCTGTTCCCCCGGATAATCCTTTTCGAGCTTTGCTTTGGCTATGTGATTGTGTTCCCAGGTGATGACGACGATCTTTCCGGCGTAGCGCGGATCGGCGAGGACATCGTTCGCGGCTTCTTGCGTGCGCCGGTTCAGTTCCTCCTCCTTTGCCTCCTCATCCTCCTTCCTGGCGGACACCTTGTATTCTATTACCGGCAAATTCCAGCTCTGCGCCGCGGGCGTGATCGTCTCGATCGTGTGTGGCGTGACGGCAAGAAAAGCGTCCGGCTTTTGTCCGGCGGCAAACAGCGATTGCGTCGCGCCTTGTCCGAGATATTGACTGGCAAGAGCCTGTGCGCGCTGCGCTCCCACATCGCAGAGCTCGTGGCGATTGAGTTTCTCGGCGTGCCGCAAAATGATGATCCGCGCCGGTTCCGCCGAGACTGCCATGGGCAACAGCGAAACCATCAAAGCAAGACTTGAACACTGTAATGAAGAACCGCGCATGCTGTTGCTCCTTCAGTCATACTAGACCGTGGCTTAATTATTTTATCCATGTTTCCACAAATCATCTCCAAAAAAAACAAAAGAAGCATAAACTCATTCGAAGCATGAGCTCGTTTCAAGTCGAGTGGCGAATTATGCTCCAAAAGCCTGTGCCCTTGCGGCCCAATGACGGGCGCGCCCAATTGAAGATTGTGCCTGACACGCTCAGCTCGTCGCTATCTTCGCCTTGGTCGCGTTGGCTACATTTCTATTTACCTCGACCGCAAGACGACACACGCGTGCTCAGGACTTGTTCGCCCTAAGACTTAAGCTGCTCCATAAGCTCCATGGTCCAGGCCAATGTTTCAAGCAGGTAATGGTGCGTCTCTTCGTGACCGGCCTCGGTTTCCATTCGTTGGATGCGCTTCAAATTCTCAAAAAATCCGTTTGCAAGTGACGGGGACGACTCGCCAAGTGCGTTTACAAGGGCGGCAAAATGGGCGGCGATCGCCATCCTTGTCTGTGTTGAATCGCATGGTTGCGCGCGCATGTTGGTCCTTCAGGCAGGCTGATGGACGTACAGTACACAATTGCGCTCGCAGTTCCGAAGCTTCCGGGAAATGAAGCCGGGAAACTCCACTCCAACAGCCTCTCCAGCCGCCTTCACACGATATCCGTAAGCGGGTTTAGTCAGGCCCATTTGTCCATTCGGGCCGGACAGCGCCATTTAAGGCTGCGCCAAGACACCACAACCACGACGGGTTGCGCGAATGGCATTTTTCGCCCAACGTGGGCGTAACATGCAATCCATAGTCAAGAATTTTTTTTAGAAAATTGTCCGAAAATAAAAAGGTGTTGGCGGTTCAGCAACAGGACTAAGCCAACTGACCTGGACGTTGTAGAAGACGAGCAGCAGAAAGAAGCATTCGTGGACATGATAACCGATCTAAGGATAGGGGCCTTGATTCCATCGCCCATCTTGGGAGCGGCCCGCAAGCGAAACAGGGCTGCAAAAGGCCGGGAAGGCACCGGCTTGCTGGAGGTCATGTGCGATCCGTATGAGTGGAAATCCGCCGTCCGGTTCGCGCTTGTCATCTTCGTTGGATTCGCTGCCCTGGCGCCCGCGCTTGCGCCGGATCAGACGAGGCTCGCAGCAAAGATCAATCACCAAACCCTCAAAGCTGCAGCCGCAATAAAAAGCACCGCGCGATAGCCTCTCCATCCGAAATCGAGACGATGAGCCCCTCGGCCGCGCTGGCGCGCATCCTGAACTGATCGAAAAATTCCTCGCGGTCCGTTTGAGGGATCGGCTATCGCTCAGGAACCGCGGGATCGCGCTTTGGTGGCCGGCTTCTCATCGCAAAGGTGGAAGCTCTCCACAACAATCCGCCACAGACTTGCTCCGTTACGGCCCGTTCCGCTCCGGTGATTCATGAAAATGAAACTTTTTTTGACCTATGAGGGAACCAGCCCGGAAGCTTGGACGTTCCGGCGGGAAAGGCATCGGTGCTTTTTTGTCGGTGATGCTCGTGCCAGCCAAAACCATCGCGGAACTTTCGCTCATCCTCTTCGTCACGTCAGGCGTCCTCATGCTTGCGTTGACATCCGCTCCGCAAGATAGCAGAGCGCCCCGGACCATTTCGTCGAAGGACTCCCTGAACGATTTGCGCGTTTTGAGCGCCCAACAAATCAACCGGAGGACGTTGGGACTCGCGGCCGCGATCGACGCTTCTGAGAAATAGCTTTTCCAACTCGATCACGAGCCGAGAGACATACTCGCCTCCGCGCGGAGGATAAACTCGACCCAACCGGCGAAAGAGGAAACCCTATCGCGCGAAAGACGTAGCGTGGTCTTCTCAATGTCCCGGGACACCGCTACACTTACTTCTCATAAATCAGCAGGGAGGAGCGTGTGATGGTTGATAACGCGATGGAAATCCCGCAGGCCATGCGGGAAATGGCTGAACAGAACATGAAACAGGCGCATGCCGCTTATGAGCAGCTCACGGATTTTGTAACCAACGGCATGAGCGCCTGGATGGACACGGTGCCTGCAAATCCGATGGCCGCGGGCTTCAAGGATGTCCAGGCCCGCGCGATGGACTTCGCGAAGGAAAATGCCGACACGGCTTTCACCTTCGCCGGCAAGATCTGCAACGCACATACCCTCCAGGATATCTTGACGCTTCAGACGCAGTTCGCTCAAGACCGGATGCAGGCCTTTGCCTCGCACACACAGGAACTTTACAGCTTGATCGGGGAGACTTTCCAAAAGATGCAACGCGGCTGATGCTTCAAAGCGCGTCAGCGAGCATTCAAGCCAGAATGGCAAAAAAAGAAGCCGCGAACTCATGTTCAGCGGCTTTCAGGATCTAGGGAGGAACCTAGACGTATTGATTATTGGGATGAGTTGCGCTCAAAAACAATCTTTTTAGTTACGACACGTCTAAAGTCGTAGCAAAAAGTCCCGTCTTTCAGGAGACGCAAGCCAAAATAACCGGGAATCTGGCTTTCCCGGTTATGTCAGGCCTCCATGTTTCTCCGCCGTTACCGTCCCGCTGGCGGCAGGTGTTTGCGTAACTCCGCCGCGGTTCTGGCATCGAACGCGACGAGTTTGATGGCGAGTCCATGGGCAGCAGCTTCGGTTCTGCACACGCCGGCGGCTTCGCGGCAGGCCTCCTCAAGCGGGTAGCCATAAATGCCTGTGCTGATGGCCGGGAAAGCAATCGATTGGCAGCCGTTCTCTGTGGCGAGGCGGATCGAGGCGCGATAGGCGGAGCGCAGGAGTTCGCGGGCCTCGTCTGCGGCGTAGGCGCTGTAAACCGGGCCGACAGCGTGGATGATGATGCGCGCAGTCTTGATGCCGAAGGCGGGAGTGATGACCGCTTCTCCGGTGGGGCAATGACCAATTGCCCTGCACGCCCGTGTCAGCGCATCGAGGCCCGCCGCGCGGAAGATCGCGCCGCACACGCCCCCCCTGCTTCCAGCGCAGAGTTTGCGGCATTGACGATGGCGTCGGCCTCGATGGCCGTGATGTCGCCTTGCACAACCGTGACAAGGCCTAGTGAACTGGTGCTCATGGCCTTTAGGGTAAGATGAGCCGGCCGGCAGAGCAAGCCAGAGTGCGCGCAACGGCAGCACCACCCTTGCGTTCGCAGCCGCGGCTGGATTTGCTAGATTATCTTCAGAGCGACATGTGCCGCATCGGGCTCGCGGCGCAGATCGATCGGCAATCCGCTCTCCTGGAAGACTTTCAACATCGGGACGTTGTCGGGCATGACTTCCGCGGTAAACTCCTTGAGACCCGCCTCGCGGGCGATGGCCGCCACATGCTGCATGAGCGCCGTGCCGATCCCTTTCTTTTGATACTCATCGATTATCGCGAAAGAGATCTCCGCTTTGCCAGGTTCCTGGACGAGGTAGCGCACGCCGCCGATAATAGCAGGCCGCCCGTCTTCCTCCACCACTGCGAGCAGGCAAACGTGGTTCACGAAGTCGGCATTCATGAAATACGCGATTTCCGCTTCCGAGAAGTGGCGTTTCGGACCGAAGAAGCGGCGATAGAGGGACTGAGGGCTTGTGCGGGCAACGGCGGCCAAGACGTCAGCCACGTCCTCTGGTTTTTGCGCGCGGATCGTGAAGGGGCGGCCGTCATGCATACGTGCAACCGCCGAATAGTTCGCTGCGTCCGACACGTGCGGCACTCTCCGATCCCAAGCTCATCCGCCGGGCGGACACCCGCCGCAAAGCGCCGACAGCTTAGCCTGTGCCGGCCCCCGTGCCTAGTCAGGGGATTTTGAAGACCCGAAAAACCTTCAGGCCTTGATCGCAGCACTCCTCACGGAATCTGCGGCAGATGCTGGGTATAAGCCGGACCGTCGGTCGATTTCTGGTCCGGGGTGCGTCCCGGATCTTCGACGGGGGCGACGCGAGGATCTTCCTCGCTTTCAACCGAGGCGCCCCAGCCGTACACCGCATCCTTGACCTCGCCATAATAGCGCGTCGGGTCGTAAAGCTCGGCTGCAAGGGCGATGTCGGACGCTGTCAGCCGCCCCATGCTGGCCAGCACGCCGTAGCAAGCGACGACGAGATCCCGCTGAAACGAGACCAGAAACACTTGCGCATTCAATTTTTGCTGCTCGGAACTGAGCACATCGAGAATCGTGCGCTGGCCAACCCGCTCCTCTTCGCGCACGCCCTCCAGAGCAATCGTGGTCGCCTCAACCGCCGACTTTCCCGCCGCGATGTTGCCTCTCGCCGCGATAATCAGCCCCCACTGCGACATGACGTTTTGCCGGGCGAGTTCGCGCTGCGCGTCGATTTGCTGGCGAGTCTGCGACAGCGTCTCGATCGCCTGACGGATCTGCGCGGATACGGCGCCAGCCTGATAAATCGGGACGTTCAGCTGTCCGTAAACGAGCGTGTTCTCCTGGTCGGTGACATTGGGCGTACCAAACGGCTGAGCGGATTTGGTGTAGCTTGCATTACCGGTCACGCTCGGCAGAAGCTGGCCCTTGAGTTGCTCAACCTGATGCTGCTGCGCCCGCTCCCGGAAGATTGAACTGATAATGCCGGGGTTCTCTGTCTCAGCGATATTGATCGCACCCTGCAGGGTCTTCGGCAGCAACCTTTCCGGAGGGCCGGGATCTTTAAGGGCACGCGGAGGATGGCCGATGTATTGTGCAAAGAGCGCCTGATCGTTGTAGAGAGAGCCTTGCGCGATGCTCAAATCGGCCTGCCCCTGGGCAAGTCCCGACTGCGCTTGAGCCACGTCGGTCTTGGTGACCTCGCCAACCTTGAAGCGATCTTCTGTCGCTCTGAGCTGTTCGGCCAAGACCTTTACAGCGTTCTTCCGCAACTCCACGATGGCCTGATCGCGGTAAACGTTCATATACGCCGTTGCCGCGTTCAAAAGGACGTTTTCCTCGGCAGCCCGAAGGTCTTCGCGTCCGGCCTCGACACCCGCCTCCGCGCCCTTGATGTTGTTATAAGTCCGGAAACCATCGAATATGTTCTGCTGGGCAGAAACCTCTCCAGATCGTGGGTTCGACGTCCCGTTCCCGGCAGCGCTGCTCTCCGAACTCAAGGAAAGGCTCTGTGCCCCGCCGCCGGCGCAGGTGCCGTTGGGGTTGACGCCCCGCGGGCAGACGGGAACGTAGGCCGTTCCGGATGATGTATTCTGTAATTTCGTAATGATATTCTCGTAGCCATATTGAAACGTGGCGCCGATCGTGGGCCTATACCCGGATTTGGCGAGAGAAACCTGATTATCGGTCGCACGAAGCTGCGCCTGTGCAGATTTCAGAGTCGGATTGTAAATATAGGCTGCCGTGAGCGCTTCCTTGAGGGTCTCGGCGCATACAGGTCCATTCCAGGCGAACACAAGCGCTGCGAGCGCTCCTTTTGCCAGCATCGTACCTGAACGGCTGCAAGTCTTTCCAGACAACATCGACGTTCCGTTGTAGCGAGAGCTTTCACCGCACCCCGACGGGGAACACGATCACGCATGCCATCGAACCATTTCGCCGACAGATCATCACGCAAAGCTTCATTTCCGCCCTCATAAGCGGAGCGCTGGATTCGAAACCTGTAGATGCTTAATCGCGATTTCTGCCATCCGGAAGACGAAATCGCTTTGAAGCGACGTTTTCTGGCCAAGGCGTTGCATTTTTTTCGCAAGCCTTGCGCCAGTTCCTGCCTCGCGCGCGCCTATTCCGGAGCGACCGGCGCATCTTCATGCGCCATCCAGGCCGCAAACAACTCCCAGGTTACCGCGAGCACGATCGGGCCGATAAAGAGGCCGATGATGCCGTGCGCGACCACTCCGCCCATCAGGCCGATGAAAATGACGAGCATCGGCGTTTTCAGGCCGTGCGCCATGACAAAGGGGCTCAGCACGTTGTTCAGGATGCCGACCGGGCCAAGCCAGGCGGTCAGCGCCAGGGCTGTCGTCTTGTCCTTGGAGGTCCAGATCCAAAGGAGGACCGGGATGAATAGAAGCCCCTGGATCTGGAGAATGCCTGTAACGAGCACGCCAAGGGCGAGAAAGCCGCTCCCCGGTATTCCAGCCACAAGAAAGCCCAGGCCTGCGAGAATGGCTTGCAGGAAAGAGACGCCGATCACGCCCTGGGAGACATTGCGGATCGTCGCTCCCGCCAGCTTCACGAGCTCCTGGCCGCGCGTGGGAAGAATTCGCTGGGACACGCTCCTTACGCCCTCGAGAAGCGAAGGAGCCGGTGGAAACAAAACCCCCGCGATAATGAGCGAGACCAGGAACGTCGGGATCCCCGTTGCGGCTCCTTCCGCCATGCTGCGCGCCACGCCCCTCAGCGGCGAGAGATAAGGGAGCGCCTCCGTAATCGCACTCTTCAGATTCGTGGACGCGAGGTCCCAGAAATAGAAGAGGCGCTCGCCGATGAACGGCCAGCTCTTGATCGCCTCGGAAGCGGGCGGGATCGAAATATCTCCCGCGCTGAGGCGCTGAGAAAGCGAAGTGACGCCCTCTATCATGCTCAATCCGAGCCAGATGATCGGCCCCGTGAAGATGAGAAGGCTGATCGCCGTCACAAGAACCGCGGCCAGCTTGCGCCGGCCGCCCACGAGACGAGCGGTCCAGGCGAAAGCGGGATAAAGGGTGACCGTGAGAATGAGGCTCCATAAGGCGACCGACATAAAAGGGCGCAGAAGAACAATCGACCAGTATACGAGAAAGAAAAAAAGGCCGAGCTTGACCGCGAGTTCGAAAATGTCGTCGGCGGACTGAACGATGGGACGCCGCTCGCCGGTAGAGCGGCCTTGTTTTGTTGTCGTTTCGCCCATGACCGCTCCTTGTTGCTCGCTCCATGCTTCGTCGTCCCGGAAAGCGCCCCGCGCTTATCCGGGATCGTAACACATTGCAACGCATACATCTTTACGATCCCGGCTCGCGCTTCGCTTGGCCGGGATGACGGTGCGATCTTTAGTCAATCACGTGATAGCCGCCGTCGATGAAGAGCGTATCGCCCGTTATCAGCTTTGCGGCGTCGTGCGCGAGGAAGGCGGTTGCGAGCCCCACGTCCATGACGCTGACAAGGCAGCGGGTCGGCGCCTTCTGCTGGGCTTTGTGCAGGAGTTCATCGAATTCGGGAATGCCCGAAGCAGCGCGCGTCGCAAGCGGCCCCGGCGAAATGGCGTGAACGCGGATGCCCTTCGGGCCAACTTCGGCAGCGATGTATCGCACCGCGCTTTCCAAGGCGGCCTTCGCCACGCCCATGATGTTGTAATGCTCGACGACCATCTGGCTGCCGTAATAGGTCATGGTAAAGAGCGCGCCGCCCTTCGGCATGAGCGGCTCCGCAAGGTGCGCCATGCGGATGAAGGACCACACGGAGATGTCCATCGTCTGCAGGAAGCCCTCCTGGGGCACGTCAATGACGCGGCCGCATAGCGTTTCCTTGGGCGAATATGCGATGGAATGGACCACGAAATCGAGCATCCCCCACTCCTTCGCGATGCGTTCGAAGACCGCCTCCAGTTCCCCTGGTTTGCAGACATCCATGGGCATGACGATCTTCGCCTCAAGTTCCTCGGCCAGCGGCTCCACATATTTGAGAGCCTTGTCGTTTAGGTAAGTGATCGCAAGCTCTGCCCCCAATCCTCTGAAAGCAGCGGCGCAACCCCAGGCGATCGAATGCTCGTTTGCGATGCCGACGATGAGGCCTCTCTTGCCTTCATGGAGCTTGGCTTGGAAATGCGGGATCATGGAAGGCCCCCTTTCTTCAACCGATTGCGCCGGTTACGCGCGGTCAGGCGCCCGGCCTCACCAACGCCAGCGTATGTCGTGCGATCATTAATTCTTCATCCGTCGGAATGACATAGATGGCGACGGCACTGTCGGGGGCCGAGATCAGCTGCTTTCCGCCGGCGTTCGCCGCCTCATCAAGCTTCACGCCGAGCCAGCCCAGCTTCGCCGCAGCCCGCGCCCGGATTGAGGCGGAATTCTCGCCGATGCCCGCCGTGAAAACAAAAGCGTCGAGCCCGCCGAGCGACGCCGCAAGCGTGCCTGTGAACAGCGCGATCCGGTAGACGAAATAGTCGATGGCGAAGGCCGCGCGCGGGTCGGTGCTCGCTTCAAGCTCGCGCATGTCGTTGCTGATGCCGGACAAGCCCTTCAACCCGCAATCGTGGTAGAGCAGGTGCAGGACCTCGCGAGCGCTCTTTCCCTCCTCCTCGATAAGGTAGAGCACGACGCCGGGATCGATCTGGCCTGAGCGCGTGCCCATCGGCAGCCCGTCCAGCGCCGTGAAGCCCATCGTGCTCTCGATGCTCTGCCCATCTTTCAGCGCGCACATGGATGCGCCGCTGCCAAGATGCGCCACGATGACCCTTGTGTTCGCATGATCAGGCGCGACCTCCGGCAGGCGGGTCGCAATGTATTCGTATGAGAGCCCGTGAAAGCCGTAGCGGCGGATCCCCTCGGCATGGAAGCGCTCGGGAATAGCATAATAATCGGCGACCGCAGGGTGCTTCCGGTGAAACGCCGTGTCGAAGCAGGCGACCTGGGGAAGCCCCGGCCGGTTGACCATGATCGACCGGATTGGCTCCAGATTATGCGGCTGATGCAGTGGCGCGAGCGGGATATAGCGTTCGAGGCGGTGGAGCACCTCTTCTGTCACGAGAACCGGCTGATCGAAGTCCGGGCCGCCATGCACGACGCGATGGCCGACCGCTATAGGATGGATGTTGAGCTCATCGCGGAGCCATGAGCCCGCCGCGTGCAGTGCCGCTGGAACGTGGGGCACGGTTTCGGTCGTATAGGTTCGTTCGACCAGCACCTTGCCTTCCGCTGAGTGAGAGGTCAGGTGCGGCTTGGTTCCGACGCCTTCGATCTTGCCTTCGAGCTGGCTGCTGAGGCCGCCTGACGGATCCACGCCGAAAAGCTCAAACTTGACGCTCGACGACCCGGCATTTGCAACGAGGATTGTGTCCATGGCGCTCACGCCGCTGGCAGGCTGGTTTCGCGGCGGCGCGCGTCGGCAGCAAGAGCCGCGACCGCGCATGATGCCAAGCGGGCTCTAACCGAGTCCGCGCGCGAGGTCAGAATGATTGGAACTCTTGCGCCAAGAACCACACCGGCTGAATCGGCTTTCAAAAGGAAGGTAAGATTTTTTGCGAGCATATTGCCCGCTTCCAAATCCGGGACCACCAGGATTTGCGCCCGGCCGGCGACCTCCGACTTGATGCCTTTGATCACCGCCGACTCCGGATCGATGGCGCTGTCGAAAGCGAGCGGTCCATCGAGAATGCCGCCTGTAATCTGGCCGCGGTCAGCCATCTTGCACAGCGCCGCCGCGTCGATGGTGGACGGGATCTTCGGCGTCACCGTTTCGACGGCCGACAGGATCGCAACCCGGGGCCCCCCCTGCCCTATGTGCGTATAGAGGTCGATGGTGTTCTGCACGATGTCGCGCTTGGCTTCGAGGTCTGGGAATATGTTGATCGCCGCGTCCGTTATTAGCAGCGTCTCTTTGTAAGTTGGCACGTCCATGATGAATGCGTGGCTGATGCGGCGCGCCGTCCGAAGACCGGAGGTTTTCGAGGTGACGCTCCGCATCAGCTCATCCGTATGCAGGCTCCCCTTCATCAGGACTTCGCCTTTCGCCTCCTGGACGAGTTGAACGCCCTTCTCCGCGGCCTCCTCGCTGTGCTCGGCCTGTACGATCTCGAAGGAGCTTATGCCCAATCCGAATTTTTGCGCGACCGCTTTGATTTTCTCCGCCGGTCCCACCAGCACCGGCTCGATCAGTTCGGCTTCCGCGGCCTCGACCGCGGCCGTGAGCGAGTTCTCATCGCACGGATACACGACGATCGTTTTTGGCGACTTGACGACGGCCGCGCGGGCCATGAGCCGGGCATATTTTTGGTGCGGCGCTCTTTCTTCTACCACCTCCACGGTCATCACTTCCCCCCTTGTTTCGGGATCGCAGCGGGGGTTCGAGAGTTTTCAGAAGGGTCCAGCTTCGGCACGAGCTTCAGGTTCTCCCCCCGCAGTGCGGGCCTTACCCCGGCTTCCCCAAGCCCGAAGAGCTCCTTGATTCTGTTCAGCCGATCGACCGCCTCGTCTGTAAGCTCCCCGCTTGCCTCAAGAACCTCCTTTATGGTGTCGAAGGCTTTCTGTCTAGGCGCGGCATCCGCCGGCAGAAGGGGCGGAATTGCCGCGAGCGTTGCTTCCGTATCGAGCAGCAGCATAAAGAACTGATCGCGGGCCACCGCCTTGAATTCGGCGAGCGAGATTTGCGGCGCTTCCTGCGAGAGCCTGATACGCTTCAGCGCATTAACGCCGCGCTCATCGACACGCCCCCGGGCCAGACCCACATAGATCAGACCGCGAATGGCGCACTCCTGCAAGCCGCCTTTCCTGATGCGTGATTTGATCTCCGCAATCCGGTCCTGAATGAGTTCCCTGTGCAGAGCCGATTTCGGCGCTACACACTGCGGTTGCGAGGACTTCGGATCGACGCCCGCCGCGGCCTGGAGCGCGGGCGACCCGTAGATGGAGAGGAACAGATTCTCCATGAAGCTGTCGCGGATTTTCCCGAAACTTTCCAGGGCGTTGACAATCTGCCCGGAGGCCGCCTCCTGCGCCTTCAGGAAGGGATTGTCCGGAGAGACTTGACGTCTGTTGCTCCGGACCCTTTCGGCGATCTCGGCAAGCATCTTCGCGAAAGGATTTTCGTCGCTCAGCATCTCATATTGCACGCGCAAAGGATGCATTTTGCTCATCCACTCCGCGAACGCCGGAGTGATAGCGGCTTTCACGAGCGGCCGAAGGAACGTGCGGTAAAGGGCGAGATTGGCCTCGGAAACATGGGCAACGGTCGCGAACATCCGCTCGTCTTCCGGTTCGTGGCCGCCAAGCGCGCGGATATCGTCCAAGGTCCGCGGATCGCAATGCATGCCCCAGTCGCCGGTGACGAGATCGGCGTTTGGGGTGCTTTCGGATTTGCGTTCGAACCGCGCTTCGTAGAGGCCGGGGGGCAGCATATCGATCAGGTCGATATTGCTGGAGAACTCGCTGTGCTCTTTCTTTGCGATCCCGCCTGAAACAAAAATTCCGAGATGCCCGACCTTTTCGTGGATGGTGTAGACGATGGTCTGCCCAAAAGCGCGGATCTCATCGACATCCTTGTAGAGGTCAAGAATCCACCCGAGCGCCTGTTGCGGCGGCGTGATGTTGTCGCCTTTCGAGCAGAACACGACAATGGGCGAGCGGATGTTGCGGAGGTCGATCGCCGTGCCATCGGACAATTTCACGTCGCCTGAGGCGAGCTTGTTTCCGATGAAAAGCTCATCGACGATGAACTGGATTTCTTCCGCGTTCAGGTTGACGTGCCCGCCCCACCAGCGCTCGAATTCGAGGAAGCGCGAAGCCTCCGTGTCGATCTTGGAATAGAGGTTGTATTGCTTGGACCACAGCGTATTCGCCGGGTTCAAACCCTCGAAATTCTGCACGAGCCACGCGCCGTCAAATTTGCCCGCCCCCATGTCACCGGTGAGGGCCGTCAGCCAGCTTCCACCGAGCAGTCCGCCCGAATAGCGCATCGGATTGATGCCCCGAAGGCCTGCCCAATAGGACAGTGGCGAACCGGCGATGATCAGCGGCCCGAACAATTCCGGCCGGATCGACGCCAGCATCATCACAGCCCAGCCCGCCTGGCAATTTCCGATCACACACGGCTTGCCGTCCGCGTCGGGATGAAGCGCGATCACCTTTTCGAGAAAAATTGCCTCCGCGCGGCCGATATCCTCGATGGTCTGGTCCTGCATCGGCTCGGGGAGAAAGCCGACGAAATAGCAGGGATGGCCCGCTTTCATGGCGACGCCGATTTCGCTATCGGCCTTGAAGCCGCCAATGCCCGGCCCGTGCCCCGCGCGCGGATCGACGATCACGAACGGCCTAGCCTTTGCATTGATCTCCACGCCCTTTGGCGGGATGATGCGCAGCAGGATATAATTGACAGGTTTTTTGAAAGTTCTGCCGTCAGCGACCACCTCGAACGCATAGCTAAGGACGTGCGGCGCAAGCTTGGCGCTGTGCTGCCGGTACTGATTTCCGCGCTGACGCAAGGTGTCCCAGAAGAGGATTTGCCGCTGGACGAAATCGGTTGCGTACTCAACTGCGGGACCGAACAACTGGGGAAAGGCGGCCCAACCGATCGGGGCCTGTTTCGATTTTTCGCTATCGCTCACGGCGGTACTCCCTCGCGCATGGCGTACTGTGAAATCATCCGCACTTTATGCAGACAAACGTTACGATCATTGACAGATATCAAACAAAGGAGCGGCCTTTGTAGAGCATCATTGCCTCCGCTTTTGTGAGGTGTAAAATCACGGTTCAGAGAAGGAGTTCGGCATGAGCGCGGATGTCGATGGTATCCTCCCCGAGGCATCAGAAGTTATGATGCGAATTGCGGAAGCCCAGGGCGAAAAGGCTGCCGCGGAAGACCGCCGGAAGGCGGCCGAGCATGCCGAGAAGGACGCGCTCATCAAGAAGCTGAGCCAGCCTTCCGGACTGTCCGAGGAAGAGAAAGTCAAGCTCGCCGCCACGGTGATCAAGCGGGCGATGGACAATGGCCTGTTGGAAGTGCAGGTGTACCGCTTCCCCCACGCCATGTGCACCGATCAAGGGCGCGCCATCAATCAGGCGGAGCCGGGTTGGGAAAAGACACTCACAGGCATTCCGAAGGAAATCTATCACCTCTGGGACGACCATCTGCGCGCGAAGGGTTACAAGATTCGTTATCAAATCCTCGAATTTCCGGGAGGGATGCCCGGAGACATTGGCATTACGCTCAGCTGGCATTGAGCTCAAAATGGCTCGATCGCCCAGGAGCTTCTTCCAATCAACCCTAAAGCAAGTCCGCATCCGCAAAAGGAGCGCACTTTCCGCGCAGCCGCACCGGCAATAAACCTCCAGACCGCGCCTGCGAGATTTTTGACGATGAACTTGGCGCCGGTTCGCGCTTCGTCCGCCTCAACCCGTAAAGCATCTTGGGCTTGCGCGCGGATCGGGTGTGATTAAGCCGCCGCGTTGGCGAGCGCCGGATAATCAGTATAGCCCTTCGGACCCCGCCCATAAAATGTGCTCGGGTCAGGCTCGTTCAGATTGGCCCGGTTCTCAATCCGGGCCGGCAAATCCGGATTGGCGATAAACAACTTGCCGAATGCGACCGCATCGGCCACGCTGCCGCTGACGATTTTGGCGGCCGTTTCAGGTGCGAAGCCTTCATTGGCGATCCAGACGCCGCCGAACTCTTTCTTCAGGTAGGGGCTGATCCAATCGTTGGCCGCATATTCGCGGGTGCAAATGAAAGCAAGCTTGCGCTTGCCAAGTTCGCCTGCGAGATAGCCGAAAGTGGCTTTCGGATCGCTGTCGCCCATGGAATGCGCGTCACCGCGCGGCGCGAGATGCATACCGACCCGGCCAGGCCCCCAAACGCTTACAACCGCATCGGTGACTTCGAGCATCAGCCGCGCCCGGTTCTCAATCGAGCCGCCGTAAACATCCGGGCGCTTGTTCGTCCGGTCCTGAAGAAATTGATCGAGGAGGTATCCATTCGCGCCATGAATTTCGACGCCGTCGAAACCTGCCGCCTTCGCGTTCTCGGCTCCATTTCGATAGGCTTCAACGATCGCCGGAATTTCGGCCAGCTCAAGAGCGCGTGGCACCGGATAAGACTGCTTCGGACGCAAAAGCGCGACATGGCCTTCCGCCGCGATAGCGCTTGGGGCGATCGGGAGCTCTCCGTTCAAATAGAGGGGGTGCGAGATGCGTCCGACGTGCCAGAGTTGCAAGACCATGCGGCCGCCCGCCCGATGAACCGCCTCGGTAATTTGCCTCCAGCCATTCACCTGCTCGTTCGACCAGATTCCAGGCGTATCGGGATAGCCGACGCCCTTTGCATCAACGGCTGTAGCCTCGGATATGATCAGCCCCGCTGAGGCGCGCTGCGCATAATACTCTTTCATCAAAGCATTAGGGACGCGGCCGTCGTCCGCCCGGCAACGGGTAAGAGGCGCCATGATGATGCGGTTCGGAAGATCAAGATCGCCAAGTTTCAGAGGCGTGAACAAGCCAGGCATAATTTCCTCTTTCGGATAAAAACTTGCTGAATTATTGGTACTTTTTTCCGGTCTAGGTCAAGCTGGGTTCCTGGCCACCCTGGAAGCGCGCCCAGCAATTCAGTGGCGACACATCGCGTGAACGACGTCCTTCTCCCGATGGATTTATCTGTCCGGGAGATGGCGGCGACCCGGGACCGAGGCCGCTAAAGCTGCAATCTGATGCGCATCCGCTGCAGGATGGCCGCAACGCCGAGCACGACAATCGCATAGGCCGAGGCCCAAAGCAGGCCGGTCAGACCCGAGGTCAGCGGCGCGGGCAGGGTCAAATCAAAGCAGAGCATCAGCGCGCCGACGATATTAGGAATGATATAGATCAAAAGCGGATTGGCGGCTGCCGGTCGGAAGAAGGCGGTCCAGGCCCGTGTGCCTTTCAGATCGATCAGCCAGTAGAGAAAAGCAAACAGCACGACACAAATGGCAGCGCTATCGAGAGCCCAGCTCGGCGTGGCCTCGGTCTTCGATAGTCCGTAATAGGGATGAAGGAGAACACCGGCGACAAGCAGGGCGAGCGCCAGGAGAAGCGCGGCGCCGAATCGCTGCGGAATTCTCTCGCCGCGCGCGTCGAAGAACAGGAGCGCCGTCAGGACGCCAGCGAGCACAATCGACGTATGAGCCGCATTTTCCGCCTGCCCGGCCAGAAATTGCAGGAAAGGCGAAGACTGGACCACGTCCGCTTTCGCCACGCAGTAGTAAATAACGCAGAGTAGGAGCGCAAAAAGCAGGAACTGCGCGCGCCCGCGTCCAAAGAAGTATATGGCGCTCGCAAAAAGGTAGGACCACCCGATAATGCCAAGGATGCCCCACCATTGCGGCGAAAGCCATGCGTCGCCGTCCTCGCCGCCGCGAAACAACAGGCCCAGCGCAATAAGACCCGCCACGCCCGCCACCCGTAATGCTGCCGCCAGCTTCTTGTTCTGGAACGGATAGACGCTCCAGACCATGAGCGCGCAAGCGTAAAACAGAAGCGACCACAAGCCGATCGAAATGGGCATGGCCTCTTCGTTGTAGCCTTCCTCGGCGTTCACCATGAAGACGCCGAGCACCAGGAGGCCCAGCGTTCGCGTCAGCACATGGCGGGCGAGATGCCAGAATGTGTCCCCGGCGGCCAGCCGCTGTGCGGTCGCGAAGGGAATCGACATCCCGACGATGAACAGAAACGCCGGAAGCACCAGGTCCGGCAACGTCATGCCGTCCACATCCCCTGGCGTGTGATAGAGCCAGGACGGCATGCCTTTCACACCTTCCAGCGTATTGACGAAAATCATGAGGAGGATCGTCAGTCCCCGGAAGGCATCGATCGCGAGTACCCGTTGCAGCGGCAGCCGGATCGGCAACGACAGTCCTGTGCTTTCGGCTTCTGCTGCAAACGTGACGGAACTCATGAATACTCCATGACAAAAAAGCAACGCTCTTCTGCTTGTGCGCCGCCATCCCTTGGGAACGGCGGGATCATGAGAACGATCCGGGCCTTTCCAAGGCGAACCCGTAACTTGGTGGGATCTACCGCTTCGCACTGGCGGAAATTTCAGCAAATCAGGCGAGGATGAGGCTTGATTCATCCAAAATGACGCGGTTGCGCTTGGCCATCCCTCGTGTATGGTTCCGCCCACGTTTTCCAAGGGGAGGTTAGCGGTGAGCAACCAGGTCAAGTTCGTTCTCGACGAAACGCAGATTCCCAAGTTCTGGTACAATCTCACGGCCGACCTGCCCGGCCCGCTGCCGCCCGTTCTGCACCCGGGCACTAAGCAGCCGGCCGGTCCCGGCGATCTGGAACCGCTCTTTCCGATGGAGCTGATTCTCCAGGAGGTGTCGGCCGAGCGGGAGATCGAGATCCCAGAGCCGATCCGCGATGTCTATCGCTCGTGGCGGCCTTCGCCGCTGATCCGGGCGCATCGCCTGGAGCAGGCGCTCGGAACGCCGGCCAGGATCTACTATAAGAACGAAGGCGTTTCGCCCGCGGGCTCGCACAAGCCCAACACCGCGGTGCCGCAGGCCTGGTACAACAAGGAGGCGGGCATCAGGCGCCTTTCCACCGAGACCGGCGCTGGACAATGGGGCTCTTCGCTCGCATTTGCGGGCGCGCTGTTCGGCATCGATGTGACGGTCTTCCAGGTCCGCTGTTCTTACGACCAGAAACCTTATCGCCGCGCTTTGATGGAAACTTACGGCGCGCGCTGCATCCCCTCACCGTCTAACGAGACAGAGTCCGGCCGGGCCATTCTTGCCGAGCATCCGGACAGCCCTGGCACACTCGGCATCGCGATTTCTGAGGCCGTCGAAGTTGCGGCGAAGGATCCGGCGGTGAAATATTCGCTCGGCTCGGTGCTGAACCACGTCATGCTGCACCAGAGCGTCATCGGGCAGGAAGCGATCAAGCAGCTCGAGATGGCGGGCGACGATCCGGACATCATCATCGGGTGCGCGGGTGGCGGCTCGAATTTTGCCGGGATCGCTTTCCCGTTTCTCGGGCTGCAGCTTCGCGGCGGACGCAAGCGCCGCATCATCGCGGTCGAACCCGCTTCATGCCCGTCGCTGACGCGCGGTAAATACGCCTACGATTTCGGCGACACGGCCCATCTGACGCCGCTCGTCAAAATGCACACGCTCGGGTCAACCTTCGTCCCGCCATCCACCCATTCCGGCGGCCTGCGCTATCATGGCATGGGGCCGATGGTGTCGCATGCCTATGAGCTGGGACTGATCGAGGCGCGCGCCTATCACCAGAAGACCTGCTTCGATGCGGGCGTGCAGTTTGCGCGCTGTGAGGGGATTGTACCCGCGCCGGAATCTACGCATGCGGTGCGCTGCGCGATCGACGAGGCGCTGCGCTGCAAGAAGGAAGGCAAAGCCGAGACCATCCTTTTCAACCTGTCGGGCCACGGCCATTTCGATATGGGCGCCTATATCGCCTATTTCGACGGCAAGCTCGTCGATCAGGACTATGACGCAGGCGAACTCGCCATGGCGCTGGCCGGCCTTCCGAGTGTTGCGGCTTAAAGCGTAGAGAGGCCTGCGTCGGCCTCCTCGCGATTATGAGCGACATCTAGCCCCAATTATTCGCGAAGCACGCTCACGGACAGAGCAGGCATGCGTCATCGGCCGGTTTGACGGTCGATTGGTGAGTGGACATTGCAACGCGTTGAGGGTTTGGGATCGGGGCTTGCGCGGCGCTTGCCGCAATGGTCATGGGCTTCGAACACTCACTGATCGGGCGAGGAGAGCGAGCACCGGTGCGTGCGGATAGGCTGAGGGAAAGGCGACCTTGATACGGCTCTTCAGTTCCTCCACGCGCACCGCGATTTTGAGAAAGGCGCGCCGCAGCGTCTCGAAAGTCGCCGTGCGCCATAGCGAGCGCCTTGGCGCAGCGCCCCTCAACGCGTGCAGCAGCCAGTAGGCAGCCATGTGCAGGATAAGCCGGAACTGATTGGCCTCCCAGCGGTGGCAGGAGGTGCGATCGGAGCGCGTGTAGAGCTTCATGTCCTTGATCATGTTCTCCATGCGCCCGCGTGCGCAGTAGACCTTCTCGTAGAGCACCTTCGCGGAGCCTGGCAGGTTCGTCACCACGAAGCGGACGTCGCTCCCCATGCCTGTGGCCTCGGCGCGGGCGATGATCTTGCGCGCTTTCGACCAGCTGCCAGCTTGGTAGGCGGTCTGATGGAAGCGCCGCACCTTTTCTTTCTTCGCAGGCGCCAGGCGTGTGGCGGCGTCCTCGGCCCAGGGGTGCGCCCTCTTCGCGAGGCGGGCGTTGGTTGAAAGGCCGAGAATGTAACTGCATCGTCTTTCTTCAAGCAAATCCAGCACTTCTGGCGCCGTATAATGACTGTCGCCGCGCACCATGATCTCGACCCTCGGCCAGTTGCGCCGGATTCGGGCAATGACGTGCCGCAGAACTTGCGCGATCTCCTCGCCCGACGGCCTCTTTCCAGGGCGCAGCAGCGACAGCACGGATTTGCCGGAGCCTGCCTCGAAGATATGCATGGGCTGGAAGCAATAGCCGCCCGAATGGGTGTTGAAGAGAATGAGTTCCTGTTGGCCGTGCGCCGGATCGTCCGTATCGTCGATGTCGAGCACGATGCGGACAGGCACACGGGAGAAACTGGCGCAGAACAGGTCAATCATTCCGAGCGCCATGCGTGCAAGGGCGCGCCAGGACGGCGCGTTTTCAAGACGCGACAATGTTGGCTGGGACATGAGGTCTTTACCCGTCTCAGGCTGGCGCCCACACGCCATCTTGAAAGCTGGATCGATGCGCAGTGCATCGAGATCGTCGCAGTCCTCGTAACCGCTGGCGATGGCGAACACCCGCGATCGGATCATGTCGGCATGGGTGTGGATGACGCGGCTCTGATCGCGGACGTCCGGCACGCAAGCGCTGAGCATCGCGGCAATGCCGAGTTGCTTCTCGATCTCGCGCAAAATGAGAACGCCGCCATCCGAGGAGAGTTGTCCGCCATCGAACGTGGCTGTGATTTCCTTGCCGCCGACAGGTGACAGTCCGGGAAGGAAAAGAGTAGCTTCTGTCATGGTGAGCGGGAGTCTCCGAGGAATTGCGAACGACACTGTCTCGACAACAGAACCATACGTGATTCCAATGGATTACGTCCCGCTCATCGCCCAAAAGGCGACAGCCTGGTGAATAATTCGGGCTAGATAGTGCGTCCGGAAAAGTGCGAAGCGGTTTTCCGATAAGACGCACTATAAAACAAACAGCTAGAGCCCGCTTTGATTCCATCAAAAGCGGGCTCTAGCATTTTAGATCGGTCATCCTTTCCGCCATTAATCGATTCCGATTGAAGGCGGATTGATCTAAACGTGCGCTATTCACCCGCGATAATTTCGCTGACGCGCCAGTTGCTCTTGCCCGATGCAGTGACGTTATTAATTTTCCAGGCGCCGTCTTCCCGCACAAGCTCATAGCGAAGCACGGTTCGCTCCGCATCGTCGTGGGACATGAAATCCGCCGCGACAACCGCTTGTCCCGCGCTTTCGCTTTCCATCCTGATCTTTAGATCGCGGACGTCCGGGTCCTGGCTGTCCGAGACTACGTCGAAGTCGATTTGGGGCACATCACCCTCAGGTGTGCGCTGATCCATGTCCGCGAGCGCAGCGCGGAGCCGCTTCGACAGGTACTTCTCGCGCAGGCCAGCCTCGACGAAGATCGCAAGAGGCTGCTGGTAGCGGCCTGACGGCCCGGAAACTCCATAAACCTCGGTGACGAGCGCGGCAGGGGTTCCGTCCCCTGCGAAAGCCGATCCGAATGACGCCATGAGAAGCGACGCGATGATGAAAGCGTTTCGAACCATATTGCCTCCCGCGAAAGCTCGAGCATGTCTTGAGCGAAGTGCAGGTTTTGGACGGTGCTTCAGGAGTGGTCAAGTAAGCTCGGCTATTTTATCCTCGATAACCACATCCGCTCGGGCCACGCGGTCATAGGCGGATCATCATTCATGGGAGGTCTCGATGGCGTCCTCGCTGACTGCAACCGGCGAACACAAGGAAAAATCCTGGTGGCTCTACACCCTCCTCGGCATCGTTTTCCTTATCGCTGGAGCTTTCGTCATCACCAATCTTGGCTTTGGCTCCGCTGTCAGCGCCATTTGGGTTGCTTCCGCGATTGTCGCCGCCGGAGCCTATCAAGTGCTGCAGGCGCTAAGAACGTGGGGGCGTCGGGGTTTTTTCTTCGATATGCTCGTTGGCCTTCTCTATATTGGGGGCGGGATCATTCTCTTGCTCAATCCCGTGCAGGCATCGCGCAGCCTGACTTTGGTTCTAGGCGTTGTCTGGATCATTTCGGGGCTTGGGCGCGTCTTCCTCTCCGGCAGCATGGGGAAGGGACGGCGTGCCTTTGTGCTTTCGGGAGCGGTCAGCATCCTTGCGGGGCTTGTCATCCTCTTGCAATGGCCCGGCTCCGGGCTCTGGGTCTTGGGCCTCTGCCTTGGGGCAGACCTGATCTTCCACGGCATCGCCTGGACGCTCTATTCGTTCTTGCTTCTTGCTGACCGGGCTCCCCAGCGCGCGTAGAGCCTCGTGCGCTTAAATGGACGCGGGCGCCGGATGGTTTTTGCATGCACATTGAACCTCATTTCGTCCCCCGATTGGCTGCTCGCTTGCGTTTGCGTCCCGGATATTCTTGAGCTGCGATTTTAAGAAAAAGCGCCTTGCTGGCAGGTTAACAGATAAGTTGTTGATATTATTATGTAATTTCTGAGTGGACGCCGTTCCCGGAGCGCGCGCCCCGCTGACTGCCGCACCGTCATGGTTAACAGTCGAAACCGAAGGCGCTGTTTACATCTCTTGTTGAAGCCCTTATGTTCTGGTTATGTTCCAGCTTGAGAGGGTTTCCATGGATAACTTGCAATTCCAGCAGTTGATAGCGGAACTGGGGGAACTGACCGAAGTTCAACGCCAAACCATCGCCGCGATGCTTTCCGGCCACGGAGACCTGGCCGAAGTCACGTCCCTGATCGAAGCCCGGTTTGCCGTGCAAATTATCTGTCCCCATTGCCAGAGCAAGAATGTGGGATCGTGGGGCAGAGCCTGCGGTTTGAAGCGCTATCGCTGCCGAGATTGCCGCAAGAGCTTTAACGCCCTCACCGGAACGCCGCTGGCGCGGTTGCATAAGCGTGAAGCCTGGAAAACCTACGCTCAAGCTGTCGCGGACAGCGTGAGCGTGCGCAAGGCTGCGCGGAAATCGGGCGTCAGCGTGCCCACGGCGTTCCGGTGGCGGCACCGGTTTCTCAGCCTTGCCAAAGACAACAAAGCCGGAGCGGTCAGCGGCATTGTAGAAGCGGACGAGACGTTTTTTCTTAAGTCTTTCAAAGGGGCGCGCAACATGGGCCGGGCGCCGCGCAAGCGGGGCGGCACAGCATCCAAACCTGGGGCGTCAGACGAACAGGTTCCTGTGCTGGTGCTGCGCGACCGCTCGGGCGCCACGGCGGATGGCGTGCTCGAAAGCCTCAAGGTCGCCGAGTTCTACCGGGTCCTCACGCCGCTTGTCGCCAAGGATGCCGTGCTCGTCAGCGACGGCGCGCGTGCCTATGCCTCTTTCGCCACCGAAAATGGCCTTGGCCATGTGGGGCTCTGCGCCCGCGACGGCGAACGCAGCCGGGGCGTCTTTCATATTCAAAACGTCAACGCCTACCACAGTCGCCTGAAAACCTGGATGCGCCGGTTCAACGGCGTGGCTACAAAATATCTCCCAAGCTACCTCGGCTGGCGCCGCATGTTCGAAAGCGAAGGCGATGACATCAGTTCGCAGCGCTGCCTCTTGGCTGCCCTGGCATGAAACGCTACAGCAGATGTAAACAGCGCCAAACCGAAAATATATTTAACGGACTTTTGCTCATCCCAGTAAATGAGAAAATTCCGTCATTAAATTCTATTTAATGGATAATTGATTAACGATAAAAAGTCGTTCAGTTTCAGTGTCTTGGAGCGCCCCTTTCCGCGTCAGGTCAATGGAACAGGGCGCCTCTTTTGCGACGCGCAAACGCGTTGTTAAGCCTATGAAGACCGGAAATAAATCCTTGCGCGCCTGCGTTAATCATAATCGGTTAAAACAGGCGCGCCGCAACGAACTTTTCATCTTTATCGTGAAAATTCGCGCCTTACGCTTGGTCGTCGAAGCTCGGCGCTTTGAAACGCGCATTGTTACCCGCGCACTCTGTGTTGCGTACCAGCAACGAGTGGGATCGCTCAGGGGCAAGAGCGAGTCTCGGAGCAAGCTGGGCGCTCCGCTGTGGCAGGCACCTGAAGGTCAAGCCGCCGGCCCTGGCGATAGCCGGTCGGGCGCATGCGAGTCTTCGGCCTTCTCCTGGGGTTCATGCTCTGGCACCGGCCCTCGCTTCAGCTTCTCTGCGATCCATTGGAAGGTCACATAAAGCGGCGGAATGGCGAAGATGCCGAGGAACGACGCGAAGATCATGCCGCCGAAAACCGGCGTTCCCACGTCGCGCCGCGCGAGTTGCGAAGCACCTTCCGCGACCACCAGCGGATAAAGGCCCAGGATGAAGGCGAGGGACGTCATCATGACCGGACGGAAGCGCAGGCGGGCGCCTTCGATCGCGCTCTGGAGCAGCGGCTCGCCCTTTTCGCGCTTCTCCTTCGCGAATTCCACGATCAGGATCGCGTTTTTCGCCGCAAGCCCGATGAGAACCACCATGCCGATCTGCGCATAAAGATCGAGGGTCAGCCCGCCGAGCAGGATCGCGGCGAAGGCCCCGAGCACGCCCACCGACACCGAAAGCAGAACCGGCACGGGAATGATCCAGCTCTCATACAGCGCGACGAGGAACAGATAGGCGAACAGGAGCGCGAAGCCGAGGATGATGCCTGTCTTGCCTTCGGCGCGCTTCTCCTGGAACGCCGTGTCCGTCCATTCACCCGCAAAGCCTTGCGGCAGCGTCTTGGCGGCCACCTGCTCCATTGCGGCCAAGGCTTGGCCCGACGAAACGCCCTGGGCAGGCGTGCCCTGCACCGTGACGGCGCGCTTGTTGTTGTAGCGGATCAGCGCAGGCGGCCCGACAATCACGCGCGGCTCGACGAGGCTGCGAAGGGGAATCATCTTGCCTTCGGCGTTGCGCACGTTGATGCGATAGATATCGTCGATGCTCGCCCGGTCCGAAGCCTCGGCCTGGACCTGAACCTGCCATGTGCGTCCGAACAGGTTCATGTCGTTCACATAGTAACCGCCCAGCGAGGCCTGAAGCGCCTGGAACAGCGAGTTCAGGGGCACCCCGAGGATCTGCGCCTTGTCGCGGTCTATATCGAGATAGATGGACGGGTCCGTCGCCGAGAAGGTGCTGAAGACGCGATTGAGCTTCGGGTCCTGGTTCGCTGCGACGAGTAGACCGCGCAGCACTTGGGCAAGCGCCTTTGGATCGCCGCCCTTCAAGTCCTTCAGAACATAGGTAAAGCCGCCGCCTGTGCCGAGCCCGATGATCGGCGGGGGAGGCAAGGGCACGACAGTGCCGCCCTGAATCTCGCGGAACTTCGTGTTCAGCCGCGCAATAATGCCGTTCGCGCTTTCAGCCGCGCCCCGGCGCTCCTCGAACGGCTTCAACGTCACGACGAAGAAGGCCGAGTTCGACTGGGAATAATTGTCGATGAAGTTCAGGCCGATGATCGAGGTGTAGTCCGCAATCGAATGTTCCTTCGCCAGGATCTCTTCGGCCTTGGCCACTACGTCCGACGTGCGGCCTATGGAGGCGCCGCCGGGAAGCTGCGTCACGACGAAGAACGCGCCCTGATCGTCCTCCGGGAGAAAGCCTGTTGGCGTGATTTTCGAAAGCCCCACGACGCCAATCATGGAGGCCGCGACGAAAACAAGCCCGATGATGGAGATGCGGACGAGCCGGGCCACGGCACTGCCATAAGCATCGCGGATGGTATCGATGGAGCGCATCACCCATCCGATGATGCCGCGCCTTGGTCCGTGATGCGGCTTCAGCAGAATGGCGCAGAGTGCGGGCGAGAGCGTGAGCGCGTTGATCGCGGACAGGAACATCGCAACCGCAACCGTCACGGCGAACTGGCGGAACAACTCGCCCGAGATGCCGGGTATGAAGGCCACCGGCACGAAAACCGACAACAGCACGAGCGTGATCGCGATGATCGGCGCGGTAATCTCTTGCATCGCCAGTTTCGTGGCGTCGGCAGGAGAAAGCGCAGGATGCTCCTCCATGACGCGCTCGACGTTCTCAACCACCACGATTGCATCGTCCACGACGATACCGATGGCGAGCACGACAGCGAGCAGAGAAACCGAGTTCGCGGAATAGCCGATGGCGTTGAGGACAATAAAAGCGCCGATCAGGCTGACCGGAACGGCGATGGACGGAATCAGCGTGGCGCGGAAACTTCCGAGGAACAGGAACACCACAAGGACGACAAGGATGAAGGCTTCGACGAGGGTCTTCTGCACCTCGTGGACGGTCTCCTTCACGAAGACTGTCGGATCGTAAGTGACCTTCCAATCGAGGTCTTCAGGGAAGGATTTTGCAAGCTCCTTCATCTGGGCCTGTATGGCGTTCATCGTGGAGATCGCGTTCGCACCGGGCGTCTGGTACATGGCGAGAGCGGATGCTGCCTTGCCGTTGAGCCTCGTCTCACGGTCGAGGTTCGCCGCGCCGAGTTCGACACGCGCCACATCTCCCAGCCGCAGAATTGAGCCGTCAGGGTTGGTTCGAATGACGATGTTCTCAAAATCGGCAGGGGAACTGAGCCGGCCCTTCGTTTGGATATTGAGCTGCAGTCTTTGATCGTCGGAAACCGGGCGAGCGCCGATGCGGCCCACGGCAGCCTGCACGTTCTGGGCCTGGATCGCGCCGATGACATCACCCGTCGTCAGCCCCAGTCCGGTGAGCTTGTCCGTATGCACCCAGGCCCTCATGGCGTAGTCTTGCGGACCCCAGAGGGTGGCGTCGCCGACGCCAGACGTGGCTTTGATCTGGTCGAGGATGTTTATCGTGACGTAGTTCGAGATGAAGAGCGGATCGTGCGTGCCCTTCGGCGAATAAACCGCCATGACGCCGAGCAGGGCCGATGATTTCTTCTTAACCGTCACACCCTGCTTCTGCACATCCTGCGGCAGCTTTGAAAGCGCCACCTGAACGCGGTTGTTCACGTTGACCGTGTTGATGTCGGGGTCGGTGCCCAACTCGAACGACACGGTGAGCGTGTAGCTGCCATCATTGCCGCTGACGCTTTTCATGTAGATCGCTTTATCGACGCCGACGACCTGCGCCTCGATCGGCTGGGCAATCGTTGCATCGACGATGGCCGCGGAGGCGCCAGGATAATTCGTGGTGACCGACACCTGCGGCGGCACGACATCAGGATATTGCGCAACAGGAATGACAAGAAGAGAGACCGCGCCTGCGATTGTGGTGACGATCGCTATGACGATCGCAAGCCGCGGGCGGTCGACGAACACGGAGGAGAGCACGGCTTAGCTCCTTGCTTCAGGCATGGGCGAAGCGATGACCGGAGCGCCGGGCCGAACACCCTGTATCCCTTCGACGATGATCTGTTCGCCAGCTTTCAGCCCGGACTCGATGGCGACATTTGCGCCAACCTCGCCGCCGGTTTTAACACGGCGGATGACCGCTTTCCCATCCTCGACGGCGAAGACGTATGTGCCTTGCTGGTCGGCTATCAGCGCGGCTTGCGGGATGACGATTTGCTCTTGCGGCTTTCCGGCATCGACGTTGACGCGAACGAGTTCGCTGTCCATCAGCACGCCGTCAGGGTTGGACACGGTCGCGCGAACGGTGACGGTGTCCGTCGCCTTGTCGACGCTGACATCGACGAAATTGATGCGCCCCTTCTGGTCATAGACGGCGCCATCGGAGAAGCGGATCGTCACCGTGATGCTGTTTCGATCGACAGGCTGTCCTTGCTCGCGAAAGGCGAGGAATTCACGCCGGCTCACGGGAAAAACGACGTACATCGGGTCCTGGCTCACGATCGTCGTCAGGACGCCGCTGTCGGGAGACACGACATTTCCTTTTGTGATCTTGGTGCGGCCGATTTTACCCGTGATGGGCGAGTTGATCACGGTATAGCCAAGGTTGATCTCGGCTGTGTCGAGGTCCGCCTGCGCCTTTATGATATTTGCGGCGGCATTGTCATCCGCTGCCTTTGCCTGATCGCGCTTTTGAGGCGTCCCAAACGTCTTTTCCAGAAGCTGGTTGGCGCGGTCAAGCTCCACCTTGGACAGTTCCTTCGACGCCTTCGCCCCCTGAAGCGCGCCCTCCGCCTGTTCGACCGCAGCCTTAAACATATCCGGCTCGATGCGGTAAAGTGGCTGTCCTTCCTTTACGAGTTCGCCTTCCTTGAACAGCACGGCTTCAAGATAACCTGTAACGCGGGCTCTCACATCAACCCGCTCTATGGCCTCGACACGGCCGACGAAATCTTTCGTCTTAGCAACGGGCCGCTCCTGAGCGATAACGGTCGCAACCGGCGCCGCCTGCTGCTGCGGCGCGCCTTTTTGGGCGAGGGAGGGAGCGCTGAGCGCTACAAGAAGCATCGCAAGCCAAAGTGGGTTACGCATGTGCGACCCTTTCCTGCTGTCGGGGGCCAGGCCGATCAAGGTTCGGCTCTCATCGCCCGCTGCTTTTCAAAGCGGCGCGGGTCAGTGCTACTCTACGTCAGAAAATCATTGCAAGGGAAGCTGGCTGTCCGCTGAAACCGGAGCAAGATCAATTAAAGACGGGTTAGGTGGCTGGGGAACCGCGCTACCCCTCAACGTGCACCGGCGCCGCCAGCGCCGTGTCGATTTTCGCCAGCGCCGGGTCGAGCGCGACGGTGGCCAGGCGCGTGTCGTTCGACGTCGCGGTCAGAGCCATTTTCTGGCCGTGCGTCATGAACAGGCGGCACAGCGTGGTCGAGTTGGCGGCGTCGCGGATCACGACGGCGAGCGCGCCGCCGCGGCGGGCGGCGAACTGGTCGGCGACGCCGGTCAGGCGGGCGGTTGCCGCGGCCATGGCGTCGAAGTCCGGCGCGGTCCCGGCGGAGGCGACCACGAGGCCATCCTCGTTGCTGAGCAGGACCGAGCCAAAGTTGCCCACTCTCGCGACTTGTTCGAGCAGCGGGGAAAGGTCGCGGCGTTCGCCGGCGCTGCCGACCCGCGCCAGATCGAGCGACAGGCGTTCACGCTCCACCAGCGGCGCAAGCACATGCTCGATCGACAGGCGTTCGCGTTCCACCAGCGGCGCCAGCACCTGCTCGATGGTGGATTTCAGGCTGCCGTCGTCATCAAGCGCGCTTTTCCAGCGTTGCAGGATCGCGGCCTGTTGTTCGGCCAGGCCCCGCAGCCGGGTGCGTTCCCTTAAACCGCGCCAGAGGCCGGCGAGATAGCCCGCCAGGAGCAGAAGCACCGCGGCGCCAAGGCCGATGAGAAGGGCGGGTATGGTCATGGGTGCTCCGTGACGCCGGTGGCGCTTTTGCAGGCGGCAAGGCCGTCGATGCCGACGACGACGCGGCGGTCCCGCGCGTCGCCGTTCGCGGCGGCCTCCGCGGCGCCGGCGGCGCGCACGGTCATGCGGCCGGCGGGGATGCCGTTGCGGGCAAGGATGGAGGCGACGGACTTGGCCCGGGCGAAGCTGAGCACGAGGTTGTGCGCCTCGCTGCCGCGGCTGTCGGCATAGCCTTCGACGAGCAGCCTTGCACCCGCATGATGGCCGAGCCAGTCGCTAAGCCGGGCGACGCCTGCGTCCGTACGGGCCAGAGGCACGGCGCTGGCCTGCGCAAACAGAAGCGTCACCGGATCGAAACAGGGCGGCGGAGGGGGCGGCTCCGGCGTGGACACGGGCGTCCAGGCCGGCTGCGGCGTGGACGTTGGCGTGGGCGCCGGCGCCCGAATGATCTGGGGCGGCGGCGGCGGTGCCTGTTCGTGCACCACGATGGTCACCGGTTCCGGCGGCGTTACGGGCGGAGCCCGCCAGATCGAGGCGGAAACGACCGCCAGCGTCGCGCCCATGGCGGCGAGCACGGCGACGAGCAGGACGGGCGCGCCCTCGCCGGCCAGTGGCAGGGCGGCTGGGAAGGCGTCGGGAAGTTCGGCGTTCACGGAAGCGCTTTCCATCCAAGCAGAGTTCCCAAAGTGGCCTTCCCGGCTTTGGGAAAAAACAAGAAGCGAACGTTTATCGTGAGCGACAAGCGCTCACTCTGCGAAAACAAACGATTCTCAGCAGGCATTCGTTGGCTGGCCAAGGAATGTCTGCTTAGCCGCCGCGGCGGGCTCTTATGCCGGCGCCTTGAACAGCGGCACGATCAGGTCGATGCCGCACTCGAGGTTGGCGCACCAATCGATGAATTTCTCAACCATCGGCTTGCCGCGGAACAGCGCGCCGTGCTGCGGGGCGATGATGTCGATGTCGAGCGTGCGCACCATGCCGGCCCAGGCGCTCATGACGCGCTTGCTGGTCATGTAGCGGCGGTGGAAGCCTTCCATGTATTTCAGGTGCGCGTCGAAGTCGGTGACTTCGATGTAGTCCTGGCCGAGCGAGGCGCCGAGGTCGCCGGTGTACAGGATCTTCGCGACCGGGTCGTAAAGCTGGAAGTTGCCCTCGCTATGCAGGAAGTGCGCGGGCAGGGCGACCAGCGTCCCCCCGCCCATTTCGAACCTCCCGCCCTCGTCGGGGATGGGCAGCAGCCGGTGCTCGACCAGATGGTCCAGGCCGAAATGCGGCACAAAGCGCACCCACAGCGCGGAGATGTGCGCCGTGGCGTCGGTGGTCATCAGCCAGCCATTGACGGCGGCGATGATGTCCGGGTCCTGGTGCGAGAGGAACAGGTAGCGCAGGTTGGCGCCGCCAAGCGCCGAGAAGGTCTTCGCCATGACTTTGGAATAGACCTTGTGCCCGCCGGGATCGAGCAGCATGGCCTCGCCATTATGCACGATGAGGTGCTGGTTCGCCTGCACCGCGAGGCCGGCGCCGCCGGAATCCTCGAGCAGGATATTACGGTGGGCGCCGTTGTCGAATAGCACTGTATCCGCCATGAGCGGCTCCTAACAACGATGCGGCGAAGGGCGCGGGTTACGGGAAGCGGGCTTAGAGAACTTTCTGCAGCGCGCGGATCGCTTCGCGCATGTCGAAGAAGACAAGGCCAAGCTTGCTGGTTTCGTTCGTGACGGCGAGCAGCAGCGCGCCGCGGCCGGCGCTGATCACCACGGCGTAGCCGTATTCGCCGCGCACGATCACTTCCTGCACGGCGCCGCGGGAGAGTTCCGCGGCCGCGCGGGTGCCCAGGTTGAGCAGCGTGGCGGTCATGCCGGCGACGCGCGTTTCTTCCATGTTCACGGTCTCGGCGCGGGCGATCATCAGCCCGTCCTCGGAAATCAGCGCACTGGACTCGATCCCGGGTGAATCGGTCTGCAGCTTCCGGAGGATCCTGTTCAGCTCATCGAGGCGAGTCATGCCGCTCTCCTGCCGAGCATACAGCGAAACCGGTTCCTTCAGCAGTCCCGTCGGCCTGGACATCGCTGTCACCTTTTCCTTTAATGTAGCAATCGTGTATCTCGACGATTGCAATAAACGCTATCTCTGATTTATCCTGGCGGGTGTCAACACGTTCCGAATTAAGTCAAGAGCGACAAACGACTGTTCTACGATAGATTCATCTTCGATAAGCCGTAAGACATGCGCACCAAAAACGTGCAGCACGTTTCTACCGCGAAGAAAGGCCGCCAGATACATTTTCCCGCTAAAGAGCAAAAGCGCCATTTTGATGTCAAAGTCAACCGCAGTGCGGGTTATTCAGTGCTCGCAGCGGTTGCTGCTTGTATTTCTATTTTGTGCCCGCTCTTTCCCGACCGGCAGCAGGGTAGACGCACAACCTGGGCTAAGTCTGCTTCACCTTGGACCTCGTCCTATGGTGCAGAAACATTGGACATCTGCTTTGACCCATTCCGGTGAACTAAGCTCCTAACAGCTTAGTGACAAGCCGCCACTTGGACTGGAGCTTTCTGCAAAGGCAGATAATAACCTCTGCCTTCACCGTGGCGCATTAGTTTTGCTGGCGCAGTGCTTGACCCCGTCTGGCGGGATCGTGAGCTTGAGTCCCAGCGCCTCATGGCCGTGAGTTTGCGCTGCCGCGCGTCCGCATCGTCCACCACGATCAGCAACCCCTATCTCGCCCGCGCAGGACGCGCTGCTCCCGCAACGCATCACCGAACTCGAGATCACTTCCGAAAAGGTCGAGCGTTTTGCCTTGCTTCTGCAGGAAGGGCTGGTGACCCGAGTCCCGGCAAGCCTATGCGAAGTTGCTCATTCGGGATGTCACGACGAAAGAGAGAGAAATCCGCATCAGTGGATCAAAGGCTGACCTCGCGAGAACTGTTCACAGAGGCTTGGTAAAATACCGCCTGCAGTTCTCTCTGTTGTTGGGGGATGGCGCCCCGTAGGAGAATCGAACTCCTGTTTCAGCCGTGAGAGGGCCGCGTCCTGACCGCTAGACGAACGGGGCAACAGATGTGCCAACATAAAGTGAGCCGCGCCCTTGATCAAGCAGAAAGGCGCGCCGGATCACGATAAGCAGGGCGGTGCCGATGCATACAACCCACACGCACTCTGCGCGCATAAAAAATCGCTATTCGGGCGGGCCGCGGACTTACCGCCACAGTCCGGCGCGAATTTATCGGTCTTATTGCAGAATGCGAATGTGCTTTCCGTTGACACATGAGGACGATGCTTGACTCATCCTCGCTGCCATCGTGAAAAGATCGCCATGAGATCACCCTTATGGGGGAGTTGCGGTTCCTGTCGTGCGAAAGCGTGCGTAGTGCAAAGTCGGCAGAACGCGGGAAACCATGCACAGAGAAACAATGCTTCAATCAAAGCTCGAAGCGCCCATGGGGCCCAACTGTCATATTTTCACCACATCTTCGGGGGGGCCGCCGAGATCTTTCTCTGCGTCACGGACTAACGAGCCCCCCGGCCCGTTATTCGAGTGTTCCAGGGAGGCGGCGAAGTGAAGAACGACCCTCGCCTCCAAATCGTGGACTTTCTACCGCGCCTGCGCCGCTTCTCCTACGCTTTGACAGGAGATGCGGACAAAGGGGACGACCTCGTACAGGAAACCTGTGCGCGGGCGTTATCACGGCTTAACCAGTGGGAACCAGGGACGAGGCTCGATAGCTGGATGTTTCGTATTGCCCAGAACATATGGTTCGATCAACGGCGGGCGCACAAAGTGCGCGGGGATTCCGTCGACATCGATCAGGCCTATGACATTGCAGGCGCCGATGGCCGCGATCTGACCGAAAGCCGGCTGACGCTGCAGGAAGTGTCGAAGGGCATCGCCGAACTCCCTGGCGATCAGCAAGTCCTGATTGCTCTGGTATGCGTGGATGGCCTCTCCTACAAGGAGGCGGCGGAAGCACTTGATATTCCCATCGGAACAGTAATGAGCCGCCTCGCTCGCGCAAGGCGCGCTCTTTACAACTACGCCAACCCGGAAATCGAAACCGCGCCGGTCAAGCTGGAGTTCTCGCCGTGGCCAAAGTAACCGATGAAATGTTGATGGCTTATGCCGATGGCGCACTGAGCGCCGTCGTGCGTGCAAAAATCGAGTCTTACCTGCGATCCGATCCCGAAGCTCGCCGCCGCGTCGAGATGTTTCGAGCAACCGGGGCGCCTCTTTCGAAGCTTTACGGCCGGCCCATGTCGGAGTCGGTTCCAGCCTATCTCAAAGATTTCGTTTTGAATTATCCGCTGGATGAAACCGCTCCAGCGGCGACGCAATTACCCGAGGGACGGCGGGCGGGATGGCTCGAATTCGTTCGAGCAAAAAGCGCGTCTCTTTGCAGGAAGCCTGGCTCGGTGGCTGGAGAAACCCGCTCCAGCTATGCGCTGGCAGCTCGCGGCTGCCTCGGCGGCGCTTCTGGCCCTCGGTGTGGGGGCCGGTGCGCTTTTTAATGGCGGCGGCGCCCCCGGCGATCTCGTCGCCTTCCATGACGGTCACATTTACGCAAGCGGCGCTCTCGGCGACGTCCTCGAAAGAGAGTTGAGCGGACACGAAGCCAGGATCAGCGGCGTGAGGGGCGAAGCCGTCACGATGCGCGCCAGCCTGACCTTCAAAAACAAGCAGCACACCTACTGCCGGGAATACGAGATCGCGAACTCCGGGCGATGGCGGCTTCGCCGGTCTTGGATGCCGTGACCACGACGGAAAATGGGCTCTTGAGCTCCACGTTCCTTCTAACAACTCGGCCAAGAGCGGAATGAAGATCGCCGAAGGCGGTGTCAATGCCGCGCTCGACACCATCGTAGACCGCATGATGGACGGCGATGCATTCGACACCCAGCAGGAAGCTCAGGCAATCCGCGACGGCTGGAAGTAGGTTCCAGCCTGGGCTAGAGCGCCCCGCGTCCACTCGGACGCGGGTGAGTTGGATGTCAAACACACCCATCCCCAACGGCCTCTCCTGTCGAGAGGAGGGAGTCGCGTCGCAGCTGGTCCCTTTTCCCCTAGCGGAGAAGGGCGGGATGACAACCGACATAAGGGGCGCATGAGTTACTGCTGAGCACTGGGGACACTATTCCGCGGAAGCGCTGGCGACCGTCTCAGTCGTCTCAGGCGGTGTGCATTCGGAAGGCGCGAGAAGAAGCCCCCGGCCGTAGATCGGATCGCGGCCCTCCGGTCCCAGATCCATGACGGCGAGGTCATCGAGCAGATCGGCCTTTTTTTGCTTGAGCGTTTCAGGGGGTTCCACTGCGAGCACTGCCGTGACGTGGGGAGCTGCGAACGAGGTGCCGGTATGGTATCCAGCATGCCCGCCAGGGGCGGCTGTCCAGATATCGACGCCCGGCGCTGAGACGTCGATGTGGTAGCCACGATTGGCGTAGCGGTAATTGCGCAAGTCGTTCGTCACTGCCGTCACGGCAATGACTTGAGGATAGGCTGCCGGATAGCTAGGCTCGGCCGTCGGCCCTCCGTTTCCGGCCGCGGCGACGAACACTACGCCGCTTTCGCTCATGCGTTCGATCGCATCAGCCACGAGGCCATCGCGGGGTCCGGAAAAGCTCATATTTATGATCTTGACGTCGAAGGATCTCATCCAATCGAGCGCTTTCAACAGGCTGATCGTGTCGGCTGCCATCTCACCGCGCTCATCGGTGTAGAAGATATTGGCAGCGAAGAATTCCGCATCAGGAATAAGCCCTGGCGTATTTGTAATGGGACTTCCGGCCAGCAAAGACAGGACCGCCGTCCCGTGCCAGTTCGGCGGGGGCAAGCGCCCGTCGGGACCGAAATCAAATCGATGAACATGGCGTCCGCCGAAAGCGGGATGAGACTCGTCGATGTCGGTATCGATCACGCCAACCTTGAGTCCTCGTGCGCACGGTGCCAGCGTGTCGTTCCACCCGATGACCTCTCTTGCAAAACAGCGGTTCGCGGCGCAGGTCGAAGCGCTGCCCAGAGCCGTCGCCGGCAGGCTCTTGTCCAAGGTAACGGGCTCCTCTCGCGCCGAGGCACGGTAAAGACGGTAGACTTTGTTCAGCTCGAACCTTTGCCCCGGAAGTTCCCGATTCAGAAGTTCCTGCCCTCGAACCGCGTCCAGCCCGGGAGGTACAGTGAAACGGACAATCGTGTGATCGCCCGCCTCTGAGTTTATCAATGGATCGGCCTTGAACCCCAAGACTTCCGCGCGCTCAATGGATGCGGGATCCATACCGACCGCAAGCACCTCGTTCGGTATGTACGAGAGCTCTCCGATTGGCAGCCTTGACTTGACCATAACCGTCGTCCCGTGCTCCTTTCGCTCGAACACCGAGCTTTGATAGCGCGCGGCAACAGGGGTGAGGGACCTGTCCAGGGCCAGGGCCGTCTGGCCTTCCTTATTCTTATCGTCGGCGAGGTTGCGGATATAGACGTTGGTCAGTTCTTTGGGCTCGCGCGGAGGTCTCACGCCGAACCATGCAGCACTTTCTGTGGAGTTCCGGCCATCAAAATGGTTCCGGCCATCAAGGTGGTTCCGGCTCCGGGCGCCAAGCGAAGGCCATCATGATGTTCGCCAAGCCCGACATGCAGATTCACCATATTCCGGTTTGCATCGTATGTGAGGGTCTGATGGGCCCCCAACGGGATGCCCTCGCCATGAGACGACTGATGATTCTTGCCACTGCCCTTGTGGCCGCCGTTTTGCTGCGGCTGGCCATCGTGATGGGGGCTCCCTGCCTTGCTGGCGTCATCCCTGTTGACTGGGGGCTTTGAGTGGTGGCTGTCGTCATCCTCGCCCGCTACAGCGGCGGCAAAAAAGCCATCACCGGCCGTTAACAGCCCGCCAGCCATGCACAGGGCGGCGGCTGCCAGAAAAAATCCACGGGGAGGAAAGGCTCGACGGCGGGGCATAAGATGCGTCCACAGCAAGGTCAAGGTTACGGTTATTCGAAAACGACCAGTGCTCGTGGCTATTCCGCGTTGGTGTTGGAATTGAGGACGTAACTGCAGCTTTGATACAACATGATTAAAAATTCGCAGGCAGACAGGGAGGCGCTCGGGCCTCCTAGTTTTGCGTGGGTTCGTTCATGGTCTGAGCCCCGGCATGCGTCTTGAGATGCGCCACGATTTCGGCCGCAGGCCAGCATGTCTGTGGAAGGCCGACGCGCTTCTGATAGGCGCCAACAGCGGCTCGCGTACGTCCGCCAGCCTTGCCGTCTATCGTATCGCTGTAAAGGCCGAGGCTAGTGAGCTTCTTCTGCATGAACTCGACTTCGGAGGTCGGCACCTGCACGATTCGCTGCCAGGGCTGCGAGAAAGCGCTGCCGCCTCGGATGCGGTCGGCAAGATTGCTCACGAAAAGCGCGTAGAGATCGGACTTGTTGTATTCCCGGATCACCTGGAAATTATCGAAGGTGAGGAATGCGGGTCCAAATATCCCGGCAGGCTGCAGAAGGGACGCCTCCGAGTTCAGCACATTCGGCGGGAATTCCCTGCCGTTGAGCGGGGCGATGCCCATCCTGGCCCATTCGCTAACGGGCTTGCGAACGTCCAGGTGGCCGAGCGAGCAATCGACCGTCGCCGGCGCCCGAACCTCGAAGCCCCAGGGATGCTCTTGATTCCAGTTGATGCCTTGGAGATTCTTGGCAAGCGATGCAAGCGCATCGGGTACGGAATGCCAGATGTCCTTCTTGCCATCGCCGTCCTGGTCGACCGCGTATTTGAAGTAATCTTCCGGCATGAACTGCACGAGGCCCATCGCGCCTGCCCATGAGCTTTTCATGTCCTGCGGGGCGATCACGCCCTCCTGAACCATGCGGAGAGCATCGATGAACTGGCGTTCGAACAGCTCCTTGCGGTTGCCGGCATAGGCCAAGGTCGCTAGCACCTGCAGCGCGTTATAGCGTAGGTCGTGCACGTAGGTTCCGAACGCCGTCTCGCGGCCCCAGATGGCGAGCAGGATGTAAGGATCGATGCGATAGGTCGTCTTGATAGCAACCAGCGTATCTTTGTTTTGCGCGAAAAGCCGCCGCCCCTGCTCGGCCAGATTCGCGAGCGTCTTCTCGCTTAGGTATTGCTCCGGGGTGCGAACGAATTCCGGCTGCTCCGGCTGCTTCTTGGAGGGGAGATCGAGGTCTGGAAGCGAAAAATCCGGGGTTATTCCGCGCGTCACGGAATCGTAAACACCCGGGCGAATGCCTTTTTCCAAGGCTGTTGCACGAAACGAAGCGATCCATGCTCGGAAACCCTCCGCCGAGGGCGTCCCCGCAAAGGCAGCGTGGATGAGACAAGCGGAGAGAAGCGCTGCAAAAATTCCGGCTCTCGTCAACATCGCTTGGCGCTTATTGTACTTCATCGTCAGGAAATTCCTTCAGAACACGCAACAGAGACGAGTATCAGCTGGTTTATCGAACTCTGCCATGGATGGTCTTGGGAGCCCGTGCTCGATTTCTGCTCCAGGCTTGCCCGGAGCGATGCTTGAAGCTACCCGTCATTGCGCTTATCCTAAAAGTTGGGCGGGATTGCGAACAAACGCCTTTGAAGAATTGCATTTTCCTTAAGTCTTTAACGCTTAGAAAGGTACGCCTTGTCCGGAGCATATATCAATGAGATCGCGACCGCCGTCCCGCCCCATCAGGTGCACGACGCCTTCCTCCGGTTCCAGCGGCTTATCCTCAACGACTACCGCAAACAAACAATTTTCGACCGCCTTGTCGGAATGGGGCAGATCGAAAAGCGGTGGTCCTGCGTTCTTCCCTCTGAGGATTGCTCAAGCGCTACGATAAATGGCGAGAGTTTCTATGTTCCGGGCGATTTTCCCTCCACCGGAAAACGGATGCGCCAATATGAGATCGAAGCTCCTATTCTCGCCCAGCGCGCCGTCGAGAAGCTCGATCTCGGGGAGCGAAAAAGCCAAATCACGCATCTCATTGTCACCTCATGCACCGGCTTCTCGGCGCCCGGCATCGATCTGGAGATGATCAACCGCATCGGTCTCAACCCGTCCATCGAGCGAACCATTATCGGGTTCATGGGCTGCTACGCGGCTGTGAACGCTCTCAAGGTGGCGCGCCACATCGTGCGCTCCGAGCCGACCGCCAGGGTGCTCGTGCTCAGCATCGAGCTGTGCACCTTGCATTTTCAGGAGAACGACGATCTTGCGGGGATGATGCCGTTCCTGCTCTTCGCCGATGGCTGCGCGGCGGCGCTCATCAGCTCCGAGCCGAGGGGGCTCTCCATTGAACGATTTTACGCCACCGTTCTCCCCGAAGCCGCCAATCAAATGGCCTGGCATATCCGAGACCTTGGTTTCGACATGGTTCTATCGACCCGCATACCGGCCTCCGTGGGCGAGGCGATCCAACGTGCGTCCGACGCAATCCTCGCAGGACTGAAGCCGAAGGACATCGAGCTTTGGGCCGTGCATCCAGGAGGGCGAGCCATTCTCGATGCTGTAGAGGCCGCATTCCGCCTGCCTCTGACGGCGCTCAACGCCTCGCGCCGCGTGCTTCGCGACTTCGGCAACATGTCGTCGGCCACGGTGCTTTTCGTGCTGAAGTCGCTCATCGAGGAGAACAAATCCGGCGCGCAGGGCTGCGCGATGTCGTTCGGTCCGGGCCTCACCGCGGAAACGATGCTCTTCAAAGCCGTCTAGAGCAGCCCGCGTCCATTCGGACGCGGGCTGCTCTAGCACTTTAAAATCGATCAACTTATCCGCCTTTAATCGATTACGATTAAAGGCGGGTTGATCCAGGGAGCGGCTATGCCCGATTTCTCAAAGCGTGACACGACGCCGGAGCTGATGGACACCGAAGTTGTCAGCTATGAGGAACTCCGGGGCGTGCTTCGCGAACTCACCCAGGCGAATGAGCTTTCTCTCGCCTATCGTCCCACGCTCGCCTTCTTCAAGCGGCTGGCGCGACAAGGCCGCCTTTCGACGGACAGGCCTATCGTCGTCATCGATGCGGCCAGCGGCTATGGCGACATGTCGCGCAAAGTCGATCGCTGGGCAGCCAGGAACGGGCTCAATATAAAATTCATCGGCGTCGACATGAACCCGTGGGCGGCGCGCTCGGCTGCGGAAGCAACGGACCCCGCCCGCCCCCTGCAATGGGTGACGGCCGACCTTTTCGACTTTCACGCCGAGGGCGGCGCCGACATTATAATGTCCTCTCTGTTCACGCACCATCTGCCTGATCCGCAACTCGTCCGCTTCATTCGCTGGATGGAGGAGAACGCACGCATCGGCTGGTTCATTAACGACATCGAGCGCCATCCCCTGCCCTACTACTTCCTGAAGGCCGCGTTCTGGGCAACGCGGCGGCATCGCTTCATGCGCCATGACGGGCCGGTGTCGATCGCGAGCGCTTTCAAAAGGGAGGACTGGGCTCAGCTACTTACGAAGGCAGGGCTGCGCGAAGGCGACGCAAGGATTGAGTCATGGATGCCGTTTAGACTGTGCGTCTCGAGGGTAAAGGACACAGCATGAAGCCTTATGACGCCGCTGTTATCGGAGGAGGCGTGGCAGGGCCCGCACTTGCGATGGAGCTGGCGCGCGAGGGACGCTCCGTCATCCTGTTCGAGAAGGAGAAAGAGGCCCACGACAAGGTTTGCGGCGAATTCATCAGCCACGAGGGCGTGCGCTATCTGCGCGATATCGGCATTTCCCCAGAAGGGCTCGGCAGCATTCCCATCAGTCATGTGCGGCTCGCCCGCCATGGCAACGCTGTAACGGCTGACCTCCCATTCCAGGCTCAAAGCCTGTCCCGGCGCGTGCTCGATGAGGCTCTTTTGCAGCTTGCATCCGAGGCAGGCGCCGAGATCCAGCGCGGCATTCGCGTCAAGGGCATGGCGAGAGAAGGAGACGCCTGGGCGGTGCATCTCGATGGCGCCGATCCTGTCGAGGCAAAAGAAGTTTTCCTCGCAACCGGCAAGCACGATCTGAAAGACTGGAAACGGACGCGCCGCCAGCATCCTGAGTGCATTGCCTTCAAGGCGTACTGGCGTCTGAAGCCGGATCAGGCCGCCGAACTGGCCCGCCATGTCGAGCTCATCCTGTTTCCCGGCGGATATGCCGGTTTGCAGGAGGTGGAAGGCGGCCGCGCTAATGTTTGTCTCATCGTCCGCAAGGATGCCTATGCCACGCGGTACGGTTCGTTTGAGAATCTCCTGAGCGGCATGCAGGAGCGCTGCCCGCATCTCAAGGATCGCCTCGACGGCGCCATCTGCCTTATGGACAAGCCGCTCGCCATCTCCGGCCTGCCCTATGGACACGTTGCCTGGGAGAGCGGCGGCGTCTGGCGTCTCGGCGATCAGGCGGCGGCGATTCCCTCGTTTTCGGGCGATGGCATGTCGATCGCGCTGCACAGCGCCCGGCGCGCGGCGAAAAGCTATCTCAAGGGCGAAAGCCCGGAAATCTACCAGCAAGGGCTCGCGCGGCAGCTCTCGGCCCAGCTTCACAGGGCCACCATCATTTCGCGCCTGCTCGTCAGCGAAACCGGCCAAAGCCTCGCGATCACAGGCGCCGGCATATTTCCCTATGTCCTCCCGGTCAGCGCGGGGCTGACGCGCATCCCGGCCCGAGCGCTCGGCGAGATTCGGCAGCAGGAGGCGCGATGCGCCATGATGCGCGACGGCTGGATGTGGGGAATTGGGTCGGCCCACCTGCTTCTGGCGGTGCTCGTGATTTTGGTCATCGTTGCGCTCATCAAATATATTTTTTTCGACTGAAGGCGCTCCCCGCGCGCCTCTTTTTTCTCCTGCCTGTTGAAAGAGTGCCTGCTTTCGTTCAAGAGCGTAGTCTTCAGCGCGCGCAAGGCCTATAGCAGGCCTTTATTGCTTTAGTTGGTCTTGCTCATGATACCGATTTTCGAGACGAAGCGGCTGAGGCTTCATCCAATCACCCTGGATGATGCGCCTGCCGCGCAGCGCCTTTTTCCACAATGGGAAATCGTTCGCTTCCTGGACAAAAAAATTCCCTGGCCCTACCCGGAAGACGGCGCATTGCAATTCTATCGCGATGTCGTCTTGCCGGAAATGGAGCGGGAGGAGCAATGGGCATGGGCGATCCGCCTCAAGGCCGGCCCCTCGCACCTGATCGGCGGCATCAATCTGAGAATGCAGCGCGACGACAACAGGGGCTTCTGGGTTGGCCTGCCCTGGCAAGGGAGAGGCATCATGACGGAGGCCTGCGAAGTTGTGACGGACTTCTGGTTCAACGGCCTCGGCCGCGACAGGCTGAGGGTGGCGAAGGCCGTCGACAACATCGCGTCCCGCCGCATTTCGGAGAACGAGGGAGCGCGCCTCGTCAGCATCGAGGACCGCGTCTTTCTCATGGGCCTAACCAGGGCCCAGATCTGGGAACTGAGGAAAGAAGAGTGGAACGCGCGCCGGCTGATACGGAAGAACCTTGAGTTGAAGATGTCTGCCTGAGAAGACGCCGCTGCTCTGGCCGGCGCAAGTCCGGCCGGGAAGGCGAAGCCTCGTAGCCCGTTGAAGTCCCGGGTCGCGTCTTGCGTGGCCGGGACGACGAACTGCTGGCAATTTTTGATCGTGGAAGGGCGGCATTTGACTTTGACCAGAACCGGGTTGCGCGTGCGTCCGCTTTACGTGAGCGCGGATGGGGGTCGCCCGCAGGTCGGTGAAAAACTTAGGAAAAAGCGCCTTGCTGAGGGGTTAACGTCAGCAAGCTGTTGATTTTCTTACGCAAATTTACGAAAAGTGCTCGCACTGCCGCGCTGTGAAGGGCATGGACATGGTTAACACGGGCGGCCCAGATATATTTAACGGACTTTTCCGCGTCCAGTTCCGGCTAAAAATACAATCCGCTAACCATACCGATCCGGGCTCGAAACCTGTTCTTGTTCAATGGGTTGGTCTGCCATTCGCCTTCTGCGAACGCGGGCTGTTCTGATTTTCTGATTTTCTGGTATTTTGGGGCGCAAATTCAGGCCGGAAATGACCCTTTGCGCGCTGCCGTTAATCATCTTGTGTTAACGCGTCATCGGCGCGGCATGGAACGCTCGAAGCGCTGGGGATTCAAACGCGCCTCCCGCCTCGGCGCCCTGCAACGCGGAAGACGCCGGTCTTACCGGGCGCGAACGAGACGAAGCTGCCCGCGACCGCTGCGGCCTCGGGTTGCTTCGTGAGGGGCGCCTGCAATCGTATGGCTATTCAATTTGAAAGCGACAACGCTGCAATGCGCTGGTCGAGAAATTCAATTTCTTCCCTCCAATTTTCATTCTGCGCGCTCGGAGCAAGGCGATCAAAGAGGCGCCTGCTTCGTTGAAACGCCTGCAGCGCTTCCTCAGGTTCTTTCGTTTCGCTGAAAATCAGCCCAAGCTTTTTGTAAGTGAACGCTAAATCTTTCTCCCAAGCCGCATTGCTAGGGTCGAAAGCTACCAGTTGCTCCAAGATGGTCTGCGATGCTCGGTAATTCTCAATCGAAAGCGCGACTTCCCCAAGAGCGAATTGTAGGCCGCCCAGTCGATTGTGCGCACCGGACAGATATTGTCGCCATTCCGGCTTATCAGGTTCCTCTGCGGCCAACTCCGCCGCCAGTTGTCGCGCGGCTTGCCATTGAACGAGCGCTCCTTGAATATCGCGCCGTTCGACAAGGATGTCGCCAATTCTTCCATAGGAAACCAGCACGCCGTGGCGTCCGGGTATTTCTGCACCCTCCGCGACCATGCGCTGGGAGACGTCGATGGCCGCCCTAAAGTGATCCAGCGCCTCGTTCAGGTCGCCCATATCTTTCAGGAGGCCCCCGACAACTTCATGCAACATCGATAGATCGGTAAGCCACTTCACATTCTTCAGGTCCGAAGCGTTCAGTCCCTGTAATATGGCTATCGCGGTAAGGAAGCTTCTCAGCGCATGCATTCCATGGTCGTGGCGCATGATTGTTTCGCCGGCATAACGAAAGAGCGTAGCCCTGTCGTAAAAGCCCGATGGCTCGGAAGAAATCCGCGCCAATGAAGACAATTGCTTGCGGTAAAGCTCCTCGACACGAGAAGCATCGCGACGGACTTCCGGGTCGAGAGAATTGACGAACGCGGCCCTCTCAAGTAGCTCTTTGAACAAAAAAGGCGCAAAATTCGGGCCTGTCGGAGGCTCCGAATCCTTGGGAAATAGGTCGTTCTGGTTGAACCGGTAAGGAAACGAACTCAGAGTTTCGCCGAGCAACTCCATTATGTCGGTCTTGATCTCGGGGAGATTGAACATATGCCGCATGAATTCGGGGGTGTCGTCTTCTGACTTGACGAGAATTGCAGAGTCCTGCCTCCCAAACGCGAGAAGTGCATTGAGTTCGTAGGAAATGCCCTCGGACGCGTCGGTGAGCTGGAATACAATGAACGAAGCGCGCTCGATAAGCTCCAATACAATTGCCCGCCAAGTTTCGTGAAGAACCTCGATCTTTGGGCATTCCCCTTTCCGCAGGGTCGTCGCATATGGATTGGAGATGCCAATGATCGGGACGCTTGCCTTGCATTGCGTCGCCAGAGTTGTTTCGAATGGATTTGCCTTGTGCATGCGCGCCGGATACATCCCATCGGCGCGCTCAAACGAACCGCTTTGGCTCTCGACATCGAAGCCGCGCAAGTAAAGTCCATAAGGCGCCCCATGCTGCCGATTCTGTTCAAGCACTTTCATAGCGTCGTTGTGGCTGGAAGTTGCAACTTCCGCGAATCGTGCTGCCCATTCTCGATTGTGCTGCTTGACGCGAGCTTGGAACCTCCGTCGGAGCATCCAGTTTGCCAGACGTCTTATTGTTGGCCCCGCGCCGAGCAGGTGAGGAACTTCGTCGATTTGCGGGACGGCAGCTTGATTTAAGACGTGTGGATCCCTTAGCGCGTGCTGCGCAGGCATATTAATCACGATGTGACCGTGTGCGTCACTGATCATCGGTCGGATAATATCATTCTGAATAACGAGATCCGGAGACTGACCAAATTGTTCCGCCAGCATCTCCATCGCCGCGTCTCTTGCGCTCTTGTCGCCCAATTCGTTTAGCGCTTTAGCCTTCCCGTAGATCGAATGCGCGACGCTGTGCTGAACAAGCATCTCCTCCTGGCCCAGGTATTCGGAAACAACAAGCTCGAACGCTTTCAACGCATCTTCTTTCCGCCCGGCCATAAGCATTGCGCGGCCTTTGACGTAGCGCAGACAGGCTGACCAGCCCGACAAATCCGGGATCCGATCAAGCTTTGCAATCAGGGCATCGAGAAGGGCGAGCAGAGACTTTAGATCGTCGTGACCCTGCGCAAGATCGATAAGCGCGGCTTCCCCATAAAGCAGTTGGTTAGTCTTCGTCCAAACCAGAATTTGCTCATATATCATCTCGACCGTTTCGACGGCGTCCAAACGCATGTTGGTCGCATTTCCAGTTTGAGCGGTCGCAGGTGGGTCTGACATTCAAATCCCCGATACAAGTCCATCCGTTGGGGCGATTGGTTTGAGGGTCAAATAAATCATTGCAGGATGCTTATCCTGCCATACTTGGTTTTTATGCTGATCGTAGGCGGCCTCGTTGCTACGCAGATCACGCTGCGGGCTCGCCGCAAGGCACCTGGGCGCCGGGCAAGCGCCCCCACGGCGACAGATATCGAAGGGGCAGCCAGATCGTCCCCATTCTCGCCGAAAAAGCGCGAACCGACAATGTTCCTGTTTATTTGAAAGGTGTTGGACCCGTTCAGGCCTTCAACACAACAACGGTCCGTACCCAGGTCAGCGGCTGGTTGATCGACGTTCCCTGTCAGGAACGTCAGGACGTCAAGGCAGGCGACGCTCTGAACCGCCTCCGACGAAGCCGTCGCCCAGAAGGCTAAGGATGAAGCGCTTTCCGCCGCGTCTGGACGAAAAAGATACTTGACCTCGCCAGGATCAACGCCGCCGCTTTGGTTTGGAAACATGGGCTCATCCGATATGCAATCCCGTTGCATTCTGTCGCCGAACGGGTTTTGAATCCCGCAAAACCCGAGGAGACGCCCATGACCGACGCACCCGCCCCAGGCTTCAACACGCTCGCCATCCATGCAGGCGCTCAGCCCGACCCCGCGACGGGCGCGCGGGTGACGCCGATCTATCAGACCACCTCATACGTCTTCGACAATGCGGAGCATGCCGCGTCGCTGTTCGCGCTGGAGGCGTTCGGCAACATCTACACGCGCATCATGAACCCGACGCAGGCGGTGCTGGAGGCCCGCGTCGCGTCGCTCGAAGGCGGGACGGCGGCGCTGGCGGCGGCTTCGGGCCACGCGGCGCAGATGCTCGTGTTCCACGTGCTTCTCGATCCGGGCGACGAATTCATCGCGGCGCGCCAGCTTTACGGCGGCTCGATCAACCAGTTCAATCACGCCTTCAAGAAGTTCGGCTGGAACGTTGTTTGGGCGGACGGCAACGATCCGGCGAGCTTCGAAGCCGCGATCACGCCGAAGACCAAGGCCATCTTCATCGAGTCCATCGCGAACCCTGGCGGCATCGTCATCGACGTGCCCGCCATCGCGGCGGTTGCGAAGAAGGCCGGCATCCCGCTCATTGTCGATAACACGCTCGCCACGCCCTACCTGTTCCGGCCGAAGGAGCACGGCGCGGATATCGTGGTGCATTCGCTGACGAAGTTCCTCGGCGGACACGGCAATTCCATCGGCGGCATTCTCGTCGATTGCGGCACGTTCGACTGGCTGAAGAGCGGCCGCTATCCCATGCTTTCGCAACCGAACCCGTCCTATAACGGCATGATCATCGGCGAGACCTTCGGCAACTTCGCCTTCGCCATCGCGGCGCGCGTGCTCTCCCTGCGCGACCTCGGCCCGGCGATCGCGCCGCTGAACGCGTTCCTGTTCATCAACGGCATCGAGACGCTGCCCTTGCGCATGGCGCGCCACTGCGAGAACACGCTCGCGGTCGCGAACTGGCTGGAGAAGCATCCGAAGGTCGCCTGGGTGAATTATGCAGGGCTCCCGGGCAACCGCTACTACGAGGTTGCGAAAAGGCTTGTTCCGAAAGGCGCGGGCGCCGTGTTCACCTTCGGCTTGAAGGGCGGCTATGATGCGGGCGTGAAGCTGGTCTCGAACGTGAAGCTGTTCTCCCACCTCGCCAATATCGGCGACGTGCGCAGCCTCATCATCCACCCCGCCTCGACGACGCACAGCCAGCTTACGCCGGAGCAACGCGCGCTGGCGGGCGCGGGCGACGATGTGGTGCGGCTCTCGGTCGGCATCGAGGACAGCGCCGACATCATCGGCGACCTGGAGCAGGCGCTCGCGGCTGTATAGCAACGCTCGGGCAATCGCCAATCGGCGATTGCCCGTTGACGGTCAGAAAGAAGCCAAAATTTGGCCCTCATTCGGCGGACTCTTATCAGAGGTGCTGCGTAGGGAGACTCACCTTTCTACACGAAGCGACGGCTGGCTCGATGCGGCCTGAAACAGGAACTCACGATGACCCGCCACCGCAAACTTTCTTTGACAATGGCCTTCCTGGCTATGGCCGGAACAGCTGCTTTCCTCACACCGCCCTTTACAAAGGCTCAATCGCAAGACTATCTGCCGCCCCAGCAGCAGCCTGAGCCGCCGCGCTCGATCAGGCCGCCACAGGCGGGCGGCGGCGGCGGTTCGGATTCGACGCGCAGCGGCAGCGACAATCCGGGCTACGGCCAGCCGTACAGCGCGCCCCCGCCCGCAAGCGCCAATGCCGCGCCTGAAAACAGCGCTCCGCCTCCGGGCGGAACCTGGGGGCCTCCGCCGCCACAGGGCACATATTCAGCGAACGAAATCCTGGATGCCGGACGCGGTTTCTTCGGCGGCGCTTCGGAGGGCCTTGCGAAAGTGGTCGAGTACTCGTTCCACCGGAACGGACAGCCGAATGGCTATATCCTTGGCGAGGAGGGAAGCGGAGCCATTGTCGCAGGCTTGAGGTATGGCGAAGGAACGCTTTACACAAAGGGATTCCCGCCGCAAAAAGTCTATTGGCAAGGCCCATCGCTTGGTTATGATTTTGGCGCGAACGGGTCGAAATCCTTTACGCTGGTTTACAATCTTCAATATCCATCACAAATATATGAGCGATTTGCAGGCATCGACGGTTCCGCTTATCTCGTGGGGGGCGTGGGAATAACGTATCAGCAACACGATGATGTCATTCTCGCGCCAATTCGTGCCGGGTTGGGGTTGCGCTTGGGAGCCAATGTCGGCTATCTCAAATATACGTCTTCGCCTACTTGGAACCCTTTCTAGGACCTTGTGTCGCGATTGCTTGAACAGATGCTGGTCCGGCGGGTTGGGGAGACATTGCCGGACGCCTTTCGGCGGATGCCATGCAGCAGAACGTTTGCGATGGCTGTGATGAGCCTCGTCCTTTCTAGCGGATGCATGCGCCAGACGGGCGGAAGTCAAGGGAGCCCAGTTCAATGATCCAAGCGATTATGCTGATCGCACTGGGATTTTTGATCGCGAGCTTGATCGGAGTGCTGCTCGCGCCCTCCCTTTGGAGCCGCGCATCCCGCCTCTCGAAGAAAAGGCTGGAAAGCACGCTGCCTCTCACGCTCGCAGAGATCGAAGCGGCGCAGGACCAGCTGCGGGCAACCTATGCCGTGCGCGTGCGGCGCCTTGAAAGCTCGCTCGCGAACGCCAGGCAGAAGGCCGCGAATCAACTTGTGGACAACAGCCGCCTGCAAATGCAGATCGCGGCCCTCAAAGATCAGATCAGCGATCTCGATCTTCAGCTCTCCGAACGGCGCAATGCGGCTACGGTCCTCGAGCAGACCATAACGAAGCGCTTCCCTGAACTCGACCGCGAGATTACCGCTGTGAAGGCGGAGCTTCACGAGCGCGCTTTCGAGCTCCAGGATCTGACGGGCAAGCTCGCACGCCGCGAAGAGGAACTTGCCGCGGCGCAGGATGCCGCCGCCAGCTATCAAGAGGAGTTGCAGCGCCTGCATCAGGTTCTCGAGAAGAGCGCCGCAGACCGGAGCGGGCGGCGTGTGCGCCGCGCCTCCCAATGGGATTTGGAAGACTACAGGGCCGAGTATGACCGGCTTAACCTTGAGCTCTCGAAGCTGCGTCAGCAGCTCACGGTGTTTCAGGATCGCGATTCACAGCAGGTTGGCGTCATCAAAGGGGAGTTGCAGAAGCTCGCCGAGTTGATCCTTGCCTCGACGCAATCAAAGAGCGAAACGCAAGAGGCCGAACGATCCGAACTCTCGGCGAAGCGTTTCGGCGGACCGGATGCCCGCAGGGAAAGGCCCATTCCGTGGCGGGAGAATGCGCAACAGCCAATGCCGCTGACCGCAAGACTGAAGATGAACGCCGAGCCGCCGGCGGCTGAGCCGGTCCAGGTGCAAACTCCGCGACTGGCTCCGCCCAAACCTGAGAGTCCGGCCGAAGAGGAGACACCGGCGGCCCCAGCGCTTCCGGTCTCCCCGGTGCTTACGATCCATCCCGAAGAATCGGCTCCGGCCCCGGCGCCGAAGAATGGACAGGGAGAAGCAGGCAGCCGTCCCTGGATTCTGCAGGAGGTTGTCAGGGCAGAACCGCCTCGCCAGGGTGCAGAAGGCCCGGCGAAGCCGGCGGACACCGAACCGAAAGACGATATGCAGGCCAAGAAGCCTGCGGTTCGGATGACCAGGAACGGAGCCGGCGCTTCGGAGGAGGCGGCGTTTACACCTCCAAACGGCGCTGGCAAGGCCAAGCCACAGCCCGGAAATGACGCGGTGGAGGCCGTCGCGGGATCGCAAGCGTCAGACAGCGACGGGAAGGCGGTGCAAGGCGGCGCGCCTGTCGAGGCCGATGGCAAAAAGGCGGTTCCGGGCCCCGAGACTTCGGAGATTGCAGCCGGAAATGGCGTTCACCATGCTAGCCAGAATGGTGTAACGGGGGAAGAAAATCTGGCGAAAGTTATCAACCTCAATGCGTTGAGGCCCGAGCCTGAACTGGAGAAGATCGGACCCCACCACCCTACGCTCCTGGAGAGGTTGCGCGGCGTGAGCGAAGACGCCGGCGAGGGAAAAGGCTCCCCCGCTCCCGAGGGACTAGGTTGACAGGAACCAACGCTCTGTACCCTCGAAGCCCGCGGCTGTGAGCTTGCCGGTGCGAAAGGCGAACGTGTCGAGCCCAACCCTGTTCTGAAGGTCCTCAGGATTTCGCATGGGCGTGTGGCCGTGGACGACGACCGCCCCAAAATCCTCCGTCGATTTCAGAAATTCCTTTCTGATCCAGATCAGGTCATCTTCGCTTTGCTGATCGAGCGGAACATTCGGGCGGACGCCCGCGTGGGCGAAGAAATAGTCTCCACAACGGTAAAACGGCTTCAGCCCTTCGTAGAACCGGAGATGATCTTCCGGCAGAACGGCCTCAAATTGCCTCTGTGCCTCAGCCAGCCCGCTCGGGCCGTCCCCGAACGCGATCTGCCTCGTCTCCCGCCCGACGCCGTAAGACAAAAGTGCGGCATCGCCGCCATTGCGAAGCCAGTTCAGGCCGGAGAACGGATCCTTCAGGAAAGAAAGAAGAAGGGCCTCGTGATTCCCTTTGAGGAAAACGGGCGTGCAGGCCGGCGAGAAGCCACGGATCAGCCGATCGACGACGCCTTTCGAGTCAGGGCCGCGATCGATGTAATCTCCGAGGAATATTAAAGTGACGGGCAATTCGGCACGCCCTTTTTGGTCCCCTTCGATCAGGCCCAGCAAAGACTCGAGAAGGTCGAGCCGTCCGTGGATGTCTCCTATGGCGTACAGGCGGGCTCCCTCCGGCGCGCTTGCCTGTATTCGATTGCTGGTCTTGAGCCTCAAGAAGGTTGTTCTCCCCGCCGGGTCCCTCCGGTTTTTCCGGCCCGCCAGGCCAGACAGCCAGTTCGGTGGTAGCACAGTTTCGCCGCTTTCTTCACTCAGTCATTTAAAGGTAGCGAGGCTCCTTCTTTTTGGTAGCCCACTCCTTTCGAATCTCTTGCCTTAGATGGTATCTTATCCCTACGCTTATTAGGTTCGGCGAGCGTCATCAATCAGAGGGTTATGACTAGTGGTCAGGCGTTTCGCCATAAGCCTTTTGACCTTATTTTTTTTCACCGGCGGCGCGCAGGCTGAAGCCATGGCCCGGCCGGCGGGTCCGCCTCAAGCTGCAAAGCCGGCGCCAACGGTGGGAACCGTGGGCATCCTCGCCGGGGACATAGACAGCACCGGCTTGAAAATTGCGAGCGATCTTGCTCGCCTCCTGGACAACGGCAATGAGTTGCGGATCATTCCCATGGCCGGAAAGGGATCCATTCAGAACCTCAGCGACCTTCTGACGCTCAAGGAGGTCGACATTGCCATCGTCCAGTCCGATGTTCTGACGCGCGTTGCCAAGATACCGAGGCAGCCGACTCTCCAGTCGCGCGTGCAATACGTGGCGAAGCTCTATTCCGAAGAGTTTCACGTCCTGTCCCGGATGCAATTCATGTGTCTGCAGGACCTGACGGGACGCCGCGTGAGCTTCGGCCCGAAAGATAGCGGAATGGCGGTTACAGCCGAAGCCGTCTTCGAGGCCAACGGCATCGCGGTCGATCCGCTTTATCTCGATCATGACGACGCCATTGAGCGGCTCAGGCGTGGCGAACTCGATGCGGTCGTGTCTGTGGGCGGAAAGCCCTCGCGGGCTTTCGACAAAATCACCCACAAGGACAAGGTTCATTTCCTGGATGTCGAGTATCTTCCAGGTCTTCAGGCCGCCTATCTTCCTGCCATCATCACCGCGGAAGACTATCCGGGTCTTGTAGCGCCGAACGAAAGTGTGGCGACGATTGCCGTTTCCACCGTCATGGCGGTCCAGGGAGTGCCTCCTTCCTCCGAACGCTTCCGTATTCTGTCCCGTTTCTCCGAGAGATTTTTTGCCAGCGTTGAGAAGTTCAAGACGAGCGGCAGCTTCAGCCCGAAGTGGCGCGAGGTCGATATCCGTGCGCCGCTGAAAGGATGGCAGCGCTTTCCGGCCGCCGAGCGGTGGCTTCTTTCGAATTCCGAGTCCCGAGCCATTCAGCCGGTGGCCATGCCGAAGACCCAACAAACCAAAACCATGTTTCAGAAATTTGTTAAGAGTCTAGCGCGGACGCCCCGCGAGCAAGGATGAACTTTTCAATCAGTTCATCCGCTGGTATCAACAGCAGAACACGGCCCGGCAGCGCCAGCCGGCGGGTTCAGCGATGCGCGATACCCGACAGGAGTAGGAGATGTCGGAGACAAACAGGGTTCACGAGCGCGAGGAGGCTTCTTCCAAAACAGAAGAACCGGGCATAGGCGCAAAGAAGGCAGCCAAGTTTCTCGCCGAGCTCTCTTCTCCCCAGGCAGGGGCGGCGCCACAGCGGCCCGAGACGGCTTCCCAGGCGCCCGAAGCGCCTGATGAGACACCAGTCGAAGCCCGGGAAGAGAAGAGCATCGATAGGTTCGCCGAAACCGTTGCGTCGAGCCTCAAGCAGGCCGGGATCGAAATCGACGACAAGGAAGCTCTCCACGAACACAGCGAGGAAGCGGGGCCTGGGAAAGACACGGACTTTCTCGGCGATTGGGAGGGCTTCGACGAAGTCCACGAACTGAGCGCCGAGCAGGAGATTTTGGAAGAGCAGACGGACGAGCTTCAGCCTTTCGAGGGAGCTGAGGGCCTGCGCACTCTTTCCGAGATCGCCTTTGCTTCCGACGCCGATGGCGGATTGGACCCTTCCAGCAAGCACGATGAACTCGCCGACGCCGTGCAGGCCGCGCTCATCAGCGTCTATGGCGAGACTCCAGATGCGCCTCCCAGCCGCGAGAGGGAAGCGCTTGCCTTCCCGCCGGAGTTGCACACCGGTTGGGCGGGCGAAGATAACTTGTCTCCCCAGGACGTGATCCTGAACTATTTCGATTACCAGCCCGCCACGCGAACGGGCCGCACCGCCGTCGCGGATCGTGTCAATGGCGATGCCGGATATGATGCCGCCGGCGATTTTGGCCGGCCTCCGGATTATCTTGCGCCTCAGAAGCGGCCCCAACGGTCACGTTCCCCCGATGCGTACGCCGATTATGACGCTCCGCCGTCTTATCCGGTTCCGGCAAGCTATAAAGCGCCCACAAAAACAGCGGAGGCGGATGAGCGCGAAAGCAGCCGTCTTCTTGGAGCGGCGGCCATCGGCCTGGTTGGCGGCATTGCCATAGCCGCATCGCTGGCCGTGTTTGTCATCAGTTCGTATGGTCCAGGGGGCCGTGCGGCGACCGGCGCGAGCCAACTGCCCGAGGCGAGCGAGCCCGGCTATGGCCGCTGGATCCAGAGAAATCCGGAAGGGGAGACGTCAAGAGGCGTCGCCACACCGTCATCTCCCGAGGTCGTGCCTGAGGTCGCCGCATCTGATGTGGTCGTGACGCCCGGCCAGCCCTCAGCCCTCGCCATCGAGGTCAACCCCGAGCAGGCGAATGAGCGCAATCTCATAAGCGTCACCGGCATCCCCGAGGGTGCGCGGCTGAATGCAGGCGTCGACGCGGGCGCCGGAAACTGGCTGTTGCCGCCGCGCCGCCTTGCCGGTCTTACCATCAATGTTCCAGCGGGCACGTCAGATGCGACCCTTGGCGTTCAGGTGCTCGACAGCAATGTGCGAACACCGCTTTCGGAGAGAAAGCAGTTTGCCCTCCACGTGAACGGGTCAAAGCCGGAGCCCGTCATGAACGCGCCGAAACCCGAGCCCGCCATGGCGCCGGCCGTTGCACAGAGGGCGCAGCAAGAACCTGCTGCTGTGCCTGAGCCGGCGAAACCGGCGCCGTCTTTTTTCAGCACTCAAACGGTGTCTGCCTCGACTGCCGGAATCGTGCCCCAGCCTGAGACTCAGGCAAGGGCCGCCACCCAAACCGGCGCGGCCCCTCAAACTGCCCCTTCCCGGCAAGCCTCACTTCCAGGCCCATCACCCGAGCAGCCGAAAAGCGCACCAAAGACCGAGGTCGAGGATCTGATCCGGGAAGGCAACAAGCGCATGAAGGAAGGCGACATTCTCGAAGCGCGCCGGCTTTATCAGAAAGCCACTGTGCTCGGCGACCCTGAAGCCGCGCTGGCGATGGGCCGCTCCTACGATCCGATCTACTTTGGCCGCATCGACAAAAAGAATGCGGAGCCCGACGCGGCCAGGGCGTTCGACTGGTATCGCAAAGCGATGGATGGCGGAGCCGCCCAGACGGCGAAGGTGCGGATCGAAAACCTCAAGCACTTTCTGAATCAATAAGCGGCAGCAATTCGCCGGGGCTATTGACGAGCCTTCTCGTAGACCGCGATCATAGGTCCCAGTCCCAGCAACAGATTGCCGCCGCGAGAGGCGGACGGCACGTAGAGAGCCGGCGCCGTGCCTCCGTCGAGAAACAGCGCATTCCGGCATTTGAGGCCATCGCGGAACAGGCGCTCGAACGTGTCGAAAGGCACCTCGCCCTCGGAAATAGCAAAAAGCACGACGCCCTCCCCCCGCACGCAAACGCCATCTCGCGCTTTGGCCGATACGCTTGCCTTCGCAATCCTCGGATGAAGCTTGCCATCGATGACCAGCATCGGACCCGATTGGGTCGCAAACAGCACATTCGGCTTTTTCTTCAGGAATGCGCTTGTTTCAAGCACTCCCGCTTCCCCGTCGCCTGCATAGAAGATCCCGTTCGGCTTCAGATGGAAGTTGCCAGGACCGGGCCTCGTATTTGCCCGGACCAGTTCCCGCCCGTCCTCGATGTAAAGCCCGACCGGCTTGTAATCCGGGTGAAACATGCCACCGTTCAGCGCGAAGGCCAGACGGCCGCCTTTTGCGTCCGTTTTCGGCAGCGCGTTCAGATAGGAATAAGGCGCGCCATCCGGACGCTGCCAGAACAACCTGACGGAGTATCGTTTCAGCGGCGCTTCGCAAAGTGTGTAGGCGTTGCCCTCGAAGCTGAAGGGCTTGCACGGCTGCTCCTCGTTCGCCTTGGCGGAGGAAACCGCACAGAAGAAAACGCCAGCCAAGAGAAGAGCCGCCGTATGGATCATGATTGCAGATTTGACGTCGAGTGCTCGCATGGCGTTCAAGAAAGAGCCTTTGCGACAGAGTTGAGGATGGTTTGGAAAGACTTATCATAGCGGGTGACCGCAGGCGCCTCGCGCTTGACGCCAAGGAACTGGTAGACCGCCATCTGCGCCGCCCTCACCGAATATTCAACGGTGAAGACAACGTCTTCCGGGATTTCGACAAACTGGCTGACAAAGGCGAGGTTCCTGGAGTTTTTTGGCACCGGCAGGGGCCGGTCCGACTTCGCGCGCGGCATGAACATGGAGGTGATATAGGGCATCCGGCAGGGGATGCAGATTGCACCCTCGAAGACACTCCGGTCGAAATTGAGGTGGCCGCAAACCTCAACGAGAATATCAGCCCCTGTGCAGTCTGCCATCGGCTTGGCAACGAAATTGCCGATGCGGTCCGGGTGCAGGGCGTATCCCCAAAACACCTGCAGTTCCTTCGGCTGGCCGGGGAAATGCGGCTGGCGACAGAGCACCACGGACATGAGCCAGTTCGAGTCCTTGAAGGTCACAAGCCCGCCGGTTCCAGCCACATTGCCGCTGAAGGCCTCCATCTGATTGAAGAAGGCTGGCGTTGGGCAGGTCACGGTGAAGGACTCCCACCAGGATTCCGGTATGCTTGAATTGAAGGCTGCGGGGTTGCCAAATTCAGGCCGGCCCTTCGCGAGCTTTTCCCAAAGCGCCCAGCCCTGGCTGTCCGCTTTGGTCAAACGCGGGGGCGGAGCCGTCATCGAGCCCAGGCTTGAAGCGTCGGTCATCGACGCATTTTGCAGAAAAACCAGATCGCCTTCTGCAACAGTAATGTCTCTGAGACCGGCTCCCTGCTGAACTTTGAGTTCGGTCACGCGAACAAGGCCAGCTTCTTCGACGACCCCAATGTCAACGACTTCCGCGCCGGCAATGAACTGCACGCCGTTCTTCTCAAGCCACACGGCCAGCGGACGAACCATGGCGTCGTACTGATTGTAGACCGTGCGCCTCACGCCGGCGAGCGTGTCGATGCGCGGGAATTCATTCATGAACCGGTGCAGATAGCGCTTGAGTTCGACCGCGCTGTGCCAGGGTTGAAAGGCGAAGGTCGTCTGCCACAAATGCCAGAAATTGTTCTCGAAAAAAGCGGGCGAAAGCCAGTCGGTGATGCGGCTCGCGCCAAGTTTTTCTTCGGAAGCCTCCGTCAGCGCCAAGAGTTCCGCGCGGTCGGCCATGGTGAAGCCCATCCTGGACACATCGACCTTGTGCCTGTTCCGGTCGACGAGGCGCGCCCGCGAATGCGACGGGAATTCTTCGTTGAAGACTTCCGTGTCCTGCCGCACCGTCCGGCCAGGATGTTCGAGCGACGGGATCATGTCGAAAAGATCCCACATGCACTCATAGTGGCCGAAGGTGAGCATCCGGCCCCCTCGCACCACGTAAGCGCCATCCGGCTGCCGTGCGCCATCGAGACTGCCGCCCAGAACGCTCAGCTTTTCATAGATTGTAATGTCGCCGCCGGGAACGCCGCCGTCCCGGATCATAAAGGCGGCAGCGGCCAGTGAACCAATTCCGCCACCGATAAGATGCGCTTTCATCAAAAACCCCACGAAGGTTCAATCTGAGAAAGTCAGGAACTACTTTGTTATTATGGCCGCATCTGGCCCGCCATGCGCGATCAATTCAGGGTTATTCGCCCAGGATCAACCCCGGAGGCAAAGCCTCGCCAAACAAGCTGACACGTTCCGCGCGCTCGATCGGCATCGCCTTTCTGAGCCGGCCGGTCTTGACCGGCGCGATTCCGCATTTCTCCAACTTGTCTGCGATTTTATTGCGCAGTGATTTAGGCAGATCGAGACGCCGGTCGTCAACGGCGCGGGCGGCGCGCAGAAACAAGACCTGCGCCTCCGCGAATTCCGGGTCCTTCCAGTCGAACTTGCGAAGCGCGTCGTAAGCCTGTTCCACCAGGGCAGGCGGCGCGACGCTTTCCGGTCCGGCGTAAAAGGGAGTGCGGTTCAGAAGCAATCCCAGCGCTGCGAGATAGGGCGCGCAGTGCTTCCGCTCGGATGCGAGGTGCGCGGCCATCTCGATGAAGCGCTCGACGAGTTCCGTCTTCAGTTCATCGCTGAGCCGTTCGAAAGAGCCCGCCATGCGGATCAGTTCGGGGGGGCAGGCTTTCCCCTCGCGAATCTTGTCGATGTCCGCTGCGAGCACGGTTTCCTGCCGTTCCCGCGAGAGGCCGCCTGCCACGCGCCTCCACAGGATGTACTCCTGAAGCTTGGTGCGCTTGCCTGGAAAACTCAATCCGGCGCTGATGATGCGCCACAGGGCGTCGATCCGGCTCTCATCCATCGCCACGCCAAAGCCGGGGCGCAGGAAAAAGCCGGCGAGGATGAGCCAGGCCTCCTCATGATCGACCGAAATCGCCCGGCTGGCCTCGCACGCCTCCAGGCTTGTCCAGAGACCGCGAACGAGGATCCCGTTCCAATCGCCTTTGGAGCGTCCGAGACTCTGCTCCAGGCTCTGAAAAAGCCGCGCTGCGGTTAGTTTGTCGCGCTTGGCGGGAGGCTCGGTGAATGCCGTTTTGATCCGTTCTCCCGCGGAAGCGAGTGCGTCCGGCGCGGCGGTCGCTTCCGCATGACTCTCCGATGCAGTCCTACCAGCTGGCGCGGCACGGCCGCTCTCATGCGGGCGCAAGTTGAATTCGAGCGGCCAGCGTTGCCGGATCCCCGGCGCGAGGCTACGGCATGACACCTGCAGGAGACCCAACTCATTCACTTTGGCGTTCAACGCTACGGGTATCGTGCGGGGGAGTTCGCCCCTCGCCGGTTGCGCGACTGTTGCGATCGTCTCGAGCGGCGGCAAGGCATGGAACGCTTCGGGATCGAAGTCGACGATGTCGCCGGCCTTTTTGTCGCCGTGACGGGTCGATGTGTGGATTTGGAAGCTCACTGGCCTGTTGATGCGAAGCTTCAGATCAAGGCCCGAGAGTTCAAACACCTCTCCAGACGGGGCCCCGCTCGGGAGAATGCAGACGAGCGAGCGCGTTTTGGTCTCGTCCCCGGATTTGCTTTGTGCCGCCTCTCTGCGTGTTTCAAGAAAGACCGCGCGCGCGGCGCCCGCCTCGATGCGGCGGCCCTCGAAATGCGTGAGCTTGCCGAAATAGGCCGCGCCGCGCGCAACCGCGAGATCGAGCTCCGCATTCTCCAGCACCTCTGGCCGGCCGCCCTCCTGCCAGAGCCCGATTTGTTCGCGAAGCCTGTCGCGCAGGCGCGGGGGAAAGAGCGAGCTGCCGTTAAAGAGCACAGCATCAACGCGGGGACGGCCATGAAGAAACTCGGCGAGATGCCGGGTGACCGCGCTGTCGAAGGCATAGGGGAGTCCCCATTCCCTTACCGCGCCCAGCGCCCGCCTCGGCCGGTCGGCCGCCCTGCAGCCGGGGAAAAATCCGTTGAGGACCAGTTCTTCCAGTTCCAGGCGCGTCAGCTGCGCGGAAAGCGAGCCGGCGATGAGCCTCGAACCGCGCGCAGGAACCGAAACCGTAAAGACCTCATCGGGCGCGCCTTCGCAGCCAAGCACGCTTTCCTTCAGACTCCGGCACCGGGCCACAAGGTGATCCCACTGCGCAGGCGAGAGGCGGCCCTCGCCCGTTACAAGGCGCGGTTCGATGAAGTGCGCGACTGCGAGATCGATATTGTCGCCCCCGAGCAAAATGTGATCGCTCACCGCGACCCGCCTGATCCTCGGATCACGGCCGCCGTCAGACGGGCTCAGTTCGAAGAGGCTGAAATCCGAAGTGCCGCCCCCCACGTCGATTACCAGGACATGGTGAACGCCGTTTTGCCAATCCCGCAACGGATCGTTGCAGCCCTCTTGTCGTTCCAGCCACCGGTAGAACGCGGCTTGCGGCTCCTCGATCAGACGCGTGCGATCTGGAAAGCCCGCTTCCTGCACGGCGGCAAGCGTGAGCCGCTGCGCCGCTGCATCAAAAGAGGCGGGAACGGTGATGGTTATCTCCTGGGCGTCGAACTGGAAGCCCGGGCCTTGCCCCGCAAACCGGGCGTCCCAGCTTGCGCGAAGGTGTTTTAAAATCAGCGCCGACGCGAAAACGGGAGAAATCTTCTCCTCTCGCGTCAGCTCATCCGATCCCCACGGCAAAAATGGCGCGGAGCGATCGGCGGCGTGATGACAGAGCCAGGACTTCGCGGAATGGGCGACGCGCCCAGGCGTTTCGCTGGCCTTCCGCTGGGCGAGCCGCCCCACGACCCACTCGCCGCAACTTAGGCCACGGCCCCGGATTTGCGTGGCGACTGCCTCCTCCGGCAAATAGAGGAAGGACGGAAGCGTGAAGGAATCCGTCGCCGTGGACGCCGTATCCCACTGCGGGATCGCAAGAACTTCCGATCCACCCTCCCCCGCGAGCGGTGAAAACGCCAATGCGGAGTTGCTGGTGCCAAGATCGATGCCGATGCTGAATTTGGCCTGTGCCATCGCCTAACCCTACCCGCCAGTCTTGGCCAGCGCAATGCATGCGCATTTCTCTCGATGAGGCAATAGCAGAGGCGGGGCGATAAGCGACATTCAACTCTGTTGAACCAAATGCTTCGGCAAGCTGGCTTCCAAAGTCAGTCTGCGATGTCTTAAAAAAGTGTTTGGCTTCGTTTTGTAAAAATGCCCCATCTAAGCAAATAAGTATATATTTTGCGCAACCGCTTTGCCACCCGGTTTAGCCTCGCAATGTGCGTTCTGGGTCGAATCCGGAAATTGAGGCGCGAAAAGTCCACGCCCGCCCCACCTCCGACTGCGGAAATCGCCTTAACACGCGAAAATGTGTGCGCCATTCGGTTATTGTTGCTAGGCTGACAATCCACCTTCCCCAATGCCCACTCCTTACAAGGCAAGTCCGTCTAAAATTTGAGCGTAGTCCGCGTTCAAGAAGGGACCTCCAATGAAGACTGCCAACAGGAAATTCCCCGATATCGCACTCTTGACGCTGCTACTCGCAGCGATCAGCCTCGCGTTAAGTGGGATGTTTTCGTCAAAGGCCGCCGCGCAGACTGCGCAACCATCCGCATCGACACTGGCCTTCAAGGGCGTCATCGACCTCGATGTCCGCAAGTCCACTCCCGATTGGGGTCCCTACACGCCGAAGAAAGCGCCCGAGGGAGCGCCGAACGTTCTGTTCATTCTGTACGACGACACCGGGCTCGCCGCGTGGTCGCCGTATGGCGGCCGGATCAACATGCCGACGCTGGACAGGCTCGCTGCCGACGGGTTGACCTACACCCAGTTTCATACGGCCGCGCTGTGTTCGCCGACCCGGTCCACACTTCTGACTGGGCGGAACCACCACCTGAACGGCATGGCCTCCATCACGGAAGGCGCCAACGGTTTTCCCGGATCCCATGGGCGGTTGCCCGAGCAGGCTGCGACTATCGGCCAGATCCTGCAGGACAACGGCTACAGCACTTTCTGGCTCGGCAAAAACCATAACGTCGCCGAGCAGGACGTGGCCTCGGGCGCCAGCCGCAAACTGTGGCCACTCCAGAAGGGTTTCGACCGCTTCTACGGCTTCCTCGGCGGCGAGACCAACCAATGGTACCCGGATCTCGTGGAGGATAATCGTTTCATCGAGCCGCCATACAGCCCTCAGGAGGGATATCACCTTTCGAAGGACCTCGCAGATCAGGCCATCACGATGATCCGCGACCAGAAGGCCACCAATCCCTCCAGACCCTGGTACATGTGGTACAACCCAGGTGCCAACCATGCCCCCCATCACGCGCCGCAAGACTACATTGCCAAGTACAAAGGCAAGTTCGACGACGGTTACGACGCCTACCGAACGTGGGTTCTCGCACGCATGATCGAGAAGGGCGTGCTTCCGAAAGGAACGCAGCTCACGCCGTTCAACCCCATGCCCGACGACCAAGCCAACCCCGCGGACAACGTGCGTCCCTGGAATTCGCTGAGTGCCGACGAGAAGAAGCTCTTCTCCCGCATGGCGGAAGTCTATGCCGCATTCTCGGAATATACGGACGCTCAGATCGGTCGCGTCATCGATTATCTGAAGCAATCCGGCCAACTCGAAAACACGATCGTGCTCTACTCGGCGGACAATGGCGCGTCTGGAGAGGGCACGCCCAACGGCTCGGTCAACGAGAACAAGTTCTTCAACAATTACCCGGATGATCTGGCGGAGAACATGAAGGCTCTGAACGATCTCGGCGGCCCGAACACATATCCGCACTACCCGACAGGATGGGCTGCCGCCTTCTCGACGCCCTTCAAAATGTTCAAGCGCTATTCGCAATATTCCGGCGGGACCATCGACCCGTTGGTCATCGCCTGGCCGAAAGGCATCAAGGCGCGCGGAGAACTCCGGGATCAATATCACCACGCGGTTGATATCGTTCCGACACTCCTGGATATCATCGGTCTGGAGATGCCGAAGGTGTATCGGGGCGTCGAACAGTATCCGCTAAGCGGCGTCTCGATGCGCTACACCTTCGATGCCGCGCCCAACGATCCAACGAGGAAAAGGCGCCAGTATTACGCCATGCTGGGGACGCGCGGGATTTGGGAGGATGGCTGGAAGGCCTCTGCCGTCCACGCGCCGTTCACCGGCAAGGGCAATTTCGACAAGGATCGGTGGGAACTTTACCACGTGGACGTTGACCGCTCCGAGTTGAAGGACCTGGCCAAGGAGAATCCCGAAAAGCTTCAGGCGCTCATCAAGGCATGGTTCGAAGAGGCCGATAAAAACATGGTGCTGCCAATCGATGACCGGAGCGCCATGGAGCAATTGGGCGTTGCACGCCCCACCGAGGAAGAGCCTCGCGAAAGATACGTCTACTATCCGGGCGCCTCGCCGGTTCCGGAAGGGGTTGCGGTCAACGTACGCGGCCGGTCGTACAAGATCCTCGCCAACATCGAGATCACCGATCCGAATGCGTCGGGCGTCATTTTTGCGCACGGCTCGCGTTTCGGCGGCCACTCGCTCTTCATCAAGAACAAGAAGCTGCACTATGTGTACAATTTCCTCGGCATCAAACCGGAACAGCAATTCGTTTCGGGGGAACTGAAACCCGGCAAGTACACCGTCGGCATGGAGTTCATTAGAGAGGGAACGGGCAAGAACGGCGAGTTGCTGGGCAAGACCAAACTCTATGTGAACGACGAGGTCGTGGCCGAAGGTCCAATGCGCACGCAGCCGGGCAAGTTCACGCTGTCAGGCGACGGGCTCTGCGTCGGCTATGACAGTGGAGACGCCGTCAGCCAGGAATATGAGTCTCCCGGGAAGTTTAAGGGTGGAACGATATTCCTGGTCGGGGTCACCGTCGAAAAGGCCCAGTATGCCGACCTCTCAAAGGAAGCGGCACGCGCGCTCGCCAGAGACTAGGCGCGGCGTGACTTGAAACGATGACGGAAACGGGGTGCATGTATGAATGCATCCCGTTTAACGCTCCGTCCTCCGCTCGGTCCTGAGGCTGAAGACCTCCGCGCACCGTGCCGAAGCGGGGAAAGCGGCGTTTTGAAAGACTGTCAAAGGAACGACCGGTACTCCCGGTTAACTCCCAGCAAGAGACTTCCCGGCAAACAACCCGAAAGGGCAGCTTACGGCCTCAAGCGCGCATTCTGCGCCGCCAGAATTCGCGCGACGCAGGGCCACCTCTTCCGTCAAACACAGAGATACTTGTATACTTACTTATGCGCCGTTTTACAAAACAAACCCAATTTTCACCGGATGTTAAGCAAACCTTGCGCTCACTTTCCCCCCAAGGAAAAGGCGCCTCAACTGAGACGTTGCAGGGCTGGTTCCGGCCTTCTCCTTCCCTTCCCCGCGCCCCCAATAAAGGACGCTGCGCCAAGGGGCGGCGAACCCCTTCGCGACACCGCCCTTTCATTCGTTGGCGAAACCGGGAAGATCAGCTTGGGGACGCGCACCGGCATGTGTTCACGCTATTCCGTTCTGACCTGGAATTCGACCTTCCACTTGCGATCCGATTTCGTATGCTTCATCCAAAGCTCAAGATTGCCCAGCTCTGTGACAACCGCGTTCATCTGCACGGGAACGGGGTGTCCCGCCGGAATGTCCTCCACCACAGGCAGATCGACTTCGAGAAGGCTGATTTCTAGCAGTTCACGTTCGGCGTCGGGCAGAATCTGCCCAGGCTTGTCGCCGCTTCTCACCTCCGACGAGAAGAACCGGAATTCCGCGGGCTGCCCGGTGACGAGAGCCAAGGTCTGTCCTTCGATCAGAACTTCGGTCCCTTCCTCCATCCCCTGCGGAACCACGCACAGCGCTTTCAAAGGCGGACTGAAGCCCGGCACCGCGGGCATCGATGTCTCCAGGCCGATATAGTAAGACCGTGCGGCGCCAGCCTTGATGCGGATGCCTTTTCCGGTGATCCGGTTGCATCCGTAGAACGACGCTCCTTTGGCGACCGCCAAGTCAGGCTGGTATCCGGCCAGTTCGCGAACGGGTTCGCCGTCATTCCAGTCCGCCAGGAGATCCAGCACGCGCCGGCGGATCGGAGCTGCCTTGAAGACGCCGCCGTTGAACAGGACCGCGGTGGGCGCCAGAAAAGGCTTCGAACGGGCCTTGGCGCTAACGAGCGAGGATAACGTCTGACTGGATTTCACGTTTTCCAGGCTCCGCGTGAGAAAGCGGGCCAGATGCTTGCTGATGACTGGATCAGAGGCGTAAGGAAGGCCGAACTCTTGCAATCCGGCTCGCCGCGTCTTTTGCGGCAAATCCTCGATCCCGGTCCTGGCGAAGAAGCCGTCCAGGATGACCTGCTCAAGCGTTGGCCGGTCAAGCGTCGTCGAGACGGTTCCGCCGAGCAGGCTGGACCCGCGTGAGGGGACAGCGATCGGCGCTTCGGCCACGGATTCGTCTTCGAGCATGGCCACCTTCGCCTTGCCCGCGGCATGAACCAGCGCCAGAAACTGCATATCGTTGATCGACTTGCCGTCCGCCTCGATCTTGGCGCGCAGCGTGTATGCGAGCGCCAAATCCATATTGTCGCCGCCGAGCAGGATGTGCTCTCCGACGCTGATGCGATCCAGGTCCAGGCGGCCCGCATTGGCCGATATGGCGATAAGGCTGAAGTCTGCCGTCCCTCCGCCGACATCGCAAACCAGAACGATGTCGCCAGGGCGAACCTGAGTGCGCCATTGCTTCCCTGCCTGCGCGGCCCATGCGTAGAAAGCTGCCAGTGGTTCCTCCAGCAGAACCGCCTTGCCGAGGCCGGCAGCTTCCGCCGCCTCCGCGGTCAGGTTTCTTGCCACGTCATCGAAGGAAGCGGGCACGGTCAGTACCACCAACCCGTCGGACAGGGCGATAGTCCTGCCTTGGGCCGCCATGGCGTGGCCGAAACTTTCCCTGATATGCTCAAGATAGCGGCGCGAGCAGTCGAATGCGGACAGTTTCCCTTCCTTGATCTCCGATTTCCAAGGAAGGTTCCGCTGCCGGGGATCGATATGCGGGTTCGACAGCCAGGACTTCGCCGAGGTGACGAGGCGATCCGGAACGAGCGCGCCGTGATCGCGGGCGAAATGACCGATGATCGCGCCGTCGCCGTCGGCAGTCTCCCAGGGCAACGGAAACGCATCTTTGGGGAACTCTTTGGGATGCGGTATATAGAGCGCGGAAGGCAGTGTCGGCTTTTCACCGATCTGATTGGGTCCGAGTATCTGGGTAAGCTCGATAATTTCCGCAGGCCCCCCGTCAACGTCCGCTATGGCGATGGCGCTGTTGCTTGTCCCGAGGTCGATGCCAAGACTGAATTGATGATCCATGAAACAACCCCATTGCTGCTGCTAAAGACGATTACCTGGACGTCTATTTTAGCTCAATCTCGGACGGAGCAATTGTCGGCAGCCTGCCGTCGCCGGTTCTCAAGAGACGGGGCAGCTTCACCCAGTCTGCTCTCCATCCATGATGGACGAGCACTCCTGAAAACGGCGCCTCGCCCCGGATTTTGCCGACCAGACGGTATTCGTCCGGGGCATACCCGGCGGGTACGGTGATTTTCGATCCTTCGCTTTCTTCGCGCACCGGGCGTATTCCGAAATGCTCCAATAAGACGGCCCTGCATCCTTCATGCAGGACACGCGCGGCAGCGCCGACCTGGGCGTCGCCGTAACCCTTGATGTCATCCATCAGGAAATCGACCAGGCGGCCCTTCTCCTGAAGAATCGCGAGAAAATTCACGACCTCGGCGTTCGATTGATTGGGCGATGGCGGTGGAGGGGCGGCGCTGACTGTTTCGGCGGCCGGCCGGCGCGCTTCGAGCTTCGGACGGGCGAGGACGGCAGCCAAGAGAAGAATGGCCGCCACGAAGATCGTGAGTGCTACGAGAGCTAAAGCCGCCTCGCCAGCGTACAGCTCAAGCGCAGCATTCAAAAACGCCAGCACGACAAGAACGATGGAGATGGGGATGATGAGTTTTCGCATTGCTCTCGAACTTTCTCGGTTTGGTTTTTCCTGAACCGCCGTACCAAACAACAATGACGGCTCTTCTGTTTTGGGGTGCAATCGCACCAGAGCGGGGGGGCTGACGCGTTATAGGCGTACTCGCGATATTCCTCTTCGATTTTTTGAGATCGAGACGAAATGAATTCGGAAGTTGCGATTATACCAGCGCTCGAAGGTCCCATAAAGTGGACAAGGTCACGCTTGCTGGCCGGCCAAACTCAAGTGGCGATCGCCGAATACTTGCGGCTAAGCGGCGCAGCCGGGCCCATTTTTCAGGCTTGAGCAAGAGTGGGCGGATTGGTGTGGAGCAATGAGAGTAAGTTTAGATTTGCCCGAAAGGTTATTCGAATGTCCTGAGTTATACTCTGGATCGATCAGTGATACCAAATCCAGTTGATTAATTCCACTGGCATGGATTGGGCCACCAATGGAACAGGGTGCTGGCGCGGATCGGTTCGCGCTGGCTGCAAAGGACGACACAGCGCTCGCTGACAATCTTTTCGAGATCCTGGATGGTCTCGAAATAGGTGTTGACCAGCGGCTCGTCTACGAACTCCCAAAGGTGTTCGGCAGGCTGCAGCTCGGGACTATGCGAAGGCTGAAACACGAGCCGGACGCCATCCGGTACAGCCAGGTTTTCGGGCCCATGCCATCCAGCCCCATCGAGCTGAAGGACAATCCGCTTGTTTGCACCAGCGCCCACCGATTTGGCGAAGTTCAAAAGGATACCCTCGAACAATTCCTTGCAAACCGCGTTCGAGACGTTCCACACCGTAGCCCCGGTCGCCGGCTCAACGAAGCCCCAGACATAGAGCCATTCGTAGCGGTGATGGCCAAGGGCGGTTGGCCGCTGCCCCTTAGGAGCCCAGACGCCTCGCAGGATGGGCTTTAGGCCGATTTCTGCGCTCATCCATCGCCCAGATCTCGATGGCGGCATCGGGATGCTTTTGTTTTTCTTCAGCGGCGGCATCTTGCAGTTTTTTTTAGCGCCTCGCGATCCTCTTCGCCCGCTGCATTGGGATGGCGCGGCCTTGGTTTCTGGATGGAATACTTGATGGCGACCAACGCGTCCCAGCCGCGCTGATCATGCACGGTTTGAAGGCTATGGAAGCTCGCGAGCCAGCGCGCCACTTTCGGTCCTGTCCACAGGCCGCCGTCATCGGGCGGCGCCTTAAGCCGTTCTTTTAGCGAAGAAAGCGCTTCTGGCGTAAGGATCGCGGGCGGCGAGCCATTGCCCTGCCGCCGGTCACCCAGGCTGTCCGGTCCGTGTTCGTTGTAGCGCTTGCGCAGCAGCCTTACCCAGCGCGTTGAAAACGAAAGGATAGCAGCCACTTCGGTGATTGTGTAGCCCGAAGACAAAAGCCAGATTGCATTGAAATGGCTCTTGGAAACCGGATCAGCTGCTGTCTCGTAGTGTGCTTCCAGCTCCGCCGCACTCAAATGCGATGTTAGCGCCGTCATGACCCCGCCCCCGCCAACGAATCATGACTCCTCCATGTAACCGCTTCGATTCTCGCCGGGAATCCCGTCCTCCACAGGAATCAATCAATCGGAGTCGGTATGACTTGAAAATCCTCGCGAAGCTCGACTTCGCGGCCCCCTGTTCACCCTGCCGGTTTTCCTGTTGCGGCATTGAACGCCGAAAGCAACCCCTCGTTCATGTGCGCGGCGTGAGCAGGAAGGCCGGCGCCCGATCGGGCTGAGTTGTGACAATCGGCTTTGGCATCACCTCCTGATCATCCAGCAGAGCAATGCGGAACGATTGCACGAGCGCTGCGAGGACCAGCGTCGCCTCCGCCATCGCGAACTGCGCGCCGACGCAAACGCGCGGACCGGCCCCGAACGGAAGGTAGGCGAAACGCGGCGGTTGCGGCGCACCGGGCAGAAAACGCGACGGGTCGAAGACATCAGGGTCGCGCCAGAGGCGGCGATGGCGGTGCAGCACCCAGGGCGCGATCATCACCACGGCGCCGCGCGGAATCTCAAGATCGCCGGCGCGGTCGGGCTCGATCGCTACGCGGATCATGGTGAAGGCAGGCGGATAGAGCCGCAGCGTCTCGCTGACCACGGCACGGGTCTGAACCAGCGAATCCAGTTGAGCAGGGCCGCCCGCGGGTCCGAGGTCGAGGCCAGCCGTCTCGGCCGCGATCGGGTCCTGCCAGCCCCGCGCATGAGCCAGCAGATAGAGCGACCAGAACAACGTAATCGCGGTGGTCTCATGACCGGCGACGATCATGGTGGCAACCTGATCCCGCAATTGCTTGCGGCTGAAGGCGGCGCCGGTCTCCGGGTCGCGCGCGGCGCAAAGCAGGTCGAAGAGGTCGCGCGGAGCGCCGTTCTTTTCACCCGAGGCCAGACGCGCGTCTATGATGCGGTCTATAAGGGCCATCCAGCGCCGGTGAAAACGCCGGCGGGCGAAGTCGCGCGGCGAAGGGAAGGCTACCGGCAGCACCATGTCGAGCAGATGCGGTTGCGCGAGACTGACGCCATAGCCGGTAAGCATACCGCGCATTTCGGCGCCGAACGTGCCCATCTCGAGCGAAAACATGGAGCGCCCCGCAATCTCCAGCGCGGCGAACTGCATCTTTTCCTGGAGGTTCAGCGGAGCGTTGCCGCACTGGCGAAGCGAGGCGACAGTCTCCTCGGCCACCGCCGCGATGTGGCGGGCGAGCATAGGGATAAGGCGCGGCGCCATCGCGGGCGCGATGGTCCGCCGCTGATGCCGCCAGCTGGCGCCCTCGCTCAGCAGCACCCCATCCCCGGTAATCGGCCGCAAAATCCGCATGGCTGCCGGCGTGCGGCGGTAATTGCCGGGATTCTCGACGACCACCCGATGGATCGCTTCGGGCGAGTTGACGAGCATCTGCGTCCTGCCAACCGGACGGTTGATAAGGATGTCGCGCTCATAGGCGGCGTCGGGCCACATCAGCAGTGCATTGGTGCGCACCGCGCGAAGGAACTGGAGCAGGCCGGGCCGGTCCGCCGGGTAGACCGGGCGTGGCGGCTCATAAGACTGCTTTTCGAGGGTCGCTGTGCTCATTCGGAAAGCTCCGTCCGTCGCTCGCTGCGCGCTGAATTCATTCTCGCAAGAAGGGACTTGCTGTTGGAGCCGCTTCCGCACAATGGCTCACTGACACGGCCTGCCTTCAAGATTTCGTTGCGAAGGCGCCGCTCAGCCCCTTCCGCCGCGCGCCAGCAAAAGGGGTCGCCATCAGGATCATCCCCATGCTTGAGGCCCGGCGCGGGCCGATCCGGCGCAACCCGCGAGAGGAGCCTTGGTCAAGGCCAAGCAACATTTGGGGTGACGGGAGCATTTTCCACCGTATAAGTGTCTCTCATTGGATCGCTGCACCCTCCATTCGCCCAAGACCGGTTTCCAACCCTGTTCGAGAAATGGCCCCGTTGCTAAACCTGAAAACCACTTCGAGACGGAGCCGGACGGTGTCTTTCGCGACGAAGCGGCGGTATCTCCTGCCGCTCAGAGTTCTCATTTGCGTCTGGAAATCGATTTCAGCGGACAACATCAGCCTGCTTGCAGCCGGCGTTGCCTTCTACATGCTGCTGGCGATCTTCCCTGCCCTTGTGTTCATTGTTGCGATGTTTGGCCTTCTCGCCGATCCCGACCAGGTGCGGGAGTGGCTTGTCTCCCTGAAAGGTGTGCTCCCCGGCGAGGCCTGGAACGCGATCGACGCCCAAGTCGTCGTCCTGATGGGACAGAACAGCACCTCGCTTTCGCTCGCGTCGGTTTTCAGCCTCCTGCTCGCCTTCATCAACGCCCGCCTTGGGGCCTATTCGATGATGGGAGCTTTGAACGTCGTCTACAACGCACCGGAGACGCGGAGCTTCACGCGCACGAACCTTATCGCGTTCATGTTTACAATCGCGGCGCTTTGTGTCTTGGTCTTCAACATATACGCTGTTATAGCGGTGCCACGCGTTCTCAACGGCATCGGTCTTTCGGAATTCACCAACAGCATTCTGCACACCCTGCGCTGGCCAGTCCTGGCTCTAATCATGGCTTTGAGTCTCGCATTGGTGTACCGCTATGGCCCGGACCGCAAGGATGCGCATTGGCGATGGGTTTCGATCGGCTCGCTCGTGGGAACCGCGCTGTGGCTTGCAGGATCGACGGGGTTTTCGTGGTATGTGTCCGCGTTCAACTCTTATGACAAAGTTTACGGTTCCTTCGGAGCCGTCGTTATTCTGCTCTACTGGTTTTGGCTGACAGCTTTTGCCGCACTGATGGGAGCAGAACTAGACATGCAAATCCAGACCGCGCTAGAAGAACGCAAATGACACGCCCAATTTATCCTTTCTCCGCCATCGTTGGACAAGATGAGCTCAAGCTTGCGCTCATCGTCTCCGCAATCGACTACACGATTGGCGGCGTGCTGGCTTTCGGCGACCGCGGAACCGGCAAATCGACCACCGTCCGGGCTCTCGCGGCGCTTTTGCCGCCGGTCCGGGCCATCCGCGGCTGCCGCTTCAATTGCGACCCCGATGGAAGCAACCTTTGCGAGGAGTGCCGCCAGCGCGCCCGCGACGGCAAGCTGCCAGCGCGCTTCATCAGCGTGCCGGTGGTCGATCTGCCGCTCGGCGCCACCGAGGATCGCGTCGTCGGCGCGCTCGACCTCGAGCGGGCGCTGACGCGAGGCGAGAAGGCTTTCGAGACCGGCCTTCTGGCGCGCGCGAATCGCGGCTTCCTCTATATCGACGAAGTGAACCTGCTTGAGGATTTCCTTGTCGATCTTCTGCTCGACGTCGCGGCCTCCGGCGAAAACGTGGTCGAGCGCGAAGGCATGAGCCTGCGCCATCCGGCGCGCTTCGTGCTGATCGGCAGCGGCAACCCCGAGGAAGGCGAGCTTCGCCCGCAGCTCCTCGACCGCTTTGGCCTCTCCGTCGAGGTGCGCACGCCGCAGGATCTGGCGTCCCGCATCGAGGTGGTGCGCCGGCGCGACGCCTTCGAGCGCGATCCGCACGGCTTCGTCGCCGCCTGGCGCGATGAAAACCGCAAGCTGAGGCGCAAGGTCGCCGTGGCGCGAAGCCGCGTAAACCTGATCGCCATGCCGGACGAGGTGCTGGAGCAAGCCGCGAAGCTCTGTATCGCGCTCGGCACCGACGGTCTGCGCGGAGAGTTGACGCTGATGCGCGCGGCGCGCGCAGTCGCCGCCTATGAAGGCTCCGAGACCGTCAAAGTCGGCCATCTGAAAAGGGTTGCGCCGCCCGCGCTGCGCCATCGCCTGCGCCGCGATCCGCTCGATGAAGCCGGCTCCACGGTCCGCGTCGAACTCGCTTTGCAGAAGACGTTCGGGTGATGTTGAACGGCGGCGGGGAAGCGGCGCCGGAACGGTCGCTCTGGGAAGACGCCGTGATGGCGGCTTCGCTGTTCGCCGTAGACCCTGTCGGCCTCGGCGGCATTGTCGTGCAGTCGAAATATGGGCCGGTGCGCGATCAGTGGGTCGAATTCCTGCGCAGCATCCTGCCGGACCACGTTCCCTTCCGCAAGCTTCCGCTTTACGCCGCCGACGAGCGTCTGTTTGGCGGTCTCGACCTTGCCGCAACGCTTGCGCATGGCAAGCCTATCGCGGAGCGCGGCCTGCTCGCCGATATGGACGGCGGTTATCTGATCGTGCCGTCCTGCGAGCGCATGGAGCCCGCCCTTGCCTCGAGGCTTGGCATCGTAATGGACGCGGGCGCCGTGCATGTGGAGCGGGAGGCGGCTTCCGTCACGCATCCCGCGCGGTTCGGCGTGATCGCGCTCGATGAAAGCGAGGGCAATGACGAAGCGCCCCCGTTTGCGCTGCTGGAGCGGCTGGGCCTCAGGATCGATCTCACCGAACTCAGCTACCGCGACGTGACGCTCGCGACCACCTCCGAGGACGACATCGCAGCGGCGCGCGCGCGGCTTGCAAGCGTCGAAGTTTCCGACAAAATCATCACAGCCCTTTGCGCAGCGGCCTCTCAGTTCGGCGTTTATTCGCTTCGCGCGCCAATCTTCGCGGTTCGCGCCGCTCGCGCCGCCGCCGCTCTTGCGGGGCGAACCGAGGCGGCGGACGAAGACGCAGCCCTTGCCGCGCTCTTCGTGCTCGCGCCTCGCGCAACCAGGACGCCTGCGCCGCCGCCGGAGGAGCCGCCCCCTCAGGAGCAGGAAAAGAACGAAGAGAAGGACAAGGATCAGGATAGCGAGGAGCAGAAGGCCGCGGAGGAAGATAAGCCGCTGACCGATATGATCATCGCCGCCGCCGAGGCCGCCATGCCGAAGCACATCCTGAGCAACCAGTCCGGCAAGGCCGTTAAGGTTCCGGCGAATGCGCCCGCGGGAAAAAGCGGCAGCGAGCGAACGAATGCAGCCCGCGGACGGCCAGCAGGCGTCAGGCGCGGCGAGCCGCGTCCCGGCTCTCCGATGAGCCTGATCGAAACGCTACGCGCCGCTGCGCCCTGGCAAAAGATCCGCCGCGTTTTCGCCAACACGCACCACAGATCCGAAGAGCAAGGCGTTATTCGAACCTTGGAAAAGATCGAGGTTCGCAGCGACGATTTCCGGGTGAAACGGCTGAAGGCGCGCTCGCAAACGGCGACCATCTTCGCCGTCGACGCCTCCGGCTCGACCGCGATGCAGCGCCTTGCCGAAACCAAGGGCGCCATCGAACTCCTGCTTGCCGAGTGCTACATCCGCCGCGACCAGGTCGCGCTGATCGCCTTCCGCGGCAAGGGCGCGGAGATGCTCCTGCCGCCAACGCGCTCGCTGACGCGCGCCAAGCGCAGCCTCGCGGCGCTGGCTGGCGGCGGCGGCACGCCACTCGCCTTGGGAATCACTGCAGCAATGGCGCTTGCACTGAACATCCGGCGCAGGGGCATTTCTCCCCTTATCGTCCTTCTGACTGACGGCCGCGCCAACATCACCGCAGAAGGAAAGCCTGGGCGTGACCGCGCTCAAAATGACGCGAGCATCGCCAGCCGACGGTTGCGCGCAGAGGGTATCGCCACAATGTTGGTAGATACGTCTCCGCGCCCGCAACTTCAGGCAGAGCGGCTTGCACAAGAGATGGCGGCACGTTATCTGCCGCTGCCTTATGCGAATGCGGCGGCGATTTCGAAGGCTGCAAGGATGGCTGCTAAAGGATGAACACTTTGAACTGGGACCGGGAAGGGCTCGATTGGCCGAACCGTGCCGCCAGCAGGTTTGTGTCGGCCGGCGGTTTGCGCTGGCACATTGAAGATATGGGCAGCGGCCCAATTGCGCTGCTGCTCCACGGAACAGGGGCATCAACCCATTCCTGGCGTCATTTCGGCCCGGCTCTGGCGAGCCGGTTTCGAGTTATCTCGGTGGATTTGCCGGGCCACGGCTTCACCGAGGCGCCCCGCGCGTCGCATCTTTCCCTTCCGCAGATGGCGCAATCGATTACAGCGCTGCTTAACGTGCTCAACGTCAAGCCGGACATCGGGATTGGACACTCCGCCGGCGCCGCGATCCTGTGCCGGATGGCGCTCGATCACCGGCTCGACGCGAAGGCGATCATCAGCCTGAATGGGGCCTACCTGCCCTTTGGCGGTCCGGCAAGCCAGTTCTTCGGCGGGATCGCCAGGCTCTTGTTCGTCAATCCTTTCGTCCCAAGCATGTTCACCTGGAGCGCCGATGCAGGCATGGTCCGCCGCCTGATCACGGGCACCGGCTCCGAGATCGATGCGGAGGGCCTCGCGCTCTATGGCCGTCTCTTCCGCAGTTCAACTCACGTGGCGGCCGCCCTTGGCATGATGGCGAACTGGGATCTGGAGACGCTGTCCCAGGATCTGCCAAAGCTCAAAACGAAACTCACGCTCATCGCCGCGAGCAACGACAAAGCCGTCCCATCGGAGGTGGCGTTCAAAGTCCAGGATTTGGTTCCGGGCTCGAAAGTCATTCTCCTTCGCGGCATGGGGCACCTTGCTCACGAGGAAAAACCCGCCGAGGTTGCGGAATTTGTCTTTTCCGAAGCCGCGCGCTACGGCATCCTGGCAAGGGAAGAAACCCGAGAGACGGCCGAATAAAGGCTCGGAAGGAGTTTTGCGTTGGGCGGGTTAGCTGAACTTTTCTTGGTTGCCGGGCCAGTGCTCGCCTTCGCGATCTACGAGCTTGTCAAAGTCAGACGGGAAACCAAGCCCCCAAAGGCCGGCCCCGCTCGCGACGGCCAAAGCTAAGCATCGACGCGCCAACGCATTGCCGTTCCGCCAGCCATTCGTCATCCCGGCCAAGCGAAGCGAGAGCCGGGATCGCAAAAAGGGAAAGCGTTCCCGGATAAGGCTTCGCGTTTCCAGGGATGACGGCGGAACGGCAATCCATTGGCCTGATGAGCGAAGCTTGCTTGGCGTCCTTACCCCATTTAATCTTTTTTAGCTTGGCCTACCGCCGTTTTTCCGTCTTATTGTCGACCGACTTTCTGGCGACATCTTAGGCGTCTGGGAAAACCGCCTCTCGCTTTGAAGCAACTCTCACGATCTGACAGTTGTGAAGGAGCGGCGGTGGCGTTATGCGCGAGGCGATCATGGTGTCTGGCGGTGATGTTGAAATCCAGGATCGAAAGACAGGTCTCGATATGCTCTCTTTGAAAATCGCTCCGGCGGCCCTGCCTTCGTCATGGAGGCAGACAGCTTTTGTCTTGCCAATCTGCTTCTTCGCAGCATGCTTTGTTATGGAGGCATCGGCTTCCAGCGCGAACAGAAGCAGGCCAACCCCGCGAGCGGATGTGCCGGAGGTCAATTCCCTTCTCGGCAGCTATCTTGCCGGGCACGTTGCGCGTTCCTCCCGGGATAGTGATAACGCGGCCCTCTATTACAGGCGCGCTCTTGCCAAGGACCCGGCCAACCAGGACATCCTCGAAGAAGCCTTCCAGCTCGACCTCGCGTCGGGGGAGTTCGATTCCGCTCGCAGCCTTGCCCAGCGTCTGGCCAGAAAACAGACCGACAACACCATCGCCCACGTTTTTCTCGGGCTCGACGCCTTCAAGCACAGAGATTACGCAAGAGCCGACGAACATTTCCGCAATGCGGAGCGCGGAACCACCGCGGAGGAGCCGACGATCAAGCTGGCGCGCGCCTGGGTGGCCGTCGCGCAAGGGCGTGCCGACAGAGCCATCGCAGCCTTGCAGAGCCCAAGCAAGGCGGCTTGGGCGACCCACTTCGAGACGGTTCAGCGCGCTTTCATAGCCGATGTCGCGAGGAAGAAAGCGGTTGCTCTCGAAGCCTATCGCGCCGTTACCGAGAAAAAGGCGCCGAACACCCGCATCGCGGAAGCCTTCGCACGGCATCTGGCGTTCTGGGGCGACAGGGAACAGGCGGAAGCGGTCCTGACGGAAGCCGGCGCCGACGTCACCCCGCTCGGCAAGCAGCTCATGGCCGAGTTGAAGGCCGGGAAGACGCCGAAGCTCATGGTCTCGAATGTCGAGGAAGGGCTTGCGGAATCGTTTCTCGGCATCGGGCAAGTGCTGGCAACGAACAACGGCGCGGACGCCGCACAGATTTACCTGAGGCTTGCCCTGTTCCTCAATCCCGGCTCCGACATCGCGAAGCTGGAACTGGCGGAGCTTTATGGAAGTGGAAACTCCGAGCAGTACGACAAGGCGATTGCAGTAATCGACACCGTTCGGGAGAACTCCCCATTCTGGGTCAACTCGAAAATTCGAAAAGCGATTTACCTGAATGCGCTTCAGAAAACCGACGAGGCGGTTGCGCAGCTAAAGGCAGTTCTTGAGAAAAGTCCGAAAGAAGAGCAGGTTCTGCAAACCCTCGCGTCGATCGAGAGCGCGCGCAAGAACTACGATGCCGCCATTCCCTACTACGACCGCGCCATCGAATTGATCGCAACGCCAGAAAAGAAGCATTGGGGCCTCTTTTATGCCCGCGGGATCGCCTATGAGCGCACGAAGCAATGGGCGAAGGCCGAGCCGGATTTCAAGAAGGCGCTCGAACTCGATCCCGACCAGGGAGCCGTTCTGAACTATCTCGGCTATTCCTGGCTCGATCAGAACATCAACGTCCCCGAGGCTTTCGACCTCATCAAGAAGGCGCTGAAGCTCAAGCCCAACGACGGCTATATCATCGATAGTCTCGGTTGGGGCTATTACATCCAGAAGGATTACGAGCAGGCCGTCAAGCAACTCGACAAGGCCGTCGAGTTGCACCCGGAAGACCCGACATTGAACGATCATTTGGGCGATGTTTACTGGCGGCTTGGCCGGAAGCTTGAGGCAAAGTTTCAGTGGAATCAGGCGCTGACCCTGAACCCCGAGCCTGAGGACGTCCCAAAGATCAAGAAGAAGCTCGACCTGGGTTTGCCCGACGATTCAGGCCCCCGAGCCGAGTTGCAGCCGCAGGCAGCCCCGCCTCCGTCTACGGCGCCCGGCGGAGCATCGGCTGCAACTGGCAATCCTTGATCTGGCAAATCGGCGAGAAGCATGTGCCGAAGGGGCGTGCTTCTTGTCTCAGCGGGGTCGACAACCGCGGTCGAGCGGCTTATTGACGTTGCTCAAGGTCTGACTTCAGCCCAGGTTTGCAATGACATCCCCTTCAGGCAGTGATCCGCGCGGAACCGCGCAAGACAGCGTCGTGGCCGGTTTCGTTTGTGAGAAAGCCCAGGCCAAGGTCAACCTCACGCTTCACATCAAGGGCAAGCGCCCTGACGGATACCACGAGTTGGAAAGCCTCGTGGCATTCGCGGATGTCTGCGACGATCTTTTTTTTGCGCCGTCATCCGAGGACAGCCTCAGCCTCGAAGGTCCTTTTGCGGGCCTTGTCGATGGCGAGAACCTTGTCCTGAAAGCCAAGCGCGCGGTGGCTTCCTGGCTCGGCGTCGCGATCAGCGGGCAGTTCCGCCTCAAGAAGAACATCCCCGTTGCCGCGGGGCTTGGCGGAGGCTCGTCGGACGCCGCTGCAGCCATCCGGGCGCTGCTGAAGGTCTATAGCGACGCCTCGGACGCAGGGCGCTTCATCGAGCGATCCGCTGCGATTGGAGCGGACGTTCCCGTCTGCCTTCAGAACAGCGCAGCATGGATGTGCGGGCTCGGCGAGCGTGTGACGCCGGTGCCGGGCCTCAAGCCCCTGCCCGCAATCCTGGTCAATCCGCGCATCAAGCTATCGACAGCGGCCGTCTTTAAGACCTTGAATGCGAAGCCGCTGAGGGCCGATGAGGCCGGTCCTCCACCAGCCTTTCCCGGATGGAAGACTCCGGAAGAGGCGGCCGCCTATCTCAAGGAGGGGCGCAACGGCCTCGAGGCGCCCGCCATAGCGCTTGAACCTGCCGTTGAGAGGGTTCTCGATACGATCCGGCGCTTGGACGGATGCCTGCTCGCCCGGCTATCGGGCAGCGGGCCTACCTGTTTCGGCCTGTTTTCGTCCGGGGAGGCGGCGGCCAGGGCCACTCGGCAGATCGCTGAGGGCTATCCGGGCTGGTGGGTCATGGCTACGGCCCTTGGCTAGGCATTGGGGGCGCTCCGAAGCGACCAGCACAATTTCTTTTGCAGCAGGCTTCCGGGAAATGTTTGTGTTTGGGAGCAAAGCGGCGTGAGCGTCGAGGCGGCATCGAGGCCGGAAAAGGCGCCGGAAGAGGCTTTGGGGCCGGGCCGGTCCTCGATCGCGATCGCATTCGCGGGCCTCGCTTTGACGCTCGATCAAAGCGGTGCTGCCTGGCTCCCGGACCAGAAAACGCTTATTGTCGCCGATCTCCATCTGGAAAAGGGCTCCAACGAGGGGGCGCGGGGCAGGCTTGTCCCTGCGCTCGACAGCCACGACACGCTGATCCGCCTCAGATGCGTGATCGAAGCTTACCGGCCGAAGCGAGTCGTTTGCCTCGGCGACAGCTTTCATGATGGCCGCGCCGGTGAACGCATGGCCGAGGCCGACCGGAGCGCGCTTGCTGCGCTCTGTGCACTCGCTGAAGGCTGGGTCTGGATCGGTGGGAATCACGACCCGGAAGCGCCCGAATTCTGCGGCGGCGAAAGGAGGGACGAGCTTCCAATCGAGGGCGTCATCCTGCGCCATGAGCCGCGCGCCATTCGAGAGGCGGCCGAGATCGCAGGCCATTTTCATCCGAAGGCGAGCGTGCGCGCGGGAGGCCAGCGGTTATCCGGCCGCTGCTTCTGCGTCTCGGACGATTTGCTGATTGTGCCGGCTTTCGGCGCTTATGCGGGCGGGTTGCAATGCACAGCAGAAGCGCTCCGCTCCCTCTACAGGGCGGAGCCTAAAATCTTCATGCTGCACGCTTCAAAACTCTGGCGCATCGCCTGAGAGAAGCTCGCCGCTCAATCAACCTGCCTCTAATCGGAATCGATTAAAGGCGGAAAAGTTGTTCAAAAGCAGCTTATCCGCATCCGAAACGGCGCTAGCTGCTCTAGGCGGCGCCTTCCGTCCGGGCACGCGCCTTGACGACTTCGCGTTTCAGACGGCGCGCCTTCAGCGAAAGCTCCTCATCCCCCGCCTTGAGCAGGAAGGCATCGAGGCCCCCGCGATGCTCCACCGAGCGGAGCGCGTTGGCGCTTATTCTGAAACGGATGCCACGGCCGAGCGCATCGCTCAAAAGCGTGACATTGCAAAGGTTCGGCAAATAGCGCCGCTTTGTCTTGATATTCGAGTGGCTGACGAGATGACCGACGAGGCCACCCTTGCCTGTGAGTTCGCACTGGCGCGACATGATCGGACCTAACAGTGAATGGAAAAAGGCGCATTCGCCGAGTTCTCGTTCATGTAACCTTCAGGGCCGCCCGGGTCAAGCGTCGAGTGCTGTTTGCTGTGGGATGACGGGATGCCGTCCGCGGCCAGCGCATCCATAACCGCCGATTATGCGAATTCGCCGCGAAGCCTGTCCCGCCCTGCAATGCGCTGCCTGCCGTTCCTCATGCGCCAAAGTCTGCAGGGCCTGCGTTGTGTCCTGTCCGCGCCACTCAAACCCGCTTCCCGCGCCTCCTGGCTCTGCCGTCTGCAGCCTGCCATTCTTTCGGTCCAATCGGCGCGTTAAGGGGAGGGCCATGGATTCGTCTTCCCGCATAATCACGTTTCTGGCCGGAGTCCTCCATTTTTCTGCCTTCGACTCTGAGCAATTGCAGCGCCTCTACCGCTTGACGGCGCTCAAAGTGCTGGCCAAGGGCGAGGCTGCCACGGTGGCTGGCGCGGGCGTCGATGAGCTTAGCGTCGTCGTGTCAGGCCGGGTCGCCGAGCACGGTCAGGGACTGGACGCGGAAGAGTTCGGCCAGGGCGCGGCGCTCGCGGCGGAAGCGTTTTTCACGCGGGGCCCGGCGGAGGCGACCCTCGTCGCGTTGCGCGAGACCGTGCTTCTGACGCTGGCCTGGGCCGACTTCACCGCAGCGCTTAATGCCCAGCCCGACCTGCTCGCGACATCTTTCGCGATACCATCGAGGCTTAGCGCAACCCTTCCGGCAGCGCCGCCGATACCCAGCCGCCTTGTCCTGTGCCCCGCCGGCGCTAAAGGACGCCTCGATAGCGCCGTGAAGGATGCCTTCGTTTCCGCCCTGGAAAATTCCGCGGAAGTCAGGATCCTGCGGCGGGACAGCTTTGGCTCCCTTGCCCTCGACGCGCCCGACACCGCTCACTGGCTCCACGAACAGGAGCTCGAGTTCGATGTTACGATCGTGATTGCGGATGGCTCGGACGAGACATTTGCGAAGGAAGCCATCGAGGAAGGCGATGAGATCCTCTTCCTTGCAAGCGGCGGCAATTCCACTCTGTCCCCACTGGAACAGCATGCGCTCGACCGGCGGGGAAAAGACCGGTGCCGCCTCATCATTGCCAAGGGCCAGGGCATTTCCCCCAAGAATGCGGGCGAATGGGCGGCCTCGCGCCCTTATCGCTCGACGCAGGCCGTGGACTTCGCGTCGCCAACGGAAGCCCCGCTCATGGCATCGGCTCTTCTGGGGAGGGGAAACGCCATCGCGGCCACGAGCTGCGGTGTCTACGCCGCAGCGATCCTGGGCGCTCTTCAAGCCTTCGAGGCGAACGATGCCCCGGCCGTTCGCCTGACAGCCGCTGGAAGCGCGATCCTGCCTGCGGGGCTTCTGGCGAGCGGGGCCACCCTCGCCGATACCGAGGCGGTGTTTCGGGAACTGGCCGAACCGCTGCCCTGGAAGCGGGCCGCGCGGCCCGATGCGGGGCTGTACGACGCTGCCGCCGTGGACGCCATGCTTGCGCTGGCGTTGCCCGAATGCGATATCGCTCTCACCGCGCGTGCCTTCACCGCCGTCTCCTTCTCGCTCTCGGACAACGCTCCAAGAGCGCATTGCGAGGGCCGCCTCCATGGCGCAGTCCGGGCCGGATTGACGCCGCCAGGAATCCTGCCGCCGCTCATCGCAGACGATGGCGATATTCTCGTAAGCGGCGAACACGAGACCGAGGCTCTCATTGAGGCCGCGGGAAAGCTTTCCGCGTCTCCTCTCATGTTTCTCCACCCCCAAGTCCCGCCGCTCGGAGCGTCGCACATGTCGTACCGGCAACTCGCCGGCCCCTCCTTCCGCTTGACCCCATTCCAGGGTCCGTCAACACCCGAAAAGCGCCTGCGCCTCGAAACCGTGCTGGGGGCCTTGTCGAGCAGGCCGCCTTCCCCGCTTCCGTGGACGGTGGCGCAATGCTTCGCGATCCCTATCCCCGAAGGCGTAAGCCCGATGGATTGGGAGGAGTGGGAGCGGCTTCGCGACAGCGCCTTCGAATGGACTTCCGCTGAAATTGAGGCGCGCGGGCTTGCGCAACCTTGAGAAGTCGGCCTTATAGGCGTCACACCTTGATTGACGCGCTTGCGCCAACGCCTTGACGCTTCGCTCATGCGCGCTGAAAAGCATATGCGGCTTCATCCTTCGACAAGCTCAGCGACTGTCTTGGCTGTCAAGCGGTTTGCCATGGCTTTTGGTCTGGGACGATAGCGTTGAGGATGGTGAGGAGTTTTCTTGCGACGGCGACGAGAGCGGCTTTCTTTGGCTTCCCGGCAGCGGCGAGGCGGTCATAGAAGGTTTTCAGGATGGGGTTGAACCGTGCCGCAACCATCGCCGCCACGAACAAAGCGGCGCGCACGCTGGCCCGGCCCCCCGCGATAAAGGCTTTGCCCGCCACTGCCCGGACTGGCGGGTGAAGGGGCAAAGGCCGGCCAGGGCCGCGATCTCCTTGCGCGTCAAGGTCCCAAGCTCGGGCAACTCCGCAATCAGAGTGCGCGCCGTGGTTGGGCCGACGCCGGGAACGGAGGTGAGAAGCTCTTCGTTCGCCCGCCACACCGATGAGGCCCTGACGGCCGTATCGATATCGCCGTTAAGGCTGGAGAGTTCTTTCTCCAGGGCCGTCAAGAGGCGTTCGATGCTTTTTCTCAGGCGCTTGGCGGGAGCGCGGCCAAGCCTTTGTTTTTCGGCGACGATCATTTCGACGATCTGCCGGCGCCTTGCGATGAGATCGGCGAGGAGCTGGGTTTCGGCGTCGGCCAGCGGCCTGATGGCGGGCCGCGCCGCTTCTGCAAAGCGCGCGATGACGACGGCGTCGATGGGGTCGGTCTTGGCTCTTTTGCCAAGCGCGTGGGCGAAGGCGCGGATCTGGGCCGGATTGACGACGGCGACAGGCAGGTTCGCAGCAGCCAGAGCCGCAGCGACCACGGTTTCGAACCCGCCCGTGGCCTCCAAGGCGATGATGACAGGGTTCAGAGCGGCAAGCTTTGCGCAAAGGCTGTTGAGACCCCTTGCATTGCGTTCAACTGTAAAACTTTCTCCCGAGGGCCAAAGCGCCACATCGAGCTTATCCTTCGAAACATCGATTCCCACGAAAACAGGCTGCGCGTTCGTCTCCATCCTGGCCCTTCCTTGTCTAAACGGGCTCAATGTATGGCCCCGGCGACTGTTCGGGCTTAATGGACTTGCGGCGGAGGACCCATGCTGAGTTGCGGACTTGTTCGCCCGAGGATGAGACGGCCTCTCCGCCGCGCCCGCATCGGCAGACGGCCCTGCCAATGCGGCGGTTTTCAAGTTACAAG